>NZ_JARWKQ010000010.1:0-53264 GCF_029846355.1 Cobetia sp. 2AS
GTTCCGTAAGGAGTGCGGCGTATTCTAGCGAATCGCCCGGGATTGTCAATCGATGAATTCGAAGCGGACTTCAAAAATATCAAGCAAAACAATCACCTGCAAACCTCTTTCACCGCTGGTAACGCCATGCGTCCCCAGCAGCGGATGCGTACTTTACGCAGGAATCGGCTTGATGGCAAGGGCTTTTTGGCCAGATATCCCTATCAATTCAAACAAGCTCATGCAGGCACTGCGTGCTCCAGCATCAACTGCAGTGACTCTCTCCCCCGCCAGCGATTGCGCGACAACTTGTAAGCACACTTCAGCGAGGCCCCCACGCCGAATGCCGGTGATTCCCCCGGTGACAGCGCACGGAACCAGATCGCCTTGAGGCGCGTACGCCCGTGCGAGAGTTCCAAAGACAGGTGCGTGCCATCGGCGCCTACCGGCCTGAGGCTCTCGACCAGGAAGCTGCCCTCGAAGAGAGGCGCCTCGAACTCACGCCCGAAGGGCGCCAGACGCTCGAGCTCATCCAACGTCTCCAGACTCAACTGCCCTTCCACCAGTTCACCATCGCTGAGAATCAAGGGATTGAGCGCCCTCTCCCCCAACTGCTCCGCGGCTGCCTGTTGCAGGGCACGAGTGAAGGTATCCTTTTCCGTCAGCGGCAAGCCCACCCCGGCGGCGCCGCGATGCCCACCGAAGCGCGGCAGGCACTGCGGCGCGAGATCATGAGCACGCTGCAGCGCATCCCGCAGGTGCAATCCTTCGATGGAGCGCCCGGAGCCCGTCAACATGCCGGGCACCGCGGCTGGCGTCAGCACGACGGTCGGTCGCCCGAACTGCTGCACCAGGCGCGAAGCGACAATGCCCTGCACCCCGGGATGACCATCCTCCAGATGGACCACGATCACCTGATGCCCTTCCCGCAAGGAGGTGAGCGCCAGGGCACGCGCCGACTCGACCATCTCGGCTTCGATCGCCTTGCGGGACTGGTTGTCCTGATCGAGCACCTCCAGTGCACGCTGCGCCGCGTCATCTTCCCGCGCCAACATGAAATGCAGCGCGGCGTACGGGTCATCCAGACGCGAGCGGGCATTGATACGCGGCCCCATCTGGAAGGCCAGCGTCTCGGCATTGAAGGGCACGCTATCCGCCCCGAGCCGCTCTGCCATCGCGCGCCAGCAGGGTTCCTGCATGCGGTTGATCAACGTGAGGCCGAGATTGACCACCGCGCGATTGATCGCACTGCCCCCCAGCGACACACAGTCCGCCACCGTCCCCAGCGCCACATACGACAGCCACGGCGACAGCTTGGGGGCATCGCTCGGCAACCTGCCCTGTTCGATCAAGACGTTACGGGTCAATGACATGGTCAGCCAGGCGACCATGCAGCCGGCAATGGTCGCATCGGGATAGGCGCAGTCATCTCGTGTCGGATTGACGGTCGCGTAGGCGGAAGCCGGCGGCCCTTCCTGAGGCAACGCATGGTGATCCGTCACCACCACCTCTATCCCCGCCTCCTTGAGCAACGCCAGACGCGCCTCATCACTGGAGCCGCAGTCCGCGGTCACGATCAGAGACGGGCGCGGTGACAGCGTCATGATGCGCTCGACCAGCGGCAGACTGATGCCATAACCATCATGGATGCGATGGCCGATCAGACTGTGCACGCGGTCGTAGGGCACATCGAACAGCTCGGTCAGCGTGCGCAGCATCACCACATGCGAGGTGATACCGTCCACGTCATAGTCCGTGAGGATGCCGATATGCTCCCCCTCGGCGACGGCGCGCGCGATGCGCTCTGCCGCGCGTCGGCCATCGGCCAGCCGTTCGGGATGCTCGATATGCCGGAGCGCCGGCGTGACCAGCGCCTCCAGGGGAGCCTTGCAGCTCTCCAGCGTCAGGCGCCCTGCCAGCACACGTGCCTGCAATTCGCTGAGCCCGGTCGCGATGCCCTGTTGATAGAGACGCTCGTCACGCACGCGCGGCTGAATGACCCGCGCAATGCTGGCCGCAAGCGTGCGCTCGTCCGGACGGCTCATGGAATCTTGCGAGAATGGGGGCGACACGGGGGAAGTGACAGACATGGAGAGCTCCTGACAAACGACATGGCCGTCATCTCGGCAGCGAACTGCAGACATGACGGCCATGAAAAGATGACTGCCGATCACCCCGAACGGGCCAACCGGCAGTTGTTGCAATCACCCGCGGCGATTCTCGCGCACGAAGTCCTGCACTGCCGCCAACTCCGCCGGCAGTACGCTGTAACGCTCCTCGCGCTCCAGCAGGTCATGCAGATGCGGCGGCAGATCGACGCCAGCAAAGCCGGCACGCGCCACGGCTTCGGCAAACTTGGCCGGATGCGCCGTCGCCAGCGTGATCATCGGCGTCGCGCTATCGGTACGGCAGACCTCAGCCGCACGATAGCCGGTTGCCGTATGCGGATCGAGAATCTCGCCGGTGCGATGGTGCGCCTCACGGATGACCTCGAGGATCGTCTCGTCATCGACACTGTGGCTGGAGAACAGCTCTCGCAACTTCGCCAACGGAGCATCCGCCAGCGCTGCCGGTTCCCGCGAGAAGTGCTCGAGCAGCTCACGGATCGCCTGACCATCGCGGCCATAGGCTTCGAACAGCAGACGTTCGAAGTTGGAGGACACCACGATATCCATCGACGGTGCCAGCGTCGCCTTCAGCTCCTGACGCGAGAAGTCATTGGAGGAGATGGTGCGATGCAGGATGTCGTTGGCGTTGGTGGCGATCACCAGCTGGCGCACCGGCAGCCCCATGCGCGAGGCCAGATAGCCGGCAAAGATGTTGCCGAAGTTGGCCGACGGCACCGTGAAGCTGACCTGACGCGCCGGAGCGCCCAGCGCCACACCGGCGGCCACGTAGTAGACGGTCTGGGCCATGATGCGCGCCCAGTTGATCGAGTTGACCGCGACCAGACGCGTGCCGTTCAGGAAGTCCTGATCGGCGAAGCTGGCCTTCACCATCGCCTGGGCATCATCGAAGTTGCCTTCGATGGCGATGTTGAAGACGTTGGGCGCCAGCACGGAGGTCATCTGGCGACGCTGCACTTCGGAGACACGGTTGTGCGGATGCAGAATGAAGATATCCACATGATCGCAGGCACGGCAGCCCTCGATGGCGGCAGAACCGGTATCGCCGGAGGTCGCCCCCATGATCACCGCACGCTCGCCGCGCTTGGCGAGGAAGTGATCCAGCAGGCGACCCAGCAGCTGCAGCGCGACATCCTTGAAGGCCAGTGTCGGCCCGTGGAACAGCTCCAGCAGGTAATGGTTGCTGTCGAGCTGATTGAGCGGCACGACGGCATCGTGACTGAAGGTCGCGTAGGTCTCGCGCACGATGTCACGGAAGGTCTCGTCATTGATGGCGCCATCGACGAAGGGCTTCATGACACGGAAGGCGATTTCCGCGTAGGACTCACCGGCCATCGCCGTCAGCTCTTCGGCGCTGAACTGCGGCAGGGTTTCCGGCACGTACAGGCCGCCATCGCTGGCAAGCCCCGTGAGAACCACATCTTCAAAACCGAGCGCCGGCGCCTGGCCGCGCGTGGAGATATAACGCATGTCGTGTCTTCCCGTGGCTCTTGCCACCGTTATGATTCTTGCTCTTCCGGCCTGCGCCGGCTGCCCAGCGGGGCGGTGCCATCACCGTCGATAGTCCCACCCCGTTTGCCCGCGATCAGGCGTTGTCGTCGAGATCCTCGACACGAATGCGCACCACGGAACCGGCGACATCCACCAGCGCTTCCAGCTGACGAATCGCTTCGTTCATGTGCAGTTCGCGCGCACGGTGCGTGAGCAGAATGATCGGCACCAGCTCCCCTTCGGTGGCTTCCTTCTGGATGATCGCCTCGATGGAGATACCCTGCTCGGAGAGAATCGACGCGACACGCGCCAACACGCCCGGGCGGTCCACTGCGTGCAGACGCAGATAGCAGGCCGTCTCGATCTCTTCCATCGGCAGGATCGGCAGGGTGTCGCCGTGCTGATTGATCTCGGCGAAGGCCAGATACGGCACACGGTAGCGGTGGTCGGTGGCGATATCGCGCGCCACGTCGAGCAGGTCCGCGACCACGGCAGAGGCCGTCGGCTCGGCACCGGCGCCGGCACCGTAGTAAAGGGTCGGGCCGACAGCGTCGCCCATCACCTCGATGGCATTCTTGACGCCATGCACGTTGGCCAGCAGGCGCTCCTTGGGAATCAGCGTCGGATGCACGCGCAGCTCGAGACCCTTGGCCGTGGCGCGGGTGATGCCCAGATGCTTGATGATATAGCCCAGGTTATCGGCCTGCTCGATGTCCTCGGCCGTGATGCGCGAGATGCCTTCGGTGTAGGCCTTGTCGAACTGCAGCGGCACGCCGAAGGCGATCGAGGCCAGGATGGTCAGCTTGTGCGCGGCATCGATGCCTTCGACATCGAAGGTCGGATCGGCTTCGGCATAGCCCAGCGCCTGCGCCTCGGCCAGCACGTCCTCGAAGCTGCGACCTTCATCACGCATCGCGCTGAGGATGAAGTTGCCGGTGCCGTTGATGATGCCGGCCAGCCACTGGATGCGGTTGGCACCCAGGCCTTCACGCAGCGACTTGATGACGGGAATGCCACCGGCCACTGCGGCTTCGAAGGCCACCATCACGCCCTTCTCGGCCGCGGCACGGAAGATCTCGTTACCGTGGACGGCGATCAGCGCCTTGTTGGCGGTCACGACATGCTTGCCGTTGGCGATGGCTTCCATCACCAGCTGATAGGCGACATCGTAGCCGCCGATCAGCTCGACCAGCACGTCGACCTCGGGATTGCGCGCGACCTCGAAGATGTCATGCGTGCGGCTGACGCCGGTGATATCGCAGTCAGGATTGTCGCGTCGTGCGCCGACCTGTTCGACGATGATCGGGCGTCCAGCACGACGCGCAATCTCATCGGCATTGCGAATCAGCACGTTATAAGTGCCGCCGCCTACGGTCCCTAGACCACAGATTCCTACTTTCACCGGTTTCAACGTCGCTTTCCTCTCTTGTTACGGTATCCAGCCTTGAGGGCCGCGCCACTGTCAGCGACGGCCTTGCCGATCTCACGTCGGTCTATTATCCAGACATCGTGCACGTACGTCTGTCGTGACCACGGTAGCAAGGCAGGACGCCCTGTCAACGCGCAGTCTTGTCGCCTGTGATTCAGTCATCGATGCCCAGCATGCTGGCAAGACGCTCCACGGGCAGGTAGCCCGGCACCATCTGGCCATCCGGCATCACGATGGCCGGGGTGCCCTGCACTCCCATGCGCGTGCCCAGCTGATACTGGCTTTGCACCGGTGCATCGCAGCTGGCCGCCTGCTTGGGCACTTCGCCTTCATTCTTGATCTGGTTCATCGCCTCGGTGGGGTTGTCCGCACACCACACCTGCGCCAGCTCACGCGCCCCCTGCGAGCGCATGCCACCGCGCGGGAAGGCCAGATAGCGCACTTCGATGCCACGTGCATTGAGTTCCGGCACTTCCTGGTGCAGCTTGCGGCAATACGGGCAGGTGGTATCGGTGAAGACACTGATCACCGCCTTGACCTCACCCGCCGGGCGGAAGATGACCATATCATCTTCACTGACCTCGGCCAGCAGCTCGAGGCGCTCGCCATTAGCCTTCTGCTCGCTGAGATTGACCAGCCCCTTGTCGCCATCGTTGCGGTACATCTCACCCACGATCAGATGCTTGCCGTCGATATCGGTAAAGAAGCTCTCGCCACTGGTCAGGCGCACCTCATAGAGGCCGTCGATGGGGCTTGAGGCCAGTGATTCGACCGGCAGCGGCTGGCCATTGACGACGAGCTTGTCGCGCAGATCATCCAGCGCATCAGCCTGGGCCAATGGCGCCACAAGCGTCAGCATGGCGCCGGCGCTCAGGAGGCGGATCGCACGGGACAGGGCCTGCGGACGACGGAAAGACTTGCTCATCAAACACTCCTTGGCGTCCGCGCGCAGAGGGAAGGACACTCAGCCACGCGGATGATGTTCGGCATGCAGACGCTCCAGACGCGCCTGGGCCACATGGGTATAGATCTGGGTCGTGGAAAGATCGCGATGTCCCAGCAACAGCTGCACGACACGCAGGTTGGCACCGTGATTGAGCAGGTGCGTGGCGAAGGCATGGCGCAGCGTATGCGGTGACAGAGGCTTGCTGATGGCCGCAGTCACGGCGTGACGACGGATGCGATGCCAGAAGGTCTGTCGCGTCATGGCCTTGTCGTGTCGGCCGGGAAACAGTGCCGGACGCGTCTGGTCGGCCATCATCGCAGGTCGGCCAACGGACAGCCAGCGTGACAACCAGTCACAGGCCTCCTCGCCCAGCGGCACCAGCCGCTCACGATCGCCCTTGCCGGTGACACGCACGACGCCCTGGCGCAGATTGAGCGCATCGACACTCAGGTTGACCAGCTCGCTGATGCGCAGCCCCGCTCCATAGAGCACTTCGAGCATGGTGCGGTCGCGCAGCCCGATGGGCGTGTCGAGATCCGGCGCCTCCAGCAGGCGCTCGACCTCTTCCTCATCCAGCGTGCCCGGCAGGCTGGGAATCACGCGCGGCAGGCGCACCTCATGCAGCGGGTCCGCCTCGATCATGCCTTCGGCCAGCGCCCAGCGATAGAAGCGCCGCAATGCCGACAGCAGACGCGCCGTGGAGCGCAGCGCATGCGACTCACGTCGCGAGTCACAGAAGGCCTGCACCTGCTGCGGTGCCACGCTCAGCAACGGCACCGTGTCAGCGCCCGTCTCCGCCTGATCGGCCAACCAGCGCCGCCAGGCCGTGAGATCACTGCGATAGGCGCCGAGCGTATTGTCACTGGCACCCCGCTCTAGCCACAACGTATCGAGAAAGGCCTCGACCAACGCATCGTCGTCCATCATTCCCGCTTCCCCGTCCTGAATGACGCGTCATCCGCGCTCGCCGTGGCCGTCATGTTCCGCGGCACCTGGCCTGCGTGAGCCTCGATTCTACCGTGATGCCCTGACGATGAAATGAACCCGCTGCAAGTCACAGCGGATTTCCCAGGTGCACAAACACGAAGCCCCCGCCATGCGATGCATGGCGGGGTCTTCATATGGCGGAGGAGCAAGTGGCAATTCGCTCCCCCGCAGTACTGCCGAGTTCTGCAGTCAGGGAATGCGGAGCGCTTAGCCCAGCTTTTCCTTGATGCGTGCAGACTTGCCGCTACGCTCACGGAGGTAGTACAGCTTGGCCTGACGGACGTCACCACGACGCTTGACGTCGATAGCGGCAACCTGCGGGCTGTAAGTCTGGAAGGTACGCTCGACGCCCACACCGTGGGAGATCTTGCGGACGGTGAAGGCGGAGTTCAGACCGCGGTTACGCTTGCCGATCACCACGCCTTCGAAGGCCTGCAGACGCTCGCGAGTACCTTCGACGACCTTGACCTGGACGACGATGGTGTCGCCCGGTGCAAAGGCCGGGATTTCCTTGGCCATCTGCTCGTTTTCGATCGCCTGGATCAGTTTATTCTTGCTGCTCATCGCTAGCTCCAAATTCGTTAGCATCAATCCTGGGATTGATGTTCGTCATGACCCCGGCACCGCAAACGGCCTTGAACACGGGGATCGACCTTGTGTGTGACGCGCCACGGAACTCCCGCAAGATGACTCCGGGCCGTGCCGCACCTCCGCCACGGTGGCGGCCTTCTCCTGACAGCGAACCTTCGGTTCGCAGCGGTCAGGCCTTGCCTTTCCGGGCGTGCTGCGCGATGAACTCGTCGAGCAGCTTGCGCTCCTCACGAGTCAACGTGCGACTCTCCAGCAAATCCGGACGCCTGAGCCAGGTACGTCCCAGAGACTGCTGCAACCGCCAGCGCTTGATCAGGGCATGATTGCCACTGAGCAGAACATCCGGCACCCGCTTGCCGTCGATGACTTCAGGGCGGGTATAGTGCGGACAATCGAGCAGGCCATCGGTGAAGGAATCCTCCTCCGCGCTGGCTTCATGCCCGAGTACGCCCGGCACCAGGCGTGCCACCGTATCGATCAGGACCATGGCCGGCAGTTCCCCGCCAGACAGGACGTAATCGCCGATCGACCACTCCTCGTCGATCTCCTCCTCCACCACGCGCTCATCAATGCCTTCGTAGCGTCCGGCCACCACGATCAGACGCTCTTGCGTCGCCAGTTCGCGGGCACCGGCCTGATCCAGCTTGCGGCCTTGCGGGGAGAGATAGATCACACGAGCGTTGTCACCGCCAGCGGCGCGGGCGTCACGAATGGCGCCACGCAGGGTCTCGACCTTCATCAACATGCCGGGACCACCGCCGTAGGGACGATCATCGACCGTACGGTGCCTGTCGGTGGCATAGTCGCGAGGATTCCAGAAATCGACCTCGAGCAGGCCCTTGTCGACCGCTCGGCCGGTCACGCCACTGGCGGTAATCGCCGTGAACATTTCCGGAAACAGGCTCACTACACCAATCCACACAGGCGTCAGCTCTCTGTGCTTAACATCAGAATTCGGGATCCCAGTCGACGCTCATGCGCCCAGTGGTGAGATCCACATCGCGAACCACCTGATCGGGAAGGTACGGCACGAGCCGTTCCTTCTCATCGATGCTGTCGTCGTTCGGCTTTATCACCAGAACGTCGTTGGCACCGGTTTCCATCAGGGTGCTCACTTTCCCGAGGCGCTGGCCATCCAGCGTTACCACCTCGAGACCTTCCAGTTGATGCCAGTAGTACTCACCGACTTCCAGCTGCGGCAGGTGCTGCTTGGGCAGGAGAATCTCCGCCCCGGCCAGCTCCTGTGCTGCTTCGCGACTGTCGATACCTTCGAGCTGTGCCACCAGGCCCTTGCCATGGCGACGTGCCTGAGCGAGGCGGGCGGGAATCTGCTTCCCGTCCAGCTTCAGCATCCAGCCAGCGTAATCGAAGATGCCGTCAATCGGGCTGGTGTAGGAATACACCTTGAGCCAGCCTTTGACGCCATAGGGGCTGGTAAGCTTCCCCATTACCACGACATCATCGTCATGCGATGACGCTGCGGTCGGCTGCGGGTTGTTCGGTTGAGTTGGCATCCTGGAATCAAGCCTGCTGCTTGCCAGCTTCCTTGATCAGCTGAGCGACACGGTCAGAGACCTGTGCGCCCTGCTGCTGCCAGTGAGCGACGCGCTCGAGATCGACGCGCAGACGCTCTTCCTGGCCGCGAGCGACCGGGTTGAAGAAGCCGACGCGCTCGATGAAGCGGCCATCACGGGCTGTGCGGGAATCAGCCACAGCGAGGTGGTAGAAGGGACGCTTCTTGGCGCCACCACGTGCCAGACGAATGGTAACCATTGCGTAATCTGTCCTTCGTGTTGAAGTGAAAATCGTGCCACAGAACTCGTCTTCGCATGGAGGGTCCACACGAAGAGGCGACATTCTACGGAAATTGGCAAGCCTTGGAAACCTTTTTCCAAGGCCATACACACGCTCCGTGGCACGGGACGTGCCACGGAGCGCAATTCATGGTGTCAGCGCCCATGTCTCATCAGCGCTGCATCGGGCATCGGGTCAGCAATCAGCGACGCGGGAAGCGTCCGCCGCCCATGCCGCCGGGGCCACCCATACCGCCCATGCCACCCATACCGCCGGGGCCGCCAGGACCACCGCCACCGCCCATCATGCCGGACATGCCACGCATCATCTTCTGCATGCCACCTTTCTTGCCGGCCTTCTTCATCATCTTGGCCATCTGCTTGTGCTGCTTGAGCAGACGGTTGAGGTCCGGCACCTGGGTACCGGAACCCATGCAGATGCGGCGCTTGCGCGACCCGTTGATGAGGTCGGGGTTGCGGCGTTCCTTGGGCGTCATGGAGTTGATCATCGCCTCGAGCTTGCCCAGCTCCTTCTCGCTGGCCTGGCTCTGGGCGACTTCCGCCAGCTGACCCATGCCCGGCAGCTTGGACATCAGGCTGCCCATGCCACCCATGTTCTTGAGCTGCTGGAGCTGGTCACGGAAGTCCTCGAGATCGAAGCCTTCGCCTTTCTTGACCTTGCTGGCCAGCTGCTCGGCCTTGCTCTTGTCGACGGTGCGCTCGGCTTCCTCGATCAGCGACAACATGTCGCCCATGCCGAGGATGCGCGAGGCGATACGGTCCGGGTGGAAGGGTTCGAGGGCGTCGACCTTCTCCCCCATGCCCATGAACTTGATCGGCTTGCCGGTGATGTGACGCACGGACAGGGCCGCACCGCCACGCGCATCACCGTCGGCCTTGGTCAGCACGACACCGGTCAGCGGCAAGGCTTCATGGAAGGCCTTGGCGGTGTTGGCGGCATCCTGACCTGTCATCGCATCGACGACGAACAGCGTCTCGTCGGGATTGACGCTGCGGTGCAGGGCAGCGATCTCGTCCATCATGTCGGCATCGACATGCAGGCGACCAGCGGTATCGACCAGCACCACGTCGTGGAACTGGATACGCGCGTGCTTCATCGCCGCTTCGGCGATGGCCACCGGCTGCTGGGAGGAGTCGGAGGGGAAGAAATCGACCCCGACTTCCTTGGCCAGCGTTTCCAGCTGGTCGATGGCGGCCGGACGATAGACGTCGGCCGAGACCACCAGCACCTTCTTCTTCTCGCGCTCGCGCAGGTAGCGTGCCAGCTTGGCGACGGTGGTCGTCTTGCCCGCACCCTGCAGGCCTGCCATCAGAATGACGGCCGGACTGCCCTTGAGCGTCAGACCTTCATTGGCTTCGCCCATGATCGCTTCCAGCTCCTGCTGGACGATCTTGACGAACTGCTGGCCCGGCGACAGGCTCTTGGACACTTCCTGACCGACGGCGCGTTCGCGCACTCGCTCGATGAAGGCCTTGACCACCGGCAGCGCGACATCGGCTTCAAGCAACGCCTTGCGCACTTCGCGCAGGGTGTCCTTGATGTTGTCTTCCGTCAGCTTGGCCTGGCCGGTAATCGACTTCAGCGTATGCGACAGGCGATCACTCAAACTTTGAAACATGGGCCTCTCCGGCTAGGGACGTCTGGGGTCCGCGCTGCGGGGACGAGGGCGTAAGCCACCTCGTGACCGGCGCACGGCATGACGCCCCAGCGCGTGAATGGTTATCCTGTCGCGCATTATACGCACAGGGCGGCCGTGTCTCCATGCATGCAAGACTTGCAAGTCGCCATCCTGGCGATGACATGCATGAAGGAAGCAGCGCCGACAATCGTCATGCAATGCGGAGTCTGTCGCCGCGCAGGCCTCATCGCCCGCGAGAGCACGCGACAGGACACCGCGAGTGGATGCAATCCCGGCGGCGCATTCGGTATAGTCTCTGCAGATAGACAGTGCCTCATGCGAGGCCTGATCTCCCGCTACCCTCCGGCACCTGGACAACAGCACATGCAGGCTCTGCCTTTTGCCTTTCTGGCCATCATCTTCTATCTCGGCGCCGGCCTCTGGCAGGGCCTTACCCTGACACGCCGCGTCCCGGCACGCACGCGTCTGGTGCGCAGTCTGGCGCTGATCGCCGTCGCCTGCCATGCCGTCATCGTCTGGGTCACGCTCAACCACGGTGGCGCGCTGCACCTCGGACTGTTCGAGAGCGCTTCGCTTGTCAGCTGGGCCATCTGCCTGCTGCTGGTCATCGCCAGCCTGTTCAAGCCGGTGATCGCCGGGGGCGCGGCGCTGTTCCCGGTCGCTGCCGCCTGTGTGCTCGGCGTGATGAACCTGCCGAGCGCCACCACCGAGAACCCGCTCTCCCCCGGTCTGGTCGCCCACATCTTCACCTCGGTGGCGGCACTGGCCTTCTTCAGCATCGCGGCCATGCAGGCCGGACTGCTGTCGCTGCAACAGCACGCGCTCAAGAAGCGCCATACCCGCGGCATCGTCCAGGTGCTGCCGGCACTGACCAGCATGGAACGCGCGCTGTTCGAGCTGATCTGGGCCGGCATGATCCTGCTCAGCGTGTCGATCATCAGCGGCACCATCTATCTGGACAACATGTTCGCCCAGCATCTGGCTCACAAGACGGTGCTCAGCCTCGGCGCCTGGATCATCTTCGCCGTGCTGCTGTTCGGGCATCACGTGCTGGGCTGGCGCGGCCAGCGTGCCGCCCGCTGGACACTGGGCGGCTGCCTGGTACTGGCGCTGGCCTTCTTCGGCACCAAGTTCGTGCTGCAAGTGGTATTTTCCCACTAAGCCCTGCCACCCCGACAGAGATCGCTCGCTGCGCCTGATGCATTGCAGCGAGCGTGTCAGTATCATGCGCCTAAATCCGCCACCGAGGACCCTTCACTCTTGAGCGACGACACCCCGTTGGGGCTGCTGTTCGGCCTACTGGTCATCCTGATCATCCTGTCTGCCTTCTTCTCGAGTTCCGAGACCGGCATGATGTCGATCAACCGCTACCGTCTCAGTCACCGCGCCAAGGGCGGTGAGCGCGGCGCCAAGCGTGTTACCCGCCTGCTTTCCCGTCCGGACCGCCTGATCGGCGTCATCCTGATCGGCAACAACTTCGTCAACAACCTGGCCGCCTCGCTGGCGACCATCATCGCGATCCATTACTTCGGTGATGTCTCGGGCCCGGCCGTCTCGACCGCCGTGCTGACCATCGTGGTGCTGATCTTTGCCGAAGTGACGCCCAAGACCATGGCCGCCGTGAACCCGGAGCGCATCGCCTATCCGGCCTCGCTGGTGCTGGAACCCCTGCTCAAGCTGCTCTACCCGCTGGTCTGGCTGGTCAATGGCATCTCCAATGGCCTGCTGCGCCTGTTCGGCGTGCGCGATGTCAGCGGCGGCGCCGACAGCCTGACCCGTGACGAGCTGCGCACCGTGGTCCACGAAGCCGGCAGCATGATCCCGCGTCGCCACCAGGGCATGCTGCTGTCGATTCTCGATCTCGAGAACGTCACCGTCGATGACATCATGGTGCCGCGTCAGGAAATCTTCGGCATCGACCTGGACGATGACCTCGACATCATCCTCAGCCATATCCGCGCCAGTCAGCATACGCGGGTGCCGGTCTACAAGGGCGACATCAACAACATCATCGGCATCCTGCACCTGCGCAACGCGGCGCGTTTCCTGTCGCTGGACGAGGTCACCAAGGCCTCCATCATCCAGGAAGCCCGCGAGCCCTACTTCATCCCGGAATCCACGCCGCTGCATACCCAGCTGCTAAACTTCCAGAAGCAGAAGCGCCGCATCGGCATCGTGGTCGACGAGTATGGCGATGTGCAGGGGCTGGCGACGCTGGAGGACATCCTCGAGGAGATCGTCGGCGAGTTCACCACCGATGTCGCCGGTACGCATCAGGAGATCCACCCGCAGGACAACGGCAGCTACGTGATCGAAGGCACCGCCAACATCCGCGAGATCAACAAGGCCATCGGCTGGCAGCTGCCGACTGACGGCCCCAAGACGCTCAACGGCCTGATTCTGGAACATCTGGAATCCTTCCCGGATGCCCCGGCCAGTCTCGCCATCGGCACCACGCGCATCGAGATCCAGCAGGTGAAGGACAACCAGATCACCTCGGCACGCTGCTGGCAGGCGGCTCGCACCACGCGCAGCTGACGCGCCACCCGTATTGCCACGCAGCACGGCACTCTCGACGACAGGCCCGCCAATTGGCGGGCCTGTCGCGTCTGGGGCACGCCAACTCGCCCAGGTGCTCATTTGCAGGTGCTCATTTGCAGGTGCTCGGACGCAGCTGCTCAGGTGCAAGATCCAGCTGCAATACGGTGTTGCAGACCACGACACGCAAGCGGCCCGAACCCACGCTATGCTGTGCGCGTTCGCGCTGCCCGCCAGCGCCAGACGTCACGGACCTGCGCCAGAGCAGGCTGACTCACCGCTCCCCCTGCAATGCCCCACAACCTTCGAATGGCCCTCATGACTTCAGCTTCCGCCCCAACGGCGACCCCCGCCCTGCATCGACAACCTCACTTCACCGTGCTGCTGGCCCTGATGGTGGCGCTCGCCCCGCTATCGATGGATGCCTTCCTGCCCGCCATCCCCGCCATGGCCGCGGAATTCGGTGTCGATCACTCCCGTCTCGGCCTGACCATCACCTTCTTTCTGGCCGGCTACGCCTTCGGTCAGCTGAGTGGTGGCCCGCTGTCGGACAGCCTGGGCCGTCGCCCGATCGCGCTGGGCGGCATCGTGCTGTTCTTGATCGCGAGCCTCGGCTGCGCCATGACGCATAGCCTGGAATGGCTGATGGTCTTCCGTGTCCTGCAGGGGATCGCGACCGGCATGACCGGCGGCGTCTCTCGCACCGTGGTGCGCGATGTCGCGACCGGCAAGGACGCCGCACGCCTGATGACCAACGTCATGATGGTGCTGATGGCAGCCCCGCTGGTCGCCCCCAGCCTCGGCGCCCTCATCCTGGCACTGAGCACCTGGCAGATGGTCTTCATCGGCCTGGCCGTCTATGGCGTGATCGCCGGAGTCGCCATTCGCCAATGGCTGCCGGAGACCCTGCCTGCCAGCGAGCGTTCACCGCTCAGCCTGCGCGGCGCATTGGCCAGCTATCGCACGGTACTGACCACGCGCGGCGTCCCCGGGCACCTGATGCTGCTGCTGTGCGGCCCCGGCATCATGTTCACCTTCCTGACCAACGCGAGCTATCTCTATCAGGGCGTGCTGGGGCTGAATTCCGGTGAGTTCGCGCTGGCCTTCGGCGCCAATGTCGGCGCAATGCTGATCGGCAACCGTCTCAACCACTTCGGCCTCAAGCATCTGCGCACGCGCAAGCTGGTTCAGGTGGCGCTGTGCATGCAGGGGATCGGCATCACCTGGCTGATCTCGCTGGTCATCACCGACAACGTCCAGGTCGCCACCCTGATTCCGGGCATCCTGTTCGTGCTGGGCGCCGGCGGCATGATCACACCCAACGTAATGGCCGACTACCAGTCGCTGTTCACACGTGGCCATGGTGCCGCCAATGCCATCTCCGGCACGGTGCTGTATCTCGGCGGCGGCCTCTATGGCGCCCTGGCCAGCCTGTGGCTGAGCGGCGACGACATACTGGCGGTGCCGCTGGTCATGCTGGGCGCCTGGGCCATCGGCGGCTTCGGCTTCTGGGTCACGCGCCACACCGCTCCCTCCGAGCAGTCCAGCGACTGACGCGACACCGCGCTCGACGCCAGTAGCCATCCGCTGGTCGCCAGAACGTGAAATGCCGCCCCTGCCTGACGATCGTGTCGGCATGGGCGGCATTTTCATGCAGCGCTGAAAAAAGTGAGCGGCTAGCGGGAGCGCGCCAGGCGTGTCGCCTTGCGATGCAGGTCACGCACCGCCTCTTCGAGCTCCACCGCCTTGGTGCCGACTGGGTCGAAGGTACGCCCGACGCACAGCTCTACCCGCCCGCGCAGGCGCCGCGGAAACTTGGCGAAGGCAGGCCCGCCGCCGTGGGAGAACCAGGAGCCCCACAGGCCACCCAGTGCCATCGGAATCACCGGCACCGGGTCACGCGCCAGAATCAACTCCAGCCCGCGCCGGAAGCGCCCGACCTCACCGTCACGCGTCAGCTTGCCCTCGGGGAAGATCATCACCACCTCTCCCTCGCGCAGCGCCTTGCCAACTTCCTCCAGCGAGCGGCGCACCCCTGCCGGGTCCTTGCGTGAGGAATCCACCGGAATCGCCCCGGCGATGCGGAAGAACCACTTCAGCCACGGCGAATGATAGATCTCGGCATCCATCAGGAAACGCAGCGGGCGCGGACTGGCCCCGCCCAGAATCAGCGCATCCATGAAGCTGACGTGATTGCACACCACCAGCGCCGCCCCTTCCGCCGGTATCCGCCAGCGCCCCTTGAGGTGCAGGCGATACATCAGATGGATGAGGATGAAGATATTGAGGCGCAGGAAGGGCCGCGGGTCACGCAGCATGCAGACCACCGCGATCAGCCCGCTGATCAGGGACAGCAGCAGCAGGAAGTCCGGAATATCGCGCCCCATCACGCCCAGCACCAGAATGCCGGCACCGGCCGACAGCACCATCAGCAGGGCATTGAGCACGTTGTTGGCCGCGATCATGCGCGCGCGGTGATCTTCAGGACTGCGGATCTGCAGCAGGGTGTACAGCGGCACGATATAGAGACCGCCGCCGAAGCCGATGACACCGAGATCCAGCCACATGCGCCAGAAACCGGCGATGCCCAGCAGCTCGATCAAGGGCGTGGCCATCTGCGCCTCGGCCAGTGCCGGGCGCAGGGCAAGATCCAGCCCGCCAGCGAAGATGATCAGCGCGCCGAAGGGCACCAGCCCCGTCTCGAGACGCCCGCGCGAGACACGCTCACAGGCCAGCGACCCCAGCCCGATACCGATGGCGAAGGCCGCCAACAAGGCAGAGGTCGCCCCTTCGGCCCCATGCACGATATCGCGCGCATAGGCCGGCAACTGCGTCAGATAGCTGGCGCCGAGGAACCAGAAGGCACTGATGCCCAGCAGCGCCCAGCGTAGCCGGCGGTTGCTCAGCCCTTCACGCATCACCGCGATGCTGCCGGAAAGCGGACGCCACGGCACGGGGCCGGGCGAAGCGGAGGGGGCCGGCGGAATCTTGCCGGCCGCCATCACGCCCAGAAGGGACAGGGAGACCAGCGACGCGGAGAGCGCCCAGCGTGCCAGCTCGCCGCCCAGTGCCATCAAGGCCGCGGCGGCAAGGGTACCGATCAGGATGGCGAGGAAGGTGCCCAGCTCGACCCAGGCATTGCCGCTGACCAGCTCATCCGGCTTGAGGTGCTGGGGCAGGATGGCGTACTTGACCGGGCCGAAGAGCGCCGACTGGGTGCCCATCATGAACAGCAGCGCCAGCAGCAACTCCCAGGCTTCGAAGATCAAGGCGCCGGCCGCCACGCTCATGGTGGCCAGCTCCAGCCACTTGAGTCGCACGATCAGGCGCTGCTTGTCGAGGCGATCAGCCAACAGGCCGCCCCAGGCGGAGAACAGCAGAAAAGGCAGGATGAACAGACCGGCCGCCAGGTTGTTGACGATGCCGGTGTCCCAGCCCCGCTGCTCGATGACCACGAAGGTCATCAGCAGCAGCAAGGCGTTCTTGAACAGATTGTCATTGAAGGCCCCGAGGGCCTGGGTCCAGAAGAAGGGCGCAAAACGGGGTCGCCGGAGCAGTTCTCGACTCATTTGCCAGCTTCCGTGGCATCCCCCGCACACGCAGCCTCGCTGCGTACCTTGAGCCCCGCCAACATGGTGTCCAGCAACTGATCGAGCAGCTCCGTCACTTCCAGTGGCTGCCCCTGCCAGAGTCCCAGACGCTCGTTCATGCCCAGCTGCACCAGACCGTGCACGCTACCCCACAGCGTGCGCGCCATGCGCTTGGCCTCGACGGACTCGACGCGTGGGGCGTACTCGACCAAGGCCCCCTCCACACGCTCGAACAGCCCTTCGATCATCGCGTTCTGACGCTGGTCCAGCTCCCCTTCCTGCGCGAGCGGAAAGTCGAACAGCAGCTGCCAGCGGTAAGGGTCGCGCTGGGCGAAGCCCCAGTAGGCGCGCGCCAGTGCCTTGAGGCGCTCCGAAGGACTCGGCGTCTCCTGTCCGGCTATCGCATCGCGCAGCCTGTCCAGCGTCGCCAGATTGACGTGCTGGAGCAGGTTGCCGAAGCTGCCATAGAGCTTGAGCAGGGTGCTGGGCGCACAACCGACTTCGCGAGCCAGGTTGCGCAGAGACAGGGCGTGAACGGGCTGCTCTTTGAGCCATTCATCGCAGGTCTCCATTACCCGCGCATGCAGCGCTTCCGGTGCATGCTGACGTGGACGGGCCATCGAATTCCTCTGATGCTTGAGATGCGTTACCGCGTAGCGAATCTGACGCGGTGTGTGTTCGGACAGCACGGGTGGGCAAAGGGTTGCGACGCCTTGCGGTCATCTCTTGGAGCACCCCGTATCGGTCATTGAATCGAACAGTGTTTCCGTCCAGCATATCGAGACTGAGCACAAACGCAAGCACCACCAAGGTGTGGCATGCTGGCATCCGTGGCGTGCAGCGCGATCCACACCCCATCTCAGGCAGCAGCTGCCGCTGCATGTTCCCTTCGCCTCATCGCCTCAAAGGATTCTCGTGGCCGGTCGTCTGTACATCCCCCCCTACCCCGCTGACCTGCCCCCCGACGAACTGTTCGGGTCGCTGGCGACTCCCGCGCTCGAACGCCAGTTGCGCAGCGAACTGCTGGTCAGCGCCAATCGCGCCCCGCGCATGCCCGCCTCGATGCTGCGCATGGAAGGCCCCCGCCTGCGCCTGGTGCCGGCACTCTGGGGCCTGACACCCAGCTGGCTGGAGATCATGGACCACGCCCCGCACGTGGCACGTGCAGAGTCGCTGGAAACGCGACGCATGTTCCGCGAGTCGTTCATCAGCCAGCGGGCACTGATCCCCGTCGGCGGTGTCTATGTGTGGAAGGAACAACCGCGCATGAAGCAGCCGTTTCTGGTCACGCACCCGACCCGTGCCCCGCTGTTGCTGGCCGCCCTGTGGACGCGCCACTTCAGCGCTCCCCTGATGGAGGGGCTGCCCCCCGAGGGTCGCGACAGCTTCGCGTTGATCAGTGTCGAGTGTGCCGGGGTCACGTCACGCCTGACCGATCGCATGCCCGCCGTGATCGCGCCGCATCAGGTACGCGACTGGCTGAATGCCGAGACGCCGCTGGAGACGGTACGCAATATGCTGACCCCGAATGCCAGCCTGGCCGCCTTCCCGGTCGCACGTCTCGTCAACGACCCCGAGCATCAGGAGTGGAGCGTCGCGCACCCCACCGGCCCGATGCTGACCTGAATCCGCCTGCGCCGACGGCACGTATCGAGGATGGCGGCACTGCATCGCTCTACCGCCTCGCGCGCATGTTCGCCCAATGAGAACCATCACCGAGTCAGCGCCACCAGCCCGAGCAGCGGTGGCGTGAATCAGGAGAGAAGATGTCACTGCCTTCAGGATTTCGCCCTCTTGCACTGGGCACGGCCATTGCCGCCATCGTCATGAGTGGTCTGGCGCCGGCCATCAGCCATGCCGATACCCGCCCGGCTTCCGCGCCCGCGTCGTCCCTCGCGCCGGCCGCCAACTCAGCCTCAAGCACGGCGCCCGCCAGGGCCGAGCAGGCCAGCCCCGTCATCAAGAGCGAGAACGACCAGCGACTCTATCGCAGCCTGACCCTCGACAACGGCCTCAGGGTCCTGCTGGTCAGTGATGCCAAGGCCGACAAGGCCGCCGCCGCCGTCGATGTCGAAGTCGGCAGCGCCCAGGACCCCGACGATGTCCCGGGGCTGGCGCACTTCCTGGAGCACATGCTGTTCCTCGGCACCGATCGCTATCCGAAGCCGGATGCCTACCAGGACTTCATCACCAAGCATGGCGGCCAGCACAACGCCTTCACCGCCAGCCAGGACACCAACTACTTCTTCGACATCGACCCGGATGCCTTCGATGAGGCACTGCCGCGCTTTGCGCGCTTCTTCGTCGCCCCGCAGTTCAATGCCGACTACGTGGACCGCGAGCGCCATGCGGTCAATTCCGAGTATCAGGCACGCCTGCAGGACGATGGCCGGCGCATCTACGAGGCTGTCGAAGCGGCCCTCAACCCGGAACACCCCTTCAACCGCTTCAGTGTCGGCAGCCTCGAGACTCTCAAGGACACCGAGGCCGGCAGCCTGCGCCAGCGCCTGGTCGACTTCTATCAGGCTCACTACGGCGCCAACGTGATGCGCCTGTCACTGGTCGGGCCGCAGTCGCTGGAAACGCTCGAGCAGCTGGCCCGTGACAACTTCAGTGATGTGCCCGACCGCGGGCTGTCGCGCCCCGAGATCACCACGCCCCTGGCCAGCGGTGACGAGCTGCCGGCACGCCTTGAGGTCAAGGCGCTCAAGCAGGAGCGCAAGCTGTCGTTCATGTTCCCCATCGACGACCCGATTGCCCACTACCGCTCACAGCCGGTCAGCTACCTGGCCAACCTGATCGGTCATGAGGGCGAAGGCAGTCTGCTGGCAGTGCTCAAGGACAAGGGCTGGGCAGATGGCCTCTCGGCCGGCGGTGGCCTCAGTGATGGCGAGCATGCCCTGCTCAGCGTCGACATCAGCCTGACCCCGGAGGGCGCGCAGCATCAGGCGGAGATCCGTGCCGCGCTGTTCGACTACCTGGCGCTGATCCGTGATGAGGGCATCAACGACTGGCGCTATAGCGAACAGGCGCAGCTGGGCGAGCAGAGCTTCCGCTTCCAGCAGCGCAGCTCGCCGGTCAATCTGGCCAGCAATCTGGCGATGATGATGACGCGCTATCCGATCGAGGACGTGCTTGCGGCGCCCTACCTGATGCAGGACTTCGATCCGGACCTGATCGAGGACACCCTCGCTCGCCTGACACCCGACAACCTGCTGGAGGTCTACTCCGGCCCGCAGGTGGAGGGAGATCAACAGGGCGAGTGGTTCAAGGCGCCCTACACCCTGACGCGTCTGACGGCGGATGCCGCTGCTCAGACCGCTGGCGGCGACACCCTGGCCAGCCAGCTGGCGCTGCCCAGTCCCAACCCCTATCTGGCCAAGGGCTTCCGCGTACTCGACCTGCCCGACGCCAAGCCGAGCCAGTTGATCGATGAGCCCGGTGCGGAGCTCTGGTATCAGGGCGATGCAAGCTTCGGCGTGCCGAAGGCCGAATGGCGCTTCGGTCTGCTCAATCCCGACGTCAGTCGCTCGGTGGATGACCAGGCCATGAGTCAGGTGCTGGCGGCGTGGCTGAATGACAGCCTCAACGCGCGTCTGTATCCGGCACGTCTGGCAGGGCAGGATGCGCTGGTCTATGCCCATGGGCGTGGCATCACCCTGCAGTTCAGTGGCTGGCGTGATGGTCAGCAGCCGGAAATGCGCGAAGTGCTCGACCAGCTGGTGAATGGCGAGATGGCCCCCGCCACCCTGGAGCGCATCACTCAACGCCTGCGTCGCAGCCTGCAGAATCGCGTTCAGGCACCGCTCTACACGCGCCTGGGCCGCAGCCTCAGTGAAACGCTGGTCGGCCTGCCGAGCACCGCCGAGCAACAACTGGCGGCCCTGGACAAGATCGACGCCCAATCACTGGACAGCTTCCGCAAGCGCTTCCTTGCCAAGCTGCACGTGCAGGCGATGGTGACCGGCAATCTGACCGCCGACCAGGCCCGCGAGACCGGCCAGCTGGTGATCAACGGGCTTGCGCCGCGCATCACGCGCGAGGCGGTGCCAGACCTGGAAGTGCGTCAGGTCACCCAGCACACGGTACTGCGCCCGGACAGCACACGCGGCGATTCCGGTGCCCTGCGCTACCTGCAGGGCAAGGACCGTACGCTGCAGTCCCAGGCCCGCATCGCGGTGCTGGGTCAGCTGCTCGAAGCGCCCTTCTACAGCCAGCTGCGCACCGAGGAGCAACTCGGCTATATCGTCTCCGCACGCTATTCGCCCATGCTCGATGCGCCGGGGCTGAGCCTGCTGGTGCAGTCGCCGTCCAAGGACAGCAAGACGCTGTTTTCGCGCATGGATGCCTTCCTCACCCGCTTCGACAACCGCGTACAGTCACTGGATGAGGCGGCGCTTGCCAGCTACCGCGACGCCGTCGTCGACAGCCTGACCCAGAAGCCCCGCAAGCTGTCCGAGCTGGCAGCGCGCAACTGGAGCGAGCTGAGCTTCGGCTGGACAGGCTTTGACCGCCGCCAGCAACTGGTCGCGGCCGTCGAGCAGGTCAGCGCGCAGGATATCCGCGCCATCTGGCAGCAGCTGAATGCCTCCAGCGCGCTGGAACTGGCCTTCGATCCCGGCACGCCCAGCGACTTCGACCAGCGCCTCACGGAACTGGACCTGCCGCCGCTGCCCGAGGCGCCGCGCGCCGAGACAGGCGCGACCCTGGCGGCACCCTCAGCCGAGGCCAGCGGCAATGCTCAGCATTGAGTCTCGACGGCCCGCCAGCGGCTTGACGGGCAAACAAGGCGCCGGCCCTCACCGGACGGGCGCCTGAAACGACAAGACCCCGACGCGGTGCAGTTCAATAACCGCGTCGGGGTCTTGTTCATTCATGCCTTGCCGGCAAGCACAGCGGACCGGCTAGCCCGTCATCAGCCGAAGGCCTGCGGCGGCATGATGCCTTCCACGTACATCGCCAGTTCTTCGAGAATCTGCACGCGGTCCGGGTCCTGTTCGCTCTGGGCCAGCCGCTGGATCTCGCTGACGAAGCCCTTCACGGTCAGGCTCGCGACCTGCTCATCGTTCATGCGCTCCCAGCGCCACTGCTCCCAGCGTTCGCGCTCGACGGAGTTGAGCGTGTAGCCGTAGCTGCGCGCGCGATAGCGGAACAGCATCTCCTCGAGCCGACCATCCTGGAAGGCGAACGGCGTATCATCCAGCGCCTCGGGATGGGTGGCGCGCACACGCTCCATCTCCTTGCGGTCCGCGGGCGAGAAGAAGCCACCGGAATAGAGCATCAGGTCCGGATCAGCCGGGCCGGCCGGCGGCGCCTCGGCGAATACCTGCGCCACCTTCACGCCGACACCGGCGTTGTCCTTCAGCCACTTCCAGTGCACGCGACACTGGGCCGGGTCGATCTTGAAGCGCGCGGCGATCTCGCCGTACTCGCCCTCATGCGGCCCGGACACATCCTTGAGCGCATTGGCCGGCAGCAGCACCGGACTCTTGTTGAGGTGGATGACCTTGAGCGGAATCCGCTCCTCGCCTTCCGCGAGGTCATCGGCACTGGCGAAGACACGGGCACGTATCTCTTCCGGTGACAGCTCCATCAACGGTGCCGGGTCTACCGAGAGGTCATAGACGATCACGCCATTGGCATTCGAAGGATGCTCCGCCAGCGGCACCACCAGCGCGCCACAGGCCCGCGAGGCCGGATAGCGACGCGAGATGTGCAGCATCGGCTTGCGTGCACCGATATCCAGCAGGCTGGCGACATGGCGCTTGTTGCGCAGCTTGAGCAGATAATCGAACAGGCGCGCATTGCGCGACTTGAGCAGACGTGCCAGCGCGATGGTGGCGCGCACGTCCACCAGCGCGTCATGCGCGCCGGCGTGCTCGATGCCATTGGCCGCCGTCAGGTGCTCCAGACGGAAGCTGGGCGCACCATCTTCTCGTTTGGGCCATTCGATACCTTCCGGGCGCAGGGCATGGAAGGCGCGCACGACATCGATCAGGTCCCAGCGTGAATTGCCGTTCTGCCACTCACGCCCGTAGGGGTCGAGGAAGTTGCGGTAGAACAGATGACGGCTGACTTCATCATCGAAGCGCAGGCTGTTGTAGCCCAGCGTGCAGGTCCCCGGCACGCTCATCTCGTCATTGATGCGCCCGGCGAACTCGGCCTCGGGAATGCCGCGACGCTCGGCCTGCTGCGGGGTGATGCCGGTGATCAGACACGCCATCGGCTGGGGCAGGAAGTCATCGGCCGGCTTGCAATAGAGGGTCAGCGGCTCGCCGATCTCATTGAAGTCAGCATCGGTACGGATGGCCGCGAACTGCGAAGGACGATCACGGCGCGGGTCGGCGCCGAAGGTCTCGTAGTCGTGCCACAGGAAGGTGGGCTCTGCCACAGGATGTCTCCACGCGGGCGGTCGAAAAATGAACGTGCCAGAGCACCGTCTCCAGCAAGGCTGGCACGGTGCTCTGGCAGGCAATGGGCATGGGCTGGCTCGGGACGTCGCAGGCGGTGCCCGCTCGGCAACGCCTCAGGTGGCAAGTACCCGACGCCCCGCGAACTCAGGCCTCGCCGGGGCGCGGCAGAGTGACGTTGAGTTCCAGCACCGAGCAGTCGTCTTCGCGGTCCAGCGAGATGTTGATGGCATCCTGGTCGACCTGCACATACTTGCGAATCACCTCGAGCAGCTCACGCTCCAGCATCGGCATGTAATCCGGCTGGTCACGCTGGCTACGCTGGTGCGCGACGATGATCTGCAGCCGCTCCTTGGCGACATTGGCGGTCTTCTTGCGCTCTCGCTTCAGAAAATCCAGTAATTTCACTTGCGCCCCCCTCCAAACATTCTGGCCAGCAGACCGCGCTTCTCGACTTCATGGAAACGCAGCTGCACTTCCTCGCCCAACAGGCGGGACACGCAATCCACGTACGCCTGGCCGGCATCGCTCTTCTGGTCATGCGTGACCGGCACACCCTGGTTGGACGCGCGCAGCACGGCGTCGGATTCCGGAATCAGGCCAATCAGCGGGATCGACAGGATTTCCTGGATATCGGTCAGGTTGAGCATGTCACCGCCGGTGACGCGCGCCGGATGGTAACGGGTGATCAGCAGGTGTTCACGCACCGGGGTGTCGCCATTCTCGGCGCGACGCGTCTTGGAAGACAGCAGGCCGATGATGCGGTCGGAGTCACGTACCGAGCTGACTTCCGGATTGGTCACCACCACGGCCTCGTCAGCGAAGTACATCGCCAGCTGGGCACCGCGCTCGATACCGGCCGGCGAGTCACAGATGACGTAATCGAACTCCTCGCGCAGCGCGTCGAGCACCTTCTCGACGCCTTCCAGCGTCAGCGCGTCCTTGTCACGGGTCTGGGAGGCCGGAAGGATGTGCAGGTTGTCGATGCGCTTGTCGCGGATCAGGGCCTGCTTGAGATTGGCTTCGCCCTGGATGACGTTGACCAGGTCATAGACCACACGGCGCTCGCAGCCCATGATCAGGTCCAGGTTACGCAGGCCCACATCGAAATCGATCACTACGGTCTTGTTGCCGCGCAAAGCCAGTCCGGTGGCAATGGCGGCGGCGCTGGTCGTCTTGCCGACTCCGCCCTTGCCTGACGTCACTACGATAATCTTGGCCAAAGGTATCTTCCTTGCTGAGAGTCCCTCGCCGAGCGAGGATCACCTGTAAATATTGGATATCGTTCAGAACACAGTGCTGGGGTCAGCCGAGTCGTGCGATACAGAGTTGGTCGTGTTCAAGCACGACTTCGACATTGGCACCCAGCAGGCGATTGTCGATGTCATCGAGCCGCTTGTAGGTTCCGGCCACCGAGAGCAGCTCGGCGTGCAGTTCCTTGCAATAGATGCTGGCGTTGCGATCGCCATGGATCCCCGCCAGCGCGCGGCCACGCAGAGCGCCATAGATGTGCACACTGCCGGCGGCCAGGATCTCGGCGCCGGCATTCACCGCGCCGATGATGACCAGATCGCCCTCCGGTGCGCTGACCTGCTGGCCAGAGCGCACCGTGCCGCGATACACCTTGCTGGCGTGGGCTGGCTCCGCTTTCTCGGCCGCGCTGTCCGCGACCGTCTCGGCAGGTTCGGCGACCGGTTCAGCGGCCACCGGCGGCACGGACTCGAGGGAACGCCCGCGATTCTCCTGCGGCGGGAACCACCCCAGCCCCAACGCCCAGGCGGACTGACGCACCGGGTCTCCACCGCCACGCACCGCGACCGGCAGCAGCTTGTGGCCACGGCAGACGGCACAGATGCGCTCCAGCGCCAGATGCGGCTCGTCGAGCTTCTCGACGCTCAGCACCACCGGCGTATGTTGAAAGAAGGCCGGCGACTGGCTGAGCTTGCTGGCCAGCTGAGCACGGATCTGCTCCGGATCACCGCTGACCAGCTCCATGACCGTCATCGGCAGCATGCCGCCCTTGAAGGTGAAGGCCTGAGGGGCCCTGTCCGTACTGAGACTCATGACCTGACTCCGGTTGCGTAAGGAGTGTCGAAGCCCTCCGACACTCTTGATGATGCACGTGCTGTTCACGGCATCCTCAAGGCGACCCTCGAATGGAAAGGCCACCTGAATAACATAGCTCGCCGTCGCACACGGCACAGCGACTGCTTGATAGGCGCCGAGCATGAATGACAGACACTGAATGGCATAGCGGTAACGTACAAAACTATGTGAGCGAACACAGTGCTGCAACTGATGATACGGCCAGCAGCAGGCACTGTCAGGTGTCGCGAGCCTACGACGTGGCTCCCTTGCCGACCTGTCACCCGCCGCCGGTCGCCCTGCACGCCGCCGCGCGCGTGCAATAAGGCACATCGATCGACATGCGATACCACACAACGGGGGGCTGTGACTGGTAAGATAGCGGGGTGACGAAATTCATGCGCCGTCACTCCGCCCACTCCGTCGTGCCCACCCGATTGCACCTGCCGAGTGTGCGGCCAATTGTTGCGCCCCTCTATTTTTTGCCTGGATAACCGCTCTCTCATGACCGGACTGCTCTCCCGCCTCACTGGCCGCCTGTTCACTCCTCGCTGGCAACACGCCAACCCTGCCATTCGCTCCGCTGCCACTGACCAGCTTGATCCGGAGATTCCAGACCAGCGCAAGATCCTGGAGACCCTGATTCTCGAAGATGACGCCCTGGAAGTGCGCCATGCCGCCCTGACGCGCATGCAATCTCCCGAGCGTCTGCTGCCGCTGCTCGACCGCGCCGATGGCCTGGTACGCGAGCGCCTGATCGAACTGTTGAGCGGCGGCCAGGATGCGCCCTCACTGTTGAGCCGTGAACAGCTGGTCGAGCGCCTGGACGATAGCGAACTGCTGTCCGCCGTGGCGTCCCGCGGCGACAACCAGCAACTGCGTCTGACCGCACTGAGCCGTCTGGAAGATGAAGAGGCGCTGATCCATCAGGCCTGCCACAACACCATCGCCGCCGTGCGCCATGCCGCTGCCGCCCGCATCACCAGCCAGGCCGGCCTCGAGCGTCTGGTGCGCGATGCCAAGCGGGACCGTCACGTGCAGCGTCAGGCGCGCGACACCCTCGCCCAGCGCCGCGCCGATGCCCAGCAGGCCGACGCGCTGGCCGCCAGCCGCGACAACCTGCTGCGCCAGATGGAGAAGCTGCCGCGTCAGGCGTGGGAAGACAGCGTGCCCTCGCGTTACCGCTCGCTGCTGCGCGAGTGGGAGCGTCTGCCGGCCGCGGACTACGAGATTCAACAGCGCTTCGAAGAGGCGCGCCAGCAGGCGCACAAGGTCATCAGCGACCATGAGGCCCGCGAGGAAGCCATTCGCGCCCATGAGCGCCTGAGCGCCAACCTCAACACGCACCTGGAAGAGATTCTCAGCGCCGTGGATCAGGCGCGGGAAGACCTCTACAGCCGCGACTGCGTCAATGACCACGACTTCGCCAGCCTGCAGGCCCAGCGCCGTCTGCAGGGAGAACGCTGGCGCGAGTTGACCGACCAGTTCTCGGCCCCGGCCGAACTGCTCGAACGTCAGCAGCGCCTGCAACAGCAGCTGCAGGACGCCCTCGATGCCTGGCATCGCCATCAGCTGTGCCAGGGCGAGCTGGATGCCGCGCTGGTCGACAATGACATCGACCAGCTGCGTCGTCTGGAAAGCGAAGTGGCCTGGCCTGCGGGTCTGCCGCAGACCGCCAGCCTGAGCGCGGTGCGTCAGGCGATCAGCGCGGCGCAGCCGGAAGAGCCGACAGAGGCAGCGCAAGAGCAGGACGCGCTCGATGGCAGCCCTGCACAAGACGCCGAGTCAGCCGACGCCTCCCGCGCGGCCGACGGCAAGGCGAGCCTGGATCTGGACGCACTGGATGCCGAACTGGCACGCCTGGAAGCGGATCTCGATGCCGGCAAGCTCAAGCCGGCCAGCCGCCTGCATCGCTCACTGCGCGATCGCACCGAAGGCCAGCTCGACAATGCCCGCCAGACCCGCCTGCGCCAGCTGGGCGCGCGGGTCGCGGAACTCCGTGACTGGCAGAACTTCGTCGCGGCGCCCAAGCGCGAGCAGCTGCTCGAGGCCATCACCACCCTGAGCGAGCGTGATGACATCAGCGATGAGCAGCGCGACCGCCAGCACCAGCAGCTGATTCAGCAATGGCGCGAGCTGGGTGATGCGGCCGCCAGCCGCGATGCCAGCCAGGCCTTCCGCACCGCCTCTGACGCCATCAAGCTGCGCCTGCGGGATTACCGCGAATCGCGCAAGCAGCTGCGTGAACACAATCTGGCCATGCGCGAAGCGCTCTGCGAGCAGCTCGAATCGCTCAACGGCCACGCCATGGACGATGCCGACCCCGACTCCCTGCGCCAAATCCGCGATCGCGCCCGTGAGGAATGGCGTCGCCACACGCCGGTGCCCGCAGGCCCCGGTCGCCAGCTGTCGCATCGATTCGGTGAGGCACTGACGGCACTGCAGGGGCTGATCGACAGCCGCGCGGGCCAGATCGCCGCCGCCAAGCAGGCACTGGTCGACGCCGTCGAGGCACTGGCCAATGAGGACTCGCCGGCACGTGCCCGCGCCGAACAGGCCAAGGCACTGCAGAGCCGCTGGCGCGAGATGGGCCGCGCGCCCAAGGGCGAAGAGCAACGCCTGTGGGCCGCCTTCCGCGCGGCGTGCGACCGCATCTTCGCCGCGCGTGACCAGGACCGCGAAGACCGCGACAGCCGCGAGCAGGCACGTCTGGATCAGTGGCAGGCGCTGATCGAACGCCTCGACAGCTGGGAGCCGGAGACACTGGAAGACGCCGCCCTGCTCGATGACGCCCTGAAGGAAGCCGACACCCTCGGCCCGCTGCCGCGCGGCAAGCGGGGCGACGGCATGCGTCGTCGCTGGACCGGCATTCTCAAGCGTCGCGAGCAGCGTCTGGATGAACTGCACGCCCTGCAACTGCGTGAGGAATGGCAGCAGTGGCGTGATCTGCTCGAACAGCACGCCGTGGCGGATGCCAGCGCGCGCAACGGCGACGTGCAGGATGTCGAGCTGCCGAACACCTCGGCCTTCGATGACAACAGCCGTCAGGCCAATGCGGCGCGCAACCAGATGCGCCAGGCCCTGCCGAGCAACTGCAGCGCCGCCAACGAGCGCCTGGCCGAGCTGCGTGTCCACCTGGCCATTCTGTTCGAGGCCCCGCTGGGCAGCGAAGATGAATCACGCCGCCTGACCGTGCAGGTCGCGCGCATCAACCAGCAGCTGGGTGAGCGCATGGAACGTGAAGAAGAGCTGGATGAGGTGCTGGATGCGCTGCTCGCCAACGGTCCGCTGGACTGGGACGCCTGGCAGACCGAACTGCCGCGCTTCGATGCGCTGTTCAATCACTGAAGTCAGTGCTCTTGAGCTGGTGACGACGCGCTCGCAAGACTGAAGTCATGGCAACGAAAAGCCCCCGCCTCGATAGAGACGGGGGCTTTTTCATTCTCTCGCCAGGCGGGGCCGGGTGCCAACCCTGCACTGGCTCGCGCTAGCGCTAGCGCAGAGCATCAGCCCATGAACTGGCCGCCATTG
This sequence comes from Cobetia sp. 2AS, assembly GCF_029846355.1. Taxonomy (NCBI): domain Bacteria; kingdom Pseudomonadati; phylum Pseudomonadota; class Gammaproteobacteria; order Oceanospirillales; family Halomonadaceae; genus Cobetia; species Cobetia sp. 2AS. The sequence continues at coordinate 29,158 of NZ_JARWKQ010000010.1, forward strand.
ATATCCAGGTTGGCACCGGTGATGAAGCCGGATTTCTCGTCGGCCAGGAAGGCGACCGCACGTGCAATCTCGTCCGGCTGACCATAACGCTTGACCGGGATGGTCTCGCGGATCGATTCACGGATCTCTTCGGGGATCTTCATGATCATGTCGGTGGCGATGTAGCCCGGCGACAGGGTGTTGACGGTAATGCCCTTGGTCGCGGTTTCCTGCGCCAGCGCCATGGTCAGACCATGCATGCCCGCCTTGGCGGCCGAGTAGTTGACCTGGCCGAACTGGCCCTTGCGGCCATTGATGGAGGAGATGTTCACGATGCGGCCGTACTTGTGCTCCAGCATGTCATTGATGACGGCACGGCAGGTGTTGAAGACGCTGTCGAGGTTGCAGTTGATGACTTCGCGCCACTGCTCATAGCTCATCTTGCGCATGGAGGTATCACGCGTGATGCCGGCGCAGTTGACCAGAACCGCGATCGGGCCGAAGCGCTCGCGGATTTCGTTGACGCCTGCCTGACAGGCTTCGAAGTTGTCCAGCTCGATGCCGGACAGTGCGATGTTCTCGAACCCGGCAGCGCGCTGTTCCGACAGCCACCCCTCTGCCTTTTCCTTGTTCCTGTAACCCGCAATTACCTGATACCCCTGGTTCGCCAGCTCGCGGCAGATAGCGGAACCAATGCCACCGGTACCACCGGTAACCCATGCGACGGGTGCTGTTTGTGTCATCTTATTGTGTCTCCCTAATCCTGGAACGTCCTGTGTCCTTGGCTTGGGCACAGCTTGGCGAATCTACGGACACCCCCGCCCTGAGAAAACGAGAATGCCTGCAACGACAACAATGACCCGCGTCTCTAACAGCCTGATGACAATCGTGCACTCTGTGACGCCTGCCATCCGCCTGTGCGAGGCGCGTCCTCCTCAGTATGGACAGGATGCAGCGGGAATGTATGTAGCAGATCTCTCACACAAGATGCCGATAATCGCTCAAGAGGCGCAGACGGGCTGGTGACGACTCACCGGACACGAGAAGTTTGCGTCAATTACGGGATAACGGTTGACGCAGCACTGTATATCCTTATACTACGCCCCACGTTGATGCGGGGTGGAGCAGTCTGGTAGCTCGTCGGGCTCATAACCCGAAGGTCATCGGTTCAAATCCGGTCCCCGCTACCACTGACAAGTCGTTGCCTATCAAGGTAATTGCCTGTCAGACACCAACGTGATGTTGCGGGATGGAGCAGTCTGGTAGCTCGTCGGGCTCATAACCCGAAGGTCATCGGTTCAAATCCGGTTCCCGCTACCAACCTCTGATGCGTCAGAGTTGGAGCAAAGGCAGTACCCAGTGTTGCGGGGTGGAGCAGTCTGGTAGCTCGTCGGGCTCATAACCCGAAGGTCATCGGTTCAAATCCGGTCCCCGCTACCAAGAATTCGAAAGGCCTGATGCCATGCATCAGGCCTTTTTCGTATGCGTGAAATTCCTGTGCGATGATGGCGTGGAAGCCGGTTCACGGGCCTGGCTACCCCTATCCACACCGGGCCTATCCACACCGGGCCTCTCCACACCTGGCCCCTTCACACTCATCACGTAAGTCCCAAGGGAGTGCCTGCATGCGCCACTGGCTGGTCAAGACCGAACCCGATGCCTTCTCGCTGGATGACCTGCGCCGCGAATCACCGGCGCTCTGGGATGGCGTGCGCAACTATCAGGCGCGCAACTTCCTGCGTGAGATGCAGCTCGGTGATGTCGTGCTCATCCAGCACTCCAGCTGCAAGGTGCCTGCGGTGGTCGGACTGGCCGTCGTCAGCGAACTCGCCCTGCCCGACCCGACGGCCAGTGACCCCGAGCACAAGGGCTTCGACCCACGTCAGGTGGCGGATATCGATGCCGACAAGCCTCCGCGCTGGGTCGCCCCGCGTCTGAGCTATCTTCGCCCGCTGCGCACCACCCTGCCCATCGCGCGCCTGAAGGCCCGGCCCGAGCTGGCGGATAGCCACCTGGTGCGCCGCGCACGCCTGTCCGTGATGCCGCTCAGCGAGAGCGAAGCCGCCTGCATCGCCAGCCTGGCCGGCGACACCCTGCTGCCGTGAACCGACGCGCCCGGGACGCTCGCGCGAGGAAGTGTCCGGCAGCGCCTTGAACTCCACTGCGACGGGCCGCATCATCAGGCCAACCGGCTCGCGCGCGAGCCTTGAATCGCAGACAGAATTTCGGGGCATGCACCATGATCATCGATCCCAATACCGGCCAGCCACTGACCGGCAATGACACCACCGCCGCCCAGCCACAAGGGGTGGTCGGCGGCGGTGCCGCCAGTGCACCGCGCCAGGCAGAAGACGCCAACACCTACATCATCGATGTGGACATGAGCAATCTTCAGCAGGTGCTGGAAGCCTCACAGCAAGTGCCGGTACTGCTGGATTGCTGGTCGCCGCAGAGCGAGCACTGCCTCGTCCTGACGCCGATCCTCGAGAAGCTGGCACGTGAATATGCAGGCGGCTTCATCCTGGCCAAGCTGAACGCCGAGGAACAGCAGGACATCGCCGCTCAGCTGGGCGTGCGCTCGGTGCCGGACGTCAAGCTGGTCATCCAGGGCGGTCTGGCAGGCAACTTCACCGGCGCACGTCCGGAAGCCGAGATTCGCCAGTTCCTCGAGCAGCACAAGGTCCAGCCGGCGGCAGGAGCAGGTCCCAGCCTCGCGGAGCAGGCGGCCACTGCACTGGAAAGCGGCGACCTCGTCACCGCCAAGGCGCTGTATCAGCAGCTGGCGCAGGAATCCCCCGAGACACCGGAATACCGCATCCACCTCGCCTCGGTGCTGGTCGCCGAAGGCAATGGTGAAGAGGCCCGTCAGCTGCTGGACTCCCTCAAGCCGGAAGACCGTGACGGCGCGCAGGCGCGTGGCGTACGTGCGCGCATCGACTTCATCGCCGAGGCTCCCTCTCCCGAAGAGGTGCAGGCGATGATCGAGCGGGACGACAGCGAAGCCCGCTACCAGCGCGCCATGCGTGACCTGGCGGATGGCCATTACGAGCTGGCGCTGGATGCCCTGATCAGCCTGGTGAAGACCGATCGCCAGTACGGCGATGATCTGGCACGCAAGACGCTGCTGCGTGTCTTCGACGCCCTCGGCGCGACCCATGAGCTGACCGTGCGCTTCCGTCGCCAACTGTTCGCTCTGATGTACTGATCGTGCTGATGTACTGATCGTGCTGGTGCGCTGATCGTGCTGGTGCGCTGACCGTATCAATGAGTTGATCACGCCACGCAGACGACAAGGCCCCGCCTCCGGTAAAGGAAGCGGGGCCTTGTCATTGAGGGCCAGCCGTCGCGCCGATTCAAGGGCTAACGACGGCTCCAGCCCTTGAGAAGCGAGGGGCGAGCACGCGATTCGCGCACGCTGGGCGGAAAGTCCACCTCTAGTTCCTGGCCCGCAGACTTCACGGCGTCTGGCGCAGACGGGGTGGCAGATGACGCCGCGGGCGCACGGCAGCGGGAAGATGGCGGCGACGAACGCGCCAGGCGCAGGCTCCCGCCCTGACAACACCATTCCCGACAGGCCGTCACGCCTGCATCCCTGCTTGCTGGCCGCCCTTGTCGCGGCGTCTCTGCCACCTCATGTCTCATCGTCGCATCTCCTGATGACAAGCCCCTCCCGATGAGCGGCCTGACTTCAGAGTTGACGATAATGATTCTCAATTCAAGTTTGCAATGAGCGATAGCTGCCAACGAAACGCCGCAGGCTGACCCAGATCAACTCCGGCCCTGTCGACTCCCCTTCTCGGCCGCTTCGCTCGCCCCCGCGATCCCTTCGCCAACCTCAGCCTTTCTGCAGGCGCTCATCCATCTGCTGCAGCGCCTTCTCCAGCTGCACGCGCGTGGTGCCGTAGTTCAAGCGCACGAAGCCCGGCCAGCCGAAGTCTGCGCCATCCGACAGCGCGACATCGCATTCCTCGAGCAAGGTCTGCTGCGGAGATTCCCCGAGCCCTGCCTTGCGCATATCCAGCCAGGCCAGATAGGTGGCCTGCGGGCGCGACATGCTGACGCCGTCCCAACGTGCCACGTGGCTTTCCAGCAGATCGAGATTGTCACGCAGCACGTTCAGCAACTCCTGACGCCACGGTTCACCCTCGCGCCACGCCGCTTCGGTCGCGGCCATGCCCAGCACATTGGTATCGGGCATCAAGCCATTGGCGGCGCCGGTGAAGCGTGCACGCAGCTTGGGATCGGTGATCACCGCGCAGGCGAACGTAAGCCCAGCGGTGTTGAAGGTCTTGGAGGGCGCCCACAGGGTCACGCAGCGCGCCGCCAGTCGCTCGTTCAGGCTGGCCAGCGGGATATGGCGGGCCGTCGGGTCCACCACCAGATCAGCATGCAGCTCATCGGAGACCACCAGCAGATCGTGACGCTCGACCAGCTCCGCCAGCGCCTCGAGCTCTTCCTCGCGCCAGACGCGGCCGGTAGGATTGTGCGGGTGGCACCATAGCAGCAGCTCGGTCTCGGGCGTGATGGCCGCTTCCAGCGCCTCCAGATCCAGACGCCAAGGGCCGCCTTGCGTCTCGGGCTCTGCCAGCGGTGCCATCTGCGCCAGTCGCCCGGTCTTCTGGGCCACCTTGAGGAAGGGCGGGTAGATCGGGGTCGTCGTGACCACGCCCGCGCCGGGAGAGGTCAATGCCAGACTGGCCAGGTGCAAGGCCGGCACCACGCCCGGCAGCCAGACGATGGCGTCACGCGGCACCTCCCAGCCATAATGCTCGCGACTCCAGTCACACAGGCTGTCATCGAGGCCCTCCGACGGCTTGGCATAGCCGTAGACCGGGTGCGCCACTCGCTCGGCCAGCGCTCGCGTCACGGCGGGCGGGGCGCTGAAGTCCATGTCGGCGATCCAGAGAGGCATGACGTCCGAGGCGTAGCGATCCCACTTCTGGGAAGGATACTGGCGTCGATCGAGCGGGGTGATGAAATCGAATGGCAAGATGGAGTCTCCCTGTGGCGGGCAAATTTGGCAGGCAACGCGAGCAGTGCTCTCGACTCACGCCGCCCTCGGGCGGCGAGAAGAATACCTGTGGACCAACTACAGCATAAGGCTTTGTGCATGTCTGAAGACACCTTTTACCCACAGGCCCAGCGCGGGCTGCCCGGTCTGTTGCATGCCTGGCTGACCCATGGCCGCGGCGACAGCGAGCGCCTCGCCGTGCTGCTGGCCGATACCGCGCGCGTCGCAAGTCTTGGCCAGCCCGCCAGCAATCCCGATGGCGAGACGCTGGAGCAGTGGGCCGCAGAGGGCGGTGCGCCGCTGTGGGCACCCAAGGCAGCGCTGTTCCTGTTGATGCAGATGCCGGCACGCCCGGTACCGCAGGGCCCGGATGACGCTTGCGCCTGGGCCTATTGCTGGTTGCGCATGCGCGAACACGACAGTCCTACGGCCGCCCTGATGGCGCTGCCGGAACACCTGCGTCAGCCGCTGGCCTGGCCCATCGAAGCCGCCTGGCAAGACCTGACGCACCAGCGGCTGATCTAGCCGCGCTCGATTGTCGAGCGCCCGCAGCGCTGTTGGTGAGCAGCGCTGCGTTTCTCTCTACTCTCCTCTGCTCTCCTTCCTCACCGCCCTCTGCTCTGATTTCCCTCCCCTGCTGACCCTCTCTTGCCTGCTCTATTCTCTTGTCCGCTCCCGCTCCCGCCCCCCTGCTACTGACAGCGATTCTGATGGTGACCCTGCTGGCGCCCTAAAGGACAGCTCGTCCTGCTCTCGGCATTGCTGACAGCCATGGGTAGCAGATTTCTCAGCGAATATCGTCATCACCGGCTAATGGCGTAGCGGAAACCTGAGACTCGTCAACGCGTAACTGACGCCATTTCGTTTAATCATCGTTTTGTGAAGCGATACACCCGAAGGGATTTCTTGTGTGAGCGAGGAGTAAAGTTCTTTCAACCGCAACGAAACGGTAATTCAACAAGAATCCGCTGGCGCGACACGACGACCAGCAAGCTTCAGGAGAAGCTCCATGACCACCTCCCTGATTGTCGGACTGGATGGAACCCCGGGCGGCGACAGTGCCATTGCCTATGCCAAGCGCGTCGCCTCTCTGGTGGGCGCGGAAACCAGGATCATTCTCTGCTACGTGGTCGAATGGTCGCCCTACAGCTTCAACACGCCGGAAGAGAACGCCCAGCGTGCCAGTCGCCGTGAGAACGAGATCAAGCTGGCCCGCGAGCGTGTGCTGGCGCCTGCCATCAGCGAGCTGGAAAAGGAGGGCTATCAGGTCGAGGGGCGTGTCCGCCACGGCGATGCCGCCGAGATCCTCAGCCTGCTGGCGCGTGAAGTGAATGCCGAGCAGATCATCGTCGGCCGCAAGGGGGAAAGCGTGCGCTCACGCATCTTCGGCAGCGTCACCGCCCATCTAATTCAAGAGGCCTCGGTGCCCGTCACCATCGTTCCCTGAGACAGGCGCCTCCCGCACCCGCCGCCTGCAGAGATTCGCACCAGACAATAACGACAATTCGCTTTTCGAGGTTACCTCTCATGAGTCGATTCCGCTCCCTGGCCCCCTGGGCTGCCGCGATGGCAGCCCTCATGGCCGCAAGCTCTGCCCGTGCCGAAGGCATGGACCAGGCCATCAGTGACATCGTCGGACCGATCGTCAACCCGATCGTCTCGACCATCTTCTATTCCGTGCCGGTGGCCGGCACCCAGTTCCCGTTGATCGTCGGCTGGCTGATCATCGCGGCCGTCATCTTCACGCTCTATTTCGGCTTCGTGCAGTTCCGCCTGTTCGGCCATGCCATTCGTCTGGTCAAGGGCGACTACACCGACCCGAAGGATGAAGGCGAGGTATCCCACTTCCAGGCTTTGGCCACGGCGCTGTCCGGCACGGTCGGCCTTGGCAACATCGCCGGCGTCGCGGTCGCCGTCTCGCTGGGCGGCCCGGGCGCGACCTTCTGGATGATTCTGGCCGGTCTGCTCGGCATGGCCTCCAAGTTCTGTGAATGTACGCTTGGCGTGAAGTACCGCAACGTCAATGCGGATGGCTCCATCTCCGGCGGCCCGATGTACTACCTGTCCAAGGGCTTCGCGGAAAACGGCAAGGCGGGTCTGGGCAAGATTCTGGCGATCTTCTTCGCCATCTGCGCCATCGGTGGCTCCATCGGCGGCGGCAACATGTTCCAGGCCAACCAGTCCTATCAGCAGGCCGTCAACGTCACCGGCGGTGATGCCAGCTTCCTGGTCGGCTACGGCTGGCTGTTCGGTCTCGTGATGGCCGCCATCGTCGGCATGGTCATCATCGGCGGCATCAAGTCCATCGCACGTGTCACCGAGAAACTGGTGCCGATGATGGCTGTCATCTACGTGATCGCGGCACTCATCATCCTCGGCTTCAACTTCAGTGCGATTCCGGCCGCCTTCGGCGCCATCATCGAAGGTGCCTTCGCACCGGTCGCGGTCGGCGGCGGTATCGTCGGCGTGCTGATCCAGGGCTTCAAGCGTGCTGCCTTCTCCAATGAAGCCGGTATCGGCTCCGCGGCCATCGCCCACTCTGCCGTCAAGACTTCCCAGCCGGCGACCGAAGGGATCGTCGCCCTGCTCGAACCGTTCATCGATACCGTCGTCATCTGCACCATGACCGCACTGGTCATCGTCATCACCGGCGCCTACCAGGTCGAAGGCCTCGGCGGCGTCCAGCTGACCTCCTACGCCTTCGAGACCGCCTTCCCCTGGTTCCCGTATGTGCTGGCCCTGGCGGTGCTGATGTTCGCCTTCTCCACCATGCTGTCCTGGTCCTACTACGGCCTGAAGGCCTGGACCTACCTGTTCGGTGAGAGCAAGGGCTCCGAGATCGTCTACAAGCTGATCTTCCTCGCCTTCGTGGTCATCGGTTCCTCCATGAGCCTCGGCCCGGTCATCGACTTCTCCGACGCCATGATCTTCGCCATGTCCATCGCCAACATCATCGGCCTCTACTACCTGATGCCGGTCGTGAAGCGTGAGCTGGCCCAGTACATGGCCAAGCTGAAGTCCGGCGAGATCGCACCGGTCGACAAGGAGGCCAAGCGCCAGAACGCGTGATCCCCATCACGCCCAGGCGGGCCTGACACAGCCGTCAGACGTCGCATGACCCAAGGCCCCTGCCCATCGGCAGGGGCTTTTTCGTTGTCGATCATGCAATTCCGTGCATTGGACGGCTGAAACCACCCAAGTCGGATTGCCGCAACGCAGCGCAATGGGTAGGGTGTGGCGCTCACTGGCCACACTGGCCGGAACCTGTATCAACGAGGACGTCTCATGCTCGCTTCCATGCATGCCATGGTGCTGCGCAATCCCGGCCCGGATGCCGACTTCGTGGCGACCGAATGCCCGCTGCCCACTCCCGGCCCCGGCCAGGTGCGCATTCGCGTCGCTGCCTCCAGCGTCAATCCACTGGATCTCAAGCTGGCCAGTGGCCAGGTGCCTCTTTTGCCACCAGCGCCCTGCGTGCTGCACGGCGACGTGGCCGGTGTGATCGATGCCGTCGGCGATGACGTGCTGGCCTTCTCGCCCGGCGACGAGGTGCTCGGCTTCGCCGGCGGTGTCGCCGCTCATCCGGGGGCGCTGGCGGATTACATGCTCGCCGATGAGCGCCTGATCACCCGCAAGCCGCGCCGCCTGAGCTTCATGGAAGCCGCCGCGTTGCCGGCAGTGTTCATCACCGCCTGGCAGGCACTGGTGGAGCGTGGCCGGCTGGAAGCGGGACAACACGTGCTGATCCACGGCGGCGCCGGTGGCGTCGGCCATGTGGCATTGCAGATCGCCCGTTGCATCGGCGCGGAAGTCGCCACCACGGTCTCCAGCGATGACAAGGCCCGGGCGGCACGTGACTGCGGCGCGGACCACGTCATTCGCTACCGCGAGGAAGCCGTGGCCGATTACGTGGCCCGGCTGACGGGGGGCGAGGGCTTCGATCTGGTCTTCGATTGCGTCGGCGGCGACAACCTGGCCGCCAGCTTCGCCGCCAGCAAGCTGGGCGGACGCATCGTGACCATCAATGCCCGCACCACGGTGGATCTCTCGCCGCTGCACGCCGGCAGCCGCAGCCTGGAAGTGCTGTCGATCCTGCTGCCGCTGACCGCTGGCATCGGGCATGAGCAGCAGCGCCAGGCGCTGGGCAAGCTGGTGGAGCTGGTCGAGGAAGGCGAATTCAAGGTGCGCCTCGATGAGCGCCAGTTCGACTTCAGCGAGGTCGCCGAGGCCCATCGTCATCAGGCCTCCGGCAAGGCAGTGGGCAAGATCTCGCTGGTGCGTCGTCAGTTCTGGGACGCCGCCCAATGAGCGCAGCGCTTCAGGGTGAGCTGGGCCTGCAACTGCTCAAGCTGCTGATCTCGGTGGCGGTGGTGATCGGGCTGTCATTGATCGCGGAGCGTCTCTCGACGCGCATGGCCGGACTACTGTCCGGCTACCCGCTTGGCACGGCCATCACGCTGGGCTTCATCGGCGTGGAGATCTCCCCCGAGTTCGCCGGCCAGAGCGCCGTCTACACTCTGGCAGGCTTCTCCTCGACGCTGGCGCTGGGGGTCGGCTACTGGCTATGCGGGCGTGCACAAGGACTGCGCGGCGTCATCAATGGCACCCTGGGCGGCCTGCTGGGTTGGCTGCTCGCCAGTCTGGTGCTGGCGCAGTTCGAGTTCACGCGCGTCAGCGGCGTGATCGTGACGCTGATCGCCATCGTACTGTGCATGCGCCTCTATCGCGGCGTACCGGAGAGCACGGCGCGCAAGTCGCCCTTCTCCTGGGTCTCGCTGCTGGCGCGCGCCGGACTGGCCGCCGGCATCGTGTTCGGCATCACCGCGCTGGCCCATCTGCTGCCGCCCTCGTGGGCAGGCCTGGTGGCGGCCTTCCCCGTCACCATGTACCCGCTGCTGGTGATTCTGCATCTCACCCAGGGGCCGATGGCCGTCGCGACCGTCATCAAGCACTACCCGGCCGGCCTTGGCTCGCTATTGTGCTATGCGCTGGTGGTCTCGCTCAGTTACCCCGGCATGGGGGTCGGCCTGGGCACCCTGCTCGGTTTCATCGTGGCGACGGCGTGGCTGGGCGTGTTCACGCCGTTGCAACGTCGACTAGCCTCACGACGTACAGCCAGCGCCTGAGCTTCCTGATAGGCTGAAATGCCGCATGGATGCCCAGGAGCGATGACATGTACTTCAAGACGCTGGAACCGGCCTTCTACGACACCGATGCCCTCGGGCACGTCAACAACACGCGCCTGCCGGCCTGGTTCGAGTGGGCGCGCAATGACCTGTTCCGCGTCTTCGTGCCGGACCTCGACCCGCGCAAGTGGCCGCTGATCATGGCGCGCATCGAGGTCGACTTCCTCGCCGAGCTGCAATACGGCAAGCCGGTGGAGATTCGCACCTGGCTGTCGCGTCTCGGCGGCAGCTCCTTCACCGTGACCCAGGAAGCGTGGCAAAGCGGCGTCTGCGGCGCACGCGGCCACTGCGTGCTGGTGCAGTTCGATCATCATGCCAAGCAGTCGCTGCCCATCGAGGGCGAGCTGCGCGCGACCCTGGTCAGCCATGTGCACGAGCACACCGACAGCGCCGAACTGGATGTCCCGGCCCTGCGCGAGGCCGCCCGGGCACTCGGGACCCACAGCGCCACCTCCGAGGGGAGCGTGCCGGCATGACACCCGCGCTCAAGCTGCTCAAGGGCAAGCCGCACCGCACACTCGAGTATGCCCACGACCCGCGCGCTCCCGCCTATGGGGAAGAGGCCGCCCGCACGCTGGGGCTTGATCCCGCCCAGGTCTTCAAGACCCTCGTCTGCCAGCTGGAAGGCGGCAATGCACGTCAGCCGCTGGTGGTCGCCGTGGTGCCGGTCAGCGGTACGCTCGACCTCAAGGCATTGGCACGCGCCTGCGGGGCACGCAAGGCGGCACTGGCCGCGCATGAGGCCGCCGAACGTGCCACCGGCTATGTGGTCGGCGGCATCAGTCCGCTGGGTCAGAAGAAGCGCCTGCCACTGTGGGTCGATGACAGCGCCGCGACACAGGCGGAAATCTTCATCAGCGGCGGCCGTCGTGGACTGGAGATAGCGCTCGCCCCCACGTTACTGTGTGAGCTGGGCAATGGTCAGTTCGCCCCGCTGGCCCGTGACGACTGAGGGCCACGGGCCTGGCACTGCATGATGGACTCTCCATGACGAGCATCCGCCACAGCACCGCGTCAGCGAGGAGGCCCGATGGGCATTCGCTACAGCAAGTGGATCTACCCGGACATGACCGAGCTGCATGCGCAGGTCGAGGCGGCGCTGGAGCACTGGTTCAGTGAGCGCTTCGCCGACTACCCGCACATCAGCTTGCCGGGCCTTGACCCCTACGATTATGATGGCTGGTTCAATCGTCTGGCCCCGGAGCTGATGGCGCGCGGCAGTGACTACTGCGAGCGTGAGTGGCATGGCTATGTGCCGAGCCCCCAGCAGCTCAACCAGGCTTTCTTCCGGGCCGTATCCCGGTCCAACAAGTGTGTGCTGGAGCCTGACCGCAAGCATGGTGATCCTGACCAATCATAGTCCCGACGCGCGGGAGCTCGAGATCATCGAGCGCCAGCTCGGGCGCAAGCCGCGCGGCATCCAGGCCGTGGCCGCCACCGATGGCGAGGGCACTCCGCTGGTGCTGCGCATGCATTCGCTGGTGGACGGCAAGCCCTTCCCGACCCTCTACTGGCTGTGCGATGAACGCCTCAAGATCTCGCTGTCACGCATCGAGGCCGAAGGCGTCATCAAGGGGCTGGAAGAACGCCTCAAGACAGACGAGGAACTGCTGGCGCGCTACCGTGCCAGCCATGAGGCCTATGTCGCCGAACGCTGGAGCTTCATGAGCGAGGCCGAGCGCAGCGCCATCGAGTCCCAGGGCTTCGCCGACCTGATGCGTGAACGTGGCGTCGGCGGTATCCGTGACTGGAATCAGGTACGCTGCCTGCACACCCAGTACGCCCAGCATCTCGCCTACGCCGAGGGCAACGCCATCGGTCACTGGGTCGATGCCCATTACGACGTGCTGTCCGAGCTGCCCTGAGCTCTGGCGACGACGATCGAGCCGATGCCGTCGGCTTGAAGGCAGAAGACGAAGAAGCCCGCCAATTGGCGGGCTTCTTGCGTCGTGACGAGCGTCAGGCCTACAGCGAGTGCGCGAAGACCAGCGCGATGCACAGCGGGCAGATCAGGCGCACGTACCACGGCCAGATCTTCCAGAACAGGCTGGACTCGATGTCCGGCGCCCCGCTCTGGATCTCCTTGAGCAGCGCATGGCGCGACATCGCCCAGCCGACCAGCAGGCACATCACCAGCGCGACCAGCGGCTGGCTGTACTGGGTGGTCAACATGATCACCAGGCCGAACAGTGCCCCGAAGTTGGCGGCGATGGTCAGGCTGATGGCCATGATGGCGGCACCGACGGCCAGGGTGGCGGCACGCCGACCCAGCCAGCCACGCTCGACCACGAAGGATACCGGCACTTCCAGCATCGAGATGGAAGAGGTGATGCCCGCCACGCTCATCAGCGCGAAGAACGCCACCATCAAGACGTCACCTGCGCCGCCCATCTGACCGAACAGTGCCGGCAGCGTGTCGAACAGCAGGGTGTCCGAGCTCTTGAGCAGGCCATCGGCATCGAAGATCTCGACGCCCAGATGACGCGCGGCATACATGGCCGGAATCACCAGCAGGCCGGCGAGGAAGGCGATGCCGACATCGATCAGCGTCACCAGTACGCCCAGACGCGGCAGGTTCTGCTCCGGCCCCAGATAGGAGCCGTAGATCAGCATCGCGCCCACGCCGAGAGACAGCGAGAAGAACGCCTGGCCCATCGCGCTCAGCATCAGGTCGGCATCGAAGATACGGTCCCACTGCGGCGTCAGATAGACACTCAGGCCTTCATCGGCGCCCGGCAGGGTCAGCACGTAGCCGATCAGCCCGACCAGCAGCATCAGCAACAGCGGCATCAAACGCGTGGACCACTTCTCGATCCCGCCGCGCACGCCGCCGACCACGATCGCCATCGTCAAGGCGAGGAAGACCGCCGTCAGCGAGACATTGCGCGTGAAGTCGAAGGTGGTCAGCCAGCTGGCGGCGGAGCTCATGCCCAGCGCCTCGCTGACCGGCGCGGCGGTATAGCCCAGCAGCCAGCCCGCGACGATGGCATAGAAGGCCAGAATCAGGCTGGCGGTCAGCATGCCCGCCCAGCCCGCCAGCGCGCCGAAGCGCTTGGTGATGCCTCGACCGAGACTCATGCTGGTGACGATGTTGGCCTGACCATGGCGGCCGATGACAAGCTCAGCCATCAAGGCCGGCCATGCCAGCAGGAAGGCCAGCACCAGATACATCACCACGAAGGCCCCGCCTCCGTTGTTGGCCGTCTGGGACGGGAAGCCCCATACGTTGCCAAGTCCTACTGCCGAACCAGCGGCGGCCATCAAGAAGCCCAGCCGACTGGCAAAGCGTCCGCGCACCTGCGCCATCTGCCTCTCCTGCCTTGTTGTTCCGCGTCCGTCGAAGACGACGTCGCGATGAGTCCACGCTCGCCGAAGGCGGCGTCGCGATGAGTTGGGGTGCATCCCGATGCAAGCTCACGGGGCGCCAGCGCCCGCCAGCCGTCGCCTGCGGGGGCGGCAAGGGTAGCAGAGCAGGCCCGCGAATGCAGGCGACAACGCCGAAAGTCAGCACGTGCCCACGTTAGCCACGGGGCAATGCCGAGTTCCTCACCGGCGTCATAGCGTCGCCGCACAACTCGCGTAGGATAGGAAGGACATGACATCAAGGCACGGCAGCCAGCAGTGAGCGCCGCCGAGAAACATTCAGGAGAGCAACATGCATCGCATCTGTGTCTATCTGGGCTCCCGCGAGGGCGTCTCCCCACAGCACCGCCAACTGGCCGAAGCCCTGGGCACGGCCATCGCCGAGCGCGGCTGGGGACTGGTCTACGGAGGCGCGCGCGCCGGCCTGATGGGGGCGTTGGCAGATGCCGCGCTGGCAGCGGGCGGTGAGGTGATCGGCGTGATCCCCCAGGCACTGGTACGCAACGAGAAGGCGCATACCGGCCTGACGCGCTTGATCGAGGTGGCGGACATGCATGAGCGCAAGGCGCAGATGGCCGCACTGGCGGATGCCTTCGTGACCCTGCCCGGCGGGATTGGCACCCTGGAGGAATTGTTCGAAACCTGGACCTGGCAGTACCTGCGCTTTCACGCCAAGCCGATCGCCGTCCTCGACAGTGACGGCTTCTTCGCGCCCCTGCTCGAGTTTCTGGACCGCACCGTCGAGGCGGGCTTCCTCGATGCGGATACTCGCGCGCGCCTGATCAGCGAGCGCGAGATCGCGCCCCTGCTGAAGCGACTGGCGCCCGAGACGTAAGGCTTGAGACGTAAGGCCTGAGACCTGACTGCCTGTCGCGTCACTCCCCATCAAGCGCATGACGCCAGCGCCATGGGGAGTGACTCTGCGAGCGGCCGTCTCAGCTCAGCATGCTCTTTCAGCAGTGCGCTCTTTCAGCAGCGCACAGTCTTAACAAATCGTCGCCTCAGCTCAGCACCGTCTCGCCAACAGCCTCAACGGCGTCGTCCGAGGCGGCCTGCTGCTGAGCGGGTTTGCCGATATAACGCGCCCGCTTGCTGGCGGTAACCTGCTCGACATCGACCATCACCAGGCCGTCGATGCAGTAACCGAAATCGGCGTCGACACTGAAATCGAGGAAACGGGTGCCACCGGGCTCGGTGACCTCGGCGTACTGTTTGTAGAGCGTCGGCACCGTCACACCCATCGCATCCAGCTGGGCACGCAGGCGGCGGAAATCGCCATCGGCGTCCTGACCATCGAACAGCCGCTCCGCTTCATGGGCGGCGCTGCCCGGCACGCTCTGGGCGACCGGTGCCCGCGCACGTGCCAGCCCCTCATCATCCCCGTAATAGTGACGGTAGTAGCTGACGATCAGTGCCCTGGCGGCCTCCGGATAGCTGTTGGAGAGCGTGACCGGGCCGAACAGCCAGCGAATCTCGGGATGACAGCGCAGATAGGCGCCCAGCCCCTGCCACAGGTAATCGAGGCTGCGCCGCCCCCAGTAACGCGGCTGCACGAAGCTGCGTCCCAGCTCCAGACCGTCCTGCATGCGCTCGAACATCTCGGGCGTGAAGCGGAACAGGGTCGGGCTGTAGAGCCCCTTCTCGCCATGTGCCGCCATGATCTTGCGTACCTCTCCGATGCGATAGGCACCGGCGATCTCGAGATCGGCGTCATCCCACAGCACCAGGTGACGGTAGTGGGCGTCATAGCGATCGATGTCGCGCCGCTCACCGGTGCCCTCGCCGACCCGCCGGAAACTGATCTCGCGCAGTCGCCCGATCTCGCGCATCACGCTGGAACCGGGGAAGGCATCGAACAGATAGATCTTCTTGCCGTCGCGGGTCTCGCCCAGCAGTTCACAGGGCGTCAGTTCCTCACGCAGCGCCTGGCGTTCCTCCGGATGGCCGATGGCCTTCTCGGTCACGAACAGGCCACGCTTGCCGCGCCCGATGCGATACAGGTGCTTGCGCAGCAGGCGCGTCTTGGCGTTGGTATTGAGGGCATCACTGTCGAGGCGCTCCAACGGAATCAGCTCGCCGATGCGCAGCTTGAGCTGCCGCTCGCGCTGGCGAAACATCTCATGGGCCAGCAGGGGCGTGCCGAAGCTGCGGTTGATCGACGACAGCGCATAGAAGAGCGTCGAGTTGCGCCCGCTGACGTGGATAGGCAGCACCGGCGCGTTGGTCTTGCGCGCGAAATGCAGGAAACCCGACAGCCACTTGCCATCGCGTGGCCCGGTCGGGCCTGCACGCGAGACCTCGCCGGCCGGGAAGATGATCACGGCCTCTTCATTCATCAGCGCATCGCAGATCTGACCACTGCTCTTGCGATAGCCACGGCGACTGAGGTTGTCCAGCGGCAGCAGCAAGGGTGCCAGCGGCTCGACCTTCATCAGGATGTCGTTGGCGACGATCTTGACGTCGCGGCGCACTTCGCCGACCAGCTTGAGCAGTGCGAGGCCATCCAGTGACCCCAGTGGATGGTTGGCGACGATGACGACACGCCCGTAGGCCGGAATGTTCTCGCGCTCCCGCGAGGACACCGAGTACCCGAAGGAGAAGTGATCGAGCACGCGGTCAATGAAGTCGAAGCCACGCTGGTCCGAGTTCTCGCCGAGGAAGGCATTGATCTCGCCCTCATGCACCAGGCGCCGCAGCATGGCCAGAGCTGGCCGCCGGATCAGCGGGTGACGTTTGGCAAAGGCAGGATACTTGGCAGCGATGACGCGGGCAGTATCGATCATGCTCTCTCCTTGGCCGCACGGAGTGCGGAACGCGAGGTCTGGATCATGGGGCTTGATATCACGTCAGGTTCGCGCCACTTCATGACAGATGCGTCACAGTCCCCGTACAGTGAGATGACAGTCGCCCACGTGATCCGCGGCCGATGCGCCCCGGCACAGAGATCATCCGCGTACGAACAGGCAGCGCGACTGCCACGCCAAGGAGAGAGCGAATGTTTGCGATAGCCGTCGAGAATGAATCACTGGTCTGGCAGGAAACCGAGGCCCCGCACGGGATCGCCTCGGATGAGGTGCGTATCGAGGTGGCCTGGGCCGGCGTCAACCGCGCAGACCTGATGCAACGCGCCGGCCAATATCCGCCACCTGAAGGTGCCAGTCAGATCCTGGGACTTGAGGTCAGCGGCACCATCCGTGAAGTTGGCCGCCACGTCGAGCGCTTCAAGGTCGGTGATCCGGTCTGCGCGCTGCTGTCCGGTGGCGGCTATGCCGAGGAAGTGGTCGTCAACGCCCTGCAGGTGCTGCCGGTGCCGGAGGGCTATAGCCTGCGAGACGCCGCCGCCCTGCCGGAGATGTTCGCCACCGCCTGGCTGAACCTGTTCATCGAGGGCAATCTCAAACACAAGGAGCGCGTGCTGCTGCACGCCGGTGCCAGCGGCATCGGTACCACCGCCATCCAGCTGTGCGGGCTGTTCGGGCATCCGTGCTTCGTGACCGTCGGCAGCCAGGAGAAGCTGGAGACCTGCCTGCGCCTCGGCGCGGATGCCGGCTGGAACCGCCACGATGGCAGCTTCGTCGAGGCCGTGAACGACTGGGGCGGCGCCGACATGATTCTCGACCCGGTGGGCGGCGGCTATCTGGCCGACAATCAGCAGGTGCTGAAGCAGGATGGCCGCATGGTATTGATCGGCCTGATGGGCGGGCGCATGGATGAGCTGGATCTGGGTCGCATGCTGATGAAGCGCCAGCGCCTGATCGGCTCGACCCTGCGGTCGCGCTCCCCCGATGGCAAGGGCATGGTACTGGATGCGCTCTATGTGCATGTGTGGCCACGCCTGGCACGGGGTGAGCTGCGCCCGCATATCGACAAGAGCTGGCCGATCCAGGAAGCCGATGCCGCGCATGCCTATGTGCAGGACAACGCCAGCACCGGCAAGGTGTTGCTGGCGGTGACGGGCGCCTGAGCCTCGTCATGGCGCTGATGATATCAGCATGAAAAAAGCGCCAGCATGAAATAGCGGCAGCCCACTGGGCTGCCGCTATTTTGGCTTTATTGGCGCTACCTCGTGCTCGCTGCTCCGCCTGACAACACCCGGCCTGACAGCAGTGTCGCTCATGCCGCCAGGCGTAGGCCCCGAGGCACCTGGCAGAGACTTATTCGCTGCGCCCGATCGACTGGGCTTTCTGCCAGGTGAGTTGCAGCAGACGGGCGTCATCTCCGGCGCGATGGCGCTGGATGCCGCCCTCGGCGATCACCGCTTCCTTGAGCTCCGCCCAGCAATTCAGCTGCTCCTCATCGAGCAGCCGTCTGAGCGCCTCGAGACGAAAGCGCGGCAGCATGCCGGCATGATAGAACAGCAGCGAGAGCCAGGTATTGTCGTAGCCCCAGCTGTCGCTGTAGGCGATTCCGGCCTCACCCAGCTCATCATTGACCCACTGCGCCACCTCACGCACTGGCCGCCCTTCGCGTGCCAGCCGCGCCCGTGAGATGCCGTGCAACAGCTCCGCCTTGGGGTCCCAATGCACCCACTCATCAAGAGGCTGTATCAGGAAGGCGCAGCTGCTGCCGTCGGCACGCGCCAGCCCGATCTCGATCGGATAGCTACCACGGCCAAAGCCGGAGGCTTCAATATCGAGCAGAATAGGCAGCGTCACACGAATCTCCCAAGGTATCTCAGGCAGACAGGGCCCGGGCGAGAAGAGGTTGAATGTCCTCAGGTTACGGGAATTGCCCCCTGCTTGGCGAGTCCTGAGCGCGACGCTGTCAACGCAGGCATCAGGTCGATCTGCTCCATCACGCTGGCATCACGTTCAAGAGACGCACATGAGAAGGCCAGAGACGACAACGCCCTCACGAAGAGGGCGTTGTCAGTGGCAGCGAGAGCAGTACATCAGCTCAGTGCAGGTCTGCCTCACTACCCGTGCGGGCGTGGGCTTCCCACTGCTCGGCCTTGTGCGGGCAGACCGCCAGACCGAGGGAGCCTTCACGATAGGCACGCGCCAGGCGCTGGGCCGCGAGAGCATGGCGGCACTCGGCGGCACGTGCGTACCAGGTCACGGCCTTGGCCGGATCGCTCTGGTACTGGGCACAGCCATACTCATAGATACGCGCCGCCTGATACTGGGCATGCACGTCGCCGGCCTGCGCGGCCTTGATGACGAAACGCGCGCCCTTGGCCTTTTCCTGAGCGGAGTTGCCGCGCTGGAACAGCATGTGCCCGTACAATGACAACGCACCGGTGTGACCGGCATTGGCGCAGTGATTGAACAGACGCATGGTCAGACGATGCTTCTGCTGAGAGCCGGACAGCCAGGAGGCGTGGAACAGACGCTCCGCCAGGCGGTATTTCAGTCCAGTCATCAGGGTTGGGGCCTGCGGCATGACGAGTAACCTTGATACAGAATAAGAGGGGTGACGCCGTGTCCTGGCCCGATCCTGAGCCCGCGACGCTATTCTCCTTGCCAACACTGTCAGTTTGCCCTTGCGGGCGGCCTAGAAAGACTGCTCCCCTGACAGCGGGGCGCCAAGCATACTCGCGCAATCGGGGGGACTCAAGCCCGCCTTGTGGGTTTTTGTTACGCTGCTAATATGTGCGCCATCCTTGGGGTAAAGTACGCGCGCGAACCGCGCGCCACGCGCGTGCTGGAAGCACTCGTCCTGCCCGCTACATTGACACCTACCCGATAGGGGAATCCTGCATGCAACGTAGAGCTCTTGGCCGTACTGGCATCGACGTCAGTCTGCTATGCCTTGGCACCATGACCTTCGGCGAGCAGAACAGCGAAGCCGATGCCCACCAGCAGCTGGACCGTGCGCTTGACGCTGGCATCGACTTCATCGACACCGCCGAGATGTATCCGGTGCCCCCGAATGGCGAGACCCAGGGCCGTACCGAGGAATACATCGGCAGCTGGCTGGCGGCACGCGGCAATCGTGATCAGGTCAAGATCGCCACCAAGGTCACCGGCCCGGGCATGGATTACCTGCGCGGTGGTTCGCGCCTGACGCGTGAGCAGATCATCGCCGCCTGTGACGACAACCTGCGTCGCCTGGGCACCGATTACATCGACCTCTATCAGCTGCATTGGCCGGACCGCAAGACCAACTTCTTCGGCAAGCTGGGCTACCAGCCGACCGAAGACGAAGACATGACGCCGCTGGAAGAAAGCCTGTCGGCCCTCGGCGAGCTGGTCACCGCCGGCAAGATCCGCGCCGTGGGGCTGTCCAACGAGACGCCGTGGGGCGTGATGCAGTGCCTGAATCTGGCCGAGCGCCTGAACCTGCCGCGCGTGGCCAGCGTCCAGAACCCGTACAACCTGGTCAACCGCAGCTTCGAAGTGGGCCTGGCCGAGTTCGCGCACCGCGAAGATGTCGGCCTGCTGGCCTACTCGCCGCTGGCCTTCGGCACCCTGTCCGGCAAGTATCTGGACGGCGCCCGTCCGGAAGGCGCTCGCCTGACGCTGTTCGAGCGCTTCCAGCGCTACAACGCCGAGCCGGCTCAGCACGTCATCGCCTGCTACGTGGATATCGCGCGTCGTCACGGCCTGAACCCGGCCCAGATGGCTCTCGCCTTCGTCAACACTCGCCCGTTCCTGACCAGCAACATCATCGGTGCCACGACGATGACCCAGTTGGAAAGCAACATCAAAAGCCTCGAGGTGGAGCTGAGCGAGGAAGTGCTGGCCGAGATCGAGATGATCCACAACACCGCGCCCAACCCGTGCCCCTGAATCGCCTCTGACCCGTAGCGGATACACAACCCCGACAGGCCGGTCATCATGACCGGCCTGCTCGTGACCAAGGACCCCTCATGAATCCCGCTGAATTGAGCATGATCCTCATGGCTGTCGCCGCCGGTGCCATGATGCCGATTCAAGCTGGCGTCAATTCCACGCTGGCCCTGCAGACCCACAGTTCGCTCATGGCTGCCATGGTCAGCTTCGTGGTCGGCTCGATCGCGCTGGTCGTCATCGTGCTGGCCATGCGCCTGCCCATGCCGGGCGTCGGCGCCCTCAAGGCAGCCCCCTGGTGGAGCTGGACCGGCGGTCTGCTGGGCGCCTTCTTCGTCGCGGCCAGCGTGATACTGGTGCCCAAGCTGGGTGCTGCCACCATGATGGCCACCTTCCTGGCGGGGCAGCTGACGGCCTCGGTAGTGCTGGACCACTTCGGCTGGGCGACCTTTCCGCAGCATGATCTTTCGCTGGGGCGCGTGGCAGGCGTGTTGCTGCTGTTCGCGGGGGTCTTCCTGATCCGCCGTTATTGATGCCTCTGGCGTCACGCAGTGCAATCTATGGCCCCGATAGTCCTGGCGGACTCGGGGCCATCTTGTCTGCCTGATATACTGAGACCTTTCCCTGCCAGGAGGTCTACATGCTGAGTGTGATTTCGCCCGCCAAATCGCTGGATTTCGACAGCGCCCCCGTGACCTCCCGTCATAGCCAACCCGATTTTCTCGAGCAGGCTCAACCGCTGATCGACATCCTGCGCGAACAGTCGCCGCAGGACATCGCAAGCCTGATGAAGCTCTCCGACAAGCTGGCCGGCCTCAATGCCGCTCGCTTCCAGGAATGGCAGCCGCCCTTCACGCCGGATAACGCCAAACAGGCGGTGCTGGCCTTCCAGGGCGACGTCTATCAGGGCATGGCGGCGGATTCGTTCAGCGAGGAAGATTTTGAACGCGCACAACACAAGCTGCGCATTCTCTCCGGCCTTTATGGGCTACTGCGCCCGCTGGACCTCATCCAGCCGTACCGTCTCGAGATGGGCACGCGTCTGAGCAACCCGGCCGGCAAGGACCTCTACGCCTACTGGCGCAAGACGCTGACTCCGGCACTGGAGCAGGCGGTGGAAGACAGCGGCACGCCGATACTGGTCAACCTGGCCTCCAATGAATACTTCAAGGCCATCGATGCCAAGGCGTTCCGCCACCGTATCGTGACGCCGGTGTTCAAGGACGAGAAGAATGGCCAGTCCAAGATCATCAGCTTCTACGCCAAGCGTGCACGCGGCCTGATGAGCGCCTGGATGCTCAAGCACGACATCGAGACAGCCGAGGACCTCAAGGACTTCGACGTGGCCGGTTATCGCTTCTCCAATGCCGCCTCTGAGGGCGATACGCTGGTCTTCACGCGCAGTGAGGCCGACGCGGCACGCGCCTGATACGTGACCGGCGGGTCACTTAACGCCTCATTCGCCCAGCCCCGGGAAAGTCAGGTGTTCTGCGGCGCGCGGTTTGAGGTAACGGCGATGAATATCGCCGAACAGGACGTGATCTGCACACCCAAGCCATTCATACGCCACCATCTCGGCACTGACGATACTGGCGCCCGCGGCCTCGCAGCGGGCCACTCCCAGCGCCGCCTCCCGCGGGCGGCGGCTGGCGACCCCATCGGCGACCAGCGCCACTCGATAGCCTGCGCCACACAGGGACAGCACGGTCTGCATCACACAGACGTGCGCCTCGGCACCACACACCACCAACTGGTCACAGCCACTCTGCTCCAATGCCTTGCGAAAGTCCTGCGCATCCAGCGCACTGAAACTGCGCTTGGTGAAGCAGCGGGTGCGCTCACTCAGTAGATGCGTCATCGGAGCACTCGCGCCCAACTTGTCGGGACAGTGCTCGGTCAGCCAGACGGGAATTTCCAGCGCCTGGGCGATTCCGCCCAGCCAGATGGCACTGTTGATGGCCTCGGTTCCGCCACTCAGAACCGGCATCAGGCGAGCCTGGAAATCGATCAGCAACAACAATGATCGCCTCGCCATCAGGTGTTGAGACTTTTCGTCGTCCATTGGTCCTCCCACGACGATTCTAAGGCTAGAATGGAGCTTCCACTTACACGCTAGCGCATCCAAGGAGATCCCACATGCGCCATCTGTTCATCATGCTGATGGTCGGCTTGCTCGGCTTCGGTCTGAGCGTCGAACACGCAGAGGCCAAGCGCCTCGGCGGCGGCAAGAGTTTCGGTAGCTACTCACGATCCGCTGACAGCGGAAAATCCTCCAGCTCACTGTTTGGCAGCAACAAGGCCACCAACAGCAGCACCGCAGCGAAGTCCAAACCCTCCAGCGGCCTGTCCAAGTTTGCCGGACCTCTGGCAGGCCTGCTGGCAGGCGGCCTGTTGGCATCGCTGTTCTTCGGCGGCGCCTTCGATGGTCTGCGCATGACAGACTTCCTGATCATCGCGGTGATCGCCTTCATCGCCTTCAAGTTCCTCAGCGCGCGCAAGAAGGCCGCCATGGCGAGCGGCGGGCCGGCAGGTAGTGGTGGTTCCTCTACACGCCACGATGACCAGCCGCGCAATGTGCAGGCGCGTGAAGCGCATCAGCCGCAAGGCGAGTCGCTGGCGCCGGCCGGTGGTATCGGGGCAGGCCTGACAGGCGGTGCCCCGACCAGCGAACCGGCCTGGTTCGACAAGGAGCAGTTCCTCGGCGGTGCCAAGGAACACTTCATGACGCTGCAGCGCGCCTGGGACAACAACGACCTGCCGCGCATTCAGGAGTACGTCACGCCAGAGCTCTACAATCTGCTGCGTGAAGAGCGCGCTCAGCAACCGGCCAACAACCGTACCGAGATCGTGCGTCTGTTTGCTGAACTGGGCAGCGTGCAGGAGATTGGCAAGCAGGCGGAAGCGACGGTCCTGTTCCACGGCGTGCTGGATGAAAATGGCGAGCAGAACGAGTTCAACGAGACCTGGCACCTGGTCCGTGAACTGCGTGATGGCGCCGATTGGCACATCCAGGGCATCGAGCAGAACAGCTAAGACGCTCCTCTCACTGACGTGACCTTCACTCCGTGAGGGCCACATCAGACGCCAAAGCGGCCGGATGATCACTCATCCGGCCGCTTTTTTGTGTCTCGCTGCAGATGATCTACCAAGGCTTTGCTAAAGTTCGCCGAAGGCCACAAAGGCACCGTCAGAATGACAGGCATAAAAAAACCGGCCACTGGGGAAGTGACCGGCGGATAGGCTGCTCGACTGCAAGGCAGGAGCGCCAGATCGCAAAAAGTCTGCTGATGGGATAGCACAGACAAGTTTCTAAGCAAGGGAACGTCGAAACTCACATACTCAGAGTCGCCGATTGAGCTTTAGTTCAGCCTGATCGTAAAAAACATGAGCAACCCTGAGGTGCAGAACCCGCGACGTCTGATCAGCCCTCGCCATCAGCCGGCTGTACCCAAGGTTTCAGCAAGGCTTGCCTACCCCAGGAAACACCTCATGCTCGACAAGCCCTTGTGGATAATTCAGGTGCCACTCTCAGACTCCAGTTTTCCACAGGCGGATCCCTGTACGCTTCCCTTCCTCAGCAGGGCGCCTTGCACCCCCTATGCACTGCCACAGACAGCACCGCCCCTACAGCAAGGCGACAGAGGCGGTGCGGGACAAGTGTCTGACGAGCTTTTCATGACTGCCCTTGGTGCAGGCCTCCCATGAGGTGGCCATCCGTGGACTTTCCCGCGCTAATTTTTTGAGCACAACTTTTTCTCGCCACAAAGAGAACCGCCCCTGCAGCAAGGCTGCAGGGGCGGTTCGGTATAAGTGCCTGACGATGACCTACTCTCACAT
>NZ_JARWKQ010000011.1:0-37018 GCF_029846355.1 Cobetia sp. 2AS
TTGCCCCCCGTGCCCGCCGTTGGCCCGCAAGGCGGACACGTCGATGTCTTGCGGACAGTTGCTGTGAACAGATCTTCAGAATCCGCTCTTGAGCGCCAGCTGCTGAGAGCCCGGCCTTGAGTGCCCGGCCTTGAGAGCGAGCCTTACAGGCGAGTGAAGATCTCGTCTGCCGGCAGACGGGACTTGGGCAGCTCGGCATTGAAGTCGTCAGCGGCGCGGTAACCCAGGCTCACGGCGACCAGGGCGTTGAAGCCTTTCTCGCGCAGGCCGAATTCCGCATCCAGTGCCACCGGGTCGATGCCTTCCAGCGGCACCGCATCGATGTTCAGGCTGGAGGCCGCATACAGCAGGCTGCCGTAGTTGAGGTAAACCTGCTTGTCCATCCAGTGCTGCAGGTCCTTGAGGTCATGACGGTGCAGGTCGATGAACAGGCGACGCGCGCCGTCCATCATCGCGCTGAACTCGTCATCCTTCTTGAAGCGGCCATCAGACGCTTCGGTGTCCAGCAGGTGGTTCAGGTAGTCGTCGTCCAGGGTTGAGCGAGTGCAGAACAGCACGACGTGAGACGCATTGGTGATCTTCGGCGAGTTGAAGGCGTACTTGTCATCGGTACCGGCACGCGCAAAGCGCTGCTTGGCATCGTCAGATTCCAGCACCAGGAAGTGCCACGGCTGGGAATTGACGCTGGAGGCGCTCAGGCGCATCACGTTTTCGAGTTCCTGCCAGTCGGCGGCGCTGATCTTGCGTGCCGGATCGAAGGCCTTGGTGGAATAACGACGTTGCATGATGGCGGTGGGAGTCATGATGATGGTCCTCGTAGTGGCAGGCCAGTCGCTGAGCGTCCATGACCTTTTGGAAGAAGATGTCGCCATCATAGCGAGTGGATTCAGCGTTGAGTATCCGCGTTGCGCGCATCTTTAAGATGAAAAAATGGCACCAATCCTGAGAATTGGTGCCATATGTCAATTACTTGTCATCGCTGTGATGCTTTCATGGCATTAATGCTGCGGCAGGCTCTCTGGATGGCGTATCAGAAGAAGCACTCAGCATCAGGCCGTGCAGCTTGCGGCACTGGCCCGCCACATGGACTTCGCGTATCACGCGGTCGTCGCCCAGCATCATCAATGCGAACAGCACCTCCTGCAGCGATACCTGGCTGGGCTGACCCCAGCGAGTGCGCCGTGCCAGCAAGGGCGTGGCGGCGGGGTCGAGCACGATGACATCGGCTTCCATGCCCGGACGCAGGTTGCCGACCTTGTCTTGCAGACGCATGGCGCGCGCATTGCCCAGCGTCAGTTGATAGAAGCCCTGCCAGGGTGTCAGCGGTTGATTGGCGCGTGACGCGAGCCCCGCCACATCATGAGCGACCGCGCCGTGAAGCTGGCCGACCTGATAGGCGGCCTTGAGGCTCTCCAGCTGACACAGGCTGGAGCCACCGCCGACATCGGTGGCGATGCTGATGTTCATGCCCAGGGCGCGGGCACTGGCGCGATCGAAGAGTCCGCTGCCGAGAAACAGGTTGGAGGTCGGGCAGAAGGCGATGCTGGCGCCCTGATCCGCGATGCGCTGGCGCATGCCATCGTCCAGGTGGATACCGTGGGCGAAGGTGGTGCGCTCATGGCTCAGGCCGACATCCTCATAGACCGCCAGATAATCCCGAGCGTCGGGGAACAGCTTGGCGACCCACTTCACCTCATCGAGATTCTCGGCCAGATGGGTCTGCAGGTGCAGGTCCGGCTGGCTCTTGAGCAGTTGGCCGGCAGCCTCGAGTTGCTCGGGCGTGGAGGTCGGCGCGAAGCGCGGCGTCAGCACATAGCCGAGGCGGTCACGCCCGTGCCAGTCGGCGATCAGGCGCTCGTCGTCCTTGAGCGCGGTGACCCCGGAGTCCAGCAGTTCGGGCGGGGCATTGCGGTCCATCATCACGCGCCCGGCATGCACGCGCATGCCGCGGGACTGAGCGGCCCGGAACAGGGCATCGGCACTGCTGGCATGTGAGGTGGCGAACACCTGGGCGCTGGTCGAGCCATGACACAGCAGCGCATCGAGGAAGGCATCGGCGACCTCGGCGGCATGTGCAGGGTCGGCGAAGCGCTGCTCGGCGGGGAAGGTGTAGGTGTTCAGCCAGTCGATCAGGCAGTGGCCGTAGCTTGCGATGATATCCAGCTGCGGGAAGTGCACATGGGTATCGATGAAGCCGGGCATCATCAGGCCTTCGACATTGCGCGGCGGAGACAGGCGCATCAGCTCGCCCACGGCCTCATACCGGGCAAGCGAGCGATGATCGCCCACGGCGACCACATGGCCTGCATGCATCACCAGCAGGGCATCGGCGTAGTGTTCGACGGCGCGTGCCAGGGTCGCCGCCATGTCAGAGGCTCGTGTGTCTCCCATATCGCTGCCATCGCTCGAGGCCGCCTCACTCAGCATGGCGTCTTCAGGGTCGGCGACGAAATGCAGCAGCGCTCCGCGCAGCAGGCTGACGCAGGAAGCGTCCTTGGCGGCCGCGCGCAGGGCTGCCGTCAGGCGCTGCTCATCCAGGTGGCAGGCCGCAGTGTGCGACGTGTCTTGGTCAGTCATCATTCGGCCTTCTGTGTCGTTTCTGTCTGGTGCATCGCGTCAGGGGCAAAATGGGCGCGCAGCTGGCGGGCACCCTGACGCGTCAGCCCATGGCTGTCCAGTGACGTGCCATGTCCGGTGGCCTTGTCGGGCGAGTTCACGGCCGCTTCGTCACTGCGCCGCGCCTCGATCTGCAGCAGTTCCGCGACAACGCCAATCGCGATCTCCTCAGGGCGTTTGCCGGGAATGCCGGGCACGCCGATCGGACAGCGAACGCGGGCGATCTGATGCTCCGCGAGATCGCCGCGCAGGCGCTGGCGAAAGCGCGCCCACTTGCTGCTGGAACCTATCAGCCCCAGCGAGGCCAGGTCATCTCGTGGTGCGAGCGCGGCGACCAGCGCCTGGTCCTCGACATGGTCATGGGTCAATACCAGCACATGACTGCCTGCCATCACGGGCAGTGACTCACTGGCTGGCGCGGCTTTCGCGGTCGGCAGGTCAGTCAGGATATTGAACGTCTGACGCGCTACACGACCCTCGCAACCCGCGGGGGTCGTGGCGGCCGTGAGCTGCTCGGCGCGTGAGTCCCGCCAGTCGATCTGCCAGCCCAGGGGTGCCAGCAGCGTGACGATCGCCTGCCCGACATGACCGGCGCCGAACAGGGCCAGCCGTGGCGCAAGCGCCGGGTAAAGCTCGATCAGCACCTGCACATGGCCGCCGCAGCATTGCTGGGCATGCTGCCCGAGCGCGATCTCCTCGAGCAGGCAGCCTGACTGTCCCCGGGCCAGCCTCTCACGGGCGCGCTCCACCACCAGCTGCTCCAGCCGACCGCCGCCGAGGCTGTCGTGCAGCGTATCGGGGGTGATCAGCATCTTGCTGCCGGCACCACGCGGCGCAGAGCCCGCCACCGTCACCACGGTGGCCAGTGCATGCGCCGTCAACGCTGCCTGGGCCTCGGCGAGCGCCTGATACCAGCGGCCGGTCGCGGCACTCTTTGCATTCATGACGGCGCTCTTGTCGGCACTCTTGTCGACATTCATGACGGCACCTGCGTTGGCTCTGCGCCAGCAGTGTCGTGCTGCTCCTGCCAGTCACGCTGTTCGCGCGCCGCCAGCATCACGCGCTCCGGCGTAGCCGGGGTATCCAGGCGTACCGCGCGGCGGTAGTCGGTCAGCGAGGCCAGCGCATCGCGCAGCGCCGCCCACACGCTGATGGCGAGCATGAAGGGCGGCTCGCCGACCGCCTTGGAGCGGTAGATGCTGGCGGCCGAGTTGGGATGTCCCTCCAGCAGGCGCACCTTGAGCGCGCCGGCCGGCACATCACTGATCGCCGGAATCTTGTAGGTCGCCGGGCCATCGGTGAGCAGCCGGCCGTCCTCGTTCCACTTGAGCTCCTCCGTCGTCAGCCAGCCCATGCCCTGCACGAAGCCGCCCTCGATCTGACCGATGTCGATGGCCGGATTGAGCGAATCACCGACATCATGCAGGATCTCGGCGCTTTCCAGGCGGTATTCACCACTCAGCGTATCGACGACCACTTCGCACAGCGCCGCGCCGAAGGCGTAGTAGTAGAAGGGGTGGCCGGTGCCGCTGGCGCGATCGTAATGGATATCCGGGGTGGCATAGAAGCCCTTCTCGGACAGTGAGATGCGTTCCAGGTATGCCGCCTGGATCAGCTCTCCCCAGGTCATCAGCACACCGCTCGGGCCATGCAGCTCGCCATCCGTGAGGCTCAGGCTGACGCGTGGCTGGGCGAGATGCTCGGCGGCGAAGTCGAGCAGGCGCATCTTGAGGCGCAGGCAGGCATCACGCGTCGCCATGCCGTTGAGGTCCGCCCCGGAGCTTGCCGCCGTCGGCGAGGTGTTGGGCACCTTGTCGGTGCGAGTGGCGGTGATGCGTACCTTGTCCACGCTCAGCCCCAATTCACGCGCCGCGACCTGGATGATCTTGGTGTGCAGGCCCTGGCCCATCTCGGTGCCGCCGTGATTCACCTGCACGCTGCCATCGGTGTAGACATGCACCAGCGCCCCTGCCTGATTGAGGTGCTTGGCGGTGAAGGAGATGCCGAACTTGACCGGTGTCAGCGCCAGCCCCTTCCTGACCACCGGATTGGCGGCATTGAAGGCGCGTATCTCGGCGCGGCGCGCCCAGTAGCGGCCACTGTCCTCGAGCTGATCGATCAGGGTCGTCAGCAGCGGGTGCTGATTGACGTGTTGGCCATAATGCGTGGTCTCACGGCCTTCGCAGTAGAGATTGCGCTTGCGGATCTCCAGCGGGTCACGCCCCAGACGCCGGGCGATATCCTCCATCGCGGATTCGACCGCCAACATGCCCTGAGGGCCGCCAAAACCGCGGAAGGCGGTGTTGGACGCCACATTGGTGCGTGCGCGAATGCCGCGCACGTGGGCATTGCCGAGGTAATAGGCGTTGTCGGCATGGAACATGGCGCGATCGACGATGGCGTCCGACAGATCCGGCGAGTGGCCGCAGTCGCCGGTAAGCTCGATGATGGCGGACTCGATGCGCCCGCTGTCATCGACGCCGAATTCATAGCGATGGTGGAAAGGGTGGCGCTTGCCGGTCAGACGCATGTCATCTGCGCGTGCCAGTCGCAGGCGTGCCGCGCGGCCCGTGCGCCGGGCGATCATCGCGGCCAGGCAGGCCACCGGCGCGGCCTGGGTTTCCTTGCCGCCGAAGCCGCCTCCCATGCGGCGGGTCTCCACCGTGATGGCGTGGAAGGGTACGCCGAGCACTTCGGCAATCAGCTTCTGGACTTCGCTGGGGTGCTGGGAGGAGCTGTGCACCAGCATCTCGTCATCTTCACCCGGCAAGGCCAGTGCGGCCTGACTCTCCAGATAGAAGTGTTCCTGGCCGCCGCTTTCCAGCTCACCGCTCAATTGCCAGGCGGATTTGGCGAGTTTGGTGCTGATGCTGTCGAGATCGCCGGCGCGACCATTGGCAAGCCGTGCCTGGGTGTGGGTCGGGCGCACCAGATCACCGCGGCTGGCCGCCTCGCGCGGGTCCAGGCATACCGGCAGGGGCGTGGTGGCGACCTTGGCCAGTCGCGCCGCCTGGCGTGCCGCGCGCTCGCTGTCGGCGGCGACCACGAAGAGCGCCTGACCATGATGGCTGATGATGTCACTGACCAGCAGTGGGTCGCCGGGGAAGACCGGCCCCACATCGCTGTGACCGGGGATGTCGGCGGCGCTGAGCACGCAGACCACCCCGGGGGCACGGCGTACCGCTTCGATATCCAGCGCATCCAGAGTGGCGTGCGCGACCTCACTCATGCCGATGGCCAGATGCAGCGTGCCGGTGGGCAGCGGCAGGTCATCCACATAACGCGCCGAGCCGCTGACATGGCGCTGGGCGCTTTCATGCTGACGTGACTGGAGAACGGGGGCGGCCGGCGCGGCGCTGGCGTCGGACTCAAGACTGTGCAAGGTACGCATCGAGGCTCTCCAGTGGCGTGAGGGAGGTCGTGGGCTGGCGCTCATTCAGGATGCGCTGGGCCACGCGGGGAATCAGATGGCTGGCGGCCAGCAGGCGATACTCGCGTGAGCCGCGCACGTCACTGAGCGGTGAGAAATCGGCCTGCACCGCCTGTTCGATCTGCTGGCGAGTCTGCGCCGTCAGCCTGGCGGGCGTGAGAGACTCCAGCGCTTGCAGTGTCAGCAGTGCTTCAAGGTGCGGGGCGCGGGCCGGAACGCCGGCCATGCCGCCGAAGGCCACCCGCCAGTGCTGGGCACGCCCGCTGGCATCACGCCGCCAGGCGAAGACGCCGAGCAGGGTGGAGATGTCATCGTCACGCCGCTTGGACAGCTTGTGCACCGCCAGTCGCTGGTTGGGCAGCGGGCGCGGCAGGAAGACGGAGTGGATGATCTCGTCCGGCATCAGCTGGGTACGCTTGTAGTCGAGGAAGTAGTCCTCGAGCTTCAGAATGCGCTCATTGTCCTGGCTCATCAGCTGGATATAGGCGTCCAGCGCGATCAGCAGCGGCGGCATGTCACCGATGGGCGAGGCATTGCCGATATTGCCGCCCAGGGTGCCACGATGGCGGATCTGCTCGCTGCCCAGTCGCGTGAGCAGCTCCGCGCCATCCGGGTAATGTTCCCGCAGCAGCGGCATCAGCTGGTGATAGCTGACCGCGGCCCCGATCCACCAGCCTGCCTGACCGGCGTGCTCGCCTTCCTCTATCTTGCCAAGCGCCGCGACCTGGGTGGTGTCGATCAAGGCCGGGAAGTCGCGCAGGCGCTGGGTGTGCTCCAGCATCAGGTCCGTGCCGCCGGCGATCAGCGCGGCGTCCGGGCGCTCGGCGCGCAGCGCCAGCAGGGCCTGCAAGGTGATCGGCCGATAGAAACGCCCGGTATCTCGCTCGTCATCAGGGGCGGTGTCGTGCGCTTCCGCTGTGCTAACGCGAGCATCCTGCAGGCTGGCTGGCCCGAATTCGCCTTGCAGCAGACGGTGAGCGGCCTCGCGAATCGGGCGATAGCCGGTGCAGCGGCACAGGTTGCCGCCCAGTGCATGGTCGATCATGGTGTCGCGCTGTCTGGCATCGATCACTTCGCCCTGATCGATCTGGCGCTGATGACGGGCATGCAGCACCGCAAGGCTCATGGCGATGCCCGGGGTGCAGAAGCCACATTGACTGGCATGGGTGCTGACCAATGCCTGCTGCACCGCCGAGAGCGATGGCTCATTGCTATCATCCGCCAGGCCCTCGACAGTGATTAGCTCACAACCTTCCAGCTGGTGGGCTGGCATCAGGCAGGCATTGGCGGTGCTCACATTGTGGCCCGGCCCCTGCAAGGCAATGGTGCAGGCGCCGCAGTCGCCGGAGGCACAGCCTTCCTTGGTGCCGTCTTGCCCAAGTGAGGTGCGCAGCACTTCGAGTACGCTCGTTCCCGGTGCAGGTGAGGGCAGTCGGTACGCGCGCCCATTCAAGGTGAAGTCGATCATGCGGGCATCCTGTCAGGTCGTATTGTCATTGTGGTGCCTTGTTGCGTACAGCGTGCTTCCAACGCTCAAGCCCTTGTTCTGCCTTGTCGACGGGCTGGGTCTGTCTTGCCAGCGGGCCTGTTCTATCCAGGCGGCGAGCGTCGGTCTGCAGGCTGTTGTCTCTATCAATGTAACAGGTCGTATTGTGATTCCTGCAAGAATCTGACCAAATGGTCAGTGCATGTTGTGGTATTTTGTTCGCCGGTGTCTCAACGGGCTGTTTTCACTGCTGTTCCAACGCCACGTGATAGTCGCTTGACCAGAGCCTCCTGCTTGCGCATATCGCCGCTGACGGGCGAGTGAGACAGACAGGGGGCTGTCGCCAAGAGACTCGAATGCTTTTTTCTGACCTGATGAGTGATGCCGATGCCCGCGGATTCTCCTTCTTCCCTTTACGCTGAAGTCCGTCGTACCCGTAGCGCGGAATTGAGCGTGCCGCCTGCCAGCTCTCCGCGTGAGCAAGCCGAGAGCCGCATTCTCGAGGCCGCCGAATGCGTATTCGCCTGTCACGGTTATCGCGGCAGCACCTTGAAGCAGATTGCGGAAGTGGCCGAGTTGCCCAAGGCCAATCTGCTCTATTATTTCGGCTCCAAGGAGAAGCTCTACGTTCATCTGCTGGAGCAGACCCTGACGCGCTGGAATGCCTCGCTCGAGGATATCTCGCCTGATGACGAGCCGCGTGAGGTGCTGGAGGCGCTGGTGCGCGTCAAGCTCAAGCTGGCACGCCAGGCACCGCAGGCCTCGCGCCTGTTCGCGGCGGAGGTGATCAGCGGGGCGCCTTTCCTGCGCGATTATCTCAGTGGCGACTTGCGTGACTGGGTGCAGGCGCGCTGCGATGTCATGAAGGCCTGGATGGCCGCGGGAAAACTGCGTGAGGCGGAGCCGATGTGGGTGATCTACCTCATCTGGTCCACCACTCAGCATTACGCGGATTTCGCCGCCCAGATCGATCAACTGGGGGGAGCGCCGCAGAGCGATGAAGACTGGGAGCAGCTGGCGGATTTCGTGGCCAGCACGCTATGTGATGGTCTGTGCCCGCGACAGTCGTGAGCGGCATGAGCGCTTGAGCGGCTGTGCGGCTGAGCGCTTGAGCCGGCGGGTTCAGCGCTCTGTCAGTCGCCTGCTGTCTGTACTCACTGCCTCGCCGCACATCAAAAAGCCCGCCCCGGATTCCGGGGCGGGCTTTTTGGTTGCTGGTTCTGGGTTTTTGGTTCTTGAGTCTAGAGTCGTTCTTGCGTCGCTCGTTCTTGCGTCATTCTGGAAATGTGAAGGATAAGGCCATCAGGCGATCAGCTTGCCATCTCCAAGGGCATGCCAGCATCGCGATCCAGCACGGCTTCTTCCTCTTGCTTGGCCCCCGACAACTCGGCTTTCTCCAATTGAGAGATGTCACAGTGTTGATGCATCTGCCAGCCATCGCGGGCATCGTCGGCCAGATAGATCAGCGCGGCATCGGCGCTGGCCCATAGCCGGGCGAGGTCACGTTGGTGGCGGGTGCGGTTGGCCAGCGGCAGCGCATCGGCGGTGACTACCACCACCGGCGCCTTGCGCAGCCAACGCGGCGCATGACTCGGCCAGCTGTGATGCACGGCGTCCAGCCAGGGCGCCTGGGGATGGCCGGGCGATGACTGCCAGCGCCAGCCACGCCCGACCTCGGTGATCCCGCGCGCCGTCCAGATCAGGCTGCGGCGCGGCAGCTGCGCCTCCAGGCTTTTCAGCAACGCATCGTCGCTATCCGTCAGCGGCTGGATGGCTCCTGACATCATGCTCAGATACTCGCCAGTATGCTGGCCGGCGGTCAGTTCCAGCTTGATGCGAGGCGCCGGAGCGAGGGCGATGCTGTTCTCCAGCGGTATGTGCATGCCGCATTCCATGCCGATGGTATAGACGCTCATGCCAGCATTCCTCGACGCGTCATGCTCTGACGCAACAGGGTGTGGTGGCGGTGCATCGCCTCCCAGTCAGCGTGAGCCTTGTGGTTGATGTCCGGGTTGAAGACGGCTTTCTGTTGCGCGATGGGCGATGCTGTCGGAGTCGATGTCTCGGCTGAGGTCTGGGCTGAGGTCTGGGCCGCCACGGCCGAGGCGGCAATGTCAGCCTGGCTGCGCGTGTCGTGGGCCGGTGAAGGCGTCGTGGGGGCCGCCGTTGCCTTCAGGCTCAGCGGCGGTGCCTCGTAGCCCATCGCCATCACGCCCAGCAATTGAGCGGACTGGGCATTGGCGACATCCTGGGTGGCGCTGCCAGAGCGCGGCAAGAGGGTGAATGTCTGTGTCGTGACCTTGGCTGTCATGGCTCGGCAGGTATCGAGGAGGGCAGTCATCGTTGAGGTGGCCATGAGAATGCTCCTTGCGCATCGCGAGCGCTTTATCGGGAATATTGCAGTCCGGCAAGGGTCGTTGGCGTTACTGCGCGGCGTATGACCTGTCGGCTGGCTAGTCTTGATCAAGCGGCTTGCGTGCCGATTTGATGTGATGAACAGTAAAAACAGTCGCTTGTGTCTGTCGCACGGTGCGGATGGTTGGCGTCGTGCAGCGCTTGAGGGCGTCAGAGGCGTTCAGGATGAGGCAAAACCTCTCATCTCGAGGGTTGCGCCTTTCGTCTATGCACTGTCAGTCAGCACCTGGCCCAGGCTTTGCACTGTCTTGATGCAATCGTTGCTCTGCGCTCACGCAGAATCTTTTCAGGAGTGTGTCTTAATGCCACGAGCGCCCATAGATCACAGCGCGCCCCCCGAGGATGACGTGTCCGGTGAATCCCGGGCAGTGCACCCGGATGGGGAAGTGCCTGCCCCCGTTGCCGATGCCGATGCCACCGTCAGTCTCGCTCGCCATACCGCAAGGCAGGGCACCAGGAGCCTGAGCCTGCATCAGCGTCTGACCCGTTCGCTTGAGGAACTCACCCCGAATGAGCAGCGCATCGCGCGCTTTCTGCTCGCGCATCAGGATGAACTGGCACTATACAACGCCGCGGAACTGTCACGTCTGACCGACGTCTCCAAGGCGACGGTCAGCCGCCTGTTCCGCCGCCTCGGCTATCAGGACTTCCGTGAGGCGCGGGATCAGGCACGCAGTCTGCGTCAATCGGGTGTTCCGGTGGCGGCAGCGCCGACGGCAGACCATCACCAGCGTCACTATGAGCAGGAGTGTCGCAACCTGCGTCAGGCGCTGGCGGCGCTGGACATGCTCGATATGGCGGCCTTGAGCGGCGCTCTGGCCAAGGCCGAGCGGCTGCAGATCATCGGCTTTCGCAATGCCTATCCACTGGCGCTGCACCTGCGCCAACAGTTGCTGCAGCTGCGCGCGCAGGTGGCGGTGTTGCCGCAACCCGGCCAATCACTCGGCGAGGAGGTCGCACGCCTGGGCGCCGATGATGCCGTGGTGGTATTCGCCATGCGCCGGCGACCGCAGGGGCTGGCCCGATTGCTTGAATGGCTGGGTCAGGCACCCTGCACGGTGCTGCTGGTCTGCGATGACAGCCTGAGCAGCATCCCCGCCGGTATCGAGCATGTCCTGCGCTGCCCGTTGGACAGCGTCAGCGCCTTCGACAGCTACGCCGCAGCCATGAGCCAGATCAATCTGCTGGCCACGCGCCTGCTGCATGATGACCTCGTCGGCGGGCGCAGTCAGATACGCCGCGTGACCGATACCTTCGATGCGCTGGAGGAACTGGGCGACGGCTGATCGTCCAGCTTGAAGTGCTCCTGCCTTTCCTCCCTTCCTTCCTTCCTCTCTATCCCCCTGTGGGCCGCCTGCCTTGCTTCTGATCTATGCGGCGGCCCGATTCGACTCGCCGCGCTCTGCGCACCCGCAGGGCGCATATGCCTCCCTGACTGCACCATCTGCTGCCATGTCGCTGATGTCGGCGCCCTGATCTCGCCGCTAGGCGAGGGCGTCATCCTCGATTTCGCCTCTCGCAGGCGTGTGTCGCTTCTTCTCGTTGCTGCTCGCTGTTTTGCTTTCGGGCGCGTTCTCGGGCGCTTTATCAAGCCCCTGTTCAGGCGTGTGAGCCGCAGGTGACTCTGCGCTGCCTGCAACTCGATCACCTTATTGAGCACGAAGCGGAAGCTTTGGCACACCTGTTGCAAAGATTGATAAGGGAATCACTTGTTTCATTGGTCAGGTTCTGAAGACGAATGGGGCAGGGAGTCACTGGATCTGACTCGGCGAGACACTCGGCAAGAAGCACGGCGGGACACTCAACAACAACCAACAACAATCCACTGCCGCAAGGCACCAGGTGCATGACGAGTCGTTCTCGCATCAGCGCCTGGCATTGACGGATACCGGAGTCGACCGATGAGCAAGCGTCACGAGAGCAAGGCCCAGCAGCGCGCCACACGGACAGGCAACAAGCAGCGTCTTGGCAACTGGGTCCGCAAGGGAATATTGCTGGCACTGTGGGGCACGTTGGCGTCCACCGCCCTGAGTGCACACGCGGATGCACTGAGCGACATCACCGATAGCGGGGTGCTGAAAGTGGCGGTGCCCCAGGACTTCCCGCCCTTCGGCTCGGTCGGCCCGGACCTCAAGCCGCGTGGCTACGATATCGACATGGCGCGTTATCTGGCAGACGAGATGGAGGTGAAGCTTGAGCTGGTGCCGGTCACCTCGGCCAATCGCATCCCTTATCTGCAGACCCGCAAGGTCGATCTGGTGATCTCGAGCCTGGGCAAGAATCCCGAGCGCGAGAAGGCGATCGATTTTTCCGATGCCTATGCGCCGTTCTTCCTCGGCGTGTTCGGCGAGAAGGGCAGTGAGGTGGACTCCGCGCAGGGACTGAGCGAGAAGACCATCGGCGTGACACGTGGCTCGGTGGAAGACATGGAGCTCAGCAAGGTGGCACCGGAATCGACCACCGTGAAGCGCTTCGAAGACAACAACACGACCTTGTCGGCCTTCCTGTCAGGGCAGGTCGAGATGATCGCCACCGGCAATCTCGTCACCGCCGCCATCGCCGAACGCAATCCTGCCCGCGTGCCGGTCAGCGTGCTGCCGCTCAAGAATTCTCCCTGCTATGTGGGCATGCGTCATGACACGCCGGCGCTCAAGGCGCGCGTGAATGAGCTGATCGCCCAGGGAATCGAGGATGGCACGCTCAATACGCTCTCCGAGACCTGGTTCAAGGCGCCGTTGCCGTCACTGGATGCCTGAATCGAGACGTCACACGTCTGACCCCTTTGCCCGTGAGGCTTGATCGATGAATTATCTCCCGGATTTCCCGCGCCTGTTGCCGTATCTGCCCGACCTGATGGCCGGGCTGATGACGACGGTCTGGCTGACGGCGCTGACCACCACGCTGGGGATACTCGGCGCGGTCATGTGTGTCTGGCAGCGCCATCGTGCGCCGACCAGCCTCTTCAGCCGGCTGCTGGGCATGCTGGTGGAGCTGCTGCGCAATACGCCCTTCATCGTCCAGCTGTTCTTCATCTTCTTCGGTCTGCCGGCGCTGGGGCTGTCACTCAGCGCCGAGATGGCCGCAGTGATCGCGATGACGCTCAACCTGGCGGCCTACAGCAGTGAAATCCTGCGTGCCGGGGTCGATGCCACCGGTCGCGGCCAGTGGGAAGCCGGGCGGGCACTGGGGCTTACCCGCTGGCAGAGCTATCGCCATGTGGTGCTGATGCCGGCGCTGGAACGCATGTATCCGGCGCTGACCAGCCAGTGTGTGATCGTGATGCTGGGTTCCGCCGTGGTCTCCCAGATCAGCGTGGCGGACCTGACCTTCGCGGCCAACTTCATCCAGTCACGTACCTTCCTGAGCTTCGAGAGCTACGTGGTGACGGCAGGCATGTACCTGCTGTTGGCCATCGCGATGCGCGCCTTGCTCAACCGCATCGGGCGTCGCCTGTTCGGCTTTCGCCACCTGACGCCCGCCCCGCGTAGCCGTCTGTCTTCCCATGTCCTGAAAGAGGCCCACTCATGATCGACTTCACGCTGTGGGACATTCTGCGCAACCTGTTGCTGGCGGCGCGCTGGACACTGGCGCTGTCCCTGATCGCCTTCATCGGCGGCAGTCTGGTCGGGCTGGCGCTGACCTTTCTGCGCCTGACCCGCTGGCCGGGGGCGGCGCTCTTCTGTCGTCTCTATACCGAGCTGTTCCAGGGCACGCCGCTGTTGATGCAGCTGTTCCTGGCCTTCTTCGGCGTGGCGGTCTTCGGGCTGGATGTCTCGGCCTGGACGGCGGCGGCCGTGGCGCTGACGCTGTTCAGCAGTGCCTTCCTGCATGACATCTGGCGCGGCTGTGTCGAGGCGGTGCCCAAGGGGCAGTGGGAAGGGGCGCGTGTGCTGGGGCTCGGCTATCTGAAGACCATGCGTCATATCATCCTGCCGCAGGCGCTGCGCATGGCCATCGCGCCGACCGTCGGCTTCTCGGTGCAGATCATCAAGGGCACCGCGCTTGCCTCGGTGATCGGCTTCGTCGAGCTGACCAAGGCCGGCACCATGCTCAACAACGCCACCCTGGAACCCTTCACCGTCTTCGCGCTGGTCGCGTTGCTGTATTTCGCCATGTGCTATCCGCTGTCGCGGCTGGCTCGCCACCTGGAGGCACGTCTCAATGTCACTGCTCGCTGAAGTTTCTGCGCTGGATAGCGCCTCATCCGACGTCTCAGTTACCGATAGCGCCCCTGTCTCCGAGAAGGCAAAGGCACCGCTGGTCAGCCTGTCGGCGCTGACCAAGTCCTTCAGTGACGTGGCGGTCCTCAAGGGGATCGATCTCGAGGTGCGTCCGGGTGAGGTGGTGTCGATCATCGGTCGCAGCGGTTCCGGCAAGAGCACCTTGCTGCGCTGTATCAATCAGCTTGAACAGCATGACGGCGGCGCCATTCATGTCGCCGGCAAGCTGCTGGACGGTAGCGAGATGGACGCCGCCGCCCTGGCGCAGGATGTCGGCATGGTGTTCCAGAGCTTCAATCTGTTTCCCCACAAGCGCGTCGGCGAGAACGTGATGCTGGCACCGATGCTGGTCAAGGGCGTCGCCCGGGACGTCGCCGAGCGCGAGGCCCGCGAGATGCTGGCCAAGGTCGGGCTGGGGGAGAAATTCGATGCCTGGCCGAGTCAGCTCTCCGGTGGTCAGCAGCAGCGGGTGGCGATCGCGCGCGCCTTGGCGATGCACCCCAAGGTGCTGCTCTGCGATGAGATCACCTCGGCGCTGGACCCGGAACTGGTCGGCGATGTGCTCAAGGTGCTGGAACAGCTCAAGCGTGAGGGCATGACGCTGATTCTGGTCACCCACGAGATGAATTTCGCCCGCGATGTGGGGGACCGCGTGATCTTCATGCACCAGGGGCGCGTGCATGAGTCGGGCGACCCGGCGACACTGTTCGCCAATCCGGCCACGGAAGAACTGCGCCAGTTCCTCGGCGCGGTGCTATGAGTACAGTGTCTTGAGCGAACAGCGATGGACCATATCATGAGTCGAAAGGAGTCGCTCCCAGTGGACAAGCGTATCTATGTAGCGCCGGCGCGTTTCCCGGGGCCGCGGGGACAGGGGCCGCTTGATGGTCAGAGACTGGTGGTGAAGGATCTGTTCGCGATCAAGGGCGAGTGCATCGGCCAGGGCAACCCTGACCTGCTGGCCAGCGCCCCCATCGAGCGGCAGACGGCGCCTGCTGTCCTCGCGCTTCAGCAGGCGGGGGCCGATTATCGAGCCCGCACCACCACCGATGAGCTGGCCTACAGCCTCAACGGCACCAATGCGCATTTCGGCACGCCGGAGAACCCACGTGCGCCGCTGAGGTTGCCGGGCGGCTCGAGTGTGGGCTCTGCGGTGGCGGTGGCGAGCGGTGAGGCGGAGATCGGGCTGGGCACCGATACCGGCGGCTCCATCCGCGTACCGTCCAGTTACTGCGGGCTTTACGGACTAAGACCGACTCATGGACGCATCAGCATGACGGGGCTCAAGCCGTTGGCGCCGCGCTTCGACACCGTCGGCTGGATGACGCGGGATCTGGCGACGCTGACGCAGGTCAGTGAGGTGCTGATGCCGCCGGCGACAGCCACTCGACTGCCGGCTCGTATCATCCTGCTGGTGCCGGAAGGGCTGGCCGCGGGGCCTTATCAGCGTCTGCTGGGGCCGCTGTCTCGGCGTCTTGAATCACTCGGTTTTCGCTGCGAGCGGCTCATGTTGAGCCAGGCCTTCATGGCGAGGGCCAGTGAGGCCTTCCGGATTCTGCAGGGCTGCGAGATTCGCCGCACGCACCAGGCGTGGCTGAGTACGCCGCAGCAGGGGCCCAAATCGCGCTGGCCGCAGCTGAATCCGGATATCGCGGCGCGCCTCAAATGGTGCATGACCCTGAGTGATGCCGACGAGCAGGCGGCAGAAACGAAGGCAGATACCGTTCGCCGCTGGTTTCGCCAGCAGCTGGCAGCCAGCCATGAGGGCGGAGAGACTGCCTGCGAAGATGGCAGTGCGGCTGCCCATGCCCAGGCGGAGGCCACCAGCGAGGCGGTGTTCGTGCTGCCCACCACGCCGGGCGCCTCACCGCTACTGGGGGCAAGCCTTGAGGTGATGGAGGCCTATCGTCATCGCCTGATGGGACTCACCGCGCTGGCGGGCTTGAACGGTGCGCCGCAGCTGAGTCTGCCGTGGCTTGCCGACTCGGCGGCGCGTCTGCCACAGGAATCCGCGCCCCCGCCCTGGGGCGTGTCATTGCTGGGCCTGCCGGGTCGGGATGAGAGCCTGCTGGCATTGGCCCGCATGTTGGAAGACTGACCAGCATGTTGGAAAACTGACCAGCGCTGCCTTGCATGTGCGATTGCAGACATTGTCTGGAGTTGACCAGAAACGCCGCATCCCGAAAGGGCTGCGGCGTTTCTGGTGCTGGCGCTTGAAGGGATGGTTCGTCAGCTGGCGGGGGTATAGGGATGTTCGCGCTGCCAGTGTTCGGCGATATCGATGCGTCGCGTGATCCATACCTTGTCATGCGATTGGACGTAGTCGAGGAAGCGCTTGAGTGCCGCGAAGCGTCCCGGGCGGCCGGCGATCCGACAGTGCAGCCCGACGGAGAGCATCTTGGGCGCGGTGTCGCCCTCGGCATAGAGTACATCGAAGGCATCGCGCAGGTACTGGAAGAAGTCCTCGCCGCTATTGAAGCCCTGGGCGCTGGCGAAGCGCATGTCATTGGTGTCCAGGGTGTAGGGCACGACGAGATGCGGCACCTGCTCGCCATTGGCGGTGGTCACCTCCATCCACAGCGGCAGGTCATCGCCGTAGTAATCGCTGTCGTAGGTGAAGCCGCCGTGCTCCACCACCAGTCGGCGGGTATTGGGGCTGTCACGTCCGGTATACCAACCCTGCGGCGCATGGCCGACCAGCTCGCGATAGCTTTCCACCGCGCGTTCCAGATGGGCGCGCTCATGGGCCTCATCCATATGCTGGTAATGAATCCAGCGCCAGCCGTGACTGGCGATCTCGTGGCCATCCTCCAGGATACGCGCTACCAGATCCGGATGGCGCGCCAGCGCCATACCGACCCCGAAGACGGTCAGCGGTAACTCGCGGCGCTTGAATTCATCCAGAATCCGCCACACGCCACTGCGCGAGCCATATTCGTAGATCGACTCCATGCTCATGTGCCGCGCGGGGTAGGCCTCGGCACCGATGATCTCGGAGAGAAACTTCTCGCTCTCGCTATCGCCGTGCAGAAGGCAGTTCTCGCCGCCTTCCTCGTAGTTGAGCACGAACTGGACCGCGATCTTCGCGCCACCCGGCCAGTTGGCATGCGGTGGCGTGTCGGCATAACCGATCAGATCACGCGGATAGTCGTCGCCCCACAGGGCATTGTCGGTGTCTGGCATCGTGCGGCTTCCTTGCGGGTGGCTAAGGTAATGAAGAGCGAAGACAAGAGCGAAATGAAGAGCGAAATGAATACCCCATCACTCTCCATTGATGTGCAGGCTTTGTGCCATCACGGCGCATGGTGGCGGCGTCACGCTTGCATCCCGCATCAATTCGTCGGTGACCACCAGCGTGGCAGCAACCGTGCGACTTCCGGGCGCATGAAACGGTCATCGATCAAGTGGATCACGCCCTGATCCTGCTCGCTGCGAATCACTCGGCCGGCAGCCTGCACCACTCTGGTGAGCCCCGGGTACAGATAGGTGCAGTCATCGGCATTCAAGGGCTGGATGACCGGGCGCGATGCGCGCGTATCGTCGTGTGGGTCGCCTTCAGCCTGTTGCGGCTGGCTACGCCGCTGTGCGTCGTTGTCGAGCCACGTGGCCAGGCGCTGCTTGAGCGCTTCATTCTCGGGGCTGAAACCGGCCAGTCCCAGGGTGGCGATGAAGGCCCCGATCAGACGCGAGCCGGGCAGGTCGATCCCTTCGCCGAAGGCGCCACCCAGCACCGCGAAGCCGATGCCTTGGCCGTCGGGGGTGAAGCGCTGAATGAAGGTGGTGCGCTCCGCTTCCGTCATGGCGCGGGTCTGACGCCATTGGGGAATCTCCGGCGCCAGTTGTTGCAGGGTGCTGGCCACCTGCTCCAGATAGGCGAAGCTCGAGAAGAACGCCAGATAGTTGCCCGGGCGCTGCCGGTATTGGCGCGCCATCAACTCGGCGATCGGCCGACAGGAGGCGTCGCGATCCCGCAGGCGTGTCGAGAGCCGATGACGACTGACCTGCACCTGGGTTGCGCTGAACGGGGAATCGACACTCAGCCAGACGGCATCGTCCGCCAGACCCAGCAGGCGATGGTGATAGGCCGGTGGATTGAGCGTGGCCGAGAACAACAGGGTGGCGTGACTGGCGCGCAGGCGAGGTGCCAGCCACGGCGCCGGGCTGACGCAGCGCAGTCGCGGCTGGATCTGGCGCACGCTGCGCCCGCGGGCCTTGCGTGGCCGGGCTGCTGCTCCTGCTTCTCCTCCTGCTTCTTCTGCTCCTGCATCCGATGCTGCGCCGGAACTCGAGCTTGAATCGCTGGCGAGTGATGCCTGCCGCGCGGGGGGAGTGGAGGCGAGTTCGACCTCGAACAGCGAGTGATCGCCGAAGCCTTCGGCGAGTCGCGCCAGTGTCAGTGCCGCAAAATACGCCTCCATCATCTCGACATCGGGTTCCACACGGCGCCTGGCCGTGGAGGAGGCCGAGCCGGAGACTGTCGTTGCAGTGCCTGTATCGGTAGCACTCGGAGCAGCAGAGGAGGCATCGCTTGCGATCAGGCCCAGCTGTTCGGGGGCTTGCGTGGCTTTGGCTCTCGCTGGCTGTTGCCTGGCCGCAGCAGGGCTTGCGGCCTTGTCAGGCTCCGCCAACCAGTCGCCCATCGCGCCGGTCCATTGGCTCAAGGCCTTGAGGAAGTCGCCGGGCAGAGTCTCCAGCGCAAGGCGCTGCGCCTTGTGGCCTGCGTCCTTGCTATCGACCTTGCTTGCCTGTGTCTCGTCGTCAGCACCCAGCTCGAGCTGTTCCAGCGCTCGCCATTGGCGAGCCAACGCGCGTGAGGCCGAGCGCAGCGGAGCCGGATGGCCCGTGCGGCTCAACTGCTTGAGCAGGAAGTGGAACTGGCGTGCGTCAAGTTCGCCGCTGTACATGCCACGGGCGCGCTCGATGAGGTTGTGGCTCTCATCGACCAGTACCACCGTGCGCCAGTCATTGGCCTGGGTCAGGGCGAACAGCAGCGCATGACTGTCGAAGTAGTGGTTATGGTCGCCGATGATGACATCCGCCCAGCGCGAGAGCTCCTGGGCGAGAAAGTAGGGGCAGATGTCGTGGGCCAGGGCGTGGCGGCGTGTCGTCGCCAGATTCAGTGGCCGTTGGTCGGCGAGGGCGGCGTCGCGTGCCGCGGGCAGGCGATCATAGAACCCGCGCGCCAGCGGGCAGGACTCGCCATGACAGGCGAGGGTCGGGTGCTCGCAGGTCTTGCTGCGCGCGCCCAGTTCCAGAATGCGCAGCGGTGTCGCCGGTGTCTTTTCCTGATCCTCGCTGTCGTCAGCGGCTGGTGCCAAGGTGGCCAGCGCGTCGAGTGCCAGCGCGCGGCCCGGGGTGCGGGCGGTGAGGTAGAAGAGCCTGTCCGTGCCGCTTGCGGGCATCGCGCGCAGTGCCGGATACAGCGTGGCCAGGGTCTTGCCGGTGCCGGTCGGTGCCTCGGCAAGCAGCTCGCGGCCGGTC
The DNA here is from genome assembly GCF_029846355.1 of Cobetia sp. 2AS. Lineage (NCBI taxonomy): Bacteria > Pseudomonadati > Pseudomonadota > Gammaproteobacteria > Oceanospirillales > Halomonadaceae > Cobetia > Cobetia sp. 2AS. The sequence goes on from NZ_JARWKQ010000011.1 coordinate 19,649, forward strand.
ATCACCGCCTTGTAGGCGTGCTCGGCCAGCTGGCGTTGCCCGGGGCGCCAGCTCGGCCACGGAAAGGCCAGGCGGCTCAGCGCGCTGTCGCGGGCGCTGCGATGGGCCAGCTCATTGGCGGCGAACTCGCTGAAGCGTGCCGCCAGACGTGCCAGCTCTGCCTCCAGCGCCTCACGGCTCCACCAGGCTTCCAGACGCTGCTCATCATGCTGTGCCTTGCGGCTTTTGGGGTCAGCCTGGTCAGTCTGCTCGTCTCGATCATCCAGGGTGCCCGCGTCCTGCTCGTTTTGCTCATCCTTGCTGCCCTTGGCGCCCCTGGGCGCATCCGCCGCGATGTCCAGATAGACCAGCGCCAGCGTGATGCCTTCGAGGTCTCGGCTGCGACACATCAGCGCGCCGTAGACGCGCGCCTGAGCCCAGTGCAGGGCGCGATGGTGCGCGGGCTGGCGGGAGAGGTCGCCGCGGTGGGTCTTGATCTCCTCGAGGCAGTTGCGCTTGGGATCATAGCCATCGGCGCGCCCACTGATGGTCAGGTTGCCGATGTCACCGCTGAGCGAGATCTCGCTTTCATAGTCCTTACCGCGTCGGCGCACGATACGCTGATGACCACGAATGCCCTGCTGGGCAGTGGGCGATGGCGTGAAGCGCAGGTCCAGATCGCCCTCGCGCGCGGCGAAGGCGCACAGTTCACGCACCGCGATCCGGTAGCGTGCGGGTTCAGCGTGGGTCTCGTCCGCCTTGATCATGATGCGGGAGGTGCCTTGTGCCGGGAGCATTCGTCCACTGAGGCCTCGGTCGCGCTCAGCCATTCGACGCGACACTCCAGCGCCGGAATCGCATGGCGTGCGAACAGGGCCAGCCATTGACGCTGGTTGTCCTGCAGACGGTCGGTGGGCGCCTTGACCTCGATCAGCCGATAACGGTCGCTGCTGTGCTCGGGGAAGAACTGGATCAGGTCCGGCAGGCCGGCGCGATGTTCGCGAGGGTTGGCCAGCAGGTGGCGGAAACAGGCTTCCAGATGCGCGGGCGGAATGCAGTCCAGTGCGTGGTTCAGCAGTTCCTCGCTCAATAGCTCCCAGTGCACGAAGGGCGCCTGAATGCCCTGTTTCTGCTGGTGGCGTTCACGGATCACCGTCCGGTAGCTTTCATCGTTCAGGCGCGCGAAGCAGGCCTCGAAAGCGGCCTGGCGACGGCTGACGAAATCAGGGCGATAGAGGTCCGCCGGGCCGGTGTGGAAGGCGTGGAAGAAGGCCCCCGGCAAGGGGGCGAACAGCGCCTCCCAGCACAGCAGGGTGAAGAGCGCGGGAATCAGGCCATTCTCGACATAGAAGACCGGCGTCCCGGGCGTGGCCAGCGCATGGGCGGCCGCGCGCTCGACGCCGTGGATACCGTCAGCCGCCGAGGTGGCAAGGTCGGGCACCGTGAGGGTGATCTGTGGCGTGGTCGGCGCCCTGGCGCGCCTGGGCGCGGGCAATCCGAGGCCACGGCACAGACGCGGCAGGGCGCGTTCGAGTGCCAGCTGCTCGTCCAGCGTGATCTCGGCGCGGGCCAACCGCTCGCTGGCCAGCGCGTGAGCTGCGCTGATATCGCCAGACAGCTCCAGCGCTCTCACCCGGCGCGGCATGGCACGCGGAGCATACGCGGAGTTCTCGAGACAGGCGTACTGGCGGGCGGCCGCCTGATGCCAGCCCTGACGCTCGGCGTCGCGGGCCAGCGAGAAGCGCAGGCGGTCACGCCGCTGCGCCAGCCAGGCATTGGCACGATCATCAATAGCACGCCCGTCAGTGGCATGAGCGTCAGTGAGCTGATGAGTCGCGGACGGCTCACTGCGGAACTCGTTTGCCGCTGCAGACGGCGTCGCATCCAGCGCCGCGACGATGCGCTGCCAGTGCCGCTCAAGTTCAACGTTCGCCGTGCGGTCCAGCCGCTCGCTGGCTTGCTGCCAGTCCTCACGCAGTTGCTCCAGCGCCAGATAGCGATCCACCTCCCGGCGATGGGTGAAGGCGCGCGAGGCCGGCGACAGGGCGACCGTCTCGCAACGCAGCAGGCCCAGCTCGCTGAGTACGAAGTCCGACAGATTCTGGCGCAGGTTGCCGAAGAACATCAGGCTCAGGCGTCGCGACAGCTCACCCAGCCCGACACTCAAGGTGACGGCTGTGGGGTCGTTCAACCAGGCTGGCAGTGGCCGTGGCGTGACGTCGCCCAGCAGCTCGCTGATGGCATCATGCATGCGACGCTTGGGCGTGCTTCTGGGCAGCTCGGCAAAGGCTGCCCGGAGGCGCGGCAAGGTCACCAGCGCCAGCATCTCGTCCAGACTCAGGTCGGTATTGTGGCGGCACAGGCCGTCAGGCGTGGCACTGTCGGCGAGCGGTGTGATCAATGGCTGGCTTGCGGCCTCGATCGCCCCGATCTCGGCATAGTTCAGCTGCGAGCGCTCGAAATGATCACCCTTGCGCATCAGCAGTCGCACCAGCAAGGCCCGCGAGGCATCCGGCAGGTGAGTGATGGCGTCCACCGTGGCACGCTCCGCCTCTGTCAGCAGATCGGCGTGACACTGGCAGACCCAGTCGATCAGGGTGTCGAAGTTGGCCAGGTAGTAGCGCGGATTGTCGAGGGGAGCGGCTTGCATGGCGACCTGTCGAAGTGGCGGGCAGTGCGGCGGTTTGCCCGAAAGCATGGGGTTATATACAGTATATGGCCATCTGTCGCGCTGCAATCTCTTGCAAAGCCTGTCACGAGTCACCACCTGACTGTCATCCAGTGGTAAAATCGTTTCATCTGCATGTCTTGAAAGCTTCATGACACGACAGGTGGGCAGGCGTGACAGCGCGTCGACCGCGATTCCTCCCCTCGGAGGCATTTCCGCGATGGTTCAGGACGGGCCATCGATCATCATTCAAGCAGGGCAGGAAGGCAGTCCATGTTTCTTGATCAGTTTCACCGGGTCGAAGATGGCCGCGTGCGGATCACCGCCGAGCAGGCAAGTCGTTTCGCCAAGCAGATGGCGGGGGATTACAACCCCATTCATGACCCGGACGCGCGACGCTTCTGTGTGCCCGGCGACCTGCTGTTCTCCCTGTTGCTGGCGAAATTCGGTCTGTCGCAGTGCATGACCATCCGTTTCTGCGGCATGGTCGGCAACGATGTGCCCTTGATCTTCGAAGCGCTGGACGCCCCCGACGAGAATGGCGTGTCCCTGCTGGTACGCGATGAAGCCGGCAAGGTCTACCTGACGGTCGAGCGCAGCGGCGATACCACCCATGACGAGGAAGTGGTCGCCAATTTCACCCGCCAGTACATCGCCTTCTCCGGGCGCAACTTCCCGCACTTCCTGCAGCCGTTGATGCTGGAGAAGGGCGTGATGTTCAACCCGGCCCGCCCGCTGGTGATCTACGACAGCATGGGCTTCTGTTTCGAGCGCCTGGATATCGCCGACCTGCACCTCGACTTCGTGGGGTCCTCGCTCGAGGTCAACGGCAAGCGTGGCGATACCCTGCTCGAGTTCAGCATCCATGATGGCGAGCAGTGCATCGGCAGTGGTTCCAAGAAGCTGGTCGTCAGTGGGCTGCGGGATTACTGCGCCGAGACCATGGATGCGTTCGTGGAGTCCTTCGAGGCGCTCAAGCGCGAAGCCGAAGCCTGAGATAGCCGGTCAGTCTGACGCTTGTCGCCAGTTGCCCCGCGCATGAGTCGGCAGTCATGAAGACGCCCGCCAGAGAATTCTCTGGCGGGCGTCTTGCCATCTGAATGTCACAACGCTTGTGAAGCATCGCTGGGAATCGCCGGTTGTCATCAACCGCCGGCTGGCTGGCTCACCGTGTGACCGTCTAACCGTGCTCAGTGCTTGATGCTGATCGGCGCCAGTGCATCGCCCTGGGGAGTGATGCGCCCGATGATGGCGCTGGCGTGATAGCCGGCTGCCTTGAGCGCGGCCAGGCAGGACTCGGCCTCACTGGCTGGCACACTGGCCAGCAGGCCACCGGCGGTCTGCGGATCGAACAGCAGCGGATAACGCGGATGATCGATGACGCCGGCCTGGTCCTTCAGAGCACGCTTGAGGCGCAGATTGGCCGGTTGCAGCGAGCTGACCACGCCGCGGGCGACACAGTCCTCGGCGCCTTCGAGCACCGGCAGGGCATCGATCTCAAGCTCGGCATCCACGCCGCTGGCGCGGGTCATCTCGACCAGATGGCCGAGCAGACCGAAGCCGGTGACATCGGTGGAGGCGCTCGCCTGATGCGCGCGCAGGATATCCGCCGCGCGCTGACTGGATTGCTGCATGCTGTCCAGCGCGGCGTCGATCCAGCGGCCGCGGGCTTCCAGGCGTGCGTGCGCCGCCAACAGCGTACCGGTGCCGATGGCCTTGGTGAGCAGCAGCACATCGCCCGGCTGCATGCCGCCCTTGCAGGTGACGCCGGCCAGACTCTCCTCCACCAGACCATTGAGCGCGAAGCCCAGCGCCAGCTCCTTACCTTCGCCGGTGTGGCCGCCGACCAGACAGCAGCCCGCCTCGTTGAGTACCTCGGTCGCGCCTTGCATCAGCTCGCGCACCAGCGGTTCGACCTTGCGCTCGATTCCCTGCGGCACCGTGGCCACCGCCGTCGCCGTGTGCGGCGTCGCGCCCATGGCGTAGAGATCGCCCAGTGCGTGATTGGCGGCGATGCGCCCGAACAGGTAGGGGTCATCGATGAAGGCGCGGAAGAAGTCGACGCTGTGCACCAGCGCCTGTCCTTCGGGTACGCGCACGATGGCGGCATCATCCGGGGCATGTAGCCCGACCAGCACGTCCGGGTTCTCGCGCGGGGCCAGACTCTGCAGCGCTCGTGACAGCACGCTGGCGCCGACCTTGGCCCCGCAGCCGCCGCAGCGCATCGCCAATGCGGACAGGGCCTGATGTGCCTCCTGCTCATCCAGCTCGGCGGTCAGGCGCGGATGAAGCTTGTCATCGCTGCCCTTTAACGCCTGCCAGGCAGCGCTGATACGCTGATGCACCCCGGCAAGGCCGCCGCTATTCGCGGCGTCCTGCATGCTGGGCAGTTCATTGAAGCGAGCCATGAACTGGCGGTCGATATGGTCCTTCCAGCGCCATAGCCACGGGCGCAGACGCGGGGCGACCAGCCCCAGCTTGCCGCGTGAGGCGATGGCGTCGCGATCCCCGGTGCTGATCAGCGCCAGCCAGCGCGACTGCGGGATATGCGCCTTGAGCGCTTCGCCGCGTACGGCCCGTCGCAGGTTGTCGGCCAGCGGCCGCGCCTGACGCACGGCAAACACGCCGGCCTTCTCGCGGGGATGGTTGAGTTGATGTGCGATATCGCCCGCGGCGAAGATGGCGTCATCCTCAAGTGTCTGCAGGCTGTCGCGAACCTTGAGGAAGCCATCCTCGTCCAGGCTCAGTCCGGTCTTCTCCAGCCAGCGCGCACCACCGGCCCGTGTCACCCAGATGGCTTCATCGGCCTGATGGCAGGCACCGCTGGCACTGATCAGCTGGCGCTGGGCGGTCGAGGATGCGCGTTCGACGGCCGTGATCTCCTCGCCGAAATGCACCTGGATACCGCGCTCGTGCAGGGTAGTGGCAAGTGCCTCACTGACCGTGTGCGCATGGGTGGGCAACAGACGCTGTCCGCGGGTGATCAGCGTCAGGTTCGGCGCGAGCGCATCGGGCAACTCGGTGGCGAGGCGCTGCTGGATGGCCAGCAGCAGCTCGACCCCGCCGGCACCGCCGCCGACCAGCACGATATCGAGCGGGCGCTCGGCGCTTCTGGCGCGCTCGAGCAGACTCAGCCAGCGCTGCTGGAAGGTGCTGATCGGCTTGACCGCCACCACGGGGGCGTCTGCAGCTTCAGGGTCACCGATACCGTCGATGTGGGACAGGCGAGGCGTGGAGCCGATATTGATCGACAGCAGGTCGTAGTCCACCGCCGGGCGCTCGGCGCAGATCACGCGGCGCTCGCGGCGGTCGATATCGATCACCTGATCGCGATAGAAGCGGGCACCGGCGAACTGACACAGCCGGCGCAGGTCGATATGCACATCGTCGAACGTATAATGACCGGCGACGTAGCCCGGCAACATGCCGGAGTAGGGCGTGTCGGTGTCGCGACAGATGACGGTCAGGCGGACACCGGGCTCTGGCTGCATGGCAAAGCGCATCAGCACGCCGACGTGGCTGTGCCCACCGCCGATCAGGACGATATCACGCACGATAGGCGCTTTGACTGGCATGGAGGCGGACGGCATCGTGAATCTCGATAGTCAGTAGAGTAGGGAAACAGGAGCAGGGTATGCAGAGCCAGGGCGCGCCAGATGAGACCGGCGACAGGATTCGCAAAAGCAGGAGTCTAGCAACTTGAACTTTCTCGGTCATGCACGCCTGAGTCTGGCGGGCAGCGATAACTTCCTGTTTGGCAACCTGATTGCCGATGGCGTGCGCGGCAGTGACCTGAGCGACTGGTCGCCGGAGGTAGAGGCGGGCATCCGCTTTCACCGCCGCTGTGACGCGGTGATCGACGCCCATCCCGAGACACGCTGGTTGTTGACCCAGGTGCCGCCTTCGTCGCGACGTGTCGCCGGCATCGCCTTCGACATGATGTGGGATCACCTGCTGGCCGCCGAGATGCACGATGACGATATCGAGCGCCTCTATCGCCTGCTGGCGCGTGAGGAGGTGCCGTCACGCCTGTCGAGCCTGATCGAATGGATTCAGGTGCGCGATGCGCTCAGGCGTTATCAGGAGCTGGAGTTCACGCTCGCGACCATTGCCAGCATCGGCGAGCGCATGACGGCCAGGCGCCGCTTACGCCAGACAATTGATACCCGCCAGACAAGTGATACTCGCCAGACAAGTGATACTCGCAATGGAAGGCATACGCACAGGGTGGGCAATCTGGATGCAGACGCCAATCCCTTGGCGGACATGACGCCGTGGCTGGCGGATAACCGCGCGATGCTCGAGGACAGCTTCGCGCGGTTGTGGCCGGACATGCTGGCATTGCGCCAGCCGCCCGCTATCTGACGATCAGGCTTGCGCTCAGCGCAGCTCCAGACGCGTGAAGGGCCTCAGCAGGTAGGAGAGCACGCTGCGCTCGCCGGTCTCGATGTCGACCGTGGCGACCATGCCCGGCTTGATCGGCAGCGTCTCGCCTTTGTGCTCAAGCGCCGCGGTCTCGCTGCTGACCAGCACGCGATAGTAGCTTTCCTCGCCGCGTGGCGTTTCCTCCTCCAGGGTGTCCGAGCTGATGCGCTCGACCTTGCCCTCCAGCGTGCCGTAGACCGCATAGTCGTAGGCACTGATGCGGATCGTCGCCGGCATGCCCGGGGCGATGAAGGCGACATCCTGCGGGCGAATGCGCGTCTCGAACACCAGGGTGTCCTCCAGCGGGGTGATCTGCATGATCTCCTCGCCGGGCGGTATTACCCCACCGCGCGTGGTGATGGCGATGTTGTTGACCACCCCGCGAACCGGCGAGAGCAGCCGGGTACGGTCCAGCTGATCACGCCGCTGCACGCTGGTTTCCTCGAGGGCGGCCAGTTCGGACTTCTTGTCGGCAAGCTCGGCGTAGGCGTCCTGCAGATAGGTGTTGCGGATCTCGGCCTGACGACCGTTGAGCTCGGCTATCTCGCGATCCAGCTTGAGCATTTCCATCTCGCCCACGGCACGCCGCTTGACCAGCGGACGGATCACCGCGAGCTGACGCTGAGCGGCACTGATTTCCTTGCTGACCGCATTCAGGGCGCTGTCACGCTTCTTGCGCCGAGCCGTGAACAGCTCGCGCTCGGTGGCGGTCAGTGCCTCGTTGTCACGCACTTCCTCGGGGAACTCGATGCTCGACTTGTCCAGCACCTCGGCCTCCAGACGGGCGATGGTGGCGCGCAGCGCCTGCGCCTGACTCAATGACTCCATGTAGGCCGAGCGGAAGCGGGTCTCGTCGATGGCGGCCAGCAGCTGACCGGCCTCGACGATCTCGCCCTCGCTGACCATCATCTCGTCGAGGATACCGCCCTCGAGACTCTGGATGGTCTGCTGACGCGAGGAGGGGATGACCTTGGCTTCGCCACGCGCTACCTCATTGACCTCGGCCCAGCTGGCCCAGGCGATGAACAGTGCGATGACCAGGAAGCTGGCCCACAGCAGCGGACGCGACCAGTGGCTTTCCAGTTTCTGGTCCGGCGCGCCCAGCTCGCGTTTGAGGAGTTCGGGATCGAAACGCTGGCTCATGAGGCCTCCTGGCGCTGACGGGATGCGGAGGTGGCCGGTGTCTTGCCGGCCGATTGTCTGGCCATGATCTGATCCAGCGGGCCGTCCATGACGCGCTTGCCGTGGCGCAGCACCAGGGCGCGTTCGACCCAGCCGAGCAGCGACTTGCGGTGTGTGGCCAGCACCAGGGTGCGGCCGGCAAGCCAGGGGCCGAGGGTCTTGATGACGTGTTGCTCGGTGGCCTGATCCAGCGAGGCGGTGGGCTCATCCAGCAGCACGACGACCGGGTCCTGCAGGACCAGGCGGGCAAGGCCGAGGCTCTGGCGCTGGCCACCGGACAGGCTGTGGCGGTCGTGCAGCATCATGTCCAGCCCCAGCGGGTGGCGGCGCACGAAGTCGCCCAGCCCGGTCATCTCGATGACCTCCAGCAGGCGCATGTCGCTGACATCCCGTCCGTCGATGCACAGGTTGTCGCGCAGCGTACCGCTGAACAGGCTGATGTCCTGCGGCAGATAGCCGATGGCGCGCTGGCGATCGGCAGGGTCGATCTGACTCAGGGCGAGGTTGTCGAGGGTCAGCTCGCCACTGGTGGGCGTGAAGTAGCCGGCCAGCAGACGCAGCAGGGTGCTCTTGCCGGCGCCGTTGCCCCCCAGCAGGGCGAGGTGTTCACCGGGGGCGATGCTCAGGCGGTCCAGCGCCAGGGCTTCCGGGGCTTCCTCGTCGTAGCGCCAGTGCAGATTCTCGGCCTGGTAGTGACCGCGTGCCTGGGCGAGGCGCGCGAAGCGACGATCGCAGGGACGCTCGATATCGGTCTCCATCAGCGCATTCAGCCCTTCCTTGGCGACCTTGACGTGCTGCCAGCGACTCAGCAACGCACTGATCTGCAGGGTCGGGCCGATGGCGCGCGACGAGAGAATCGAACAGGCGATCAGGGCACCGACACTCAACTCGCCGGCCATGATCAGGTAGACCCCGGCGATGATGACGCCGACATAGGCCAGCTGCTGCATGCCGGTACCCCAGCTGGTCAGCCAGGCGACGGCGTGGCGGAAGGTGACGCCGCGGTGTGTCTGCTCGGAGGTCAGGCGCTGCCATTGACGGCTGGCATGGCCCTCGGCGCGACAGGCCTTGAGGTTCTCGAGGTTGTCGAGGGTCTCGAGCAGCACGCCATTCTTGACCGCCGATTCGCGCATGCCTTCACGCGACAGGCGTGACAGCCACGGTTGCGCCAGCAGCACGGGAATCAGCATCAACACGATCGCCGCCACCGGCACCCAGACCACCGGGCCACCCAGCAGGGCGATCAGGCCCAGGAACAGCAGCGCGAAGGGTAGATCCCCACAGGCGCCGAGGGTCGAGGCGGTGAAGAACTCGCGAATGGCGTCGAAGTCACGAATCTGGCTGGCCATCGCCCCGGTCGAGCGCGGCTTGGCGGCCAGGCGCATCTGCACGGCGTGGCGGAAGATGTGATCGTTGAGTTCGAGGTCGATCTTCTTGCCCGAGTTCTCGATCAGCTGCGCCCGCAAGGCGCGCAACAAGGCTTCCAGTCCGATGGCGAGCATCACGCCGATGCCCAGCGCCCACAGCGTATCGACGGCGCCGGTCGGCACCACCCGGTCATAGACCTGCATCGCGAACAGGGCCGTGGCCACGGCCAGTAGAGCGGCAAGCGAGGAGGACAACGCGACCTCGGCGAAGACGCGCCAATGCGACTTGAGCCGTGAGGTCAGCCAGTGCCCCTTCTGGGTCTGGCTGTAGCCTTCCGCGCGCTCCAGCGAGATCTCGCCATGCGCAAACAGTGCAATGCCGGCGTAGGCGGCAGCCAGTTCGGCCTGTGGCAGCCAGTAGGCGCCACCGGACAGGGGATCGAGCAGCTTGTAGCCGGGGCCGCTGGGGGTGGTGTCCAAATCATCGTCTGCCTGGGTGTCTCTCGTGTCGCTGCCCGACTCACTAGATGACTCGCTGCTCGATCCCGTGCTCGACTCGGCAGGCCACTGATGCGCGGCCTCATGGGACAGCAGCACGCGACTGCTGCCGTCTCCCAGCAGCACGACACAGGGCATCAGGCTTTCGGGAATCTCGCTGAGCGGTGCCTGACTCAGGCGCGCGGCGATGCCCTGGCGCGACAGGGCCTGCTCCAGATCCTGCGGCGCCAGTTCACCCTTGGTGAGTGGCATGCCGTGTCGTAGACGCTCGAGATCGATGCCGTGGCCCTGCAGGCGCAGCAACTGGCGAACGCTCTCCAGCAAAGGGGCGGGTTGCGATGTCGCCGTGGCCGAGGAGGCGGTGGTCTGTGGGGCGCTCATGGGCTGACTCCCTGGCTGGCATGGTGATGAGAGTGGGGCAGCGAGGTGTGCGCCGTCTCTGGCGGGGTGGCAGCGGCTTCAGCCCGATAGGGCGAGGAGACCAGCGGCAGGGCGCCCAGCTGGGTCGCCAGGTCATATTGATCGGTGAGCAGCTGGGTATTGAGCTCGATCATCTGGCGCCGTGCGGCGAAAATCTCGCTCTCGATGGTCAGCAGATCCTCGATATTGCGCGAGCCGGTGATGAACTGGTCGCGATAGCTGCTGCGCAGGCGTTCGCCACTGCGCGCCTGCTGATCCAGCGCCTTGATACGCGCCTCGACCGCGGGCTGGCTGGCCGAAAGACGCTGGATCTGGCGGCGCAGCTCGCGCGCCGTGGAGGCGGTCTCGAACTGGGCGGCGGTCAGGCGCGCGCGGTCCGCTTCGGGCTGGCGCAACGGCGTCAAACCCTGGAAGACCGGGGCCTCGATGCGCAGGCCGATGCTGGAGTCGCTGACCATGTCGTCGTTCGACTCATAGCGTGAGCTGGTCGCCTCCAGACGCAACTCCGGCCAGCGCTCGGCCTCGCTTAGGCTCAGGGCGTGGCGCGCGGCATTCTGCTGGCTGACATGGCTGCGATAGGCCGGCGCGTTGGTGATGGCGGCATCGGTGGTGGCGGGGTCGCGGGCCAGATCCGCCACGATCGGCAGGGGCGGCGGGGCGCTCAGGGCGATATCCCTGAAGGAGCGGCCGCTGAGTATCTCGAGCTCCTGACGGGCGGTGTCGGCATCGCCCTGCAGGCGTGCCAGCCACTCGCGGGCACTGGCCAGATCAACAGCGGCCCGGTCCAGCTCGACCCGATCCCCATAGCCCGAGAAGGTGCGGTCATTGGCCAGGCGCTCGAGGCTTTCAAGCTTCTCGATGTAATCGCGCACGCGGCGCATCATGGCGCGATTGGCGCCCAGATCGATATAGGCGGTGATCGCCTCCTGGGCGATTTCCATGCGGGTCTGATCCAGGGTGTCACGCTCGACGTTCCGCTCTGCCGTGCGCTGCTCGACCTCGGCCTCCACCTGGCCCCAGTCGTACAGCATCTGGCTCAGGGTGAGCCGGTAGCCGCCTTCGGTAAAGTTGTCCTCGGTGCCGACACTGCTCTCCAGGCGCGGCCAATAGCCATCCTCGGCGATCTCGATCTCCGTGCCCGCTGCACGCACATTGGCCCGAGCGGCCTCGATGCGAGGGTCATGGGCAAGCACATCGCTCAGCACGGCGGCGAGATCGCGATTCGTCTGGGCAGTGGCCGGGAGTGATGCTGAAAGCCCGGCGGAGATGGCACAGATGGCGACGCAACGCTTCGTCGCTGGCATGCGCGGAAGTGTTGCCTGTCTGTGGGCAGACGGGCAACGAAATAGGGTGGGCATCATGTGACTCCTTGTCTTCAGAGTGTCCTCTGAAGTGCTGCGTCATCCTGACGCTCTAGTGTTTCTGAATCATGCTGATCATCAAGGGAGGTGCCCCTTGCGGGGCACCTCGATCAGGCTTATCCGTTGCTGGTATTCACGGTCACGTCTTGATCGATATACAGCGTTGCCTCACCAAGCTGATAAGTATCATACGTCGTGCCGTTGAACTCGGTCGTTGTCGCGGAGGATGTTGCCCCAGCCGCTTCCACGCTATCGCCTTCATCGCCATCGATATACAGCTCGTTATCACCATCGGTGAGGTTCAATACCGTATCGGCATCGATTTTCAGACTGGTGCCGGTCTCGCTGCTGGCCGAGATATCGAGCACTTCGATGTTGGTCATGACACTGGGCTCAGCCTGGGCGGACAAGGCGACGAGATCGATGCCTTTTCCTGTGCCATCGAAGCTGACGGTATCGATGTCAGCGCCACCCTCGATGGTGAAGTCCAGGCTGGAAGTGACGATCAGGTCATCACCCGCGCCACCATCGAAGGTGTTGCTGCCCGAATCGCCAATCAGCAGATCATCCCCCGCATTGCCGACCAGGGAGTCATCCCCCTCGCCACCTCGAATGACATCATTACCGAGGCCACCGATGAGAGAATCATTGCCGGAAAGCCCGAATATCGCGCTACCTTCAAGGTTGGCTGAAATATCGATTTCATCGTCGGTCAGCAGGCTACCAATAAAGGTGTTGCTTTCGTCGATACCGGAGAACAGGGGTTCATTGGAATCAAGCAGCTCCACACCTGCCAAAGAGGAGATGGCATCCGTGGTGCTGGCATCGTAGGCATCGGTTGCCGTGATGCTGTAGGCATCCAATAGATCGATGTTTGCCAGATTCAGATCCGAAATGCCGCCATCACTGAACCCAACAGTCGCCAGGAATTGATTGAGCGCCAGGTTGTCGATGTCCCCACCGTCAGTCGCGGTAATGGTCAGTTCCGCGGTAGTGGCAATTATGCCGAGGACACCATTGTCGTCTGATGTAACTGATAGTCCAAGCGAAGTTGCCAGGTCGTTGTCCCAAGTGAACTCAGGGTCCGTGAATACACCAGTCAACAAATTGACATCCACCAGCGCAGCGTAGTTGATCACCACCTCACGCAGGTTGTTGTCAGGATCTGCGACGAAGACCTTGTTGTTGGAAAGGTCAATCAGGTCGAGTGCTTCGAGACCGACCAGGCCCAACAGCTCAGAATCCTGCAGGGTAACGATAGGGGCGGTATTGGTGACCGCGTCCAGGCTTTCCTCACCGACGAAGGTGATTTCACCCGTCGCCGTATCGCCATCACCATCCACGACCGTGACACTGACATCAGACTCATTGACCTCCGTGCCCACCAACAACTGCTCGCCGCTGATGAGGGAGTCGATGACCTCACTGCTCGTCAAGGTGCCACCTTCGGTCAGATCGAGTCCGTCGATATTGATGACCTGGTTGGCGGACGCGGCAGGATCAGCGGTCAATCCACCCTCTGTGTTGATATAGAGGACGGTCGCACCGGCTGCCGAGACATATTCGGCACTGATATAGCTCGCAAGATTGTTGGTGGCGCTATCGACGTAATAGGCCCCGTTGAGCATATCGCGCAGATCAAGAATGTCTCCCGATCCGACGCCACCATTATTGAAGTTGAGCACGGTGTCTGTTGCCGCAGCAGCGACAGTACCCTCATCACCGGACTCCCAACGAAGGACGTCGTTTCCGTCACCACCGTTCAGGGCGTCGTCGTCTGCACCGCCGATAAGGAGGTCAGTCGCACCACCTCCGTTCAGTTCGTCATTGCCGCTGCCGCCGCGCAGGATATTACTTCCACTTCCACCATTCAGTGTGTCGTTTCCGGCATATCCATAAAGGTTGGAGCCTGTTTGTGAAGCGGTAACAGTGTCATTACCGGTAGTGCCTTCATCCACAGGGACCTCATAGTCATCGACAAGAAGCTCCACATTAGCCAATGAAGCATCAGTGTCAGATGAGGTTGCACCGAGTGAGTCAGTTGCGTAAATCGTAGTGCTTTCCAAGATGGAGTCAGCAAGAGAATCCAAGTCTACTAAAGCAAGAAGTCCAGTTATTATTCCTGGAGAAGTAACCGTAAATTCAACACTAGCTAATAGCTCATTTATCTCAAGATTGGTTATATCGCTGCCATCAGTCTTGGTGATGGTGATACTTTTTTCCGAGCTGTCACTAGTGTCTGGAGTAACAGTTAATCCAAGTTCAGAAGCTATCTCTGAGCTATGGCTCCAGTTACTATAACCTAACAATGTTGTGAGTAAGGTGTCGATTATTGTCAAGCCAGTTGCGCTTGTTATAGCACTTGTCAAGCTGCTCAGAAGTCCATTAGTACTAAGTGTAACCGAAGACACATTCTCTTCAGCATCATAAACACTATAAAGCTGGTCGGCGCTCAACGTCACGATATCAAGTACATTGACGCCGACAAGGCCTAGCACACCATCGCTTTCAGTCACGTTGGCTTGCGGGCGTGTATTGATATCCTCTGTTGCGCTGAACTGGCCCTGGTGGCTGTAGCTGTAGTCCCCTGAGTCGATATTCAGGCTGAAGGATTCACCGGACAGCGTTTCGACCGCCAGAATGCCATCGACGATGCTGACAGTATCACCAGCCTCCAGACCAATCTCGGTAGAGGTGCCGGTCACGTCCGCGTAGGTGCCATCATCAGAGACAGTGAATGTCAGGCCCTTGAACGCGAAGGACTGCACCTGCCCATTTGCCGCATCAGCCCCAAACCCGAAGTCATCCTCACCATCGAAGATGGAGCCGGTGTAATCCGTATTCGAGCTCAGAGTCTCCACGACGGTACTTGCCGCAATCGTCGGTACATCATCAGCGATATCGATGTTCAAGGTGCTACTGGTGCTCGATGTCCCATCGCTCAGAGTGACAAGTACATCCACCGTGGAGGACTCGGCATTCGCCTGATCAATGTTGCCGAGCAGTTCTGCGCTATAGACAACTTCCGAGCCATCCTCGGTCACGGAAACGACCATGACGGCCGTCGCTGCAGCGTTGTCGACATCACTTGCCAGTGTGAGTGTGCGTCCTTCATCCGTGACGACCCAATCAAGCGCCTGACCGTTGCTGGTGAGCGACTCGGTGGAGCTGAGTGAGAGTGTTGCCTCACCGCTGGTATCGGCGAATGTCTGAGTGCTGGCGACGGCGCCCGCCGCAGAGGCGATCAGCGCTTCCGAGATCGTGAGACGGTTGGCATTGCCCAGATCGAGGAAATCGTCGCTCAGCTTGGTCGCCGTATCGGTCACGGCGGCCACATTCTGATTTCCCGCATCGTCCGTCACGGTCATGGTCACGGTCAGCAGTCCCTCTGCCAGACCGGTGAGGTCGACGCCTGACACAGTCACTTCGCCCGCCGCCGAGACAGTGATGTTCTCGGTTGGGACGCTGACGGAGCCATTATCGGTATCGGTGATCACGATCGTGAGGTTGCTGCTGGTCAAGCCGGCTTCGACAGTGCCTTCGAATGTCACATCTGTCGCTTCTGCAGCGTTGATGTCCCCATCAGCATCCGTGAAGTTGATGAGACTCCCTGTCGGAGCGGTCGTATCAATGACGACGTCTTGACTCTCGATGGCGCCATCGTTGCCGGCGGCGTCCTGCACCTTGAGCTGCACGGTGGCAGAGGTGGTGAGGCTGGCATCGGCGTAGCTGACGGCAGTACCGGACACGCTGTCGGTGATGTCGACCCAGGTGGTGCCATCGGTGCTGTACTGCAGCGTTTCACCTTCGGCAAGCGGAGCATTCAGCGTGGCGGTGATCGTCAGGCCATCATTGTCGCTGGTGATGAAGTCATCGGCTGCAAGGCCAGTATCGTCACTGATGGAATCGATGGTGACAGTCGTTGTGGGGGCAGTGGTATCTATGGTCACTGTGCCCAGATTGACTTCATTGCTGACATTGCCTGCGGCGTCAGTAATGGCAGCTGAGGCGTTGTAGCTACTGCCATCGGTCAACGTGTCAGCCGGGATGGTCACAGTCACAGTGCCTGCGTCGATATCCGTTTCTATCAGCGCCACATCAGCAGTAATCACATTATCCGCATCATCTGTGTCAACCAAGGTGACAGTGGCCGTATCCCCTGCAACGGTATCCGCACTGAGCGCGACCTCGGCTTGCAGCCCATCTGTCAGCTCCTCGATATTCACACCATTGAGGGCTTCATCGATGACCAACGTCGGCGGCGCCCCCGGGGCCGTATTATCGACCGTCACGTCGCCCAGGTTCACGGCGTCACTGACATTGCCGGCGACATCGGTCTGACGGATCTGCACAACGCCATCGGCGTAGACACCTTCGGCGAGGGTGAAGGTGGTGCCGGTGCCATCGATCCAGTTGCTGCCGCCGTCGAGGGAGTACTCCCAGCTGGCGTCGGCTTCCAGACCGCTGACGGTGACTTCACCATTGCTGGTGATGCCGTCGTCGGTGACGTTGGTGTCGGTGGTGAGCGCAAGGCTCGGGACTTCAGGTGCCGTGAGGTCACTGGTGGTGGTGTCGTCGGTCTCGAACGTATTGCCCGCCACATCGGTCACGGTCATCGAGACGGTGAGGGCGCCTTCAGTGAGCCCGGAAGTTGCGGTGCTCAGGTCCAGACCGGTGACGGACAGATTGCCGGCACCGTCGACCGCAATGTCAGTCGTGGCGACGGTGATCTCGTTGGCCGGATCGGCGCTGTCAGTGATGGTGATCACGACATTGCTGCTGTCGAGACCGGCCTCGATGCTGCCAGTCAGATCGACGGCGCTGATGTCTGCCAGATTGAGCAGGCCATCGTCACCATCGACGAAGGCGATGCTGCCCGTCGGGGCGGTCGCATCGACCGTCACGTCGCCCAGGTTCACGGCGTCGCTGACATTGCCGGCCACATCGGTCTGACGGATCTGCACAACGCCATCGGCGTAGACACCTTCGTCCAGCGTGAAGGTGGTGCCGGTGCCATCGGTCCAGTTGCTGCCGCCGTCGAGGGAATACTCCCAGCTGGCGTCGGCTTCCAGACCGCTGACGGTGACTTCACCATTGCTGGTGATGCCGTCGTCGGTGATGTTGGTGTCGGTGGTGAGCGCGAGGCTCGGTGCGGCGATGGTCGCATCGACCGTCACGTCGCCCAGGTTCACGGCGTCGCTGACATTGCCGGCGACATCGGTCTGACGGATCTGCACAACGCCATCGGCGTAGACACCTTCGGCGAGGGTGAAGGTAGTGCCGGTACCCGCGATCCAGTTGCTGCCGCCGTCGAGGGAGTACTCCCAGCTGGCGTCGGCTTCCAGACCGCTGACGGTGACTTCGCCATTGCTGGTGATGCCGTCGTCGGTGATGTTGGTGTCGGTGGTGAGCGCAAGGCTCGGTGCGTCGATGGTCGCATCGACCGTCACAGCGCCCAGGTTCACGGCGT
>NZ_JARWKQ010000012.1:0-3048 GCF_029846355.1 Cobetia sp. 2AS
TCACTGTTCTCTGAACAGCCGCTCTTTAACAATGTGAATCATGCTGACGATAGATGTGTGCGCCAAGCGCATGTCTATCAAACGATATGTCGGAGAGGTCCGACAGATTCGTAATCCTTGACAGACCCCTTGGGGTTATATGGTCAAGCGATTAAGCGCATACGGTGGATGCCTTGGCAGCCAGAGGCGATGAAGGACGTGATAGCCTGCGATAAGCGTTGGCGAGGTGGCAAATACCCTGCGACCCAACGATTTCCGAATGGGGAAACCCACTCACCATCAGGTGAGTATCTATAGGCCAATACATAACCTATAGAGGCAAACCCGGGGAACTGAAACATCTAAGTACCCGGAGGAAAAGAAATCAACCGAGATTCCCCAAGTAGCGGCGAGCGAACGGGGACCAGCCCTTAAGCGATACAACTGACAGACGAACAAGCTGGGAAGCTTGACGATACAGGGTGATAGTCCCGTAGTCGAAGTCTGAGTATCGTGAAATCGAGTAGGTCGGGGCACGAGAAACCTTGACTGAACATGGGGGGACCATCCTCCAAGGCTAAATACTCCTGGCTGACCGATAGTGAACCAGTACCGTGAGGGAAAGGCGAAAAGAACCCCGGCGAGGGGAGTGAAATAGATCCTGAAACCGTATGCGTACAAGCAGTGGGAGCACCTTCGTGGTGTGACCGCGTACCTTTTGTATAATGGGTCAGCGACTTATATTCTGTGGCGAGCTTAACCGTATAGGGGAGGCGTAGGGAAACCGAGTCTTAACTGGGCGACCAGTCGCAGGGTATAGACCCGAAACCGGGCGATCTATCCATGGCCAGGGTGAAGATTGAGTAACATCAATTGGAGGCCCGAACCCAAGTATGTTGAAAAATGCTGGGATGAGCTGTGGATCGGAGTGAAAGGCTAATCAAGCCCGGAGATAGCTGGTTCTCCTCGAAAGCTATTTAGGTAGCGCCTCACGTATCACCGCTGGGGGTAGAGCACTGTTTCGGCTAGGGGGTCATCCCGACTTACCAACCCGAGGCAAACTCCGAATACCAGTGAGTGCAGCGTGGGAGACACACAGCGGGTGCTAACGTCCGTTGTGAAAAGGGAAACAACCCAGACCGTCAGCTAAGGTCCCAAAATCCTGATTAAGTGGGAAACGATGTGGGAAGGCTCAGACAGCTAGGAGGTTGGCTTAGAAGCAGCCATCCTTTAAAGAAAGCGTAATAGCTCACTAGTCGAGTCGGCCTGCGCGGAAGATATAACGGGGCTAAATCAGGTACCGAAGCTACGGGTTCATCCTTATGGATGAGCGGTAGAGGAGCGTCGTGTAAGCCAATGAAGGTGGATTGAGAAGTCTGCTGGAGGTATCACGAGTGCGAATGCTGACATGAGTAACGATAAGGGGAGTGAAAAACTCCCCCGCCGGAAGACCAAGGTTTTCTGTTCTACGTTAATCGGAGCAGAGTGAGTCGGCCCCTAAGGCGAGGCGGAAACGCGTAGTCGATGGGAAACGGGTTAATATTCCCGTACCGGATGTGGTTGCGATGGGGGGACGAAGAAGGCTAGGTGAGCCAGGCGTTGGTTGTCCTGGTGAAAGCATGTAGGCCGAGGAATCAGGCAAATCCGGTTCCTCTGAGGTCGAGATGCGAGACGAACTGACCACGGTCAGGAAGTCATCGATGCCACGCTTCCAGGAAAAGCCTCTAAGCTTCAGATCACATGCGACCGTACCCCAAACCGACACAGGTGGTCAGGTAGAGAATACCAAGGCGCTTGAGAGAACTCGGGTGAAGGAACTAGGCAAAATGGCACCGTAACTTCGGGAGAAGGTGCACCGGTTCGAGTGAAGGACTTGCTCCGTAAGCTCCTACCGGTCGAAGATACCAGGTGGCTGCAACTGTTTATTAAAAACACAGCACTCTGCAAACGCGCAAGCGGACGTATAGGGTGTGACGCCTGCCCGGTGCCGGAAGGTTAATTGATGGGGTTAGCTCACGCGAAGCTCTTGATCGAAGCCCCGGTAAACGGCGGCCGTAACTATAACGGTCCTAAGGTAGCGAAATTCCTTGTCGGGTAAGTTCCGACCTGCACGAATGGCGTAATGATGGCCACGCTGTCTCCACCCGAGACTCAGTGAAATTGAAATCGCAGTGAAGATGCTGTGTACCCGCGGCTAGACGGAAAGACCCCGTGAACCTTTACTATAGCTTTACACTGGATGCTGATGTTGTCTGTGTAGGATAGCTGGGAGGCTTTGAAACCGCGTCGCCAGATGCGGTGGAGCCAACCTTGAAATACCAGCCTGACATCATTGGCGTTCTAACTCAGGTCCGTTATCCGGATCGAGGACAGTGTATGGTGGGTAGTTTGACTGGGGCGGTCTCCTCCTAAAGAGTAACGGAGGAGCACGAAGGTACCCTCAGCACGGTTGGAAATCGTGCATTGAGTGCAAGAGCATAAGGGTGCTTGACTGCGAGACAGACACGTCGAGCAGGTACGAAAGTAGGTTCTAGTGATCCGGTGGTTCTGTATGGAAGGGCCATCGCTCAACGGATAAAAGGTACTCCGGGGATAACAGGCTGATACCGCCCAAGAGTTCACATCGACGGCGGTGTTTGGCACCTCGATGTCGGCTCATCACATCCTGGGGCTGAAGTCGGTCCCAAGGGTATGGCTGTTCGCCATTTAAAGTGGTACGCGAGCTGGGTTTAGAACGTCGTGAGACAGTTCGGTCCCTATCTGCCGTGGGCGTCGGAAGTTTGAGAAGAGCTGCTCCTAGTACGAGAGGACCGGAGTGGACGAACCTCTGGTGTTCGGGTTGTCATGCCAATGGCATTGCCCGGTAGCTACGTTCGGACGGGATAACCGCTGAAAGCATCTAAGCGGGAAGCCCCCTTCAAGATGAGACTTCCCTGAGGCCTTGCGCCTCCTGAAGGGCCCTTGAAGACTACAAGGTTGATAGGCTGGGTGTGGAAGCACAGCAATGTGTTGAGCTAACCAGTACTAATTGCCCGTGAGGCTTGACCATATAACACCCAAGGGGTTTGC
>NZ_JARWKQ010000013.1:0-2384 GCF_029846355.1 Cobetia sp. 2AS
GAGACCGCCAATGGCAGCACCGTCAATGGTAGCGCCGAGGCCGGCGGGACCGTCGAAATCACCAATGGTGATGGCGACCTGCTGGGCAGCAGCACTGTCGCCGATGACGGCACCTTCAGCATCACGCTGTCTCCGAAGCAGGAAGCCGGCGCTGTGCTGACCGCCACCGTCACCGACGCCGCAGGTAACGAAAGCCCAGTCTCCGACACCCTGGTGGTGCCGGAAGCGGCGGATGTTACCGCGCCGAACATCCCGACCATCTCTTCCGCGACCGACGACGTGGCAGCCGATATCGGTACCCTCGCCTCCGGCGATAGCACCAATGACGCGACGCCGACCCTGACCGGCAGCGCCGAGATCGGTAGCACCGTCACCGTCACCCACAACGGCGAAGTCGTTGATACGGTCGTGGCAGATACTAATGGCGCCTGGCGCTATACCCCGAGCACTGACCTCACCGAGGGTGATCACGTCTTCAGTGTCACGGCTACCGATGCCGCCGGCAACGAGAGTGCAGCCTCTGACGAGTTCACGCTCACCATCGACACCACCGCGCCGGACGCGCCAGTCCTGAGCGAGACCGATGGCACCACCGTCGCCGGAACCGGTGAAGCGGGCACCACGGTCGAGATCACCAATGCCAACGATGATGTGCTGGGAACAGCGGTCGTCGATGCAGAAGGCAACTTCTCGGTGGAGCTCTCACCGGAGCAGGAAGCTGGCAGCACACTGACAGCCACGGCAACCGATGCGGCCGGCAATGAAAGCGCAGCGTCCGCGGCACTCGATGTGCCGGTAGATGCTGACGTTACCGCGCCGAACACGCCGACCATCGCCTCCGCCACGGACGATGTGGCAGCCGATACCGGTGCCCTCGCCTCCGGCGACAGCACCAATGACGCGACGCCGACGCTGAACGGCAGCGCCGAAGCCGGCAGCACCGTCACCATCACCCACAACGGCGAAGTCGTTGATAGCGTGACGGCAGATGCCAATGGCACCTGGCGCTATACCCCGAGCACTGATCTCACCGATGGCGAGCACGTCTTCAGCGTCACCGCGACCGATGCCGCCGGCAACGAAAGTGCGTCGTCTGACGACTTCACGCTCAGCGTCGATACCGTCGCGCCGGATGCGCCGGTTCTGTCCGAGACCGATGGCACCACCGTCGCCGGAAACGGTGAAGCGGGCACCACGGTCGAGATCTCCAATGCCAACGATGATGTGGTGGGCACCGCGGTCGTCAATGCAGAAGGCAACTTCTCGGTTGAGCTCTCACCGGAGCAGGAAGCTGGCAGCACTCTGACAGCCACGGCAATCGACGCGGCCGGAAACGAAAGCGAAGCGTCCGCGGCACTTGATGTGCCCGAAGACGCTGACGTTACCGCGCCGAATGCCCCGACCATCGCCTCCGCCACAGACGATGTGGCAGCCGATACCGGTGCCCTTGCCTCGGGCGACAGCACCAACGACGCGACGCCGACGTTGACCGGCAGCGCCGAAGCCGGCAGCACGGTCACCATCATCCACAACGGTGAAGTCGTTGATAGCGTGACGGCAGATAGCAATGGCGCCTGGGGCTATACCCCGAGCACTGATCTCACCGAGGGCGATCACGTCTTCAGCGTCACAGCGACCGATGCCGCCGGTAACGAAAGCCCAGCGTCTGGCGAGTTCACACTCACCGTCGACACTATCGCTCCGGACGCACCGATCCTGGGCGAGACCGATGGCGAGACCGCCAATGGCAGCACCGTCAATGGTAGCGCCGAGGCCGGTGGCACCGTCGAAATCACCAATGGTGATGGCGACCTGCTGGGCAGCGGCACTGTCGCCGAGGACGGCACGTTCAGCATCACGCTGTCTCCGAAGCAGGAAGCCGGCGCTGAACTGACCGCCACCGTCACCGACGCCGCAGGTAACGAAAGCCCAGTCTCCGACACCCTGGTGGTGCCGGAAGCGGCGGATGTTACCGCGCCGAACACGCCGACCATCGCTTCTGCGACCGACGATGTGCCAGCCGATACCGGTGCCCTCGCCTCCGGCGACAGCACCAACGATGCGACGCCGACCCTCACCGGCAGCGCCGAAGCCGGCAGCACGGTCACCATCACCCACAACGGTGAGGAAATCGCGACAGTCACCGCCGATGCCAATGGCGCCTGGCGCTATACCCCGAGCACTGATCTCACCGAGGGCGATCACGTCTTCAGCGTCACAGCGACCGATGCCGCCGGTAACGAAAGCGCGCCGTCTGACGACTTCACGCTCACCGTCGATACTACTGTCCCCACCAATCCGGCCTTGGCGCTCACCACCGACACCAACGTCACCGACGACGGCATCACCAGCAATGGTGAAGTCACCGTCAGCGGTCTGGAAGC
>NZ_JARWKQ010000014.1:0-1415 GCF_029846355.1 Cobetia sp. 2AS
GGTGTAGGTCCAGCTGCCATCGGCGGCGAGACGGTGTAGGTCTCGGTGACGGTCTCGCCCGCGGCCAGTGCCTGGGTCTCGGTGGCGTCATTGTCGAGGGTGTAGGTCCAGCTGCCATCGGCGGCGACCTCGAAGCTGCCGTAGACACTGCTGTCATCGGTGGCGGCGACGAAGGCCAGATCCGGGTTGTCGGCATCCGTGGCCGTCAGCGTGCCGCTGGCTTCCAGGGTGGTGTCTTCGGTGACTTCACCGCTGTCATCGGAGATCACGGCGCCGTCGTCCACGCCGGTGATGACGATGTTGACCGTGGTGGTCGAGTCATCGCTCAGCGTGACGGTATAGGTCTCGGTGACGGTCTCGCCGGCAGCCAGTGCCTGGGTTTCGGCGGCGTCATTGTCGAGGGTGTAGGTCCAGCTGCCGTCGGCGGCGACCTCGAAGCTGCCGTAGACACTGCTGTCATCGGTGGCGGCGACGAAGGCCAGATCCGGGTTGTCGGCATCCGTGGCCGTCAGCGTACCGCTGGCTTCCAGGGTGGTGTCTTCGGTGACTTCACCGCTGTCATCGGAGATCACGGCGCCGTCGTCCACGCCGGTGATGACGATGTCGACCGTGGTGGTCGAGTCATCGCTCAGCGTGACGGTATAGGTCTCGGTGACGGTCTCGCCGGCAGCCAGTGCCTGGGTCTCGGTGGCGTCATTGTCGAGGGTGTAGGTCCAGCTGCCATCGGCGGCGACCTCGAAGCTGCCGTAGACACTGCTGTCATCGGTGGCGGCGACGAAGGCCAGATCCGGGTTGTCGGCATCCGTGGCCGTCAGCGTACCGCTGGCTTCCAGGGTGGTGTCTTCTTCCACGGCGCCAGAATCGGCCGTGATGACCGGCAGGTCGTCGGTACCGGTGATGACGATGTTGACCGTGGTGGTCGAGTCATCGCTCAGCGTGACGGTGTAGGTCTCGGTGACGGTCTCGCCCGCGGCCAGTGCCTGGGTCTCGGTGGCGTCATTGTCGAGGGTGTAGGTCCACTCCCCTGCCTCGTTGACGCTGAAAGTGCCGTAATCATCGCTTTGGGTGCCAGCGACAACATCAGTACTTTCGACATCGACAAGCGCGCCGGAAGCTTCGGTAACGCCATCCTCCGTTACCTCTCCAGAATCGCCGCCAATCAGGGCGCCCACGTCATTGCTGGTCGCGGTGTTGCCGGCCGGATCGGTGACCGAGGCCTCGACGCTGTACTCGCCTTCACTCAGCGGGGTCTCGGCGTCAACCGTATAGGTGCCGTTCTCGACGGTGGTGGTGACAGTCTGTTCGTTGCCGTCGCTGTCGGTGATGACCAGCGTGACGGTGCTGCCGTCTTCGGCATCGGTGGTACCGACGATGGTCGGCGTGGTGTCGGAGGTCAGTGCCGGGGCATCGACGGT
>NZ_JARWKQ010000015.1:0-1121 GCF_029846355.1 Cobetia sp. 2AS
CGAGGAAAGACATCACTCGCAGAAGAAGCACCGGCTAACTCCGTGCCAGCAGCCGCGGTAATACGGAGGGTGCAAGCGTTAATCGGAATTACTGGGCGTAAAGCGCGCGTAGGTGGCTAAGTCAGCCAGGTGTGAAAGCCCCGGGCTCAACCTGGGAACGGCATCTGGAACTGCTTGGCTAGAGTGCAGGAGAGGAAGGTAGAATTCCCGGTGTAGCGGTGAAATGCGTAGAGATCGGGAGGAATACCAGTGGCGAAGGCGGCCTTCTGGACTGACACTGACACTGAGGTGCGAAAGCGTGGGTAGCAAACAGGATTAGATACCCTGGTAGTCCACGCCGTAAACGATGTCAACTAGCCGTTGGGTCCCTTGAGGACTTAGTGGCGCAGCTAACGCAATAAGTTGACCGCCTGGGGAGTACGGCCGCAAGGTTAAAACTCAAATGAATTGACGGGGGCCCGCACAAGCGGTGGAGCATGTGGTTTAATTCGATGCAACGCGAAGAACCTTACCTACCCTTGACATCCAGAGGACTTTCCAGAGATGGATTGGTGCCTTCGGGAACTCTGAGACAGGTGCTGCATGGCTGTCGTCAGCTCGTGTTGTGAAATGTTGGGTTAAGTCCCGTAACGAGCGCAACCCCTATCCTTATTTGCCAGCGAGTAATGTCGGGAACTCTAAGGAGACTGCCGGTGACAAACCGGAGGAAGGTGGGGACGACGTCAAGTCATCATGGCCCTTACGGGTAGGGCTACACACGTGCTACAATGGCAAGTACAAAGGGTTGCAATACTGCGAAGTGGAGCCAATCCCATAAAGCTTGCCTCAGTCCGGATTGGAGTCTGCAACTCGACTCCATGAAGTCGGAATCGCTAGTAATCGTGGATCAGAATGCCACGGTGAATACGTTCCCGGGCCTTGTACACACCGCCCGTCACACCATGGGAGTGGACTGCACCAGAAGTGGTTAGCCTAACCTTCGGGAGGGCGATCACCACGGTGTGGTTCATGACTGGGGTGAAGTCGTAACAAGGTAGCCCTAGGGGAACCTGGGGCTGGATCACCTCCTTATCGACACTGTCTACTGCTCGCGGCAAGTGCTCACAACGAATTACCTGATC
>NZ_JARWKQ010000016.1:0-760 GCF_029846355.1 Cobetia sp. 2AS
TCAGTGCCGGTGCCCTCGATGATGGCCGCGGCATCCACGCCCAGCATGCCGAGCAGATCGGCCTCGGACAGCGTGCCAATATCCCCCTCAGCGTCGACGCCGGTGACACTCGGCGTGACGCTATCGGTGAGATCCACGTCCGACACGGACAGCGTGCCCGTGGCCGACAGCGGCGCATTCGCTTCTGTCAGACTGGCGGCGGCACTGTCGTCCGCGTCCACGCGGATCACCGGACCATCGTTGTCACCGGTGATGGTGATGTCGACCGTGGTGGTCGAGTCATCGCTCAGCGTGACGGTGTATTGCTCGGTGACCGTCTGGCCAGCGGCCAGCGCCTGGGTCGCCTCGGCATCGTTGGCGAGGTCGTAGGTCCAGTTGCCCGCGGCATCGACCGTGAAGGTGCCGTAGTCGCTGCCGTCGGTGGCCGCGACAAAGGCCAGGTCGGCATTGTCGGCGTCCGTCGCGGTCAGCGTGCCACTGACACTCTGGGTGCCGTCTTCTGCCACGGCGCCAGAATCGGTGGAGATGACCGGCAGATCGTCGGTGCCGGTGATGGTGATGACGACGTTCTGGGTGTCCGTCGCGCCGGCGGTGTCGGTGACCGTTACCTCATAGGTCAGCGTCAGCACCTCACCCGCCGCCAGGTAGTCAAAGTCTTCCCCGACCGTGCTGCTGTCGAAGTTCCAGGTGAGATTGCCGTCAGTGCCGGTGCCCTCGATGATGGCCGCGGCATCCACGCCCAGCATGCCGAGCAGATCGG
>NZ_JARWKQ010000017.1:0-622 GCF_029846355.1 Cobetia sp. 2AS
CATGTGAGAGTAGGTCATCGTCAGGCACTTATCCCGAACCGCCCCTGCAGCCTTGCTGCAGGGGCGGTTCTCTTTGTACGCGGGAAAAGTGGTGCAATAGAAAGCCATGTGCAGAAAGACGTGCATGGAAAAGTGCTGCGAGAGATAACCTTCCCCGGCTCCACAAGAAGAAAGTCTTTGGCTCATCATCGTGCTGTGATGGTTCTGTCATTGACGAAAATGATGTGCGCTTTTTCTTTATCCCTGGTTTTGCCAAGAAACACCCCCGCAGCTTTTGTTGTGGGGGCGTTTTTTGTGCGGCTTGAGGCACCTCGCATAGGTCTGTCAGCGTCGGAGTTCATCAGAGGGATGCTCATTTCCATCATGTCTGGGCCGGGAGTGGCGTCATTCGGGATATTTTCTGGGCGCAAGACTCGGTTTTTTTGCGTGCGCCGCCAGGTAGAGAAAAGGGTGCTCAAGACGAGCCTTGTTGCCAGAGATCGGATGGCTGGAGTGCTCCAGGTGCCAGAATCAGGGGTATGAAGGCGAAATCTGGCCTGATCTTCAAAAAGCCCTTGCCCTCACGGCGGTTCGTGCGTAAAGTACGCATCCGCTGCCGGGGACGCATGGCGTTACCAGCGGT
>NZ_JARWKQ010000018.1:0-542 GCF_029846355.1 Cobetia sp. 2AS
TCCCAAGGCGTTCTTCCTCGCTGAAAGTGCTTTACAACCCGAAGGCCTTCTTCACACACGCGGCATGGCTGGATCAGGCTTTCGCCCATTGTCCAATATTCCCCACTGCTGCCTCCCGTAGGAGTCTGGGCCGTGTCTCAGTCCCAGTGTGGCTGATCATCCTCTCAGACCAGCTACGGATCGTCGCCTTGGTGAGCCATTACCTCACCAACAAGCTAATCCGACATGGGCTCATCCGATAGCGCAAGGTCCGAAGATCCCCTGCTTTCTCCCGTAGGACGTATGCGGTATTAGCCTGAGTTTCCCCAGGTTGTCCCCCACTATCGGGCAGATTCCCATGCATTACTCACCCGTCCGCCGCTCGACGCCTCCTAGCAAGCTAGGATCGTTTCCGCTCGACTTGCATGTGTTAAGCCTGCCGCCAGCGTTCAATCTGAGCCATGATCAAACTCTTCAGTTGAAAGCTTGATAGTCTGTTAAGCAGACCAAACTTGGTTCAGAGTCAAACTTCTCGTGAGAGGCTTGCTCCGATATTTGGTGAC
>NZ_JARWKQ010000019.1:0-511 GCF_029846355.1 Cobetia sp. 2AS
TGCAGATCCGTCAGACCGATGTGGCCGGCAATGTCAGCGACGCCGTGAACCTGGGCGACGTGACGGTCGATGCGACCCTCGCCGCACCGAGCCTCGCGCTCACCACCGACACCAACATTACCGACGACGGCATCACCAGCAATGGCGAAGTCACCGTCAGCGGTCTGGAAGCCGACGCTACCTGGGAGTACACCACCGACGGCGGCAGCAACTGGATCGATGGCACCGGTACCACCTTCACGCTGGACGAAGGTGTTTACACCGATGGCGTTGTGCAGATTCGTCAGACCGATGTCGCCGGCAATGCCAGTGACGCCGTGAACCTGGGCGACGTGACGGTCGATGCCACCATCGCCGCGCCGAGCCTTGCGCTGAGTGAGGACACCAACATTACCGACGACGGCATCACCAGCAATGGCGAAGTCACCGTCAGTGGTCTGGAAGCCGACGCCAGCTGGGAGTACTCCCTCGACGGCGGCAGCAACTGGATCAATGGCACCGGCACTACCTT
>NZ_JARWKQ010000001.1:0-1233078 GCF_029846355.1 Cobetia sp. 2AS
GGAAGCACAGCAATGTGTTGAGCTAACCAGTACTAATTGCCCGTGAGGCTTGACCATATAACACCCAAGGGGTTTGCTTAGGCAAACGCCGGGATTGCGACAGGATCGAGACATATCGGTCAGCATGATTCATATTGCGAGTCGCGAGGCCAAAAGCCTTGAGACTCAGGCATTGCAAGATGCCACCGTTTCGCCTGACGACCATAGCGAGCGTGAACCACCCGATCCCATGCCGAACTCGGAAGTGAAACCGCTTAGCGCCGATGGTAGTGTGGAGTTTCTCCATGTGAGAGTAGGTCATCGTCAGGCACTTATACCGAACCGCCCCTGCAGCCTTGCTGCAGGGGCGGTTCTCTTTGTGGTGAGAAAAGTTGCGCAAAGCAAGAGACGTACGCGCTTCGTGAGGCGTCTGCTGCGCCCATGACGACGGCCTGAGCGTTGTCACAGCCCCATCACGTACATGCACGCTTGTAGAAGGCAGCGGCGAGAGGCTAGACTCCCCAGCCTTCTGTATTGGAGATGATGATGCAACCTCAAGAACTGTTGCTGTATTGCCGCCCTGGCTTCGAGGCCGACCTGGCCTCAGAAGTCAGCGAGAAAGCGGCGTATATCGGCACGCCGGGTTATCCGATTGCGGCACGCGACAGTGGCTTCGTGCGTTATGTGGTGACGGGTGATGAGCCCGCCAACGCCCTGCATCGTGACATGCCGCTACAGGCATTGGTCTTCGCTCGTCAGACCCTGGTGGCACTGGAGCCGCTGGTCGGCATGTCGCGGGAGAATCGTGTCTCGCCGATTCTGCAGCAGGTGGTCGACGCCGGCTGGAGCTTCGAGGAGATCCGCCACGAGATGCCGGATACCAATGATGGCAAGGCACTGTCGGGGCTGGGCAAGGCTGTCGGTCGCCCGTTGGAGTCCGCGCTCAAGAAGCGGGGCGCCCTGCGCCGCAAGGCCGGTGGTCGGGCGTTGCATGTCTTCTGGACGGATGGCGATGAAGTCCAGCTGGGCATGAGCTTCCCGGGCAACCGCAGCGAATATGCCAATGGCATTCGTCACCTGCGTTCGCCGAGTCGTGCGCCCAGCCGCTCCACGCTCAAGCTGGAAGAGGCGTGGCACGAATTCGTGCCGCGCGATCAGTGGGAGCGTCGCATCGCCACTGGCATGCAGGCAGCGGATCTTGGTGCCGCCCCGGGTGGCTGGACCTTCCAGCTGGTCGAGAAGGGCATGTTCGTGTTCGCGATCGACAATGGTCCGATGAACAAGGACCTGATGGCGACAGGACAGGTCGAGCATCTCAAGGAAGATGGCTTCACCTGGGAGCCGCCGCTGCGCCTGGATTGGCTGGTCTGCGATATCGTCGACAAGCCGATTCGTGTGACCGAGATGGTCGAGCGCTGGCTGAAGAAGCGCTGGTGCAACGAGGCCGTCTTCAACCTCAAGCTGCCGATGAAGCAGCGCTGGAAGGAAGTCTCTCGCTGCCTCGACTATCTGGCCGCCAGTCTCGAGCGCTCCAACGTCGGTGCCGAGATTCGCTGTCGTCATCTGTATCACGACCGTGAAGAGGTCACTGTGCACGTGCGCATCACGCACTGATTGGCTGTTGCTCAATCAGCATGCACGAGTGGCACATGGCCCATACAAGAACCCCACGGCCTGCCCAGGTCGTGGGGTTCTTGTATGGGGCGCCTGATGACTTCGCTCGCCGGAGAGGCGCGCTCAAGTATGCTCCAGCAGGATTATCCGCTCCGGTTGGGATAGCATGGGCGCCAGGCGCGCCATCATGCGATCTCTGGCCGGACTGACCGACCATTCCTGCCACGCTCGCGCATCGCGCCATGAGGTGATCAGGATGCGGTGACCCGCGCGGCCGGTTTCCATCAGGTTCTCGCCCGAGATGAAGCCCGGGACATGCGTGGCCTCGCGTACGACTTCACGCGAGGCCTGTTCGTAATCCTGTTCCAGTCCCGGCATGATATGCCGTTCGATCAGAACCTTGATCATGCCTGTCTCCCCTTTTTTGTACGTGCCGCCAGCCAGGGCGGCAGGATTGTCAGGAGTCTTCGATGACCGATATCACATTGCCCGAGGCCGATGCCGAGCTGGAAACCAGTGGCCTGTATTGCCCGGAACCCATCATGATGCTGCACAACAAGGTGCGTGAGCTTGCCTCGGGTGACCTGTTGCGGGTAGTGGCGACCGACCCTGCCACCACCCGTGATGTGCCCAAGTTCTGCGCCTTTCTCGGCCACACCCTGGAACTGAGCCACGAGACGCCGGAACAGTTCCTGTATTACATCCGCATCAGTTGAGCGCCATCCGCAGCCGCTGAGTCGTTGGCCATGACTGGTCCTCAGGCTTCGCGGTCATGGACCTCGACGCAGACCTGGTCGCTCTCGCCGGTCATCATCAGCGCGAGAGCCTCCAGCGTCGCCGGGTCCTGCTCGCGAATCTGATTGGCGATGGCGCGCTGGAAGAAATAGACCACATCATGCCGGCTGCGCCCCGGGTACAGGCAGTCGTCGCCGGCCAGCACGGGTGTCTGGGTGACGCGAGCCTCATCGACCAGCAAGGCCTCGATGTTGCCATCGCTGTAGAGACGCCAGCCGAAGACCTGCTTGAGCTGCCACTGTGTCTCGCCGTTGGTCATGCACAGCGCATGGGTACCCAGCGTGTCCGGCAGTTGCTGCAGCAGCGTCGTCTTGTCCGAGACTTCATAGTCGTAATAGGCCGCGGCATGTTCGAGCTCGAACACCTTGTGGTCAGGCGCCAGCATGAAGACTTCGTCGGTTTCCGGGTCGCGATAGCCGACGAAATGCCCCTGCTGGGGGTCTTCCAGCTCGTGGCAGGGCATCAGCCCCTCCATCCACGGCACCATGCCGACGACTTCACCATCCTCGCGCAGCCCCCAGGCCAGTACCGGAATGCTGTAATAGCTGTCCGGATCGCTGTCGAGCTGATAGAGCATTTCCAACCCGTCGTGTTCCGGCGCCAGCCGGAGAATACGACGTCGTGCACGCATCCTGTCACGCATGACACTCAGGTCGATGACCTTGGCGGAGCGGGGGGAAGATACTGGTACGCCCATGACGAACCCTCCTCAGCAGCTTGTCGATCGTCCTCGGCGTGTGCTGGTGCGTTCTCTCGCTTCTGCCATGTGTGTCGTCAGCGAGAGAGCACTGCCTTGAATAACCATTAGCACAGCCAGAGCCTTGACGGTAACCCCTCCTTGGACGAAATGACCGTCTATCAGCTTTTTCGTGTTTAAACGCAAAAGCCCCGCGTCACCCTGTCGGGTGTCGCGGGGCTTGCTCATCAAGGCGTTTCAGGCAGCTGTCAGCCCAGCATCCGGGCCGAGCTTCCTGTTGAGATGCAGGCTGAGACGCAGGCGCTATCTGCCAGGCATCACTGGCTCGCCAATGCCTCGTCACGCACGCCACGGCGCGCGATGATCCACAGGCGCCAGCCAAGCAGCAGCGCCGCCACGGTCAGGCCGGCCACCATGCCGATCCAGTAGCCATAGACGCCCATCTGCTCGATGGGCCAGGGCGAGATCGGAAAGGCCTCACTGCCGACACCCAGCAGGTGTCCGCCTCCCAGCCCGACCACCCAGTAGGCGAACATGGTGATCAGCATGATGATGCGCGTGTCCTTGAAGCCGCGCAGTGCGCCTGCCATCGCGACCTGCAGGGAATCCGAGACCTGATAGAGCATCGCCAGGGTGATCAGCGACATGGCCAGGGCCTGGACCTTGAGGTTGCTGGTGTAGAGCGCCACGGCCGGCTCGGCCAGTACCCAGATCACAATGTCATTCACCAGCGCCACCACCAGCGAGAAGGCCACGCCATTCCAGGCCACGAAACGTGCTTCGCGCATGTCGCCGCGGCCGATGGTGTGGCCGACGCGCACGGTCAGGGCCATCGCCATCGACAGCGGCAGCATGAACAGCAGCGAGGTGAAGTTGAGCGCGACCTGGTGGGCCGCGACCTTGATCTCGCCGAAGCTGGCCACGAACAGGGCGATGACCGTGAACAGAGTGACCTCGAAGAAGATCGCGATCCCGATCGGCAGGCCGACCTTGAGCAGTTCGCCCATCTGCTTGAACTGGGGGGCGCTGGGCTGGCACCACAGCGCCACGGCGCGATACGCGCTGCTGTAACGCGTGTAGGCGAACATGCTCAGGCACATGATCCACATCGCAAGGCCGGTGGCGATACCGCAGCCGGCGGCGCCCATGGCCGGAATGTCGCCCAACAGTCCCGGCAAGGTGATCCCCAGCAGGTCATCCACGCCCGCAGACCCGTAGATCAGCACGTAATTGAGCGGGATGTTCGATATCAGGCCGATCAGGCTGATGATCAGTGCTGGGCGGGTATGGTTCATGCCGTCCGAGTAGGCGCGCAGGACCTGATAGAAGGCGGCACCCGGCATGCCCCAGGCGATGGCCATCAGATAGAGGGTCGCCTGCTCGGCCACGGCCTCAGGCACCTCCATCAGGGTGAAGATCGGCGCGGCCAGATACCACAGCGCAAGCCCGGACAGGCTGCCGAGCACCAGCGAGATCCACAGCGATTGATGCACGTTGCCACGCACCTCACCGCTGCGATTGCCCCCCATCAATTGCGCGACCACCGGCGTCAGACCCATCAGGGTGCCCGCCATCAGCAGCAGCAGGGGCACCCACAGGCTTGAGCCCACCGACACGGCTGCCAGGTCCGTGGCCGAGGAGCGTCCCGTCATCAACACGTCCACGGCACTCATGCCTGCCTGAGCCAGCTGCGCGCCACAGATCGGCAGCGCCAGGGTCAGCAGGCGTGAGGTTTCCGCTCTGACGCGGGGAATCAGTGGCGGAGGCGGAGAACCGGGGGCCGTCTGAGGCTTGGAGGGGGTGGATGAATCGGCGGGGGGCACGGCAGGCTCCTGCTAGTAATCGAGAATCATTCTTGCTTGGCGCGCCATCCTAGCAGATAAGCAGGTTTCATGAACGCAAGCTGATGAATTATCACGGCTGTAAGCGACACTGTCAGCTGAAATGACGCGCTATACGCTAGCCACGTACAATGAGCCATCCGACAGAGCAGGTTTTCCTGCCGCCATCGAATGCCCACACACTGCCAGCGCTTGCCGAGAATTGCCGTGTCGTCCCATGAGTCCCTACCTGCCGTCCTTTCCTCTGATTCCGCCTGCGGGAGTCCCCGTCGTGCGCATGACCTCGCCACCTTGATGGCATTGTTTGACGGTCTGTTCGGCGACACCTTCAACACCTTGCTGCGCTGTGATCCCGAGGAGCCGCTCTATCTTCCGGCCGGCATGCAGGGGGAAGGCAGGCATGTGCCGGAATCAGAGCTTGGCTATCACCGCATCTATCTGGCACGTGGCTTCTTTTCCAGCGCGCTGCATGAGATTAGCCATTGGTGCATCGCGGGCGCCAGACGGCGGCTCGAGGAAGATTACGGCTACTGGTATGCACCGGATGGCCGCGACGCCGAGCAGCAGCGTGCCTTCGAGAGTGTCGAGGTCGCGCCGCAAGCGCTGGAGCTGCTGTTCCACCGGGCGGTGGGCAAGCCGTTTCATGTCAGCGTCGACAATCTTGAGCTGGAGGTGGATCGAGACGCCTTCGCGCAACGTGTGATGCAGCGCGCCGCCGATGTCGAGCAGCGCGGCCTGCCCGCCCGCGCCGCTGCCTTCCGCCACGCACTCGCCGGTGTCTGGCAGCAGGGGATGCCGCTTGAGCAGGCCATCGCCCATGCCAGGCCCCTGTTGCCTGCGGTGGGGGAGGACGGCCGACTGGCGTGATGCCTTACCTGTGCATGCCAGGCGGTAGTGATGTCGCCCGCTGGGCTTGCCTCACGGAACTCGCCTCCCTGAGCGGGATTGCATTATCTGCAAATCAGCGTTGCACTCACGTTGCAGGTGTCAGGGCTTTGTGATTAGAATGATTCGCATTGACACAATGGTTCCGCTTTTACTGGCCTGCAGGTCTGCTCATGGCAGTCCTCGTCAGGACAGGACACCTTGAACAGGGGTATTCGATGACTGCTGTATCCATGATTTCTGCATCCTCCGCTCGCAAGCTGTTGTTGAGTGCGCTGGTCGGCGTGACGGCTGTCACGGCCATGCCGGCGCAAGCCCAGGAAGAGGTGAACGTCTACTCCTATCGTCAGGCCTATCTGATCGAGCCGTTCCTCAAGGAGTTCACCGAGGAGACCGGCGTCAAGGTCAACGTGGTATTCGCCAAGCAGGGTCTGGCCGAGCGTCTCAAGCGTGAGGGTCGCAACACGCCGGCTGACGTCCTGCTGACGGTGGATATCGGTCGCCTGCAGGAGCTGGTCGACGAAGAGCTGGTCAAGAGCGTCAATGACGACGTCATCGAAGCCAACCTGCCCGAGCAGTATCACGGTCCTGACAACCAGTGGTTCGGTATCACCACCCGTGCCCGCGTGCTCTACACCAGCGTCGAGCGTCTTGAGGCCGGTCAGGTCGCAAGCTATGACGACCTGGCGGACCCGAGCCTCAAGGGCCGTGTCTGTTCGCGTGCCGGGGATCACCCCTACAACGTGGCATTGATCGCCTCGCGTATCGCCCACAACGGCGAGGAAGCGACCCGCGAATGGCTGGAAGGCTTCAAGGACAACCTGGCGCGCAAGCCGCAGGGCGGGGACCGCGATCAGATCAAGGCGATTCGTGACAACGTCTGTGACGTGGCCATCGGTAACAGCTACTACTACGGCAAGATGCTCGACAATGACGAGCAGCGTCCGTGGGCCGAGAAGGCACGCATCGAGTTCCCGGACCAGAACGGTGTCGGCACGCACATGAACATCTCCGGCATGGCGATGACCAAGTACGCGCCGCACGAAGAGAATGCGCTCAAGCTGATGCGCTTCTTGACCGAGAAGACCGCCCAGCACATGTATGCCGAGGTCAATTTCGAGTACCCGGCCAACCCGGCTGCCGAAAGCTCGGAGCTGCTGACGTCCTGGGGCGAGTTCAAGCAGGATGACCTCTCGCTGACCGAGGTCGCCAAATACCGCAAGCGTGCTGCTCAGATGGTCAATGAAGTCGGCTTCAACCAGTAACGGCACTCACCGCTGGCGTAAGCTATCGGGTGGGATGTCATGAACGAAGAGGGGCTGTCGCGATGCGACAGCCCCTCTTCGTTTGAGTGAACAATGTAAAATAGACGCAATTGCAGTTGGCAGGTCAGTGAGGAAGAACAGATGACGCAAGGCAAGCGGCTGTTGGCAAAGCGAGGTGCGAGCCTTGAAGAGGAAGCCTGCACGGCAACCAGCGCGACGGAGCTCGCCCTGGAGCGCGCGACTCACAGCACGTCAGGCGCCGAAGACACGGCGATAAGACGTCGTCAGCGGCGTCTGGGCACGCACATGGGGTGGTTCGCGACGGCCTGGGGGGTCGCCGCGCTGGTGGTGATGCCGGTGCTGGCCGTCATCTGGCTGGCGTTGTTCGGCGATGATGGCAGTGATCAGGCCGGTGACGGCATCTGGCCGCACCTCGTCTCCACCGTGCTGCCTGACTACGTCATGACGAGTCTGGCGCTGGTGGCCGGCGTGGCGGTGCTCAGTGGCAGCATGGGCGTGGTGTCGGCGTGGCTGACCACCATGTATCAGTTCCCGCTGCGGCGCACCTTCGAGTGGTCGTTGCTGCTGCCGTTCGCGATTCCCGCCAACGTCATCGCCTACATCTACACCGATGTCTTCGAGTATGCCGGGCCCTTCCAGGGCGCGCTGCGTGCGCTGTTCGGCTGGGACTCGCCGCAGGATTACTACTTCCCCGAGATACGCAGTCTGGGCGGCGCCATCCTGATGCTGTCGCTGGTGCTGTTTCCGTATGTCTTCATGCTGGCGCGCTCGGCGTTTCTCGATCAATCACCGTCACTGCGCGATGCCAGCCGCACCCTGGGCTGCAATGGCTGGCAGAGCTTCTGGCGCGTGGCGCTGCCCAGTGCACGCCCGGCGATCGCCGTCGGTCTGGCGCTGGCGATGATGGAGGCGCTCAATGACTTCGGCACCGTCGATTACTTCGCGGTGCGTTCGCTGACCGCCGGCATCTTCAATGTGTGGCTCAACATGGGCAGCCTGCGCGGTGCGGCCCAGATCGCGCTGTGTCTGATGATCTTCGTGGTCACGCTGATCTGGCTGGAACGACATGCCCGGCGCCGGCAGCGTCAGTTCGGCAAGGGCGATCGCTATCGTCGCTATCGTCGCCCGACCCTGCATGGCTGGCGCGCCGGGCTGGCGACACTGGCCTGCCTGCTGCCGCTGCTGTTCGGCTTCCTGTTGCCGGTGGGGCTGCTGACGCGGCATGCCATTCGCTACTTCGAGGAGTCGTGGACACCGGACTTCGCCGGTTACGCGCTCAATAGCCTGATGCTGTCGGTCAGCGCTGCCGTGTTGACGCTGATCATCGGGGTGCTGCTGGCCTACGCCAAGCGGCTGGATCGCACCGCCAGCGTACAGCAGGCGCTCAAGCTCTCGAGTCTCGGTTATGCCATGCCGGGCGCCGTGCTGGGGCTGGGCGTGCTGGTGCCGCTGTCGGGTTTCGACAACGCGCTGGACAGCTTCCTGCGCGCCAACTTCGGGTTCTCCAGCGGTCTGCTGCTGACGGGGACGATGGGCGCGATCATCATCGCCTACGTGGTGCGCTTCCTCGCCATCGCCGCGGGTTCCATCGAATCGAGCCTCGACAAGGTCACGCCCTCGATGGACATGGCGGCGCGCTCACTGGGTGAGAACACCTTCTCGACACTGCGCCGGGTGCACCTGCCCTTGATCCGTCCCGGCTTGCTGACCGCGGCGCTGGTGGTGTTCGTCGATGCCATGAAGGAGCTGCCGGCCACCTTGCTGCTGCGGCCCTTCAACTTCGACACGCTCGCCACTCACGTCTATCAGTACGCTTCGGATGAAATGCTCGAGCAGGCGGCGTTGCCGGCGCTGGTGATCGTGGTGGTCGGCATCCTGCCGGTGATCGTGATCTCGCGCACCATCGTGGCCTCGCGCAGCGAGTCATGATGAAGACAGCGTCGGCATCAGCTTATTGCCATATGAGAGTTGTTCCTCGTGTGGAGATCGCCTAGGGTGCAGCGCTCGACACTGACAGGACAACGCCGGAGATGGTTCGCACGATGCTCAAGCCTTACGTAGCCAAGATGCGTGGTGGCCCCCTGAAGCGGGGCAGGCCGCATGTTGCCGATGCCCTGTGGTCATGGCTCGGGGCCTTTCTGGGCATGGCGCTGATCGGCTGGCTGTCCTCGCACTACCTGGCGGTCAGCTCGCTGTTGCTGGTGGGGTCCTTCGGCGCGACCTCGGTGCTGCTCTACGGCGCGCCGCACAGTCCGCTGGCTCAGCCGCGCAATGTGCTGGGCGGCAACATGCTGTCGGCACTGGTCGGTGTCGCCTGCTATCACTGGCTGGGCGATGGCTGGCTGGCAGCGGCCATGGCGGTCTCGGTGGCACTGCTGGTCATGCAGTTGACGCACACCCTGCACCCGCCGGGCGGCGCCACGGCCTTGATCGCGGTGATCGGCGGTCAGCCGCTGCACGAGCTGGGCTACTGGTACGCCCTGTTGCCGGTGGGGCTTGGCTGCTTGGCGATGCTGGTGCTGGCGGTGTTGATCAACAATCTGGCGCGTCATCGCCGCTATCCGCTGCACTGGCATTGAACCCATCGGATGCACGCTTCTGCAGGCGACGGCGGAAGATGGTAGACTGGGCCATCGCCTGACGCGAGCGACTGGCAGCAGCCGGATGAGGTCCCTCTGACCGACTCTTTCTTCTCTGCGCCTGATACGCCTCGCTCCCTCTCCCGGCACGTGCCCGGCCAGGCGCCATTCCTTAATGATCGACCAGCACGTGGCCGGTCAGCCGAAGAGATATTGATGACTGAGACTACTGCCAATTCCGTCCCGGCGTTTGCCTCCCTGGGGCTGTCCGCTCCTGTCCTGAAAGCGATCGCCGAGATGGGCTATTCCACGCCGTCTCCCGTCCAGGCAGGTGCGATTCCTGCCGTGCTGGAAGGCCGTGATGTGATGGCTGCCGCGCGCACCGGTACCGGCAAGACCGCCGGTTTCGCCCTGCCGCTGGTCGAGCGCCTCTCGCAGAGCGCTCCCGCGGGTGCCCGCAAGATCAAGGCCTTGATCGTCACGCCTACGCGTGAACTGGCCGCGCAGATCGACGAGAACGTCACTGCCTATTCCCGTCACCTGAAGCTGCGCAATGCCGTGGTATTCGGTGGCGTGAAGATCAACCCGCAGATCAGCCGCCTGTCCTCTGGCGTCGAGATCCTGACCGCCACGCCGGGCCGCCTGCTGGACCTGCACTCCCAGAAGGCCATCGATTTCTCCGATCTCGAGACGCTGGTGCTGGATGAAGCGGACCGCATGCTGGACATGGGCTTCATCCACGACATCCGTCGTCTGCTCAAGCTGCTGCCGACCAAGCGTCAGACGCTGCTGTTCTCCGCGACCTTCTCCGATGAGATTCGCGGCATGGCCAACAAGCTGCTGAATGACCCGGTGGCGGTGGAAGCCAGCCCGCGCAACACCACGGCCGAGAAGGTCGAGCAGCATATCCACACCGTGGAGAAGAGCCACAAGCCTTCGCTGCTCAAGCACCTGATCATCAAGGAAAACTGGCACCAGGTGCTGGTCTTCACCCGTACCAAGCACGGTGCCAACCGTCTGGCGACCAAGCTCGAGAAGTCCGGCATCAGTGCCGCGGCGATTCACGGCAACAAGAGCCAGAATGCGCGTACCAAGGCACTGGCCGGCTTCAAGAACGGCGAAGTGCGCGTGCTGGTCGCGACGGACATCGCGGCGCGTGGTCTGGATATCGAGCAGCTGCCGCAGGTCGTCAACTACGAACTGCCCAACGTGCCGGAAGACTACGTGCACCGCATCGGACGTACCGGCCGTGCCGGCGCCAGTGGGCGTGCCATCTCGCTGGTCTCCAGCGATGAGCGCAAGGAACTCGGCGGCATCGAGCGTCTGCTCAAGGGCAAGCTCAAGCGCGTCGAAGTGGAAGGTTTCGTGCCGGAAATCGATGTCGAACCGGAACGTGAGCCGCGTCAGCCGCGTGGTGGCCAGCGTTCTGGCGGCCAGCGTACTGGCAGCAAGCCTGCCGGTGAAGGCCGTGGCAATGGCGGCCAGCGTTCTGGCGGCCAGCGTTCGGGCGGCCAGCGCTCTGAAGGCCAGCGTTCTAGCGGCCAGCGCACTGGCGGCAAGCCTGCCGGTGAAGGTCGTGGCAATGGCGGCCAGCGCTCTGGTGGCGCGCGTTCGGGCGGCCAGCGCTCTGAAGGTCATCGCACTGGCGGTCAGCCTCAGCAGACCGCGCGTGTCGATGATGACAACCGCGGCAACCGTGCACCGGTGCAGCGTGAAGTCGATGGCAATCGCGTCGCGCCGCAACCGGAGGTAAACGGCAACCGTGCGCCGAACGCGCCGAGCAATGATGAGCGTCCGCGTCGCCGCTCACGTGGTGGTCGCAACCGCTCCAGCGGTGGCAACGGTGGTGGCCGCTCCAACGGCTGAGCCGCGCCGTAGAGGCCAAGGCTTGAACACAAACGCCCCGACAACCTTGCGGTTGTCGGGGCGTTTGTGTGTCAGGAGCAGGAGCGTCTGATCAGACGTCTTCTTCCCAGTCGATCTCGTAATCCGGGCCAGTGCCCTGGATGTCTTGCTCGCCACGCACGCCATCACCGCGCAGGCGGGTATGGATGGCCAGCATCACCAGCACCTCGTTGTCCGGGCGGAAGGGCTGCAAACCCTGTTCGAACAGCATGTTGTTGCGCTCGCGCGCCCAGTCACCCGGGGCAAGCTCAGGGTAGAGGCCTTCCGCCGGCGCGAACTCGATGAAGGGGTCCATGTTGTAGGCGTCGAACAGGCGGGCCAGTGCCTGCTCATCATCCATGACGCCAGTGGTATAGAGCGTGGTCTGGTAGTAGTCCTGCTCCAGCTCCTTGAGCACATCGAGGGGGCTGACGCCGAAGCTGCGCAGGTCGTCCAGGCTGTAGTCGCCCAGCTCCAGCATCTCGCCATCCAGCCATTCGTCATCCGGCTGGATCAGCACATGCTTCATCTGGCCATCGGGCAGCGCCCAGGCGATGGCCAGCGGCAGACTGGAGTCCTCGCCGGTCTCGACGGCGATGAAGGCGGGGAAGTCCCCTGTTTCGGGTTCATATTCGTGCATGGTGATGTCCAGAGCAGGGAAGCGTGCAGGGAAAGTCGTTGATGCCGATCACAGGCGGAAGAAGCGTGTGGCAGTGGCGGTGGTGGCCTCTGCGAGTTCTTCCATGTCGATACCGCGCAGCGCCGCGACCTCCGCCATGATCCACACCAGCAGTGAGGGTTCATGACGGCGCCCCTTGAGCTTGGCGGGCAGATTGCGCGGTACCAGATAGGGGCAATCGGTTTCCAGCATCAGGCGTTCGAGGGGAATCTCGCGGCACAGGCTGCGCAGGTGTTCGCCTCGGCGCTCATCACAAAGCCAGCCGGTCAGACCGATGTGCAGGTCGAGATCGAGATAGCCGTAGAGCGTCTCGCGCTCACCGGTGAAACAGTGCACGACGGCGTGACTGATATCGTCGCGCCAGTGCTTGAGCATCTCGAGCATCTGGCGACCGGCGTCACGTTCATGCAGAAACAGTGGCAGGCCTGTCTCGGCGGCCAGCGTCAGCTGCGCTTCGAACGCCCGGGCCTGTTCGGCGGGCGTCGAGAAGTTGCGATTGAAGTCGAGACCACATTCCCCCACCGCGACGACCTCCGGCTGCGCCAGTAGCTCCCGGATGCCGCGTTCGACGCCGTCGTTCCACTGGCTGGCATCATGTGGATGCACGCCGGCGGTGGAAGAAAGGCCACGATAGCGTGCCGCCAGCGCCTGGGCCTCACGCGAGCCATCCAGGCTGGTGCCGGTCAGGATCTGCTGGCTGACGCCCGCCGCGCGTGCTCGCAGCAAGGTGCCCTCGATGTCGCGCGCGTAGCTCTCATGCGTCAGGTTGACGCCGATATCGACCAGTGCCGAGGGGCTGGCGAAACGCAGCTCCGGTGCCAGCAGCGTCAGCGCGGCCGCGATATCGGCCTCGCCGAGTTCAAGGTCGTCACACAAGGCGGCAAGCGTCTCGTCGGACAGCCGCTCGCTATCATAGTAGGGCAGGGAGGCAGGATCGGCATGCGGGGGAAGCGCGGACATCGGACACCCTTGGGATCGCGGGGAGGGAGAAGACACGTGACAGCGCAAGGCCGGCCAACAGCCCGTCGGCCTGGCACTCGATAGCGCTGCATGACAGGCGGGCCTTGGCAGTGCAGGGCACGTGACGTGATTTCAAGCGGTCGGCCATTCTACCCAAGGCGCCGGCGTCTTTCAGCCCTTGCGGCGTCTTCCATCGCCTGCACGCTGCGCCTCGGGTAGAATGGCAGCATTCTCCGGCGCGCGTCGCTGGCGGCGGCCTGTCCGCCTGACTCCCACTTCCTCCGTGGCCTTCCCGGCCGTGGACCCGTCACGAGTTGCTGCTGCACATGGCATTGTTACGACTGGAAAATCTTCAGCTGGCCTATGGCCATCACGTCTTGCTCAACGGGGCGGACCTTGTCGTCGAGCGCGGCGAGCGTCTGGCGCTCGTCGGCCGCAACGGCACCGGCAAGTCGACCCTGCTCAAGCTGATCACCGGCGAATTCCAGGCCGATGCCGGTGAGCTGTGGAAGGCACCGGGCCTCAAGATCGGTGTGCTCTCGCAGGACCTGCCGGCCGCCGAAGGACGCACCATCTTCGATATCGTCGCTGAAGGCCTGCCGAAGGCGGGCGCGCTGCTGGCGGAGTACCATCACCTGATCAGCGATCCCGAGCCGGACCTCAAGCGTCTCGAGCACGTGCAGGTCGCGCTGGAAAGCGTCGATGGCTGGCAGTTCCAGCAGCGTATCGATACCGTGCTGACCCGCCTGGGCCTGCCGGAAGACACCATGATGGAAGACCTGTCCGGCGGCTGGCGTCGTCGTGTCGCGCTGGCGCGTGCGCTGGTCTCCGACCCGGACCTGCTGCTGCTCGATGAGCCGACCAACCATCTGGATCTCGATACCATCGCCTGGCTGGAAGAGCAGGTCGCGGCCTTCTCCGGCGCCGTGCTGTTCATCACCCACGACAGGGCCTTCCTGAAGCGCCTCGCGACCCAGATTCTGGAGCTGGACCGTGGCCGTCTCGGGCGTTACCCGGGCGATTACGCGGCCTACCAGGCCCAGAAGCAGCACGAGATGGATGTCGAGGCCAAGGAGAACTCCGAGTTCGACAAGAAACTGGCCCAGGAAGAGACCTGGATCCGCCAGGGAGTCAAGGCGCGTCGTACCCGCAATGAAGGCCGTGTGCGTGAACTGGAGAAGATGCGTGCCGAGCGTGGCCAGCGGCGTGAAGTGCAGGGCCGTGCGCGTATCGCCGTCGACTCCGCCGAGCGCAGCGGCAAGCGGGTCGTGGAGCTGGAGAACGTCAGCTATCGCTACGACGAGGCGCAGGAGCAGTGGGTCATCCGTGACTTGAGCGTCGAGATCCAGCGCGGCGACAAGGTCGGCCTGCTCGGGCGCAACGGCGCGGGCAAGACCACGCTGCTGCACATTCTGCTCGGTCAGCTGGAAGCCAGCGAAGGCAAGCGCATCGAAGGCACCAAGCTGCAGATCGCCTACTTCGATCAGCTGCGCAAGGGCCTCGACATGGAAGCCACCGTCTACGACAACGTGGCGCGCGGCAGCGACCGTGTCACGGTCGGCGGGCGTGACATGCACGTGATGAGCTACCTGCAGAACTTCCTGTTCACGCCGGACCGCGCGCGTCAGCCGGTACGTTCCCTGTCAGGGGGCGAGTCCAACCGCCTGCTGCTGGCGCGTCTGTTCACCATGCCGGCCAACGTGCTGGTGCTCGATGAGCCGACCAACGACCTGGATGTCGAGACGCTGGAGCTGCTCGAGGAGCTGTTGCTCGACTTCGACGGTACCGTGCTGCTGGTTTCCCATGACCGTGCCTTCATGGACAACGTGGTCACCAACATCCTCGCCTTCGAGGGCGACGGGGTCGTCAAGCCGTATGTCGGGGGTTACAGCGACTGGATACGTCAGGGCGGGCATCTGCCGCCGGCGCCGTGGGAAGTCGAGCGTGAGCGCGAGGAAAAGCACCGTCGTGATGCCCAGGCAGAAGACGAGCGCCGCAAGCGTGAGGCCGCCCAGGCGCAGCAGGCCAACAAGAAGGTCAAGCTGCCCTACAAGTTCCAGCGCGAGCTGGACCTGATTCCGGCGACCATCGAGAAGCTGGAAGCGGAGATCGCGACGCTGGAAGCCGAGATCGCGGCACCGGAGTTCTACACCGGGGATGCCAAGGCGGTGAAGAACACGCTGGAGAAGCTCAGCCACAAGCAGCAGGTGCTGGAAGAGACGATGGAACGCTGGATGGAACTTGAAGCCATGCAGGAAGGCTGAAGCCGCAAGTGACGGTCTTGAGCACGTACGGTCTTGAGCACGTACGGTCATGAGTGACGATGCTTGATGAGCGTGCGGTGCAGAAAGCCCGTCAGCTGAACACACAAGAGGGCTGCCCATGGGCAGCCCTCTTGTCGTCCTTCACATGTCATTGACGTGAGGTGTCGTCTGGCATGAGGTGTCGTCTAGCCGGCCGCCATCATTCCTCGCTGTCATCCGCGCCGACGCGCACCGCCAGCACGTCGCACTGGGCGCCGTGCAGGACACCCGTGGAGGTGGAGCCCAGCAGCAGCGCAAAGCCATGTCGACCATGCGAGCCGACCACGATCAGATCCACGTCGTGTTCGGCCGCGAAGCGATGAATCTCGCTGTCCGGCATGCCGACCACCACGTACTGGTCTTCGGCGGCGATATCATGAGGGGAGGCGATCTCGCCAAGCCGTTCACGGGCGTGGGAATCCAGCTGGTCCTGGATGCTGGTCAGGTCCATCGGAATATCACCGCCATAGGCAAAACCCAGCGGTTCCAGCGTATGGATGATGGAAATCTTGGCGCCGTTGCGCTTGGCGATCGGCAGTGCCCGCTCCAGCACCAGATGGGAATCCTTGGTCAGGTCGACAGCGACCAGTACATGCTTGTATTCGTTGCTCATCCTGAGGTCCTCCCGCAGAGGTTGGCCATTCGAGTGGCGTCGTGCACCTGCTTCCATGCTAGGCTTGCCGCCCCCTTTAACACAATGACTTACATCAACGTAATGGCAGTGCGTGATACGCAACACTGCGGGGCTGCATAGCCTATCCTGCGCTTTCACGCCACGTCCTGCTTGATGAAACCCTTGAATAGACAACCGTTGGATAGACGATGACGACTGCGCTGATCATCATTTTTGTCGTGCTGGCGATGCTGTCGCCGCTGACCTGGCTACGCCCCAGCAAACGCGAGACGCGCACTTCACTGGTCCGCAAGGCGGTGATCGCCGATGGCATGCGGGTGGACCTCAATGCGCCGGCGCTTTCTGACGCGCCCAAGGGCATCGTCGGTTACCGCCGCCCCTGGCCGACCGAGCGCGATGTCACGCCCTTCATTCTGGTGCAGGATGAATGGGCCAGTGATGCCCTGCGTGAGGCGGTGCCGGGCTATCGCTGGCGCGAGGAGAGTCGCCTGGCGGATGACCCTGATGTTGCCGCGGCCTTGCTGCGCTTCACGCGCACGCTGCCGGAGGATGCCCTGATGCTGGAGTCGTCGCTCTCCGGTCTGACGCTGTGGTGGGGCGAGAGTCTGGATGTGGAGAGCTGCCACGACTGGCGGCGCGAATTCGAGGCCTTGCATGCGCTGTTGATCGACAAGGCGCCTATTTCGCACAAGCGTCGACCGCTGGTGGGCACCGAGCCGAAGATGCCGGACGCCTGACACGCGCAGCCTTCCTGCCCGCAGAAAAAAGCCCCCATCGAGTCACTCGATGGGGGCTTTTTCATGTTCCGCTTGCGCTCATGTCCTGCTGGCGCGGCCGGCCATTTCCGGTCGGCGTGTAGGCTCAGGCGCTCTCCGGCACCTTCTCGGAGATTTCCAGGCCATTGCGCTCCATGACGCGCAGGCATTCACAGAATTGATCGACCTGCGCTTCGCTCAGGCCCTCGAGCATCTCGATGCGAGTCTGCTCGGCGATGGCATCGATCTTCTCGATCAGTGGCAGCGCCTTGCGGGTCAGGAAGATGCGCTTGGTGCGGCGGTCTTCC
This sequence comes from Cobetia sp. 2AS, assembly GCF_029846355.1. Taxonomy (NCBI): domain Bacteria; kingdom Pseudomonadati; phylum Pseudomonadota; class Gammaproteobacteria; order Oceanospirillales; family Halomonadaceae; genus Cobetia; species Cobetia sp. 2AS. The sequence continues at coordinate 17,200 of NZ_JARWKQ010000001.1, forward strand.
TCACAGGCACGGCGCTCGACCAGGCCTTGTTCGGTCAGTTGGTCCAGGGTGCGAACCAGCGACGGGGCTTCGATACCGATGGAGCGAGCCAGATCACATTGGGGCTGACCATCGCCCATGCGCCACAGGTGTACCAGCGTCATCCAGCGAGTCTGGGTCAGCCCTAGTGGGGACAGTCGCTGGTCCAGAATGGCGCGCCACAGGCGCGGCAGGCGGGAAAGCTTGAGTCCGATATCTTCATGCATGGATAGGTCGTCCGCTGAGTGCAAATGTGAAGGGGCTTTTGTCATTGGCGCGCGTCCAGTATCACTCAAACCTGAATGAGACTGATTCCTTGTGCGCGCCGCCCTTCACATCAGCATGCTAGGCAGTCTGGATAATTACAAGCCTGCGAACGAATTTTACGTCCAAGGTCGAGTAACTCAGCGTTCCCGCTTGCAAAGTGACTCATGATGACGCCTGTCACAAACCCGGAATCAGGTTGGTGATACGCCAGCCGGGGATGCCGGGCGGCTGGCTGATGGTGCTGTCGGCCAGGGTCGCCAGCTGCGGATCATCGCTGACCACGAAGCGCAGACTGCCGATGCGCTGTCCGTTCATCGTCTCGACATCGATGCGCCACTCGCCCTCGCTGCCCTGCGGGAAGGCGGTCTTGTGCGTCCAGGCGCGGTAGCCTTCGCTGCGCCCGCCGTTGATGTTCAGGGCGATGCGATCGACGACTTCGCCGTCATGCCGCCAGACGTGATAGACCTTCTCCGACAGGCCGCGCGGGGCGCGGATGGCCGTGAAGGCGTAGAGGCCTCGGGCGGAGAGCTGCGCAGGCGTCAGCTGCATCTCGCCACGCGGTGCGCGCGCCGCGGTATCGAAGTCCGGCGACAGGCTGCTGGCATTGATCCACAGCGTGGCGGGCGGAATCCAGGCGCGTGCCCCCCATGCGCCTACCCCGAGCATCACGCTGATGCCGATCATCGCCAGACCGCCGACCACCCCGCGAGCGATGCGCAGGTTGGCGACGCTGGGCAGCGCGAACAGGCTCATGGCGGCACAGGCGGCCAGCAGGCTCTCACCCGTGGTCAGTTCCAGCAGCAGGGGCAGGGTGACCAGCACCACCACGAACACGCACAGGGCGTGGAAGCCGAAGTACAGCCAGCGATGGCGCTCGGCCAGCCGGTAGTAGAAGGGATCGAGAATCGACAGCAGGGTCGCGCCGCACAGCAGCAGCGTGAAGCCCGCCTGGCCGCTGGCCCAGTCGGTGGTCGCCAGGAAGAACGGCAAGGTGAAACACAGTGTCTCCTGCTGGATCAGCTGGGCCACGAAGGTCGCCAGCTTGCGGGGCAGGGCATTCTGACCGCGATGGCGGCGCAGACGGCTCCACAGGCCTTCGGCGATCAGGATCAACCAGGCCAGCATCATGCCCAGCGCCAGCATGCCGCCCAGCCATTGCTGTCGATTGACGAGGAAGAAACTGCAGATGCCGGCGGCGAAGCCGATGGGCGGCCATAGCCAGTGCCAGCGCTTGGTGCGTTCGACAAGGCCGGTCAGGCGCAGATACAGGGCGGTGAGAGTGCTGCTCATGAAAGCATGATATCGATGAGGCCTTTGAAAGCCTGCTGGCGCGCGAGGAGATGTCGCGGCCAGCCTGCTGGTTGGGAAAGCGTTCAGGGTAACGCGGCTGCCTTGTGCGGTGTAGCGTCGATCTTTGCCTACATCGGCTGTCGATGGCGTGCGCCAGTCAGCCCGGGCCAGTATACAGACGGCCCGTGACCCCCGACCTTTCGCTAATGTCCGCAGGCTTGATCTTTGCCCGTCACTGGCCCAAGCTGGCTGTATTCAAACGCTTGTATGAAGCGCTGTGATGAGAGATGACTCTCGCGCGGTGCCTCTGCCAGCGGCGAGTCCGGCGAGGCCGGTTGCCAGCTCCCTCATGGTCAACGCCAAATGGCAGTGACCCTCGAGCGCCGGGCAGCCCCTTCACCTCTTTCTCTTGTGGAGATCCGTGGATGATCTATTCAGGCAAAACGCTAACCGTCGAGGCCAATCAGGACGCCATCGCCCTGTTGACCCTCGACCTTGAAGGCGAATCGGTCAACAAGCTGGCCAGCTACGTACTCAAGGAGCTGGGAGAGGCGGTCGAGGCCATCAAGGCGACGGCCGATCTCAAGGGGCTGGTCATCCGCTCCGCCAAGGAAGCGTTCGTGGTCGGTGCTGACATCACCGAGTTCCATCAGATGTTCGAGAAGGATGAAGCCTTCCTCATCGACATGAACATGAACATCCATGGCATCTTCAATGCCATCGAAGACCTGCCGTTCCCCACCGTCACTGCCATCAATGGGCTGGCGCTGGGCGGCGGCTGCGAGATCACCCTGACCACCGATTTCCGGGTCATGGCCGACAGCGCCAGGATCGGCCTGCCGGAAACCAAGCTCGGCATCATCCCGGGCTGGGCGGGCTGTGTACGACTGCCGCGTCTGATCGGGGCAGACAACGCCATCGAGTGGATCTGTGGTGGCACCGAGAACCGTGCCGACAAGGCGCTGGCAGTGGGCGCCGTCGATGCCGTCCTGCCGGTGGCCGAGCTGGATGCGGCGGCACTCGATATTCTGGCGCGTGCCAATGCCGGCGAGCTGGACTATCAGGCGCGTCGTCTCGAGAAGACCTCGCCGCTCAAGCTCAATGCCATCGAGCAGATGATGGCCTTCGAGACCGCCAAGGGCTTCGTGGCCGGCAAGGCCGGTCCGCACTATCCGGCGCCGGTGGAGGCCATCAAGGTCATCCAGAAGGGGGCGGGTGAATCGCGTGAGCGTGCCCAGGCCATCGAGGCCAAGACCTTCGCCAGGATGGCGCTGACCGACGTGGCCTTCAATCTGGTCGGCCTGTTCATGAACGATCAGGTGGTCAAGAAGAAGGCCAAGGGTTACGAGAAGCAGGCCAGTGAGATCAAGCAGGCCGCCGTGCTGGGGGCCGGCATCATGGGCGGCGGCATCGCCTATCAGAGCGCCAGCAAGGGCACGCCGATCCTGATGAAGGACATCAACGGCGAGGCCATCGAACTGGGCCTGAAGGAGGCTCGCAAGCTGTTCGGCAAGGGCGTCGAGCGCGGCAAGCTGACCACCGAGAAGATGGCGCAGAGCCTGTCCAACATCCGCCCGACGCTGTCCTACGGTGACTTCGGCAATGTGGACCTGGTCGTCGAGGCGGTGGTCGAGAATCCCAAGGTCAAGGCCTCGGTGCTGGCCGAGCTCGAGGACAACGTCGCCGAGGATGCCATCCTGACCTCCAACACCTCGACCATCTCCATCACGCGGCTGGCCGAGTCGCTCAAGCGTCCCGAGAACTTCTGCGGCATGCACTTCTTCAACCCGGTGCACCGCATGCCGCTGGTCGAGGTCATCCGTGGCGAGAAGTCCAGCGATGCGGCCATCGCCGCGACCGTCGCCTATGCCCGCCAGATGGGCAAGACGCCGATCGTCGTCAACGACTGCCCGGGCTTTCTGGTCAACCGTGTGCTGTTCCCCTACTTCGGTGGCTTCAGCCTGCTGGTCGAGAAGGGCGCCGACTATCAGCGCGTCGACAAGGTGATGGAGAAGTTCGGCTGGCCGATGGGTCCGGCCTACCTGCTGGATGTGGTCGGCATGGATACCGCGGTGCACGCCAATGCCGTGATGGCGGAAGGCTTCCCGGACCGCATGGCGCGAGACGGCAAGACCGCCATCCAGGTGATGTACGACAACAAGCGCCTCGGCCAGAAGAACGATCTGGGCTTCTACCGCTACGAGGAAGACCGCAAGGGCAAGCCGAAGAAGCTGGCGGATGATGAGGCTCAGGCGCTGGTGGCACAGGTCGTCAGCGAGACGCGCGAGTTCTCCGATGAAGATATCATCGCGCGCATGATGGTGCCGCTGTGCATGGAAACCATCCGCTGCCTGGAAGACGACATCGTCGGCAGCCCGGCCGAGGCCGATATGGCCTTGATCTACGGCATCGGTTTCCCGCCGTTCCGTGGTGGCGCGCTGCGCTATGTCGATGCCATGGGCGTGGCCGAGTTCGTCGCGCTGGCCGACAGCCTGGCCGATGAGCTGGGGCCGCTGTATCGCCCGACCGAGGCGCTGCGCGAGCGCGCCAAGCGTGGCGAAGCCTTCTACTCCTGAGCCTTTGATGGCTGAGCGCCCGAGTGGCCGCCAGCACTATCCGACCAGAATTTTCGGCCCTCGCGACAGCGAGGGCCATGAGGGAGCCAGACAATGAATCTGAATCCGAGAGATGTGGTAATCGTCGATGGCGTGCGTACCGCCATGGCCAAGGCCAAGAACGGCGCCTTCCGACACGTGCGCGCCGAGAATCTGTCCGCCGCGGTGATGCAGGCGCTGTTCGATCGCAATCCCGGCCTGGTGCCGGCCGAGGTCGACGACATCATCTGGGGCTGCGTCAACCAGACCCTGGAACAGTCCATGAACATCGCGCGCAATGCCGCCATCATGACCGGCATTCCGCGTACCGTGCCGGCGCAGACGGTCAACCGCCTGTGTGGTTCCTCGATGAGTGCCCTGCATATCGCCACCGCCAACATCAAGGCCGGCATGGGTGACTTCTATATCATCGGCGGTGTCGAGCACATGGAGCACGTGCCGATGGCACACGGGGTCGACGTCAACCCGGCGGCCAGCAAGCACGCGGCCAAGGCGGCGATGATGATGGGCCTGACCGCGGAACTGCTCGGCAAGATGCATGGCGTGAGTCGTGAGCAGCAGGATGAGTTCGGCGTGCGCTCTCACCAGCGTGCCCAGGCCGCCGCTGATGAAGGTCGCTTCGATGACGAGATCATCGGCGTCGAGGGCCATGATGCCGAGGGGCGTCGCGTGATGGTGACTCGCGATGAGGTCATCCGTGGCGATGCCAGCATGGAGTCCATGGGCAACCTCAAGCCGGTATTTGATCCCAAGGGCGGCAGCGTGACGGCGGGTACCTCTTCCGCGCTGTCGGTGGGCGCCTCGGGCATGGCGGTGATGAGTGCCGAGCGCGCCGAAGCGCTGGGCCTCAAGCCCATCGCTCGTGTGCTGTCCACTGGCGTGGCAGGCTGTGACGCCTCCATCATGGGCTACGGGCCGGTGCCGGCCTCCAAGCAGGCGCTCAAGGCGGCAGGCCTGACCATCGAGGACATCCAGACCGTCGAATTGAATGAGGCCTTCGCGGCGCAGTCGATTCCGGTGCTCAAGGACCTTGGCCTGCTGGAGCGTGTCGATACGGCGGTCAACCTCAACGGCGGCGCCATCGCGCTGGGTCACCCGCTGGGTTGCTCCGGCTCGCGTATCTGCACCACGCTGCTCAACGTCATGAAGCAGCAGAACACGCGCCTGGGCCTGGCGACCATGTGCATCGGCATGGGCCAGGGCGTCGCGACCGTGTTCGAGCGACTCGACTGAGCGTCAGCGTCTTCGGTCAGCGTTTTCGATAAGCGATCAGGCCCTCGCCTGATACCTCAAGCGGCATGTCTTCGGACATGCCGCTTTTTCGTTGGCAGGCTTTTGTCTGGAAACGAGAAGGGCGGCGCAGTATCGTGGCAATGGGCGATCGAGCGTCACGTCGCCCCGGGCTTGATGATTGAGGTTACGCGAGGGAGTCGCATCGATGGACTGGAATCATGTCGAGCAGGATCTGCCGCGCGCCACGCCGCCCAGACCCTTGCCACACCCCCTGACCTTCCGGTTGCCGGCGGGCAGTATTGATTGTCACCTTCACCTGTTTGGTGACCCGGTGCGTTACCCATTGGCGGCGGACAGAACCTATGACCCGGCCCCCGTGGGGCTCAATGAAGCACTCGAGATGCATCATGCATTGGGCGCCAGCCATGGCGTGCTGATACAGCCCAGTGTCTATGGCTATGACAATCGCCTGTTGTGCGACAGCCTGCAGAGCTGTCGTGAGCGTGGGCTGGATTACCGTGGCGTGGCGGTTGTCACCCCCGAGATCAGTGATGCCGAGCTTGAGCGGCTCTCCGAGCTGGGTGTCTGTGGCGTTCGCCTCAACCTGATCTTCGCCGGCGGGTTGCGCTGGCGTGATGTGGTGCTGCTGGCGGATCGCCTGGCACGCTTCAAGTGGCACCTGGAATGTCTGATCGATGTCTCGACCTTCCGTGACATGGAGGCGCGCCTCGGCAGCTTGCCGGTGCCGGTGGTGATCGACCACATGGGTCATCTGGCGGCCACGCGTGGCCCTGAATGTCCCGGCTTTGCCGCGCTGTGTCGACTGCTCAAGCAGGGGCGCACCTGGGTCAAGCTGTCGGCGCCTTACCGGCTGACCACGCGTGGTCGCTTGCCTTACTCCGATGTCACGGCGCTGGTGCGGGCGCTGGTAGCGGCCAACCCGGAGCGCGTGGTGTGGGGCAGTGACTGGCCGCATCCCTATATCGGCGTCGAGATGCCGGAGGAGGACACCCTGGCCGAGCTGATGCAGCGCTGGTTACCGGAGCGCGAGATGCGCGAGAAGATCTTCCGCGACAACCCGCGCAAGCTTTATGGCTACAAGGCGTTCGTGAAGTCCAAGGCGGATGCGGCGCACTGAGCGAAGAGTTGCCACGCTCGCAGAGCGCAATTGAGTGACGCGGCATCACTTGTATAAGCCGAAAAGCCGCATAAGGCACAGAAGCCGAATGACAAGACGCCCCCATCAGCCTGCTGGTGGGGGCGTCTTGATGATTGGCGAGAGAAAGACAAGCGAGGAGAGGCGTGGCCCGCAGCGTCTAGCGGGTCTGGAAGGCCACGCGCGTGCCATGGGCCAGCAGGCTGGCATTGTCGATCGGCGTCGTGGGCAGGCCGATCATCTCATCCTGTACTTCCGCCCAGGTCTGCACGCCGTGGGTCAGCCCCAGCGGCAACAGCAGGCGACTGATCCACTGGGTGCCGGTGAAACGCAGGGACTGGCCGCTGTCATCGACCAGACGACTGATGCCTGCGGCGTGATGCAGGCGGACCACATGAAGCCCCTGATCCAGCGTCTGCACTTCCACTGTCAGGGTATTGCCCTCGGCGAGCCACCGCCGCAGGGTCTCGACGTCGACGGCTTCGCCAAGCGTGCTGGAGGAGGTCTGCATGTGTTCTCCCGGGTGTCTGAATCACACCACCTTGTAGGCGTGAGGCAGTTCGGCCAGTGGGCCGCGTCCGCCGGCGAGCGTCAGGGCGAGATCGACCATCCCGTCCCAGATGGGCAGCGTCATCCCGCCCTTGATCGCCATGTCGAGTCGCTGCGAGAACAGCAGCAGCTTGTGCAGGCGCTTGTGGGGCAGGCGGTTGAGCGCCTGTTGATAGAAGGGGCGACGCTTGTCGAAGATCATCGGCTTCTGCGCCTTGCAGGCATGCTCGAAGCTCTGGCCTTGATCGAGGTGCTGGCGCAGTGAGAGCAGGGTGCGCAGCTCGCGGGTCAGCGCCCACAGGATCACCGGCGGCTCGACGCCTTCTCCCCGCAGCCCGAGCACGATGCGGCCACTGCGCTCGACTTCCCCCTTCAGACACGCATCGGCCAGCGTGAAGACATCATAGCGGGCATTGTCCTCGACGCCCTGGACGATGGCATTGCCATCCAGGCGTGCGCCCGGCGGGTGCAGCAGCGCCAGCTTCTGCAGCTCCTGATCCGCGGCCAGCAGATTGCCCTCGATGCGCTCGGCCAGCAGGCGGGCGGCGTCCTGATTCAGCTCGAGGCCGTGACGACGGGCGCGATCGCGAATCCAGAAGCCGAGGCGGGAATGGTCCACCGGCCACACCGCGATGAAGACGCCGACCTTCTCCAATGCCTTGAACCACGCCGTCTGCTGCACCTTGCGATCGAGGCGCGCTGCGGTGATCAGCAGGATGTCGCCATCCTTCTCGATGCGCTCGGCGTAGGCCTTGAGGACCTTGCTGCCTTCCTGGCCGGCACTCTGGGTGCCCATGCGCAGCTCGATCAGCTTGCGCGAGGCGAACAGTGACATGCTGGCGGCAGATTCGGTCAAACGGCCCCACTGAAAGCCGTTCTCGACATGCAGTACCTCGCGCTCCTCGACACCGGCAGCGCGTGCCGCACGCCGGATGGCGTCGCAGCTTTCCTGGTGAATCAGCGGCTCATCACCGGCCACGATATAGACGGGAGACAGGCGCTTGTTGAGCTGCTCGTCGAGCTTGTCGGGATAGACCTTCATGAATGTCCTTCGATACTGCGCGGGTCTGGTGGGCAAGTGCGCCTAAGGCTCGGGCGGCCATTCACGAGCAGGGTGCTAGCCCCGGCGTGATGGTGGCCCTGAACAGGCACGGCCCCATGATGATCGGTTGCCCGGTATCGTGGAGCCGTGCCTGGCGAACGTTGCGACTTCCAATCTCTACCAACTGCTGCCTGCTTCCTTCCACTTCTCCCGGCTCCGCCTGTCGTCAATCGGCTTGTCGTCAATCGGCTTGTCGTCAATCGGCTTGTCGTCAATCGTCTGGCCTTTCAGCACTCATGGATCACGACTCATGGATCACGACTCATGACTCACGAACGGGGCGCCTCAGTGCGGGAGCGTGGAGCTTAGGGCTTGATTGCGCGCAGGCGCTCCAGCAACTGACGGCTCAGATCACGATTGACTTCCCCGGCTGCGCGCTCATGTACGTTGTCGGTGTTGAGCAGGTCATCATCGTTGGTATAGAAGAAGCTGCTGGCCTGCAGCTCCTGCTGGTTGGCCAGATAGGCCCCATCGGACTTGCGCTGCAGCGAGTAGGTCAGGCGATAGGTCAGTTCACGCTTGATGCTGCCGGCATCGCCGTAGGTGATCTGCTGCACGTTCTCACGAACCTTGCCCAGGTTGAGAGTCAGCGGGGCGCTGTCGCTCAACTGGACGTCGGCACGCTCGAGGGCGTCGCGCAGGGCGTCGTGGGTCTTGGTGATCGGTGCCTGGACGTCCAGCTCGGTAATGGCCATCGGCGCATCGTTCACGCCGCGCAGCTGGAAGCCGCATCCGCTCAGCGTCAGCGCCAGGCCGACGCCGAGGGCGGCCAGCACACGACGGCGGCCGAGGCCGCGGGATGCATGCTCTGATGTGTCTGCTGAAACACTGGAAGACTTCGCTTGCGTCACCGTGACCTCCTGTCATGAGCGGGTGTCATGAATATCTTGCGAGAGCGCTGCGTGGTGCCTGTCAGCATCACGCAGCGCACGGAATATGGCCGTCAGAGACCGACATCCTTCCAGCTGCCTGTCGGGCTCTGACGGGACCGGCGACTCGGGCCGCCGGCATCTTGCTCGGTCTGGTCGCTATCAGTTGGCGACGATATTGACCAGCTTGCCCGGCACCACGATCACCTTGCGCACCGTCTTGCCATCGGTGTGCTTGGTGACATTGGCATCTGCCAGCGCCGCGGCTTCGATGGCGTCGCGATCGGCATCGGCGGCGAAGGACAGACGCGCACGCAGCTTGCCGTTGACCTGCACGACCAGCTCGATGCTGTCCTTCTTCATCGCCTCGGCATCGGCGGCCGGCCAGCTGGCGTCGATCACGGCTTCGTCGTGGCCCAGTGTCGCCCACAGCGAGTGGCTGGCATGCGGGATGATCGGCGACAGCAGCAGCACGCAGGCCTCGACGGCTTCACGGCTGACGGCCAGGCCCTGCTCGGAGGTGTCCTCGAAGCGGCTGATGGCGTTGACCAGCTCCATCACGGCCGCGATGGCGGTGTTGAAGGTGGTGCGGCGGCCGATGTCGTCGCTGCACTTGGCGATGGTCTCGTGTGTCTTGCGACGCAGTGCCTTCTGATCTTCGTTCAGGGCCGTCACGTCCAGCGCGCCCGGAGTGCCGGCGGCGACATGTTCGTGGACCAGACGCCAGACGCGCTTGACGAAGCGGTGCGCGCCCTCGACACCGGAATCGGACCATTCCAGCGACTGCTCCGGCGGCGCGGCGAACATCATGAACAGGCGCACGGTGTCGGCACCGAAGCGGTCGATCATCGACTGCGGGTCCACGCCATTGTTCTTGGACTTGGACATCTTCTCGGTGCCACCGATTTCCACCGGCAGACCATCGGACTTCAGCACGGCCTTGATGGCGCGGCCCTTGTCGTCGGTCTCGACGTCCACGTCCAGCGGGTTGAACCAGTCGCGGCCGCCCTTGGCGTTGATGCGGTAGTAGGTGTCCGCGATCACCATGCCCTGGGTCAGCAGCTGCTTGAACGGCTCGTCGCTGTCGACCAGGCCGAAGTCACGCATCAGCTTGTGGAAGAAGCGCGAGTAGAGCAGGTGCAGGATGGCGTGCTCGATGCCGCCGATGTAGTAATCGACCGGCAGCCAGTAGTTGGCGCGCTCGTCCAGCATGGCATCGGCGTTGTCCGCACAGCAGAAGCGCGCGTAGTACCAGGAGGACTCCATGAAGGTGTCGAAGGTATCGGTCTCGCGCTGCCAGCCATCGCCCAGGTCACTGAAGGACGGCATCTTCTTGATCGGCGAGCCACCGGAGGCGTCGAATTCGACTTCCAGCGGCAGGGCGACCGGCAGTTCGTCGTCGGTCAGCGGGATGGATTCACCGTTCGGGCCATTCTTGACCGGGATCGGTGCGCCCCAGTAGCGCTGACGGGAGACGCCCCAGTCGCGCAGACGGAAGTTGGTCTTGACCTCACCACGGCCCTGCTCGACCAGGCGCGCGGCGATGGCATCGAAGGCGCTCTCGAAGTCGAGGCCATTGAAGTCACCGGAGTTGATCAGCACGCCGTGCTCGGTGAAGGCGGCTTCGCTGACGTCAGGCGCATTGCCGTCGGCATCGGCGATCACTGCTTCGATCGGCAGGTCGTACTTGGTGGCGAATTCGTGGTCACGCTCGTCGTGGGCCGGCACGGCCATCACGGCACCGGTGCCGTATTCCATCAGCACGAAGTTGGCGACGAAGACCGGCACTTCACGGCCGGTCAGCGGGTGGATGGCCTTGAAGCCGGTATCCATGCCGCGTTTTTCCATGGTCGCCATGTCGGCTTCGCTGGTGCCGCCACGCGCGCACTCGGCGTTGAACTCGGCCAGCTCCGCATTGTGCTCCGCCGCGGCCTTGGCCAGCGGGTGAGCGGCGGCGACGCCGACGTAGGTCACGCCCATCAGGGTGTCCGGACGGGTGGTGAAGACGGTCAGGGATTCCTGCACCTGGCTGGCCTTGGCATCGAGGCCGAAGCTCAGCTCGACACCGCGCGACTTGCCGATCCAGTTGCGCTGCATGGTCTTGACCTGCTCCGGCCACTCGACCTTGTCGAGGTCGGCCAGCAGCTCTTCGGCGTAATCGGTGATGCGCAGGAACCACTGCGGGATTTCCTTGCGCTCGATCAGTGCGCCGGAACGCCAGCCACGGCCGTCGATGACCTGCTCATTGGCGAGCACGGTCTGGTCCGCCGGGTCCCAGTTGACGATGGAACTCTTCTTGTAGACGACACCCTTCTCGACCAGCTTGGCGAAGAACCACTGCTCCCAGCGATAGTATTCCAGGTCGCAGGTGGCGAATTCACGGCTCCAGTCGTAGGCGAAGCCCAGCGCCTTGAGCTGATCGCGCATGTAGGCGATGTTCTCGTGGGTCCACTTGCCCGGCGCGACGTTGTTCTTCATCGCGGCGTTTTCCGCCGGCAGGCCGAAGGCATCCCAGCCCATCGGCTGCATGACGTTCTTGCCCTGCATGCGCTGGAAGCGCGAGATCACGTCACCGATGGTGTAGTTGCGCACGTGACCCATGTGCAGCTTGCCGCTGGGGTAGGGGAACATCGACAGGCAGTAGAACTTCTCGCGGTTGGCATCTTCCACCGCCTTGAAACACTGATTTTTCTCCCAGTACTGCTGGGCAGCCTGTTCGATCTGATCGGGAGCGTACTGTTGAGAAGTATCCTGTGAATCCATCGGGTCCGTCACTACCTTGGCATTGGCCGCTACCCGTCACCAGGGACAGGCAGGGCGTGAAGAGGTGGGCGGTCACATCGGGATGGGCCGCCGCTGTCTGCGATGGGGTCAAGTCTACCCCAGACGCCAGGACTCAGGTAGGGGAGGCGAGCCCTGTGGCGCCAGGCGAATGCGCTTCATGCTGCCAGTGCCACGCGCTTGATGCGTGTCAGGGAGTGGAAGAGTGTGGCTTGTGTCGCAACGCCAACGCCACCATGCTGAAGGTAGAGCGCCATGCCCTCCCGCAGTACGGGAGAAGGTGAAGACACAAGGAGAGTCCATGAGCCAACCACGTGAACCCCGCGATCCCCATGAGCCGATCAGCGCCACGGATTGTGATACGGCTGCCACGTCCTCGCACGACAGTGGCTTTGAAGATACGCCGATGCCCTCGCGCTCAGCCTCCAGCCAGCCGCAGGGCGAAGGTGAAGGACGTCTCGGCGATGCCTATGGGCGAATCCTGACACGGCTGGAAGACAGCAGCGGTGAGCTGTCGTGGGGTGGCCTCAAGGCCGAGCTGGATGAAGCGGTCAAGTTCGAGGCCGAGGTCGAGGAATTCACGCTCGACGAGCTGGCGCTGCTGCGTGCCTGGGTCGAGCGTGATATGCGCGAATTCCGCCGCCATCTGGCGACCGGTGGAGAAGGGATCGCCAGCTGGCTGGGGATCGATCTCTCGGTGCTGTCGCGCAGTGTCAGTTCCGCGCTGATGTCGATCGCGGACCGCACCGTGGTAGACCGCGCCCACTTCGAGGAAGACCTCGAGGCCGCGCGCGCCGACTACACCAGCGGCGAGGTCATCGCGCCGGGGCTATTGCATTGCGTGCACTGTGAGTCGACCACCACGCTCACGCGGCCCAGCGTGCTGGAACCCTGCCATGCCTGTGGACATCGCTTCTTCTCGCGTGGCGCGCCGCCCGTCACTCGTCAGCCTCCCGCGGCCGATGAGGGTGATCAGGGCTGATGGCGACACCGTCAGACTGGTTCGCCCCGGCGCATGCCACCTGGAGCGCCGGTCAGCGCCACAAGGCGTTGCAACAGCTGATCGATCACTTCAATCAGCGCCCGCGTCCACGTGAGGCGGGCCTCTTCAAGCAGATCTCCTATTACCTGTTTCTGCTCGCGGATTATCGCTCGGCCAGCCAGATTCTGGCCCAGGGGCATGTAGAGTGTCCGGCCGATGAAGAGATCGCGCTCAATCAGGTAGTGTGTCTGTCGCGCGCCAATGATGCCGCCGGCTCGCTGGCGGCCGGTGAGGCATTGGCCGCACAGGGCTGTCTTAATCCGGTGCTGTTCGACTCGCTGGCCAGCAGCGCGGCCAGACTCAAGCGCCATGACGAGGCACGCGAGCATGGCAGTCGCGCCCTGGCGCTCAAGGACGAGCAGCATGGGGGCCTGGCGTTGGCGAAGGGCTGGCAGCTGCCCGCTGAATCCCCCTCGGCAGTCGCCGCCGGCAAGACGCGTGTGCTGTCCTTTGGCCTCTGGGGCAAGGGGCCGCGCTATTTGAACGGCATGCTGCATAACCTGCTGTTGGCGCCGGTGCTGTATCCGGGGTGGCGGGTTCGGCTCTATCACGATGACAGCGTGCCCGATGATTTCCTGGCCCTGGCGCGGGAACTGGACGCCGAGCTGTGTGAGCGTCCCTCCAGTGACACCCTGAGACAGCGGCTGTGTTGGCGCTTCGCGGTCGCCGATGACCCGACGGTGGGCTACTTCGTGGTTCGCGACTGCGACAGCGTCATCAGCCTGCGCGAAGTGCGCGCGGTGCAGATGTGGCTGACGTCCGGGCGCTTCTTCCATGTCATGCGTGACTGGTGGAGTCATACCGATCTGGTGCTGGCGGGGCTGTGGGGCGGGGTGGCCGGAGTCCTGCCGCCACTCGAGACATTGCTGGCCCAATGGCAGCCACAGCATGTCGAGACGCCGAATATCGATCAGTGGTTCATGAAGGAATGCGTGTGGCGCTATCTGCGCGAAAGTCTGGTCAGCCACGACCGGTGTTACTCGCTGCAGATCAAGGGTCGTGACAGCCTGAAGTTCCCGGACGACGTGCTGGGAGAAGCACCTGGCGGCACGGCGCACGTCGGCAGTGACGAGTGGACGCGCGATCGCGCCTTCCAGCTCCGCCAGCTGGGGCCATGGCTCAAGGAGGCCAGCTGGATGCGTGACAGCGACGTCTGAACGCAATCCAGCGATAAGCGTCTGCTGAGCGGGTTATATAGACACACGAAGGGCTGCCCATGGGCAGCCCTTCGTGTGTCTTGCCAGCAGTCCTTCGCTTGTCTTGCCAACAGCGCTGTCGGGTCTAGCGACCCACCAGCCAGCCGATCCATTCATGCAGTGCCCAGCGTGACTGGGTCAGCGCGGAGCTGTTGGGGATCCAGGCATCGATACCCAGTCCGGACACCGTGGTGTAGCCCACCGGCGCCGGGATGATGGTGCGGAAGCCCTGGTTCTGGAAATTGCGCATCGCGCGCGGCATGTGCCAGGCGCTGGTCACCAGCACGATCTTGTTGATGTCGTCCTGCTCGAGCATCTCGCGCGTGAAGAGCGCATTCTGCTGGGTGTTCTCGCTGCGGTTCTCCAGCCAGCGCGCCGGGTAGTCGAATTCATCGATCAGCGAGCGCTGCATCAGCTCGGCGAGGGTGCCGTCATCGGAAGACGATACCTTGCCACCGGTGAGCAGAATCGGTAGCTCCGCGTTGCGGGCCACGCGGACGCCTTCGTCCAGACGGCTGAGCGTCTCGCCATTGATGCGATCACGGCCCTGCAGTTCCGGGGCGTCGTAGTAGCGTCCGCCGGAAAGCACGACCACGGCCTGCGCCTGGATCCACTCTGCCGGTTCACTGGGCTGAATGCGCTCCAGCCCTGACATCAGGCGCGTGGAGACGACAGGCGAGGACAGCAGCCACATGCCCAGGATGGCCACGACCATCATGGCGCGTGCCAGGCCCGGCCAGCGCTTGAGCACCAGCATGGCCAGAAACAGCAGCAGGAGAGGCCCGCCGGGCGGCAATACCAGGTCCTTGATGATGCCGAGTAACTCGGTGATGCCCATTGTGGTCTCGCTTGTGCAGAGGCAGTGCCGGGCATCGGCCCGGCAACGGGTAAGGTTGAGCGTTCAAGCGTCTGAGGTCCAGGGGACTCAGACGTTCTGGCCCTCAGGCGTCCTGCGGGCGTTGACGGCGCGACTTGAGGCATTCGTTGATGCCCAGCACAAGGCCCGGCGCCAGCAGCAGCGCGATCAGGATCCACACCGGCAGCAGGCCGTAGTGCATCCAGGGCGTCATGCCCAGTTGCAGGCGGATATCGCCAGTGACGGTGGCCTCCTCGAACTGGGGCGCCTGGGCGATGATCTCACCCTGCGGCGAGATGATCGCCGTGACGCCATTGCTGGTGGCACGCAGCAGATAGCGGCCGTTTTCCAGCGCGCGCAGCTGAGCCATCTGCAGGTGCTGCAGCGGGCCGATGGAGTGACCGAACCAGGTGTCGTTGGAGACGGTCAGCAGCACCGTAGAGCTCAAGGCGCGCTGGCGGACCAGCTCCGGGTAGACGATCTCATAGCAGATCGCCACGCCGATACGCAGACCGCTGACCATCAGTGGCGGCTGCTGGCTGTCGCCTGACTGCATGCTCGACATCGGCAGGTCCAAAAAGCCGATGATGCCCCGCAACCAGCTTTCCAGCGGCACATACTCGCCGAAGGGCACCAGGTGCTCCTTGCGATACTGGGCCGACGGGTCATCGATGGGAATCACGCTGTTGTAGAAGCGATTGTCGGCGTCACGCTCGACGATCCCGGTGATCAGACCGGTCTTGGGCGGCAGAGTTGCCTGGATGCGCTCGAGGAAGGGCTCGGCCTGGTCGCGCAGCATCGGCAGTGCCGTCTCCGGCCAGACGATCAGGTCGGCATCGTCCTGCACGGCGCGCGTCATCGCGGCGTAGGTATTGGCCGCACGGCGCTGCCCTTCAGCACTCCACTTGATCAACTGCGGCAGGTTGCCTTGCAACAGGGCGACGCGTGCCGGCTGGCCGCCGGACTGTGTCCAGTCGGTCGGCAGCAGCAGACCCGCGCTCCACAGCACGAGCAGCGGCGCGATCGCCCACCAGCGGCGACGCAATGCCAGATTCCACAGCAGCGCACCGGACAGCGCGATGATCAGCGAGATGCCGTAGACGCCAAGCACCGGCACCCAGCTGGCCAGCGGCGAGCCCACGGCACTGTTGCCCAGCAGCAGCCACGGGAAGCCGGTGAAGGCCCAGGTGCGAAACAGCTCGCTGAGCACGAATACCGCAGCGAATGACAGTACATCGAGCTTGCGTGAGCAGAAGCGCTGCCACAGGCCCATCCACAGCATCGGGAACAGCGCCATGCAGGCTACGAACAGCATCGTCAGCAGCACCGCCAGCGGCATGCCGGTATAGCCATAATCATGGATCGAGACGTAGACCCAGCTGGCTCCGCTGCCGAACAGGCCGACCCCGAACCACCAGGCGCGCAGGAAGCCACCGCCTTCCATGCGCAGCGCCCCGTAGAGCAGGCCTGCGCCGATCGGGCCCAGCCACCACTGCTCGAAGGGGGCAAAGCTCAGGGTGACCAGTACCCCGGCAATGATCGCCAGTACATTGGCCAGCAACGAGGCGCCCGGGAAGCTCCTCGCGCGGGGGGAATCTGACATGCCGCTCTCCTTGTAAAATGCCAGACACATCGGCGGATGTGTCTGGCATTGTCCTCTATCGGGTCAGCCTGTGGTCAGGCCATGAATCACTCGCCGCTGATGTGCGCACGATGCTCGGCCGAGGGCGGCGCGTCACCGGTGGCATCTTCCAGACGACATACCTGTACCTGACGAATGCGACGATTGTCCGCATTGAGCACCGTGAAACGCCAGCCGGCGAAATCGGTGGATTCCTGACGGCGCGGCATGTGACCGAAGCGCTGAATCATCAGACCGCCGATGGTGTCGAATTCCTCATCGGAGAAGTCGGTATCGAAGTGCTCATTGAAGTCATCGATGGTGGTCAGCGCGCTGACGGCGAATTGGCCATCGCCCAGCTCGCGGATGTCCTCATCCTCATCGGTGTCGTGCTCATCCTCGATATCCCCGACGATCTGCTCGAGGATATCCTCGATGGTGACAAGGCCTGCCGTGCCGCCGTACTCGTCGATGACCACCGCCATGTGATTGCGGGTCTCGCGGAATTCCTTGAGCAGGCTGTTGAGGCGCTTGGATTCGGGGATGAACATCGCCGGACGGATCGCTTCGCGCAGATCGAAGCGCTTGCGCTCGCTGTCATTTTGCAGAATCAGCGGCAGCAGGTCCTTGGCCAGCAGGATGCCGAGCACCTCGTCGAGGTTCTCGTCGATGACGGGATAGCGGGAGTGAGCCGATTCGAGAATCAGCGGCAGGTACTCCTCCGGGCGCTGATCGACCTGAATGGCCTGCACCTGGGAGCGGGGGATCATCACCTCGCGCACCTGCTGGTCGCTGATTTCCAGCGCGCCTTCGATGATGGCGATGGCGTCCTGATCGAGGTTGAGGCGTGGGCCTACCTCAGCCAGAAACTGGAGCAGCTCGCTACGGGAGCTGGGTTCGTCGGTGTCGCTTGAGAAGGCGCCGAACAGCTTATCGAGCCAGGTTTTCGATTGGCTTCCCGATCGGTCTTCGCTCATGCGTTAGTTTCTCTTTTCCTCGGTGGCGATACCCCATCGTCGTGGTGGTATCGGGGCAGCCGAGTGACCCGGGGACAAGCCCCGAGCCACCCGACGGCGGGTGCTGCCGATGCGCAAGGGCGCCGGCATCAGTGATTCTCTTCCCGGTAGGGGTCGGCGATGCCGAGCCCTGCCAGCACATGACGCTCGAGCGCTTCCATGCGTTCGGCTTCATCGTCCTCGATATGGTCATAGCCGAGCAAGTGCAAGGTGCCATGGACCAGCATGTGGGCGAAATGATTTTCCAGCGACTTGCCCTGTTCCCGCGCTTCGCGGGCGACGACATGCACGCTGATGATCAGGTCGCCCAGAAAGCGCTGCTCATCAAGAGCTTGTTCATCAAGAGCCTGCTCAGCCGCGGTCTCGGTAGCCGCAGAGCCGAGGGCAGAAGACGCGGCGCCAGAAGTCGAGAAGCCAGAAGACGCGGCCTCAGAGACGTCTGCCTCGTCAGCTTCGCTCATGGCGTCTGACGCCAGCATGACATCGTCGCTGTTGTGACCGTCGAGACCTTCCTCTTCGCCGGCATCCAGATCGCTCTCCGGCATGCCCGCAAGCGGCAGGCTGTCGTCATCGCCTTCCTCGGCGAAGCGCGCGGCCAGTTCCGGTGGCAGGGCGAAGTCGTCCAGATCCAGCGGCTCATGCGGGAAGGACAGCACGTTGGTCGGGGAGTCCTTGCCGCGATAATCGCGATTGAGGCCCTGACTCTCGGCTTCTTCCACCAGACGCACGGTCAGCTCGTACGGCGCCGCGGCGGCGCTGGCATCGCGCTCCAGCGCGCCATCCTCCGCGGCGGCCAGCAGCGCAGCCGCCACCCAGGCTTCCAGCTGATGGCTGGCCGGCAGCGGCTGGCCATCGAATTCACTCTCGCCGATGGCCAGTTGCAGGTCCACGACGACTGCGGGGGCTTCGCTCACTGGCTACCTCCCGTCGGGGTGCTGGCAGGCGGCACGTTGCTCTGGGCATTCAGCGCCGCCATGCGGGCTTCGCGCTCGGCCTGACGCTGCTCGCGACGTTCGCCTTCCTGCTGCTCTTCCGCGGCTTCGAAGGTGTCGTAGGCCTCGACGATGCGCTGCACCAGCGGGTGACGCACGACGTCCTTGGCCAGGAAGCGCGTGATGCTGATCCCCGGGGTGTCCTTGAGGACCTCCATCACGTGCGCCAGGCCTGACTGGGTGCCACGTGGCAGATCGACCTGCGAGACGTCACCGGTGATGACGGCGGTGGAGCCGAAACCGATGCGCGTCAGGAACATCTTCATCTGTTCGCGCGTGGTGTTCTGGGACTCATCGAGAATGATGTAGGCGTTGTTGAGCGTCCGGCCGCGCATGTAGGCCAGCGGCGCGATCTCGATGATCTGGCGCTCGATCATCTTGTTGACGTGCTCGAAGCCGAGCATCTCGTACAGGGCATCGTAGAGCGGGCGCAGGTAGGGGTCGATCTTCTGGGCCAGATCCCCCGGCAGGAAGCCGAGCTTCTCGCCGGCCTCGACCGCCGGGCGCACCAGCAGGATGCGTCGCACTTCGTTGTTGTTGAGCGCTTCCACGGCAGCGGCGACGGCAAGATAGGTCTTGCCGGTACCGGCCGGGCCGATGCCGAAGTTGATGTCGTGATTGCGCATCTCGGTGACATAGCCCTGCTGATTGAAGCCGCGCGGGCGCACCAGCACCTTGGGCGTGCGGATCACCACATCACCGTAGGTGGCGCCCTGGTCTTCGGCGGCCTCGACCAGCGCCTCGACGCCGGATTCCTGCAGGAACAGATGAACGGTCTCGGCATCGACTTCGCCGGCGCCGGTCTCGCGGTACAGATGTTCCAGCACGTTGGCGGTCGCCTTTACGGCGGCCGCGGGGCCTGCGATCTGGAAGTCATTGCCGCGATTGCGCAGGGTGACACCGAGCCGGGATTCGATCAGCTTGAGATGCTCGTCGCGCTGGCCGGTCAGGCTGGCCAGACGCTGCGGGTCTGCCGGCTCAAGCGTCATGTTGAGAATGCGATTGGCTTGCTGTGACTGGTGGCTCAAGGCGTCGAATATCCTGATAGTGATGAGTGACGATGATGCTTGGCGATGAGGGGCAGCCGCGATGGCGGATACCTGCGCGTAATGCACGGGGCGCTCTGCCCGCCACGGCGCATGACGGCGCCATTTCAGTGTCAATGGTGACGCGTTGCCGAAGTCTCAAGAGAGCTTAATGCGCGATGGCCGTACAGGGCAATTGTCCTGTACGGCCAGCGTGGCTATCTGCTTGATAGTGGGGGCTGATGGCGCCTCGTCAATGTCGTGAGCGACGAGCGATCAATAGCGGTAGGGCGAGCTGAGCTCACCGCGCAGCGAGTTGGGGTAGGCCTCGGTGATCTCGACATCCACCAGGTAGCCGATCAGCTCGGTCGGGTTGGCGGCGCGGAAGTTGACCACCCGGTTGTTCTCGGTGCGCCCGGACAGCAGGCCCGGGTCACGTGGCGAGAAGCCGGAGACCAGGATGCGCTGGGTGGTGCCGACCATCTTGCGACCGATCTGCATCGCCTGCTGGTTGATGCGCTCCTGCAGGATGAGCAGGCGCTCCTTCTTCACTTCTTCCGGGGTGTCATCTTCCAGATTCGCCGCCGGGGTGCCCGGGCGCGCGGAGTAGATGAAGCTGAAGGAGTGATCGAAGCCGATCTGGCCGATCAGGTCCATGGTGTCCATGAAGTCCTGATCGGTCTCGCCCGGGAAGCCGACGATGAAGTCGGAGGAGAAGCTGATGTCCGGACGCAGCGCGCGGATGCGTTCGAGCTTGTCGATGTAGAGGTCACGCTCGTGGCCGCGCTTCATCGCCGCCAGAATGCGGTTGGAGCCCGACTGCACCGGCAGATGCAGATGGCTGACCAGCTCCGGGATCTCACCGAAGGCCTCGATCAGCGAGTCCTTGAACTCCAGCGGATGCGAGGTGGTGAAGCGGATGCGGTCGATGCCCTCGACCTGCGCCACGCAGCTGATCAGCTCGGCGAGGTCGATCTCCTCGCCCAGCTGGTTGAGGCCGGCGTAGGCGTTGACGTTCTGGCCCAGCAGGTTGATCTCGCGCACGCCCTGGTCGGCCAAGTGGATGACTTCATCCATCACCTTCTCGAAGGGGCGCGAGACTTCCTCACCGCGGGTGTAGGGCACCACGCAGAAGGTGCAGTACTTGGAGCAGCCTTCCATCACCGAGACGAAGGCGCTGGCACCGTCGCTCTTGGGCGCGGGCAGATTGTCGAACTTCTCGATCTCGGGGAAGGTCACGTCGACCACGGAAATCTGCTTGAGGCTGTCGCGGCGGGTGTCGAGCATCTTCGGCACGCGGTGCAGGGTCTGCGGGCCGAACACCATGTCCACATGCGGGGCACGCTTGCGCAGGTTGTCGCCTTCCTGACTGGCCACGCAGCCGCCGACGCCGATCACCAGGTCCGGGTTCTTTTCCTTGAGCTTCTTCCAGCGTCCCAGCTGGTGGAACACCTTCTCCTGGGCCTTCTCGCGGATGGAGCAGGTGTTGAGCAGGATGACGTCTGCTTCGGATTCGTCGCTGGTGACTTCCATCTGATGCGATTCGCCGAGCAGATCCGCCATGCGCGCGGAGTCATACTCGTTCATCTGGCAGCCGTGAGTCTTGATGAAGAGTTTCTTCGCCATTGCCTTGTGTGAACGCTCTGAGCTGCGCGCCCGGGCTTCGTGCGCCTCGCGCCCGGGCACATGATGGCGGCGGGCAGCGTCAGCGGTCAGGAGAAGCGGGCGCGACTTGTAATGAATGAGCCCCGGCGCCGATGGCTGGCCGGGAATCGAGGGCGCGACGATACTGTGCCAAGCGGCACGCTGATCGGGTCGAGGCCAAAATCGGGACGGCACAGTATAGGAGTCTGCCGGCCATGCGGCCAGCCCTGTCGCATCGCTGTCAGCAATGAGGAGGATGCCTGCCAACCACCGGTTCAGCCTGATGGTGGCTGTGGTATCCTCACGAGAAAGTCCGCGCATGCCCTGACGCTACAACAGGGGCTTGGCATGTTTCATAGTTATCAGGCAGGTGTTGCGCAACGCACATCAGGCTGTCAATGGCTTGATTTGTTGAGGTTTTCATGCCGATAGCCCGGCTGCCTGAGCTGGTTAAAATTTGATCGATTTGTTGGCGGGGCAGGCACTTCGCCGTGCGCAGACCTGCCCCTTTGAGGTTGTCCCAAGACTTATCCACAGAAAGTGTGGATGTCTGAAGACACTGAAATGACAGTCTCGGATTTTTCTCGCGGCAATTTCGTTACCGTACGTCCAAGCGCGACAGCGATGCCAGGCAGGATGCCTTGCATTGCGCAACCTGGCAGACACCGCATGGGCAGACAGGGCGAGCCTTCCTTCGCCCAAAAGCGGTCGATCATGTTCGGCATGTGGGGACGCAGGATTCAGCGCGCTTGCTCCTCGTGCCCACACGCCTGACACGGTCGGCTTACGCCCTTAGACAGCCATGAAGAACACGATATGACGCGATTCTCCATTACCAGCACCCCTTCATCTTTCGGTCTCCTGTCACCCCGATCGCCGTGTTCGACGCTTGCGCGCTCACTGCGCCGTATGGTGCTGGGGGCTGGCGTCGCCGGCAGCCTGCTGCTGGGCGCACCGCTGGCCAATGCGGCCACCGACCGCTGGGTCGCCGATGACCTCACCACCTTCGTGCGCAGTGGCCCGACGGATGGCTACCGCATCGTGGGCACGGTGGAAGCCGGCCAGCCGGTCGAGCTGCTCGAGGTCCAGAATGACTACAGCAAGATCCGCACCGCCAGCGGCGACGTGGTGTGGATTCCCTCCGCTGACCTGCAGGACACTCAGAGCGTCAATGCCCGGGTGCCCGAGCTGAGCGCCAGGGTCAAGGAATTGACTGCCAAGCTCGATGGCATCAATGAAGAGTGGGAAACCCGTGTCGAGGACATGAAGACCGGCCTCGAGACGCGTCAGGCGCGCATCGAAGAGCTTGAGCAGGCCAGCAACAGCCAGTCAGCCGAGCTTGCCCAGGCGCGCAGCAAGATGCAGGACATGGAAACCAAGCTCGATACCAAGAAGCAGGACCTGCTGATGCGCTACTTCATGTACGGCGGTGGCGTGGCGGGTGTCGGCCTGCTGGTCGGCCTTATCGTGCCGCACCTGCCGCGTCGCAAGAAGAAGCGTCACGGCTTCCTGTAAGGCATTCCGGTAACCGATAGCAGAGGGAGTGCGCCAG
Organism: Cobetia sp. 2AS; assembly: GCF_029846355.1. Lineage (NCBI taxonomy): Bacteria > Pseudomonadati > Pseudomonadota > Gammaproteobacteria > Oceanospirillales > Halomonadaceae > Cobetia > Cobetia sp. 2AS. The sequence goes on from NZ_JARWKQ010000001.1 coordinate 40,024, forward strand.
CTCATGTCGGCACAAGACACGACGATGGACGCGACGCCGGCCAGTGACCCCTGGCTGGCGCGATGGCAGGAAGGGCGGATCGGCTTTCATCTGCCCGCCACGCATTCGGCGCTGGAGCGCTGGTGGCCGCGGCTTGAGATCGCGGCGGGTGCCAAGGTGCTGGTGCCGTTGTGTGGCAAGAGTCTCGACATGCGCTGGCTGGCGGCGCAGGGCTATCCGGTGCTGGGCATCGAGCTTGCACGCCAGGCCTGTGAGCAGTTCGTCGCCGAAGGCGCCGGGGATGTCTCGCGCTATCGGCTGGAGCACTTCGAATGCTTCCGTCAGGGCATGGTCGAGCTGTGGTGCGGAGACTTCTTCCACTTCCATATCGACCATGTCGATCATCTGGACGCCTTCTATGATCGCGCCGCGCTGATTGCCTTGCCGCCGGCCACCCGGCAGCGCTACGCCTTCCATCTGGCGCAGCTGCTGCCCCCGGGCGCGCGTGGCCTGTTGATCAGTCTCGAGCGGCAGACGGAGCAGCATCAGGGGCCGCCGTTCCATGTCGCCGAAGACGAGATTCGTCAGCTGTTGAGCGCCAACTTCACGCTTGAGGTGCTGGAGCGTCGCGCCCCGGATGAGCGCGGGCTGCGTGAGACGGTATGGAGTCTGGTGCGCAAGGGACCGCGTCGCTGACGACTCGGGGGTGACCTTGTCAGTCAGGTCCAGTCCTCATGAAGGTTCAGTCCTCATGAAAAACGCCACCGCCGCCCAATGGGCGGCGGTGGCGTTTTCGTTGGTGGCGAGCTGCTGATTGAGCTTGCTGTTCGAACTTACTGATCGAGCTGGCGGATCAGCGTGGTGTCCTGGAAGGCGCGAGTCAGCGCATCGCCGATCACCTCAGAGACCATCTCGGTGTTCTTCTCCTGGCTCGGCTTGAGGGCATAGCCCTGATCACGCGTCGCGGTGTAGCTGCCGGTATAGCGCTGCTTGCCGGACACGGCGACGGCCTTGATCACGCCATTGAGTGTCGCGGTATCGGTGATCAGGCCGCCACGCTTCACGCCATAGGCCAGCTCGGTCAGCGAGATGGTCAGCTCTGCTGCGCCCTGGTTGGCCTGCTCGGCGGATACCGGCACGAAGCCCATGCGGCGCAGGGCGCTGACGGTCTGGGCCTCAAGCTTGGGCGTCAGGTCGCCGGTCGGCACGACCAGATAGCTCGAGGCATTGGTGGCGCCATCGCGAGAACCGATGCGCTCTGACGGACGCTCATCGAGCACGTCCACCACCACCTGTTGCCCGTGGCCGACCACGCCCATCTCGCCGACCTGCGGATTGACGTACAGGCGCTGCGGGCTGGTGCCGCAAGCGCTGAGAAGTGCCGCCGTGGCGATCAGTGCCACGCTCATGCAGGTGGTGCGCAACTTGTGCATCATCATCGGGGTTCCTGGGCCTGAGGCCGGTTGTCATGGGAGTCATCTCGGCCATCCGTTGCCAATATCTCGCCTGCAGCGCGGGATGGCCGGAGCACAATGGCGCGAGTATAGGGCCAGAATGGCGCCTGAGCGTAGTGGAAATTCAGGCTCACGGCTGTCCTCTGCAAGCGACAGTGGCCGAGGTTCATGGCCCGTAGCCCATGGTCCATGGCTCATGCGCCGTCGACGCGTCTGCTCAAGGCCAGCAGGCCCAGCAGCGGGCCGGGCAGCAAGGCCAGCAACAGCAGGCTGCCGTGGCCGGCGATCAGCGGCGTGAGCAAGGCGATCGAGACCAGTGACAGGCTGAAGCCGAAGGCATTCATCATCGCCAGGGCGCTGGCCTGCAGCTCGACCGGCGTGCCGCCCGCGGCGAGTGCCGAGAACTGTGGCGAGTCGATCACGGCCAGAAGGCTCCACAGCGCCAGCAGTGCCAGCAGCACGCCGTAACCGGCCTCAAGCTGCGTAGCAGCGACGAAGATCAACGTCAGCGTCACCGAGCCGGCGAGTCCGAGACGCGCCACCCACAGACTGCCGCGGCTGCGCGAGAGCCAGCCCCCGATGACGCAGCCGGGCGCGCCGATGGCGATGACGAGGAAGCTATGCCAGGCCAGGCTGGCAGGAGAGAGCGTCACGCCTGTCGCGCTGGCCATCTGGGTCAGCAGCAGAGGTGTCAGCGCCCACAGGGTGTACAGCTCCCACATGTGGCCGAAGTAGCCCAGTGCGCCGCGCACGAAGCCGGGATATTGCCAGGCCGCCAGGCCTCGTGTGGCACGTGCCAGAAAGGTGTTGCGGCCGTCTTTCGCCGCTGTTGCTTGGCGGGGGGCTGTGGCGGCTTTCGCCGCCGGTGGGGCCAGCATGGCGACCAGACCGGCACCGACGATGGCCAGCAGCGAGGCGGTGCTGATGGCCGCGCCCCACGGCAGCTGCATGCCTTCGCCCTGTTGCAGTGCGGCCAGTGCATGCGGCAGCCCGGTGCCAAGCACCAGCATGCCGACCAGCCAGGCGAGTGCGGCACCGGCACGGTCCGGTGCGGTCTGCACCATCAGCTTCAAGCCGATGGGGTAGATGCCGGCCAGTGCCAGTCCCGTCAGCACGCGCAGGCCTGAGGCGCTCAGCAGGCCCGGCGCGATCAACAGCGCCAGATTGGTCAGCGCGCCCAGCACGCAGGAAGCCATGAACAGATGGCGCGCCGCGAAGCGGTCCGCCAGGCCGGCAAGCCCCAGCACCAGGGTGCCGACGATGAAGCCGCCCTGCACCGAGGAGGTCAGCTGGCCGAGTGCCGCGGCGCTATCGCCGGCGAAGCCCCAGCTCGCCAGCATCGGCGTGAGTACTGCATTGGGGGTGAACCACAGGCTGGTGCCGAACAGCTGCGCCAGGGCGATCAAGGCGACCGGATAGCGGTTGGCCCACTGCCGCCAGCCAGAGATGGGCGGCGTGAGTGACTTGGTTGAGGACACGAGGGCACCTTGTAGGGCTGATGGCGTGATGGCACGGCAAGACGCGAACGGGCGACACCGAAGTGTCGCCCGTCACAGATAGCCCGCCCCAACAATGGGGTCAAGGCGTCATTGATGGGGCAGCTCGGCGATGCGATGCAGAGATTACCCCGTCGCAGCCGTCGTCTACAGCCCCATGGCCGAAGAGGTGGAGCGACGCGGGTCAGCACCGCCGTAGAAGGTGCCGTCGTCGATCATGATCGACTGGATGGCGCCCATGGCGTCCTTGGTCACTACCTTGTGGCCCATCGCCTCGAGCAGACGGATGGTGTCCTTGCTGATGCCCGCCTCGATACGAATCTCGTCCGGCAGCCACTGGTGGTGGATGCGCGGCGCACTGACCGCCGACTGGATGTTCATGCCGTGATCGATCACGTTCATGATCACCTGCAGCGTGGTGGTGATGATGCGCGAGCCGCCGGGGCTACCGGTGACGAGGAAATTCTTGCCATCCTTCATCACGATGGTCGGGCTCATGGAAGACAGCATGCGCTTGTTCGGCTCGATCTTGTTGGCGACGCCACCGATCAGGCCATAGGCATTCGGCACGCCCGGCTTGGCGGAGAAGTCATCCATCTCGTTGTTGAGCAAAAAGCCTGCGCCATCGACCACGATGCCGGAGCCGTAGCTGAAGTTGATGGTGTAGGTATTGGAAACGGCCAGACCATTGCCATCGGCAATCGAGAAGTGGGTGGTCTGATTGGACTCATACGGCTGCGGCTTGCCGGGCTTGACCTCACTGGAGGGCGTGGCCTTGTCGAGCTCGAACTGGGCGCGCAATTCCTTGGCGTAGTCCTTGGAGATGATGCCCGACAGCGGCACATCGACGAAGTCGGTGTCGCCCAGATACTCGGAGCGGTCGGCGTAGGCGCGGCGCATCGCTTCTGCCATCACGTGGATGGTGGCGGCGGAATTGAAGCCCATCGCCTGGATGTCATCGCCTTCGAGCATGTTGAGAATCTCGACGATGTGCGCGCCGCCGGAGGAGGGCGGGCTCATCGAGAAGATGTCATAGCCACGATAGGTGCCGTGGACCGGTTCGCGAATGGCCGGCTCGTAGGCCTTGAGGTCATCCAGCGTCATGATGCCGTCGTGGCGCTCCATCTCGGCGACGATCAGCCGGGCGGTCTCACCCTCGTAGAACTCGCGCGCACCATTGGCGGCGATGCGCTTGAGGGTCGCGGCCAGTTCCGGCTGCTTGAACAGCTCACCGGCTTGATAGTTGCTGCCATCCGGCTTGTAGAACACCTTGGCGGTGCTGTCCCACTTGGCCAGACGGTCCTTGGCATCGCTCAAGCCCTTGGCGAAGCGCGTCGGAATCACGAAGCCGTCTTCGGCCAGCTTGATGGCCGGGGCGAGCGCCTGCTCGAGACTCAGGGTGCCGTAGTCTTCCAGCGCCTTGGCAAGGCCAGCGACGGTGCCGGGCACGCCTGCCGCACGGTGGGTGAAGCGTGACCACTCGGAGACCGCCTCGCCATTCTCGTCCTGGAACATCGTCTCGCTGGCTGCGGCCGGGGCCTTCTCGCGGTAATCGATGGCGACCACTTCGCCGGTCTTCTCATCGGAGACCAGCATGAAGCCGCCGCCACCGATGTTGCCGGAGCGCGGCTGGGTCACGGCCAGCGCGAAGCCTGCCACCACGGCGGCGTCGACGGCGTTGCCGCCATCGGCCAGCACATCGCGTGCGACCTGAGAGGCCAGATAGTGGCTGGTCGCGACCATGCCGTGCTGGCCTTCCTGGGGGTGGAAGCGCTCGCCTTCCAGAATTGCAGAAGACTCGGCGAAGGCAGCGGGAATCGCCGTCGGTAGCAGGCCGGCCAGCGGCAACAGTGCGGCGGCAGCCAGCGCCTTGAGATGTCTGCGGTTTGCGAGAGAGGTGTCGAACATGAGAGGTGTAGGTTCCTGTTATCGTTATAAGAGATGCGACATGATGCGTGCAGTGCGAGGAACATGCGCAGAAGGCCAGCGAGCTGCTCACTGGGCCGAGAGAACAGCTTAACTATCAGTTGCTAATGCACCAATTTCAACTTTGCACGGCAATATTCTTGTTGGCGTCTGATCTGGGAAGGGGATGAGGGCTTGGTGTGAGGGCGGCTTGAGGGTGCGAGTCGCAGTGGAGTGCCTGGCGTGGGCCGGCGACGGATCGGCAGGCTGGCCGTGCACATTCACACAGCGCCTGTCTTTTGTGAGAGGGTGGCGTAAAATGCCTCTTCCACTTCTCGCTGGCGCCTGATGACATGTCTGAACTACTGCCGAATGACTTCAAGATTGCCCCGTCGATCCTCTCTGCTGACTTCGCCCGCCTGGGGCAGGAGGTCGAGGATGTGCTGGCCTCCGGGGCCGATATCGTCCACTTCGACGTGATGGACAATCATTACGTGCCCAACCTGACCATCGGGCCGATGGTGTGCAAGGCGCTGCGTGATTACGGCATCAGCGCCGAGATCGACGCCCACCTGATGGTCACGCCGGTCGACCGCATGATCGGTGACTTCGCCGAGGCCGGTGCCAGCTACATCACCTTTCATCCGGAAGCCTCCGACCACGTCGATCGCTCGCTGCAGCTGATTCGTGATGCGGGCTGCAAGTCCGGTCTGGTATTCAATCCGGCCACGCCGCTGTCCTACCTCGACTACGTGATGGACAAGGTCGACATGATTCTGTTGATGAGCGTCAACCCGGGCTTCGGCGGCCAGTCGTTCATCCCCGGTACCCTCGACAAGCTGCGTGAAGCGCGTCGTCGCATCGATGCCTCCGGCTACAACATCCGTCTCGAGATCGATGGTGGCGTCAAGGTCGACAACATCGCCGAGATCGCGCGTGCCGGTGCCGACACCTTCGTGGCCGGTTCCGCCATCTTCAATGCGCGCAGCGACAGCGATGCCAACCGCTACGACAGCGTATTGGCGAAGCTGCGTGCCGAGCTTGCCAGCGTGCGCAGCTGATCGCGTGACGGATGACAGCGCGAGAGCTTTGGGAGCGGCCGACGGCTCGGTTCACGCCGCGGCGCTCAGCGAGTGGTCGCTGTATGTGCTCGAGACGGCCCAGGGGCGCCTCTACACCGGTATCAGTACCGATGTGGCGCGCCGCCTGAGCGAGCATGAGGGCGGCAAGCGCGGTGCGCGAGCGCTGCGCGGCAAGGGGCCGCTGACGCTGTGTTATCAACAGGTGGTCGGCGATCGCTCGCGGGCGCTCAAGCTTGAGTATCGCGTCAAGCAGTTGAGTGTGGCGGCCAAGCGCCGCTTGATCGCCGGCGAGATGACACTGGATAGCCTGCTCGGCGAGACCTGACGGTCTGCTTGATTGAATGCGTGAAATGAAAACGCCCCCGACGGAATCCGTCTGGGGCGTTTTGTTGACTGGCGACCCTGCCGGGCAGGCTCAGTCTCAGTGCAGTTTCATCTTCGGGCGCAGGTAGCGGTTCAGGCCATCGACCACCACCGTCACGCCGGTCTTGACCACGCCGTGGATCGCCATCTGGTGCATGCGATACAGCGAGGCGTAGAAGAACTTGGCCAGGCGGCCCTCGATGAACAGCGAACGCGCCGAGGCACCGCGCATCAGCGAGCCGACGGCATCGAAGTGCGCCAGCGAGATCAGCGAGCCGTGGTCCTTGAACACGAAGTCCTTGAGCGGCTTGTTGGCCATCGCGGCACGCAGGTTCTTGACCATCAGGCTGGCCTGCTGGTGAGCGGCCTGGGCGCGCGGCGGGACGCGCTTGTCATCCGGCTGCGGGCAGCTGGCACAGTCACCGAGGGCAAAGATGAACTCATCATCGATGCTCTGCATGGTCTGGTGCACCTTGACCTGATGGTTGCGCTCGGTGGACAGACCCAGCTCGGACAGGAAGGCGGGCGCACGGATACCGGCGGCCCACACGCTCAGGTCGGCTTCGATCAGAGTGCCATCGGCAGTGGTGATGCCGCGTGAGTCGGCACAGGTCACCCGGGTATCGACGTGGATATCGACGCCCAGCTTGGTCAGCTCCTTGGCGACCGGCTTGCCGATGCGTTCCGGCAGGGCGGGCAGGATGCGCGGTGCGGCCTCGATCAGGTGGACCTTGACCTGGCGGTCTTCCAGCGAGGAGAAGCCGTAGCTGTGCAGCATCTTGGAGGCATCGAACAGCTCGGCGGAGAGTTCGACCCCGGTGGCGCCGGCGCCGATGATGGCGACGTTGAGCTGCTGGCGCTCACATTCCTCGCCGTTGGCGCTGAAGCGCAGGAAGGTGTCGAGCATGTCGCGGCGGAATTTCTCGGCCTGCTGCGGGCTGTCCAGGAAGTGGCAATGTTCGGCGACGCCTTCGGTGCCGAAATCATTGGACACGCTGCCCAGTGACAGCACCAGATAGTCATAGCTGAGCTGGCGGGCGGGCAGCAGCACGTTGCCCTTGGCGTCATGGATGGCGGCCAGGGTCAGCTGCTTCTCTTCACGCTCCAGGCTTTCCAGGGTGCCGCGCTGGAACTTGTAGCCGTGGGCCTTGGAATGGCCCTGGTAGGAGACTTCATCGAGGCCGGAATCCAGCACGCCGGTGGCCACTTCGTGCAGCAGCGGCTTCCAGATGTGCGTGGAGTTGCGGTCGATCAGAATGATCTCGGCTTTCTTCTTGCGGCCCAGCTTGTGGCCCAGTTTGGTGACGAGTTCCAGACCGCCGGCGCCTCCGCCAACGACTACGATGCGGGGAATGGCCATTGAGTGCTCCTCAGTGACAAGATTGATGGGGAAGGTGTGAAAAGTGTCGGCCGGCTATCGAGTCAGAACATGCAAGGCCCGGAGTCGATAACTGGCGTCGCGATACCGCTATGATAACAATATAATGAGCGTGCTAAATAGTGCTGCATGCGCGAGATGTCGTTATTTTACGTATATTCGCCATGAGCACGCGAGAACTCGTCGTTGCGCTTTTGGCACCTACACGAATTCTGTCGCTGAAAAGGAGCAAGGATGCACGATCATCCCACATTCACAGGTCCGGTACATCCGTCGCTCAGGGCGATCGAGATGGTCGCCTTCGACCTCGATGGCACCCTGATCGACTCGGTGCCGGACCTCGCCCATGCGATCGACTGCATGCTTGAGCAAGAGGGGCTGACGGCGCTGGGGGAGGCGCGGATACGCGACTTTGTCGGCAATGGATCGCGGGTACTGGTGGAGCGCGCCCTGGCAGCACATGGCCTGGCGACCGATGACCTGGCGCGGGTCGAGCAGGCGCATCAGAGCTTTTTGGCACATTACGCCGCCGACCCCAGCTCGCGTACGCGACTCTATCCCGGCGTGCGGGAATGCCTGGAAGGTCTGCGCCAGGCCGGGATCCCGCTGGTGCTGATCACCAACAAGCCGGAAGCCTTCATCGAACCGCTGCTTTCGCACTTCGCGCTGAGCGAGCATTTCGCGCTGGCGCTGGGCGGCGATAGCCTGCCGACGCGCAAGCCGGACCCCGCGCCCCTGCTGTTCGCCGCCGAGCGGCTGGGAGTGTTGCCGCGTCAGGCCTTGATGGTCGGTGACTCGCGTCACGATATCGCGGCAGGCCGCGCCGCCGGTTTCCGCACCCTGGCGGTACCTTACGGCTACAACCATGGCGAGCCGATCTCGCGCAGCCACCCGGACTACCTCGTCGACTCACTCGCCGAGCTGGTCGTGGCTGGCTGAGTGACGCTGATTGATTGGAATTGATTGACAGAGCGAGGCTGGTGTCCCGCTCGGGCGCACAGTGAGGCATGAGATGGCAGAACTTGCCTCCACCAGCGCTGCCGCCAGCGACCCGCGATGATAGACTGAGTCCCAGACAAGCCGGCCCCGTGTCGGCAACGCACCCTCCGTGGAAGGAACTGCAGGTCATGATGACCCCACAACACTTCGCTGAACTGGCCGAAGCCGGTTACAACCGCATTCCCGTCACCCGTGACGTGCTGGCGGATCTCGACACGCCACTGTCTACCTATCTCAAGCTGGCCGACATGCCGTGGACCTTCCTGCTGGAGTCCGTGCAGGGCGGAGAGAAGTGGGGGCGTTACTCCATCATCGGCCTGCCGTGTCGTGAGCGCATCGAGGTGCGTGGTCAGGTGGTCTCGCATCTGATCAATGGCGAGCAGACCGGCATGACCGAAGTCGAGGACCCCCTCGACTGGATCGAGCAGTTCCAGACCCGCTTCCGTGTGCCGGTCATCGACGGTGCGCCACGCTTCAATGGCGGTCTGGTCGGCTACTTCGGCTATGACACCGTGCGCTATATCGAACCGCGCCTGCGCGGCGTCGAGAAGCCGGACCCGCTGGGCGTGCCGGACATCCTGCTGATGGTCGCCGACGAGCTGGTGATCTTCGACAACCTGTCCGGGCGTCTGACGCTGTTGACCCACGCCGACCCGGCAACGCCGAACGCCTACGAGGCCGCCTGCGAGCGTCTCGAGCGCCTCGAGATCCAGCTGCGCAGCGCGACGCTGAACACTGTCAGCCCCGGCACCGGCGGCGAGCCGGTCAAGGAGACCGACTTCACCTCCGGCTTCACCGAGGAAGGCTTCAAGGGCGCAGTGGAGAAGATCAAGGAATACGTGCTGGCCGGTGATGTCATGCAGTGCGTGCCGTCGCAGCGCATGTCGATTCCCTACCGCGCCGCGCCGCTGGATCTCTACCGTGCACTGCGCAGCCTGAATCCCTCGCCGTACATGTTCTTCTTCAATCTGGATGATCACCACGTCATCGGCTCGTCGCCGGAGATTCTCTCGCGTCTCGAGGATGGCGAGGTCGCGGTGCGCCCGATCGCCGGTACCCGCGTGCGCGGCGCCACCGAAGAAGAAGACCTGGCGCTGGAGAAGGACCTGCTGTCAGACCCCAAGGAAGTCGCCGAGCACCTGATGCTGATCGACCTGGGTCGCAACGACGCCGGTCGCATCAGCCAGACCGGCAGCGTTAAGGTGACGGACCAGATGGTGGTGGAGCGCTATTCCCACGTCATGCACATCGTCTCCAATGTCACCGGCAAGCTGAAGGAAGGCCTGGGGCCGATGGACGTGCTGCGGGCCACCTTCCCGGCCGGCACCCTGTCCGGCGCGCCGAAGATTCGCGCCATGGAGATCATCGACGAGGTGGAGCCGGTCAAGCGCGGCATCTATTCCGGTGCGGTGGGTTATCTTTCCTGGCACGGCAACATGGATACCGCCATCGCGATCCGCACCGCGGTGCTCAAGGACAAGGTGCTGCACGTCCAGGCCGGCGCCGGCATCGTGGCCGATTCCGTGCCGCAGTCCGAGTGGGACGAGACCCTCAACAAGGGGCGTGCCCTGTTCCGTGCCGTGGCGATGGCGGAGCGCGGTCTGGACAATCTGGACTGATCGGCGCGCCGTGCATTTCGGGAGTGACTCGCCAGTGTTCGCGGGTCACTCCCTGCAACGGCGCATGTGATTGACACTCCTGGCAGCTCAACGCACTATTGACCCATGACGCTACGTAACCCGCACGACCTCAGCCAGCAGTGGTGGCGCTCCTGACAAGGGGGCGGCTTTCGCATGTCTGAAGTTCGAGGACGTACGACCAGAAGAATGCCGCCGACCAGGGCGGCATTTTTGTTGCTGGACGGCGGGAACGACACCACAGGAGAGCGGGCAGGCCGGTCAATCACGGCGCATGATCCGCTCCCGAGAATGGACACTGACCATGCAGACATTCACTTCGCAGGACGCCAGCACGCCACGCGTGCTGATGATCGACAACTTTGACAGCTTCACCTACAACATCGTCCAGTATCTGAGTGAGCTGGGCGCGGAAGTGCTGACCGTGCGCAATGACGCCATCACGCTCGAGCAGATCGAGGCGCTCGGCGCTTCACATCTGGTGTTGGGCCCGGGGCCGTGTACGCCCAACGAGGCCGGCATCACGCTGGAAACCATTCGCCACTTCGCCGGCAAGCTGCCGATTCTGGGCGTGTGTCTCGGTCACCAGGCCATCGGTCAGGTCTACGGCGGCAAGGTGGTACGTGCGCCCCAGGTGATGCACGGCAAGACCTCCGCCGTGCGTCACGACAACAGTGGTGTCTTCGCTGCGCTGGCCGAGCCGCTGGAAGTCACGCGTTATCACTCGCTGGTGGTCGATCGTGAGAGCCTGCCCGAGTGTCTGATCGTCACCAGCTGGACGGATGATGACGATGTCACGCCGCAGTTGATCATGGGCCTGCGCCATCGCGAGCTGGATGTCGAAGGTGTCCAGTTCCACCCTGAGTCGATCCTGACATTGCAGGGCCATGAGCTTCTGGCTAACTTCCTGCGTCGCGGCGAGGCTGCGAAAGCCGCCTGAGCGGGCGTTGATCGCAAGAGTTACATCCTATTTTTCATGCGTCAGCCGCCGAGGCTGGCGCCTGCGGAGACACAACATGCAGATGCGTGAGGCGATTGGCGCCGTGATGCGCCGCCAGCACCTGAGCTACGACGACACTCATGCGGTCATGACGGCCATCATGACCGGCGAGGCGACCCAGGCGCAGATCGGGGCCTTGCTGATGGCGCTGTCGATGAAGGGCGAGACCGTCGATGAGCTGGCCGCCGCCGCCCAGGTGATGCGTGAGCTGATGACGCGCGTCACGGTGCGCGCCACCGATGCAGTGGATATCGTCGGCACCGGCGGTGATGGTGCCAACCTGTTCAATGTCTCCACGGCGGCAAGTTTCGTGGTGGCGGCCGCCGGTGGTCATGTGGCCAAGCATGGCAACCGCAGTGTCTCGTCATCGTCCGGCAGTGCCGACCTGCTTGAGTCGGCCGGCATCAATCTGGCGCTGGACGCCGAGCAGGTCGCACGCTGCATCGATGATATCGGGGTCGGCTTCATGTTCGCGCCCAATCATCACGCCGCCATGAAGCACGTGATCGGCCCGCGCCGCGAGATGGGCGTGCGTACCATGTTCAACATCCTCGGTCCGCTGACCAATCCGGCCGGCGCCACCCGCCAGGTGCTGGGGGTCTATGACCCGGCGCTGGTACCGCTGATGGCCGAGGTGCTCAAGCGCCTCGGGGCCGAGCATGTGCTGGTGGTGCACAGCGATGATGGTCTGGACGAGATCTCGCTGGCGGCACCGACGCTGGTCAATGAGCTCAAGGATGGCGAGATCCGCGAATACCGCATCGCGCCGGAAGACTTCGGCATCGCACGCCAGTCGCTGGAAAGTCTGGCGGTGGAGACCTCGGACGCCAGCCTCAAGCTGGTGCAGCAGGCGCTGCGCGGTGATGAAGGCCCGGCCAGCGACATCGTGGCGCTCAATGCCGGTGCGGCCCTTTACGTGGCGGGCATCGCGGACAGTCTCAAGGAGGGTGTCAGCATTGCCGAGGACGTGCAGGCCAGCAAGCTGCCATTCGAGAAGATGAAGGAATTGGCGGATTTCACCCGTGTCTACGCCCAGGTCAATGATGAAGGAGCGACCCGCTGATGAGCACCGAGCAGACGACTGACAAGGCATTGCCGACCATCCTGGCCAGGATTCTGGCGCGCAAGGAAGAAGAGATCGCCGAGCGCAGCGCCGCGGTGAGCGAGGCGGACCTGCAGACCCTGATCGAGAAGCAGAGCGCGCCGCGCGGCTTCATCGAGGCGCTGACGTCGCGCATCGACCGTGGCGAGCCGGCCATCATCGCCGAGGTGAAGAAGGCGTCACCCTCCAAGGGCGTGATCCGTGAAGACTTCGTGCCCGCCGAGATCGCCGTGGCTTACGAGCAGGCCGGTGCCGCCTGTCTGTCGGTGCTCACCGATGCCGACTTCTTCCAGGGGCATGAGGACTTCATGATCGAGGCGCGCGACGCTGTCTCGATTCCGGTGATTCGCAAGGACTTCATCATCCATCCGTATCAGGTGCTGGAAGCGCGTGCCATCGGCGCCGACTGCATCCTGTTGATCGTCGCGGCGCTGGACGATGCACGCCTGAGCGCTCTGTATCGTCAGGCGCGTGAGCTGGGGATGGATGTGCTGGTCGAGGTGCATGACGGCGAAGAGCTCAAGCGTGCACTGGCGCTGGGCATCGAGCTGGTCGGCATCAACAACCGCGACCTGCGCACCTTCGAGACGTCGCTGGAGACGACGCTGGACCTGCTGAGCGACATGCCGCAGGGCGTGCGTGTGGTCACCGAATCCGGCATCCATACCCGTGACGACGTGGCGAAGATGCGCGACGCTGGCGTCCACGGCTTCCTGGTGGGAGAAGCCTTCATGCGCTTTGATGATCCGGGCGAGGGTCTGCGGGGATTGTTCTTCGGGGATTGATAGCCGGTAGTTGGCGTTATTCGTTGTCTTATGGATAACAAAAGCCCGCATGGCAATGCCATACGGGCTTTTTCATGCCTGTCTGCTGACTTCTGTCCAAAGGCCTGTGGCTGTCATCCTGCTGGAGGTCTATGGCTGCCATCAGTCACAGGTTAGGCGTCTGTCTTGACGCTCTCGACTCCCTTGCGTGCCGTGAGCAGAGCCTCGGCGATTTCCTCGACCCCGGCGCCATGACTGTGGCGTGTCACCCAGCTGGGCTCCCAGCCGAGTGCCGCGCGGTGCTGGATGATGTTGGCCACGCCCACGGTGTGGCGGAAGGTGGCGAACATCGGCGCATCATTGGGCGCATCGCCGACGTACATCACCTCCTGCTCCAGCTGCATGCGGTCCAGGCCGAAGGTTTCGGTGAGGACCCGCACCGCCATGCGCGCCTTGTCGAACTCGCCCTGCCAGGCATTGATGTGGATGGAGCTGGCACGCGCCTGAATACCGGCGGCCGTGAAGCCGGCGATGATGGCGCGAATCTCGCTCTGGGCCAGCGGGCCGACCGCCTGACAGTGGTCCACCGCGACATCGGCGAAGCGGAAGGGCTGGTCCTGGGCCAGTGCTGCACGCGGATGATTGAGCAGCAGCTGGCGGGCGACGGTCATGACATGGCGCTGGCGAGCGCGCAGGCGCTGCTCGTCTTCCCACCAGGTGGTGAGGATGCGCTGCCCCTGGCGGCGGAAGGCAAAGGCGCCGTTCTCACCGATCACGCTGGCGACCGGCCAGGCGCGTGCGATGTGATCGCACCAGCCCGCACAGCCGCCCGTGACGGGGATGACCTTGATGCCGGCAGCATCCAGACGCTCCAGCGCCGCCAGCGTCGATGCCGCGAGACGCCCTTCATGGGTGAGGGTGTCATCGATATCGGTCAACAGATACCGGATACCCGACAGGGTGCTGGCAGGACAGTGGGCGAAGGCTTGCATGGTGATTCCAGAAATCCTCAGAAGGTAAGCGGGCGCGCGGCTGTCATCAGCCGCGTGTCCCTTCAGTATCGTCGATGCGTGCCGGCTTGCGCGACGCGCCTCGGTTCAGGCAGTGAAGCGCACCGACAGGCTCTGCTGGCTGGCAGCCTCCAGCGCGCTGCGATAATCGGCCTGATGGGGCAGCTCATCGGTGACCAGCAGGTCGATCTCCTCGAGCGGGGCGATGCGGCACATGGCGGCGCGCCCCCATTTGCTGGCATCGGCGACCAGAATCCGGCGCTGGGCGTGATGGACCAGCGCACGGCTGACCGCGGCTTCTTCCGGGTCGAAGTCGAGCAGCCCACCGGCATCGAGACCGCCACAGCCGAGGACCGCGATATCGACCTGATGGCGCGCGAAGAAGGCCACGGTAGCACTGCCGACCACATCGAGATCCTGCGGGCGCAGTTGTCCTTCCGCCAACTGGACGGCGACATCCGGATGGGTCGAGAGCGCCTGCGCCACCTGCAGATTGTTGGTGATCACGCGCAGGCCGCGTCGGGCAAGCAGGGCTTCGGCGACCGCCACCACGCTGGTGCCGATGCCCAGCGCCAGGGTGGCGCCATCGGGAATCTCGGCGACCACGCTGGCGGCCATGGCCTGCTTGGCGGTCCGCGCCAGCATGATGCGCTGGGAATGTCCCAGGTTGTAGCCGCCGGGTGGGCGCTCGATGCCGCCGTGGCGCCGACGTGCCAACCCCCGCTCACACAGCACGCCCAGGTCACGCCGGATGGTCTGGGGCGTGACGTCGAAGGCATGGGCCAGCGGATCGACGGCCAGCTGGCCCTCGCGGGCCAGTCGCTCGAGTATCTGTTGCTGGCGCGGCGTCAGTGCATCGTTGCTGGCGTGTTCGACGCTGCGACTGTCGCGCTCGATGCCCGGGGTCATGTCTGGGGTAGCCCTTGCGTGGTGGTGTCGTTCGGCAGAGTGGGCTCGCGATCCTCCTCGCTGAAGATGGCCGGGTCATCGCTGATGACGGCATCCACACCCCAGGCCCAGCGCGGCGCGAAGGCGGCTGCATCGTTGGGCGTATAGCAGAGCAGCTTGTGGCCATGACTGGTGATGGCACTGGCCGCGGCCCGCGTCAGGGCGCGCCAATCGGCATGCACGGAACTTGCGTTCAGCTCATCGGCCAGACTCTGCCAGTCGTCGGGGATGTCATCGTAGAGCAGGCCGATATGCACCTGCGGGTCGCGTTGCCGCGTCAGGTGCAGCGCCTGGGGATCAAACGACGAGATGATCAGGTGTGAGGCGGGCAGATGGGCGCTGGCCATCGGGATGGCAGCATCGACCAGCGCCTGGGCATCGTGGCCAGGGCTGAGCTTGAGCTCCAGATTCAGGCGCATGTCCAGGCGTGCGATCAGCTCCAGCGCCTGCTTTAGCGAGGCCATGCGCTCACCGGCAAAGCACGCATTGAACCAGCTGCCGACATCGAAGGTCTGCACGCTGTCCCAATCGAGATTCTTGAGCTTGCCACGCCCATCCGAGCAGCGATTCACGCCGGCATCGTGCCAGATGACCGGCGTGCCATCGCCCAGCAACTGCACGTCCAGTTCCACCCATTGAAAGCCTGCCTCATGCGCCGCCTGAATGGCGGCCAGGGTGTTTTCCGGCGCATAGGCCGACAGGCCGCGATGTGCGATCGCCAGGGGCAGGGACAGGACGCTGTCAGTTGAATGTGATGCGTCGGCTGAATGTGACGATGAAACCATGGTGAATCCTCACAGAAAGAATGGCATGTCTGCCCGCCACGCAGCTGTGGCGCTGATCGGTCGAGGCGGATCACTGATGCTCAGACGCGAGACGGATCAGGGCAGGTCTCAAGCATTACCATCCAATGATGACGTTATCAGGGCAAGGGGTTCCGTCGGCCCGCGACAGGACGACAGCGCTCATTCGGTGGCCGCTGTCGCCTGCTCGCGAGTTGCCAGCCGCTTGCCGTCGGCGCCGAACAGATGGGCACGCGCCGGAAGGATGGCCAGGCGCAGCGTCTGTTCTTCCGCGACGGCGTGCTCGCCATCCAATCTCACCACCAGCGGCTCGCTCTGGCCTTGCAGTCGGCAGTACGCCAGGGTGTCCGCACCCAGCGGTTCGACCAGCTCGATGCGCGCCTCAAGCTCCGCGGCCCCTGCGGGCAGGGCATCGGCTGCTCCCAGTACCTGCAGGTGCTCGGGGCGAATGCCGAGGGTCAGCTCAGCGCCCGTGGCCAGGCCTTCGCCCTCATCACTCTCACCCTGCAGGGCAATGGTTGCGCCACACGGCAGCGCAAGGCCTGCCTGTGCCTGGGTGGCGCTCAGGAAGTTCATCGCCGGCGAGCCGATGAAGCCGGCGACGAACTGACTGGCGGGCTGATCGTAGAGCGCCATCGGCGTGCCGAACTGCTCGACATGGCCGCCATTCATCACCACCAGGCGATCCGCCAGGGTCATGGCCTCGGTCTGATCATGGGTCACGTAGACGGAAGTGACCTTGAGACGCTTCTGCAGGCGGCGAATCTCGAGACGCATCTGCACACGCAGCTTGGCGTCCAGATTCGAGAGTGGCTCATCGAACAGGAAGACCTGTGGCTTGCGCACGATGGCGCGCCCCATGGCGACACGCTGACGCTGGCCGCCGGAGAGCTGCTTGGGGCGGCGATCGAGCAGCTCGGTCAGGCCCAGCAGCTCGGCGGCCTCGCTGACGCGCTGCTGGATCTCGTCCTTGGGCGTGCGCCGATTCTTGAGGCCGTAGGCCATGTTGTCGAACACGCTCATGTGCGGGTAGAGCGCGTAGTTCTGGAACACCATCGCGATGTCGCGCTCGGCGGGTTCCAGCTCATTGACGCGCTTGCCGTTGATCTCCAGATCGCCCTCGGAGATGTCTTCCAGGCCCGCCAGAGTGCGCAGCAGGGTCGACTTGCCACAGCCGGAAGGCCCGACGATGACGATCAGCTCGCCTTCGCCGAAGGCCAGGTCGATGCCATGCAGGGCCTGGTAGCCATTGGGGTACTGCTTCTTGAGCTGCTTGAGCGCCAGTGTTGCCATGAGTTGTGTATCCAGAGCGGTGGCGTGACGGGCAAGTCTGTCCATCACGGCGTAACGGAATCAGGGGGCTTGGGGCGAGGTGTCGCGGGTCGGAGCGCGAGATCACTTCTCGCTGTCCACCAGGCCCTTGATGAAGTAGCGCTGCATGAACAGGATCACCAGTACCGGCGGGCCCATGGCCAGCAGCGTGGTGGCGGTGACGTCCTGCCACGGCACCAGCCCATCACCGGTGGTCAGCATGCGCTTGAGGCTGACGACGATGGTCAGGTAGTCGGCATCGGTGGTGATCAACAGCGGCCACAGATACTGATTCCAGCCGTAGATGAACATGATCACGAACAGTGCCGCGATATTGGTCTTCGACAGCGGCAGCAGGATGTCCTTGAGAAAGCGCCACGGCCCGGCGCCATCTATGCGCGCGGCCTCGACCAGTTCCGCCGGAATGGTCAGGTAGAACTGACGCAGCAGGAAGGTCGCGGTGGCGCTGGCGATCAGCGGCAGGATCAGGCCGGCGTAGCTGTCCAGCATGTTGAGGTCGGCCACCACCTTGAAGGTCGGCAGGATTCGCACCTCCACCGGCAGCATCAGGGTGATGAAGATCAGCCAGAAGCACAGCTTGCGGAAGCGGAACTCGAAGAAGACGATCGCGTAGGCGGCCAGCACCGAGATGATGATCTTGCCGATGGCGATGCCCAGTGCCATCAGCATCGAG
Organism: Cobetia sp. 2AS; assembly: GCF_029846355.1. Lineage (NCBI taxonomy): Bacteria > Pseudomonadati > Pseudomonadota > Gammaproteobacteria > Oceanospirillales > Halomonadaceae > Cobetia > Cobetia sp. 2AS. Next base: position 57,949 of record NZ_JARWKQ010000001.1, read on the forward strand.
TTGAACAGCAGGGTCATCACGTCGGCGCCGAGACTGCTGACCGGGTCTGCCAGCAGCTGGCGGTAGTTGTCCAGGCCAGCCTCGCCGATCCAGACGGGGGCGACGTTGGAGTAGAGGTCACCCATCTCGTGAGTACTGGCGCTGAAGGCGATCCAGACCGGCAGGAAGAACAGTGCGCAGCCGACGATCAGCAGGGCATGGCTTGCGATATCAAGCCCGGGGCGGTTGTAGCGCATCAGTACTGCACCTTCTTCTCGACATACTTGAACTGGATCAGCGTCAGCACGCCGACGATGACCATCAACAGCACGGACTGGGCAGCACTCGAGCCCAGGTCCTGCCCGACGAAACCATCTTCATAGACCTTGTAGACCAGGGTGCGCGTCGAGCCGGCCGGACCGCCCTGGGTGGTGGCATCGATGGTGCCGAAGGTCTCGAAGAAGGCGTAGACCACGTTCATCACCAGCAGGAAGAAGCTGGTCGGCGAGAGCAGCGGGAAGGTGATGGTCCAGAAACGCCGCCAGGGGCCGGCGCGGTCCATCGCGGCCGCTTCCAGCAGGCTCTTGGGTATCGCCTGCAGACCGGCGAGGAAGAACACGAAGTTGTAGCTCATCTGCTTCCAGATCGAGGCCAGCACCACCAGCAACATGGCCTGATCTCCATTGAGCTTGTGATTCCAGTCGATGCCGATGGCGGACAGCAGCTCCGGCAGAATGCCCAGCGTCGGGTCGAACAGGAACAGCCATAGAACCCCGGCCACGGCGGGCGCCACGGCGTAGGGCCAGATCAGCAGGGTCTTGTAGGCGTGTGCGCCGCGCAGCACGCGGTCCGCTAGTACGGCCAGCCCCAGCGCCAATGCCATGGCGCCGAAGGCTACCGCAAAGGAGAAATAGGTGGTCGTCCATAGTGTCGTGAGATATTCCGGCTCGCTCAGCACGCTGACGAAGTTGCTCAGCCCGGTGAATTCCCGTGAGAGCCCGAAGGCATCCTCGACATAGAAGGCCTGTTCGATGGCCTGGTAGGCCGGCCAGAAGAAGAACACGGCCACGATCAGCAGCTGAGGCGCCAGCAGTATCCAGGGCGTGATGGGGTGTCGATTGAAATGGGCCATGCAGCAGGGGTCTCGCAAGCAAGGAGGGACTGGGTGGTTCCGTCGGTAGCACGGAGTCGGCAAACCTCGGCCGCTCCTGCGCCATCAAGCCGTGAGAGAAGGGAAAGGACACCGGATGTCGGATGCGCTTTCCCTTCTCTGGCTGGAGAAAATAGCGGGAGGGCGAGCCCGGCATGGGCCCGCCTCCGGTGTGGCGATGATCAGCCGTTGGCGCGTTCGAACTTCTCGAGCAGCGAGTCGCCGCGCTTGACGGCGTTGTCGAGACCGTCCTGCACGCTTTCCTTGCCGGAGAAGATCTTCTCCAGCTCTTCATTGATCACGTCACGAATCTGCACCATGTTGCCCAGGCGCAGGCCCTTGGAGTTCTCGGTCGGCGTCGCGGAGGTCATCTGGGTGATGGCGACGTCAGTGCCCGGGTTCTCGGCGTAGAAGCCCTGTTCGCGCGTCAGCTCTGCCGCGGCAGTGGTGATCGGCAGATAGCCGGTGAACTGGTGCCAGTCGGCCTGCACTTCAGGCTTGGAGAGGTACTGGAAGAACTTGGCGACGCCCTGGTATTCCTCATCGCTGTGACCGGACAGCACCCACAGCGAGGCGCCACCGATGATGGAGTTCTGCGGCGTCTCGATCACGTCGCTGTCATAGGGCAGCGGTGCCACGCCGAACTCGAAGCCCTTGGCGCTTTCCTTGACGCCGGCATAGCTGGCGGAAGAGCCCATCATCATCGCGCACTCGCCGGAATAGAACTTGGGCGCCGCGTCATCGAAGCGACCGCCGAACACGAAGCGCTTGTCGGCCTGCCAGTCATCGAGACGCTGAATGTGGTCGACCACGGCGGTCGTGTTGAATTCAAGGCGGGTATCGGTGCCGGCGAATCCATTGGCCTGGCTGGCGAAGGGCACGTCATTGCGCGCCGAGAAGTTCTCCAGCATCACCCAGGACGGCCAGGTGGTGGTCAGGCCACAGCTGGCGGCGCCGGAATCGACGACCTTCTTGAGCGCGGCGCCCATTTCCTGCCAGGTCTGCGGGAGGGAGTCGACGCCCGCCTTGGCCAGCACGTCCTTGTTGTAGTAGGTCACCGGCGTGGAGGAGTTGAACGGCATCGACAGCATCTTGCCGTCGGTGTCGGTGTAATAGCCGGTGACGGCAGACAGGTAGGCGTTCGGATCGAAGGCGGTGCCTTCCTGCGGCGCGAAGTCTGCCATCAGCTGATGCACCGGGACGATCGCGCCCTTGGCGCTCATCATGGTGGCGGTGCCGACCTCGAAGATCTGCACGATGTCCGGGCCCTTGCCGGCGCGGAAGGCGGCGATGGCGGAGGTCATGGTCTCGGAGTAGTTGCCCTTGAAGACCGGCTTGACGACGTAGTCGTCCTGGCTGGCATTGAAGTCGGCCGCGATCTCGTCGACCTTCTTGCCGAGTCCGCCCCCCATGGCGTGCCACCACTCCACCTCGGTGGCGGCGAGGGCACTGGCGGAGGCGGAGGCGAAACCGATGGCCAGCGCGAGGCTGGCGAGGCGACGAGTCGCGGTGGCAGTCGTGCGGGTGCTTGCATGATGAGTCGGGCGGCGCATGGTCAAACTCCTGAGAGGTTCCCCTGGCCAGCTTCCGCAACAAAGAAGAAGGACGCTGGCCGCTGACGATCGATGGCGACGATCAAGTGAACATTTTCTTGTTCTTTTGATGATCGTCCGAAAAGCGTAGACGACTCTATAGCGCCCGCCTTACAACTTTGTGACAGGAAGATGTTCATTCGAGCGAGGCTGAGCTTATGGCTGAATTTGTGACTGAGTTTGTGAATGAGCAGCGAGTGTGTGGCGCCGCCAGCTCGGCTCATACTGGCAAGCGAGGCGCCGGGGGTAACTCAAGTCCGGAATAAGCGGCCGGCGAGCGAGTGTGCTAGTCTTGCGCGCTGAAAATGCCTGTGGCGGAGAACGCGATGAAAGTGGTTGAAGTGAGTGCCGGTGCCCGACGTGATGCCTGTCTGGCGATGCTGTGCGCCGAAGTCCATGGCCGCGAGGGTGGTCTGGATGCGCTGGTGAGTTACGCCGGCGTGCGTGGGGTGTGGTTCGAGAATGAGATGGCGCGCCTGTTCGCGCTGGTCGACGATGCCGAGCGCATCCACTCTGCCGCGCTGCTGGTACTCGACGAGAACGCATGTGGCCTGAATCTGGCGCTGTGGGCGACGCCGACGGTGCATCGCGGTCACGACCACGGCATCGCGCTGGTCTCCCAGCTGTCCGATCACGGCCGCCTGCAGGTGCGCATCACCGACAGCTCACTGGTCAGTGTGCTGCGTCGCGCCGGCATCAGCGACTGGCTGGAGGCCGAGGCCGAAGGCGATCAACCGCGCGAGCTGGTCGGCATGAATCCGGCGGCGCGTGTCGGCAACCTGGCGGCCCTCGACGCGCCGCTGCGCCTGGACCGCGAGCGCATCAAACGCTCCTTCAAGGCGCGCCCGAAGGACTTCGAGACCTACAAGAACGCCTTCGTGCGTGACCTGGAGCACTTCGCGCGTCATATCTGAGGATGAGATGACGCAAGCGAATGACATGCTCTGCCAAGACAAAGGCCCCGCTCAGTGAGCGGGGCCTTTGTGGTTCTGCGATCGGCGATCAATTCCTGTATCGATCAGGTGGGCGTCGATCAAGCGGGCGTCGGCCAGTCATCAGGCGGCGTCCTGCTGCGGGTTGGAGGCGGTGCCGTCACTCGCCATCGGCTTGCGCACGAAGGCGTCGAATTCGAAGTGGTCGACGGTCAGCATGTCGAGTACCTCGGCTTCGAAGACGCGCATGAAGTCGCCATCCTCGGCGGACAGGATGCCTGCCTCGACCGCCGCTTCGATACGCGCTTCCGGTGACAGTGCGTCGGCCGGAATCTCGCCCTTGTGGTAGGCCTTGGCCAGCGCCTTGTAGATCGGCTCGGCGCGCGGGTAGTCCTTGAGCAGCGCGTTGTAGCGGGCGAGGGCGTTGTCCTGCTGGCCTCCGTCCTGCGCGTCCCAGGTGTTGTCGGTCAGCTTGGCACGCAGTGCAGTGTCGGTGGAGACGGCGCGGGCGATCTCGCGGGTCAGGCTGTCCTTGGGCATGGCGAACTGACGGCCACGCGGCAGGGCGATCACGCGCAAGGCAGTGCCCAGCGCACGGTTGGGCAGGTTGGCGAACAGCTCATCCAGTGCCTTTTCCGCGCGGTGCAACAGCCATTGCATGCTGTAGTGGAACAGCGCCTCTTCGTGTTCGCAGGCCTCGGATTCGTGCCACTGCTTGAGCGTCAGTGACGCCAGGTAGAGGTTGGAGAGCACGTCGCCCAGGCGTGCCGACAGCATCTCGCGCGCCTTGAGGCTGGAGCCGAGGCTTGCCATGGCCGCATCGGCGGACAGCGAGAAGGCGGCGCTGAAGCGGTTGATGTGGCTGGCGTAGGGCGTGGCGACGGCGTCGAAGCCGGTGGCCTTGCCGCCGATGCCGAAGCTCTGGGTGAAGGCGCGTGCCGCGTTGCCGAAGATCAGGCCGGCATGGCGGAAGAAGGCCTTGTCGAAGGCATTCAGGTCATCGGCGTCCTTGGCGGCCAGCTCCTCCAGCACGTAAGGATGGCAGCGGATCGCGCCCTGACCGAAGATCATCAGGTTGCGGGTCATGATGTTGGCGCCTTCCACCGTGATCGAGACCGGGGTGCCGGCGTAGGCCACGCCGATGTAGTTGCGCGGGCCAAGCGTCACGCCGCGTCCGCCGTGGATGTCCATGCCGTCGGCCAGCAGCGAGCGGGCCATCTCGGTCAGCTGGCTCTTGAGGATGGCGGAGGGCACCGCCGGCTTGTGGCCGTTGTCGATCATGTTGGCGGTGTGCAGCACCGACGCCTGGCTGATGTAGTTCATCGCGGCCATGCGTGCCAGCGGCTCCTGCACGCCTTCCATCTCGGCCACCGGCAGATTGAACTGACGACGGATGCGCGCAAAGCCGGCGCTCCAGCCCAGTGCGTAGCGCGAGATGCCCGCGGAGCCGGACGGCAGAGTGATGCAGCGACCCACCGACAGACACTCGACCAGCATCTTCCAGCCCTGGCCGGCCATCTGCTCGCCACCGATCAGGTAGCTGAGCGGAATGAAGACGTCCTTGCCGAAGATCGGGCCATTCATGAACGGCGCGCCGATCGGGTGGTGACGACGGCCGATGTCCATGCCGTCGGTGTCGCGCGGAATCAGGGCACAGGTGATACCGATGTCTTCCACGTCGCCCAGCAGGTGCTCGGGGTCGAACATGCGGAAGGCCAGGCCGACCACGGTGGCGACCGGCGCCAGGGTGATCCAGCGCTTCTCGAAGTTCAGGCGAATACCGACGACTTCCTCGCCGTCATGCATGCCGCGACACACGATGCCGGTGTCCGGGATGGAGGTCGCGTCACTGCCGGCACGCGGGCCGGTCAGACCGAAACACGGAATCTCGCGGCCATCGGCCAGACGTGGCAGGTAGTAGTTCTTCTGTTCTTCGCTGCCGTACTTGAGCAGCAGCTCGCCCGGGCCGAGGGAGTTGGGCACGCCGACGGTGACCATCAGTGTCTCGTTGACCGCCAGCTTCTGCAGCACCAGTGATTGCGCCTTGGCCGAGAAGCCCAGGCCGCCATATTCCTTGGGAATGATCATGCCGAAGAACTTCTCGCGCTTGAGAAATTCCCACAGCGCTTCGGGCAGATCGGCACGCTCACGCGCGATCTCCCAGCTGTTGGTCATGCCGCAGGCGACAGAGCATTGATCATCGATGAAGGCCTGCTCTTCGCTGGAGATGCCGTCATTGCGCTGTGCGGTCAGGGTGTCCCACTGCGGCTTGCCGGAAAAGAGCTCGGCGTCCCAGAACACGGTGCCGGCTTCCAGCGCCACCTTCTCGGTGTCCGAGACCTTGGGGGAGACCTTCTTGAACATCGCGAACAGACGCGGGCTGAGCCACTTGCTGCGCAGAGCCGGCAGGCCACACACCGCGACCAGTGCCGCGCCGATCAGCAGCAGGCAACCCAGCACCGACGCGTCGACCGCCAGGCCGACGATACCGATGATGGCGAGAACGCCGATGGCCGCGAGGGCCCCGGCTTCGCGTGCCATGACGGCCAACAGACCGGCAACGGCGACAAGGATGAGGATGAGCTGCGTCATGGCAGGATCTCCGGGTGGCGATGGATGGTGTCTTTGCATGGCGTTTCTACAGCGTAGCAGCCATGCGTTTAGAACAGTTGTTTGAATTCTCTTCAGCGTATCCCATGTTGCCCGACCCTGCAGTACGTCCAAGGTCTAAGGTGTGCGGATTCATTCTCGAAAAGGGCAGTCGTCCGGGGGAGGCGGTCGGCGAGCGCCAGACCGGGGTGAGTGAAAGCTGTCTGACAGGCATGAAAAAGGCCCCGCAATGCGGGGCCTTGGTCGATCGATAGCGCTTGCGTGCGTGAGGTCAGACTACCTGTCTCAGGCGTTGACTCGCACGGGCTCTGGCGTTGATCAGTGCTCAGTCATTGATCAGTGCTTAGCCATTCATCAGTGCTTAGCCATTGACCAGTGCTCAGCCATTGATCGGAGCGGAGTCGATCTTGCGCTTGGCGGGCTTCTTGGCCGGCGTGCCGGGTTCGATCACGAAGTAATCGGCGTCGGACGGCGGCAGCGGCGCGCGGCCACGAATCTTGTCGGCCATCTTCTCGGCCAGCATGATCGTCGGCGCATTCAGGTTGCCGGTCGGGATGACCGGGAACAGCGAGGCATCGACGACGCGCAGGTTGTCGAGGCCATGTACGCGACCGGCACCATCGACCACCGAGGTCTCGTCGCTACCCATGCGGCAGCTGCCACACGGGTGGTAGGCGGTCTCGGCATGGTTGCGCACGTACTCGTCGAGCTCGGCGTCGGTCTGCGCCTGGGCGCCCGGTGCCAGCTCGCGGCCGCGGTAGGGGTCCAGCGCGGGCTGGGCGATGATCTCGCGGGTCAGGCGGATGGCGGCGCGGAACTCTTCCCAGTCACGCTCCTCGGCCATGTAGTTGAAGAAGATCGACGGCGCGGCCTTGGGATCGAGTGAGGTCAGGCGCACGCGGCCCTTGCTCTGGGAGCGCATCGACCCGACGTGCGCCTGGAAGCCGTGGCCCTGCACCGCGCTCTTGCCGTTGTAGCTGATCGCGATCGGCAGGAAGTGATACTGCAGGTTCGGCCAGGCTTCGTTGTCATCGCTGCGAATGAAGCCGGCGGCCTCGAACTGGTTGCTGGCGCCGACACCGGTGCCCTTGAGCATCCATTCCAGACCTATGGGCGGCTGGTTGTACCACTTGAGGGACGGATACAGCGAGATCGGCTGGGTGCACTCGTACTGGATGTAGAGCTCCAGGTGGTCCTGCAGGTTCTCGCCCACGCCCGGCAGGTGGTGGACCATCTTCACGCCCAGCGGCTCGAGATGTTCACGGTTGCCGACGCCAGAGCGCTGCAGGATCTGCGGCGAGGCGATGGCGCCGGCGCACAGCAGCACTTCCTTGCGCGCACGTACGCGGTGGTCCTGGCCCTTGCGCTCGTACTTCACGCCGACCGCCGTCTTGCCTTCGAACAGGATGACGTCGGTGGTGGCACGCGTCTCGATGGTCACGTTGGAGCGCTTCTTGGCGGTATCCAGATAGCCGCGCGCGGTGGAGGCGCGACGGCCTTCCTTGGTCACGAAGCGGTCCATCGGGCCGAAGCCTTCCTGCTGGTAGCCGTTGACGTCTTCGGTGGCCGGATAGCCCGCCTCGATGCCTGCCGCGATGAAGGCGTGATAGAGCTCGTTGTTGCCCTGCTTGGGCGTGGTGACCGACACCGGGCCGTCGCCGCCATGGTAGTCATTGGGGCCGATATCGCGCGTCTCGCACTTGCGGAAGTAGGGCAGGCACTCACGATAGTTCCAGTCGGCCAGGATGGGGTCCTTGGCCCAGTTGTCGTAATCCAGCGCGTTGCCGCGGATGTAGCACATGCCATTGATCAACGAGGAGCCGCCCAGACCCTTGCCGCGGCCACATTCCATGCGACGGTTGTTCATGTGCGGCTCGGGATCGGTCTTGAAGTCCCAGTTGTAGCGCTGACCCTGCAGCGGGTACGCCAGCGCTGCGGGCATCTGGGTGCGGAAGTCGAAGCGGTGGTCGCGGCCACCGGCTTCCAGCAACAGCACGCTGACGTCGGCGTCTTCGCTCAGGCGGGTGGCCAGCACGTTGCCGGCGCTGCCGGCGCCGATGATGACGTAGTCGTATTCACGCTCGAATTGGCTCATGAAATCTCCTCTCGTATCGGGTGCCACATGCGGGCACATGACGCCCCGTTCACGACGGGGAGTGGCCACTGCCGGGCTGCTGGATACGTTTGCTTGTCTGTGGTGAGTCGTCGGGGCACCGCATGACAGCAAGCTGCCATCGGGGGCTCAACGACTCATCGGGATTCGGGCACTGCGCGCGGCGCTGGCGAGCGTCGCGGCGTGCAGCCGGCATGGCGAGTGTTCGACATGCCGGCAGGAGGGGCATCTGGCGCCTGGTCTTGCTTAGGTCCGGTGCTTAGGCCCGGTGCTCAGGCTCGGTGCTTAAGGTCCGGTCTTGAGTTCCGGTACTTCAGCCTCTGGCGCCAGAGGGTGCTGCTGTCATCAGGCCTTGCGGCCAGTGATGGCTCAGAAGGCGGACTCGAACGGGCCCATCTCGATCAGCACGGACTTGGTCTGGGTGTAGTGAGACAGCGTCTCGACACCGTTCTCGCGACCGATACCGGACTGCTTGTAGCCGCCGACCGGCATTTCGGACGGCGACTCGCCCCAGGTGTTGACCCAGCAGATGCCGGCTTCGAGCTGGTGAATCACGCGATGTGCGCGGTTCAGGCTTTCGGTAAACAGGCCAGCCGCCAGGCCATAGGTGGTGTCGTTGGCGCGACGGATGACTTCCTCTTCACTGTCGAAGGACAGGATGGACATCACCGGACCGAAGATCTCTTCCTGCACGATGCGCATGTCATCGCTGCAGTCGGTGTAGACGGTCGGTGCGACCCAGGCGCCCTTGGCGAAGTCGCCTTCGCTCATGCGCTCACCGCCGACCAGCAGACGTGCGCCGTCCTGCTTGGCGATCTCCAGATAGGAGACGACCTTGTCCAGGTGCTCGAAGCTGACCAGCGGGCCGAAGGTGGTGGCGCGGTCCTGCGGGTCGCCGGCCTTGATGCGCGCGACGCGCTCGACGATCTTGGCTTCGAAGGCGTCCTTGACGCTGGCTTCGACGAACACGCGGGTGCCGTTGGTGCACACCTGACCGGAGCTGTAGAAGTTGGCCATCATGGCGCCGTCGGCGGCACGGTCGAGATCGGAGTCGGCGAACACCAGCAGCGGGGACTTGCCGCCCAGCTCCATGGTGACTTCCTTGAGGCTGGAAGAGGCGGACGCGGACATGACCTTCTTGCCGGTACCGGCTTCCCCGGTGAAGGAGATCTTGGCGATATCCGGGTGCTCGGTGAGCATCACGCCGACGCGGGCATCGCCCTGCACGACATTGAACACGCCATCCGGCAGACCGGCTTCGGTGAAGATCTCGGCCAGCTTCAGTGCGCTCAGCGGAGTGACTTCGCTGGGCTTGAAGACCATGGCGTTGCCGGCGGCGAGGGCCGGGGCAGACTTCCAGCAGGCGATCTGGATCGGGTAGTTCCAGGCACCGATGGCGCCGATGACGCCCAGCGGCTCCTTGCGGGTATAGACGAAGGCTTCCTGACGCAGCGGCATCTGGCTGCCTTCGATGGCCGGCGCGAGGCCCGCGTAGTACTCGAGTGCATCGGCACCGGTGACGATGTCGACCGCTTCGGTCTCGGACAGCGGCTTGCCGGTGTCCAGCGTCTCGAGCAGCGCCAGTTCGTCGTTGCGCTCGCGCAGCAGGTCGACGGCGCGACGCAGGATGCGTGAACGCTCCATGCCGGTCATCGCGGCCCACACCTTCTGACCCTGCAGGGCGCTTTCGACGGCGGTATCGACGTCGGCACCGCTGGCCTGCTGGATCTCGGCGATGACTTCGCCGGTGGCCGGGTTGACGGTCTCGAAGGTCTCGCCGGAGGTAGCCTCGACCCGACGGCCACCGATGTAGAGGGTCTGGGTCGGGAAGCTTGCGTTGCCGTTAGCCATGCGTGCGCTCCTTACTGGGTTCAGGGGAAGTGGGGGAGTCTGTCGCGTTCAGGGATGCTGCCATGTGACGTGTCAGCTGGTAGTCGACATATTCGTAGGCGAGGCGGCGTGCGCGCTCGACATCGAGGCCGGTCGGGTCCAGCGTACCGCGCAACCACAGGCCGTCGATCAAGGCGGCCAGTCCGGCCGCGGCATCACGTGCCTCGTTCAGCGGCATGCAGCGGCGGAACAGGGCACATAGATTGGAGATCAGCCGCCTGTCGTTGACCCGCTGCAGGCGTTCCAGCGGAATGCGGTGCATGCTGGAGGCCCAGAAGGCCAGCCAGGTCTTGGAAACGCTCTGACTGACCTGGCTGCGGTCAAAGTTGCCGTCGATCACCGCGCGCAGATGGCTGCGGACGTCGTCGTCGGCCAGTGCGGCGCGACGCTCACTGACGGCGCTGCGCAGGTCAGTGAGAATCTGGCGCATGGTGGCTTCCATCAAGCCATCCTTGCCGCCGAAATAGTGGCTGATGATGCCGGTGGACACACCTGCGTGACGGGCGATGCGGGCCACGGTCGCGTCGGCGAGTCCTGCCTCATCGATGGCTTGCATGGTGGCCTGGATCAATTGGCGGCGGCGGATAGGTTCCATTCCCACTTTGGGCATCAACGGAGTCCTTTTCGTATATCGGGTCGGTGTGACACTTGGTGTGGCCATGGTACTGGATCATCACCGGTTTGCCGCGAGCGCTGCACCATGCTGTGGTGTGCAAAATTTTTATTGAACGTTCAATTAACAAAAAGTGTAGAGGCTGGTTCCCGATGCGTCAAGTCGAGGCAAGGCGGGGCAGCCGGAAGCAGTCAGGGGGGGCGGTCAGGGATGGTCAGGAGGGGGAGGCGCACGAGGAATCGAGAGCAGGTGGCGGCCAGCGACAGGCGGGCGTTCAAGACTGTGGGTTGGCGAGGCCGGTTGGTAAAAGCGCTACAGTGCGGTAGAACATGGAGGGGCAGCATGTCGATCTCAACGTAGGTTGAACGTTGCAGCGACGCTCGAGAGTTGAATGACAACGAACAATAAAACAAGGGGTTAGCATGAAACGATCACCTGGTAAGGTGCTGTTGGCACTGGGCGTCATCGCCGTGCCGGTCATGGCGAATCAGGCCCAGGCCGCCGTGTCGGAGGAATGTCGCACGGTACGTTTCGCCGAAGTCGGCTGGACGGACATCACGGCCACCACCGCCCTGACGCGTGCCGTGCTGGAGGGGCTGGGCTATGAGACGACCTCTGACACCATCTCGGTGCCGATCGCCTATGCCGGCATGAAGAATGATGACTTCGATGTCTTCCTGGGCAACTGGATGCCGTCGATGGCCTCCATCAGTGACCCTTACATCGACAAGGGGCAGGTCGATCGCCCGCGCGCCAATCTCCAGGGCGCGAAATACACCCTGGCGGTGCCGCAGTACGTGCTGGATGCCGGCGTGACCTCGGTGGCGGACCTTGCCGACAATCTCGAGAAGTTCGATGGTCGCATCTACGGGATAGAGGCGGGCAACGACGGCAACATGATCATTGCCGACATGATCGATGACGACGCCTTCGGCATGGGTGAGTTCGAGATGATCGACTCCTCGGAAGCCGGCATGCTGGCGGAAGTGAAGTCGAAGATTGCCGCCGAGGAGTGGGTCGTGTTCCTCGGCTGGGAACCGCACCCGATGAATACCCGCTTCGAGATGGGCTATCTGGAAGGGGCCGATGATTACTTCGGGCCGAATCTGGGGGGGGCGACGGTGTATACCAATACCCGCGCGGGCTACAGCGAGGCATGCACCAACGTCGGGGCCCTGCTTTCCAATCTCGAGTTCACCCTGGAGATGGAAAACCAGCTGATGGGCGACATCATGGATGGCGGCGAAGACCCGGATGACGCGGCGGCCAGTTGGCTCAAGCAGAACCCTCAGGTGCTGGAGGCCTGGCTCAAGGGGGTCGAGACCGTGGAGGGTCAGCCGGGCCTTGCCGCGGTGAAGACATCGCTGGGGATCTGATCGGCCCGTCGGGCTCGTCTGTTGAGCTTTTGATAAAAAGTGCTTGCAATTCAGCAGCCTGACCTGCAATATACGCCTCGTCGTGTGGCTACATAGCTCAGCTGGTTAGAGCACATCACTCATAATGATGGGGTCCCCTGTTCAAATCAGGGTGTAGCCACCAGTGATTCCAAGGCCTGCATCCGTGCGGGCCTTGTCACATCTGGATGTCGCTTCGTGCGCTTTCGGAGGTGGATCCGGCAGGAGGAATCGAACGAGTTCTGCGGTGGTCTGAATGGCCGAAGGTGGTTGACGCCATTGAGTATTTCCGTATAATTCGTCGCGTGTTCAAGGTTGTTCCTCGATAGCTCAGTTGGTAGAGCAAATGACTGTTAATCATTGGGTCACAGGTTCGAGTCCTGTTCGAGGAGCCAATAGACATGCAGCATGCTTGAAATGTCAGCCTGATAGCATCCATGATGATGTCACTGACAGATGGATTTCCGGTCGTTCCTCGATAGCTCAGTTGGTAGAGCAAATGACTGTTAATCATTGGGTCACAGGTTCGAGTCCTGTTCGAGGAGCCAATCCAAGGCTTCCTGCCAATGCCGGAAATGACGCTGATAGATGAGCTCCTCGTCGTCAGCTTCGATATCGCCCTGATATCGATCGATATTTTGTTGTTCCTCGATAGCTCAGTTGGTAGAGCAAATGACTGTTAATCATTGGGTCACAGGTTCGAGTCCTGTTCGAGGAGCCAATATCACTTCCCTGCTTCCCCTCGTGTTCTCTGTTGGTCGCACCATCGCTGCCTGAGCCTTGCTTGTTGACCCTGACCATAAGCCCTGTTTCTGAGCTCTGTTCGCAAACCCTGCTTCCTCAGTTCTGCTCGTCAGTCCGCTCCTGCTCCGCATCTTGCTTTGGTATTTCGTGCTGCTTCAGCATTTCGTGCTTTCTGCCTCGAGAGTGTGTTCCCGCGTCGCCAGCATTCTGCTGTCATCCTCTGCGCGGCAGCTGCCTGGCGTTGCGATGCATGCCATTCCGCTTCTGCTGTTACGTTTTCTGTCTTGTCGTTGCTTCGTATGTGTTGCTTCGTATGTGTTGATGCGTGTGCGTTGCTGCCTCGCGCGGCCTTGATGCTGCGCATGCCTTGGCTTTCTTTGTGGCATGAAAAAGCCCCTGCGCTCGGTGTTGCATGAGGGTAGGGGCCTTGGCGGTCGACCAGCTTCGTCAGACGCGGGTCATGGTGCGAGTCACGAGAGTCTAGCGATCACCGGTGAGGTGGGCGTAGTCGAGCAGGATCTCGGCACTTTCCTGAAGCTGAGCCTGATCGATCGGGTCCTTGGCTTCCTTGTCGCTGCTGCCTTCTTCGATATCGGCTTCCTGCTCGGGATCACTCTCGGGGGAAGAGATGTGGTCGCTGGCGGCATCGAGTTCGGCAAAGCTTGTCAGTGGCTCGAGGTTGAGGGCACGACGGCGCTTGTTTTCCAGTGCCAGCTGCTCGGCTTCCTGGGCATCCATCTCGCGTTTGCGCTGCTCACGATTGAGGCTGATGCTGGTCTGCTGCGCGCGCAGTGCCTTTGACAGCGCGACTTCGCTCTTCAGGTAGCTGAAGTTGGGGTCCTGTTCGACGCGGCTCTGGTGGCGGGCGCGCAATGCGGCCAGATAGCGTGCCGGATCACCGTAGCGGCGATACTTCACCGGGCGTACCTGATCCCAGGGCAGCGCATAGTCGAGGCTGGATTCGCCGATCTCCTGCGGGTCGATGACGCTGGGGAAGGCGATGTCCGGCTTCACGCCCTTGTTCTGGGTCGAGTCGCCGGAGATGCGATAGAACTTGGCGCGGGTCAGCTTGATCTCGCCTTCGCTCAGCGAGGAGATGGTCTGCACCGTGCCCTTGCCGAAGGTCTGGCTGCCGAGAATCGGGCCGCGGCCGTAGTCCTGGATCGCACCGGCGAAGATTTCGGATGCCGAGGCCGAGAGGCGGTTGACCAGCACGGTCAGCGGGCCGTCATAGTGGGTGCCGGCGTCGGTATCGCCGTAGAGGCTGATACGGCCGCGTGCATCACGCACCTGCACGGTGGGGCCGCGATCGATGAACAGGCCGATCATCGAATTGGCTTCCTGCAGGGCACCACCGCCGTTGTTGCGCAGATCGAGAATGATGCCTTCCACCTGCTTGGCCTTCAGTTCATCGATCAGGCGCGCCACGTCGCGGGTGGTGCTGCGGTAGTCGTCTTCACCGGCCTGCCAGGCATCGAAATCGACATAGAAGGCGGGCACATGGATGACGCCGATCCTGTGGACGCCGTCATCGCGCTTGACGTCGATGACCTTGGCATTGGCGGCCTGGTCCTCGAGCTTGACGGTGTCGCGGGTGATATCCAGTTCACGTGTCTTGGTGACATCCAGCGACTGGGCCGGAATCACTTCCAGGCGCACGACGGAGCCCTTCGGGCCGCGGATCAGATCCACGACGTCATCCAGGCGCATGCCGACCACGTTGGTCCACTCGCTGTCGCCCTGACCCTGGCCGACGGCCACGATGCGATCAGCCGGCTTGAGCTCGCCATCCTTCTCGGCAGGGCCGCCGGGCACGAGGCTCGAGACCTTGACGTATTCGCCTTCGGATTGCAGCAGGGCGCCGATGCCATCCAGCGACAGCTTCATCTGGATATCGAAGGATTCGCCCTGGCGCGGCGAGAAGTATTCACTGTGCGGGTCGATGCTGCCGGTCACGGCATGCATCACCAGCGTCAGGATATCTTCATCGTTAGTCTGCTTGATGCGCTTGAGCTGGTTGGAATAACGCTCGCTGAGCGTCTTGGCGATCTCGTCATCGCTCTTGTCGGACAGCGACATCGATAGCCAGGCATTCTTGAGGCGCTTGCGCCACAGCTCGTCGAGCTCCTGCTCGCTATCGGCCCACGGGCTGTCCTTGCGGTCCAGCGCCAGGCGATCATCCTTGTCGAAATCGAAGCTCGGCTTGGCGTCCAGCGTCTTCACCAGCCAGGTGAGGCGTGCGGTGAGGCGTTGCTGATAGCGCTCGTAGAGGCCATAGATACGCTCGAGATCACCATCGACCATGGCGTCGTCGAAATCGTGACGCAGGTCGCTGAACTCGCTGATGTCCGCATCCAGCAGATAGGCTTTCTGGGGGTCGAGAGTCTTGAGGTATTGCGTAAAGGCGCGGTTGGCCCAGTGGTCATCCAGGGTCACATCTTCGTAATGCCCATAGCGCAAAGACTCGGCAACTTCGCGAGCAGCCTGTGCATCGGCGTCAGTAGGGGTGACCGCGGCACTGGCAGGGCCGGCCATGGCAAGACACAGGGCAACGAATGCCGTGCGCCGGACGTTTGCGAACAGGCTCATCAATGAAGCACTCCCGATTCATGTACACTCTGCTCCCTGAACGACCTCCCCGCAGGGGGTCGAGCGGGCATTGTAGCAGTCTCACGCACCATACACAGTTGTCTGGCGTTGGTGCGTTGGGGTTGTGAAAACTCTGTCAGCGCAGGGCTTTGGCTGGCATGCCGCGCTTCTCGACGCCCCGCTGAATGGTGACTGGATGGCAGTCATGTCATCGAAGGGTCGTCACAGGTTTTCCCCATCATGTTTCTTCTTATACAGTGCCTTGCATATATCTTCGAGGACCAGACGCCATCATGACTCATGCGATTGCGGATTCCCGCGTTCCCGCACTGCTCGACTTCCTGTCTTCTTCTCCCACGCCGTGGCATGCGACAGCTTCCATGGCGCAGCGTCTTGAACAGGCGGGCTATCGTCGCCTCAGCGAGACGTCTTCCTGGCAGCTGGCGCCCGGTGAGCGCGCCTATGTCACGCGCAATGATTCCTCGTTGATCGCCTTTCAGCTCCCGAAGGGTGATACGTCGCTGAGCTCACTTCGGATGATCGGTGCGCACACCGATTCGCCCTGTCTGCGCCTGAAGCCCAATCCGGCACAGGCCAGTCAGGGCTGGTTGACGCTGGGCGTCGAGACCTATGGCGGCGTGTTGCTGAGCACCTGGTTCGATCGCGATCTGGGGCTTGCGGGCCGTGTCCAGGTGCGGCATGCGGACGGTCGTCGCGAGACGCTGCTGCTGACGGTCATGCGTCCGTTTGCCTGCGTGCCGAGCCTGGCGATCCATCTGGATCGTGACGTCAACAGCGGGCGTGCCATCAATGCCCAGACCCAGATGTCAGCCGTGGTCATGCAGCTGGGGGAAGAGGCCGGGACACCCGCGGAGGCCTTCAATGCGCTGTTGATCGAGCTGATCGAGGAGCAGCGCGGCGTGCGGGTCGCGGATGTCGTCGACTTCGAGCTGGGCTTGCATGATCTGCAGCCGGCGGCGCAGTCGGGGCTGAAAGGTGAGTTGATCACCAGTGCGCGCCTCGACAATCTGCTGTCCTGTTTCGTCGGTCTCGAGGCACTGCTGGAGGCCGATGGCAGTCAGGGGGCGCTGTTCGTCACCACCGATCATGAAGAAGTCGGCAGTGCCAGCGCCTGTGGTGCCCAGGGGCCCTTCCTGGCCGATGTGCTCAAGCGCATCAATCACTACGTCGGCTTGGACAGCGAAGAAGGCTATCAGTGCCTCGTGCAGCGCTCCTTGATGATTTCTTGCGATAATGCCCACGCCGTGCACCCCAATTTCGCGGACAAGCATGATGCGGGGCATGGGCCGAAGTTGAATGCCGGGCCGGTCATCAAGGTCAATGCCAATCAGCGTTACGCCACCAACAGCACCACGGCTGGGCTGTTCCGCGAGATGTGTCGCGAGCAGGGTGTGCCGGTGCAGACCTTCGTCAGCCGTGCCGACATGGGCTGTGGCAGCACCATCGGGCCGATCACCGCCAGTGAGGTGGGGGTGCCGACTCTGGATGTGGGGCTGCCGCAGTGGGGCATGCACTCGATTCGTGAGACATCCGGCAGTGCCGATGTCGTCATGCTGATCAAGGTGCTGGTAGCCTTCTGCAATCGCGAGCAGCTGGACTGAGTAGTCGAGCCGGATTGTGCTGAGAGAGCGGGCGCGTAGCGTAATATCGTAAAAAGACGAGCCTGGAAAAAGGGCGGCCTGCGGGTCGCCCTTTTTGATGCCTGTGATCTGGCTCGAGGACTACGGCGCAGGACGCCGGATGCGCGAGTCTTGCGTATGGATCGCGCACAACGAAAAAGGCCTGACTGCAAGCAGTCAGGCCTTTCGAATCTTGGTTGGTGGCTACACCCTGATTTGAACAGGGGACCCCATCATTATGAGTGATGTGCTCTAACCAGCTGAGCTATGTAGCCGTCCAACGGAGGCGAATATTACGGATTGTCCGCGATGTTGTCAACGCATCAGCGCGAAAAAGTGGCAGGGAATTCATCAGGCTAGCGTCCCGGCCGCGCAGCGAGGGCATCAGGTAGGCTGTCGGAGAGAGAGCAGGGGAGAGCCTCTCGCGAGATGGCGCGTGCGATGAGGTCGCCACTGGCGCAGGCCAGCGTGAAACCCAGACTGCCATGGCCGACGTTCAGCCACAGATTGTCCGGGCTGTTCGCTTGCCGGGGGCGGCCGAGGATCGGCGGCCCTTTGGGCGTACTGGGGCGCAGTCCGGCCCAGGGAGTGGCCTGCGCGAAATTGCCGGCTGCGGGGAAGGTGGCGCTGGCCAGCTTGCGCAGCGCGGCAATTCGCTGCTCATCCAGTTCGGGGTGAAAGCTGTCGCGTTCCCGCTGGCCGATATCCACCATCGCCGCGACGCGCAGCTGGCGTGATGCCGACGACTCCAGGTCGGCATAGACCACCTTGCGTGCCGAGTCGGTGACGCTGATGCGCGGTGCGGCCGTCTCCGGGGTGTCAGCTGTCAGCGCCAAGGTGAGGCTATAGCCCTTGAGCGGCTGCAGGGGCAGGTGGATGCCCAGGGGGCGCACCAGCTCGGCGGCATGATTGCCGGCCGCGATGACGATCTCTTCGACGGCATGGTGTTCTCGGCGGCCATCAAGGTGTCTGAGCTCGAGCTGCGCGATGCGCCCGTTGCGTGCGCTCAGCGGGGCGACGCGCGTGTTGGCGATGCGCGTGTAGCGCCCGGAGGCCTGCAGCTTGCGCTCCAGCGCCTGACAGAAGGCATGGCAATCCGCCGTCTCGTCCGAGGCGCTGAAGATGCCGCCCGACAGATGGGCTTGCTGATGGGCCAGTGAGGGCTCCAGCGCGATGCATTGGCGCGCATCGAGCACCTGCTGGTCCTGCGGGGCGACGCGCGCGGCGGCCGCCTTGTCGAGCGCCACCGGGTCACGATGGATCACCAGCTTGCCGCGCTGCTGCCAGGCGAAGTCGCCGAGCGCATCTCGAGTGCGCCACTCGCTCATGATCGCCTGGCTGTGCAGTGCCAGCGAGAGCATCTGCGCTGCGCTGGCCTGATGGGTGCGGTGATTGCAGGCGGCCACAAAGCGGGCCATCCAGCGCCATTGTGCGGGGTCCAGGTTCGGGCGCAGTTTCAGCGGTGCCTCATTGCCTGCCAGCAACCACTTGATGGCCTGGCGGGGCACGCCGCTATCGGCCAGTGGCGCCACATAGCGATAGCTCAGCTGGCCGCCGTTGGCGTGGCTGGTCTCGCTGGCGACCTCGGCATGGGCGTCGATCAGGGTCACGCAGTGGCCGACGCGTACCAGGGCGTGGGCACTGGCGAGGCCGATCACGCCGCCTCCGATGAGGGTCACGTGGCGTTGCATGCTGGGCTCCCGGGTCGTGAAGGTCGTGTCGTGTTGTGCTCGAGCTTGCCGGTCGCTTGCGTAAGTGGCGAATGAAAAGGTTGTGCCACGCCATAACTCGAGGTTATGGGGTAACCTGATGCGCAGGCGCTCAAGTGCGCCCTCAAGTTAGCCTTCTAGACAACCGGACAGGGAGATAGCGCATGCGGCTCAGGGACCTGGAGATCTTTCACGCCGTCCTGCAGGCCGGTAGCGTGACCGGCGCGGCGCGGTTGCTGCATATCTCTCAGCCGGCGGCGAGCAAGGCGCTGCAGCAGGTCGAGCGCCAGTGGGGCATCACGCTATTCACGCGCAGTGCAGGGCAGCTTCATCCCACCGAGGAGGCGCGCAAGCTGGAAGCGGCCAGTCAGGGAATGCTCGGTCAGCTGGATGATGTGAGACGGCTGGTCGATGGCTTGCGTGAGGGCGAGGCACGCACGCTCAAGGTGGTGGCGACGCCTGCCATCGCCCAGCAATTGCTGCCGCAGGCGCTGGGTCAGTGGCGCCGGCGTCAGCCGCGAGTCAGCTGTGAGCTGGCGACCCAGCATACCCGCGAGATCGTCGATGCCCTGTTGCTGCATGAGGTGGATATCGCCTTCACGCTGAGTGCGCCGACGCATCCTGCGCTGATGACGCGACCGTTGGTGCGCATGCCGCTACTGGTGCTCGCGCCCGCAGGGTATTGGGCACAGGACTGTCAGCAGGCGCCGATGACGGTGGCGGAGCTTGCCGGTCAGCGCCTGATCGCGCTGGGAGCGCACGACCCGCTGGCGCGGCGACTCGATGGTCTGCTGGCGAGCGTGGCGCAGGAAGCTTCAGGCGCTTTGCCATCTTCACCGCGCATCGTGACGCGTGTGCAGACCTATCCACTGGCGGCGGCGCTGGTTCAGGCGGGGGAGGGGTTGGCGGTGGTCGATGCGCTCACGGCGCATGCCGCCACTACGGAGCGCGGCTTGAGCGCTCGTCAGCTGCCTCAGGCGGGTGAGCTGGTGCTGAGTGCCGTGTGGCGACGCGAGGCGGGGCGTTCGCGGCTGGCGCAGTCGCTGGCGGACCAGCTCGCCAGACAGGCTGCGCAGTGGCTGCAGGTGCCGCTGGCAGAGCCCTCAGCGGTCTGAGTCTTTCGCTGGTTGAGACCTCCGTTGGTTAAGACCTCCATGGCTTGATCTGTGTCCCTGTTTGTACAGTTTGCCGCGCCACAACGCAGAACGCCCCTGACCTCGTGAGAGATCAGGGGCGTTCTGTCAGGACAGGCTGTCAGGGCGTCAGCTGGGCCCGGGCGTCGCCGGGCACCGGTGAGCCATCAGACATTGAAGCGGTAGTGCACCACGTCGCCATCCTTGAGGATGTAGTC
Source organism: Cobetia sp. 2AS (assembly GCF_029846355.1). Classification (NCBI taxonomy): domain Bacteria; kingdom Pseudomonadati; phylum Pseudomonadota; class Gammaproteobacteria; order Oceanospirillales; family Halomonadaceae; genus Cobetia; species Cobetia sp. 2AS. The sequence continues at coordinate 78,255 of NZ_JARWKQ010000001.1, forward strand.
CTTGCCTTCCAGACGCCACTTGCCGGCATCCTTGGCGCCTTGCTCGCCCCTGTAGGCGATGAAGTCGTCATAGGAGACGACTTCGGCACGGATGAAGCCTTTCTGGAAGTCGGTGTGGATGACACCAGCGCCTTCCGGTGCGGTAGCGCCAATCTTGACGGTCCAGGCACGCACTTCCTTCACGCCAGCGGTGAAGTAGGTCTGCAGACCCAGCAGCTCGTAACCGGCGCGGATGACGCGGTCCAGGCCCGGCTCTTCCATGCCCAGCTCGTCGAGGAACATCTCGCGCTCTTCCTCGTCCAGCTCGGCGATCTCGGCTTCGATCTTGTTGCACACCGGCACGACGCTGGCGCCTTCGTTGGCGGCAATGCCGCGCACGATATCGAGGTAGGGATTGTTCTCGAAGCCTTCCTCGCTGACGTTGGCGATGTACATGGTCGGCTTGAGGGTCAGGAAGCCGAAGCCGCGCACGATCTTCAGGTCGTCATCGCTGAGGCCGAAGCTGCGCAGCGGCTGGCCTTCGGCCAGGTGCGGCTGGATGCGTTCCAATACCGCCTTGGTGGCGATGGCTTCCTTGTCGCCGCCCTTGGCGACGCGGGCCAGACGCTGGATGCTGCGCTCGACGCTGTCGAGATCGGCCAGGGCCAGCTCGATGTTGATGGTCTCGATGTCGGCGGCCGGGTCGACGTGGTTGGCGACGTGGATGACGTTGTCATCCTCGAAGCAGCGCACCACGTGCGCGATGGCGTCGGTCTCGCGGATGTTGGCCAGGAACTTGTTGCCCAGACCTTCGCCCTTGGAAGCGCCCGCGACCAGACCCGCGATATCGACGAATTCCATGGTGGTCGGAATCACCTTCTCCGGCTTGACGATCTCGGCCAGCGCGTTCAGGCGAGGGTCAGGCATCGGCACGATACCGGTGTTCGGCTCGATGGTGCAGAAGGGGAAGTTCTCGGCGTCAATGCCAGACTTGGTCAGTGCATTGAAGAGAGTGGACTTGCCGACGTTCGGCAGGCCGACGATGCCGCAATTGAAACCCATGGCGCTAGATCCTGGTGTGACGTATCGAATGGGGCGTGGCACTGGCAGTCGTCTCGACCAGCAGGCTCTGAGTGCACAGGCACTGGGCATGCGGGGAAACGAGTGGGCAGGCACGGAATGAAGACAGGCGGGAAGTGTAAGGCCTCATGCCGCCGAGGTCATCCATTGGGCGCATGTCGCGCGACAAATGATGCCTTTTGTTGCTGATCGCGTGGCGAGACGCGCGCACGCAAGCGAGGTGATGCGCTGAGCGAATCACCGAAATTCGGAGAGGGGTGATGCAGAGGTTCAGCTCTTGAAGGAATGCAGGCGATTCATGGCCCGTGCCCATTCGCCACTGATGGCGTCGGGGAGGGTCATCACCACTTCGTCGATGGCGTCGTCGATGGCCTGGCGTTCAGCCTTGCCGGGACGTCCGAGCACGAAGTTGGTCACCAGCTTGGCATTGCCGGGGTGGCCGATGCCGATGCGGGCACGATGGAACGACTTGTCGTTGCCCAGTGCACTGATGATGTCGCGCAACCCGTTGTGACCGCCATGGCCGCCACCCTGCTTGTAGCGGGCGGTGCCGGGGTCGATGTCCAGCTCATCGTGGGCGACGAGCAGTTCATCCGGGGCGAGCTTGTAGAAGTTGCACAATGCGGCCACGGCCTGACCGCTGCGATTCATGAACGTCGATGGGAACAGCAAATGCAGATCCTGGCCGGCGAAGTGGACCTTCGCGTATTGGCCATGGAACTTGCGTTCCGGACGCAACGTGGTGTGACCGTGGCGCGCAAGAGCGTCAAGGAGCCAGACGCCGGCATTGTGACGGGTGTCTTCGTATTCGTTCCCCGGGTTACCGAGGCCGATGATCGCTTTCACTCGTGACATGCGCTGTCTGGCTCCTTGATCAGGCTGCGTTATTCTGCAGCAGGTGCTTCTTCGCCTTCAGCAGCATCTTCTGCGTCAGCAGAGATGTTCGGACGAGTGACGTTGACCACAGCGGTGTCGTGATCGGCACCGTGGGACAGGGCAACGGACTCGGCGCCTTCCGGCAGAGCGATGTCGGACAGGTGCAGGGTGTGGCCAACTTCCAGCTTGGACACGTCCAGCTCCAGGTATTCCGGCAGGGCTTCCGGCAGGCAGCTGATTTCGACGTCAGTCGCCAGGACGTGCAGGACGCCGTCCTGGTCCTTGACACCGACACAGGCTTCCTGACCAGTGATGTGCAGCGGCACGTTCATGGTCAGTTTGTGGTTCGGATCGATGCGCAGGAAGTCGACGTGAGTCAGCAGCGGCTTGAACGGGTGACGCTGCAGGTCACGGATGACGACTTTCTCGGTCTTGCCTGCAACATTCAGGGTGATGATGGAGGAGTAGAACGCCTCATCGTCAACCGCCTTGTACAGGCTCGGCTTGTCGATCATGACCGGAGTCGGAGCCTGGTCGGCACCGTAGATGATGGCCGGCACGAAGTCGTTCGTACGACGCAGGCGGCGGCTCGCACCTTTCCCCAGGTCTTCACGAACTTCAGCATTCAGTTTGAACAGTTTCATTTTGCAGATACCTCAAGGGTCTAATGAGAATCCGGTAGCCCCCGCGACCAGAGCGCTACCGGATCCATGAGGCCGGCCCGGAGATTTCCGGGCCGGCCGCTTGTCGGCAGATGACGGATCATCTGCCGTTGTCAGTGCCTCTTCCCCGAGCAGCGGCGAGCAGGGCCCGCCGACAGGACTCAGTGGAACATGGCGCTGACGGATTCTTCATTGCTGACGCGACGGATCGCCTCGGCGATCAGGCCAGCGACTGTCAGCTGGCGGATCTTGCCGGAACGACGCGCGGCGTCGGACAGCGGGATGGTGTCGGCAACTACCACTTCGTCGAGGACGGAGTTGGTGATGTTGTCGACCGCCGGGCCGGACAGGATCGCGTGGGACGCATAGGCCACGACGCGGTTGGCGCCATGATCCTTGAGTGCCTCGCCCGCCTTGCACAGGGTGCCGGCGGTATCGATCATGTCATCGACCAGCACGCAGGTGCGGTCCTTGATATCACCGATGATGTTCATCACCTGGGCCTGGTTGGCCTGGGGACGACGCTTGTCGATGATGGCCAGCTCGCAGTTGAGCTGCTTGGCGATGGCACGGGCACGTACCACGCCGCCCACATCCGGGGAGACGACGATCAGGTTGTCATAGTTCTGACGTTCGATGTCGTCGAGCAGGATCGGTGAGCCGTAGACGTTGTCCACCGGCACATCGAAGAAGCCCTGGATCTGATCGGCATGCAGGTCCATGGTCATGACGCGATTGACGCCAGCCTTGACCATCATGTCCGCGACCACCTTCGCCGAGATCGGCACGCGAGCAGAGCGCACGCGGCGGTCCTGACGGGCGTAACCGAAGTAGGGAACGACCGCAGTGATACGCGCCGCAGACGCACGACGCAACGCGTCCACCATCAGGATCAGCTCCATCAGGTTGTCGTTGGTCGGTGCGCAGGTGGACTGCATGATGAAGACGTCCTTGCCGCGAACGTTTTCGTTGATTTCTACCGCAATCTCGCCATCGCTGAACTGACCGACGGTTGCATGGCCCAGGCGGGTATCGAGGGCTTCAGCTACCTTGCGGGCGAGAGCGGGATTGGCATTCCCCGCGAATACCATCAGTTTTGACACGCGCAGCCACCTTTGGAGTCTTGTGGGATCTCGGGAGTGGAGAATTCCGGGTTGACCGGGAACGGCCAGGATTGGCTGGGGTACCAGGATTCGAACCTGGGAATGTCGGTACCAGAAACCGGTGCCTTACCACTTGGCGATACCCCAGCAACGTTCACTTCAACCAGTTGCTGTGCTCAGGCCGAAGCCAGAGCGGCATGTAGAGGGGAGATATTGCAACCGCGTGCCGAGAAGGCGTGCCACATCGGGCGCTCGAGTTCGAGTCGACCCAGCACCTCGCTGGCCTGTCGTGCGTCGTCAAACGCACAGAACACACAGGCGCCGGTGCCCGTCAGTCTGGCGGTGCCGAACTGGTCCAGCCAGTCCAGGGCGTCGGCGACTGCCGGGTACAAAGTGCGCACCACGACTTCACAGTCGTTGCGGCCCCCCTGCAGTGCGCGCGCCATACTAATCGCGAGGCTGGAACGTGTCAATTGCGGGTGGCCGAACACGGCCGGTGTCGCGACCTCGACACCGGGGTGGATCACCACGAACCATGGGGTGTCCAGCGGGGCTGGCACCAGGCGTTCACCGATGCCTTCGGCCCAGGCGGCGAAGCCGCGCACGAACACCGGCACATCCGCGCCAAGCGACAGCCCGAGCTCGGCAAGGGCGTCTTCGCCAAGCTCGAGCCCCCAGAGTCTGTCCAGCGCCAGCAGGGTCGTGGCGGCGTCGCTGCTGCCGCCCCCCAGGCCGCCACCCATCGGCAGCACTTTCTCCAGCGTGATATCGACACCGGGCAATGCGGTGGGTGACGCGACCTTGCCCTGCGCGTGTGCGGCTTCTCGCAGCAGGCGCGCGGCGCGCACGATCAGGTTGGCCTCTTCGGGCACGCCTTCAATAGGCGGTGAGAGGCGGATGGCCTCATCGTCGCGCAGCGTGAAGCTGAGGCTGTCGCCGTGCTCGAGGAACTGGAACAGCGTCTGCAGCTCGTGATAGCCATCGGCGCGCTGGCCCGTGATATGCAGCATGCGGTTGAGCTTGGCCGGAGCGGGCAGGGTGAGAGTCATGGTCGATGCGGATGCGGCTGTCGGGGTCGTCATGGAAGAAGGAGAAGGTGTCACGATCACAGCGCCTGCCACTGGTTGACGATGAGCGTGGCGGTGAGGTCGCCGTAGTAGAGCTTCATCTTGCGCGGCAGCCACAGGCCTTCGGCGCGGGTCCAATCCTGATAGTCCACTTCCCAGCCGTCCTGGTAGAGGATGGTCGGGAAGCCCAGCTCATCTGTCTCGATGTCATGCTCGCCAGCGGCCGGTACGCCGCGCACCCAGTTGTCGAGGGCACCCAGCGGCAATGACCAGCCCAGTTGCGCCAGCATCAGGCTCTCGGCATCCGGGGCCTCGAAGTCACCCTCGGAGGAGGAGAGGCGCACGCCTTCGTCGTCGCGCACCAGAGTCGTGCGCCCCGCGCCCAGCGGGCCGGTGATCAGCATGTGGTAGTCATCGCCGTCCTGCTGCCAGTCGAGGTTGGCGCTATGGCCTTCCTCGGGGGTGCGAATGCCGACCTTGCCTGCCAGCTGCCAGTGGGTCAGGGCGGCAAGTTGCGCGTCCTGTTGCTGCCAGTCACCGTCGCTGCGCGTCAGATCACCGGCATTGTCGCTGGCCATCTGGCTGGCGCAGCCGCTGAGTACCAGTGTCATGGCCAGCAGGGCTGGCCCGAGCAGGCGGCGTGCCTGGCCCAGCAGGGGGAGTGACAGGGGAGAAGTGATCATGACGCGAAGGCCTTCCGGATGGCGAGAAGATGAGTGACGGTGAGTGAGACTCCACTCACTGACGGGTCAGGATAATGGACTCGCCAGTGGGCAGAAAGTGCCGGGTAGCGTGGCAGTGCCCTTCAGGGCGCGTCGACGACCGGGCGCAGCTCGGGGATGTGCTGGAACAGGGCTTCGAGCTCGCTGGCTTCTTCGAAGCGCTCGCTCAGCTCTACCGCCAGGCCACGGGCTTCATCCTCGCGGCCCAGCGCCCATAGCACCTCGATGAGATGGGCGCCGATCTCGGCATCCTGCTGCTGGGCCCAGGCGGCTTCCAGTGGTGCCAGCGCATTGTCGAGGTCGTCGGTCAGATAGCGGCCCCAACCGAGGCTATCCAGAATGGCCGCGTCGTCGGGCGACAGCGCATGGGCGCGCTCGATCAAGGCCAGTGCTTCCTCGAGGCGGTCCGTCTCCACCAGCAGGGTGTAGCCGAGCGCGTTGTAGGCGCTGGCGTTGTCGGGTTCCAGCGCGATGACTTCCCGCAGGTCTTCTTCCATGCCGCCCAGCTGATCATCTTCCAGACGGCGGATGCCGCGCAGGAACAACAGGCTGCCCAGCTCGCTTTCCAGCGTGTTGCGCGTGTCGGCCTCCTGGGCGGCGATGGCTTGCGCAAGTGCCTTGCGGCGCGTGGTGATGCTGCTGCTGAGCAGGGCATCGGCTTCGGCATGCGCCTCCTGGGAGTCGAGCAGGTCGATCTCGAAGCTGAGCAGCGTCATGGCATGACGCGGATGGCGCAGGCGTTCCACGGCCAGGAACTGACGGGCCTCGTCCGTGCGCTCGTGTTCGACCAGCAACTGGGCGGCGCGGGCGCGGCTGGAAATGTAGCGCTCGCCGTCCGGCACCTGACGGTAGTAAAGGATGGCGTTGTCGACGTCGCCGCTGGACTCGGCGGCCAGCCCCAGCAGGGCGTAGGCGGCGTCCGGCACCGGGTCTTCATCAAGCAGCGGCAGCAGCAGGCGATGGGCGTCCTCGGGGGAATCGGCATCAAGATAGAGGCTGGCCAGCGCCAGGCGCAGGCGTGGCGCGTTGGGGTGGCGGGTGATGAGGCTGTCGATGCGTTCGCGTGCCGCGTCCAGATCGCCGCTGGCCAGTTCGGTCTGCGCGGCGCTCAGGATCAGGCGGCTGTCATCGGGAGCGATCTCAAGGCCTCGGGCCACCGCGCGCCGCGCCGCCTCGAGACGCCCCGCACTGCGTTCGATCTCGCTGCGCGCCAGCCATAGCTCCGCCAGTGTGGCGTGAGCACTTTCCAGGCGCACCAGGCGTGCACGCGCCGCTGTCTCATCGCCCAGCGCAGCCTCGAACAATGCCGCGGCAATCTCGGGCATCGGCTGCTCGGGATACTGGGCGATATGCGTCTCCAGCATCGCCAGCAGGGGTTCAAGCTCGGCACCGGCATCGATCGCCTGCTCGGCCAGGGTCGCCAGATTGCCATTGCCGCCACTGGCGGTGAGCATCAGGCGCTGCTCGAGTGCGGCCTGCCAGTCGCCTCGCTCGACCGCCAGGCGGGCGCGGATGATGCCGGGCTCGCTGGCGGACTCGTCGAGTTGCTGCCAGCGTTCGGCGGCGCGCTCCAGCAGGGCCGGGTTGTCGGCGAAACGAGCCGCGAGCACGGCGCGGCGCGCCAGTTCCGGGTCATCGAAGTGACGGCTGGCGGCCAGATAGCCATTGGCGGCGCGGGGGTAGTCCCCGCGCTGTCCGGCGAGTTCGGCGCTCAGCAGCTGATTGAGGCTGTCGGCATCGAGGCCCTGCTGGATGGGCGGCGCCGTGGCCAGCGGGTCGGGCTGCGCCATCAGGGGCGCGGAGTTGCTCATCGACTGACAGCCGGTCATGCCCAGCAGCAACCCGCCCACGACGCAGGACTTCCACCCGCCGCGTGGGCGACGGGGGGCATCAAGGGTGGTGTGCGCGTGCGGGGGGCTATGTTCAGCGGCAGTCGAAGCGTGCATGCAACCTCGCGTTTGTCAGTGGGGGCAGGATGAGGGAACGGGGCGGTCGAGCCGCAGGCCGGGTCATGCGCGCAGCGTGGCGCTGACGAAGGCGTCGTGTCTCGCAGCATAACGGCTGGCGGCGAGCGGGGATAGCGTTGCCGACGCGAGGAAGTGGCATGACCCACCGGATGCCTCGTATGCCGACAGATACGCCGCGCGGGCTGATAGCGATAGCCTGCCAGCATCATGGAAAATCCTCATCGGCTGCGACGTGCTGCGGGGTCGCGTGGTCCAGACGCTGTGGTAGAATGAGCGCGCTAATATTACGATCTCAGCCGCTTCGGCAGCCCTGTGTGCCTTTATGTCAGCCGCCTTTGTCCCCATTGAGTCGACAGGTGTAAAGGCACCGAGCCTGCGCGGATTACCTGCTGTCCTGGCCTTGGCCTCGCGGCAGGCCAGCACCGAGAGCCGCCTGACATTGACGCCGATTCCTGCCGGCCAGACCCTGACGACTGACTCCATGACCCTTCTTGCCCTTGGCATCAATCACCGCACCGCCGCCGTTGACGTGCGCGAGCGCGTTGCTTTCACGCCCGCGCAGCTCGATGCCGCGCTGGGCGAATTGAAGCGCCTGCCGGCGGTCTCCGAAGCGGCGGTGCTGTCGACCTGCAACCGTACCGAGCTCTACTGCGTGACCAGCGATGGCGCCAAGTCGGTGCTCGAGTGGCTGGGGCGTTTTCACCGCCTGCCGGTGGAGGAGCTGTCGCGTTGCAGCTATCAGCATCTGGGAGAAGAGGCGGTACGCCATCTGATCCGTGTCGCGGTGGGGCTGGACTCGATGGTGCTGGGCGAGCCGCAGATTCTGGGCCAGCTCAAGGACGCCTATCAGTTCGCGCGCAACTCGGTGGGGCTGGGCGGTGAGCTCGAGCAGCTCTTCCAGCATATCTTCCAGGTCGCCAAGCAGGTACGTACCGAGACCGGTATAGGCGAGAACCCCGTCTCGGTGGCCTACGCCGCCGTCAGCATGGCCAGCCACATCTTCGATGACTTCTCGCGGGCCAATGCCCTGTTGATCGGTGCTGGCGAGACCATCGAGCTCGTCGCGCGCCATCTCAAGGAAGCGGGCATCGCCAACCTGTGCATCGCCAACCGCACCGTATCGCGCGCCGAGCGTCTGGCCGATGAGCTGGGCGGGAGCGCCATCGGCCTGGAAGGCATTCCGCATGCCCTCGAGAATGCCGATATCGTGATAGCCTCCACCGCTTCCCAACTGCCGATTCTCGGCAAGGGCATGGTGGAACGCGCACTCAAGAAGCGCCGCTACAAGCCGGTGTTCATGGTCGACATCGCCGTGCCGCGAGATATCGAGCCGCAGGTCGGCGACCTCGACGACGTCTTCCTTTATACGGTCGATGATCTGCAGGAAGTGATCGACGAGAATCGTCGCCACCGTGAGCTGGCCGCTGCCCAGGCAGAAGAGCTGATTCGCCAGGGCGTCAACGCCTGGTTGCACCTCAAGCGGGTGCGCAGTGGCGGCGAAGTCATCAAGCGCTACCGCAGCCATGGCGAGCAACTGCGCGCCGAATGCGAGGCGCAGGCGCTGGCGGAGCTCGATCAGGGACGCGACCCCCAGGAAGTGGTCGCGCAGCTGGCACGCCAGCTGGCCAATCGCTTCATGCATCACCCGACGCTGGCACTGCGCCAGGCCTCGGGAGACGATCGCCAGGATATTCTTCAGACGGCCCAGACGCTTCTGCTCGCGCCGGCTGATTCATCACAGGACCCTTCATGAAAGACAGCCTCATCACCAAGCTCGACACCTTCCATGACCGCTTCGAGGAGATCTCCGCACTGTTGTCGGAGCCCGAAGTGATCGGGAACCAGGCCAGGTTCCGCGACCTGTCGCGGGAGTATGCCGAGCTTGAGCCATTGATCGAGGCATGGCGCCGCCATCGCGGCCTGAACGAAGACCGTGACGCCGCGCTGGCGATGGCGGAGGACAGTGATCCCGAGATGCGCGACATGGCGCGTGAGGAAGTCCGCGATACCGATGCGGCGCTCGAGACGCTGGAAGCCGAGATCACCCAGCTGCTGATTCCGCGTGACCCGGATGATGGTGCCAACGTCTTCCTCGAGGTGCGTGCCGGCACGGGCGGTGACGAGGCTGCGCTGTTCGCCGGTGACCTGTTCAAGATGTATTCGCGCTACGCCGAGCTCAAGGGCTGGAAGGTCGAGACCGTAAGCGCCAGCCACGGCGAGCACGGCGGCTTCAAGGAAGTCATCGCCCGCGTGAAGGGCGAGGGCGTCTACTCGCGCCTCAAGTTCGAGTCCGGCGCGCACCGCGTGCAGCGTGTGCCCGCCACCGAATCCCAGGGGCGTATCCATACCTCGGCCTGCACCGTGGCAGTGATGCCCGAGGCCGATGAAGTCGGTGACGTCGACATCAATCCGGCCGACCTGCGCGTGGACACCTATCGCAGCTCCGGCGCCGGTGGTCAGCACGTCAACACTACCGATTCCGCGATTCGCATTACCCACCTGCCCACCGGCGTGGTGGTGGAGTGTCAGGACGAGCGCAGCCAGCACAAGAACCGTGCGCGCGCCATGTCACTGCTGGCGGCGCGCCTCAAGCAGGCCGCCGTGGACACCCAGGCACAGGCCACCTCCGATGCCCGTCGCAAGCTGGTCGGCTCGGGGGATCGCTCCGAGCGTATCCGTACCTACAACTTCCCGCAGGGGCGTCTGACTGATCACCGCATCAACCTGACGCTCTACAAGCTCAATGAAGTGATCGCCGGCCAGCTGGACGAAGTGATCGAGCCACTGGTGGTGGAATACCAGGCCGATCAGCTGACTGCACTGCAGGAGCAATAAGGTGAGAATCGATGTCACCCTGGCAGCCGCGACTGCCCGTCTGAGCGAGGCGGGCAGCGATTCTCCGCGTCTGGATGCCGAGCTGCTGCTGGGCGAGGTAATGGGACGAGAGCGCACCTGGTTCTACACCTGGGGCGATCGTGACCTCGAGAGCGAGGCGGGCGCCGAGGGCGTGGCACGTTTCGAGGCGCTGCTGGCGCGTCGCGCCGAGGGCCATCCCGTGGCGCATCTGCTCGGGCGGCGTGAGTTCTATGGCCTGACGCTGGCCTGTTCGCCGGCCACGCTGATTCCGCGCCCGGACACCGAGGTGATGGTGGAGTGCGCGCTGGAACTGGCCGAGGCCACCAGCGGCAAGCTGCTGGATCTCGGCACCGGCACCGGTGCCATCGCGCTGGCCTTTGCGCGTCATCGCCCGCAGTGGCAGGTGCTGGGGGTCGATCTCATCGAGGAAGCCGTGCAGCTTGCCCGCGGCAATGCCGAGCGTCTGGCGATCGCCAATGCCGAATTCCGCCAAAGTGACTGGTTCAGTGCCGTCACCGAGAGCGGCTTTGCGCTGATTACCGCCAACCCCCCTTATCTGGCCGATGATGACCCACATCTTGCGCTGGGCGATGTGCGCTTCGAGCCGCGCTCGGCGCTGGTCGCGGCCGAGGCAGGGCTGGCGGACTTCCTGCATCTGATCGCCACTGCGCCGCAGCACCTGGCCGCAGGCGGCCACCTGATGCTGGAGCATGGCCTCACCCAGGGCAATGAAGTGCGCGAGGCACTGCGTGCCGGCGGCTTCGTCGACGTCGAGACCCTGGAAGACCTGGGCGGGCGCGAACGCATCACGCTGGGCAAGCTGGCCTGATGCTCGCCGGGCACCGTCTAGCGGTGCCCGTGTAGTGGCGCCCGTGCGTGGTCCCCACTGACGTCCTCGCGCTTGGCACCCCTGTAGTGCATTCCACCGTTTTCAGTGGAGTCTGCGTGGAATCCTCGTCACAGTACCGCCAGTGAAGGCGTATCCCCTGTTGGCCGGGTATGATAGTAATGAACCTGCATGATTGGCATGGTCATCTGATAACCCCCTTGTTATCCGACGGCCTGACTGCACGGAAGCCAGGAGCACGGATGATCCTGCTGCAAGTCACCCTGCTGGGAAAACTATTACAATGAAAGCAAAATCACGCTCTCTGGACCGCATCGACCTCAAGATTCTGCGTTGCCTGCAAGAGAATGCCCGTATCTCCTATGTCGACCTCGCCTCGGAAGTCGGCCTTTCCACCACGCCGTGCCTGGAGCGCGTCAAGCGCCTCGAGCGTGCCGGCGTCATCCGCGGTTACAAGGCGGTACTCGACCCCAAGGCGCTCAAGGCCAATCTGTTGGTCTTCGTCGAGATCAGTCTCGAGACGCAGTCGCCGTCGGTGTTCGATGAGTTCCGCCGCGCCGTCTCCAAGCTGCCGCAGATCCAGGAATGTCATCTGGTCTCCGGTCAGTTCGACTACATCCTCAAGTGCCGGATTCCGGAAATGTCCGCCTATCGTCAGCTGCTCGGCGATGTGGTGCTGACGCTGCCCGGCGTCAAGGAATCCAAGAGTTATGTGGTGATGGAAGAGGTCAAGGAGCAGTTCTCGCTGCATGTGCCCGATATCGAGGAGCTGGATGCCAAGTAATGGCATGCCCTGCTGTTGCCAGGCAGGGCTCATGGCTTCTCACTTCATTTACCGATAGGCGGCTTTTCTCCCATGCAAGATTCGCAATTGCTGCGCTACTCGCGCCAGATCCTGCTCCCTCAGGTCGACATCGCCGGGCAGCAGCGCCTGTTGGCGGCGCGGGTTCTGGTGATCGGGGCGGGTGGTCTGGGCTGCCCGGCAGCGCTCTATCTGGCAGCCGCGGGCATCGGCACCCTGGTGGTGGCCGATGATGACCACGTCGAGCTCTCCAATCTGCAGCGCCAGATCGCCCATGGTGACGCCGACATCGATCAGCCCAAGGCGCAATCACTCGCCGCCTCGCTGTTGGCGATCAATCCCGATACCGAGGTGATCGCGTTGTCAGAGCGCCTGCAGGGTGAGGCGCTGTCCGAGCAGGTGGCCGCCGCAGACGTGGTGCTCGATTGCACCGATCGCTTCAGCTCGCGCTTCCCGATCAACGCCGCCTGCGTGGCAGCGGGCACCCCGCTGGTGTCCGGCGCCGCGATACGCTTCTCCGGCCAGCTGGCGGTGTTCGATCGCCGTGAGCCACAGGCGCCGTGTTATGGCTGCCTGTATCCGCCGGATGAGCTGGGCGATGAAGAGCTGACCTGTGCCGAGAGCGGGGTCATCGCGCCGCTGGTCGGCATCATCGGCGCCTTCCAGGCGCTGGAAGCGCTCAAGCTGATCAGCGGTGCCGGCAGCGTGCATCGCGGCCTGGCCACCTTCGATGGCCTGAGCGGTGAATGGCGGCGCATGGGCCTCAAGCGCGACCCCGGCTGCCAGGTGTGTGGTCAAGCGTCATGATGTAGCCGGTCAAATCGACGGCATATCTCTAATAAGCCCCGCAGCCTTTCTGGCTGGCGGGGCTTTTTTGTCGCATGCCGCGTGAGCGCACCACCAGGGTGCGCCAATGCCATGGGGTGTTGAAGATTTCTCCCATGCAGCGCAATCAACATGCAGCATTCCAGCGAAACGTGTGGTAAATATCGAAAATACTCCAGTCGATGGTGAATAAACTCAACAAGAGCGGATGAGGAGGTGCATGGGCGGCTTCAGATCAGGCACGCAGAGCGAGTGTGCTGGCTCGTATTCCTACTACCAGGCCAGCCAGCGTGTGACGCTTGACCCATGCCCGCCTCTTGTCGGTGAGCAGCGAGCCGATGTCTGCGTGATCGGCGGCGGTGTCACGGGCTGCTCCGCTGCGCTGCATCTCGCCGAGCGTGGCTATTCGGTCATTCTGCTGGAAGCGCAGACCATCGGTTTCGGGGCCTCCGGGCGCAGTGGCGGCCAGATCCTGCCGGGGCTCGGCACCGATATCGCGACGGTCGAGAAGGCGCTGGGGCGCGAGCAGGCACGCGCCATCTGGGAGATGAGCCGCGAGTCCGTGCGCCTGACCGCCGAGCTGGTCGCCCGGCATCAGATTCCCTGCGATTTCACCCAGGGCTACCTGCATGCCGCGGTCAAGCCGCGTCATGTGCGCGAACTGCAGGAGTTCCAGGCGCGCATGGCACGCGATTACGACTATCACGCGCTGCAGTGGCTGCAGGGCGATGCGCTGCGCGAGCGGGTCGTCACCGACGCCTATCCGGGCGCGTTGCATGATGGTGAGGGCGGTCATCTGCATCCGCTCAACTATACCCTCGGACTTGCGCGAGCTGCCCAGCAGGCCGGCGTCACGCTCTGCGAACAGAGCCGGGTGCGTCAGCTCGACCACGGCCGGAGCGGCGATACACCCGATGGCACCTCACGGCGTGCTCGTATCCAAACCGAGCATGGCTGCGTGAGCGCCGAATTCGTGGTCGTGGCCACCAATGCCTACCTCAATGGCCTCGTCGCCTCGCTGGAAGAGCGCATCATGCGCGTCGCCAATTACATCGTCGCCACCGAACCGCTCAGCGAGGCTCAGGTCGCGCAGGTCCTGCCGCAGGATGACGCGCTTTCCGATGCCAACTTCGTGCTCGACTACTACAGTCTTTCTGCCGACAGGCGCCTGCTGTATGGCGGTGAGGTGAGCTATACCGGTCAGGAGCCGCGTGGCCTCAAGGCGCGCATGGACAGCAAGATTCGCCGCCTGTTTCCGGTGCTCGATGGCGTGGCGATCGATTACCGCTGGGGCGGCGACGTGGCCATCACCATGAACCGCGCGCCGGACTTCGGGCGTCTCGCGCCGAATGTCTATTACGCTCAGGGCTACTCGGGACATGGCATGTCGCTTGCAGGATTGGCGGGCAAGCTGGTCGCCGAGACCATCGCCGGTCAGGCAGAACGTTTCGATATCTTTGCCGCCATGCCGCACCGCCCCTTTGTGGGTGGGCGCTGGCTGCGAACTCCTCTGCTGGTCCTGGCGACCAGCTTCTACACGTTGCGTGATCGGCTCTAGGCCGAGGCCATGATGAAGGTGCTGCACATTTGACACTGTTGAACACCCCGACAGCCCAAGAGCTGGAAACGACTGGTGAGTAATCGCAAGGGAGGCGCGATGAGCGCGGTGGATGGCAAGGACGCTGGTACGCCCGAGCAGCACACGACGAGAAAGCCTGCCGGCGCGCGGGCGCCTGGCGGCACGCACGCCAGCGAGAGCGTCTGTGAACATGTCGGTGAGGGCTTCGACGATAACGCCGGTGAGAACCTTGGCGATACCGTCAATGAGAGCATCGGCGAGAGCCAAGGCGCGAAGGCGGATCAGCCCGCGCTGCCGCGACGCGCGGCATCCTCCATCCAGCTCAAGGGGCTGCACAAGCGCTTCGGCAATGAGGTGGCGGCGCTGGATGGCGTGGACCTGAGCATCCAGCCCGGCGAGTTCTTCACGCTGCTGGGGCCTTCGGGCTGTGGCAAGACGACACTGTTGCGGATTCTGGCCGGTCTCGAGGCGCTGGATGAAGGTCAGGTGGTGATCGGCGGGCGGGACGTCACCGAGGTGCCGCCGCATCAGCGCAGCGTCAACACGGTCTTCCAGTCCTATGCGCTGTTTCCGCATCTGTCGGTGCGCGACAACCTGGCATTCGGCCTGAAGATGCGCGGTGTCGCCCCCCGGGAGCGCGAGGCCAGGGTTGCCGAGATGGCGGAGTTCATCAAGCTGGGCAGCCTGATCGATCGCCGAGTCGACCAGCTCTCCGGTGGTCAGCGTCAGCGCATCGCGCTGGCGCGGGCGCTGGTCTGCGAGCCGGATGTGCTGCTGCTGGATGAGCCGCTGTCGGCGCTGGATGCCGGCCTGCGCAGCCAGATCCAGATCGAGCTGCTGCGCCTGCAGAAGCGCCTGGGCATGACCTTCGTCTTCGTTACCCATGATCAGCAGGAAGCGATGGTGATGTCGGACCGCATTGCGGTGCTCGACAGCGGTAGCCTCCAGCAGGTGGGCTCGCCGCGTGAGATCTACGAGCGTCCGGCCAATGCCTTCGTGGCGCGCTTCATGGGCCATGCCAATCTGTTCGACGTCACGGCTCGCGATGACAGCCGCAGTGACGCCATCCGACTGACCACGCCGCTGGGCGTACTGACCGCACAGGCGCCGGGCACTGGCAGTCTGCTGCTGTTGCGTCCCGAGACGCTGGACCTGCGCCGGCGACCCGCCAGCGAGTTCGAGCGTCACGACGTGCTGGAAAATCACTTGCCGGGCCGGGTGCAGGAGCGACTCTACCGCGGCAGCCACGCCGAATATCGCGTCGAGGTAGCGGGTGTCAGCGTGCAGGTGGTGGTCAACAACCGGGGTGGCCAGTTGCCGGAAGTCGGCGACCAGGTCGATGTGGTGGTCGCCGCGCAAGACCTGATCACGCTGGGGGAATGACGATGGCCTATCACGCAACCCTGGCCACTGCGCGCAGCCGCGCGGTGGTCGCCGAGTCACGCCACCTGTTGCTGACGGTCGCGCCCGGTGCACTGTGGATCATCGTCTTTCTGGTGCTGCCCAGTCTCTATCTGATGAGCGTGGCCTTCATGACCAACGGCCCCTATGGGCTGCCGGAAATGCCGTTGTCATTGACCTCGTTTCAGCAGCTGGCCGGACAGGGCTTTCTCGGCTGGAGCCCGGGCAACCTGATGACGCTGGGGCGCTCGCTGTGGCAGACCGTGCTTTCCACTGTGCTGGTGGTGCTGGTGGCCTATCCGATCGCCTATTACATCTCGCAGTCAGACCAGCGCTGGCGGCCGATCATGCTGCTGGCGGTGGTGGTGCCGTCCTGGACCAATCAGGTCATTCGCACCTTCGGCTGGATGAATCTGCTGGCGCCGGGCACGCCGCTGGCGGAGCTGGCGGAAGCCATGGGCATGATCGCGCCCAACATGGGGCTCTATCCGTCCAATTTCGCGGTCACTCTGGGGCTGGTCTACAACTTCCTGCCGTTCATGGTGCTGCCGCTGTACGCCGCCTTCGAGAAGTTGAATCTTTCACTGGTGGAGGCGGCGCAGGACCTCTACGCCTCGCCGCTCAAGGCCTTCTGGCACGCGGTCTTCCCCCAGACACTGCCGGGGCTGTTGGCGGGTGTCGTGCTGGTGGCGATTCCGGCCTTCGGCATGTACGTGATTCCGGAGCTGCTGGGCGGCGGCAAGGGCATGATGCTGGGCAATCTGGTCGCCAATCAGTTCGCTGGCAGCGCCAACTGGCCGCTGGGGGCGGCGGGCGCGATCCTGATGCTGATCGCCACTTTCATTGGTCTCTACGCCATGCGCCGCATCGGCAAGCGGCTGGGCGGCGGTGAAGAGGTGGTGATATGAGGCGCGGGAGCTTTCACAAGGGATTGCGGGGCTTCTGGTGGCTGACGCTCGGTTTTCTGTATCTGCCGCTGATCGTGGTGATGCTGTTTTCCTTCAATGCCTCCAACAGTGCCGCCAGCTTCACTGGCGTGTCGCTGCGCTGGTATCGGCGCCTGCTGGGCAATGACGCGATTCTGTCGGCGCTGGGCAATTCGCTGCTGCTGGCGGTGGTGTCGTCATTGCTGGCGCTGATGATCGGCACGCTGATCGGGTATGGCATGTATCGCCATCGTCACCGCAAGCTGGGTTGGCTGATCGTGCTGATCTATCTGCCCATCGTGCTGCCGGACATCGTGTTCGGGATCTCGGAAATGACCTTCTTCGTCAAGATCAATGAGCTGACCGGTCTGCTGTCGCCGGGACTGGCCACCATGACCATCGCACATGTCACCTTCCAGGTGCCGTTCGTGGCGTTGATCGTCTACTCGCGCTTCGTCGGGCTGGACCCGACGCTGTTCGAGGCGGCCAAGGACCTCTATGCGACACCGCGGCAGCGCGTGCAGTTCTTCATGTTGCCGACACTCAAGCCGGCATTGATCTCGGGCTTCCTGCTCTCCTTCACGCTGTCGCTGGATGATTTCGTGATCAGTTTCTTCACCGCCGGACCGGAGAGCGCCACCTTGCCCATCTACATCTGGAGCGCGATACGCAAGGGCGTGACTCCTGAAATCAATGCCATCGCCACGTTGATGATGGCGGCGGTCGCCCTGGCGGCGCTCATGAGTCTGGTGCTGTCGCGCCGGCGCGCGGCGTCGTGAGCATACGCAATATCCACAGGCGGTCTGACACTGCTGTCCTTGCCGACGTCGGGCCTGATCATTCATCACGCACGTCCCATCACTTCTCAAGCACGTTGAGCGGAGCATCACAATGACAAACAACACGCTGCGTTTCGCTGTCGCCATCGGCAGTCTGCTGCTGGCAGGTGCCGTCCAGGGCGAAGACA
The DNA here is from genome assembly GCF_029846355.1 of Cobetia sp. 2AS. NCBI lineage: Bacteria > Pseudomonadati > Pseudomonadota > Gammaproteobacteria > Oceanospirillales > Halomonadaceae > Cobetia > Cobetia sp. 2AS. The sequence goes on from NZ_JARWKQ010000001.1 coordinate 95,914, forward strand.
AGAAGCTGTATCTCTTCAACTGGACCCAGTACATGGATCCGGAAATCATCACCGCCTTCGAGGAGAAGTTCGGCGTCGAGGTAGTCGAGAACTACTACAACTCGCTGCCGGAAATGCTGGCCAAGCTCAACGCGGGCGGCGTCTCCCAGTACGACATCATCGTGCCGTCCAACTATTACGTGCCGCGTCTGATCGAAACCGGCCTGGTGCAGAAGATCGACAAGGCCAAGGTCCCGAACCTGGCCAATGTCGCCGAGCAGTTCAGTGACCCGAATTTCGATCCGGGCGCCGAATATACCGCCCCGTATCAATGGGGCGTGACGGGGCTGGTCTACAACGCCAGCACCTTCAAGGACGCTTCCAAGAGCTGGTCCTTGCTGTTTGATCCCGCCGTCAATGGCGATTACCCCTTCAGCCTGATGGGTGACGGCCAGGTCAGCATGGGGTCTGCCTGTGCCTATCTGGGACACGGCTACGACTGCACCGACCTGGATGACTGGCGCGAAGCCGCCAGGCTACTGATCGAGACCAAGCACCGCGACAACTTCAGCGGCTTCTCCGATGGCACGCCGGCGCTTCAGCAGCTGGCGCGCAAGGTCACCCATGGCGCCTTGTCCTATAACGGCGACTACCTGTTCTATCTGGAGGAAAACCCGGAGTCCTTCGCTGACATCAAGTTCGTGATTCCTGACGAAGGTGCCGAGAAGTGGGTGGATTCGATGATGATTCCGGCCAAGGCACCGCACCCGGAGCTGGCGAACGCCTTCATCAACTTCATTCTGGATGCCAAGGTCGGCGCGCAGCTCTCCAACTACAACTACTACGCCAGCCCCAACGCCGCCGCGGAGCCGTATCTGGATGAGGTACTGACTCAGCCACCGATTCAGCCCTCTGAGGATGACATGGCGCGCCTGCGTTTCTCACCGAGTCTCTCCGGCCAACAACTGCAGGTATTTCAGCAACTGTGGTCTGAGGTGCAGTCGCGCTGAACCGAGGGAGCTCTGAACCGAGGGAGCTCTGATTGATGTCTGAGTCGAAGCCACGCATGGAGCATCACGATGACAACTGACACGCTGCGTTTCGCTGCGGCCATCGCCAGCCTGTTGCTGGCCGGTGGCGTCCAGGCCGAAGACAGGAAGCTGTATCTCTTCAACTGGACCCAGTACATGGACCCGGAAATCATCACCGCCTTCGAGGAGAAGTTCGGCGTCGAGGTGGTCGAGAACTACTACAACTCGCAGCCGGAAATGGTCGCCAAGTTGAATGCCGGGGGTGTCTCCCAGTACGACATCATCGTGCCCTCCAGCTACTACGTACCGCGCCTGATCGAGATGGGCCTGGTGCAGAAGCTCGACAAGGACAAGGTGCCGAATCTGGCCAATCTCGCCGAGCAGTTCCGTGATCCGGTGCTGGGGGAGGGGCTCGACTATGCCGCGCCCTATCAGTGGGGTGTCACCGGGCTTGTCTACAACGCCAGCACCTTCAAGGAAGCGCCCAAGAGCTGGTCGATGGTGTTTGATCCGACCGTCAATGATGCCTGGCCGTTCGGCTTGATGACCGGTGGTCAGGTCAGCATGGGCATCGCCTGCGCCTATCTCGGCCATGGCTATGACTGCACGGATCTCGACGACTGGCGCGAGGCCGCCAGGTTGCTGATCGAGACCAAGCATCGCGGCAATTTCAGCGGCTTCTCCGACGGCACGCCCGCGCTTCAGCAGCTGGCGCGCAAGGTCACGCATGCCGGGCTGTCCTTCAATGGCGACTACCTGTTCTATCGTGAGGAAAATCCGGAGTCCTTCGCTGACATCAAGTTCGTCATCCCCGAAGAGGGCACCGAGAAGTGGGTGGATTCGATGATGATTCCCGCCAGGGCGCCGCACCCGGAGCTGGCGAATGCCTTCATCAACTTCATTCTCGATGCCCGGGTCGGCGCGCAGCTCTCCAACTACAACTACTACGCCAGCCCCAATGCCGCGGCAGAGCCGTATCTGGATGAGGTGCTGACTCAGCCACCGATTCAGCCCTCCGAAGAGGACATGGCGCGACTGCGTTTTTCACCGAGTCTCTCCGGCGAGCAGCTGCAGATATTCCAGCAGCTGTGGTCCGAGGTGAAGGCGCGCTGAGCGCTGGCAATCGGGTCTATCGAAGCAGGCTGCCGAGCGCGTGGCCTGCCCTGTAGCGTTCAAGGAAGGTGTCATGAAGTACGAACCCACTGGTCGCGAAGACGACGAAGCCGTGCTGCAGGAATGGTTCACGGCACATGGCATCACCGAGGTGGAATGTCTGGTCACCGACCTGACCGGCATTCTCAAGGGCAAGATCATGCCGGCGCGCAAGTACCTCAATGGTGGGCGACCGCGCCTGCCGGACTCCATCTTCATCCAGACCGTCACCGGCGGGTATCCGGATGATGAAGACAGCCGCTTCTGGAATCCGGCCGAGCAGGACATGCAGCTGATCCCGGATACCAGTGCCGTCTATCTGGTGCCATGGGCGGAAGACCCCACCGCGCAGATCATCCATGACTGCTATTACCTCAATGGTGATCCGGTGGAGCTGTCGCCGCGCTATGTGCTCAAGCGAGTGCTGGCGCTGTATGCCGCACGCGGCTGGAAGCCGGTGGTGGCCCCCGAAGCCGAGTTCTATCTCGTCAAGACCAACAAGGACTCCGACTATCCACTGGAGCCGCCCATCGGACGCAGCGGTCGTCAGGAGAGCAGCCGTCAGTCCTATTCCATCGATGCGGTCAATGAGTTCGATCCGCTCTTCGAGGAGATGTATGACTACTGCGAGGCCATGGGGCTGGATCTCGATACCCTGATCCATGAGGAGGGCGCCGGGCAGATGGAGGTCAATTTCGAGCATGGTGACCCGCTGGCGCTGGCCGATCAGGTCGTGATGTTCAAGCGCACGCTGCGCGAGACGGCATTGCGCCACGGCATGTACGGTACCTTCATGGCCAAGCCGATGGCCTATCAGCCGGGCAGCTCGATGCATATCCATCAGAGCCTGGTGGATGTCTCGACCGGCAGGAACCTGTTCGCGGATGATGAAGGGCGGGCCAGCACCCTGTTTCGCAACTTCATCGGCGGCTTGCAGACCTACATGCCGTCCGCGATGCCGTTCTTCGCGCCCAACGTTAATTCCTATCGCCGCCTGATGCGCAGCGAGACCAGTGGCTCCGCACCGATCAACGTGGAGTGGGGCTTTGACAACCGCACCGTCGGCTTGCGGGTGCCGGTGTCAGATGCCGAGGGGACGCGGGTCGAGAACCGTCTGGCCGGCGCCGACGCCAATCCCTATCTGGTGATGGCTGCCTCGCTGGCCTGCGGCTATCTGGGCATGATGGCGCAGATCGAGCCACGTCCGCCGGCCGTGGGCTCTGCCTGGGAGGGCGGCAACAGCCTGCCGGACGATATCGGGCCGGCACTGAATGCGCTGCACTCCTGCAAGCCGTTGGCGGATATTCTCGGCGAGCGCTTCGTGAAGAGCTATCTGGCCGTCAAGCGCGCCGAGCATCGTGAGTACTTCCAGGTCATCAGCTCGTGGGAGCGGGAGCACCTGCTGCTGCGTGTCTAGCCCTTCGGGACATGTCCTGTGTGTCTAGCACTGTGTATCTCACCCTGCGGGGCATGCCCATGAGGGAGCCGAGAGGTCGTGACAGTCGTCACGGCCTCTCGGCGTTTCAGGTGGTGCACTCTGTGTTGGCAGGTCGCTGCTTGTGGTGATTATTGCATGTCAAAGTCGGCGTGATTGGCTCGATGATCCGTGATATCGTGCTTTCATGTTGATTAAAATAACCACAAGGAAATTGTCATGAGTGCCTCTCTGCCCCTGGAACATGCTGCCTCCTGGTATGCCGCCTCAGCCAATGCCGTGCCCGAACGGCCCCCGCTAGCGGGAGATGTCAGCTGTGATGTCTGCGTCGTCGGGGCTGGCTTCACCGGCATCTCGGCGGCGCTGCACCTGGCCGAGCAGGGCCTCAAGGTGATGGTGCTGGAGGCCGCTCGCGTGGGTTACGGCGCATCCGGTCGCAATGGCGGGCAGATCGTCAACAGCTACAGCCGCGACATGGATGTGATCGAGGAGCGTTTCGGCGCCCAGACGGCACGTGCGCTGGGGGACATGGCCTTTGAAGGCAACCGCATCATTCGTGAGCGTATCGCCGGTTATGGCATCGATTGTGACCTGCGCGAAGGCAATCTGTTTGCCGCCTGCAATGCGCGTCAGCTCAAGGGACTCAAGGAGCACAAGGCGCTGTGGGAGCGCTATGGCAACACCAGTCTTGAATTGCTGGAAGGCGATGCCTACAAGCGTGAAGTGAGTGCCGAAGGCTATACGGGCGCGCTGGTCGATCACTCCGGTGGCCACATCCATCCGCTCAATCTGGTGTTGGGCGAAGCCGCAGCCTTCGAGTCACTGGGCGGCGTGATCTTCGAGCACAGCCCGCTGCTGAGTCTCGAGCATGGCAGCCCCGTCGTGCTCAAGACCGCGGGCGGCACCCTGCGGGCCGACCGCGTCGTAATGGCGGGCAATGCCTACCTCAACGGCGTGCTGCCGGAGCTTGAAGGCAAGTCGATGCCCTGTGGTACCCAGATCATCACCACCGAACCGCTGGCGGAGGATGTGGCGCGTAGTCTGCTGCCCAACAACATGGCGGTGGAAGACTGCAATTACCTGCTCGATTACTACCGCCTGACCCGTGACAACCGACTCATCTTCGGTGGCGGCGTCAATTATGGCGGCGAAGACCCCAGCAATATCGAAGCCTTGATTCGCCCCAAGATGCTCAAGGCCTTCCCGCAACTGGCCAACGTCAAGATCGACTACGCCTGGAGCGGTACCTTCCTGATGACGCTCAATCGTCTGCCCCAGTTCGGCGTGCTCAATGACAACGTCTACTACGCCCAGGGCTATTCCGGGCATGGCGTGACCTGCAGCCATCTGGCTGGGCGCTTGATCAGTGAGGTGATGACCGGCCGTGATGGCCGCTTCGATGCCTTCGCCGGCCTGCCGCACCTGCCGTTCCCCGGTGGCCGCATGCTGCGGGTGCCGCTGTCTGCCGTGGGTGCCTGGTACTACCAGACCCGCGACAAGCTCGGTATCTGATCAGCCTGTTCTCCAGAATGCCCCAAGCCGCCTTCCTTATCGGGAGGCGGCTTTTTCATTGGCTAGACAAAGAGGGACAAGACAGACGGTCCTGATGAAAGCTAGTGGCCATGGTGAGAGGTGCAGGCAAACAGGTCATGCACAATGCACTGCGCCCCGCCTGTGAAGGCGGGGCGCAGTGCATGTCTTGCCGATTCATGGCGTGAGCGCTGGGTCAGCCGGCGATCCAGAACCCCATCAGCAGGAAGCCCAGCGTCGTGACCAGCGCACCGATCAAGGTGTAGGGCAGTTGCGTCAGCGCATGCTGCATCGGCTGGACCCCGCAGCCCTGTGAGGACAGCACCGAAGAGTCCGAGAAGAAGCAGGCGTGGCTACCGAAGCTGGAGGCTGACAGCAGGGCGCCGACGATCAGCGGCAGCGAGGCATCCATGTGCAGCGCGATGGGAATCACGATCGGGATCGAGATCACGAACACGCCCCAGGAGGAGCCGGTCGCGAAGACCACGACGGCCATGCTGACGAACACGATGGCCGGCAGGATCGCCGGAGTCAGGTAGGGTGTCAGGCTCTCGATCATGAAGGTGGTCATGCCGAGCTGGTCATTGACCTCGCGCAGCACGAACCCGACCGCCACGATGGCCAGGGGCAGCATCATGGTGCGAAAGCCGTCCATCACCGCGTCCATCAGCGAGGAAAACGACACCAGGCGCTGGGCGAGATACAGCAGGATGGTGAACAGCGTAGCGACGATCACGCCCTTGAGCAGGTCGATCTCGAACCAGGCGCTGGCGCCGATCAGCACGGCCATCGGCAGCACGAAGTTCATCAGGCCGACCCAGGGGCTGGACTGCGGCGCCTGGGCTTCCGGCAGGGGCTCCGGGGCGCCGTCAGGAATCGGCTGGCCGGCCTTGGCGCGTCGCTCGGCGGCCTTCATCGGGCCGATGTCCGGCATCAGGCCGATGGCGACCAGCATGGCCAGCGCCATCGCGATCCAGCCATACAGCATGTAGGGAATCGCCTGCATATAGAGCGACATGCCGCTTTCGGTGGCACCGCCTTCCTCGAGCAGTTGGGAGAAGTACACCGCCCAGGTCGAGAGGGGCACCAGAATGCAGATGGGGGCGGCAGTCGAGTCGACGATATAGGCCAGCTTCTCACGCGAGACCCCGAAGCGGTCCGTCAGGCGTTTCATCGCAGCCGGCGTCGCCAGGGCATTCAGATAGTCATCGATGAAGATGAGGATGCCGAGAATCACGGTGCCGATCAGCGACTGACGGCGTGTCTTGAGCAGGCGACCGATCATGTTGCTGAAACTCAGCGTGCAGCCGGACTTCTCCATCATGGCGATGAAGCCGCCCATCAGCCCACAGACCAGAATCAGCCAGGCGATGGTCTCGTTCATCATCACGCCCAGCGAGATATCGGCCAGCTCTCCGATGTAGTCGTCAGGCTGCAGTATCAGCAGACCCGTGAGCGCGCCGATGGCCAGGGCTTCCAGGGTGCGATGGGTCGCGATGGCGACCACCAGCACGATCAGCGATGGCACGAGGCTGATCCAGCCGTACGGCGTGCCGGCCTCATGGGTAAAGGTGATGCCCAGCACCAGTGCCAGGATGACGCCGAACATGGCAATGCTGCGCCCCTTGCCACGGACGCTGACGGAGGGAGCGAAGGGGTGTGGGGACGCTGGGGGGACGGGAGAGACCTGATTCATGCCCGGGCCTCCCATGCAGCGAGGAAGTGCTCGGTGCTGACTTGCTCGGTACTGGCTTGGTCGACACTGAGTTGGTCAGCGCAGCAGCGCTCTGCGGGGAGCCGGTCTGCAAAGCCGTGGCCATGCAGTGAGTGACCAACGAAGTCGCGGGCAGCGACGGTTTTTATGATTGTCATGTCCTGAGCCCTGGAGTTGGTGGAGAGGTCGGTGTGGATCAGATGTTGCGCAGGTACCAGTCGTATTCCAGACGGCTGATGATCTGCATGGCCGCTTCACGCTCCGCGCGACGGCCAGCGATGAAGACTTTCAGGAAGCGCTCGCTGAAGGCGTGGGCCAATGCTTCACTCTCCTCCAGCAGCGTCAGCGCCTCGGGCCAGCTGTTGGTCAGGCTCGGCTCGAATTGGTCATAGGCATTGCCGGTGACCGGCTCGCCCGGCGAGACCTGATGCGTGATGCCGTGGATCACCGAGGCCAGCAAGGTGGCCAGCAGCAGGTAGGGATTGACGTCGGCCCCGGCGACGCGGTGCTCGAGACGACGTGCCTCGTTGGGGCCGGAGGGGATGCGGATGGCGACCGAGCGATTGTCGAAGCCCCAGGTCGGCGCCATCGGCACGTACAGGCCCTGCTGGAAGCGGCGATAGGAATTCAGGTTGGGCGCAAACAGCGCCATCGAGGCGGGCATCAGTTCCAGCAGGCCGCCGATGGCGTGACGCAGGGTCTCGGTGCCCAGCGGATTCTCGTCCTGCGCGGCGAAGACATTGTTGCCGTGCTGGTCCACCAGGCTCATGTGCGCATGCATGCCGTTGCCGGCCTCGTCGCCATACGGCTTGGCCATGAAGGTGGCATCGAAGCCGTGGCGCAGGGCGACGCCCTTGATCAGACGCTTGAGCAGGACAGCGCTGTCACAGGCCTTCATGACATCGTCGAGATGGATCAGGTTGATCTCGAACTGGCCCGGCGCACATTCCTTGAGCGCGGTATCCAGCGGCAGCTGTTGGATGCGCGCGGCAGTCTGGATCTCGTCGAGGAAGTCGGCGTACTCATCCAGCTCGCCGATGGAATAGAGCTGGCTTTCGCTGGCGCGCTCGCCTGTCAGCGGGGAGCACGGCGGCTGCACCATGCCCAGGTCATCGCGCTCGCGATCGACCAGATAGAACTCCAGTTCCAGCGCGACGACCGCCGTCAGGCCCATGTCGGCAAGAATATCGACCTGTTTCTGCAGCTGATTGCGCGGGTCGGCAAAGAAGGGGCCATCCTTGTCATCACGCATGTTCATCAGCAGCTGCCCCTGCTTGCCGTTGCGCAGCCAGGGGGCTGCCATCAAGGTGCCGGGGATGGGGCGGCAGACCTGATCACTGTCGCCGCTGCTGAGCCCCAGCCCGGTTTCCTCGATGGTGTTGCCGGCGATATCCAGTGCGAAGACGGAGCCTGGCAGGTTGATGCCATTCTCATAGGCCTTTTCCAGATTCTCGCGCGGGATTCGCTTGCCGCGCTGGATGCCGCTGATGTCACTGATCAGCAGATCGATGTTCTCGATTTCCGGATGACGGTCCAGAAATTCTCTGGCCTCATCGACGGGGAGGCTGTACATGGATATCACCTGTGGGCATGGGATGTTGTGGTTTATATATCGCCATCATGGCCATTGTTGTCAAATATTTTACAACACGTGATGGTTTTCGTGGCTGGATGGTCTTGGCGTTATGGCAATAAGTTGTTTTAAAACAGTATTTTGCATAGATTTCTGTGAAATCGTCGTTTCGTCGGGTTGGCAAGGAAAGGCGTTCAGTCTATGTTGATTAAAACATACCAATCATCCAAGGCCTGCTTGTTCGCCTCAAAGGAGATCCCATGCCACCTCGTCCCCTGGTGGGCGTCATTGCCTGCCGTCGCACCGTAGAAGGTCATCCGGCGCATATGGTGACCGACAAGTACGTCAGCGCCCTGCGTGAATTCGGACTGGATCCGGTGGTCATTCCGGTCTGGGAGGATGTCGAGCCCGGCGCCGCCAGCGCCCTGCTGGCACGCCTGGATGGTCTGCTGCTGACTGGCAGCTATTCCAACATGCACCCCTCACGCTACGGCGAGACCAGCGCGCCGGAGAACACCTATGGAGACCCGGCCCGCGACGCTGCGGTGCTCTGCTGGGTGCCGCTGGCGCTTGAGTTGCGACTGCCGCTGCTGGGGATCTGCCGCGGGTTTCAGGAGCTGAACGTTGCCTTCGGCGGCAGTTTGCACCAGGCGGTGCAGAAGGTGGCAGGCCTGATGGATCATCGTGAGCCCAAGGGCGATCTCGAGGCGCAGTTCGCGCCGTCGCATGCCATCAGCATCTCGCCCGGCGGAGTGCTGGCAGGGCTTTACGCCGCGCCCGAGGCGCAGGTCAATTCCTTGCATCAGCAGGGGATCGCCCGTCTTGGTGAGGGCCTGAATATCGAAGCGGTTGCCCCGGATGGGCTAATCGAGGCGGTCTCGGTCAGTGGTGCGGCGTCCTTCACGCTGGCGGTGCAGTGGCATCCGGAATGGAAGCCGCGTGAGCACGCCTTGTATCAGGCGATTCTGGAAGGCTTTGCCGCGGCCTGTCGTGACAAGGCCGAGGGTGGCACCTTGCCGACCTGTCACCCGACTCGCGAGGAGGCGTGAAGATGGCAATGAATGACGCTGGCGAACGCCTGAAGGCGCTGGATGCGCGCCACCACCTGCACCCCTTCACCGACTTCAAGCAGCTGGGCGAGCAGGGCAGTCGTATCATCACCGGTGCCAGCGGCGTCTATATCCATGACTCCGATGGCCAGCGGATCCTCGATGGCATGGCGGGGCTGTGGTGCGTGAACCTCGGCTATGACCAGCCGGAACTGGTCGCGGCGGCCAGCCAGCAGATGACGCAGCTGCCGTACTACAACACCTTCTTCAAGACCGCCCACCCGCCGGCGATCGAGCTGGCGGCCGAGCTGTGTCGTCTCGCGCCAGAGCATATCAATCATGTCTTCTTCACCGGCTCCGGCTCTGAAGCCAACGACAGCATGCTGCGCATGGTTCGGCGGTTCTGGGCGCTCAAGGGCAAGCCGGAAAAGCAGTGGATCATCGCGCGCGAGAATGGCTATCACGGCTCGACCGTCGCGGGTATGAGCCTGGGCGGCATGGCACCGATGCATGCCCAGGGCGGCCCCTGTGTGCCCGGCATCACGCATATCCGCCAGCCTTACTGGTTCGCGGAAGGTCGTGGAAAGGGGAGTGAAAGCCCGGCATCTGAAACACATAGCCGAGATGATTTCGGGCGACTGTGTGCCGAGGCGCTGGAAGCGCGCATTCAGGAACTGGGCCCGGACAATGTGGCCGCCTTCCTGGCGGAGCCCGTGCAGGGTGCCGGCGGTGCGATCATGCCGCCTGACAGCTACTGGCCTGCCATCAAGGCCGTGCTGGCGAAATATGACATCCTGCTGGTGGTGGATGAGGTCATCTGCGGCTTCGGTCGCCTCGGCGAATGGTTCGGCAGTCAGCATTACGACCTGAAGCCCGATCTGATGCCCATCGCCAAGGGGTTGTCCTCCGGTTACCTGCCGATCGGTGGTGTGCTGGTCGGCGACAGGGTCGCCGATACGCTGATCGAAGAGGGCGGCGAGTTCTTCCATGGCTTCACCTATTCCGGGCACCCGGTGTGTGCCGCCGTGGCGCTCAAGACCCTCGAGATCATGCAGCGCGAGGATATCGTCACCCGGGTGCGTGACGACCTGGGGCCGTATCTCGCCAGTCGCTGGGCCACGCTTGCAGACCACCCGCTGGTCGGCGAGGCGCGTTCGCTTGGCCTGATGGGGGCGCTGGAGCTGGTGGCCGACAAGGCCAGTGGCGAGCGTTTCGATTCTTCCCAGGCCGTCGGCAACCTGTGTCGTGATATCTGTTTCGAGACGGGACTGGTGATGCGCTCGGTGGGCGACACCATGATCATCTCGCCGCCGCTGGTGATCACGCATGAGCAGATCGATGCGCTGGTCAGTCTGGCGCGCGCGGCACTGGATGAAACGGCGCGCCAGCTGGCGAGTCACGCCGCCGCTTGCTCTTCCGCTGCGCTGAAGGCCACTTCGCCCTCGTCCTCGCTGCCTTCTTCACTCTCCTCTACTCCATCCTCTGAACCTTCCTCTTCCCTGACCTCGGAATCCTGATCATGAGCCGTCCTCAGACATTGGCCGAATGGCAGGCGCTGGCCGCTCGCCTGACCCCGCAGTTGCAAGGCAATGCCTTCATCAATGACGAATTCGTGCCGGCGGTCAGCGGCGAGACCTTCGAGAGCCTCAACCCGGCCACCGGTGAGCGGCTGGCGATGGTCGCCAGCTGTGACAGCGCCGATGCCGAGATCGCCATTCGTCATGCGCGTGCCGCCTTCAAGAGCGGTGTCTGGTCGCGCATGGCCCCGAATCGGCGCAAGCAGGTGTTGCTCAGGCTGGCCGAGCTGATGGAAGCCCATCAGGATGAGCTGGCGTTGCTGGATAGCCTCGACATGGGCAAGCCGGTCACTAGCGCGCTGAACGACATGGCCGGGGCGATCGGCTCGATCCGCCACCAGGCCGAGTCCATCGACAAGCTTTACGGTGAGGTCGCCCCGACCGGTCAGCAGGCGTTGGGCATGGTGCTGCGCGAACCGCTGGGCGTGGTGGCCTCCATCGTGCCGTGGAACTTCCCGCTGATGATGACGGCGTGGAAGATCGCCCCGGCGTTGGCGGCGGGCAACAGCGTCATCCTCAAACCGTCGGAGAAGTCACCGCTGTCGGCGCTGCGTCTGGCGCAGCTGGCGCGTGAGGCCGGTATCCCGAGCGGCGTCTTCCAGGTGCTGCCGGGCTTCGGGCATACCGTCGGGCGTGCGCTGGCGCTGTCGATGGACGTCGAGTGCCTGGCCTTCACCGGTTCCACCGCCGTCGGCAAGCAATTGATGCAGTATGCCGGGCAGTCGAATCTGAAGCGGGTGTTCCTGGAGTGTGGCGGCAAGAGCCCCAACATCGTCTTCGCCGATTGCGCCAATCTGGATCGCGTCGCCGAAAGTGCCGCTGCCGCCATCTTCTACAACCAGGGTGAGGTCTGCATCGCGGGTTCACGTCTGCTGGTGGAGAACTCGATCCGTGATGCCTTCGTCGCCAAGGTGGTCGCGGCTGCCGAGCGCATGCAGCCGGGCGACCCGCTGGACCCGGCAAGCTTCATGGGCGCGATGGTCGACAGTACCCAATATGAGCGCGTGATGGGCTATATCCGCCAGGGTGTCGAGGAGGGCGCGGCACTGCGCGCCGGCGGTGAGGAGGTCGAAGGGCCCGGGCTCTTCATTCGTCCTGTGGTCTTCGATGGCGTCACGCCACAGATGGCGATCGGCTGCGAGGAAATCTTCGGCCCGGTGCTGTCCGTGTTCGGCTTCGAGACCGAAGACGAAGCGCTGGCGTTGGCCAATGACAGTGACTTCGGGTTGGCGGCAGGGGTGTGGAGTCAGGACATCGATCGCATCATGCGCGTGACGCATCGCCTCGAATCCGGTCAGGTCTTCGTCAACAACTGGGCGGGGGGCGATCAGACCATGCCCTTCGGTGGGGTGAAGCAGTCCGGCAACGGCCGTGACAAGTCACATCACTCGCTGGCGGAATACACCCAGCTCAAGAGTGTCTGGATCGAGCTGAGCTGAACCGGAATGAGCTGAACCGGAATGAGCTGAACTGAAATGAAATGAGCTGTGTAGGTCCCCGTGAACTCAGGGGCTTGCGAAGAAAGAAGAGGCCACGCGATTGCGTGGCCTCTTCTTTCTTGCCTTCGCCGCAAGGGCTAGAACATCCGCGCCGGCGTGGCACAGCTGACCAGACGGCACTCGACATCGCCGATGTTGCGGAAGCGATGCGGCACGTTGGTATCGAAGTAGTAGGCGTCGCCCGCCTTCAATACCCGCGTGTCGCCACCGATGGTGATCTCTATCTCGCCCTCGATGACCACGCCCGCTTCCTCACCCTGATGGGTGATCATCTCGCGGCCAGTGTCAGTGACGGGCGGGTAGGTCTCGATCATGAACGACAGGGCGCGGTCACGCCGCTTGGCGCCCACCAGCTTGAAGATGACATCGCCGCTGCCGACGTTGATCAGCTCCTCCTCGCTGTAAAACACCTTGGCGGTGTTCTCGAGCTCCATGGTGAAGAAGTCTCCGACACTCATGGGAATGGCGGCGAGAATCTTCGACAGTGAACTCACCGACGGGCTGACCTTGCCCTGTTCGATCAGTGACAGGCTCGAGTGTGTCACACCGCAGCGCTTGGCCAGCTCGCGTTGCGAGATGCCACGCAAGGTACGCAATGCCCGCAGGCGGGCACCGACATCATCTGCCATCAGAACATCCTTCATGTCGCGACGAGTTGAGGAGAGGGGCAAGCCCTTCCAGACCGACGACGGCCAGCCACGGAGCTCCGCGACTGGCCGTCGTTCACGTGCTGGTGGTCAAGATCAGGGGCACCGGCATCAGAGCCGGCGCTGTCCTGATCATCGGCCACGCGATCAGCTGAGACTATCCAGCTTGTCTTTCAGCACCTTGTTGACCTGTTGCGGATTGGCGGTGCCGCGTGAGGCCTTCATCACCTGGCCGACGAAGAAGCCGATCATCTTGCCACGCTTGTCCGGCTCGGCTTCCTGATACTGGGTCACCTGGGCCGGGTTGTCGGCGATGACCTGATCGACCACGGCTTCGATGGCACCGGTGTCGGTGACCTGCTTGAGGCCGCGTGACTCGATGATCTCGTCGGCGCTCTTGCCTTCGCCATCCCACAGTGCAGCGAACACCTGCTTGGCGGCCTTGCCGTTGATGGTCTCATCGACGATGCGCTTGATCAGGCCACCCAGCTGGGCCGCGGAGACCGGGCTGACGGTGATGTCGAGGTTTTCCTTGTTGAGACGACCGGCCAGCTCGCCCTGCACCCAGTTGGCGGCCTGCTTGGCATCGCCGCAGACATCCTTCACTTCCTCGAAGAAGTCGGCCATCTCGCGGCTGGCGGACAGCACGCTGGCGTCATAGGCGGACAGGCCCAGTTCGCTTTCGAAACGGGCGCGTTTCTCGGCCGGCAGTTCCGGCAGGGTCTGGCGCAGGTGTTCGATGTAGGCCTCGTCCACTTCCACTGGCAGCAGGTCCGGGCACGGGAAGTAGCGGTAATCGTTGGCTTCTTCCTTGGTGCGCATGCTGCGCGTCTCGTCGGCGTCCGGATCATACAGGCGGGTTTCCTGCACGACCTTGCCGCCGTCCTCGATCAGCTCGATCTGACGCTCCACCTCGAAGTGGATGGCGCGCTCGATGAAGCGGAAGGAGTTGACGTTCTTGATCTCCGCGCGGGTGCCGAAGGCTTCCTGGCCCTTGGGGCGCACCGAGACGTTGACGTCGCAACGCAGGGAACCTTCGGCCATGTTGCCGTCGGAGATGCCCAGGTAGGTGACGATGGCGTGGATCGCCTTCACGTAGGCCACCGCTTCCTTGGCGGAACGCATGTCCGGCTCGGAGACGATTTCCAGCAGCGGTGTGCCGGCACGGTTGAGGTCGATGCCGGTCATGCCCTGGAAGTCTTCGTGCAGCGACTTGCCGGCATCTTCCTCGAGGTGGGCGTGGTGGATGCGGATCGACTTGCGCGTGCCATCTTCCAGCAGGATCTCGAGCACGCCAGGGCCGACGATGGGCTGATCCATCTGGCTGGTCTGGTAGCCCTTGGGCAGATCCGGGTAGAAGTAGTTCTTGCGCTCGAACACCGAACGGCCGGCAACGGCGGCATCGACGGCGAGGCCGAAGCGCACGGCCATGGCCACGGCCTGCTCGTTGAGCACCGGCAGGGTGCCCGGCAGACCGAGGTCCACGGCGCTTGCCTGGGTGTTGGGCTCGGCACCGTAGGTGGTGGAAGAGCCGGAGAAGATCTTTGACTGGGTGGCGAGCTGAGCGTGAACCTCAAGCCCGATTACGACTTCCCATTGCATCAGGCTTGCTCCTGTCCGAATTCCGGGCGCTGGCGGTGCCAGTCGGTGATTTGCTGGAACTGGTGCGCGACGCCCAGCAGGGTCTGCTCACCGAAGTGCGGGCCGAGGATCTGCAGACCCACCGGACGCTTGCCTGCCAGGCCAGCCGGCACGCTGATGCCCGGAATGCCCGCCAGGTTGATGGCGATGGTGTAGAGATCCTGCAGGTACATGGACAGCGGGTCCTTGTGCGCGCCGAGATCGAACGCCGGGGTCGGCGCCGCCGGGCCCATCAGCACATCGACCTGGTCGAAGGCATCGAGGAAGTCCTGGCGGATCAGGCGACGCACCTTCTGGGCCTTGATGTAGTAGGCATCGAAGAAGCCTTCGGACAGGGTGTGCGTGCCGATGATGATGCGGCGCTTCACTTCGTCGCCGAAGCCTTCCTCGCGGGTGCGCTTGTAGAGGTCTTCCAGGTCCTGCGGGTCCTTGCAGCGATGGCCGAAGCGCACGCCGTCGTAACGCGACAGGTTGGAGGAGGCCTCGGCCGGTGCGATCACGTAATAGGTCGGGATGGCCAGGTGGGTATGCGGCAGCGAGATTTCCTGCACGCTGGCACCGGCATCCTCGAAGACCTTGATCGCGGCACGCACGGAAGCTTCGACTTCCTCGGACAGGCCTTCGCCGAAGTATTCCTTCGGCAGGCCGATCTTCAGGCCCTTGAGGTTGTAGTCCAGTCCTTCGACGTAATCCGGCACGCCACGTACCACGCTGGTGGAGTCGCGCGGGTCGGCGCCGGCGATCACGTTCATCAGGCGCGCGCAGTCTTCGGCGGAGCGAGCCATCGGGCCGCCCTGATCGAGACTGGAGGCGTAGGCGATCATGCCGTAGCGCGAGACGCGACCGTAGGTCGGCTTGAGGCCGGTGATGCCACAGAAGGCGGCCGGCTGGCGGATGGAACCGCCGGTGTCGGTGCCCAGGGCGGCCGGCGCAAGGCCAGCGGCGACGGCGGCGGCACTGCCGCCGGAGCTGCCGCCCGGGACAGCGGACAGGTCCCACGGGTTCTTGACGGCGCCGTAGTGGCTGTTCTCGTTCGAGGAGCCCATCGCGAACTCATCGAGGTTGGTCTTGCCGAGAATCACCACGCCTTCGGCCTTGAGCTTCTCGATCACGGTGGCGTCGTAGGGCGCGACGAAGTTGTCGAGCATCTTCGAGCCACAGCTGGTGCGCACACCTTCGGTGCAGAAGATGTCCTTGATGGCCATCGGCACGCCGGTCAGCGCGGCGGCATTGCCAGCGGCACGGCGTGCATCGGCGGCATCCGCATCACGCAGCGCGTCTTCGCGGCACAGGGTGATGTAGCTGTTGAGCTCGCCGTCGAGGCGTTCGATACGGGCCAGGAAGGCTTCCGTCAGCTCGCGGCTGGTGTATTCGCCGGCCTCCAGGCCTTGCGCCAGCTCACTGAGCGTCTTGTCATGTAGTGCAATGGACGATGACATGTTCGATTCCATCAGTGCAGACGATGCGCCGGGCATCGTCCGCAGAAATTCCGGGGCGGACGGGGCGTGCCGCGTGACGTGGTATCCGATGGCAGCCGGTCACGATGCGTGAGCGACCTGCCAGGCGAGATCACTCGACGACGCGCGGAACCAGATACAGACCCTGCTCTGTGGCCGGGGCCACCTGCTGAAAACGCTCGCGCTGATTCGATTCGGTGACTTCGTCGGCGCGCAGGCGTTGCGTGGCTTCCAGCGGGTGTGCCAGCGGTGCGACGCCGTCGGTATCGACCTGTTGCAGCTGGTCGACCATGGCGAGAATCCGGTCGAGATCCTCGACGTAGGCTTCGGCATCCTGCGAGGCAAGACCCAGGCGTGCGAGGTGAGCGGCACGCAGCACATCTGAATGTTCAAGGGCCATTGAAGTTTCCCTGTCTTGGCTTCGAGAGGCTTGAGGTGACGGCAGGAGTCGGAGACGACCACGCGGAATCGGCTGGCGCGAGGTACGCGAAAAGCCGAATTCGAAAATTGTGGTGTCCCGGCAAACCCGATGCCCGTTACCCTGTAAAACAGCGCGCTTTGCAGCGATGGAGCAATCTGTCGCCGAATGCGCCGTTACAGTGTGATTCGGCGTGAAATGTACCACATCTGCGTCGCTCTGGCAGGCGTGTCAGCTTGCCGCCATGGGGTGGCAATGGTACCGTTCGCGTCTGCACAGGGTTCCGGTCTGGACTAGGTGATCAACTTCCATGTTTAAACGTTTACGTGGGCTGTTCTCGAGCGATCTGTCGATCGATCTGGGTACTGCCAACACGCTTATTTATGTGCGCGGTCGCGGTATCGTGCTCGACGAGCCCTCAGTCGTGGCCATTCGCCAGTCCGGGAATGCCCGCAGTGTGGCGGCCGTCGGTGCCGATGCCAAGCGCATGCTGGGGCGTACCCCCGGCAATATCACGGCCATCCGTCCGATGAAGGACGGCGTCATCGCCGACTTCACCGTTACCGAACAGATGCTCCAGCATTTCATCCGCAAGGTGCATCAGAGCACCTTCCTGACACCCAGCCCTCGTGTGCTGGTGTGTGTGCCGTGCATGTCGACCCAGGTCGAGCGTCGCGCCATCAAGGAATCGGCCGAAGGGGCCGGCGCGCGTGAGGTCTACCTGATCGAGGAGCCGATGGCTGCCGCGATCGGTGCGGGCCTGCCGGTGGAAGAGGCGATGGGCTCCATGGTGGTCGATATCGGTGGTGGTACCACTGAAATCGCCATCATCTCGCTCAACGGCGTGGTCTATTCCGAATCCGTGCGTATCGGCGGTGACCGCTTCGACGAAGCCATCACCTCCTATGTGCGTCGCCATTACGGCAGCCTGATCGGTGAGGCGACGGCCGAGCGCATCAAGGAAGAGATCGGTTGTGCCTACCCGGGTGGCGAGCTGCGAGAGATCGACGTGCGCGGCCGCAACCTGGCCGAGGGCATTCCGCGTTCCTTCACGCTCAACTCCCACGAGATTCTCGATGCGCTGCAGGAACCGCTGGCGGCCATCGTCTCGGTGGTCAAGAGCGCGCTCGAGCAGTCTCCGCCGGAGCTGGCCTCCGACATCGCCGAGCGCGGCCTGGTGCTGACCGGTGGTGGTGCGCTGCTGCGTGACATCGACAAGCTGATCGCGGAAGAGACGGGCCTGCCGGTGATCATCGCCGAAGACCCGCTGACCTGCGTGGCGCGTGGCGGTGGCAAGGCGCTGGAAATGATCGATCAGCACACCTTCGAGCTGCTGTCGAGCGATTGACCTCGTCCGGGGCCGGGCATGCTGTGTGCTGTACGGCTGGTCCCGGCCTGTCGGAGGAAGTGCTATCAAACCCCTGTTCACGCGTGGCCCCGTGCCCGGCTACCGCATGCTGTTGTGCGCGGTGCTGTCACTCGCGCTGATGTTTGCCGAAGATCGCTTCAGCTGGATGGTCGATGTGCGCGCCAGCATGGCGACGCTGGTATCGCCCGTGCAGTGGGTCGTCAGCTTGCCGACGGAAGGCATCAGCTGGGGCGCGCTGGTGTTTGCCGACCAGCAGGAGCTGGCCGACGAGAATCGCGCGCTGCGCGAACAGCTGCTCAATCTGTCCAGCCGTGTGCAACGCATGGCGAGCCTGACCTCCGAGAATACGCGCCTGCGCGAATTGCTCAATGCCGGGCAGCGTAGCGACATCCCCTATATCACCTCCCAGTTGCTCACCCTCGATGCTGACCCGTTCTCCCACCGCATGGTGGTGGACCGCGGCGAGCAGGATGGCGTGCGCATCGGCTTGCCGGTACTCGATGCCTATGGCCTCGTCGGCCAGGTCATCTCCACCTCGGCCTACAACAGTCGCGTGCTGATGATCAGTGATGCCAGCCATGCCGTGCCGGTGGAGATCAATCGCAATGGCCTGCGCTTCATCGCCCAGGGCAGCGGCAAGATCGATCAGGTCGATGTGCTGCATGTGCCGGACACGGCCGATATTCGTGTCGGTGACCTGCTGGTGACCTCCGGACTGGCGCTGCGCTTTCCGCGCGGCCTGCCAGTGGCACGTGTCACCGAGGTCTATCATGATCCCGGCAAGCCGTTTGCCCGCGTGAGTGCCGAGCCCATCGCGCAGCTGGAGCGTTCGCGCAACTTCCTGATCCAGATGCCGCCGCCGGTGGACACCGACAACCTGTATGTCGATGACAGCCTCGATGAGTTGCCGCGTGACAACCTGGCGGCGCCCAGACCCGAGGGTGACGACGCCGCACAAGGCTCCGCCGAGGATGCGGCAGACGCACAGGCACCCACCGATGCTGCCGGGGAGAACAACTGATGGCCTTTCGTCCCCAGACCACCTTGCTGTGCTGGTTCTCGCTGCTGCTGGCGCTGTGTCTGCAGGTCATGCCATTGCCGGATGTATGGCTGATCTGGCGGCCCCAGTGGCTGGGTCTGATGCTGGTCTACTGGTGCATCGTCTCGCCGCAGAGTGTCGGAGTCTTCCACGGCTTCCTGTTCGGGCTGGCGCTGGATGTCCTGCAGGGCGCACCGCTGGGGCACAACGCCCTGGTGCTGTCGCTGACGGCCTTCATGGGTGTGCTGCTCTATCAGCGCATTCGCGCCTACTCGCTGTTGCAGCAGGCGTTGCTGGTGATCGTGGTGCTGGGCATCGCGCAGTTGCTGGATCAATGGCTGCGCAGTCTGTTCGGTGCCGGCCCCGTCAGCCTGTCGTTCCTGCTCTCGGCGGTCATCGGCGGCGCACTGTGGCCGTGGCTCTATACTCTGCTGCAGATGCTGCGTCGGCGGGTCGCGGCCTGAGTGCCACTGGCACGTCGCTAGCGCTTCTTGTGAGCTTCCAAAAGCCGCCTACGGGCGGCTTTCTGGTACTTGTCAGCCATGTTTCTCTTCACGAGGTCTTCCATGTCATCCAGTTCAAGGTCATCCACTTCCAGGCCATCCACACCTGACACCGAAAGCCCCACTTCCTCACTCTTTGCGAACTCTGACGCCGCGACGCAGCGCAAAGTAAGGTCTCAGGACGTTGTTCAACAGGGCGTTGCTCAACAGGGCGCTGCTCAAGCGGAATTGATTCTGGCCTCGGGGTCGCCGCGTCGTCGTGACCTGCTGGCCAGTATCGGCATCCAATGTGAGGTGGCGCCGGTGGATATCGATGAGACGCCGCAGGCCAATGAGTCGCCGGAGCATTATGTGCTGCGTCTGGCGCGGGAGAAGGCGCAGGCCGGCTTCGCGGCTCTGGCGCAGCGGACGGCAGGCCAGACGGCGGGGCGGCGAGTGCTCGGCGCGGATACCGCGCTGGCGCTGGATGGACGCATTCTCGGCAAGCCGCGTGATGAGGCCGATGCGCGCGAGATGCTGCTCAGCCTGTCGGGGCGCAGCCATCAGGTGCTCAGTGGCGTGGCGCTGTGTCATGGCGACGCCGGGCGCGACATGCGCTGCGCGAGCGAGCTGGTCGAGAGCCGCGTGACTTTCCGCACCATCACTCCGGAGGAGGCCGCGCGCTACTGGGCGACCGGTGAGCCGGCTGACAAGGCGGGGGGCTACGCCATCCAGGGGCTCGGCGCCGTCTTCGTCAGTCATCTCGAGGGCAGTTACAGCGCCGTGGTCGGGCTGCCGCTGCATGAGACCGCAGAGCTTCTGAGCAAGGCGGGCGTTCAGCCGTGGCAACCACTCTGACGGGCGATGTTCTGTACTGCGGCAGTCGGGTGTCGAGACAGCACTCCAGCGCCATCGCGAAGGACGATGGCTTGCATGCGTGGCACAAAATACCCGTTGCAGGAAATCCTTAGTCGATAGATCACAGCCGGGGGCTCCCTTGCTATGTCATAATCGCAAGCAACGACTTTACAAGGACTTGCGCTATGAGCGGCGAGGTATTGATCAACCTGACACCGATGGAGACCCGCGTGGCGGTGGTCGAGAACGGTGTCCTGCAGGAAGCCTTCATCGAACGCAGCGGGCGACGCGGCATCGTCGGCAACATCTACCGTGGCAAGGTGGTGAGAGTGTTGCCCGGCATGCAGGCGGCCTTCATCGACATCGGTCTCGAACGGGCCGCCTTCATCCATGCCCAGGAAGTCATGCCGGCGCACACGCCGCATGATGAGCAGCTCTCGATTCGCGAGCTGCTCAGCGAAGGCCAGCCACTGGTGGTGCAGGTCACCAAGGACCCCATCGGCACCAAGGGCGCCCGGCTGACCACGCATCTGTCGGTGCCGTCACGCTATCTGGTCTACATGCCGGACTCGCCGCATACCGGCGTGTCGCAGCGCATCGAGAGCGATGCCGAGCGTGACCGCCTCAAGGAGCTCACCGAGCAGTGCCTGACGGCGCTGGACCCGGAAGCCCCTGGCGGCTTCATTCTGCGCACGGCGGCCGAAGGCATCAGCGAGGCCGAGCTCAAGCAGGATATGCACTTCCTGCTGCGCCTGTGGCGCAAGGTCAGCGAGCGACGCCTGACCGCCGCCGTGCCCAGCGTGATCTATGATGATCTGCCACTGTTCATGCGCACGCTGCGCGACGTGATGCGTGACGAGATCGAGCGCGTGCGCATCGACTCGCGCGAGAACTTCATCCGGCTCAAGGAATTCGCCAGCGAGTTCATGCCCGACATGGAAGGGCGCATCGAGTATTACCCCGGCGAGCGACCGATCTTCGATCTGTTCAGTGTCGAGGATGAGCTGCACAAGGCGATGGGCCGCAAGGTGCAGCTCAAGAGTGGCGGCTATCTGGTGATCGACCAGACCGAGGCGATGACCACCATCGACGTCAACACCGGGGGTTTCGTCGGCCATCGCAACCTCGAAGAGACCATCTTCAAGACCAATCTCGAGGCGGCGACCGCCATCGCGCGCCAGCTGCGGCTGCGCAATCTCGGCGGCATCATCATCATCGACTTCATCGACATGGAAGAGACCGAGCATCAGCGCCAGGTGCTGCGCGTGCTCGAGAAGTCGCTGGAGCGTGATCATGCCAAGAACAAGATGACCGGCGTGACCGAACTGGGCCTGGTGCAGCTGACGCGCAAGCGCACGCGCGAGAGTCTGGAGCAGGTGCTGTGCGAGGCCTGCCCGACCTGTCAGGGGCGCGGCACCCTCAAGACGCCGGAGACGGTCTGCTACGAGATCTTCCGCGAGATCATGCGCGAAGAGCGCGCCTACAGCCCGGATACCTATATGGTGCTGGCCTCACAGAACGTGGTCGATCGCCTGCTGGACGAGGAATCCGCAGCCGTGGCGGACCTCGAGAGCTTCATCGGCAAGACCATCCGCTTCCAGGTCGAGGCGCATTACACCCAGGAGCAGTACGATATTGTGCTCATGTGATCTGTCAGCCGCCGCGCCTGCGATGAAGCCGGGAGTCGCGTTATCCACATCGTGAGTCTGTCCTGTTCGGAGAACCACCAGTGACCCGTTCTACCTCACAAGAGGCGGCACGTTCTACCTCGCAAGAGGCGGTGCAGGAGGGCGTCGAAGACGCCCCGTCTTCGTCAGCTGCGCGCCCAGCGCCACCCTCGCGTGGGCGGCGCTGGGCGCGCGGGCTGCTGATGGCGCTCGCGGTGCTGCTGGCGGTGCTGGCCACCCTGATCGGGGGCCTGCGCTGGTGGTTGACCACGCTGGATTCGCGCAGTGAGTCCATCAGTGACTTCATTGCCACCCAGACCCACTCCAATGTGGGGATGTCATCGCTTGAGGGCCGCATGGATCACCTTGATCCGGCCATCAAGCTGTCGGGTCTCAACCTCTTTCGACCCAACGAGATGCAGGCGGCGCCGCTGTTGAGCGTGTCGCATCTGGAAACCCGTCTCGATGTACTTTCCTCCCTGCGCCATCTGGCGCCTGTCTTTGATCGCGCCACCGCCACCGGCGTCATCGTGCACCTGTACCAGCGCGAAGATGGCAGCTGGGGTTGGCCGGGGCCGCCGCGTCCTCCCGAAGCGCTCGAACCCGAAGGACAGATGAGCCTTGCGCAGACGGAGCAGGGGCTGGCGCTGCTGGCACGGCAGCGTGTGCGGCTCGAGGATGTGCGCCTGGTACTGCATGGTCGCAACGATACCCTCAACCTGAATGCCGCCGAGCTGTTGCTGTCGGGAGAAGGCGATCGCGCGCATCTGGAAGGCCAGTTGCGGGTCGGGGAATCGCCTCAGGCCGGTGTCAGCGCCGTGCTGGAGGTGCTGCCGGGAGATGACGGCCTCGCCGACTACTCGGCCCAGCTGCAGGTGGAGCTGGACGCCGGTGCGTTGGCGAGTGTCGGGCGCCTGATGGGCGAGCGCGACAGCCTGATGCTGCGCGACGCCGATGGCAACGCGACGCTGTGGGCGCGCTGGCGTGACGCGCGACTGGAAGATGCTCGTCTGCGTCTTGATCTCAATCGCCTGACGCTGGATCACCATGGCGCCCAGCTGGCGCTCAAGGACATTCATGCGCGTGGCCAGTGGCTGCGCGACCTGGCGGGCAGTGATCGCTGGCAGGCCTGGCTCAATCAGATCTCGGTCGGCGCCACGCAACTCGATGACGCCCCGGCGGCCGACGCTTCGGCGCCTGGCGATCCGGCGGCAGACGCTTCGGTGGCAGATAGTGACGGCCAGGCGCCGCAAGCGGCGTCATCGCCAGAAGTCTCCGCGGCGCTTGCCAGTCTGCCCGAGCGTATTTCGCTGTCGGGGGATCTCGCCGAGGGCAGCGTGTCACTGGTCACCAGCAGTTTCGATCTGGAGAAGGTGGCGCGCTGGCGCAATGTGCTGGCGCTCGGCGAGCTGGGCGATGTGCTCGAGTCTCTCGATCCGCGTGGCACGGCCACCGGCCTCTCCCTGTCGCTGGCCGGGATCGGCCTCGATACCCCGCTGACCATGAAGCTGGCGCTGGGCCTCACCGGCGCCGAGGTGGAACCCTGGCAGGGCGCCCCGGGGCTCGGCCCCCTGGCGGCCTGGGTCACCGCGCAGAGCCTTGATGAAGGCGGCATCGCGAGCCGGATCGCGTTTCGCGGTGACCCGGGCATGCGCTTCCACTTCCCCGAGGTCTTCGGCGACGGCTGGCAGCTCGAGGCCGCCGACGGAGTGGTCGAGGTCAAGGTCGATGACAGTGGCAGCAGCGTCTCGGGGCATGACCTGCATATCCAGCGCGCTGGCGCCGATGTGACGGGCGGCTTCGGCCTGCAGATTCCCGCACAGGACCATGACCGCTTGCAGCTGGATCTCGAGATGCGTGATGTGGATGCCCGCAGTATTCCGCTGGCCTCCTGGTTGCCGATGAAGGTACTGGACCCGGCGCTGAGCGAGTGGTTGACGCGCGATGTCGCGGGGCAGGTCCCCGAGGGCAGCCTGCATCTCACTCAGGTGTGGGATGACGACAATGGTGAAAATGGTTATGGCCCCGGCGATTCGATGGACCTTGAGCTGGCCATTGAGGATGGGAGACTCGGTTATGCCGAGGGCTGGCCTGCGCTGGAGGGCGTGAAGGGCAATCTCGCGCTGCACGACAATACGTTGAGTGCCACGGTCGCGGCGGCGCGCTCTCAGCCGGCCACGGCGCTGGGCAGTGCGGCGCCCCTGGCGGTGCGTCAGGCCGACGTCGACATGCAGGACAACACCTTGAAGATTCAGGGTGACGTGACCGGCAGCGTCGAGGCGCTGTTCGATCTGCTCTCGCATGCGCCGCTGGAAGATACCGCAGCGCTGATCGCCGAATGGCAGGGCAAGGGCTCGGTGGATACGACGATGGACATCCGCGTGCCGCTGGAGGACGCCGAGCAGACGCGCATCACGGCGGCGGGCAAGGTCGGCGAGCGCCAGGCGGCGACGCTGGCCTTCCCGGGGCCGGGCATCGAGGTTGACGGCATTCGCGGGCCGCTCGAGTTCGTGCATGACCCATCCCGACCCGAGGGGCGGCGTGAGCAGTTGACCGGCAATCTCTCCGGCAAGCTGTTCGGTGGTGCGGTCAAGGCGGCGCTCAACATCGGACAGGCAGATTCAAGCAGCAAGGGCGCGATCACCTTCGACGGCAAGGCGCCATTGGCACCGGTGCTGGGCTGGCTGGGCGCGCCCGAGCACCTGATCGGCGATGCCGCCGAGAACACCCGGGCCGCCTTGCAGGACGGCGAGACGCCGCGCGCGCTGGGCGGCGAGTTCAACTACCAGGCGCGCCTGATGCTGCCGGATGACGGCGCCAGCCTGGCGCTCTCGAGTGACCTCAAAGGAGTCGCCATCAATCTGCCGGCACCCTTTGGCAAGGCGCGCGATCAGGCGGTTCCGCTGGCGGTGGATATCGGGCTCGCGGAGGGTGGCGGCGATGTTCGCCTCGACAATCGCGCCCGAGCACGCTGGAAAGGCGGCAATACGCGAGACGATGGCAGCACGGTGCCGATGACGGGGCAGTTGTGGCTGGAGCGTTGGCCGAGTGACCCGCAGTGGCCCACCCAGACGGGCTGGGACATCGCCTGGCGCACGCCGACCCTCGCCCCCGAGCTATGGAAGCCGTGGGCGGGAGCGCTCTCCGGTGAAGGTGGCGTGAGTGGAGAGGGTAGCGCGAGTGGTGAGGGCAGCGACGCGGGGCAGAGTGACCCCCTGCGTGCCTTGTCACGCCTGCGTGTTGCCACCGATTGCCTGATGATCCAGTCCCGGTGTACGGGGCCGATGACGCTGGAGGCCGCGCCGCGCCAGAGCTCGCAGCAGCAAGGGCTGGGGCTGGCCGCGACGCTGGATGGTCAGCTCGCCAGTGGCGAGCTGGTGTGGCAGTCAGGCGCCGCGCGACCGCTGATTCTGGACCTGGACACCCTGAATCTTGATGCCCTGTGGCCCGCGGATGCCGAGCAGGAGGCGCAGACCGCCAGTGCGCCAGGCAACTTTACCGAGGCTATCGATGTCGGCATCGAGCCGACGCCGTATCCCGCCGAGCTTGCCGACCTGCCCGCGGGCAGTCTGCGTCTGGCACACCTCATCTGGCGCGATCAGCAGCTGGGGCCGATCAGTGCCGACTGGACCGCCGACAGCCAGCAGCTGGTGATGTTGCCCCTCTCCATCACGCTGGGCAAGATCACCGCGGTGGGCAACATCACCTGGGAGGATGCCGGCACCAACAGTCTGACGCGCGCTCGCCTGTCCGCCGATGGCAGTGACCTGGGCGGGTTGCTCGAGCGTCTCTCCCAGCCGCGCGGCATCGAGGCGGACCGTGCCCGGGCCGAGGTCAAGCTGGCCTGGCCCGGCGCGCCGCAGGACTTTGCCCTGTCGCGCTCCAATGGTCGCGTCGAGATCAAGCTGGATGATGGACGCTTCCTGAATCTGGGCTCGACCTCCGCCCGCCTGCTGGGGCTGGTCAATGTGGATAACCTGCTGCGCCGGCTGTCGCTGGACTTCTCTGATGTCACCGACAAGGGGACGGCCTTCGACAAGGTGCGCGGCGCAGCGACGCTCTTCGATGGGCGGCTGGAAAGCGATGGCCCCTTGCGTATCGAGGCGCCGTCCACCACCGTGACACTCAACGGGCAGGTCGATCTGCTTCGCGGTACCCTTGATCAACGCATGGCCATCACGGTGCCGGTCAGCCAGAACCTTCCGCTGGCCGCCGTGCTGGCAGGCGCACCCGCCGTGGGCGGGGCGCTGTTCGTGGCCGACAAGATCTTCGGCCGCTTCATCGACAAGGTGACGCAAATTCACTATCGGGTATCAGGCCCCTGGGGCGACCCGAACATTACTCTGGAAAGTGCCGAATGACGCAAAATGCGAGTTCCGGTCGCGTGCTCGACGATGCCGCGGCCCTGTTGCTGTCCCCGGGCGGGCTCAGCCTGGATGATCTGGATGCTGGCCTGGCACATGCCATGGGCCCGGGCACCGACTATGCCGACCTCTACTTCCAGCGTATCTGGCAGGAGAGCTGGGTGCTGGAAGACGGCGTCGTCAAGGACGCCAGCTACAACATCGATGGTGGCGTGGGCGTACGCTCATTGGCGGGGGAAAAGACCGGCTTCGCGTACTCCAATCAGATCGATGCCGCCGCGCTTGCCGACACTGGCCGGACTGCGGCGGGTATCTCACGCAGCGGCAGCAGCGGCACGGTCGCAAGCTCGATCATCACCGAGGCACCGTCCTTCTATGCGGGCATCGACCCGCTGAATGGCCTGAGCGCTGAGGACAAGGTCGCGATGCTCAAGGAAGCGGACCGCATCGCGCGCAGCCTCGACCCGTCCATCAGTCAGGTGTCGGCCTCGCTGTCGGCGCTTTACGAGGTGGTGATGGTGCGTGCCAGTGATGGCACCCTCGCCGCGGACCTGCGTCCGCTGGTGCGTTTCAACATCAGCGTGATCGCGGTGCGCAATGGCCGTCGTGAGCGTGGCAGTGCCGGTGGCGGTGGTCGTTTCCCGCTGACCCGTCTGCGCGATGAGAATGTCGCCGAGCGTTACGCGCGTGAAGCCGTGCGTCAGGCGCTGGTCAATCTCGAGGCCATCGATGCACCGGCCGGCCAGATGCCGGTGGTGCTGGGCAATGGCTGGCCGGGCGTGCTGCTGCACGAGGCGGTCGGTCATGGTCTGGAAGGTGACTTCAACCGCAAGGGCAGCTCTGCCTTCTCGGGTCGCATGGGTGAGCAGGTCGCGGCACGCGGCGTCACCGTGGTCGATGACGCGACCCTGGCCGATCGCCGTGGCTCGCTGTCCGTCGATGACGAAGGCACCCCGGGACAGTACACGCCGCTGATCGAGGACGGCATCCTCACCGGCTACATGCAGGACAAGCTCAATGCCCGCCTGATGGGCATGGCGCCGACGGGCAATGCGCGTCGTGAGTCCTTCGCGCACCTGCCGATGCCGCGCATGACCAATACCTACATGCTGGGTGGCGATCGCGATCCGCAGGAGATCATCAAGAGCGTCAAGCGTGGCATATACGCGGTCAGCTTCGGCGGTGGCCAGGTCGACATCACCTCCGGGCGTTTCGTGTTCTCCGCAAGCGAAGCCTATCTGATCGAAGACGGCAAGGTGACAACGCCGGTCAAGGGCGCCACCCTGATCGGCAACGGGCCGGAAGCCATGGGCCGCGTCTCGATGATCGGCAACGACCTGGAGCTGGATACCGGTGTCGGCGTGTGTGGCAAGGACGGCCAGTCCGTGCCCGTCGGGGTCGGTCAGCCGACGCTGAAGCTCGATGAGCTGACGGTCGGCGGCACGCAATCCTGATCGGGTCGCGTTCACAATGAAGCGATGAATACGACGACACCGCCGTGGCAGGGCCATGGCGGTGTCGAGGAAGCGCTTGAATATCAGTGCATGAGGTTCAGCACGAGAGACGCAGCGCGTGAGCGGCAGAACCCGTCTTAGAGGTCGAGTTCGGCCCGCAGCAGCTTGAAGAGCTTCTTGGCGCTGTTGGGCTGTTTGCCGGCGTCACGTTCGGCACGCGCATTGCGGATCAGCTGACGCAGGGCCTGACGGTCCACGTGAGGATAATCCTCGACGAAGATCACGAAGGCTTCATCGTCGTCCAGCAGGCGATCGCGCCAGCGTTCGAGACGCTGGAAGGAAGCATCGCGACGCACGTTCTGCTGCTCCATGGCTTCGAAGACGGCACGCACGGCGTCCAGGTCTTCCTTGCGCATCAGCTTGCCGACGTACTGCATGTGGCGACGCAGGCCTTCGTGACTACGAATGCGATGGGTCTCCTCGATGGCGGCCAGCATGTCGTCAGAGAGCGGGAACTTGGCGCGCTGGCCTTCCGGCAGATCGATGATCTTCTTGCCCAGCGCCTGCAGCTCGATCATCTCGCGCTTCAACTGGGACTTGCTGGGGCGCTCGACGAGCTCCTCGGGTCTTTCTTTACGCATGCCAATTCCAATGAGTCGGGGAAATTTGCGGCAGTATAGCACTGCCGGGCCCCCGTCTCCTCAGAAGGAGAACAACATGAGCCAGGCCTTTGATGCCGTTGCTCAGCAACAACTGCTCGAGCGTCGCGTCAGCGAAGCTCTCGAGCTTGCCCGCAGCCTGGGTGCCGACGCCTGTGAGGTCGGTGCCAGCGTCGATCAGGGCGTCAGTATCTCGGTGCGTGACGGCGAAGTCGAGACGGTCGAACTGTCGCGTGACCAGGGTATCGGCGTGACCGTCTATCTCGGCAATCGCAAGGGCAGCGCGACCTCTTCCGATGCCGGCAGCGACTCGATTCGTGCCGCGGTCGAGAAGGCGGTCTCCATCGCGCACTATACCGGCGAAGACAGCTTTGCCGGTCTGGCGCCGGCCGAGCTGATGGCCACCGACTTCCCTGACCTCAAGGCGCATCATCCCTGGGCGATCAGCGTCGATGAAGCGACCGACCTGGCACTGGCCTGTGAGCGTGCCGGGCTGGAAGTGGAAGGCATCGCGCAGTCCGAAGGCGCCAGCTTCTCCAGCGGTGAAGGCGTGCAGGTCTATGGCAACAGCCATGGGTTCCTGGCCAGCCAGTGCGGCAGCCGCCACTCGATGTCGTGCATGCTGATCGCCAAGGATGCACAGGGCATGCAGCGTGACTATGACTACACCAGCGTGCGCAATCCGGTAGACCTGCGCTCCCCCGAGTCGGTGGGGCGTGAAGCCGCTCGCCGCACGCTGGCACGCCTGAATGCGCGCAAGGTGGCGACGGGTCGCATGCCGGTGCTGTTCGACCCGCAGATGTCGGCCGGGCTGGTCGGTCACTACCTGTCTGCCATCGCCGGCGGCTCGCTGTACCGTGAGTCCAGCTTCCTGTGCGATAGCCTGGGTCAGCCGTTGTTCCCCGACTGGTTCACGCTGGGTGAGAAGCCGCGGGAAGTCGGTGGCATGTCCAGCGCCGCCTTCGACAACGATGGCGTCGCGACGCGTGACAATGTCTACTTTGCCGACGGCAAGGTGCAGAGCTACATGCTGAGCGCCTACAGTGCCCGGCGCCTGAACATGCAGACCACCGGCAACGCCGGCGGCGCGCGCAACGTGCGCATCACCGCGCCGCTGACCTCTCTCGATGAGATGCTCAAGCAGATGGGCACCGGCGTGCTGGTGACCGAGCTGATGGGCCAGGGCGTCAACGGCGTCACCGGTGACTACTCACGCGGCGCCTCCGGTTTCTGGGTCGAGAACGGCGAGATCCAGCATGCGGTCGAGGAGTTCACCATTGCCGGCAATCTGCGCGACATGGCGGCCAATCTGCTGGCGGTCGGCGATGATGTCGATACGCGTGGCAGCATCCACAGCGGTAGCTGGCTGATCGATGGCATGACCGTCGCCGGCATGTCCGAAGGCGAAGACGAAGAGCTGGAAGGCTGATCGCTGACGCTTCTCTGATCGCGCGACAGGCGAGATGCAACACGGCCGCTCCCAAGGGAGCGGCCGTGTTGCATCTGGAGCAGTCACTGGATTCCGTCGGGCGTATTACAGATAGAGCCAGGTCGCCAGCCCCAGGAAGGCCATGAAGCCGATCACGTCGGTCACGGTGGTCAATATCACGCTGCCGGAGAGGGCAGGGTCGATATTGAGCTTCTTGAGCAGCACCGGCAACAGCGTGCCCGTCACGGCGGCGATCAATAGATTGATCATGATCGCGGCGCCGATGATGGCCCCCAGCTGGACATCCCCGAACCACACGATGGCGATGCCCGCCACCACCACGGCCCATAACAGGCCGTTGAGTCCCGCGACGATGACCTCGCGCTTGAGTAGCCAGCGGACATTGCCGCTCTTGACGTGCCCCAGCGCGATACCGCGAATCAGGACGGTGAGTGCCTGAGAGCCCGCGATGCCGCCCATGCTGGCGACGATGGGCATCAGTACGGCCAGCGCGGTGATCTTCTGGATGGTGCCTTCGAACATGCCGATCACGGCGGAGGCCATGAAGGCGGTCAGCAGGTTGATGCCGAGCCAGACGGCGCGGCGCCACGAGGTGCGCATCACGGGAGAGAAGGTGTCTTCGTCCTCATCCATCCCCGCCATCGACATCACCTGGTGCTCGGCGTCGCCACGGATGACGTCGACCACGTCATCGATGGTGATGCGACCCAGCAGGTTGCCATCGCCGCCGACCACGGGCGCCGAGATCAGGTCGTGCTTCTCGAACAGCGAGGCGACTTCGGTTTCCGGCATCAGGGCCGGAATCACCACGCTGTCGGTGTCCATCACTTCGCGCACCGTGACGCCGGGGTCCGAGACCAGCAGGCGATTGATGGGCAGGGCACCGATGAATTCATCACGGCGTGAGACGACTAGCAGGGTATCGGTGGAGTCGGGCAGGCGCTCGTGGCGGCGAATGTAGCGCAGCACCACGTCCAGGGTGATGTCCGGACGAATGGTGATGGTGTCCGTGTTCATCAGGCCGCCGGCGGTGTCCTCCGGGAAGGACAGTACCGTTTCGACGCGCAGGCGCTCCTGCGCCTCCATGGAGTCGAGGACCTCGAGAATCACTGCATTCGGCAGGCGCTGCAGAATGTCGGCGACATCATCCGGTTCCAGGTTCTCGGTGGCGGCGAGAACGTCGACGGCGTCCATGTCCTTGAGGAAGTCGGTCTGGATGTCTTCGCCAAGGTATTGAAGGACATCGCCCTGCAGCTCGGCATCGACCAGCTCCCAGAGCAGATTACGCTCCTTGGGGGGCGAGGATTCCAGCAGGTGGGCCACGTCCACCGGCGCGAGGCCGCGATTGAGCATGCGTCTTGCCTGTTCCAGCTCGCCGCTTTCCAGCGCCTGTGACAGGCGATCAAGTCTTGGCTTGAGTTTACGAGACGTCTTGCTCATCTGTCGGCTTCCCCTGTCGACATGAAGGACAGCGTTGATTCTACCATTGGCGTAGGGGGGCGCGTCGACAAAAGAAAACAGTGTTTCTTATCGAAAGGACAATCCGCGTCCCGCCACTGGCACAAAAGCAGCGTCGTATGGCTGCCAGGCGCAAGGATAGGTGCTGGGATTGGTACAAGGGTAGGCGCAAGGACAGGTGCAGGAACCGGTGCAGGAACAGGCGCTAGGCATCCTGCATGAGCAGTTAATGCTTTCGCCAGAGGGGCCGCCAGAGGGGGCTGGCCGATAAGCGAGCGGGCCGAAAAGATAGTTGACCAAGAAGCGAGCTGGCTGAGGAAGGAAGGCTGAGCGCACAGCGCAAATGCACAGCGCAAATGCACAGCACCGTCAGTGGCGGTTATTCGTCTTCCTCGAAACGCGCCTCGAACAGCGCCTCGATGGCCAGCATCGCCTCATCGGCCTGTTCGCCCTCGACATCGATCAATAGCGTGGTGCCGCAGGGCGCGGCCAGCATCAGCAATGCCATCACATTGGCCGCATTGGCGCGTCGCTCGCCATGGCTGACCATCACCGTCGCGCAATAGGGCGCACAGCAATTGACCAGCTTGGTGGCTGCGCGAGCATGCAGCCCGCGGCGGTTGGTCAGCGTCAGCTCACGAGAGGCCATCGCGATGCTCCTGCTGATGTTCTTGCTGATCACTCGCCTCACCCGCGTTGCTCAGCGCGGTATGAATGCCCAGCTCGCGGTGACGCAGGCGCACCTCAGGCAGGCGCTCGGCGAAGTAGCTCGCCAGCTGCTCGCACAGGTAGACGCTGCGATGCTGGCCGCCGGTGCAGCCCACGGATACCGTCAGGTAGCTGCGATTGCTGTCCTGATAGGCGGGCAGCCAGCGTTCCAGCCAGCCGGCGATATCGTCATGCATCGCCTGGACGGTGGGGTAGCGCTGCAGGAATTCGGCCACGCTGTCGTCGCGACCGGTATCGCCGCGCAGATTGATGTCCCAGTACGGGTTGGGCAGGCAGCGGGCATCGAACACCATGTCGGCGTCGGTCGGCACGCCATGCTTGAAGCCGAAGGATTCAAAGGTCAGCGTCAGGTGGCGGGAGCTGTGCTGGGCGACCTGCTCGGTGATCCGCGAGCGCAGGTCGTGCACGCTCAGGTTGGTCGAGTCGATGACCAGGTCGGCCTTCTGGCGGATGGGAGCGAGCGTCTTCTGCTCGATCTCGATGGCCTCGGCCAGGGTGTGGTCATTGTCGCGCGTCAGAGGGTGACGACGACGGGTCGCCGAGTAGCGTTCCAGCAGCACTCGCGAATCGGTGGTCAGGTAGACGACCTGCACGTCCATGCCGCTCTGGCGGACGTTGTCGAGCAATTCGGGGAAGCGGGTCAAGGCTTCCGGCAGGTTGCGGGCATCGATGGAGACCGCGATGCGCCGACGCGCCGGGCTGTCCTTTTCGAGCTGATCGACCAGTGGCGCCAGCAGCATGCCGGGCAGATTGTCGATGGCATAGTAGCCAATATCTTCCAGCGCCTGGAGAGCGATGGATTTCCCGGAGCCGGAGCGGCCGCTGATGATCACGATCTTCATGAAGTGCTCTCCAAGGGCGAGGTCAACGTCGAAAGAATGCAGGGGTGGGGCAGAAGGCTGCCCGCTATCAGTGCGCTGTACGTCGGCCGATGGAAGGCCAGCAAGACGAAAGCCCGGACGATGTCCGGGCCTGTCATTCAGCGCGCCGGTAATTCGGCGATGGCTTGGGTCAATGCCTCAAAGAGTGCACGCTGGCTGTCTGCTTGGCGCAGGGCCGAGCGATTGGTCGGGGAATTGAGCAATTCCGCGACCTGCCCGAGCAGCGTCAGATGGGTCTCATCCGCTTCCTCAGGCACCAGCAGCACGAACAGCAGATCGATGGGTTCTCCGTCGATGGCATCGAAGTCGATGGGTTCACCGAGCTTCAGAAACGCAGCGATTGGCGTCTTGCAATGCGGGCTGCGTGCATGGGGCACGGCCACGCCGTGGCCAATGCCGGTCGACCCCAGTCTTTCGCGCCCGATCAGGCGCGAGAAGACTTCCTGGCTATCCAGGCTGGGAATGTTCTGTGCGATGAAGGTGCTGAAGAATTCAAGCACCCGCTTCTTGCTCCCCCCGGGGACACCGTAAAGCGTGCGCTCGGGGGGAAGGATCTGATCAAGTGTCATGGCGGAAGGTCAACGGGTCCCGGTGCCCTGAGAGCGAGCCTGGGACTTTTCCTTGTGTTTGACCAGCTGGCGATCCAGCTTGTCGGCGAGCGCGTCGATGGCAGCGTACATGTTGGGGTCTTCTGCCAGGGCGTGGAGGTCAGCGCCTGCCGCATGCAAGGTGCAGGCAGCCTGCTGGCGCTCCTTCTCGATCGACAGAGTCACCTGAACATTGGTGATGTTGTCGTAATGCCGTTCGAGGCGAGCGAGCTTCTCGTTGACGTAATCGCGGAGAGGATCGGTAAGTTCCACATGATGCCCGGTGATATTCACTTGCATGGACACGCTCCTTTATCCAGCGGGTTGCCATTCAATTGTAACCCTTTTTGACTACGAGCAAACCCTGATCGGACGCTCTGCAACAGGCTTGACGGCCACCGTCTGGCGATGTTTTCGCACCCTTGCCAGTGGCGTCAGATGTCGTGAGCGTCTGTACCGACAATGCCCAAGCTTTGCGCAAAGATCAACGCTGCGCTGCATCGTGGCTCAGTGCTTGTCTTCAACTCAGTGAGGGGTATCGGAGTGGACTTCAAGGGCACGTCTGGTGGGTGGTGCGTGAAAGACGCGCAAGAAGGCGGGTTTTCGTCGCCAATCCCTGCATGTACGTCACCTTTCAGGCGCTCCGATTGCGTGGAGCAAGCGGCGTTCCGGGAGGTTCACCGGGTGTCATCCAGGTGCAATACGCGCAAAAGTGACTTTAAAAACATGCGATTGACGGTGAATGACGCTGCCGTAACGGCGGTTTTTTACCGTCATCCTGCGCGCCGTCATGTGCCATGACGGGCAATTGGCGAGCGGTTGCCGGGATGACAGGGAACGCGACAGGCGTACCGCTGCCCGCGAAGTCAGAGGCTGATGAGCGGAAAATCCAGCGCTTGAGGTTGGCGGCGGCTGCCATTGTGGAGGTGAAAGCAGGGCATGGCAGCCGCAGGTGACGGGTCAGGCCAGACGCTTGCGCTCGCTGGAGGAGGGGATGCCCATCGCTTCGCGATACTTGGCCACGGTACGACGTGCGACCTCGATGCCATCGCTGGCGAGCAGATCGACCAGCCGCGAGTCGGAGAGAGGCTTGCGGGCCGGCTCTTCCGCGATCAGCTTGCGGATGCGGGCACGAATGGCGGTGCTTGAGTGAGCGTCGCCATTGC
Organism: Cobetia sp. 2AS; assembly: GCF_029846355.1. Lineage (NCBI taxonomy): Bacteria > Pseudomonadati > Pseudomonadota > Gammaproteobacteria > Oceanospirillales > Halomonadaceae > Cobetia > Cobetia sp. 2AS. The sequence continues at coordinate 130,779 of NZ_JARWKQ010000001.1, forward strand.
CGCTGCCACCGACCTGGCTCGAGAAGAAGAACTTGAGCTCGAAGACGCCGCGCGGGGTGTGGATGTACTTCTGGGTCGTGACCCGCGAGATGGTCGATTCGTGCATCTCGACCACTTCGGCGATGTTGGCCAGAATCAGCGGCTTCATGCCTTCCTCGCCTTGCTCGAGGAAGTCGATCTGGCGTGCCATGATCTCGCGGCCGACCTTGAGCAGGGTGTCATTGCGTGATGACAGGCTCTTCATCAGCCAGCGCGCTTCCTGCAGGTTGTCCTTGAGAAAGGTGTTGTCGGCGGACTTGTCGGCACGCTTGATCAGTGCGGCGTATTCCGGCTGGATGCGCAGCTTGGGCAGCGCTTCCGGGTTGAGCTCGACCTGCCAGCCATGCCGGGTATGGCGCACCAGCAGATCAGGGATCACGTAATCGCTGGCGGGCTCGCCCCAGGCGGATGCCGGACGCGGATCGAGCGCGCGCACCAGGCGGATGACGTGGTCCAGCTCGTCATCGTCAAGGCTCAGGCGCCGCTTGAGCAGCTTGCGATCATCGTTGCCCAGTGCCTCGAGGAATTGGCGTACCAGGCGGCGCGCCTGCGCCAGCAGCGGCAGATCATCCGGCAGCAGCGCCAGTTGCAGCAGCAGGCATTCGCGCAGATCACGGGCAAAGACGCCGGTCGGGTCGAACTGCTGCAGACGCAGCAATACCTGCTCGAGCTCGGAGGCCTTGAGGCCGGGCAGGCCCTGGCCACGCAGGCCATCGACCAGCTCATCGAGAGACAGGCTCAGATAGCCGGCACCGTCGACGGCATCGATCAGGCTCTCCGCCATCTGGCGTTCACGGCCATCGAGGTCGGTCATCGCCAGCTGCCAGCGCAGGTGGTCCTGCAGGCTCTCGACGCTGGTATTGCGATCGAAGTCCGGCCCTTCCTCGCTCCCGCTGCCACTGCCGGAGCTGGTCAGGCTACCGGCGTGGTCCTGGTAGAGGTCCGACCAGTCACTGTCGAGGGGGTATTCCTCGGGAATCTCGCTCGAGGAGTCGGCAGTGGAGATCTCGCTCGAATCCTGTGTCTCGACGACATCCAGCGACTCGTAGTCCTCGTCGAGCTCCAACATGGGGTTGGACTCGAGGGCTTGCTGAATCTCCTGACGCAGGTCGAGCGTCGACAGCTGCAGCAGCTGGATCGCTTGCTGGAGCTGCGGCGTCATGGTCAGCGAGGTGCCGAGGCGGAGTTGCAGGGTGGGTTTCATGGAGTCAGTCAATTCACGGCAAAGGAACGTGCTTACTACGCTATACCGTGACTCGGGGCACTGACAAGTGGTTGTCGTGAATATTCAAGCAACTTGCATGCCATGTTTCCACCAAGGTGGTATGGACGTCATGCATGCGTCTGATGTCAGACATGAAAAAGCCGCTACGCGATAAAATCACGCAGCGGCTTTTGAAGCTTTTGCCTCGCGAGGACTCAGCGCAGCCGCTGACCCTAGAGCGTGAACTCGTGACCCAGGTAGACGTCGCGCACCTGCTGGTTGGCCAGGATGGAGTCCGCGTCACCGTGGGCGATGATCTGGCCATCGCCGACGATATAGGCGGTGTCACAGATATCGAGTGTCTCGCGCACGTTGTGGTCGGTGATCAGCACACCGATGCCACGATCGCGCAGTTGGCGCACGATGCTCTTGATCTCGCCCACCGAGATGGGGTCGACGCCGGCAAAGGGCTCATCGAGCAGTACGAAGTCCGGCTCGGTGGCAAGCGCCCGGGCGATCTCGACCCGTCGACGCTCACCACCGGACAGGCTCATACCGGCGCTGGCGCGGATGTGCGTGATGCTGAATTCCTCGAGCAACTCTTCAAGGCGTGCCTTGCGGCCATTGCGATCCAGGTCCTTGCGGGTCTCCAGAATCGCCATGATGTTGTCGGCCACCGACAGCTTGCGGAAGATCGACGCTTCCTGCGGCAGATAGCCGATGCCGGCGCGTGCACGCTGATGCATGGCGGCAGCGGAGAGGTCCTTGTCATCGATGGAGACGTTGCCGGCATCGGCGCGCACCAGTCCGACGATCATGTAGAACGAGGTCGTCTTGCCGGCGCCGTTGGGGCCCAGCAGGCCGACGATGTCGCCTTGGCGGATCTCCAGCGAGATGTCCTTGACCACCTTGCGGCCCTTGTAGGCCTTGGCCAGATGGCGAGCGCTCAGCGTACGCGGAGTAGCAGCAGTCATGACTCAGTTTTCCTTGCTGGCATTGGTGCCGCGCGGCGTCAGGGTCATGTGCACGCGACCGCCTTCGGTCTGCTGTGCCGTCTTGCTGTTGTTGGCGTTCACCTGGCGCTTGTCGAGGAAGTACTCCACGTAGCCGCCTTCGAAGGTGTCATCGCCTTTCTCGAGACGCGCATTGCCGACCAGCTCCACGCGGCGCTCCAGCGCATGGTAGCGGATGGTGTCGGCCCAGCCCTTGACCAGCTTCTCGTCGGGTGCGGGTTGCTGTTCCAGGTAGGCACGCTTGCCGGTGGCCTTGACCAGCGAGATCTCGCCGCTGCCGGCGCGACTGATATCGACGCGGCTGGCATCGAGTTTCATGCTGCCCTGGCGCATTTCCACCTGGCCGGTGTAGGTGGCGGTGCCGGCCTTGTCATCGAGCGACAGGGCGTCCGCGGCGATGTTGATCGGCTGGCTGGCATCGCTGTCCAGCGCCATGGCGGCCGGGGCGAAGGTGGACATACCCAGTGCCAGGCAGAGCGCCATGACACCGCTGTTGAGGGTCTGGCGACAGGCCGTCAAGGGCTTGCGAGTCGTGGAAGTCATGGTGGCTCCTTGGCATGACGGGGTCGCCGCCCGAGCAATGATGCCATCGAGCGGCAGAGAAGAAGGTGTTGCGGCGCGGGTCATGGCGTGACGGCCAGCCCGGCGGGTTCATTCACCGCTGGCAGGCGCTGCCTCGAAGGTGCTGTTGACGCGCCCATCATCGGAGGTGGTGCTGTCGGTGGCCGAGTCGATGCGCTCGGCTTCCTTGCTGGCCTCGCTCTGGCCTGTGCCGGGTTGCAGGACGCTGCGAACACGGCCCTGCAGCACGGCGGAATCCTGTGAGAGGTCGGCGCTGAAGCTGTCGCTTTCGACATGCTGGCCATTCTGGGTGATCACGACCGGCACGTCACTCCAAGCGCGATTCTGGTCACGGCTGTAGTGCAGGACATCGGTATCGAGGGTCCAGCGGTCATCGGGCTGGCGCAGTCTGGCATTGCCCTCGAGGGTGAAGGTGTCGCCGCCGGCACTCAACACGCCACTGTCACCCGTGGCATACCAGCGGCGGTCTTCACTGTCGTTGGTGCGAATCTTCGGGGTCTGCGCCCGGGTCACGTCATCGCCTGGCGTGTGCTCGATATGCGGCGAGGTCATGGACTGGATCGCCACGCCGCGCCCATCGAAGCGTGTCATGTCTGCCCCGTCGAGATAGTAATCCGGCTCACTGCTGTCGACCTCGACGTTGACGGTCGATTCCAGGCTGTTGCGCTGCTCGATCAGCGCCAGCACGCCACCGACGAGCAGCAACAGCAGCATCAGCCAGAGACGCGGAGAAGGGCGGGGCAGACGTAACATCAGGGACGCGACTCCTGCAGGTAGGTGTCCAGCACCGAGGCCCAGTGGCCCTGTGCCTTGAGCAGCAGATCACAGAGCTCGCGCACGGCGCCATCGCCGCCCTGGCGTGAGGTGACCCAGTTGGCCTCGCTCATCACGTAGGCCATGGCGTTGGGCACGCTGACGCCGAGACCGACACGACGAATGGCCTCGCGGTCCGGCAGGTCATCGCCACAATAGGCGACTTCTTCCAGCTCGATCCCGTGCTCGCGGCACAGGTCGGTCAACGCGACCAGCTTGTCTTCACGGCCCTGGATGACATCCTGAATGCCCAGTTCCTTGGCGCGACGCTCGACCATCGGCGAGCTGCGGCCGGTGATCAGCGCGACGCGAACGCCACTGCGCAGCACCAGCTTGAGGCCATGGCCATCCTGGACGTGGAAGGATTTGGTCTCGACGCCGTTGGCATCGTAGTGCAGGCGGTTGTCGGTGAGCACGCCATCGACATCCAGCGCCAGCAGACGCACGCGGCGTGCGCGGTCGATGATGTCCTGCGGATATTCTTCGCTCAGGGAATTCGTGTCGCTCATGGTCTTTCTCCTCGCACTCCGTGCATGCTTGACGCTGTCCTGTGAACGGCGCTGATGGGCGTTGAGCGGTAGCGTCTTGCCGGGACGGTCTGCCGTCGAACAGAGACAGCGATCGCCCGCGGGAGTTCAGATCACGCCGCTGGCCAGCAGGCCGTGCATATGGATGGCTCCGATGGGGTGCTCATCCTCGTCACAGACTACCAGAACGCTGATGCGGTTTTCTTCCATGATGCGCACCGCTTCGGCGGCCAGCATGCTGGCGCGCACGGTCTTGCCGCCACGGGTCATGACATCATCGACCTTCAGCGCGCGCAGATCGCCGTGCTGGTCGAGGGTGCGGCGCAGGTCACCATCGGTATAGACGCCGACCAGGTGGTCGTCATCATCGATCACGCAGGTGAAGCCCATGCCCTGACGCGTGATCTCGAGCAGCGCATCGCGCAGCGGGCTGCCGAGTGCCACGCGCGGCAGGGCGTCGCCATGGTGCATCACGTCCTGAACCCGCAGCAGCAGGCGGCGGCCCAGGCTGCCGCCCGGATGGGAAAGCGCGAATTCCTCGGCAGTGAAGCCGCGGGCCTCCAGCAGTGCCACCGCCAGGGCGTCGCCCATCACCAGCGCAGCGGTGGTCGAGGCGGTCGGTGCCAGATTCAGCGGGCAGGCTTCCTGGGCGACGCTGGTGTCCAGATGTGCATCGGCGTCACGCGCCAGGGTCGAGCCGGGCTTGCCGGTCATCGAGACCAGCGGGGTGCCCATGCGCTTCAAGAGCGGCAGCAGCGCCGTGACCTCGGCGGTCTCTCCGGAGTTGGACAGCGCCAGCACCACATCGGCCGGCGTGATCATGCCCAGGTCGCCATGGCTGGCTTCACCGGGGTGGACGAAGAAGGCCGGCGTGCCGGTGCTGGCCAGGGTGGCGGCGATCTTGCTGGCGACATGGCCGGATTTGCCCATGCCGGTGACGATGACGCGGCCCTTGGTGGCCAGCATCAGCTGACAGGCGCGGTCGAAGTCGTCATCGAGATGGCTTTCGAGCGCGGCGATGGCCGCTTCCTCAATGGCGAAGGTGCGGCGGGCGCTGGCGCGAAAATCCGCCTGGCTGGCCGGAGTCTCATCGGCGGCGGACTGGCTGGCGGCGGATTGACTTGAAGCAGAAGCGCCAGGCGCGGTGGCGTGCGGGGTGCTGGAAGGCTCGGTCATGATCGAATTGTTGCCTGTGGTTGGCCAGGGCTCAAACCGCGCGGAAAGGGCGTGTCATCCCGCGCGGCGGCGTGGCAAACGATGATGAAGACGCTGCCGTCAGCGAGTCAGGCTGATGGCAAGCCAGGCCGTGTAGGCCAGATAGCAGGCGAGCAGGATAACACCTGGGCCGCGGCCGATGCGCCCACGGCGCTGCCAGATGAGCAGCGCGGCCAGCAGCAGCGTCAGCCCCAGCATCACCGGATAGTCACGGCTGATGGCGCTGCCATCCACCGGACCCGGCGCCAGCAGGCCTGGCACGGGCAGCACGGCGAGGATGTTGAACAGGTTGGAGCCGATGACGTTGCCGATGGCGATGTCGTGATGGCGCTTGAGGGCGCTGGCCACGCTGGCGGCCAGTTCCGGCAGGCTGGTGCCGATGGCGATCACGGTCAGGCCGATGATCAATTCCGGCACGCCGAGTGCCTGGGCGATGTCGGTCGCCCCCCACACCAGCGCACGCGAGCTGGCGATCAGCACCGCCAGCCCGACCAGCAGCCAGAAGATGGCGCGTCCGGTGCTCATCTCGGGCACGTCATCCTGGCTTTCCGCCTCGCTCGGCGAATCGACCTTGAACAGCCACACCAGCGTGAAGACCAGCAGGGCCAGCAACAGGATGCCATCGAGACGCTCGAGCCCGCTGTTGGACAGCGCATAACCGCCCAGCGCCGTGGCCGCCAGCAGCAGCGGCAGCTCGCGGCGCACCAGCCCGAAATGCACCGGAATCGGGGCGATCAGCGCCGTGACGCCGAGCACCAGGCCGATATTGGCGATGTTGGAGCCCAGCGCATTGCCGGTCGCGATATCCGGAGTGCCATCAAGAGAGGCCATGATGGAGACGACGATCTCGGGGGCAGAGGTGCCGACGGAGACGATCGTCATCCCGATCAGCAGTTTGCTCATCCCGGCGCGCCACGCAGTGGCCGCGGCTCCTTCGACGAAGCGATCAGCACTCCAGACAAGACCAATCAGGCCGATGACGACTGCAAGGATGGGATATAGCATCAGAACTCTCGGGGCAGGGGGCAGGGCGGTGGCATATCGCCGGGAACCGCGCCATTAAACGCATCCCCCCAATCCTTTGCAAGACAGCGGCCATGTTCCCATTGTCGAGCGTGTTGCCGAGCGCATTGTTGAGCGCATCACCACCCGCGGCACGGCTCTGTTGCCTTGATGAGACTGGCGGCACAGGGGTGGGTTCGGATACGATGTTCGCTAACTAACTTGATCCTTGGATCCCATGACTCGGACATTCGACCTGTTCACGAGCCGACAGCGTGTGGCTCGTCACGGCGAAGGTCCCTCACAGCGGATGCTTCTATGACTGATTTGCCCGGTCAGACCGCAACCCGGACGGGTGCGGACGGCCAGGATGCGCAGGCTTCTTCACGCGGCGCGGCAGGCGAGATCAATCTCGATGATGCCCTGATTCGTGTTGAAGGCCTGCGGTTCACCCGTGGAGAACGCGAGATATTCTCCGGCATCGACCTCAAGATCCCGCGCGGCAAGATAACCGCCATCATGGGGCCTTCCGGTACCGGCAAGACGACACTGCTCAAGTTGATCGGCGGTCAGTTGACGCCCTCGGCGGGGCGCGTCGAGATCGCCGGCTTGCACGTGCATGGCCTGTCGCGGCGCGAGCTGTTTCGCATGCGCCGTCGCATGGGCATGCTGTTTCAGAGCGGTGCCCTGTTCTCCGACCTGAGCGTGTTCGAGAACGTCGCCTTCCCGCTGCGCGTCCACACCGACCTCCCCGATGCGATGATTCGTGACATCGTGCTGATCAAGCTCGAGTCCGTCGGGCTGCGCGGCGCGCGTGAATTGATGCCGGCCGAACTCTCCGGCGGCATGACGCGGCGTGTGGCGCTGGCGCGAGCCATCGCGCTGGACCCGGACCTCATCATGTACGACGAGCCCTTTGCCGGGCAGGACCCCATCTCGATGGGCGTGCTGGTCAATCTGATCCGGCGCCTCAATGATGCGCTGGGCATGACGGCGCTGGTGGTCTCGCACGACATCAAGGAAACGCTGACCATCGCCGATTACGTCTATGTGATCGCCGATGGCAAGGTGATGGCGCAGGGCACCCCCGAGGCGCTGAACGCCGAATCGGACCCGCGCGTGGCCCAGTTCATCCACGGCAAGCCGGATGGCCCGGTGCCCTTCCATTATCCCGCCCCGGACTTCGCCGGCGACATTCTCGATGGTCGCGAATCGGCAACCCGCAGGAGAGAGTCATGAGTGGTCTGAATCGTGGCCCGCTCGGGGCCATCACGTCACTGGGCCGCAGCAGCATCGACGTGATCGCGGCCATCGGGCGTGCCGGCATGCTGCTGGTACAGGCCGGTATCGGCATTCCGTCCCGTGAGGGCATCGGCCTGTGGGTGCGGCAGATGCACTTCGTCGGTGTGCTGTCGCTGGCCATCGTGCTGGTCTCGGGGCTGTTCATCGGCATGGTGCTGGCGCTGCAGGGCTACACCATTCTGGTCGGTTTCGGCGCCGAGGAGGCGCTGGGGCAGATGGTGTCGCTGTCACTGCTGCGTGAGCTGGCGCCTGTGGTCGCGGCCTTGCTGTTTGCCGGGCGTGCGGGGTCGGCGCTGACGGCGGAGATCGGCCTGATGAAGGCCACCGAGCAGTTGACCAGCATGGAGATGATCGGCGTCGATCCGCTCAAGCGCATCGTCGCGCCGCGCCTGTGGGCCGGTTTCGTCTCGCTGCCGCTGCTGACCATCGGCTTCAGTGTCGTCGGCATCTGGGGCGGCAAGCTGGTGGGGGTCGACTGGCTGGGCATCTACGAGGGCGCCTACTGGAGCAGCATGCAGTCGAACGTCGATTTCATCGGTGATGTCATGAACGGCGTCATCAAGTCACTGGTCTTCGGGCTGGTGGTCAGCTGGATCGCCGTCTTCCAGGGCTATGACCTGATCCCGACCTCGGAAGGCATTTCGCGCGCCACCACACGTACCGTGGTTTATTCATCTTTGGCGGTGCTGGGACTCGACTTTGTCCTCACGGCCGTCATGTTCGGAGAGATTTGATGAAACGTACCCGCATGCTCGAGTTCGGCGTGGGCCTGTTCATACTCGCTGGTTTCCTGGGAATGGTCTTCCTGGGGCTGCGTGTCAGCGGCGTCACGTTCCAGCAGGCCGATGACACCTTCGTGCTCAATGCCAACTTCTCAGGGATCGGAAGCCTCAAGGCGCGGTCAAAGGTCACGATGGCAGGTGTTGCCGTCGGCAGCGTCGAGAAGATCGAGCTGGACCCGAAGTGGTTTGACGCCCGTGTCACGATGAAGCTCGACAGCAGCCTGCGTGGCAAGCTGAGCAAGGACACCACCGCCGCCATCCTGACGTCCGGCCTGCTGGGCGAGCAGTACATCGGCCTGAGCACCGGGGGAGACCCGGACGTGCTGGAGGACGGCGATACCATTCGCGATACCCAGTCTGCACTGGTGCTGGAAGAGTTGATCCAGCAGTTCGTGTCCAATTTTTCGAAGAGCTGATTCTCGAAGCGTTGATTCTCGATGCGCTGTTCATCCAAGTGCAGGCATCCGGCGCACGCGTGTGATGCACCGGAAGACCTGACTCGGTGCCTGCGGTTTCACGTTCGAGCACGATGCACATTTTCAAGGAGCAACCCTGATGACCTCTAGCCTCAAGAAGCTGATTCGTCCGTTGAGCGTGCTGAGCCTGTCCGCGCTGATGGCGCTGAGCCCGCTGGCCATGGCCGCCCCGCAGGAGCCGGACGTGCTGCTGCGCGACACGGTCGAGGGCCTGACCACCAAGATCGATAGCCGCGAGAGCTACTACAAGGACAACGTCGACGAGCTGGAAACCCTGGTGGATTCCGCGCTGAAGCCGGTGGTGGATTATCGCTACATCGCCGCCAGCGTGATGGGCAAGTACTTCAAGGGCGCCTCTCCTGAGCAGCGCACCGAATTCTCCAAGGTCTTCCATGACACCCTGATCGGCACCTACGCCAAGGGTCTGGTGAGCTTCGATTACGCCAGGCTGGACGTGAAGGACAGCGAAGGCGAGCGTCGCTATGAAGACCAGGACACCGTCTACATGGACGTGGTCGATACCAAGGGCAAGGTCTACCCGGTGGCCTATTCCATGCGTCTGCGCAACGACGAGTGGAAGGTGGTCAACGTGATCGTCAACGGCGTCAACCTGGGCCTGACCTTCCGCAACCAGTTCGATCAGGCCATGCGTGACAACGGCCGCGACATCGATGCCGTCATCAAGGGCTGGCAGCCGGATGTCGACCTCGAGAAGGGTGAGGGGGATCAGGGCAACAGCTGAGCCCTGTCGTCGCCATGACCATGAAAACTCTCTTCGATCGCGAGGGCGTCACGCTGGAAGCCGGTGACGCACGGCTGAGCCTGAGTGGCCAGCCGGATTTCGATAATGCCGCAGAGCTGGCGGATTCCGGCAGGAAATGGCTGGGGCGCCGCGAGGATGGGGTTTCCATCGATCTGTGCGGCGTGGATAGCGCCAGTACCGCCACCCTGAGCGTACTGCTCGAGTGGCAGCGCCATCTGGCGGAGCATGGTGGGCATGTCGCTCACCTCGCGCTGTCTCCTGCATTGAGCCGACTGGCGGCAGTCTCCGGACTGGAAAACCTGCTGCCGGGGCTGAATGTCGCCGAGATCAGCGCCGAGCCCCCGCTGTCACTCGAGACGTCCTGAGTCAGCGGCGGCCTGACCGTCTGTCAGGCCGCACCGCTCTGCTGGAGGCTCGAGGCTTGTCCGTATCGCCATTCATGCGCGCGGCAACGTGGAGGCAGCGATTGACTGCCAATCGCGTTCCCGCGCGCTTTTGATTACCATGTGCGGTCATATCGCATCGATCGTCGCGCAAGGATTCCCTGCCACGATCCCGACATGTACCGCGAAGGAGTCACCGCCCGTCATGCAACCGAATGATGTCAAGGCCCTGCTCGAGGCTCGTATCGAGAACGTCGATTTTCATATCCAGGGTGAGGGCTGCAATTTCCAGGTCGTCGCCGTGGGAGATGTCTTTGCCGAGCTGAGCCGCGTCAAGGCCCAGCAGCTGGTCTACTCCGCACTCAATGACGAGATCCGCTCTGGCGCGCTGCATGCCATCAGCATTCGTACCTATACCCCGGCGCAGTTCGAAGCTGCCGCCGGCAACGCTCAGGGTTGACCGGAACATTTCATGGATAAGCTGATCATCACTGGCAACGGGCCGGTCAACGGGGAAGTCTGGGCCAGCGGCGCCAAGAATTCGGCACTGCCCATTCTGGCAGCCACGCTGCTGTCGGAAGGTCCCGTGACCATCAGCAACCTGCCGCATCTGCAGGACATCACGACCAGCCTCGAGCTGCTCGGGCGCATGGGCGTCGAGCCGGTGATGGGCGACAACATGACCGTGCAGCTGGATGGCTCCAAGGTCGAGCATTGTCACGCGCCCTATGATCTGGTCAAGAAGATGCGTGCCTCGATTCTGGTGCTGGGCCCGCTGCTGGCGCACTTCGGCAGTGCCGAAGTCTCGCTGCCGGGTGGCTGCGCCATCGGTTCGCGTCCGGTGGATCTGCACATCCGTGGCCTGGAGGCGATGGGGGCCGAGATCACGGTCGAGAATGGCTACATCCGCGCCAAGGCGCCGGGTGGCCGCCTGAAGGGCGCGCGCATCGTCTTTGACGTCGTGACCGTCACCGGCACCGAGAACCTGCTGATGGCCGCGACCCTGGCCGATGGCCGCACCGTGCTGGAAAACGCCGCGCGTGAGCCGGAAGTCGTCGATCTGGCCGAGTGCCTGATCGCCATGGGCGCCAGGATCACGGGCCAGGGCTCCGACACCATCGTCATCGACGGTGTCGAGAGGCTGCACGGCTGTGAATACTCCGTCATGCCGGACCGCATCGAGACCGGTACCTTCCTGGTCGCGGCGGCTGCCTCGCGTGGCAAGGTGCGTGTCACGCGTACGCGTGCCGACACCCTGGACGCCGTACTGGCCAAGCTGGAAGAAGCTGGTGCCACCATCACCACTGGTGATGACTGGATTGAGCTTGACATGCACGGCAAGCGCCCGAAGGCGGTCAATATCCGCACGGCGCCGTACCCGGCATTCCCCACCGACATGCAGGCCCAGTTCGTGGCGATGAATGCGGTCGCGGAAGGCACCAGCACCGTGATCGAGACCATCTTCGAGAACCGCTTCATGCACGTGCAGGAGCTCAACCGCATGGGCGCCCACATCGCCCTCGAGGGCAACACCGCAGTCGTGACCGGCACCGAGCGCCTGTCCGGTGCGCCGGTGATGGCGACGGACCTGCGCGCCTCTGCCTCGCTGGTGATCGCGGCGATCGTCGCCGACGGCGAGACCATGGTCGACCGCATCTATCACATCGACCGCGGTTACGAGTGCATCGAAGAGAAGCTGTCCGGGCTGAACGTGATCATCCGTCGCTCCGCCGGCTGATCAGTGCCCCACCTCGCGCTGTCGGCCTTGATTGACCGGCAGCGCGTGCCGAATTCCTACGTACAAGCACGGGCGAATACCCCATGAGCAAGCAACTGGTCGTCGCCCTCTCCAAGGGGCGTATCCTCAAGGAAACCCTGCCGCTGCTGGCTGACGCTGGCATCGAGCCGCTGGAAGATCTCGACAAGAGCCGCAAGCTGCTCTTCGATACCAATCTGCCGGACGTCAAGCTGGTCATCATCCGTGCCACCGACGTGCCGACCTACGTGCAGCTGGGTGCCGCCGATCTCGGTATCGCCGGCAAGGACGTGCTGCTCGAGCATGGTGCCGAAGGCCTGTACGAGCCGCTGGACCTGGAAATCGCCAAGTGTCGCCTGATGACCGCCGGTGTCGTCGGTCAGCAGCAGCAGGGCGCTCGCCGCCGTGTCGCGACCAAGTTCGTCGATGTCGCGCGTCGCTATTACGCCGAGCAGGGCATCCAGGCCGAGGTCATCAAGCTCTACGGCGCGATGGAACTGGCCCCGCTGATGAATCTGGCCGACGAGATCGTCGATATCGTCGACACCGGCAACACCCTGCGCGCCAACGGCATGGAGCCGCGCGAGCTGATCACCGACATCAGCACGCGCCTGGTGGTCAACAAGGCCGCCATGACCATGAAGCACGATCGCCTCAAGCCGCTGATCGATCGCCTGCGTCAGGCCGTGGAAGTCCGCCGAGAGGCGTGATGGCCGCGTGCTGTCGGCATCGACCCGATGGATACCCAAGGTCGCATAGATGACCGTGGCAGAAGATGACTCTCGAAACGCCAGCTGCCTCCCGTGCTCATTACGATGATGCGGGCAGGCGCTGGACAGTGCCCGTCCGGTTCAGCCTTCTCTGCCAAGCAATGAGAAAAGAGGTTCGCATGGATACCTTGATCAACCGGCTTGATAGCCGTGATACCGATTTTACTGCCCGCCTGGACCGCTTGCTGTCATGGGAGGGCGTGTCCGATGCCGAGGTACAGCATCGTGTCACCGACATCCTCGCGCGCGTCAAGCAGGAAGGCGATGCGGCGCTGGTGGAGTTCTCCAACCGCTTCGACCGCCTGAATGTCTCGAGCATGGCCGAGCTGGTCATCGGTGCCGAGCGTCTGGCCCAGGCCTATGCCGACCTGCCGGCGGATCAACGCGAGGCGCTGGCCGTGGCTGCCGAGCGTGTGCGTGTCTATCACGAGCATCAGAAGCCGGAAAGCTGGTCCTTCAAGGACGAGCACGGCAGCCTGCTGGGCCAGAAGGTCACGCCGCTGGACCGCGCCGGGATCTACGTGCCGGGCGGCAAGGCGGCCTATCCGTCTTCCGTGCTGATGAACGCGATTCCGGCGCATGTCGCGGGCGTGCGCGAGATCATCATGGTCGTGCCGACGCCGGACGGCGTGGTCAATGAGCTGGTGCTGGCCGCGGCGCACCTGGCGGGTATCGATCGTGTCTTCACCATCGGCGGCGCCCAGGCCGTCGCGGCACTGGCCTATGGCACCGAGACCGTGCCGCGCGTCGACAAGATCGTCGGCCCCGGCAACATCTACGTGGCGACTGCCAAGCGTGCGGTGTTCGGTCAGGTCGGTATCGACATGATCGCCGGGCCGTCCGAGATTCTGGTGGTCAGCGATGGCGTGACCGACCCGGACTGGCTGGCGATGGACCTGTTCTCCCAGGCCGAGCACGACGAAGATGCCCAGGCGATCCTGATCGGGTGGGATGACGAGCACCTGGCCGCCGTCGAGGCCTCCATCGAGCGTCTGGCGCCGACCATGGAGCGTGCCGAGATCATCCTGACCTCGCTGCGTGAGCGCGGCGCCCTGATTCGCGTCAGCGGACCGGAGCAGGCACTGGAGCTGACCAACCGCATCGCGCCGGAGCACCTGGAGCTCTCGGTGGCGAATCCCGAGGAGTGGGTCGAGGGCGTGCGTCACGCCGGCGCCATCTTCATGGGCTCGCACACCTCCGAGGCGCTGGGTGATTACTGCGCCGGGCCGAATCACGTGCTGCCGACCTCCGGCACCGCGCGCTTCTCCTCGCCGCTGGGCGTCTATGACTTCCAGAAGCGCTCCTCGCTGATCCAGTGCTCGCCAGAGGGCGCGTCAGTGCTTGGGCGTACCGCCTCGGTACTGGCACGTGGCGAGTCGCTGACGGCGCACGCGCGCAGTGCCGAGAATCGCATTCTCGACTGAGCCTGAGCCAGAAACTGAGACTGAGGCTGAGCCTTGTCTTGTCAGTAAAAAAAGCCCCGCGACGGACTCCGTCGCGGGGCTTTTTGTCATCATGGGGCGGGTGTTCTGCTCAAGGCGTCACGCCGAGACCCCGCTTCAGCCCTTGTCCTGCAGGGACGGCTCGACGGCCGCCGCCGTGTTGTCGGGAATCGGGCGCTCGCCGACCTTGACGTCGATGTCCAGCGTCTTGCCGTCACGCAGCAGGCGCAACTCCAGCGCATTGCCGGGTTTGACGGCGGCGATGTCGGCCATGGCCAGGCGAGCATCCAGCAGGCGCTTGCCGCCGATGGCGGTCAGGATATCGCCCGGGCGCAGGCCGGCGCGCGCGGCAGGGCCGTTACGCAGCACGGCGGCCACCACCACGCCTTGCGGGGCGCTCAGGCCGAAGGAGTGCGCCAGCGACGGTGTCAGCTCCTGTACCTCCAGTCCCAGCCAGCCCCGAATCACGCGGCCGTGGTCGACCAGCGATTCGAGGATGTCGCGCGCCAGGTTGGCGGGGATGGCGAAGCCGATGCCCTGCGAGCCGCCGGAGCGCGAATAGATGGCGGTATTGATGCCGACCAGTGAGCCGTCGGTGTTGATCAGCGCGCCGCCGGAGTTGCCGGGGTTGATCGCGGCATCGGTCTGGATGAAGTCTTCATAGGCGTTCAGGCCAAGATGGTTGCGTCCGGTGGCCGAGATGATGCCCATGGTGACCGTCTGGCCGACCCCGAAGGGGTTGCCGATCGCCAGCGAGACATCGCCGACGTGGACCTGGGTGGAATCGGCGATCGCAACGGTGGGCAGGTTGTCGAGGTCGATCTTGAGCGCCGCGAGGTCGGATTCCGGGTCCACACCCACGACCTTGGCGAATGTCTCGCGGCCATCGCGCAGGGCGACCTGAATCTGGTCGGCGCCCTGGATGACGTGGTTGTTGGTCAGGATATAGCCGTCACTGGAGAGAATGACGCCGGAGCCCAGGCTCGACAGCATGCGCTGGCTGCGCAGGGCGTCTTCCCCGTAGAACTGGTTGAAGAAGGGATCGGACATCAGCGGATGCTTGCTGTCGTCCTTGATCTCGCGCGAGGAGTAGATGTTGACCACCGCCGGTGCGGCGGCGTCCACCGCGGCCTGATAGCTGGCCGGGCCGCTGTTGCGCTGCAGCGGCGGTGCTTCACGTAGTACCGGGTCTGCCGACTCCTCGCGCTGCGCCGCTGACAGCGTCAGGCTCGGAGGCGGCAGCACCTGCTGATTGGCGGCAGGGTTCTGTGACGGGCTCGGGTAGGGGGTGTTGCCTGCCTGCTCGTTCTGCTGCGGGGCGGGCTCGCCCAGGCCCAGCGTCGGAAAGCGGTCCAGCACGACGACGGCCAGCAGGACGCCGGTGACGACGGGCCACAGTAGCGGGAGCAGTGTGCTGCGAAGAGAACGGGGCATCGGATTTCCTGATAAAAAGTCCGCGCACCGACGCGATGCTGCGGACATGAAGATGAAAAGCCTGAAGATCCACGTGCCACGCGAAGGGATGGCCCCGGTCAAGGCGCGACACGCTTACATGGCGCCGATGCGCCGTTACAATGCTCGCCAGTGTAACACTCGATGACTCTGACTGCTGGAGGCCCAATGGCTGATCGTGACACGCTGATGAAGGCGCTGGATGGCTGTCTGGAGGCGCAGGCCTTCAAGGACTATACCGTCAATAGCTTGCAGGTGGAGGGGCGCCGTGAGGTGCGCCGCGTGTTGACCGGCGTGACGGCCAGTCAGGCGCTGCTTGATGAGGCGCTCGCCTGGCAGGCCGACCTGGTGCTGGTGCACCACGGCTACTTCTGGAAGAACGAGCCGGCCCAGATCACCGGCATGAAGCGTCGGCGCCTCAAGACCTTGCTGGCCAATGACATCAATCTGGCGGCCTATCACCTGCCGTTGGATGCGCATCCGACACTTGGCAACAATGCCCAGCTGGCCGAGCGTCTGGGGCTGATCAGTGAAGGTTGTCTGGATGGCGTGCCCGGGCGTGGTCTGGTGCATGTCGGGCGTCTGGCCGCTGAGGTGGAGGGGCTGGACAGCACCGCGCTGGGGGCCGAGTTCAGCCGGCGTCTCGGGCGTGAGGTGCTGGTCGTGGCCGGCCATGATCGCCCCATCAAGCGCATTGCCTGGTGCACCGGCGGCGCTCAGGACTATATCGGCCTGGCCATCGAAGCCGGCGTCGATGCCTTCCTCTCGGGCGAGATTTCCGAGCGCACCACCCATAGCGCCCGCGAAGAGGGAGTGACCTACTTTGCGGCGGGTCATCATGCGACCGAGCGTGACGGTGTGCGGGCCCTCGGCGAGTGGCTGGCGACCGAGCATGGTGTGGAGCATCGCTTTGTGGATATCGACAACCCGGCGTGACATCTGATGCCGGAAACGACAACGGCCACCTCGAGAGGTGGCCGTTGTCGTTTTCAGATGCCGTGAGAGGTTCACGACAGCAGGGCGATCAGATACGCGGCGGGTTGGTAGCCGGTGTCTCGCCTTCACTCGGTTGCGGCTTGAGGCCGAAGTCCTCTGACAGGGTGCCACGGTTGTCGGCGTAATCACGCGGCAGGTCGACCTTGTCGGTCTCGCTGTCGTCCGGCGTGGTGTCAGTGTCCAGCAGGCGGCGCTTGAGCTGGCTGTCATCGCACAGCGCGGTGGCGCCAGTGGCCAGATGCTGGCGCAGCTCATTGCCGGCGCGCTGGATCTGGTCGGTCAGGTCGCTGGCCTTGGAAAAGTGGTCGTTGAGGGCATCGCGGAACTGGGTCAGCTCCAGCTCGCGCTCAGCCAGCTTCTGGCGGGTCTTCTGGTTGCGGGCCACGTTGGCATTCAGCAGGTGGTAGCACAAGGCGCCGATACCGATGCCAGCCAGAAAACAGGCAATGGCCAGGATCCAGTCAATGTTGCTCTCGTTCACGTCGCTCTCCTTGTGTCACGACTGCGGTGATCGTCACCGCTGGGGCATGGTAGCGCTGAGATACGATGCCGGTATTCAATGATGTTCCATCACGCCGATCTCGGGATCGGTCTGGTGTCCAGCAGGTCAGCGCCGCTTGCCGCTGTCCTTCTTGCGTCAGTCTTGCGTGTCTCTTTCTTTGCTCGGTCTTTCGTGGCTCGGTCTTTCGTGATCCGGTCTTTCGTGCCGCTTGCGTTTCAAAAGCGTCCACGCGCCATTATATCGGTGTGGTGCAGCGATGCGTCAATTCACGCGGCGCGCGACCTTGGTCGCCTGTCGGCGCAGCCGGCGGGGTGTGGGCGGATGCCAGCTCACGCCCTGCGAGCAATGCGCGCGGCGAAAGCCACGTCGCGCAGCCGATTGCTGGTCGGTGAGTGGGTAAAGTGGCCATCAAGGCGTATAATGCCGCGCAATTTCGTCCTTGCCTGCCCGCCGTGTCGGGTCAGGCGTGATCTTGTTCCTTTCATGTCAGGCGTGCGCCAGTGCGTGGCGCCTGACCTGCAGCGGGTTTCTCAATGCCAGCACCGACGCCTCTCGAGAAGTACCAGGCAGACCTCAAGCGTGATGACTTTGCCTACGATGCCGCCCAGGAAGATGCGGTTCGCCATCTGCAGCGTCTCTACGACGACCTCGTGCGCACACCGCGCCAGACGCCCGACAAGGTGTCCGACGCGACGGGTGGCGGCGGGCTGGGCTCCAAGGTGCGTCGTCTGTTCGGCAAGCCGTCACGCACGGCGCCTGTCGATGAAGCGCCCGAGATCATGGGCCTCTACTTCTGGGGCGGCGTGGGACGTGGCAAGACCTATCTCGTCGATACCTTCTACGAGAGCCTGCCGTTTGCCGACAAGATGCGCACGCACTTCCACCGCTTCATGCAGCGTGTCCACAATGAACTCGGCCACTACAAGGGCGAGAAGAACCCGCTGACTCTGGTGGCGGCCAAGTTCGCCGTCGAGGCGCGCGTGATCTGCTTTGACGAATTCTTCGTCAAGGACATCACCGATGCGATGATTCTCGCCACCCTGTTCGAAGAGCTGTTCAAGCAGGGTGTGGTGCTGGTCGCGACCTCCAATATCGTGCCGGATGACCTCTACAAGGACGGCCTGCAGCGGGCGCGCTTCCTGCCGGCGATCGACCTGGTCAAGCGTCACTGCACGGTGGTCAATGTCGATTCCGGCATCGACTACCGCCTGCGCGCGCTGGAGCACGCCGAGCTCTTCCATAGCCCGCTGGGCGACGACAGTGCCGCGCGGCTGGCGCGGGAATTCCGCTCCATCGCCGGTGCCGAAGGCCATGCCGATGAAGGCTTGAGCATCAATCATCGCGTGCTGCACGCCCTGCGTCGCCATGAAGACGTGGTGTGGTTCCACTTCGATGAGCTGTGTGATGGCCCGCGTAGCCAGAATGACTACATCGAGCTGGCGCGTGAGTTCCACACCGTGCTGGTATCCGAGGTGCCGCAGATGGGGCGCGACAGCGACGACCAGGTGCGTCGTTTCATCAACATGGTCGATGAGTTCTATGACCGTGGCGTCAAGCTGCTGATGAGCGCCGCGACGCCCGTCGAGGACCTCTATACCGGCGGCAACCTGGATTTCGAATTCCAGCGCACGCTGTCACGTCTGCAGGAAATGCAATCGCGTGAGTATCTCGCGCTGCCGCACAAGCCGTGAGACCTGCGGCAAGGGCAAAATAGCCTTTGTGGTAGGCGGGCATGACATGTACAATGCGCGCTCGCTCGAACTGTTGACCGGTTCTCGAGCCATCCTGAGTCATTCACTCCTGATGGGCGAGGGCAGTCTGGAGATGAGAGGTCAGTGACTGCGCAAGCAGCACGCCGCTCGCTGCCAGACGTCGGACAACCAAGAAAAATAGGGATTGGTCGCGCACACAAGTGCAAGACCCGACTATAGGTGATTCATCCATGAAGACGTTTACTGCTAAGCCGCAGTCCGTCCAGCGTGACTGGTTCGTCGTCGACGCAGCCGGCAAGACGCTGGGCCGTATGGCTACCGAAATTGCTCGTCGCCTGCGCGGCAAGCATAAAGCCGAGTACACTCCGCACGTTGATACTGGCGATTACATCGTCGTCATCAATGCCGAGAAAGTCGCTGTGACTGGTCGCAAGGCAGAAGCCAAGACCTACTACCGTCACACCGGTTACCCGGGCGGCCTGCGCTCCATGAACTTCAACCAGATGATCGAGCACAAGCCTGAGCGCGTGATCGAACTGGCTGTCAAGGGCATGCTGCCGAAGGGCCCGCTGGGTCGTGCCATGCAGTCCAAGCTGAAAGTCTATGCTGGCTCCGAG
Source organism: Cobetia sp. 2AS (assembly GCF_029846355.1). Taxonomy (NCBI): domain Bacteria; kingdom Pseudomonadati; phylum Pseudomonadota; class Gammaproteobacteria; order Oceanospirillales; family Halomonadaceae; genus Cobetia; species Cobetia sp. 2AS. The sequence goes on from NZ_JARWKQ010000001.1 coordinate 150,127, forward strand.
CATCCGCACGCTGCGCAGCAGCCGCAAGAACTGAACATCTGAGGGAAGCATCGCCATGACACAGCAGCACTACGGTACCGGGCGCCGCAAGACTTCTACCGCGCGCGTCTTCCTGAAGCCGGGCACCGGCAAAATCACCGTCAACCAGCGTGACCTGAACGACTACTTCGGTCGTGTGACAGGCCGCATGGTTGTTCGTCAGCCGCTCGAGCTGACCGAAACTACCGAACAGTTCGACGTCTACGTCACTGTTGCTGGTGGTGGTGGTTCTGCTCAAGCCGGCGCTATCCGTCACGGCATCACTCGTGCCCTGATGGCTTACAACGAAGACTTCCGTCCGGCCCTCCGCGCCGCCGGTTACGTCACTCGTGACGCCCGTGAAGTCGAGCGTAAGAAAGTCGGCCTGCGCAAGGCCCGTCGTCGTCCGCAGTTCTCCAAGCGTTAAGAGAACTCGCGTCGACCACAAGAACGTCCAGTGCCCGCAAGGGTGCTGGACGTTTTTTTTGCGGTCTCGCTGCACGATTGACGAAAGCGGCTTTGGTCAAGGTGGCTTTCTTGAGTTGTGAGCGCTCTGTTCTTGCCCTTTAATACAAGCAAGCATCAAGTGCTCGGCAAGTGGATGGCCCAGCATCAAGCGGTAGTGTTTGGGAGATAACAATAAAATGTCAGATCAAGCTGTGAACCGAGGGCGACGCCGCTTCCTCGTCAGCGCAACCACCGTGGTCGGGGCGGTAGGGGTGGTCGGTATCGCAACGCCCTTCCTGGCGTCCTGGCAGCCAAGTGCGCGTGCCCGTGCGGCAGGCGCACCTGTCACGGCGGATATCTCGCGGCTGGCTCCCGGCCAGCAGATGACCATCGAATGGCGCGGCAAACCGGTGTGGGTGGTGCGTCGCACCCCCGAGATGATCGCCGATATCCGTGCCATCCCCCCCGCAGAGCTGCAGGACCCCGAGTCACTGCGTCCCCAGCAGCCCCCGTATGTCGATGCCGTGCTGCGTTCCATCAAGCCGGAATATGTGGTGTTGGTGGGTATCTGCACGCACCTGGGCTGCTCGCCTGGCTATCGTCCCGAGATCGGCGCGGCGGATCTCGGCGCGGACTGGCCGGGCGGCTATCTGTGTGCCTGCCATGGGTCCAAGTTCGATCTCGCCGGGCGAGTCTTCACCGGGGTGCCGGCGCCTTCGAATCTGGAGGTGCCGCCGCATCGCTACGAGAGTGAGCAGGTGCTGGTGGTGGGTGTCGACGAGGAGGCTGCCTGATGGGGAATCCAAACCGTGCCAAGGCGCCACGCGGCATCATGCGCTGGATCGATGATCGCCTGCCGGCCACCCAGTTTCTGCAGGACCATCTGACCGGCTACTACGCGCCGAAGAACTTCAACTTCTTCTACTTCTTCGGCTCGCTGGCCTTGCTGGTGCTGGTCAATCAGATATTGACCGGTATCTGGCTGACGATGAGCTATACGCCGAGTGCCGAGGAGGCCTTTGCCTCCATCGAGTACATCATGCGCGATGTGGAGTACGGCTGGCTGATCCGCTACATGCATTCCACCGGCGCCTCGGCCTTCTTCGTGGTCATCTATCTGCACATGTTCCGTGGCCTGCTGTATGGCTCCTACCGTGCGCCTCGCGAGCTGGTATGGATCTTCGGCATGTGCATCTATCTGGCGCTGATGGCCGAGGCCTTCATGGGCTATCTGCTGCCCTGGGGGCAGATGTCCTACTGGGGCGCGCAGGTAATCATCTCGCTGTTCACGGCGATTCCGGTCATCGGGGCAGACCTGGCGCAGATGATACGTGGCGACTACCTGATCTCGGGGATCACCCTGAACCGCTTCTTTGCGCTGCATGTCATTGCCTTGCCGCTGGTGATCGTCGGGCTGGTGGTGCTGCATCTGGTGGCGCTGCACGAGGTGGGCTCGAACAACCCCGATGGCATCGAGATCAAGGACAGGAAGGATGAGGCGGGGCAGCCGCTGGATGGCATTCCCTTCCATCCCTATTACACGGTGAAGGACCTCGTCGGCGTCGGCGTCTTCCTGTTCGTGTTCTGTGCGGTGATCTTCTACTTCCCCGAAGGCGGCGGCTACTTCCTGGAGACGCCGAACTTCGAGCCGGCCAATTCGCTCAAGACGCCCGAGCACATTGCGCCGGTGTGGTACTTCACGCCGTTCTACGCCATGTTGCGCGCGGTCAATTACCCGCTGTTCGGCGTGGATGCCAAGTTCTGGGGCGTGGTGGTCATGGGGTTGGCGATCGCCATCCTGTTCGTGCTGCCGTGGCTGGATCGCTCGGCGGTGCGCTCGATCCGCTACAAGGGCTGGCTATCGCGTATCGCCATCGTCATCTTCGTGGTGAGTTTCGTGACGCTGGGCGTGCTGGGGGTGATGCCGCCCACGCAGGAGCGCACGATCATCGCGCAGCTGGCGACCGTGGCATATTTCGCCTTCTTCATACTGATGCCGCTGTATACGCGCTTCGAGACGACGCGAGCGGTGCCTGACAGGGTGACGGGCCGATGAGCGCGCTGATGGGTGGGGCAAGGGAGTGGCTCAAACGCGGGCTGGCAGCAGGGTTGCTGGCCGTAGTGAGCCTGATGGGGTCGGGCATGGTGAGCGCGGCGAGCAGCGCGGTGCCGCTGGAGACGATGCAGCCGGATCTGCACGATCAGCCCTCGCTGCAGCGAGGTATGCAGCTTTACACCAATTACTGCCTCGGCTGTCATAGCCTGCAGTATCAGCGTTACTCGCGTGCCGCAGAGGACCTGGGGATGCCCGAGGACCTGGTCGAGCAATATCTGATTCTCTCGCCAGCGCTCAAGATCAATGACACCATGCGCACGGGCATGCAGAAAGAAGACGCGGCCGGCTGGTTCGGCACGCCGCCACCGGATCTGTCGCTCGAGGCGCGTCTGCGCGGCACGGACTGGATCTACACATATCTGAAGAGCTTCTATCGCGATGCGTCACGTCCGTGGGGCGTCAACAATGCGGTCTTCCCCCAGGTCGGTATGCCGCATGTGCTGGAGTCGCTGCAGGGCGTGCAGGAAAAGGTCTGTGGACAGAGTGACCTGGCGGTAGCGGGGGCGGAGATCGATCCCGACACGGGGCGTTATGCGTCCTGTGATATTCTAGAGATCACCCAGCCTGGCAGCATGACGGCAGGGGAGTTTGATCAGGCAATGTGGGATCTGACCAATTTTCTGGCCTATGTCGGCGAGCCTTCGCGACTCAAGGCTGAGAGCATGGCCCCCAAGGTGTTAATATTCATTCTGATCTTTACCTTGCTGGCGTATCTTCTCAAGAAGGAATACTGGCGCGACATTCATTGATGGCCCCCGGGGCGGGGTCTCAGTGATAATGGCGAGCCGGCAGTGACGGGCGCGCGGCTGATCAGTCGCGCGCCCGCTTGCGTCGCCTTGAGGTGGCGCAGGCTGACCCTCTGGCAGGGCCCGTTGTGACAAGGGCAGGCCAGAGGAAACTTATCCCCGTTTGTCAGGCCAAAAGCTGACACGGGCATGTCTCGAACAGATGCGAGGACAGTTTCATGGGTGTTGTGGCCAAGCGTTCATCGATGACCTTCTACTCCGGTGGTGACGACCACTTCAGCCACCGTGTACGGATCGTGCTGGCCGAGAAGGGTGTGGCAGTCGATATCATTGATGTGGATGATGACAGCCGTCCGGCCGAGCTGGCCGACCTGAACCCGTACAACAGTGTGCCGACGCTGCTGGATCGCGACCTGGTGCTCTACGAGTCCAAGGTCATGATGGAATATCTGGACGAGCGTTTCCCGCATCCGCCGCTGTTGCCGGTGTATCCGGTGGCGCGCGCCCAGAGCCGTCTGTGGATGCATCGCATCGAGCGCGAATGGGTGCCGATGATGGAAACCATCCAGACAGGCACCAAGAAGGAAGCCGACAAGGCGCGCAAGGAATTGCGTGAAAGCCTGATCGGCATTTCCCCGATCTTCGACGACATGCCGTTCTTCATGAGCGACGAGTTCTCGCTGGTGGACACCTGCATTGCCCCGATCCTGTGGCGCTTGCCGACACTGGGAATCGAGCTGCCGGAGAAGCAGGTCAAGCCGCTGCTGACCTACATGGAGCGGTTGTTCGGGCGTGATGCCTTCAAGGCGTCGCTGTCCGAGGCCGAGCGCGAGATGCGCATCTGATCCGTGCGTGATCCTTCGGTCATTGATCGATCGGTCACGCATTCGGGCTTTCGCCCTCGCTCATCAGTCTGTGGATGATGGATGTGAGCGATGTGCGGGGCGTTGGCCCGTTGGCGGAATGGACTTCGGTCGTCGCTGACACTCATTGCAGTTCAAGAGGTTCTCCCATGCTTTCCAGTCGCCCTTATCTGGCACGCGCACTCTACGAGTGGCTGCTGGATAACGACAATACGCCGTACATCGTGGTGGACGCCGAGCAGGAAGGTGTCCAGGTGCCGCGTCAACACATCCAGAACGGCCAGATCGTGCTCAATATCGCACCCGGCGCGGTGCGTGATCTGTTGATTGCCAATGAAGGGGTCAGCTTCAATGCCCGCTTCGGTGGTCAGCCGATGCACGTCAGCGTGCCGACAGCGGCCCTGGTCGCGCTGTATTCGCGTGAAAACGGTGTCGGTATGGTCTTCGGTCACGAGCCGGTGATGCCGGGTGCCGATGAGATGACATTCGGTGAAGCCGCGCCAGATGCCGAGCCGGCCGCCGCAGCGCGCCCGACGCTGGCCAGTGTCGGCAGTGCGCCCGCCGAGGAAGAGTCGCCTGAGTCAGCGGATGCATCCGCCGAGACAAGTCCAGGCGCTGATGCCGAAGTCGCCGGTGAAGAGCAGGCGTCGGATTCGGCCAGCGACGAGCAGGGCGCTGATGACAATGATCAGCCCAAGCCGCCGCGCAAGGGGCGTCCTTCGCTGCGCGTGATCAAGTAATCACGTCGGCAGGTGGGGGCGATGGATGAGGATTGGCCATTGTCCGCCTGATGTCGCTCCTGTCATGAAAAATGCCCCGCAGGCTTCGGCCTGCGGGGCATTTTTCATTCTTGGTGCTATTTATTCAGGGTACGTATCGTTCAGGGCACTTTTGGTTCAGGGCACTTTGTTGCATGTCAGGCATGCAAGGTGCGCCACCTCGATCAGTCGAGGTACTCGAAGACCTTGGCGATACGCTGGATGCCGCCGACTTCAGATACCTTGCTGACGATCTGGTCGGCTTCGGCGCGGGTCACGATACCCATCAGGTAGACGCTGGCATTCTCGGTGAGTACCAGGATGCGGCCGGAGTCGATGTTGGCATCCGCCGCCAGCGTGGCCTTGACGCGCGTGGTCAGCCAGGTGTCCTGCACGCGCTGGCTGGCCGGGGCATTGGCGCTGATTTCCAGCGCATTGTGCACCTGACGCACGCGACGCACATCCTTGGCGATGTCCGTGGCCTTCTGCTTCAGCTCGTCGCTGGCGACCTGGCCGGTCAGCAGCACCATGCCGTTGTAGGAGTTCACGTTGACGTGGGCATCATTGAAGCGGGCATCGGTCTTGCCGAGATTGACCTCAATCTTGGTCTCGATGCTCTCGTCTTCCACCTGGGCGCCCAGGGTGCGATCGCCATAGTCTTCGTCGATCGGGCCGCTGTTGGTCAGGTCGGCGACGGTGGTGCAGCCGGCTAGCGTCAGGAAGCCGGCGGTGGCCATGAGGGAAAGCAGGTTCTTGGGCGTCATGCCGTTTTCTCCTGGTGAATGCCGTGGGGCGCGCGGATTACTCGTTGCTGCCGAACAGCTGATGATCAATCAGGTCGCACAGGCAGTGGATGGCCAGCAGATGGACTTCCTGGATGCGTGCCGTAGAGGTGGCGGGGACACGAATCTCGCAGTCTTCACTGCCCAGCAGTGACGCCATGTCGCCACCGTCGCGGCCGGTCAAGGCGACGACACGCATGTCACGGTCGTGAGCCGCCTGGATGGCCTGCACCACGTTGGCGGAGTTGCCGCTGGTGGAGATGGCCAGCAGGATGTCGCCGGGCTGACCCAGGGCGCGGATCTGCTTGGAGAACACCTCGTTGTAGCTGTAGTCGTTGGCGATGGACGTCAGCGTGGAGGTGTCGGTGGTCAGCGCGATGGCCGGCAGGCTCGGGCGCTCACGCTCGAAGCGGTTGAGCAGCTCGGAGGAGAAATGCTGGCTGTCGCCGGCGCTGCCGCCGTTGCCGCAGGCCAGGATCTTGCCGTCATTGACCAGGCTCTGGACCATCATCTGGCTGGCCGCTTCGATGAAGGGCGGCAGCACTTCGCTGGCGTAGGTCTTGGTGTCAATGCTGGCGTTGAAGTGGCCGAGAATACGCGATTGGAAATCCATGATGGCTCTTGGTCGTTGGCTTCAGAACGCTTCGAAGGCGTGGCGAATCCAGTGAATGGAACGAGGGGAGGTCCCCTCCACGCCTACCACGTCGAAGCGGCAGGAACATGATAGCCCGTGCTGGGCCAGATAAAAACGCGCGGCAGTGATCAGCCGGCGTTGCTTGGTATGGGTCACGCTTTCCAGTGCGCTGCCGAAGCGGGAGTTGGCCCGGTAGCGCACCTCGATGAAGACCAGGGTCTCGGCGTCACGCATGATCAGGTCGATCTCGCCGCCCTTGGCATGCTGGTTGCGCGTGACGGGTGTCAGGCCACGCGCTGCCAGCCATTGTTCTACCTCCGCCTCGATGACGGCGCCGCGCGCTCGGGCGCGACGCTGGGGAGGCGGGTGCGCCTTGCCAGAGGGCGAGTCGGCGCGTGTCATGTCAGGGCGTGTAGGCTTCGACGGTGCGGCTGTTGGCGCCTTTCAGTGGCGGACGCGGTACGCCACCTCTGAATTCAGCCCAGGGCAGCGTGCGCTCGATGCGGCCATCGTGGCGCGGGAAGAGGCTGCCGGTGGCGCCGAAGAGTTCGCCGCCCGCACCGGCCAGCATCAGCGGTACGCGCTGGGCCAGACGATAGGCATCGACCCCCATGGCGTTGAGCTTGAGCATGCGCGGTGAAGCATCGGACAGAGCGCGGTAGGTGTCGACTTCCGGCAGGGACGCCTTGCCACCGGAGGAGGCCTCCGGCACTTCCCAGGGGATGTCCACGAAGTCGACGCCATTGAGGTCGCCATCCTGATCGGGCTGCGGTGCGCCGTCATAGAGATGGGAGGTGCCGTAGATCGGCAGGTCGCCCGCGTAGTAGAAGTCCAGCATCGGCGGCACCTGACGCGCATAGCTCGGCAGCGCCAGCAGGAAGATCATGTCGATGTTGCCGGAGTGCGCGCGGCCGTATTTGCTGCCGGATTTCTTGGCGGACTTCATGCGCGCCTGATCCTGGCTCGAGACCGACAGCAGGTCCTTGACGGCTGAGCTGACGGCGCCCTTGGGGTTGTAGCGCTCGACGGAAACGACGTCGCCACCTTCCTGCTCGAAGCGGTCACGGAAGGCGCTGTAGACGCGCTGGCCCCAGGCATTGTTGGGCACCAGCGCAGCGGCGCCACGATGGCCATCAAGCGCGGCGCGCATGGCGACCTGGCGGGCTTCGTCCTCGGCGGACAGGCCGTACTGGAACAGGTTGTCGGCACGGTTGCTGTCATGGGTGCCGTAGTTGAGGGCCAGTGTCGGCAGCGGAAGGCTGTTCTGGGTCTCGAGCTGACTGACCAGCTTCTTGTCCAGCGGGCCGAGCACGACCTGGGCGCCATCCATGGTGGCACGGGCATACAGGGTCTTGAGGTCCGCGCTCGAGGTGTCATAGAAGCTCAGCTGCGGCGTGGCCTCGGCATTGTCGATGGCGCTGCGATGGCGCGCCTCGATGCCTTCACGGATGGCCTGGGCGATCCGCTTGAGCGAACCGGACTCGGGGAGGAAGACGGCAATCTTGCGCACTTCCTGGCCGGAGAGCTCGCGCAGGTCGAGAATGCCCTGCGGCATCTGGCGTGCGGCGGGATGCTGCGGGTTGGCGTCCGACCAGTCGTTGATGGCGGAGAACATCTGGTCGATGTTGCCGCCGAAGCGACGCTGCAGGCGCAGTAGGTCCGTCCAGCCACTGGCGGTGGGGCTGGCACTGGCCAGCTCATTGAGCTGGCTGGGTGAGAGGCGCGTGAGCTGCTCCCACAGGGTGTCGTTGATGCTCAGGTCATCGCTGTCGGCCTGCAGGGCGATCAGGGTCTGGGCGCTGGCCAGGGGTTCGCCGACCATGCCGAGTGCCAGGCCGCGACGCTTGCGCAGTGTGCGCTGGTCATCGCTGGACATCTGGATGTTGTCCTCGAGCACCGAGGTGGCCAGGATCGTGTTCCAGCCGTCCTGCTGCTCAAGCGCGATACGCGACAGCAGCAGGGCCCATTGCACGCGTTCCTGCGGCTCGAGGCTTGTTGGATCGATGTCGGATGCGATGGTGATCGCCTGCGCGTTGTCGCCGCTGCGTGCTAGGATGTCCGCAGCTTGCAGGCGCGTACTGGCCGCTTGCTGACCCTGTTGCTGCTCGGCCTGAGCGAGCAGGGCATCGGCACCGGGGCCGCTGGAAAGCGGTGACTGTCCGGCACACCCTGCCAGCAGCAGGGCGGAGGCGGCGAGGCCCGCCAGCGTGCGCAGGCCGGAACGTGAACGGCGCGCGGCCTCCTGCCGGATGGCTGACGAAGTGCTCAGCGTATTGGCTGATGCACGATTCCATGTCTGGCGCATGTACGACGGTCCCTTGGCTGATGGGCGATGTGGTCAGGACTGCATCGCCGCCTACTGTGATGAAGGGTGAAAGGCATCATGGCACTCGGTCGATCAGGGCCACGCATGCAGCGTCCTTCGGATGAAATGTCCCAAGGCAATCTGCCTGTGTCTGACGACCATTTCTACCATTGAGTTCAACGAGTCGAAGCATTGAATGTCCGAGTCTTCTGAAGGCGTATTGTACGTGGTCGCCACGCCGATTGGTAACCTCGATGATCTCAGTCCCCGCGCCGCGCGGGTGCTGGGAGAAGTGGACCTGATCGCAGCGGAGGATACCCGCCACAGCGCGCGGTTGCTGCGTCACCTGGGCCTGGAAGTGCCCATGATGTCCCTGCACGATCACAACGAACGTGGTCGTGTCGACCAGCTGTGTCAGGCGCTGGAGGCAGGCCGACGCGTCGCGCTGGTCTCCGATGCCGGCACGCCGCTGATCTCCGATCCCGGCTTCATCGTCGTGCGCGCCCTGCGCGAGCGTGGCTTCAAGGTAGTGCCGCTGCCGGGGCCGTGCGCGTTTATCACCGCCCTCAGCGCGGCGGGCCTGCCGACGGATCGCTTCACCTTCGAGGGCTTTCTGGCCCACAAGGGTGGCCCGCGTCAGGCGCGCCTTGCCGCGCTGCGCGACGATAGCGCCACCCATGTGCTGTATGAATCTCCGCACCGCATCCAGGCGCTGCTCGGCGATATCCGCGAGGTGTTGGGCGAGCGCCGGGTCGTGCTGGCCCGTGAGCTGACCAAGACCTTCGAGACCTTCCTCGATGGCACGGCGGCCGAGCTGCTGGCGCAGATGGACGCTGACAGTGATCAGACTCGCGGTGAATTCGTGGTCATGATCGAAGGAGCGCCGGCACGTGACGGCGACGAGGCGGCCAGTGTCGAAGGCGACGCCCTGTTGCAGGTGCTGTTCGAGGAGGGCGTCGGCGTCAAGCAGATGGCCGCCATCGCCACGCGTCTGGTGGGCGGGCGCAAGAAAGCCTGGTATGCCAAGGCGCAAGCCATGAAGGACGCGGCAGAGGAATAAGCAAACCTCTGTCACGCCAGACTTTTTTGCCGCTGCCATTGTTCGGCCTGCGCGGGCTTCGTCTTGTGAAAGGCCCATGACACTGGTAGTCTTGCGCGCTTGGGAGACGGCCAGACAGTCGCCGCCAGCGCAAGCTGGGGGAGGAAAGTCCGGGCTCCATAGGGCAAGGTGCCAGATAACGTCTGGGCGGCGCGAGCCGACGGCAAGTGCAGCAGAGAGAAGACCGCCTACGTCAGCTTCGGCTGACCGGTAAGGGTGAAAGGGTGCGGTAAGAGCGCACCGCGCGGCTGGTAACAGTTCGCGGCGAGGTAAACCCCACCTGGAGCAAGACCAAATAGGCCCCCTATGCTGCTGCCCGCAGTGGGGGCGGGTTGGTTGCTTGAGCCCTGAAGTGATTCAGGGCCTAGATGAATGACTGTCCACGACAAGACCCGGCTTATCGGCCATCTCCCGCCTTATAACGTCAGTGTGCTGCCAGCCTTCGCGATGCTAGCGATGGCAGCACACCTTGAATTCGCATGACCGGCGCCGTCCGCTGCGTGTTTCGTGAATGACCATTGCAGTTGGATGGCAACGAACACGCTGCCGTGACAGGCGCCGGTTGTCGGTTATGGCACTTGAATTCGTGTTTCAGCCGCTTGCCTGCTGCACGCAGGCGCTGTTTCCGCTCTTATGCTGTCGGTGCCTTTTGCCACCGGCTTTCACTGCTCGCATCGCGTGCCAAGGTCCAGAGTTTCGTCATGTCCAAGCCCAGCGCTCCTTCCGTTACCGAGTCTGCCGATACCGAGTCCGTCGAAGTGGCTGATCGCTTCGCGCATGTCAGTGTCATGCTCGACGGCGCGGTCGATGGCCTGATTCAGGACACTGCCGGCGTCTACTTCGACGGCACCTTCGGTCGCGGTGGCCATTCGCGTCTGATCCTGTCGCGTCTGGCGCCCGAGGGGCGTCTGATCGCCTGTGATCGTGACCCCCAGGCGCTGGCGGAAGCTGCGACCATCGATGACGAGCGTTTCAGTATCCATGCCGGTGAATTCGCGCGTCTTGGCGAGTATGCCGAGCGTGAGGGCGTGCACGGCCAGCTGGATGGCATCCTGCTCGACATCGGCGTGTCATCCCCGCAGCTGGATGATGCCGAGCGTGGCTTCAGCTTCATGAATGATGGCCCGCTGGACATGCGCATGGACCCCACCAGTGGCGAGAGCGCCGCCGAGTGGCTGTCGCGTGCCAGTGCCGAGGACATGGCCTGGGTCTTCAAGACCTATGGTGAGGAGCGTTATGCCAAGCGTCTGGCACGCGCCGTGGTGGAGCGTCGCGCCGAGCGACCCATCACGCGCACCGGCGACTTCGCCAGCCTGATCAAGGATGCCCACCCCAACTGGGAGAAGCACAAGCACCCGGCGACGCGTGTCTTCCAGGCGATCCGCATTCACATCAATGGTGAGCTGGATGAGCTGACCCGCGCGCTGGATGCCGGTCTCGAGGCGCTCAAGCCCGGCGGTCGTCTGGTCGTGATCAGCTTCCACTCGCTGGAAGACCGCATCGTCAAGCGCTTCATGCGTGACAAGGCGCGGGGGGATCAGGCGCCGCGTGGCATGCCGATCCGCGAAGACCAGCTCAACAAGCGTCTCAAGCTGGTGGGCAAGGCGCAGAAAGCCTCGCAGAGCGAAGTCGATGCCAATGTCCGTTCGCGCAGTGCCGTGATGCGCATTGCCGAAAAGCTCAAATAGCGTCAGTGCTCCCTCTGGGGAATCGTGCCTCTTTCTGCGCCTGCCTACCGGCAGGCGCGCGCGCAAGTGGGCTGTGGTGAAAGGACGACACAAGTGTTGCCGTGCTGCAACTCTTAGCGGCTAACGCCACTTGCTGACATAATGCGCCGGGCGCTTCAAACAAGTGAGCGAACATCGCGCCTGCACGTTGGCAGTCTGCAAGGATATTCGTGATGCGGGGCATCACGTTCAGAGTGATTAGGGAGTCGGCATGGCGGGACGGAGACAGGATGGCTGGACGGGTAACTGGCCGATCAAGGTGCAGATGCGTTGGCGTCACCTGTGTTTCGCGGTGCTGATGCTCAGTCTGCTCGGCTCTGCCGCTGCTGTCGTGATCAGCTCCCACCTCTCGCGCGGCCAATATGCCCAGCTGCAGAAGCTGGAAGCGGCGCGCGATGATGCGCGTGCACGCTGGGGCCGCCTGCTGCTGGAAGAAAGCGCCTGGTCGGCGCCGGCGCGTATCGAAAGCATCAGCATCGAGCGACTCGAGATGCGTGTCCCGGATGTCCACGATGTCGAGGTCATTCGCTGATGGCCACGCGTCACCCGCCTTCGTCTCGCCCGCGCAATCCGCGCAAAGCCGCCGGCGCTGAGACGCCCGCTCGCACCAAGGCCGCCAGCGGTGCCCGCAAGAGCGCGCGCGCGGCCATGGGGCCAGCCCGCTATCGCATCATGCTCTTCATCGTGCTGGCCGGGCTTGTCGCTCTGGTCGGCCGCATCGGCTATCTCCAGCTCTTCGATCAGCAGTTCCTGCAGGATCAGGGCGATGCACGCACCCTGCGTGTCGACAGCATCAATGCTCACCGCGGCATGATCACCGATCGCACCGGTGAGCCGCTGGCGATCTCCACGCCGGTCATCACCCTGTGGGCCGACCCGCGCAAGGTGCCCGACGATCCCGTGCGGCTGTCATTGCTGGCGCGCGCGCTGGGTCAGAAGCCGGATGATCTGATCGCACGCGTCCGCCGCTATCGTGATGCCGGCAAGGGCTTCATGTACATCAAGCGCCAGATGACCCCGCCGCAGGCCCAGCCTGCCATTGACCTCGATATCCCGGGCGTCAGCCACAAGCAGGAATACAAGCGCTATTACCCCTCCGGAGAAGTCTCCGCCCAGTTGATCGGCGTGACCAACGTCGATGACAAGGGCCAGGAGGGGCTCGAGCTTGCCTACAATTCCTACCTTTCCGGTACGCCGGGCAAGCGACGCGTGCTCAAGGACCGCAAGGGGCGCCTGGTGCGTGACCTGCATCTGATCAGCGAAGCCAAGCCCGGTGGCGACTTGACCCTCTCCATCGACCTGCGCCTGCAATACATGGCCTACCGCGAGCTCAAGGCGGCCGTGGCGGAGCACCGCGCCGATGGCGGCACCCTGGTGATGATGGATGCGCGCACCGGGGAAGTGCTGGCGATGGTCAATCAGAAGTCCTATAACCCGAACAACCGTGCCGGGCTTGATCCTGCCGGGCTGCGCAACCGCGCGATCACCGATGCCTTCGAGCCCGGCTCGGTCATGAAGCCGCTGTCGATGAGCGCTGGCCTTGCCTCCAGCAAGTATCAGCCGGACTCGGTGATCGATACCACGCCGGGTTACATGCGGGTCGATCAGTTCACCATTCGTGACTTCCGCAACTACGGCAAGCTCGACATGGCGGGCATTCTCTATCATTCCTCGAATATCGGCATGAGCCGCATGGCGCTGAGTCTCGAGGATGATGCGGTCTGGAATCGCTACTATGAGCTGGGCCTCGGCCAGGCGCCGGGCACCGGCTTCCCGGGCGAGACGACCGGCGTGCTGCCGCCGCCGACCAACTGGTCGCGCAGCAAGCGGGCCTCCATCTCCTACGGTTACGGTATCAGCGTCTCGGCGCTGCAGCTGGCCAGCGCCTACACCGCGCTCGCCAACGACGGCCGTCGTGTGCCGCCGTCGCTGCTCAAGGTCAAGACGCCGCCGGTCGGTGACCAGGTGATCTCATCGGACAACGCGCACGCCTTGCTCGGCATGATGGAGAAGATCGTGCAGCCCAACGGGCCTGCCAAGCGGGCGGTGGTCGAAGGCTATCGCATCGCCGGCAAGACCGGCACCGTGCGCAAGGTGACGGCCGGTGGCTATCAGAAGACCGCCTATCGTTCGTTGTTCGCGGGTGTGGCACCGGTGTCTGATCCGCGTATCGTGACCGTGGTGATGATCGAGAACCCCAAAGGGGAAGAATATTACGGCGGTCTGGTGGCGGCGCCCGTGTTCGGGCGCGTGGTGGGCAAGGCATTGCGCCTGCTGGATGTGCCGCCGGACAGCAAGGTCGGTGAGTAACGCTTTTCATGTGGCACGGTCGTCGGCCTCAGGCGGGCGACTGCGTCTTTTTTCTCATGTAGTGAATACGTTCCGGGACATCGGGAACAAGGAAGGTCTTCCGACATGACTTCACCGCACGATTCCAGGCGCCTGGGCGAGTTTCTGGCGCGCCCGTTGGCCACGGCGACAGACATGCTGGCAGCATTGCTGGCGCTGTGGCCAGGCGCCCTCAATGACGATTGCCGTGCACGGCTTGCCGCGCGCGATGACTGGCACCTGACGATCGACAGTCGCAGTGCCGCGCAGGGCTCCCTCTTCATCGCCATCCCCGGCATCGCCAGCGATGGCCGCGACTATATCGCCGCGGCGCTTGAGGGCGGTGCCGAGCTGGTGCTGGCCGAAAGACCCGCAGGCGGGGATGCACGTCTCGCACTGCATTCAGACGATGCCAGAGTCGTCTGGCTCGAGAATCTGGGCGAGCAGCTCGGTGAGCTGGGCCGCCAGGCCTTCAGTGTGCCCGAGTCGCTGACGCTGGTCGGGGTCACGGGTACCAATGGCAAGTCTTCCGTCACCCATTACATCGCCGAGCTGGCCGAAGCGATGGGCACGCCCGCCGGCATGATCGGCACGCTCGGCATCGGGCGTCCCGGCGCGCTGGTCGCGGGCGAGCGCACCACGCCTGATGCCCTGGCCGTGCAGGCGGCGCTCAAGGGCCTGAGCCTGGCCGGTGCCGAGCTGATCGCGATGGAAGTCTCCTCGCATGCGCTCGATCAAGGGCGCGTCAATGGCTGTCGCTTCACCGTCGCGGGCTATACCAATCTTTCGCGGGATCACCTCGACTATCACGGCAGCATGGCGGCCTATGCGGCGGCCAAGGCGAAGCTGTTCAAGCGCCCCGAACTCAAGCTTGCGGTGCTCAATGCCGACGATGCGCTGGCGCGTCTGATGCTGGCCGGCATGCAGCGCGGCGTGCGCGTGCTGGCGATGGGGCGTGATGATGTCGCGACCCTGCGCGTGCTGGATGTCTTCCCCGAGCCGCTGGGGCAGGTTGCCGTGATCGCGACGCCGGATGGCGAGCGCGAGCTGGGCCTCAATCTGATGGGGCGCTTCAATCTCGACAACGCCTTGCTGGCAATGTTGATCCTGCATGGCCTCGATTATTCGTTCGAGGGGCTGTTTGCCGCCGCGCCGCGTCTGACGCCGGTACCGGGCCGCATGCAGCGCCTGAGTCGTGATGGCGCGCCGGTGGTGGTGGTCGACTACGCCCACACGCCGGAGGCCGTCGAGACGGCGCTGACCGCGCTGCGCGCCCACCTGCCGGCGCGGGATGATGCGCGCCTGTGGTGTGTACTCGGCTGTGGCGGCGATCGCGACAGCGGCAAGCGCCCGCTGATGGCCACGGCCGCCGAACAGGGCGCCGACCGTGTCGTGATCACCGATGACAATCCACGTAGCGAGGATGCCGCCGCCATTCGCCAACAGATGATGACCGGCATTCATGCCCGCGAGCGCGTGCTGGATATCGCCGAGCGTGGCGAAGCCATTGCCCAGGTCATCCGCGATGCCGGCGAGCATGATGTCATCCTGATCGCCGGCAAGGGGCACGAGGACTATCAGGAAATCGACGGTCAGCGACTGCCGTTTTCGGATGTGGCCCATGCGGTCGCGGCGCTGGAGCGTCGTGAGCTCTCGATGCTGGAAGGTCAGGAGCGTGACGCATGAGTGCGCCTGAACAGCCCGTTGGTCTGAGCACCTTCGAGGAAGTGGCCGCGGTGCTCGGGGCGCAGTTGCCACAGGCATTGCGCGATCAAGCGCTGGGCGCCATCGAGACGGACACCCGCAAGCTTGGCGAGCAGGTCGCACCGCTGTTCGTGGCGCTGAAGGGTGAGCGCTTCGATGCCCATGACTTCCTCGCCCAGGCTCGTGCCAATGGCGCCGTCGCGGCGCTGGTCGAGCGGGCAGTGGATGATCCGCTGCCGCAGATCGTCGTCGCGGATACCCGCCTGGCCTTCGGGCTGCTGGCGGCGGCGCGTCGCCGTGCCTGGGGGAGGCCGCTGATCGCGGTGACCGGCAACAGCGGCAAGACCAGCGTCAAGGGCCTGGTGCACGCCATCCTGGTGCGGGATGCCGCGCGTTTCGAGGCCGAAAGCCTCGCCAATCACGGCAACCTCAACAACGATTTCGGCCTGCCGATGACGTTGCTGCGCTTGAGCAATGCCCACCAGCACGGCGTGGTCGAGCTGGGCGCCAATCATCTCGGCGAGATCGCCTGGACGACGGCCCTGGCGCGCCCGCAAGTGGCGGTGATCACCAATGTCACCGGCGCCCATGTCGGCGAATTCGGCGGCATGGGGCAGATCGCCCAGGCCAAGGGCGAGATTCTGGCGGGCTTGAGCCCGTTGGGAGGGCGACGTCCGGTCGCGGTGCTCAACCGTGATGACGCCTACTTCTCGCTATGGCAGGCGCTGGCCGCAACCGGCCAGGCGGTCGATGTCATCGACTTCAGTGTTGCGGATGGCGTTGTGGATGGCAGCGTGGATAGCGTTGATCGCCCGGCACGCCTGCAGGCGCGTGAGCTAGGCGCGGATGAACTCGGGCGTTATGCTTTCGCACTGACGTTTGATGGCCGCTCGCTCGGTCGTGTCCAGCTGGCGTTGCTGGGGCGTCACAACGTGGCCAATGCGCTGGCGGCTGCCGCGGCGTGCCTGGCACTGGGCATCGACAGTGATCTGGTGATCGCCGGACTCGAGAGCGCCGAGAGCGTGCCCGGCAGGCTGGGCGTCGTGGCGGGCATCAACGGTTCGCGTCTGCTGGATGACAGCTACAACGCCAACCCCGGCGCCATGCTGGCGGCGCTGGATCTGCTGGCGACACTGCCTGCGCCGCGCTGGTGCCTGATGGGCGCCATGGGCGAACTCGGAGCAGACGCCGAACGTCTGCATGCCGAGGTGGGCGATCACGCCCGCAAGCTGGGCATAGATTTCATTGCCACCTGCGGCGAGGGCGCTCAGGCGACTGCCGAGGCCTTCGGGGTCGGTGGCAAGCACTTTATCGAGCGGGCAGAGCTGGAAGCTTACGCCCGTAACCATCTACCCACCGGGGCCAGTGTTCTGGTCAAGGGGTCTCGCAGCGCTGGCATGGAGAATGTCGTTGCCGCGCTCAAGGTCGACGCATCAAGGTGAATGTGAGTCATGCTGCTGCTGCTTGCTGAGTTTCTGGCCCAATTCAATGGCGCCTTTACGGTTTTCAATTATCTGACCCTGCGCGTGGTATTGGCCACGTTGACGGCACTGTTGCTGTGTCTGTGGCTGGGTCCCTGGGTCATACGCAAGCTCGTCGATGGCCAGATCGGCCAGGCCGTGCGCGACGATGGCCCCAAGTCTCACCTTTCCAAGGCCGGCACTCCGACCATGGGCGGCGTGATGATCCTGCTGTCGATGGCCGTCTCCACCCTGCTGTGGGGCGACCTGACCAACCTGTATGTCTGGGTGGTGCTGGCCGTCACGCTGGGCTTCGGCGCCGTCGGCTGGGTCGATGACTACCGCAAGGTGGTGGAGAAGAATCCGCGTGGCCTGCCGGCGCGCTGGAAGTACTTCTGGCAGTCGGTGGTGGGCATCGGCGCCGCCGTGGTGCTGTATCTGACGGCGAGCACGCCGGCCGAGACGGGCCTGCTGGTGCCGTTCTTCAAGGACGTCGTCATCCCGCTGGGCGTGTTCTACATGGTGCTGACCTACTTCGTGATCGTCGGCAGCTCCAATGCGGTCAACCTGACCGATGGCCTCGATGGTCTGGCGATCATGCCGACCGTGCTGGTCGCCATGGGCCTGGCCATCTTCGCCTACGCCTCGGGCAACCTGAAGTTCGCCGAGTATCTGCACATTCCCTTCATCGCCGGTTCCGGCGAGCTGGCGGTGTTCTGCGCCACCATCGCGGGTGCCGGCCTCGGTTTCCTGTGGTTCAACACCTATCCCGCCCAGGTCTTCATGGGCGATGTGGGCGCGCTGGCACTCGGTGCGGCACTGGGGGTCGTGGCGGTCATCGTGCGTCAGGAAATCGTGCTGTTCATCATGGGCGGCGTCTTCGTGATGGAAACTGTCTCGGTGATCCTGCAGGTCGGCTCCTACAAGCTGACCGGGCGACGCATCTTCCGCATGGCGCCGCTGCATCACCACTTCGAGCTGAAAGGCTGGCCGGAGCCGCGCGTCATCGTGCGCTTCTGGATCATCACCGTCGTGCTGGTGCTGCTTGGCCTGGCCACACTCAAGGTTCGCTGAGGACGCATTCGCGATGACCCTCTCTGTCACCTCTCAAGCACCGGCCTCGCCGGTGCCTGCCAAAGGACCGACCCTGGTGGTCGGTCTTGGTGTCTCCGGACAGGCGATCGCTCGCCATCTGAGTGATCGTGGCATCGACTTTGCCGTCGCCGATACCCGTAGTGCACCGCCGGGCCTCGAGAGCCTGCGCGAGCATGCGCCGCAGGCCGAGGTACATCTCGGCCCGCTGGAAGCGTTGGACCTGTCACGCTTCGGCGAGGTGGTGCTCAGTCCAGGTATTGACCCGCGTCAGGCGGTATTCGATGGGGTTCGCGAGCGACTGGTCGGCGAGATCGCACTCTTCGTGCGCGCGCTGGATGAGCGTCAGGCCCGCGACGCGCAGGGCAAGCGGCCCACGCTGGTCGCGATCACCGGCTCGAACGCCAAGTCCACCGTGACCACGCTGATCGCGCAGATGGCCGCGCGTGCCGGTCGTGACGTGGCGGTCGGCGGCAATCTGGGCACCGCCGCGCTGACCTTGTTGCGTGAGCAGCCTGATGCCGAGCTCTACGTGCTGGAGCTGTCTTCCTTCCAGCTCGAGACCACACCTGAGCTCAAGGCCGATGTCGCCTGCTTCCTGAATCTCTCTGAAGATCACCTCGATCGCCACGATGGCATGCGCGGCTATCAGGCCGCCAAGCGCGGCATCTTCCGCGGCGCAGGCCTTGCGGTCATCAATGCCGATGACGCCTGGAGCTGGCCGGCCGAAGATGATGCGGTGGCGCGAGTCAGCTTCAGTGTGCAGCTCGGTGAGTCAGCTGATGAGTCGACCGATGAGGCTGCCAGGCAGGCGCAATGGTGCCTGGCGGAGCAGGGCGGCACGCTGTTGCTGTGTCACATCGAGTCTGGTCAGCTGCGCAGTGTGATGCCTGCTGCGGACGTGCGACTGGCCGGCCGCCACAACCAGGCCAATGCGCTGGCGGCACTCGCGATGGGCACCGCGATCGGTCTCGACGAGACGGCGATGGTCGCCGAGCTAGCAAGCTTCGCGGGCTTGCCGCATCGCGGCGAGCTGATCGCCGAGGTGGCGGGCGTGCGCTGGATCAATGATTCCAAGGGCACCAATGTCGGGGCGACGCTGGCGGCGATCGCCGGTCTCGGTCCGACGCTCGAGGGCAAGCTGATATTGCTGGCCGGCGGCCAGGGCAAGGGTGCGGATTTCACGCCGCTGGCGGCGCCACTGGCCCGTTACGCCCGTGAGGCGGTGGTGTTCGGACAGGATGCGCCGTTATTGACGCAAGCCCTGGCCGATGACGTCACCGTGACGCCAGTCATGACGCTGTTGGAGGCCATGCGTCATGCTCGACAGATCGCTCAGGCGGGGGACTGCGTACTGCTGTCACCGGCCTGCGCCAGTCTCGATCAGTTCCCCAATTACATGGCGCGCGGCGACGCGTTCCGTGACTGGGTCACGCAGCACATCATGTCCGGTGCTGACTGCAATTCTGGCCCTGGCGGCAGCGACAAGGAAGCCTGCGATGCGTAACAAGGCTCGGCGAGTCCATGACACCCTGACGGCAGAGCGTCAGCCCGTCGACGGCTGGCTGCTGTTCTGCGCGCTGGCGATCCTGTGTATCGGCTGGGTGATGGTGACGTCTGCCTCCAGCGAGATCTCGAGCGAGCGCTTCGATGGCAATGCCTTCTACTACAGCATGCGTCACGGCATCTTCATCGTGATCGGCCTGGTGGCCGCGATCTGTACGCTGCGCGTGCCGATGTCCGCCTGGCAGCAGCGCAGCTTCGCGATGCTGATGCTGGGCTTCGTGCTGCTGGTGGTCGTGTTGGTGGTCGGGCGCGAGATCAACGGCGCCAAGCGCTGGATACCGCTGCCATTGGTCGGCGGGGTGCAGGCCTCCGAGATCGCCAAGCTGTGCCTGATGATCTGGCTGGCCGGCTATCTGGACCGCCGCCTCGACAAGGTGCGCGCCAGCGTCGTCAACGGCCTCATTCTGCCATGCGTCCCCTTGTTGCTGATGATCGTGCTGCTGGCACTCGAGCCTGACTTTGGCTCCATCGTGGTGATGGGCGGCGCCGTGATGGGCATGCTGCTGATGGCGGGCGTCGCCTGGTGGGGCTTCATCGTCTTGCTGGGCCTGGCCGGCGGCGGCGGTTGGCTGTTGGCGATCGCCGAACCCTATCGCTGGGAGCGTCTGACCACCTATACCGACCCGTGGGCCAACATGTATGACAGTGGCTATCAGCTGACCCAGGCGTTGATCGCCTTCGGTCGTGGCCACCTGAGCGGCATGGGGCTGGGCAACAGCGTGCAGAAGCTGTTCTATTTACCCGAAGCGCATACCGATTTCGTGTTCGCCGTGCTGGCCGAGGAACTGGGCTTGATCGGGGCGACGGCCGTGGTGGCGCTGTTCGGACTGCTGATCTACCGCGCCTTCAAGATCGGTCGCCGCGCTGAACTCGCCGGCTTGCCGTTCAGCGCCTACCTCGGCTACGGTATCGCCCTCGTGCTGGGGGCGCAGGCCTTCATCAACATCGGTGTGGCCAGCGGACTGCTGCCCACCAAGGGGCTGACCCTGCCCCTGATGAGTTATGGCGGTTCCAGCCTGATCGTCAGTTGCGTGCAGATCGCGATACTGCTGCGTATCGATGCCGAGACCCGCAAGCTGACCCGCACACCGACAGGAAATGCCGCCGCGCCCCGGCGCAAGGCCAAGAAGCCGACCGAGACACCGCAAGGAGCACAGGCATGACGTCATCTTCTTCTACCATCGCTCCCGAGGGGGCGGTCGACTCGGTAGACACTGTCTCCAAAGGCGTCGTGCTGATGATGGCCGGCGGCACGGGAGGACATGTGATCCCGGCGCTGTCGCTGGCGCGTGCCCTCGCGGCGGCCGGTCACGAGATCCATTGGCTGGGCAGCCCGCGTGGCATCGAGAATCGCCTGGTGCCCGACGCCGGCTACCCGCTGCATCGGGTCGAGGTCGCAGGCCTGCGTGGCAAGGGACTGGCGGGTTATGCGGCGATCCCGTTTCGTCTCGCGCGTGCCGTTCTGCAGGCACGGCGCGTGATCCGTGAACTCAAGCCGGTGCTGGTGGTGGGCCTCGGTGGCTTCGCCAGTGGTCCGGGCGGGCTCGCGGCGCGCCTTGAAGGCATTCCTCTGGTCGTTCATGAGCAGAACGCCATCGCGGGCCTGACCAACAAGGTGCTGGCGCGGATGGCGACGCGTGTCTACGCCGCCTTCCCGGGCGCCTTCCCGCCGGCCCTCGGGGCTCAGGTGGTGGGCAATCCGGTGCGCGATGAGATCGCCGATGTCGGTGCCGCGGAGCGCGTGACCGAGACGGCAGGCGAGGCGCGTGCCTTGCATCTGCTGGTGATGGGCGGCTCGCTGGGCGCTCAGGCACTCAACGAGACGCTCGCGCCGGCGCTGGCTCTGCTGCCGGAAGCCTCGCGCCCCGTGGTGCGCCATCAGGCCGGACGTGACAAGCAGGAGGCGACCCTCGCCGCCTATCAGGCAGCCGGTGTCACGGCTGAGGTCAGCGAGTTCATCGGTGACATGGCCGAGGCCTATGCCTGGGCAGATCTCGTGGTCTGTCGCGCCGGCGCGCTGACCGTGGCAGAGCTGGCCGCGGCAGGTCGTCCTGCGGTGCTGGTGCCGTTCCCCCACGCCGTGGATGACCACCAGACCGTCAATGCCGCGGTATTGGTCAAGGCGGATGCCGCGCGCCTGATTCCCCAGAATACGTTGACTGCCGAGCGCCTCGCCGAGACGCTGGCAGAATTGCTCGACCCCAAGATACTCACTGGCATGGCCGCTCGCGCCCGCAATAGTGCGGAACTCGATGCGGTAGCGACCATGCTGGCAGGCTGCATGGAGACTCGCCTTGAACGCTAGCAATTCTGATCGCGGTGCAGGTATGCGCCGCATCCGTCGTATCCACTTCGTCGGCATCGGCGGTGTGGGCATGTGTGGTATTGCCGAAGTACTGGGCAACATGGGCTATGAGGTCAGCGGCAGTGACCTCAAGGAATCGGCCGTCACGGCGCATCTGCGTGAGTGCGGCGTGCGTGTCGCCATCGGTCATGCGGCCATCAATGCCGAAGGCGCGGATGTGGTCGTGGTCTCGACCGCGGTGGACACCACCAACCCGGAAGTGGCCTGGGCGCGGGAGCATCGCATTCCCGTCGTGCGTCGCGCCGAGATGCTCGCCGAGCTGATGCGCTTCCGCCAGGGCATCGCGATTGCCGGTACCCACGGCAAGACCACCACCACCAGCCTGACCGCGACCCTGCTCGCGGAAGGTGGCATGGACCCGACCTTCGTCATCGGCGGCAAGCTGACCAGCGCGGGCACCAATGCCCGTCTGGGCGAGGGCGAGTATCTGGTCGCCGAGGCAGACGAGTCCGATGCCTCCTTCCTGCATCTGCAGCCGTTGATCTCGGTGGTGACCAACGTCGATGCCGATCACATGGCCACCTATGAGGGCGACTTCAATCGCCTCAAGGACACCTTCATCGAATTCCTGCACAACCTGCCGTTCTACGGTCTGGCGGTGCTGTGTATCGATGATGCCAACGTGCGTGAGCTGTTGCCGCGTGTTCAGCGTCAGTTCGTGACCTACGGCTTCAGCGATGATGCCGATTACCGCATCAGCGATTTCCGCCAGGGTGGCGGTCAGCTCAGCTTCACGGCGCTGCGTCCGGAAGGCCATGCACCGCTCGAGATTACCCTGGCGATGCCGGGTGAGCACAATGCGCTCAACGCCCTGGCGGCGATCGCCATCGCCACCGATGTCGGTGTCAGCGATGAGGCCATCGCCCGCGCACTGGCAAGCTTTGCCGGTGTCGGTCGTCGCTTCCAGGTGCACGGAGAATTCGCGGCACCCGATGGTGAGCAGAGCGTGATGCTGGTGGACGATTATGGCCACCACCCGCGCGAAGTGGAGATGGTGATTCGCGCCGTGCGCGCCGGTTGGCCGCAGCGCCGCCTGGTGATGGCCTACCAGCCGCACCGTTATTCGCGCACCCATGATCTCTATGAAGACTTCGTGCGTGTGCTGTCCGAAGTCGACACGTTGTTGCTGCTGGATGTCTACAGTGCCGGGGAAGCGATGATTCCGGGCGCCGATGGCCGCTCGCTGGCGGGCTCGATCCGTCAGCGCGGTCAGGTGGACCCGCTGTTCGTCGAGCACAAGCGTGCCTTGCCGGACCTGCTCAAGAACGTGCTGCGTCCGGGCGATATCCTGATTACCCAGGGGGCGGGCGATGTCGGTGGCATTGCGCTGGCACTGGCGGGGGCCGACCTCAAGCTTGACGAGGTGACGCTATGACCGTCTCTTCCTCCCCGTCCGGATCGACAGGCGTGAATCCTGAGCTGGCCACGCGCTATGGACGTGTCGTGGTGCTGTTCGGTGGCCTGAGCGCCGAGCGCGAGGTGTCGCTCAAGAGTGGTGCGGCGGTGCTGGCGGCCCTGCAGGGCGCAGGCGTCGATGTGCAGGGCTATGACATGGCGCATGGGCTGGCCGGTCTTGAGGCTTTGCGCCCCGACCGTGTCTTCATCGCCATGCATGGTCGCGGCGGCGAAGATGGCACCTTGCAGGGGGCGCTGGAATTGCTGGGCGTTCCCTACACCGGCAGCGGCGTGCTGGCCTCGGCACTGGGCATGGACAAGCTGCGCACCAAGAAGCTCTGGGATATCGAAGGCTTGCCGACGCCGCGTTCCTGTCGCCTGGCGGCGGACACGGACTGGCAGTCGGTGCTCGAGACGCTCGGGACACCGGTGGTGGTCAAGCCGGTGCATGAGGGCTCGACACTCGGCATCCATATCGTCGAGGACGCCCAGGCGCTCCGGGATGCCTGGACGGATGCCAGCCGCTTCGATGCGGTGGTGATGGCCGAGCGTTTCATCAAGGGGCCGGAATATACGGTGTCGGTATTGGACGGCGAAGTCCTGCCGGCCATTCGTATCGAAGCCGATAGTGGTTTCTACGATTACGATGCCAAATACATCGCCAATACCACGCGCTATCTGCTGCCTTGTGGTCTGAGCGCTGCGCGCGAGGCGGAATTGGCCGATATCTCGCTCAAGGCATTCAACGTGCTGGGCTGCGAGGGTTGGGGTCGTGTCGATGTGATGGAAGATGCGGACGGCGCCTTCTGGCTGCTGGAAGTCAACACCTCGCCGGGCATGACTGATCACAGCCTGGTGCCGCAGTCCGCGGCACATGTCGGGCTCGATTTCGCCACCCTGGTACTGCGTATTCTCGACACGACTCTCGCCGAGCGGGACGCAAACGACGCGTCAGTCGCTCAGCAGAGTGGTCATTGATCGATGGCGGCGCGTAGCACTACCGGCGCAATCTTCGGCCTCGTTCTCGGTCTTGCGCTGCTGGTCGCGGGCGGACAGGCATTGTGGACCTGGCTTGACCGTCCCATTGAGCGAGTCACCATCAAGGGTGACTTCGATCATGTCAGTGCTGCCTACCTTCAGCGTCATATCGCGCCGTTGATTCGTGGCCAGAGCTGGCTCTCCGTCCCATTGGGCGAGGTTCGGCGTCGCGCGTTGGCGATCGATTGGCTGAGTGAAGTCAGCATCTCGCGTCGCTGGCCGGATACACTCGAATTCGAGCTGTTTGAACAGCAGCCGGTGGCCTACTGGAATGATGGCGAATTGCTCAATGTGCGCGGTGATGCCTTCCAGGCGGGCCCGGTCACACAGCTGGGCAATCTGCCCAATCTGGCGGGGCCCAAGGGCAGTGGATCCGAAGTGCTGGCCGAGCTTGACGCGCTGCAGAGCCAGTTGGGCGGGCTGGGGCTAAATGTCTCCCAGTTGCGATTGGAGCCACGCGGCGCCTGGCGCTTTCAGGTCAATGATTCGGTGTGGGTGATGCTGGGTCGCAATGATCGAGAGGCACGTCTGGCGCGTTTCATGGCGGCCTGGCAGCGGCGTCTGGGTGATGAGGCGTCGCAGATCCGCTACATTGATCTGCGTTACCCCAACGGAGTGGCAGTGGCGTGGCATGGGGAGACGACGGCACCCGAAGAAGGCAAGGACAGTTGAGGCAAATGGCGACACTCACTACATGCTTCATTTGCGTGTGAGTATTAGCAAAATGGCGATATCGCCAGTTTCATTTGTCGTCAATCCCGCCTATTCTAGCGGGGATTTGCGCCCCTCGGTATTTTAGGCTGGTATGCCCCAAGTGGCTGCTCCTATACTGGGAAGTCAAATCCCTCTGTACGGGTTAAACGGAACGTAAACCCGTTTTGGGTGGTGCGGCAGACATGTTGTCTGTCAAAGCGCGCAATTATTTTCATGATGAACCAGAATCAAGGAGCTGGCCCGACCTATGGCAGGACATTCCAAATCACAGGATATGGTGGTCGGGCTGGACATCGGAACCTCCAAGGTAGTCGCGATCGTGGGTCAGCCGACCGATGATGGCGGTATCGAAATTGCGGGAATTGGCTCCCACCCTTCACGTGGCATGAAGAAGGGTGTGGTGATCAACATCGAATCGACCGTACAGTCGATTCAGCGCGCAGTGGAGGAGGCTGAGTTGATGGCCGGCTGCGATATCCACTCGGTATATGTGGGCATCGCCGGCAGTCATATCAGTTCGATGAATTCCGATGGTGTCGTGGCGATCAAGGATCGCGAAGTGACGCCGTCTGATATCGAACGCGTGATCGACTCGGCGCGCGCTCGAGCGATTTCTGAAGGTCAGCGCATTCTTCACGTGCTGCCGCAGGAATATGCCATTGACCGTCAGGAAGGTATTCGCGAGCCGTTGGGCATGTCCGGGGTGCGTCTTGAGGCGCGCGTTCACCTGGTCACTGCCGCACTGAATGCCGTGCAGAATATCGAGAAGTGCGTGCGTCGCTGCGGGCTCGAAGTCGACGACATCATTCTCGAGCAGCTTGCCTCGAGTCATGCGGTTCTGACCGAGGATGAGCGTGAATTGGGTGTGTGCATGGTGGATATCGGCGGTGGTACCACGGATATCGCCGTCTTCACCGAAGGTGCCATTCGTCATACGGCTGTGATCCCCATCGCGGGTGATCAGGTCACGAATGACATCGCCATGGCGCTGCGCACACCGACGCAATATGCAGAAGAAATCAAGGTCAAGTATGCCTGTGCTCTGACCCAGCTGGCCTCCAGCGACGAGACGATCAAGGTGCCGAGTGTCGGTGACCGACCGGCACGTGATCTGTCCCGTCAAGCGTTGGCCGAAGTGGTCGAGCCCAGGTATGAGGAACTGTTCACCCTGGTCCGCGATGAATTGCGTCGCAGTGGCTATGAAGATCTCGTGGCTGCGGGCGTGGTTCTGACGGGTGGAACGTCACGCATGGAAGGTGTCGTTGAGCTGGCGGAAGAGATCTTCCACATGCCGGTTCGCATCGCTTGCCCGCAAAATGTGCGTGGACTGGCGGATGTGGTCCGCAATCCGATTTATTCCACGGGTGTGGGTTTGCTACATTATGGGATGAAACAGGAGCGGCACACGCCATCGTCGACGACCGTCGCGGTGCGCAGAGAGGAATCTGCCGCGCGACGCGTTCACGGCCAAGAGCACGACACCTCCACGCTGGAGCGGATCAAGGGCTGGTTCAAGGGAAATTTCTGACAGGGATTACAGAAAGACTGTGATCCAGGAGACAGGGCATATGTTCGAACTGGTAGATAACGCACCCTCCAGCAGCGCGGTCATCAAGGTGATCGGTGTTGGCGGCGGCGGTGGTAACGCCGTCAATCACATGGTCGAGAGCAACATCGAAGGCGTCGAGTTCATCTGCGCCAACACCGATGCTCAGGCGCTCAAGCGCGTGGCCGCCAAGACTGTCCTGCAGCTGGGCAGTGAAATCACCAAGGGGCTTGGCGCTGGCGCCAACCCGGAAGTGGGCCGCCAGGCGGCGATGGAAGACCGTGAGCGTATCGTCGAGCTTCTGCAAGGCGCTGACATGGTCTTCATCACCGCTGGCATGGGGGGTGGTACCGGTACCGGCGGTGCTCCTGTCGTGGCGCAGGTCGCCAAGGAGCTGGGTATCCTGACCGTGGCCGTCGTCACGCGTCCGTTCCCGTTCGAAGGGCCGCGTCGTCAGAAGGCGGCGGAGCAGGGCATGAAGGAGCTCTCCGAGCACGTCGACTCCCTGATCACCATCCCCAACGAGAAGCTGCTGTCTGTGCTGGGCAAGAGCGCCAGCCTGCTGAGCGCCTTCAGCGCCGCCAACGACGTGTTGCTGGGTGCCGTGCAGGGGATCGCGGAGCTGATCACCAGCCCGGGCATCATCAACGTCGATTTCGCCGACGTGCGCACTGTCATGTCCGAGATGGGCATGGCGATGATGGGTACTGGTGACGCCATCGGCGAGAACCGTGCTCGTGAAGCCGCCGAGAAGGCCATTCGCAGCCCGCTGCTCGAAGACATCGATCTGCACGGCGCGCGCGGTATCCTGGTCAACATCACGGCGGGCCCGGACCTCTCCATCGGTGAATTCAACGATGTGGGTGCCACCGTGCAGGAGTTCGCTTCTCCGGACGCCACCATCGTGGTCGGGACGTCCATCGACATGGACATGACCGACGAGCTGCGTGTCACTGTCGTGGCGGCGGGTCTCGACGGTCGCGTCGAGAAGCCGGCGGCGCGTGAAACGGCACCGGCCAAGCGTACCGTCGAGAAGCCGGCGGACTACCGCAGCCTGCAGACGCCGACGGTCACCCGTCAGGCCAAGGAAGAGCAGGAAGCGGCAGCCAAGAAGTCTGAGCCGCGCAAGTCGCGTGATATGGATGACTATCTCGATATCCCGGCCTTCCTGCGTCGCCAGGCTGACTGATGCGCACTGACTGACACGTCATTGACGTTCATGTGCCAGTCGGCACGAGGCTGAGATGACACGGCTCATCGTGAGTCTGACTTCACCCATCCGGGGCTTCCCGGGTGGGTGAAGTCGTTTCCGGGGCAGACAAAAGGGGCTTTCGCCGCCGGCGCGGGGCGCTGCCTGTGCGTCACGGGTGCATCCGCCAGTGCCGTGGGCGCGTAAGGAGGAGAGGTCTTCAAGCTGTCTTGCACATTGATTATCGTTTTATGGCAGTGCGAGTGAGAACTGTTTGGTGATTGCGTGTTCATACTCAGCACGAGGCCAGCAGGCGCGCGGGTCAGCCTCAATGGTGCTCGAAAGGCAATGTTGAATTTCCCTAACAGCGGCAGGTGACAATTTGTTGAATTCCTGCATTGCTGTTATCATGAACACTGTTTCCAAATTCAGGCTGACTGGCTATCTCCCTATGATTCGACAAAAAACACTCCAGAATACGATCCGCGCCACAGGCGTTGGTCTGCACTCAGGTGACAAGGTTTACCTGACGCTGCGTCCCGCTCCGGTCAACACCGGCATCGTCTTCATCCGTACCGATCTCGAGCCGCAGGCTCATATCCGTGCCGATGCGATGAGCGTCCGTGACACCACCATGTGCACCGCCGTTTCCAACGGTGAAGCCAAGGTGACGACCGTCGAGCACCTGATGTCCGCCTTCGCAGGCCTGGGCATCGACAACTGCTTCGTCGAGCTGTCCGCGCCGGAAGTGCCGATCATGGACGGCAGCGCCGGTCCGTTCGTCTTCCTGATCCAGTCCGCTGGTATCCAGGAGCAGTCGTCGCTCAAGAAGTTCATCCGCATCAAGCGCGAGATCGAAGTGCGTGATGGTGACAAGGTCGCGACCTTCCTGCCGCACAACGGCTTCAAGGTGTCCTTCGCCATCGACTTCGATCACCCGGTGTTCGAACAGCAGAAGCAGACCACCACGGTCGACTTCTCTACCACCTCCTTCGTCAAGGAAGTGTCTCGCGCGCGTACCTTCGGTTTCATGCGTGATCTCGAGTTCCTGCGCTCCCAGAACCTCGCGCTGGGCGGAAGCCTCGACAACGCCATCGTCGTCGATGACTATCGCATCCTCAACGATGAAGGCCTGCGTTACGACGATGAGTTCGTCAAGCACAAGGTGCTGGACGCCATCGGTGACCTCTATCAGCTGGGCCACAGCATCATCGGTGAGTTCCGTGGCTACAAGTCCGGCCATGGCCTCAACAACATGCTGTGCCGCGCGCTGCTGGAAAATGCCGACAGCTACGAGATCGTCACCTTCGAGAACTCCGATGCGATGCCGATTTCCTATGCCTCTCCGGCGCTTGCCGTCTGAGTCGAGGTCAATGACAGCTGCGAAAGCTGCAAGACGAGGTATTTCAGAAGAAAAGCACTCAGAGACAGTACGAGCAGAACACTGTGACCTAGCCCGTCCAGCCTGACAGCAATGCTCCGGCCTTAGCCAGCCGGAGATGGAAACGACAACAGCCGCGCCGCCCTTCTGGGCGGCGCGGCTGTTTGCATGCAAGACAAGAAATGCTTGAGTTGGCTCAGGGCGTCTCGGTGTCGTCGCTCGAATCCGATGCGTGAGCTGCCAGTCGCTCCAGGGCGAGGCGCAGACGCTCGTCCCGGGTGTGTGAGGCGCAATCCAGCAGGTGTTCCGCGGCGGCCTCTGGCAGGTGGCGTGGTTGGCGTGCGGGCACGAAGGCCGGGCGAATCGGGCGGACCTTGAAGGCCAGGCGCGCGAGGGTGGCAAGCTCTGGCAGCTCGCGCAGCACACTGATCAGGCGACGCTGCTCATAGCGCAGCCAGGTCAGCCAGGAGGCGCGGCTGGTGATCAACGTCAAGGTGTCATCGTGATAGCCGCCGACGAAGACCTGTTCCTGCATGTCCTTGGGCAGTGCAGCACGCAGGTGCAGCTGGGCCTGCTCGAGCATGCGCGCCTGGCGCATGACGCTGCCAAGTTGCCCCTTGCCGTTCAACAGGCGCGCCGCGGGCTGGGCGCGGAAACGCTTAGCCTTTATACTCATGGGCTTGCATGCCGGTTCAGTGATTTCCGGCAATCTATCATGAGCGGGAGTCCGGCAACAGCATGAGCCCTGTCGATGCCACAGCACGCCCTCGTGCGTTACCGGATTCCGGTAGCGGCGCTTCGCGTCGCTGGTCGGTACGCACGGCGCCGCGCTGGCTGCTGGCAGGCCTGCTGCTCAGCTGTCTGTTCCCCGCTGGACTGAGCGCAGCGCAGGTCGAGCGCGTCAATCTGACGCTGGCCAGCATCCAGTTGCTGGCACCCGCGGTGATTCGTGCCGAGAGTCGCCGTCAGGGGCTGCGCTGCCTGCGCAAGCGGGTGCGTCGTGCGCCCCAGGCCAGCCCCAACCTCCCGCGCCAGCGCTCCTTCGTTTCCTGCACACGCGTCCTGCTGCGTGGCCTCGTCAATGCCATCGCGCCGCGTGCGCCGCCCATTCTGTCCTGACACCCCGTTCATCGTTCGCGCCGCGGATGATGAGGTTCGTTTTCTCTTTCGAGCGTAATGCCTGATGGGCCCCGGGCCACATCGAGCTGCCCTGTCATCGCGTTTGGCGGCAGCGCTTGAGTGTCATGATATGTGAAGGCGTGACCCGGCCCCGGGTCACGTACAAGGACAGAATATGCTGGGTAAATTCCTGACCAAGGTAGTGGGTTCCAAGAATGATCGCGAAGTGAAGCGCCTGCGCAAGCGGGTCAATGCGATCAATACGCTCGAGAGTGAGCTTGAGCTGCTCTCCGATGAGGCGCTGACAGCCAAGACCGCGGAATTCCGCGAGCGTCTCGCGCAAGGGGAACACCTCGACAAGCTGCTGCCGGAAGCCTTCGCGACCGTGCGTGAGGCTAGCAAGCGCATCATGGGCATGCGTCACTTCGATACCCAGATGGTCGGCGGCATGGCGCTGCACGAAGGGCGCATCGCCGAGATGAAGACCGGTGAGGGCAAGACGCTGGTGGGAACGCTGGCGGTCTACCTGAACGCACTGACCGGCGAAGGCGTCCACGTGGTGACGGTCAACGACTATCTGGCCACCCGTGATGCCAACTGGATGCGTCCGCTGTATGAATTCCTCGGCCTGAGTGTCGGTGTCATCTACTCCGGCCAGCCCAATGAAGACAAGCGCGCCGCCTATCAGGCCGATATCACCTACGGCACCAACAACGAATACGGTTTCGATTACCTGCGCGACAACATGGCCTTCTCGCTGGAAGACAAGGTCCAGCGCAAGCTGCACTTCGCCATCATCGATGAGGTCGACTCCATCCTGATCGATGAGGCGCGCACGCCGCTGATCATCTCCGGTCCGGTGGAAGAGAATACCGACCTCTACAAGATCATCGATCGCATGGCGCGCGAGCTCGAGCAGTGCAGCGATGAGGAAGATCCGGAAAGCGGCGACTTCACCCTCGATGAAAAGCAGAAGCAGGTCGAGCTGACCGAGTTCGGCCACCAGAAGGTCGAGGCGCTGCTGCGTGCCCAGGAGCTGCTCGGGGAAGAGGATTCCCTGTATGCGGCCCAGAACCTGAGCCTGCTGCACCACGTGCATTCTGCGCTGCGTGCCCAGAACCTGTTCGTGCGTGACGTGGATTACATCGTCAACAACGGCGAAGTGGTCATCGTCGATGAGCACACCGGGCGTACCATGGTCGGTCGTCGCTGGTCTGAAGGCCTGCACCAGGCGGTCGAGGCCAAGGAAGGTGTTGCCATCCAGAAGGAAAGTCAGACGCTGGCATCCACGACCTTCCAGAATTACTTCCGTCTCTACGACAAGCTGTCCGGCATGACCGGTACGGCCGATACCGAGGCCTTCGAATTCCGTCAGATCTACAACCTCGACGTGATGGTCATCCCGACCAACAAGCCCATCGCGCGCAAGGACATGAATGATCTGGTCTATCTGACCGCGGAAGAGAAGTTCAACGCCATCATCGAGGACGCCCGCGAGAAGGTCGCGGAAGGTCGCCCGGTGCTGGTGGGTACCGCCTCGGTCGAGACCTCCGAGCTGCTGTCGCAGATGATGCACAAGGCGGGGGTCAAGCATCACGTCCTGAACGCCAAGCAGCACGTCAGCGAGGCCGCCATCATCGCCCAGGCGGGTCGTCCGGGCGCCGTGACCATAGCGACCAACATGGCCGGTCGTGGTACCGACATCATGCTGGGCGGCAACTGGGAAGCCGAGCTTGCCGAGCTGGAAGCGCCGACCGAAGAGCAGATCAACGAGATCAAGCATGGCTGGCAGGAGCGTCATGAAGCCGTGCTGGCCGCGGGCGGTCTGCACGTGATCGGCTCCGAGCGCCACGAATCACGTCGTATCGACAACCAGCTGCGCGGTCGTGCCGGTCGCCAGGGTGACCCGGGCTCCACGCGCTTCTTCCTGTCGCTGGAAGATAGCCTGATGCGTTTGTTCGGTTCTGACCGCGTGCAGCGTCTGATGGGCGCGCTGGGGCTCGAGAAGGGCGAAGCCATCGAGCACAAGATGGTCTCCAATGCCGTCGAGCGCGCGCAGAAGAAGGTCGAGGGTCGCAACTTCGACGTGCGCAAGCAGCTGCTTGAGTACGATGATGTCGCCAACGATCAGCGCAGCGTGATCTACGAGCAGCGCAACGACATCCTCGAAGCCGACGAGATCGCCGAGAACATCGCCGGCATCCGTCGCGAAGTGCTCGATGACGCCATCTCCCTGCGTGTGCCGCCGCAGAGCCTGCCGGAACAGTGGGACCTGCCGAACCTCGAGAACGACCTCAAGACCGACTTCAACCTCGACCTGCCGCTGGTGCAGTGGGCGGAAGAGGACGAGCACTTCCATGAGGAAACGCTGCGCGAACGTCTGCAGGCCGCCCATGAAGCGCTTTACGCCGACAAGGTCGAGGCCGTTGGCCCTGAGCTGATGCGCCGCTTCGAGAAGCAGGTCATGCTTCAGGTGCTGGACACGCGCTGGAAGGAGCACCTGCAGGCGATGGACAACCTGCGTCGCGGTATCCACCTGCGCGGCTATGCCCAGAAGAATCCGAAGCAGGAATACAAGCGCGAAGCGTTCGAGCAGTTCCAGACGCTACTGGTCAACATCAAGTCCGACGTGGTGCGCATTCTCAGCCACGTGCAGGTGCGTCGCCAGGAAGAGGTCGACACGCTGGAAGAGGAGCGTCGTGCCAACCTCGAGCGTGAGCAGGCCAGCGCCGAAACGCGCCGTATCGATGAAGATGCGGTCAGTGAAGACGGTGTCCAGGCGGCCGAAGAGGTCGTCGAGGCACAGTACGGTGCGCAGCCTCAGGCCCAAGGCGATGGCGAGCCGATGCGCCGCGATGTGCCCAAGGTCGGCCGCAACGACCCGTGCCCGTGCGGTTCCGGCAAGAAATACAAGCAGTGCCACGGCAAGCTGAGCTGACACTGCGCCAAACAGCCTCCCTGTGAGTCACGCCGATTCGGCTCGCAGGGGGCAGTTGTCACAGAACACCATGATTGGAGACGTGAGCGATGGCGGTAGGGCCTTCCACTTTTCCCGCTGACATGCCGGCGATTGCCGGCTTTCAGATCGGGGTTGCTGAAGCCGGTATCAAGAAGCCGGGTCGTCGTGATCTGGTGATCATGGCCCTCGAGGCAGGGTCGCGTCTTGCAGGTACTTTTACCCGCAACGCCTTCTGCGCGGCACCGGTCCATGTCGCACGTGAGCACCTCACGGCAGGCGTCGAAGGGCCGCGTTATCTGGTGATCAACACCGGCAATGCCAATGCGGGAACCGGCGAGCAGGGCATGACTGATGCTCACGCGACCTGCCAGGCCTTGGCGGAGATCGCCGGCTGTGATGCCCGGGCAGTGCTGCCGTTCTCGACCGGCGTGATCGGTGAACCGCTGCCGATGGATCGCCTGACGACGGCGTTGCCGACAGCCTTTGCCAACCTGGGTGAGGGCGACTGGTCTGCCGCGGCGCATGGCATCATGACCACCGATACGCGGCCCAAGGGCAGCTGGCGGACGCTTGCGCTGAGCAATGGCGAGAGCGTGACGCTGGCGGGTGTCTCCAAGGGCTCCGGCATGATCTGCCCGAACATGGCGACCATGCTGGGCTTCGTGGCCACCGATGCTGATCTCGCCATCGACCAGGCGGCTCTCGACGCCATGCTGCGCCGGGTGGTGGTCAAGAGCTTCAACAGCATCACCGTCGATTCCGATACCTCCACCAATGACGCCTGCATGCTGGCTGTCACGGGGCAGGCCGGGCGTGTTGAGGGTGAAGACCTGATCGCGTTCGAGGCCGCCCTGGCGGAGGTCATGCTCGAGCTGGCTCAGGCCATCATTCGTGATGGCGAGGGGGCGACCAAGTTCGTCACCATCGAGGTCAGCGAGGCGCGTTCACAGGAAGAGGCGCGTGCCGTCGGCTTTACCGTCGCGCACTCGCCGCTGGTCAAGACAGCGCTCTATGCCAGCGATGCCAACTGGGGGCGCATTCTGGCGGCCGTCGGACGTGCGCCGCTGGAAGAGCTGGACGTCACGGGTGTCGCGATCACGCTCAATGGCGTCACCATCGTCGAACAGGGCGGCCGTGCCGACAGCTACACCGAAGCCGCCGGCAGTGCCGCCATGGCCGAGGAAGAGCTGGTGATCGGCATCCGCCTGGGACGTGGACAGCAGGAAGCTCGCATCTGGACATCGGATCTGTCCCACGATTACGTCTCGATCAACGCTGATTATCGTAGCTGACGCCCCAGGGCGGAGGCTTACGCTGAAACGGTAATGCAATATCTCCCGCAGGCTTCGCCTCTTGAGGCGGAGTCGGATGTACAACGCGAGTCAAAGGTACAGGCATCATGCCGAAGCGAAGGGTTCACGTGGCGGCTGCCGCCATCTTAAACGAACAGGGCCAGGTCCTGATTGCACGTCGTCCCTCGACGGTGGATCAGGGCGGCTTGTGGGAGTTTCCGGGTGGCAAGCTGGCGCCTTACGAAACCGGTCTGGAAGCGCTCAAGCGTGAGCTGTGCGAAGAGCTGGGCATCGAGATCATTCGTGCTCAGCCGCTGATCCGTATTCATCACGAATACCCGGACAAGCACATCCTGCTGGATGTGTGGGAAACGCGTCAGTTCACTGGCGAGCCCTTTGGCCGTGAAGGGCAGGCAGTGCGCTGGGTCGAGATCGAGGATCTCTACAAGTACGCCTTCCCGGCGGCGAATCTGCCGATTCTGCGGGCGGTCTCGCTGCCGCGCGAGTACCTGATCACGCCGGAAGAGGCCGATGAGAACGTCTTCGAGACGCGTCTGACGCGTGCGCTGGATGAGGACGGGGTGCGTCTGGTCCAGCTGCGCGCCAAGGAGCTGGATGAGGCGGCCTATATCGCGCGTGCCGAGAAGGCGCTGGCGATCTGTCATGCGCGTGGCGCCCGTTTGCTGCTCAACGCTGAACCGTCCATGCTCGACAAGGTCGATGCGGATGGTATCCACCTGACCAGCGTGCGTCTGGCGGAGCTGGCGGAAAAGGGCGAGCGTCCGATTGCCGCCAACAAGTGGCTGTCTGCCTCCACCCATGATCAGCAGCAGCTGGACCAGGCCGGCCGTGTGGCGTGTGACTTCGTGTCACTGTCGCCGCTGCGTGTGACGCCGTCGCATCCGGAGCGTCCGCCGTTGGGCTGGCATGACTTCCAGGGGTTGGTCGAGCAGGCGTGCATGCCGGTCTATGCGCTGGGTGGCATGTCCCGCTATGACAGCGATCACGCACGCGCCGTCGGCGCCCAGGGTATCGCATCGATCCGTGATTTCTGGAAGTGATGCTCGCGCGTTGATGGCAGTTGCCTGAACGAAAAAGACCCTCGAGGCTAGCCTCGAGGGTCTTTTTTATGCCCAGCGTCTTGAGTGTCTAGCTCTGCATCAATCTGAACCAGCAGGGCTCTCTCGAGCGCTACTGCTGATGCATGTCGCGCTCCATGCGCGCCACCATCTCGTCGATGCTGGTTTCATCCATGGCGGGCTCACCGGCGATGCTGTGGGATTCGTCAGCCCAGGCGCCAAGATCGAGCAGTTGGCAGCGCTTGCTGCAGAAGGGACGAAATTCGCTGGCGGCACTCCATACCACGTCGGTACGGCATTGCGGGCAAGCGACGGTCAATGGTGTCTTGCCATTGTGGGAAGCGGTGGCATCAGACATGAGGGGTGTCCTGAAACGGTGTATGGGGGGCGCTCAGTGATCGATAGTAGGCATCCATGGCCACTACCTGTTCACGAAGATGCGCCTGGCTTCCGTCATTGTCGATGACATCGTCGGCCTTGGCCAGTCGTGTCTCGCGCGGCAGTTGGGCCGCAAGAATGGCGCGTACCTGCGCTTCGCTGACACCATCGCGGCTCAGCGTGCGCGCCAGCTGGATATCCTGGCTGACATCCACCACCAGGGTGCGTGAGACGAGGCTGTCCTGGCCGGACTCGAACAACAGCGGAGAGACCAGCAGGCGATAGGGACTGGTCATGGCTGCCAGGTGCTGCATGATCCGCTCCCGGATACGCGGATGGGTGCAGCGCTCCAGCCACTGGCGCTCCTCGGGGGCAGCAAAGATCCGCTCACGTAGCGCGGCGCGGTCAAGCTCGCCCTGCGCCGTGACGATCGATTCGCCAAAGTATGCGATGATCTCGGCCAGTGCGGTTTCGCCGGGGCGCACGATCTCGCGCGAGACATCATCGGCATCCACCCACTGGATGCCCAGCTCGCCGAACAGCCGCGCGACGCTCGATTTGCCGCTGCCGATGCCGCCGGTGACACCGATGATGGGGCCTTGGGGTAAAGAAGTCGTCGTCATGCGCCGATCACGCTCAGGTAGAGGCTCATCAAGGGCGTACCAAACAGCAGGGCGATCCAGCCGGCAACCGCCAGGTAAGGTCCGAAGGGCATCGGTGCGCCGCGCAGACGCGGTACCAGCAGTTGCAGCAGGATGCCCAGAATGGCCCCGAGACCGGCGGACAGAATCAGCAGCAGCGGCAACCACTGCCAGCCGAGCCAGGCACCCAGCGCGGCGAGCAGCTTGAAGTCACCGTAGCCCATGCCTTCCTTGCCGGTGACCAGCTTGAATAGCCAGTAGAAGCTCCACAGCACCAGATAGCCCGCCATCGCGCCGATGACAGCACTGGGCAGCATCAGAGGCTGGAACAGCAACTGATAGGCGAGGCCTGCCCACAGCAGTGGCAGGGTGATGGCATCTGGCAGCAACTGGGTGCGGAAGTCGATGACTGACAGCACCAGCAGGGTCAGACAGGCACCGAAGATCCACAGGCTCTGTGCCTCCAGGCCGTAGATCAACGCGATGGACGCGCCGAGCGCGCCACCGGCAAGTTCCACCAGCGGGTACTGCGCGCTGATACGCGTATTGCAGCTGGCGCAGCGGCCACGTCGTTTCAGCCAACCGAGGATGGGCAGGTTGTCGTGCCACTTGATCGGCGTGTCACAGCCCGGGCAGCGTGATGCTGGCACCAGCAGATTGAAGCGCGGTGTGTCTTCGGCTTCCAGCTCCAATGCCTCGCGGGCCTCGGCGCGCCATTGGCGCATCATCATCACGGGTAGGCGAGTGATGACGACATTCAGAAAGCTACCGACCAGCAAACCGAATATACCGGCCAGGCAGGCCTGCAGTGTGGGGGAAAGTTGGGCGAATGAGTCCACGAGTCTTCCTTGTCAGTAAATGACATGGCCGCGCCC
The DNA here is from genome assembly GCF_029846355.1 of Cobetia sp. 2AS. Taxonomy (NCBI): domain Bacteria; kingdom Pseudomonadati; phylum Pseudomonadota; class Gammaproteobacteria; order Oceanospirillales; family Halomonadaceae; genus Cobetia; species Cobetia sp. 2AS. Next base: position 187,743 of record NZ_JARWKQ010000001.1, read on the forward strand.
CAAAAGTAGCGCGGCCATGTCTCCAAAAATTAACTTTGTTTAATGGTTATATAACATTACCCATTTCAAAGATGGGTAGATACATAGAGACGACCAAGCCGCCGACAAGAGTACCCAATACCACGATGATAAAGGGCTCCAACAATGAGGTCAGGGCATCTACCTTGTTGTCGACGTCTTCTTCGTAGAAATCCGCCACCTTGTTGAGCATGGCATCCAATGAGCCCGATTCTTCACCAATCGCCACCATCTGTACTGCCAGTGTCGGGAACAGCTGAGTGTTACGCATGGCAAAGTTCAGCTGCTGTCCGGTAGAAACATCTTCCTTGATCTGGGCAATGGCGCGCTCATAGACCTTGCTTCCAGTGGCACCCGCTGCTGTATCAAGTGATTCAATCAACGGCACACCGGCCTGAAATGTGGTTGCCAATGTGCGTGAATAGCGAGCAACGGACGATTTGTCCAGGATGTCACCGAGCACGGGCACCTTGAGCATGAAGCGATGCATGGCATACGCAAATTTATCTGAGCGCTTCATTGCTTGTGCAATCAAGATGCCAGTCAATATCACTGCTCCTAAAGCTACATACCAGTAACTTTGGGCATATTCGGACATGGTTATAGTCAACTGAGTAAAGGCAGGTAATTCGGCACCGAAGCCATTGAAAAGAGTCTCAAACTGCGGGACTACTTTTATCAATAGAATAGCAGTCACACCAAAGCCAACACATATTACTGCGGCTGGGTAATAAAGGGCCTTCTTTACTCGTGCCTTGAGAGAATCAATTTTTTCTTTATAGGTAGCAACACGGTCAAGCATCTTGTCCAATGCACCCGCTTGCTCACCTGCTGCAACCAGATTTGTAAACAAACTATCAAAATGCTGAGGGTGTTTTCGCAAGGCTTCCGAAAAGCTGGCACCTGCTCCCACCTGATTCATCATGTCTTCGACCAGATGACGCATGCCTGGGCTCTTCATGCTTTCAGCCACGATGCCAAATGCCTGAAGCACCGGTACGCCAGCACGGATCATGGTCGCCATCTGACGGGCGAACATGGTGACATCCTTGCCGCTGACCTTTTTGCTGCCGCCAAACAGGGAGGACTTCTGGCGCAGGCGCTTGACTACGATACCTTGGCTGGTCAGCGTGCTCTTGACCTGATCGACGTTGGCCGACATCAGCTCGCCCTTGACGTTTTCGCCGCGCGAGTTCTTGCCCGACCATTGCCAGATTTCTATGCCTGCTTTTTTCTGGTCTTTTTTGGCGGTTCTGGGAGTTGCCATGTCAGTTATCGTTCCCTGATAAATGGGGAGCAGGCATTGAAGATCGAGCCGTGATCAATGCCTGGGTCATCTTGTCTTCAATGTGCCTGATGACTGAGCAAAAGTCAGCTATCTGGCGTATTGATAGTTACCAGACACCATATGCGATCACTCTATGCTCGACCTGTCTGCAGTGACTCAGTCCTTGGTGATGCGATTGACTTCTTCCAGCGAGGTCATGCCCGACATCACCTTGCGCAAGCCGCTACGCCTCAGGTCTGAAAGCCCTTCCTTGCGCGCCTGGTCTGCCAGCTCGATGGCGGTGCCCTCACGCATGATCAAGCGGCTCATCTCATCCGAGATCGGCATGACTTCATAGATGCCGACTCGCCCCTTGTAACCCAGCGTGCACTGGCTGCAACCGACGGGGCGGAATATGGTTGCGGCCTCGAGTTCTGCTGCACTGAAGCCATTGTCTTCACTGAAGCCCATCGAGGCCATCGCCTCGGGCGGAATCTCCGCCGGCTGGCGGCAGTGGGTACACAGGCGGCGAGCAAGGCGCTGGGCGATGATCAACGAGACGGAACTCGCGATGTTGAAGGGGGCAATCCCCATGTTGCTAAGGCGTGTCAGTGTCTCGGGCGCCGAGTTGGTGTGCAAGGTAGAAAGTACCAGGTGACCTGTCTGTGCCGCCTTGACGGCAATTTCGGCGGTTTCCTTGTCACGAATTTCCCCCACCATCACCACATCGGGATCCTGGCGCAGGAAGGCGCGCAGGGCCGAGGCGAAGTCCAGGCCGATCTTGGGCAGTACGTTGACCTGATTGACGCCTTCTACCTTGAGCTCGACCGGGTCTTCCGCCGTCGAGATATTGCGCTCCGGTGTATTGAGGATATTCAGGCCGGTGTAGAGCGTCACGGTCTTACCGCTACCGGTCGGGCCTGTGACCAGAATCATGCCCTGTGGCTGATCCAGCGTCTTCTCGAACATGGCGCGCTGCTCGGGTTCGAAGCCTAGCGCCTCGATGCCCATCTTGGCCGAACTGGGGTCGAGGATACGCAGCACCAGCTTCTCGCCATACACGGTGGGTAGTGTGTTGACGCGGAAGTCAATGGAGCGAGACTTGGACAGGCGTAGTTTGATCGCACCATCCTGCGGTAAACGGCGCTCGGAAATATCCATGCGCGACATGACTTTCAGGCGCGCCGAGATCCGGTTGCGCATATTGAAGGGCGGGCGGGTATTCTCGACCAACATGCCATCGATACGAAAACGAATGCGATAGGTGGATTCGTAGGGCTCGAAGTGGATATCCGAGGCGCCACGCTTGATGGCATCCAGCAGTACCTTGTGAACGAAGCGCACCACTGGCGCATCATCACTGCTGGCTGTAATGGCCAGATCGTTGTTGTTATCTTCTTCGCCTTCGAAATCCAGCCCATCGAGGGCTTCGCCATCTTCGCTCAGCATGTCCATGGCGCTTTCTTCGCCGGCTTCCAGATATTGCTCCAATGCCGGCGTCAGCTGGTCGGCGGCGACCAATACACTCTCGATCGACAAGCCGGTGGCAAATTGCAGTTCATCAAGGTTTGTGAGCGTCGATGGGGAGGGCACACCGACGGTCAAGCGATGCTCACGGCGATAGAGAGGCAGGACGCCCAGCTTGCGCAGGACCTTCTCGGGAAGTTCATCAATGGAAGGCAGCGAGTCGATACGAATGGCATCGAGATCCACATACGGCAGGCCATATTCCCAGGCCGCTGCCAATGTCGCGTCACGTGCCGGTACCAGGCCGTGCGCGATGATATGCAGTAATAAGCTTTCCCCTGCTTCATTGGCTTCCTGTTCAGCCAGCTGTGCCGCCTGTGGTTCGAGCAGGCCAGAGTCGACCAGTCGGGCGGCAAATCCTTTTAGCGTGTGTTCTGACTGGGGCATGACACTCTTCCTGTTGCAGTTGCCAATGGGCCTACTCGACTGCTTCACACGTGAAGCAGGCACTGATGCGCTGTGCGCGAACTATGGAGCGGCAAGCCATCGTATTACAAACATCGTCTTGCAGAAGAGTGTAGCTGGATTGCCCAGCGCTAGGAATGGCGCATTCATGACTTAAGAAGGGGATAGGGTTTGTGGAGGGAGCTAGCCAAACGCTGTTGGGTCGGGAGTAACGTTGAAGAGCGCCTGAATCCCGATCACAAAGTTTTTGTGTTCGTTGCTTGCAATGTCACTGAGTGTAATCTATTGTAACAACCAAGCAGCCGTCAGCGCCGCCAAGCAAGCGTCTTGCGTCATGGCAATGGCACCTGAACTGTGGCTGTGGTATCACTCGTCCCGTCCGGTCGACACCCCGTGATATCAAGATGTTATGCTGATGAAGATGTTGTTGGGAATATTAGAATCAAACGCCCATACTGACATTCTTCTGTAACATCCTGCTGGTCAGGGAAGGTAACCGGGGTTTCAGGACGTACGACCTGATCTCACTACGCAAATGCAAGGGAGTCACACCATGACACGCAAGCAACAATCTGGTTTCACACTGATCGAGCTGATGATCGTTGTGGCGATTATCGGCATCTTGGCGGCCATCGCTATTCCGCGTTATCAGGATTATGTCGCTAGATCTCAAGTTTCGCGAGTGATGAGTGAAGCGGGGACACTCAAGACAGCAGTTGAAGAATGTATTCTTAATGGAAGAACTGATATCGGTGTAACAGCGGGTGATTGTGACCCCGGTGCGACTGGTTCTAATCTTATCGTAACTGGTGGTAATGCAGCTCCTGCTATTGCGACTCTCCCGACAGGCACTGGTGTGCCAGTTGTGAGCGATCCGCTAACTACAGGAACTACTATTGTTGCAACCTTTGGCAACAATGCTGCTCCCGTTTTGACCTCAGCTGGTGCATTGCTTACATGGACTCGTGAAACCAGCGGTAGCTGGACTTGCTCAACAACAAATGTGCCGGCTAATTTGGCACCGACTGGTTGCTAACTCAATTCTCACGTTCAATAAAAAACCGCCCTTCGGGGCGGTTTTTTATTGAACTCAATAAAGCGCTTCTTCTTCCTCGACCACATCCTTCAGCAGCTCCAGGAACAGCTTGTCTGCATCGGAGTGCTCCGCCGGATCTTCCGGGATATGGATGCTGGTGGTATCAGAAATCTCGTTGGCGATGATAGCCAGCACCGCTTGCTCATTCTTTCCTTGTTCTGCCCCTTCCTTGAGGCGCGCTCGCGCCACGACCAGGGACTGCTCGAGAATCTTCGGGTCTTGCAGCAGCTTGCGGATGAAGCCTTTAAGCTCACTGATGATACGTGTCTTGTGCATTTCGCCGGATGCGTTGCTCATGGCGTGCTCCTTGTCTGGTGGATGTCTGTCTTTGAGTTCGAGGGTGAATTCTGGTCTAGATGGCTTTGACTTGAGCTCTCTTGAACGCTCTTGAGCGATGAGGGGGCAACCCAAGCCTGCCTCTGAAGTTCATGAAACCATGCCTGCCTTTGCCTGCAGTGTAACCCACACGTCAGCGCTGATGGATATGTGACATCACACCAATCTCCAGCTTGCCAAACCACTCAAGGCCCGCTGCGAGGCGTTCCATCTCGGCGATTGATGTGTTGCGTGAGTCAGCGTCGTGGTTACATTGCAGAGCCGTTTCCGAGGCGGCTTGCGTAGCACAACCTGGCAGCTCCAGCAGGATATCCACATGCGGGGCTGGCGAGTCGGTGTCAGCAGATGTGGTGGCATGATTGACGTAATGCAGGGTGAGGCCGCTGCGCGCCTGCCAGAGAGGTGACTGCTGCCAGCATTCCTCGAGTGCGGCGATGATGTCGCTGCGCAGGGGCAGGGGCTGCTTCAGCGTGGGCTGCGCCTGGCCGAGATGCGAGTCATCTTCGGGGTCGATGTGATAGAGCACATCACTGAGCTGAGGGAATTCGGTCTTGAGACGAGCCACGGCGTGATGGCCGATGGCATGGCCTTCCGAGACGCTGATGCGTGGCGCGACCAGCAGGTGGACTTCCAGCACGATACGGCCGGCCAGCGTGCGGCTGCGCAAGTCATGGGCACCACGCACCTCCGGCAGTGACAGCAAGCACTCACGCATGGCGTGTTGTTGTTCACGTGGCAAGGCGGTGTCGATCAGTTCGCGTGAGGCCTCCCAGGCCAATGAGGCGCCGATCTTGCCTACCATCACGCCAACGACGACCGCCGCGATGCCATCCAGCCAGCTGGCTCCCAGCTGGGTGCCGATCAGACCTATCAGCACCGCCACGGTGGAGAGCGCATCACTGCGCGAGTGCCAGGCATTGGCCTCCAGTAGCTTGGATTTCTGCTTGCGCGCGATCTTGAGCGTGGCGCGAAAGATACCTTCCTTGCCGAGCAGCGAGATGATCGCGATGCCGATGCCCAGCGCGCCGGGTAGCGGAATGGTCAGCGAGCCGAACATCAGCTCCCAGCTGCGCAGGATGCCTTCCCAGCCAATGGCGCCCGCCACGGCCAGCAGCAGACTGCCGAGTACGAGAGTGCCGAGCGTCTCTATGCGCTCATGCCCCCACGGATGTGAGCGATCCGGTGCCTGGCGGCCGTAGTGAGTCGCCACCAACACGAAGGCATCCGTCACGAGGTCTGACAGGGAGTGGATGCCATCGGCGATCAGTGCCTGCGAGCCGACCAGCTTGCCGATGACAAGCTTCGCGACACCCAGCACGCCATCCAGCGCCGCGCCGATCAAGGTGATGCGCTGTGCTTCACGCTTGGCGCTTGCCGTGCTGGCAGCATCTGCGGGTGACGATTGAGGCATGGGAAGGCTCGCTCAAAGGGAGTCGGGTGCGTCATGAAGTCAGCGCCTACTCCTGCGCAGGCGGCTCAGGAGTCAGCGCACGCAGCTGTCTTCAGAGATCTCGCCGCTGGGGCGCAGGCGCCGCGCGAGGCTGTCAACGCCGATATTGAGTATGGCGGTGAGCACCAGCAGGGCAAATGCCTGATCAAACATCAGGTATTCGAAGCTCGAGTCGATATGGAAGCCCAGCGTCACCACCCCCAGCATGCCGAGAATGGCCGTCTCGCGAATGATGGTCTCGGCGCGGTAGAGCAGCAGCGCGAACATGCCGGGAGCGACACGCGGGTTGAGCTCATAGAGCCAGCATTCGAACTTGCCCTGCGGGCGGCTGGGCGGCAGCTGAATCTGGTTGGCATGGCGAGCACACAGGAAGGCGATGATTGCGCCGTTGTGCAGCGCCAGCGCCAGCCAGGCGGGCAGCAGCGAGGGCCCCAGCAGCAACAGCAGGATGAAGGCCAGAATCAGCTCCGGCGTGGTACGCAGGAAGATCAGCAGGCCGTTGGTCGAGTGCTGTGAGAGGCGGTTGCCCACATGGCGGCTGGCCAGCGGCCATAGCAGCATGGCGATCAGCAGACTACCGGCGGTGCCCAGCAGGCCGAGCAGCAAGGTATTGCCGATGGCGGGCAGCAGGTCGGGCAGGTGGCTTGCCCACTGCAGCAGGCCTGTCGCGAGCTTACCCGAGACCAGCGACTCGAATGATGCATTGACCAGCGGCGCCGGCCAGATGTCATGGCTGATGAAGCGCCACAGCAGGGTCGGGCTGACATCGGGCCATGGCCCCAGCCACCAGAGGCTGGCGATGGCCAGTACCGGCAATACCCGACGGTGCCCCCACCATGGGAGCGTGGCGATCAGCAGATAGAAGATCCACAGTAGAGCGCCCGCCTCGGCGTAACGGCCCTCTCGAAAGGCGCTTTCCAGATAGAAGCCCAGCGTGGGCAAGCCGACGAAACCCAGCAGAACACTGGCGCGCAGTCCGCATTCGAAGCGATAGCGGGTGTAGCTGGCCATGCGTCGCCATGCCATCGGCAGTTCAGCATACACAAAGCGCATCGCGTGCGAGCTGGCATAGGGCAATGCCTTGAGCGGCGCCTGCGGCAGTTGTTCGAGAATCTCGGCATAGACCTTGGCGAAGGTCGCCGCATAGGGAATCGTGATCGCCGCCAGCGCCGTGGCGGCCGATAGCCCGAACACCTGCAGCAACAGCAGCGCCCAGAACAGCTCATGCACCGCACGCAGCCCGGCGCAGACACCCCGTAGCAAACGCGAGCGAGAATAGACCAATGCCAGCGGCAGCCCGATCAGCGCGCCCAGCAGGGTGCCCCACAGCGCAAAGGCGATGGTCAGGATCAGAGCGTGCAGCGGGGATTCCAGCGCGCCGGGAGCCGGCGACGCCAGACCCGCCAGCATGCGGCCTAGTTCCTGCCATGGGTCGCGCGAGGTAACGGAGAGATCGGCGAAGGGCACCAATACCAGCATGGCGATGACCAGACCACCACCGAGGCGCAACAGGCGCGCACCGTCACTGCGTGCCTGCCACCAGCGAGGGGGATGGCGCAGCTCTGCCGTCATGGTGGAGGGGTCAGCTGACATCGGATGACTCGCGGGTCGCCGCAGCGGGGTACAGGAAATCCAGGTCGCCGGGCGTCAGTCCGTCGGTCGCGACATCCAGCAGCACGTGCCCCTGACCGTCAGCCTGTTTGCCAAGCCCGATCACGCGCGTGAAGTGAGTGAGCGCCAACTCGCGCTGATGAAGCGCTACCACGCTGGTAGCGTGGCGGGCGTGAATCAGCTGGATCAACTGGCTGGCCTGATGCGGGTCCACGCTTGCGACGGGCTCGTCACCGAGGAACAGATCATGGCCCTGATAGAGCGCGCGTGCGATGGCGACACGCTGGCGCTGACCGCCGGAAAGCGCCTCGACGGAGCGCTCCATCAGGCCGGCGATACCCAGCGGTTCGCACAGCGTGGCGACCGCCTGCCAGTGAGCCGGTTTCGGGCGCAGCAGATTGAGCAGGTTGGTCAGCCGTGAGTGCTGGTCCAACCGGCCCATGAAGATGTTGTGGTAGACCGACAATTGCGGCACCAGTCCCTGGCGTTGAGGGCACCAGGCGGCCGCTACGTCGCGCTGTTGCAGCGCGGCGCGCAGGGCTTCCAGCAGCGTGGACTTGCCTGCGCCACTGGCACCGAGCAGGGCGATGCGCTCGCCCGGCAGGAGGCGAATATCCAGGTCACGCAAGACCACCTCGGCGCCATGGCCGAGGTGGTCTTGCGAAAGGTGCAGCAGTGGAGAGGGTGTTTCCTGGGTCATGAGCTCAGCGCAGCAGACCGAGCTGTTCACCGACGGTCTTGATCGGCGCGTAGTCATCGTTGCTGGACGGAATGAAGCCGGAGCGCGGGAAGCTCTCGAGCAGGTCCGGATCCTTCATGTCCAGCAGGGCCGTGGTGACATGGGCGGTGAAGTCCGCGCCGAAGTGGCTGTCGGCATCGCCACGAATGGTCCACTGATAATCCGGGTAGGCCGGCGTCTGCCACAGCACCTGCACCTTGCTCGGGTCGACCTTGCCGTCCTTGACTGCCGCTTCCCACACCGCGAAGTTGACCGCGCCCACGTCATAGGTGCCGGCGGCGACCAGTGCGATGGTGCGTGAGTGGTCGCCGGAGAAACCGACGCGGCTGAACAAGGCGTCCGGCGCCTGCTGGAACTGCTCGCGCAGATAGTATTCCGGCATCAGGCGGCCTGAAGTGGAGGTCTTGGCGCCGAAGGTGAAGGAGTGGCCTTCGACGGAGTCGGGCAAGGCGTCCAGCGGCTCGGCGGCATCGCCGGCCAGCTTGAGGTCGCGACGCGCGATGAAGTAGCTGCGGAAGGCAGCGTCTTCCACGCCCTGGGCGATGGCGACGGAGCCCGGCACCATCTGACGAGCCTGAACGCCTGTCAGGCCGCCGAACCAGGCCATCTGGATCTGGTCATTGCGGAAGGCGCTGACGGCGGCGCTGTAGGATTTGACCGGTACATACTCGACATCGACGCCCAGCTTCTCTTCCAGATAGTCGGCGACCTTGTCGAAACGCTCGACCAGGCGTGACTCGTCTTCATCTGGAATTGCCGTGAACTTGAAGGTCTCGGCCTGAGCCAGACTCATGGTCACGGGAAGGGCGGAAATCAGGGTCAGAGCAGCAGTGGCCAGCCAGCGCATGGGAAGCATCCTCAGCATTCACGACATGAGACATCATGCGGCGAGCACCGCATGTCAGGGGGTATGGCGCGTATTGTTGTGTCTTGATCACGCGGGTGCAAGCCCCGCGCCATGCCTGAAGGATCGCTCAAGTGACGCTGAAGAGTCAGTAGCGCGTTGAATGGCTGCGCAGGAAGAGCTCATTTGCCGTGGCTGGGGCTGATGACTTGGTGACGAGTGCTCAAGACTCCGGTGGGAAACGGGTGTCCTTCAAGCTGTCCTTGATCTTCTTGAGATGCTGCTGGAAGTCTTCTCCGCGGCGCAGCGTCACGCCGGTGGCCAGCACGTCGATCAGGGCCAGGTGGATCATGCGTGAGGTCATCGGCATATAGATATCGGTGTCTTCCGGCGCCATGACTTCCAGCACTTCGGTGCACTCGCGCGCCAGCGGAGAGTCCGGTGCGGTGATGCCCAGTACCGCGGCGCCATTGCTGCGTGCGAGCTTGGCGATATCGACCAGCTCGCGGGTGCGCCCGGTGTAGGAGATGATGACGATCACGTCGCCGGTATGGCAGGCGGCGGCCACCATGCGCTGCATGAGCACATCTTCATAGGCCATGACCGGCAGGTTGAAGCGGAAGAACTTGTGCTGGGCATCCGCCGCGACCGGACCTGAGGCGCCAAGGCCGAAGAAGCAGATCTGCTTGGCTTGGCTCAGGTAGTCGACGGCGCGCTCGATGCGTCTGGGGTCCAGTGCGCGACGGGCATCGTCGAGCGCGGCCACGGTGGCGCCGAGAATCTTGTCGCCATAGGCGGCGGCATCATCGTTCTGATCGACACTGCGTGACACATAGGGCGTGCCGCCGGCCAGACTCTGGGCCAGCTTGATCTTGAAGTCGGGGAAGCCCTTGGCATCGAAGTTGCGACAGAAGCGGTTGACGGTCGGCTCACTGACCAGTGAGGCCTGAGCGAGCGCCGCGATGCTCATGCCGGTGGCCGCAGCCGGGTCCGCCAGAATGACGTCGGCGACCTTGCGCTCGGAGCGATTGAGCTCGTCGAGACGTTCACGGATGCGATTGATGAGGTCGTGTACTGCCATTCGCCTGTTACCCTGCCATTGTGTAGTGAAATAACTACGTAATCTGGGCATCCTAGCCTCACTCGTCTGGTAGGCCAAGCATCTCTTTGGGTCACTTGCTGATCCAGGGGCGCGAAGGACGAGGTGAAAGCGAAAGCGCCGCTGACTACCACTTTTAGGTAAGTTTACCTATTTGTGGGGCGAATTGTCTTGAGTGACAGCGGCGTTATCGCTACATTTGTTGTTAATATAACCAGCCATGTATCGCCAACGCCTTCCCGGTGCCGTGTGTCATTCGAGCCTCTCCTCGCCGCGCCAGCCTGCGCAGCCTTCCAGGAAGCGGGTTCGAAGTCGCCCACCTTGTCGGTCATTTCGGCATACAGGGCAGTTTCGACGGGAGAAATCGGCGGCATGAGTTCCGACATCATTCCGGGCGTGGATATTGCCCTGTTCGGCGCCTTGGGCGACCTCGCCAAGCGCAAGCTATATCCAGCCCTCTATCACCTCGACCGTGACGGTCTGCTCGAGAAGGCAACCCGCCTGATCGGTCTGGCGCGTCAGGATGTCAGCCTCGAATCCTTCAAGGACACCGTGCAGGCGGCGCTCAAGGAGCGCGTCAAGCCGGAACACCTCGAGAAAGAATGCATCGAGCGCTTCCTCTCTCGCATCAGCTATGCGGCGCTGGACTTCAGTACCGTGGAAGGCTATTCCGCAATTGCCGACTGGCGTGTGGATGCCAAGGGCAAGCCGTCGCCGCGCCCGCTGATGATCTATCTTTCCGTACCCTCGCGTATCTACGGCGACATCAGCAGCAATCTGCAGGCGGCGGGCTGTCTCGACGAGCACTCGCGTGTCGTGGTCGAGAAGCCGATCGGTTCTGATCTGGAGAGCTCGCGCGTCGTCAACGACGCGATCGGCGCCGTCTTCCACGAATCCCAGATCTACCGTATCGATCACTATCTGGGCAAGGAAACCGTCCAGAACCTGATCGCGCTGCGTTTCGCCAATCCGATGTTCGGCAATCAGTGGAATCAGAACCAGATTTCCCACGTCGAGATCACCGTGGCGGAGAAGGTCGGCATCGAAGGTCGCTGGGGCTACTTCGATCAGGCCGGTCAGCTGCGTGACATGGTGCAGAACCACCTGCTGCAGCTGCTGTGTCTGATCGCGATGGATCCGCCGTCCAACCTGGACGCGGACGCCATTCGTGACGAGAAGGTCAAGGTGCTCAAGGCGTTGCGCCCGATCACCGGCGAGCGTCTCAACACGGATCTGGTGCGTGGCCAGTACATCGCGGGTGCCGTCGACGGCCAGCACGTGCCGGGCTATCTCGAGGAAGAGGGCGCCAACACCGAATCCCAGACCGAGACCTTCGTGGCCTTCAAGACCGAAGTCTCCAACTGGCGCTGGGCCGGTGTGCCGTTCTACCTGCGGACCGGCAAGCGCATGCCGGAGAAGCTGTCACAGATCGTGATCCACTTCCGTCAGCAGCCGCACTACATCTTCGATCCGGACCAGCGCTCGCTGGCGGCCAACAAGCTGATCATTCGTCTTCAGCCGTCCGAAGGCATCTCCCTGCAGGTGCTGACCAAGGACTCTGGTCTCGACAAGGGCATGCGTCTGCGTCCGGGCCCGCTGGATCTCGACTTCAACAGCGCCTTCCCCAAGCGCCGTATTCCGGAAGCTTACGAACGTCTGCTGCTTGAGGTCATCAAGGGCCAGCAGTATTTGTTCGTGCGTCGTGACGAGATCGAACACGCCTGGCGCTGGGTCGATACCCTCATCGATGGTTGGGAATCCCGCGCCGCCACGCCGCGCCGTTATCCGGCCGGCTCCTGGGGGCCCGTCTCCTCGATCGCGATGATCACGCGCGATGGTCGCAGCTGGTATGAGGAGTATTGAGATGAGCGCCACCGTGACTGAGCAGGACCCGCGCGTACAGACCGCACACTCTCTCGCCGAGTATCTGGCCGCCGCCTTGCGTGCTGATCTCGACGTTGATCCGTCAGCACGTGCGCTGCTGGTGGTTTCCGGCGGCTCCACGCCCAAGCCGCTGTTTGCCGCGCTGCGCGACAAGCCGCTGGACTGGTCGCGGGTCGATATCACCCTCGCCGATGAGCGTTGGGTGAGCGAAGACGCCGATGACAGCAATGCACGCTTCGTGCGTGAGCACCTGCTGAGCGGCGCGGCCAGTGCCGCCACCTTCCATCCGCTGACCAACGCCGAGGCAGAGCCGGAAGACGGTTGCGCAGAAGTGAGTGCTCGCATCGCGGCGCTCCCCTGGCCGGCCTCCGCGCTGATTCTCGGCATGGGTGGCGATGGCCACACGGCCTCGCTGTTCCCGGATGGTGACCGTCTGCAGGAAGCGCTGACCAGTGCGGATTGCTGTGTGCCGATGCGTGCACCCAGCGTGCCGCAGGCGCGTATCACGCTGTCTCTCGAGCGTCTGCGCCAGACGCGTCGTACCGTGCTTCATCTCACGGGGACCGACAAGCAGGCCGTGCTGTCGCGCGCGCTGAGCGATGTCGAGGCGGTCAGTGAACTGCCGATTCGTGCCTTCCTGTCCGCGCCGCTGGCGCTTTACTGGGCCCCCTGATCACATCGGCCGCGGCGAGCCACAAGGGAGGCTGGCCGCGGCACAAGGAGAACGCCATGAGCTTTGAAAAACAGCTTCCGTCGACTCGTACCACCGAGATCGACAGCATCTGCCAGAAAGCCTCCGTGCTGCCGGTGATCGCCGTCGAGCGCATCGAGGACGCCGTACCGCTGGGCAAGGCCCTTTACGAAGGTGGCCTGACCGTACTGGAAGTCACGCTGCGTACCGACTGTGCGCTGGAAGCCATCCGCCTGATGCGTGAAGCGCTGCCCAACGCCAGCATCGGTGCCGGCACCGTGCTGACGCCGGAACAGTATCGCCAGGTGGAAGAGCTGGGCGTCGACTTCATCGTCACGCCGGGCACCACCGAAGCGCTGTACCAGTACGGCGTGACCAGCAGCGTACCGATGCTGCCGGGTGTCGCGACCGTCTCGGAGCTGATGACGGGCTGGCAGTACGGTTACCGTCGCTTCAAGTTCTTCCCGGCGGAAGCCGCGGGCGGCGTCAATGCGATCAAGTCCTTCGGTGGCCCGATCAGTGAAGCTCGCTTCTGCCCGACTGGCGGCATTTCCCTGAGTAACGCCGCTGACTACCTCGCGCTCAAGAACGTGATGTGTGTCGGTGGTAGCTGGGTCGCGCCGCAGAAACTGATCGATGCGGGCGACTGGGATGGTATCCGCGAGCTGGCGCGTGAAGCCTCAGAGCGTTTCCACCGCTGAAGCCTGATATCTGGATGAGTGCTGGCCACTGATCCAGCGGTTGCCTGCCAACGTCATGCACGCCGTCGTGCTTGAGGCTGACAGGTTGCCAGTACTGCTCTCTCTCGACAGCTTGGCTGTTGCTTGTGACCCGTCTCTCGCGAGGCGGGTCTTTTTTATGCGCGTCATCTGGGGAGAGAGGCGAGGCTAACTTGTCTGGCTGGAGTCGCTGGGATGGTTGTGTTGCCGGTTTCAGCGCTGCGGCGTGCTCAGCTGACAGTAGAGGTCATCCAGCAAGGGCAGGGCCAGCCCATGTCGGGCGGCGGTGTTGCGCAATGGGCCAAGGATCGCCTCGACCTCGGTAGGGCGACCGGCGAGCACATCCTGCAGCATCGAGGCGCGATTGTTGGCGGTCGCACGGATGACCTGCTCGACCAGCGCCTGCCAGCCTTCCCTTGGGGCAGAGATGCCTTCGCTATCCAGTACCGTGCTGATCTCCTCGACCGCCTGGCGCACCATCGGGGCAAATGGCCGGTCGCGCAGCTGGCCATTGCGAATGCGATAGCGTGCCACCAGGGGATTGATCGCCGCATTGATCGCCAGCTTGTGCCACAGGCGAGTCTGGATGTCCGGTGTCTGCTCGCACGCAAACCCTGCAGCCTTGAGCCAGTCACATTGTACGAGAGCGGCCTGGTGGGACTGGCTGTCGGGCTCGCCGTCACCGCCACTCTGCCATGCGCCCAGCCAGGTGTGGCCGCGCCCGGCGTGTTGCACACCAAGGTGCTGGAGGTCATCCGCTGTTGAGCCAGCGTCAGGCGTCGTGTTTGCGCCAGTCTCGGGGGGCAACCAGGCGCCTTCGGTGGTGCTGGCGCATAGCAGGTTGGCGTGGCGTTCGGCCAGCCACGGCTGAGCGCTCAGGCCATTCTGCCAGCAGATCACGGGAGTCTCGGGCGTGATATGTGGTGCCAGTTGCTGCCAGACGGCGGGTACGCCGTGGGCCTTGGTCGTCAGCCAGATGGCAGAAGGCTTTCTGGATGACGAGCCTTGCAGTGTGTCAATTGTTGATTGATTTATCCTTGCGCTAACAATGAGCGATTCCGGCGTGGTCATGTCGAGTACGACCGCTTGCCCCGCCATTGCCTGACGCCCCAGCAGCAGGACACGCGGTAGCTCGGTTGCCCCCCGCTCACGCAGCTCTCGCTGGCGCGCTGCCATCAGCGAAGCCGCCAGCAGACGCCCGATGGCCCCCGGGCCGATGATCCACAGCCAGTTGTCTTCCGGATCAGTCATTGTGTGCATATTCGTCATCTTGTCATGGGAGAGCAGAGCAGTGCGTGAGCGCGGGAAAGGCCGGTTGTACTTCACCTGACCCGCTGTCAGCTATCGGTCTTGCGCCGTGACCCAGTCGCTCGCTTGCGGGGACTCCTGGTTGAAGCACTTTTATGAGAAGCGCCGTCCTTATTGCTGCCAGCAGTGCTGCCAGAAGCTGCCTTGCCTGAAGCAGTCTTTCCCGAAGAGCTGCCAGAGGCGCGCTTCTTGTAGGGCGAAGCCTTGCGGCGCGAACCGCCCTTGCCGCCGCCCTTGCGTGGCGCGGGTGTTGCACCGCCGACGCTGGCAAGTGCCGTGCTCAAGCGGCTGGCGGAGCTATCGGCGAGCAGCGCACGCAGATCCACGATCAATTCGCTCAAGAAGGGCGCCGCCGGGTCGCCTTGCTCGTGGATCATGCTCAGGCGTTGCTCCCACTGTGCGGTACGCTCCGGGCGCGACACGGCGGGCGGCAGCGCATGAATCAGCGCGCGACCGATACGCGTGGAGCGCATCGCCTGGCCTTCGCGCACCAGATAGCCGCGATTGATCAGGGTCTCGAGCATGCCGGCGCGTGTCGCCTCGGTGCCCAGGCCATCCACATCGCGCAGCGTGCGCCTTACCGCTTCATCCTCGACGTAGCGTGCGATGTTCATCATCGCCTGAATCAGGCTGGCGTCATTGAAGGGTTCCGGCGGGCGGGTCTCTTTCTCCTCGATGCCACAGTTGAGCACGCAGGCCGGTTCGCCTTCCGTCAGGGCGGGCAGCGGCGGTGGGGTCTTGTCATCGGCGGCTGCGTTCTTGGCAGAGGCCTTCTTGTCAGCCACATCTTTGTCAGCTGCCTCGCTGGCCTCCACAGTGCGCTGGAACAGCACCTTCCAGCCCTCGTCGATGACGCTGCGGCCACTGGCGCGGAAGGGCTCCTTGGCGAAGCGCAGCTCGACCTTGACCTCGCGATAGCGATAGGCCGGGTAGAACTGGGCCAGCACGTTGCGCGTGATCATGCGGTAGAGATTGGCTTCATCGCGCGACAGGCGCGCATAGTCCGGCTCGCGTCCGGTCGGCGCCAAGGCGTGGTGCGCGCTGACCTTGCTGTCATTGAAGGCGCGCGAGCGCAGGCTGAAATCGGCGCCGCCACTGAAGCGTTCAAGCTCGCGGTCACCCGCGCAGGCGCTGATCATCAGATTGGCCATGCCGGCGTGATGTTCGCGCGGCAGGTAGCGGCAGTCGGAGCGCGGATAGGTGATCAGCTGATGACGCTCGTAAAGCGCCTGACAGGTGTCGAGGACCTTCTGGGCGGGCAGGCGAAAACGGCGCGCAGCATCGACCTGCAGCGCCGAGAGCGAATAGGGCAGCGGCGCGGGCTGTGACTTGTCGCTGGCCTCGACACTTTCGACATGGCCATCGCCGAGGGTGGTCAAGGTCGCGAGATGGCGGGCGAGGCGCTCGGCGGGACGGCTATCCAGCAGGCGCCCCTTGTCATCCAGTGGCAGCGGGGTGCCCTTGTCCGCCAGACGTTGCAGCCAGGGCGAGCTGGGCGCATGCCACCAGGCCTTGAAGCTGCCCGCCGCCACGCCAGCCTCTATCCACAGCGGGAAGAAGGCGCGGGGCTCGAAGGCCTCGATTTCCTCGTCACGGCGCACGACCAGCCCCAGCAGTGGCGTCTGCACGCGTCCCACTGACAGCACGCCGTCGTGGCCGGCCTGACGCCCGGTCAATGTCCAGGCGCGAGTCAGGTTCATGCCATACAGCCAGTCGGCGCGCTGGCGCGCCAGCGCGGCTTCATAGAGCGGCTGCCAGCGCTGATTGTCGTCCAGCTTGTTGAGGGCGCGGCTGACGGCGGGGCGGTTCATGTCACTGATCAGCAGGCGTTTGACCGGTCCGCGCCAGCGCATGTGCTCCAGCACTTCCTGCACCAGCAGCTGGCCTTCGCGATCAGGGTCACCGGCATGCACGACCTCATCGGCCAGCTTGAGCTGCTCGCGGATGGTCTTGAGCTGACCGCGCGCCTGGCTGCGCGGCTTGAGCTTCCATTGCTCGGGAATGATCGGCAGGTGATCCAGCGACCAGCGCTTGAAGCGCTCGTCGTAGTCATCCGGCGGGGCCTGCTCCAGCAGGTGGCCGATGCACCAGGTGACACGGGTGTCACCGGCATCGATATAGCCGTCGCGCTTGCTTGAGCGTCCGGGCAGCGCCTCGGCAATGGCGCGGGCGAGGCTGGGCTTTTCGGCGATGATCAGGCGCATCGGGCATCCTGCGGTCAAAGGCTGTCGATATGATGATCCATACAGTATGCCGTTGGCCCGAGGCGGGGATCAATCGTCGTCGAGCGCGCGACGCGCCTGGACGAGGGCACGATACCAGTCGCGGTTGGCGGTCTGGATCAGCGGGGGGCGATTGGACAGATAGCTGACCGGGTGGTGGTCGGCGGGCTGATAGTTGCTGAGCATGTTGAGCGTCGCTTCACGGGCGCCGAAGGTATCGCGCAGGAACTCGATGGCCAGCGGCTCCAGCTCGACGCGGTAGTGGCGCACCAGCGCGATGGCCAGTGATTCGGCGGTGCGCGACAGGTCATCATCGATCTCGCGCACCATGGCGCTGCCCAGGGCCGCCTTGGCCGCCGCGGACTGATTGGGCTCCAGCTGGCCGAAATAGGCGGCGTTGGAGCCATTGATGGCGCGCTGCACGGCCGGGCGTGACAGGTGTATGTGGGGCTCCAGCGCGAGGGCGATCTCGACCGCCATCGCCTTGGCCTTGTCGACACCGACGCGCAGCACCGTCTCGCGCGCCTGGTAGGCGATCTCGCTGTCGACGCGCTTGATGCGGCTCTCGTTCAAGTGATCGGCCAGATGCTTGCAGACTTCCGCCTTGGCTTCATCGTCAAGCGCGATGGTCTTTTCCTGGATGCGCAGACCGCGGCGGCCCGGGCCGACCCGCAGGCGGGTGGCGTCATCGGACATCTGCGAGGCGATGTTTTCCCAGCGCTTGGACATCTTGAGGAAGACGGCGTGGCTGCGCCCGACCTGCTCGTAGGCATTGGTCACCGTCTTGTAGAGGCGGATGGCGTTGGTGAGGATGTCGGCGCGCGAGCGCAGCGCGGCGCGGTGTTCACGATCGCCTTCATTGACCGCGATCGCCAGATGCGTCACCTGTTCGGCAAGGGCGTCCATCGCCTGGGTGGAGCGCTCCAGCAGTACCTCGGCGCGCAGGCCGGAGGCGGCATCCTCCACCAGGGTGCCGGACTGCTCGGCCAGATAGACCGTCAGCGCCTTGAGGCGTGACAGGCCGGTGGCCTGACGAATGCGATAACGCGAGCGGGCATGCTCGAGGTTGTCCAGCGCGCGCGCCAGCTTCCAGCGGCCACGGTATTCGAAGGTCAGCAGCGGAATCTTGCGCCCGCTGATCAGCTCGAAGGCCAGAATCAACATCTCCTCCACGTCCTGCAGGGTCATCAGCAGGTCGTTGTCCTGCTCGATGGCCGCCAGCACACGCTCGATGAAGTTCTCGTCACGCGGCACGCCGCTGTGCAGATCGGGCGCGCGCCCTTCGAAGCGCTCACGCAGCAGGCCGATGGCCTCGGGGGCCAGCTCGGCCAGCTCATTGAACTGGGGCTCGAGCCATTCGCGGTTGAGGCTGTTCATGTCGCGGATACGCGCATGCAGGCCCACGCGACGGTAAACGTCGATCTGGCTGATGATGCGCGCGGCATCACGGTCATCGAGCAGCTCCAGCGCCGCCAGCTCGACCCCCTCTGGCGCGAGATCCTGCTTGCGCAGCAGCATGGCTGCCGCTTCACGCCGGCGGGCATCGCCTTCCAGGCTCTCGACGATCAGATTGCGCGTGGCGAGGATCAGCTCCGGCACGGTGTCGATGACGCGTTCGATCTTGGCTTCGGTGCGGTCATAGCGCCGTGAGCTGGTCAGGTTGTGGGCGATATTGGCCACGATGCCCGCCACACCGGTGATGACGGTGTAGGAGATGAAGAAGATGTAGTTCTCGAAGGTCGGTTCCTTGCCGTAACCGAGCAGATAGCCGCCCCAGGCGCCGATCAGCGTCACCGGGCCTGCGGTCCACAGGATCTGCATCAGGCTCACCGACCAGGGCACACGCTCCACGGCCTGGGTAATGCGGCGAATCTCGTCGCGGCCCTCACGCTCCAGACGCACCTGGGGCGCGTCATTGGCAGTGTTGGCTCGGGGACGAAAGGGGCTCGGCAACAGCAAGGCAGGCTTCCTTGATTGAACGGGGTGGGGCATCTGGCGCGACATGGGCTGCCGAGAGGTTCGTGAGCACGAGCCTCGAGCGCAGCGCGGGGCAAAGGGTGTCGTCAACAGTAGCATTGGGCAGCCTTTTGGCTCCAGTGAGCAAGGGCCGCAAGCGGGTCGAGCGTGGTAGAATTTCGCCCGCCACTGACTGGCCAGCGGGTCTCGCCAGGTCGTCAGGCTCACGCTAGGACATCAAAAAGCTCTGGAGGTTGTGTGGAACGAGACTTGGAAGCAGGAAAGGGTGCAGGTGACGGGGCTGAAGTCGTGCTGCTGGACGGCGGCATGGGCCAGGAACTGGTGCGTCGTAGCGGTCGTGAGCCGACGCCGCTGTGGTCGTCTCAGGTGATGCTGGATCAGCCTGAGCTGGTGCGTGACCTGCACCTGGATTTCATTCGTGCCGGCGCGCGCGTCATCACGCTCAATACCTACACGGCCACGCCGCAGCGTCTGGGCCTGGCGGGTGTCGGCGAGTCGATTGCGGCCATTCATGCCGCCGCTGGCAAGGCCGCGCGGGATGCCATCGCCCTGAGTGGCGAGGCGGATGTGCGCGTGGCGGGCTGCCTGCCGCCGCTGGTCGCCACCTATCGCCCCGATGTCGCGCCGAGTGCTGACGAATCCCTGGCCAGCTATCGCCGGCTGGTGGAATTGCAGGCACCGCTGGTCGATGTCCTGCTGTGTGAGGCGCTGTCTTCCTGCGTCGAGGCTCGCGCCGCTGCCACCGCCGCACTCGAGAGCGGCTTGCCGGTGTGGGTCTCGCTGACGGTGAAGGATGATCTGACCGCGACCCTGCGCAGCGGTGAGCCGCTGGCCGACGCGATCAGCATGCTGCAAGCGATGGGCGTGGACGCGATCCTGATCAATTGCAGCGCGCCGGAAGCCATTCAGGGTAGTCTGGAAAATCTGCTGGCCAGCCCGCTGCCGACCGGTGCCTATGCCAATGGCTTCACCTCCATCGCGGAGCTCAACCCCGGCGGCACCGTCAAGGACCTCAAGGCGCGCGAAGACCTGGGGCCTAAGCAGTACGCGGCGCATGCGCTGGGGTGGGTCAATGCCGGCATTCGTATCGTCGGCGGTTGCTGCGAGGTGGGCCCGGCGCATATCGCCTGCCTGGCCGAACAGCTCAGGTCAGCAGGTTATCGCTGCGTCAGCCGCTTGAGTGAGTGAACGATGAGGGGCGAGGCTTCCTCGTGATAGACTTCGCCCCTTGATTCGCAGGTTCTGACGGGCATCGCGCCTGAGGAAACGCCGAGGTGAACGCCGAGGCGACGACCGGGATGCGGTGCCTGCAGGGCTGTGAAACGCTTTTTTAGGGAGATGCCATGCTTGCCGAGTGGGTCGAACGGCTCTTGAGTTACGCCAGTGGGGCACTTGATGCCATCCGCGCCGATGAATCCTTTCCTGCCTTCATGCAGTGGGCGCATTCGGAGGGCGTGAACTACAGCGGTGGCGACGAAGCGCTGGCGGTAGCGCTGGCGCCGGTGCTGTGGAGCCAGACTCCGCTGGTGCGACTCGACTTCGCGCGCGAGTCGTTGGCACCGCCCGGACGCAACGAGCCTTGCTGGTGTGACTCGGGTCGCAAGTACAAGCAGTGCTGCGACAAGGTGCAGCTGCCGGCGATTCCGGATCACCTGATGTGGATGCTGTCGCTGCGCGAGTTCAAGGGGGAACAGCTCAAGGCGGCGCTGGCCTCTGGTCTCGCGCCGGCGCAGGCGCTGCTCGAAGCGGGGCTGATCAGCGCCGAGAGCGGCAATCGTGGTCGGGCTCAGCAGATCATGGAGGCGCTGTTCGATACCAGCGACTGGTCGCGTCTGCCCGAGCAGGCCGAGCCTGGCTTCGAGCTGCTGCTGGATCTCTATCAGGAGCGCGGCTTCACCCGCAAGAAGGCGCTGCTGCTCGATGAGGTGCTGGAGCGTGGCCCTGCCTTCCTGCGCGGCGTCGCCCTGGAGCATCAGTGTCTGCTGCATCTGGACAGCGATGATCTGGGCTCGGCGCGCGCCGCCTTCATTCGTGCCCAGCAGACGCTGCCCGATTCGCCGACGCTGGCATATATCGAAGCCATGCTGCTGCTGCACGAAGGTCAGCCGGAAGAGGCGCAGGATCGTGCGCGCTTCTGGTGGCGTCGCCTGTCCAAGCAGAAGGACATCGAGCCCGGTCAGCTGGAATTCCTGGCGGATCTGGCCGAAAACCCGCGTGCCACGCTCGCCGAGCAGATGGTCAATTCCGATGAGTCGCTGTCGGATTCACTGGCCGCCCTGCAGGCGCTGTTCGAGGTGATCGAGCATCCGCCGCGTCTGGCGCTGGAAACGCAGGACGATGGCAGTCTGCTGTTCCGTCAGAATGCGGAGCAGGCCGTGACACTCGGGCTCTGGGAGGCGGTCTTCCCGGCGCGTATCGAGGAAGAGGCGGCGCTGGCGCTGGATATCGATCCCTGGGATGTCCAGGACCCCAACGAGTGGCTGCAGCAGCTGTGCGCCAGCCCCGAATGGCTGGACGTTCCGGCGGTGTGTCAGGGGCTGATCCTGGCGCTGGCCAGTCGCTTCGGTAGCCTGCCGTGGATGTCGGACACCTTCTTCGTGCCGCTGGCACAGCGCTTCGATCGTTGGCTCGATCAGATCGAACAGGCCGGCGGCCTGTTGCGCTGGGAAGATGGCGACAACGCCCAGTTGCTGCGCTGTGGACTGGGGCTGGTGATCGGCATGGAGCGCGGTGAGCGCGAGCGTTCGCGCCAGCTGGCGGAGCGCCTGCTCAAGCTCGACGAGGAAGACAGCCTCGGCCTGCGTGAGCTGGTGCTGGATCAGCTACTGCGCGAAGGCCGCAACGACGAGGCCGTGACCCTCGCCGAGCATGATATCGAGCGACGTGCCGTCGATGAGGAAATGCCGCTGTTGGGCATCCTGATGGGCCAGGTGCTGGCGCTCTATCGACTGGGGCGCGACAAGGACGCCGAGCAGGCACTCGAGATCGTGCGGGAAGCCAATTCGCATCTGATCAGCCTGCTGCTGGCGGAGCATCCGCGGCCGGTGAGTCTGGCGGTGGAAGCGCCGGAACCCGGCACGCGTGGTGAGGCCTGGCAGTACCGCACCCTGATGCGCGACCAGTGGAAGCGCAGCGAAGGCGCGCTTGCCTGGCTGGCCAAGCATCGCTGAGCCGGTGTCAAAGGCCGCTCATGCTGCCTGACGAGTGATCGCAAGCGCTCGTGTGACGAGGCCCGTATGAAAAACCCCGCAGTGCCACGGCACTGTGGGGTTTTTTTGTGTCTCGCCTTGCATCGCGAGGCGGACTCAGGGGGAAGCGCGAACGGGGGCGCTCACTGCTGCTTGCCTTGCTGACGCAGACGCCAGGCTTCTCGAATGGCGCCGCGTAGCCCCGGCGTCTGGCCGACCTGGATGGCCTCCAGCGTTGCGGCGAAGGCATCCGGTGTGGCGCGCCAATCCGGGGGCTGGATGGCGCCTGCACTGCTGATGCCGACCCTGTCCAGTGGCGGTGGCGAGCGCTCGGGCAGAGCCCCGAAAAGCCGCATGCGGCTGTCCTGCACCTGGCGCAGGCGATGGCGAAGCTCCTTGTAGCGTGAGCCGAAGGGGCGTGTGGCCAGGGTGATCAGGGCCGCCAGAATCCGTTCTTGCCACTCGGGGCGTGCCGGGTTGCGATAGGCGACGCCGCGTTGCGAGGCGGCGCCTGCCTGACGGCGGTCCTTGAGCCAGTGCGGGGCCGTCCTGTCGAGCGCCTCGCCTTCGAACAGGATACCGGCGTTGACCTGCTGGCCGCCGTGCACGCGGGTGAAGGGCAGGATGACGCAGTCCTCGAGCATGGCGCCTTCTTCCACGTAGCTGCCCTGTTCGAGGCAGCAATGTCCCTTGAGCAGCACGCCGGGTTCCACATGGGTGGTGATGCCGGCGAATCCACCAGTGAGGCGCGATTCATCCAGGCGCGTCGCGCCGGCGGCATAGTAGACGTGGTGCAGGTCCTGCTCGCCGGGCAATACCCCACGTTCGCCATGTGGTGTCAGGCCTGAGTCATCGGCATCGAGTGCCTGCATCACCAAAACGTGATAGTGCGACAGCGAGGCCAGCAGGGCCGGCCCAAGCCCGGGATTGTCGCGCAGCTCCGGCCAGTGCAGGCGAGCGAGAGACGGGTCTGCCACGCTGGCCGGACGGCAGACCGGAGCGCCCGACGCCATGGCCTGCTCGCTGATCGCGAGGCTGTCATCCTTGAACCACTCCGGCATCAGCAGCACATCGGCGCGCAGCACCGGGGCGGGCAGGGCGGCCATGGCGCCGAGGCGCTTGATCTGCTCGCGCGGGTCTCGCTCGCCGGGCATCGGTAGAATGTCGAGATCGATGCCCCAGCGTGAGCCATCGGCGATACGCGCCCGGAACCACTCGGGGTCACGGGCGATGATCAGGCTGATATGCGTCACGCCTCGCCCGACCAGCAGGTCGAGATTGCGCTCCAGCACGCTGCGTCCGGCGATCGGCAGCAGCGCCGGCGAGTAACGGCGGTCAATCGGTGCGACTTCCTGGCCGAGGCGGTCCGCCAACAGGATCACATGCATTGCACACCTCCTTGGCATGAGTCGTGATATTGGCGCAGCGCTGCACGAATGAGAGAGGGAGTCTCGCGCATCAGTAGGCTCCACGGCTGGTCAGAACGGCAGGAATCGTGCGCAACAGCAGCTTGATGTCTTCCTTGATGCCCTGACGATGCAGGTAGAAGAGATCCAGATGGATCTGTTGCTCGAAGGACAGGTCCGAGCGGCCCGACACCTGCCACAGCCCGGTCAGCCCCGGCGTGGCATCCAGACGCATGCGCGCGCGCGCCTCGTAGAGCGCCACCTCGCGGGCGAGGGCGGGGCGTGGCCCGACCAGCGCCATCTCGCCGCGCAGCACGTTCCACAGCTGCGGCAATTCATCGATGGACAGCTTGCGGATGATACGACCCACGCGCGTGATGCGCGGGTCCTGCTTCATCTTGAACAGCACGCCACCCTCGCTCTCGTTGGCGGCCTGCAGTTCGCGCAGACGCTCTTCGGCGTCGATGTACATCGAGCGGAACTTCCACAGCTTGAACGGCTTGCCGTGACGCCCGATACGCTCCTGGCCGAACAGTACCGGGCCTGGCGATTCCAGGCGGATGGCCAGCACGGTGCCCAGCAGCAGCGGTGACAGCACCAGCAGCACGCCGCTGGCACCGACGATATCCATGGCACGGCGCGCGCGCGGGGTCAGCCAGTTGCTCACTCGCCATCGAAAGTGACGCCAGTTGGAGCGTGACTTCATCCACAGGCCGCGGCCGGGAATCGCCTCTTCTCCATACTTGCGCACGCTCATCAGAAAGCTCGGGTTGCCAAGCACGTAGCGCTTGAACATGCGGCGCGGCTCCATCAGCAGCCGCCAGGCCCATTCCATGCCCAGTCTGCGCACGACGCCCGGCGCACGCGGGATGCGCTGGGAATAGAAGTCGAACAGACCGCCGACGCCCATGACCACCGGCACCTCGAGTCGCTCACGGTAGGTCGAGATCCACTTCTCCTGCGCCGGCACGCCCATCGCCACCAGCAACAGGTCAGTGCCCTGATTGATCTGCGCCAGCACGTCGTCGATGATTTCCGGGCCGATGAAGCCGTGATGCACGCCACTGATCTCGAGCGTCGGCCATTGCTCGCGGAGCTTGTCGGCCATCCTGTCGGCCACGCCCGGCGCGGCGCCGAGCAGGAACAGGCGCTTGTTCTTCGCCACCAGCATGTCGCACAGGTGGGGCAGCAGGTCGGTGCCATTGAGGTTGGCTTCGAGATCCTGGCCGAGCATGCGGCAGGCCATCTTCACGCCGCTGCCATCGGGCAGCAGCAGGTCGCTGTCATGCAGCACCTGCATGTAATAGCGATCGACCTGGGCCACGTTCAGGCAGTGCGCATTGACGAAATTGACGGTGCGCGGCTGCGGGTCGCTGATCCAGCTCTTGAGCAGGCTCAGGCAGGTGTCGAGGCTGGTGTTGACGAAGGGCACCCCCAGCACCTTGACGTGAGGCAGCGTCTTGACGCGCTCAGTGGTGAAGAGGGCTTGATCCAATGGCTGGCTCATCATGGCGACTCCACTTCATGAGCGTCCTGCTGTTGATTCGGTCTGGCCGGCTGCGGGCGCGGCGCATTGTCGATCTTCTTCTTCTGCGCCTTGCCGATGACTCCCTGGGCGAGCCCTTCACAGCGCAGATAGAGACTCTTGGGCATCACGCGCAACATCAGGGCGGCCCCTGCCGTGGCAGCGGTGCGCCCGAATTCCGCCTTCCAGATGCCCGGCCATGCCTTGACGGCGCGGCGGCAATACTCCCAGGCAGCATCCCCGTCACGCAGGCGAATTGCCTGACGCGACAGATAGCGCAGTTGGTAGGCCTGGGCGCGGGGATACCATTGTTCGATGAAGTCAGGCGCGTAGGCGCGCGTCAGCTCGACGATTGCAAGCCAGCTCTGGTACTGGCGCTCCAGTTGTGCCGAAAGCCCGCCTTCATTGAGCCGGTAGCGGGTCAGCGGCTCGGGAATGCCTTCCACCGTGGTGCCGGTCTTGAGGGCGATGCGGGTCCAGCACTCGATGTCTTCGCTCTGGCGCAGACTCTCATCGAAATAACAGGGCAGCACGCCGCCCCCCTTGACATCACAGTCGAAGGCGATGGCCTCGAGAATCTCGCGGCGGATGACCGGTGCCGAGCCATTGCCCACCGGGTTGCGACAGAACAGCAGCCCCGGCGTGATGTCGGTCAGGCTCGGCATCTGGTAGTAGTCCAGCGGTTCGCCGTCGGCATCGATGAAGGCCGAGCGCGAGAAGGACAGGCCTACCTCGGGGCGTGCCTCGAGGTGCTCGCGGTGGCGCGCCAGCTTGGCGGGCTCCCAGATGTCATCGGAGTCCAGGAAGGCCAGATAGCGGCCCTGAGCGGCACGCACGCCGGTGTTACGGGCCCCGGCCAGGCCGCGATTGACCGGATGCGTGATCAGCGTGAGACGCGGGTCGTCGTAGGCCTCGCAGATCGCCCGGCTGCCATCGGGGGAGCAGTCATCGACGATGAGCAGTTCAAGATCGCCATCCTCCTGCGCCAGCACGCTGTCGATGGCGGCCGCGACGAAACGTTCGACGTTGTAGATCGGCATGATGACCGAAAAGGTCGGGGTCATGGTCTGGCCTCCTGGACGTCCCTGTCTGGGGAAAGCGATGCGGTGGATGCTGCGTGAGGTGTGTCTGGTGTGTCTGGTGTGTCTGGTGTGTCTGGTGTGTCTGGTGTGTCTGGTGTGTCTGGTGGCGGCGCATCTGTCATCCGGCCGTCCTGAGCGAGGATCAGCCGGCGTGTCCACAGGTAGCCGGGCAGGGCGGCCAGGCTGATACCGACCAGAATGCCGGCCGCGACGCCATTGATGCCGAAGGGCACGCCGGCGAACATGCCGGCGCCGAGCATCAGCGTCATGAAGATCTGCAGCTTGAGGTCTGCCCCGGGCATGCCCTGGGCGCGCAGCAACTGGCCGCAACTGTCGAGCAGGATGCGCGGCAGGGCGGAGAGGCAGATCAGGATCAGGATCGGCAGGGCGCCACGCTCGACCCAGGCCTCCCCGAACAGGATCGGCACATACCAGGGCGCCAGCAGGCTCTGGGCGATGATGGCGGGCACGGCGACCAGCGCGAACAGGCGCATGCCGTGGTGCATGCGTGCCAGTCGTTCGTGAGACGTCATGTCGCCGCACAGCTGCGGGAAGATGGCGGTGGAGTAGGCGCGCAAGAGGCCAAGGCTGATGCCGAGTCCGGCATTGAAGGCAAAGAAGTAGACGCCGAGCACGTCCATGGCGAACAGGGCGCCGACCAGCAGGTAATCCATCTGCTGACGCAGCACCGAGACCACCTCGACGCCCATCATCGGGCGCGCGAAGCTCATCAGCGGCCGCGACCACAGCGTGGAGGGGCGCTCATCGATGCGCCATGACTCGCACCAGCGGTAGGTCAGGGTCCAGATGGGCGTCACGATCAGCTTGGGCAGGACCAAGGCCCAGAACCCGGCACCCATGGCGGCCAGCAGCATCACGCCGACGGCCTCGCCGATGCTCTGGCCCATCTCGATGCGCGCCGTGATATGCAGGCGGTTGCTGCGCAGAATTCGCGCCGCGTTGATGGCGGCGGGGGGCAGCATCGGGAAGATCAGTGCCAGCGCCATCAGCGGCAGGGTCAGATCGGGAGCGTCATAGAGATAGGCCAGCAACGGGGCCAGTGCCATCTGCAGCACCATCAGGGCAAGACACACCACCCAATTGAACCAGTAGGCATCGCGACACAGGCGCTCATATCCCTCGCGACCGGCCTGCACCAGAGCGGGTACCACGGCGGCATTGGAGATGGCGTGCATGATCTCGTGCGCGGTGAGCACGATGGCGGCGATACCGAAGGACTCCGGCGCGATCATGCGCGCCGCCACCAAGGTCGCGCCCAATCGCGCGATGCGGTGCACCCCTTGCGACATGCCCATCCAGGCCAGATTGCGGATCAGGCGGCCATTGCCACCGTCTCCGCCACCTGTCAGACGTGTCTTGAGTCGCGTGATCACACCCATCGCCTGGCTCCCTGGCTTGTCGTGCCTTTCCAGGCATCTGGTCTTGTCAGTCATGCTTTTGAACGGCTGGTGTAGCCACTCTAGCGCAATGTACTGATGAATTGGCGTGATCTGGCGCAGCCTTGTTCCACTATCCCGTGATCGGGCTAGGTTGCCGTGTCGCTGTTGCCGGCATCGGCGGAGGCGGGCGCTGCCCTTGAAAGCGGCTTCTCCACATCCACCGGCCCCATGTTGTGGATATGCCCTTCGCTGGCGGGCAGGCCCGCCAGCTGGTGCGCCTTGCCGATCAGGATCAGGCCCGGCCAGATCAGGTAGGCCAGAATCTCCAGGTTCTCGCCGAAGGAGTAGACGAACAGCAGGCCGACCATGATCAAGCCCAGCTGCACGACAGGGCGGCCGACCACGAAGCACAGCAGATGCAGCAGGCTGACCAGCATCGGCACCAACAGCGCGAACAGGCCGAAGATGCCCTTGACGAACAGCAGTCCATACCAGCTGTGGTGCGAGCCGATCGGCATGTACTCCACCAGGTGCGGGCCGCGTTCGACGATGCCGTGGCCGAACCACGGCGCCTCGTTGCGCCAGCGATCCACCGCGATGCGCCCCAGCGCGGCCCGCACGCGGGTCGAGTCCGCCCGCGAGCCCTTGAAGGCGGCGATGAAGTTGTCGATGGCCTCCAGGATCGGCGCGCCGAGAAAGCCACCGATCAGGCTGACGCCGGAAAAGCTGAACCACAGCCACGGCTTGTGCAGACGCTTGAGCAGGAACATCCCGGCGCTGATCAACACCAGCGACACCAGCGCCATGCGCGAGCCGGACATCAGGATCATCAACACGCTGCCGCCGATGCCGATCGCCTTCCACAAGGGGTGTTTCTCGAGCAGGGCGCAGGCGAAATAGATGCTGGCGACGAAGCCCACCGCCGGTGCCCAAGGCGTGAACAGGCGCCAGCGCGGCATGCCGCTGCCGGGGTCGATCTCATAGAGCGAGACGGCGAAGAATTCCGGCCCCGGCCCGCCGATGGCCTGCAGTGGCGAGACGAAGGGCACCTGGGGCAGCCCCGCCAGCCAGGCGCCGACGAATACCGGCAGCAACAGCATGGTGTGCAGGCAGACATGCATGGCCGCGCGGATGATCACCGCCGGGCGGATCGCCAGACAGCCGATGATCGGGAAGACCGCCAGCAGCGCCCAGCCCTTGGCCCAGCCAATGGAGGACTTGATCAGCTTGCCGGTGCCGAGGTTCTCGATCAGGTGGCCGGCCAGCAGCGAGAACTCCATCACGATCATGCCGATGATCCACCCCCATAGCGGCCAGGGCAGACGCGGAAAACGCTGGCGGCCCTTGAGGTGCAGCCAGGCGGCACGCATCA
Source organism: Cobetia sp. 2AS (assembly GCF_029846355.1). Lineage (NCBI taxonomy): Bacteria > Pseudomonadati > Pseudomonadota > Gammaproteobacteria > Oceanospirillales > Halomonadaceae > Cobetia > Cobetia sp. 2AS. The sequence continues at coordinate 216,909 of NZ_JARWKQ010000001.1, forward strand.
CCAGTGACCATGCCAGCACCGGCGCCAGCACGTAGAGTCCGCCGACCAGATAGAACAGGTAGGTCGCGGTGATCGAGAACCAGATGATGCGCTCTTCCGGGGTCTCGGGGCGGACATCCGCCTCTGGCCCCGCCTTCAGGGAAAACATCGGCGGCTCACACGCTTTGCTGCAGACGCAGCAGGTAGGGTTTTCTGATCCACAGGAGAATCAGGCCGATGATGCTGAAGACGCTCGCGGCGAGCGCGCCGACGATGGCCAGCTTGATGCCCAGCGAATCCGCCTTCTCGGGTAATGGCGGCGGATCGAGAATCTGCAGCATCGGGTAGCTGGCGAAGGGGTCGATCTGCCCGATGTCGATCTTGGCCAGCGCCGTGGTGTAGACCGCCGTGGCGACCTGTTGCTCGCGCAGCAGGTCCTGCAGCTGGGCGGCCTTGGCGACGCTGTTGTCCAGCCGCTGCTGGCGGGCCGCCAGATTGGCCCGCCCGGTGGCAAGCTCGCTGATCACGCCGCGCCGCTGGGTATCCAGGATGATCAGCTCGCCGATCAGGGTGTCCTGATTGGCATGGCCGGACGCGGCACGCAGGGCATTCTGGTTGCGCGAGGATTGGCGGGGCAGCAACTGGCGCATGCGTGAGGCCAGCGAGCGCTCAAGGGAATCAAGCCCCGCGGCCAGATTGATGACTTCCGGATTGCGCTCGCCCCATTTGCCACGCGCTTCATCGAGGCTGGCCGCCTGCTCCGCGGCTTGAGTCAGTAGCGCCTGATAGCGGGCGTCGCGCTGCAGGGCGATCACGCCACCGGCCTGGCCGGCGTCCAGTCCCAGGCGACTGGACAGGGTGGCGAGCCGGGCGTTGAGGGCCGACAGCTCGCCATCCCGCGTCTCGAGTGTGTCCTTGAGCGCCTCGACACTCAGCGTCAGTTCCTTGAACTGCTCCATCGAGACCAGCCCGGAGGTGGACTGGAACTCGAGCAGCTTGCGCTGGGTTTCCTTGAGCGTGCGGTCGTAGGTCTCGAGCGAGCGGCGGATGACGGCTTCGCGGCGCGCCTGCTCATCATTGCGCAGCTGTTCGATCACCTCATTGAAGGCATCGATGTGCGCATTGGCGCGTGCAAGCGCGGCCTTGGCGCTCGGCGCGCTGGTCTGGAAGGCGATCAGGGCGGTCTGGTCGGTCAGCTTGATCTTGGGCTTGCCGTAATCGTCGGGATGCATGTCGACCGTGCTGGCGGCACGCTCAAGCACGGCAGGGCTCTCGGCGATGGCGCGGTAGTTGACCTTGGGGTCCAGCGAGGAGCTTGAGTAGGAAGAGTTGGCGCTGGTGCTGGCCTGGCCGATGCTCTCGAAGTTCACCGACAGGCCGGAGCCGGTGCCGGGCAGGATCATCGTCCAGCTGGTGGTGTAGGTGACAGGTGCCACGGCGATGAAGGCGATGGTCAACCCCCAGATGACACTCAGGATGGCGGTCGCCAGCAACAGGTAGGCCGCGCGGCGGGTGCGCGGGCGCATGCTGGAGCCACGCGCCGCCCAGCCCAGCAGGACGCCCAGGAGTCGGCGCCCCAGTGAGGGCTTGGCTGCATCTTGTGGTGTGTCGGGTGAGCGGGACTCTGTCATGCACATCCTTGTCGCGTGGTAGTGATCAGTCGCATTCCATCAACGGACAGGCGATGGGTTACAGCAGAGTGGCCGGCGTCAGCAGGTCAGTCAGTGTGCGGGCGATATCACGGATGTTGGTGACACCGGAGTCATAGCAGCCGACCACATCTTCGGGCATCAGATAGGGATTGACGCCCACATCCGCCGGATTGGCCAGCAGGGCATCGATACCGCGATCGACCACGACCGGCTGATGCGTCATCGGATTGGTACTGATCAGCACCGCGCGGCGCGAACCGGAGGTCGCCTGGATACCGCCGACGCAGTTGGCATTGATCACGCCCTGCAGCATGCGCACGCCGTAGGGCACCTGCGAGCGCAACACCGTGTAATTGCTGACGTTATTGTTGTTGGCCGGGGTGGTCAGGTTGGAGGCATAGATGACGATGCCCGGCGCGGTGAGCGGCGAGGGGCGCATCAGTGCGGCCTGGAAGGCGCCGCTGGAGGGCACGTGGATGCGGTCACCCACACGCAGCCAGGGATTGGCGGCATATTCGCCGTCGATCAGGCCGCGCATGTCGAGAATCTGTGTCTGGCCGTCGCGAATCAGCTCGATATGGCTCAGGTCCGCGTCGGGGCGGATGCCTCCAGCCGTGGTCAAGGCCGCCGACAGACGACGCTGTTGACTGGCATCGCCGCCGGCGAAATCGCGGCGCACCATGCGCTCTTCGGGCAGGCGGGTATTGATGACCGCCTCGCCCGGGAAGAACACCGCGCCGGACACCGCAACGGCCAACGGCGCCCATTCCTCGAGCCGGATGCTGACATGTGCCAGCCCCGGGCGAATCAACTCCTCCTCTACCAGACGCCGGGTGATCTCATCCGCCAGGGCGTCGATGGTCTTGTTGGAAGCCTCGACCGGCGAGAGCCACGGCAGGCGCAGGCGTCCGTCATGATCCACCTCGTAACTGCCATCGAAGAGTTCGCTGCCGGCGACCCTGACGCTCAGACGATCGCCCGCCGCCAGCCGCTGGTCATCCCCCGCGGGCAGTTGCATGAAGCGATCATCGACATGAGGGGCAGGCAGCTCCAGCGGCCAGTGGGTCGCCTGTTGCCAGTGATCTTCGGCGGGGGTGTCGTCCAGCATGATCGGCGTACAGCCGCCCATCAGGCCGGACGTGATCGCGACGCCCAGCAGGCGTCGAAGAGAGCGGAAAAGGGAGCTGGGCCGAGTCAGGTCGCGTTTCATCAGGCTACCTCACGAGAAGGCCCTGTCCGCGTGTCACCGCTCGACTCCAGCAGCGGGTCGCGCTGATAGTAGATATCGAAGAGCTCGAACAGGCGCACGCGCTCCAGCTCTGTCTGCATGACCGGCGAGGGTTCGACCACCACCAGCGCCGCCGGGGACAGCGCATCATGCAGACTGACCAGCACCGAGAGCCCATCGGCATCGATGGCCTCGACATGGCTGAGGTCCACCGCCAGCGTGCCGGTGTGCTCAGGAATCATCGCCAGCATCTCCTGGCGGAAATAGCGCGCGAGCTCGCCTGTCAGCTGGGCAGGCGGCGTGATCATGATGCCTTCGTGAATCCGGGTGGTGATGGGCATGACGGGCTCCCTGTGCTTGATGTCACCGCCTGGCGCCAGCTGGGCCTGCGGTGCAGCTTGTTATCTTTATGCACTATGCCGCATAAGCATCGTTTACCTGCTGTTACAGTGTCAACGACGCCGACTGACTTGCCTCATCCTTTCTTGCTGGGTTTCGTGGCGCTACCTGCTGTTTTCGGGCTCTCCTGCTGTTTTCGGGCTCTCCAGGTTGGCTGCGCGGCGTTGTCACTCGCCCGACATGGCGGGTGACTTGTGTGGCGTGGCCAGCATCGCGCCCCAGTGGCGGAAGCGCAGCAACAGCAACAGGCCCGGTATGGCGGCCAGCGTGCAGATCCAGAAGAAGCTGTCCCAGCCGGCCGCATCGGCCAGATAGCCGGAGGGCGCGGCGATCACCACGCGCGGCAGGCCCATGATCGATGAGAGCATCGCGTACTGGCCGGCGGTGAAGCGCTTGTCGGTCAGCGCGCCCATGAAGGCGATGAAGGCGGCGCTGCCCATGCCGGCCGCCAGGTTCTCGAAGGCGACCACCGCCGCGAGCCACGCCAGCGAATCACCGACGTGATGCAGCCAGACGAAGCCGGCAGTCGACACCATCTGCAGGATGCCGAACCACCAGAGCGCCCGATAGATGCCGATGCGCATGATCATCAGGCCGCCGAAGAAGGTGCCGGCCAGCAATGGCCACAGGCCGAACAGCTTCACGGTCGCGCCGATCTGCGAATTGCTGAAGCCGATGTCCTTGTAGAAGGGCGTGGTCAGGTTGCCTGCCACGGAATCGCCCAGCTTGTAGAGCAGGATGAACAGCAGCAGCCAGATGGCACCATCGCGCTTCATGAAGTGGCGGATGGGGTCCCACAGGATCTCATGCAGATGATGGGCGCGCGGCGCGGCCTGAGCCTCGGGCTCCGGTGCCAGCAGGGTCACCAGCATGCAGGCGCCCAGGGTCGCGGCCATGATCAGGTAGGTCACGCGGAAGCCGATCATGTCGGCCAGCACCAGGCCACCGGCCGAGGCCATCAGCATGCCGATGCGGTAGCCATAGACATAGAAGCTGGAGCCCAGCCCCAGCTCGTTGTCCGGCAGATGCTCGCGCCGATAGGCGTCGATCACGATGTCCTGGGTGGCGCTGAAGAAGCTGACCGCCAGCGCGATGGCGCCCATGGTCAGCGGCGACATGTGCGGGTCCTGCAAGGCTAGCAGCGCGATGAGGGCGGTCAGGGCCAGCTGGGCGATCATCAACCAGCCACGGCGCCGGCCGAGCACCGGCGGCATGATGCGGTCCAGCAATGGCGCCCACAGAAACTTGAGGGTGTAGGGCAGGCCGACCAGCGCGAGCAGGCCCACGGCGTCCAGTGAGACACCGGCATCCGTCATCCAGGCCTGCAGCACGCTACCGGTCAGCAGCAGTGGCAGCCCGGAGGCGAAGCCCATCAGGAACGTGATACCATGACGGCCAACGAGTAAGCGTAAATCCTTTGAAGTCAAAGCCTTGCCTGTCCATGCAGAGGGTGTGGCCGCGCGTGTCACACGCACGGTGAGCGGCTATCTGCCGCTTGCGTCATTCATGGCCGGATTGTCGCACTGCCTGAGGGCAAGAGCCATGCATTGTCCTGCCGGTCAGCCGACAGGCATGATGCAGGTCGAGACACGCATGAGTGGGGCAGGCAGGCAATGAGAGGTCATCATGAGTGAAGCCCGAGAAGCTGCCAAGGCGCATTGGTATCTGATCCAGTGCAAGGGCGGGGAATCCTTCCGTGCGGCGGAGAACCTCACCAATCAGGGATTTCACGTCTTCCACCCCCTGTTGGAGGTGGAAAAGAAGCGCGGCGGCAAGCTGCGTTGGGTCGAAGAGCCGCTCTTCCCCTATTACCTGTTCATACGCCTTGATCAGATGGATGACAACTGGCGGCCGATTCGCTCGACCCGTGGCGTGCTCAAGCTGGTCAGCTTCGGCAACACACCGACGGCGGTGCCGACGCCTCTGGTGGAAGCCCTGATCGCCAGCGGCGAGCAACGCCAGGAGCAACCGCCGGAGAATGTCTATTTCCGGGCCGGCGAGCAGGTCGAGATCATCGATGGCCCCTTGAGTTCGCTCAGTGGCGTCTTCGAGAGCGCGAAGGGCGATGAGCGCGTCATCGTGCTGCTCAATCTGATCAATCAGCAACAGCGTGTCGAGCTGTCCAGTCGTCAGCTGCGGCGTAGCGAAAGCTGAGCTGCCGTCCTGTCTCACCCGACTTGATCCGCGAGACCGCATTGCACCTTTCTTCTGGAGTGGTTCCCATGGCGATTACTTCCCAGCAGGTCGTCAGCCTGCATTACACCCTGCGCACCGCTGATGGCACTGTGCTGGATAGCTCCCTTGAGCGTGAGCCGATGGACTACCTGCATGGCCACGACAATATTCTGGCAGCGCTCGAGAGCGCGCTTGAGGGCTGCGATGTCGGCGACCGCAAGGTCGTCAATCTGACGCCAGCCGAAGGCTTCGGTGAGCGGGATGAAGGCCTGGTGCAGTACTTCGGGCGTGATGCCTTCGGCCCGGGCGAGATCAACGCCGGCATGCACTTTCAGGCCCGAACCCCGGAAGGCCAGCGGTCGGTCACGGTGCTGGAAGTCGGTGAGCAGCAGGTCAAGGTCGACGCCAATCATCCGCTGGCAGGTCAGGCGCTGAGCTGGGAAGTCGAAGTGCTGGAAGTACGTGATGCCACGCGTGCCGAACTCTCGGCCGGCCATCCGCTCGGTCTCGATGTCAGCCATACCGAGATCGAAGACAAGAAGGTGCGTCGCTGAAGTAGGCATTGCGGATGGGTGTGACGCTTAAGCTCATCGTTGCAGCCCCTCTTCAACAACAGACAGCCCCGCTGCCGGTATCCTCGGCAGCGGGGCTGTCTGTTGTTGAGGTCTGTAGCGATGGAGAAAATTGATATGGATCAGTCGTCTGCGCGCCAGCCGCAAGGATCGAGCCGTGAAGCCTTCAGGACTTGATGCAGATCAGATTCGCGCGGGGCATGGCGGGGTAGAGTGTCCTTGTCGAGGCCGCAGCAGGCCGACACAGGCGGAAGAGCTATCGATGTCGGAGCTATTGATATCAGAGCTATCGATGTCAGAAGCAGAGGTGTCAGCTGCCGACAGAGGCTGGCATTCAGGGAGCCCCTTGGGGAAGGGGCAGGCCAGGATGGCCGCTGTCAGAATCGGGCTTTTTGCAGGTGCCGATTCGCCGTCAGGGGAGGGGGAAACCCCGCTAGCCGACCTTCGGGTCGGCTTTTTTGGTTGTGGGGTTCAGTGGGGAAATGGCTAACTGCGTTTGCATGACGCTGGCTTGTCTGCGGGCTGCTTGAAAGCTTTTGCCAGTTCTCTGAGAGGAAGAGAGTCGCTGGACAGGCAACCCCGCAACTGACACGAGGTTGCCTGCCCGGCGTGACGGTTCAACTATTGTTGCTGGCAGTCTTGAGGCTCTCGACTTCCTTGTGGGAGTCGACGGCCTTCCCGGTGGTGGTCTTGTCGATGCTCTGACTTTTCTTGACAGTCTGGCTCTTCTGGATAGCCCCGTCTTGCTTGACCGACGGGCTCTTCGTGTTGATGGCCGAGTTCGTCTTGCCCGGCTCGCCCAGCGTCAATGTCGTGTTCATGCGCTTGAGCGTATTGGGGCCGATTCCCTTGATTTCCGTCAACTGTGCCACGTCGGTGAAGGGGCCGTTCGCCTTGCGCCACTCGATGATGGCCTGGGCCTTCTTGCCACCGATGCCCTTGAGCTCGGTCAGTTGTGCGGCAGTGGCGGTGTTGATGTTCATGTCTGCGGCCTGGCTGGTCGGTGACAGTACCAGCAGGCTGGTCACGAGAAGTGTTCCTAGCAGGGTTTTCATGGTCGCTTCCTATGCTCACATCAGGGCGGTCGATGGGAAGTGCGCGGGGCGACCACCCGAGGCCCTGCGCGAGAAATACTCTGGCTCAGGTATTAGATTTGTAGTCATTTAGATTTAAACGATTTCTCATCCTTGCGCGGCTTTCTGCGCTCAACGCAAGAAAGCACTACGAGCGTTAGCCTGCTGATTCGATTCGTCTTTCCCTGGGCATACAACGACAGAGCCGAGCGCTATAATGTTGCCCCGAGCCCATGACCTCCTGTCATTGCGCCTGCCACATCGCCTGGAGCCCGGATGCCTGCCACGACTTCCCCCCTGATCATCGCCCTCGACTACCCGGACATGAGTGCTGCGCTTGCCATGGCAGACCAGCTGGATCCTGCGCGCTGTCGCGTCAAGGTGGGCAAGGAGCTGTTCACGCGTGTGGGTCCCGAGATTCTCAAGGCATTGCATCAACGCGGCTTCGAGGTCTTTCTCGATCTCAAATTCCATGACATCCCCAACACTACCGCTCAGGCCGTGCTGGCGGCTGCGGAGCACGGCGTGTGGATGACCAATGTCCACGCCTCTGGTGGTGCGCGCATGATGCAGGCCGCCGCAGAAGCCCTTTCGACTCGCGGCCTCGATACCCAGCTGATCGCCGTGACGGTGCTGACCAGCATGGAACAGACCGATCTGGCCGGTATCGGATTGGATGTCACGCCGCTTGCGCAGGTCGAGCGGCTGGCGGCCCTCGCCCAGCAGAGCGGCATGCACGGTGTGGTGTGCTCCGCTCGTGAGACCCCGAGCCTCAAGGCGCTGTGTGGTCCGGAGTTCCTGAAGGTGACGCCGGGTATTCGCCCGAGCTTCGCGCAGGCCGGTGATCAGCGACGCACCATGACGCCCGGTGAAGCCATGGCGGCCGGTAGCACCCATCTGGTGATCGGGCGTCCTGTCACCCAGGCGGAGGATCCGCTGGCGGCGCTGGCGCTGATCGAGCAGGAGCTGGACGCCTGATCGGCTGATTGTCTGCCTCATGGGCAAAAAAGACGCCAGTCGCAGAGTCTGCGGCTGGCGTCTTTTTCATGGCAGTGATCATCCTTTGCGCGAATCACTCGCTCACGCTTTGCGCGACTGCCTCAATCGGCAGACTTGATATGCCAGCTGACCTGAACGCTGCTCTCGAGGCTCAGCTCGCCGGGGCGGTATTCGCTGCCGCTGCTCTTGGCCTCTGCCATGTCGGCACGCATTGCCATCATCTGCGGGCGCGGGCTGTGTGAGGACTCATTGATCGACTGCACGCTGCCCAGGGTCGCGCCGAGGGTCTCGGCCATCAGTTGTGCCTTGTGGCGTGCCTTGGTCAAGGCTTCCTTCAATACCTTGTCTTCCAGGGCGTCCCGTTCACTGATCTGATACTGCACACCGGCCAGTTGATTGACGCCAGCGCCCAGCAGCAGGTCGATGACTTCCGGTACCTTGTCCAGGTCATCGAGAGCGAGGCTGATCGGACGCTCGAGGTGTGTACGGCGCCATTGCTGGGGCTGCTGCTGACCATTGTTGCGCTCGTAGTACTGCTCAGGACGCAGGTTGAGGCTGCCGGCGCTGATCTGGCGACTGTCGATGCCCGCTTTCTCCAGTGCCTGAATCAGGGTCGTCATACGTGATTCCAGTGACTCGCGCGCCTTGCGGGCCGCCTGGCCCTCGGCCTTGCTGTCGGGAGCCTTGTCATCCACCTTGCGCGCGGGCGTCTTCTCCCACAGGCGCGCCTGGATGGTTGCCTTGTCGGGCGCGGCCTCCAGGCTGGCACTGGCGCTGACATGCACCAGAGCCGGTGCGGGCGTCTGGTCGGCGCGGGCCAAGTGTGTGGCGCTGGCGGTGCAGAGCGCCAGGCCGCATAGCATGGCGGTACGACGCAGGCGCTGGGCGAGGGGGGCGGGGCCTCTGGTGGCGTGGTTCATCAGCATGGGAAATCCCTTGAGTAAAGTGGCAACATTGTTGCCTGGCGCTTGGTGAGGGGCATGAATGCGGGCGCGATAGGCTTGAAAGTATCAGCAATGAGGGCGATGCGTGAAGGTACACGAGAGACTGCGCTCTATACGTGGCGCTGCACAGGTAGTGTTGGCGCTCGTCATGACATTGCTGATGGCGTCGCCTGCCCTGGCCGTAGGGCGTGAGGTGATCGACGATGCAGGCGACGTCGTGACGCTGTCACAGCCAGCGCAGCGGGTGGCCACACTGGCCCCGCACGCGGCCGAGCTGGTGGCGGCGGCGGGAGGCTTGCCGGCCTTGATCGGCGTGAGCCAGGGCAGCGATCATCCCCCTGCGGTCAGCGAGCTGCCGCGCCTGGCCAGCTATCACGGGCCCAACCTGGAGGCACTGCTCAGTGCACGGCCTGACCTGATCGTGGCATGGGGCAGCGGGCTTTCCGATGAGATGCATGCGCGTCTGACGGCGTTGGGGATGCCCGTCTTCGTCAGCGAGCCCGCCACACTCGACGACGTGCTGTCCAATATCGCTCGGCTTGGTACCTTGCTGGGCACCCGCGATATCGCGGATACGCGTGTGGCGGTGCTCGCAGCGCGCATCGAGCAGCTGGAGCGCTCCCGCGACAGCGCCCCCTTGCCGGTCTTCTTCCAGCTGGGGGAGAGCCCGATGACGACGCTGGGCGGCAACCACCTGGTCAATGAGCTGATTCGGCGCTGCGGCGGTGAGCCGCTACTGACGGACTCACCCGCCGTGGTGCCGCAGATCAATCGGGAAGCCTTGTGGCTGGCCAGACCGCACCTGATTCTGCATCCGGTCGCGACGGGGCCGGCGCGCGAGGAGTGGATTGCCGCCTGGCGCGCGGATGAAGGGCCACTTTCCGAGGTAGCACTGGCGGGCCTGACTCCTGACCTGATCAGCCGTCCCGGCCCGCGCAGTGTCGAGGCGATGGCAGAGGTCTGCGCTGCCATCGCGACGGTGCAGGCGTCGGACTGAGGGCGGCGGAGTCAGGGCGGCTTCGTGCAGCACGCTCAGAAATCGATGCCGCGCCGCGCCTTGAGACCATGATTGAAGCCGTGGCGAATCTCGGTCATCTCGGTGACGGTATCGGCACAGGCGACGATCTCACGATTGGCATTGCGCCCGGTGATGATGACGGTCTGCTCCGCAGGACGATTCTCGAGTGCCGTCATCACCTCCTCCAGCGGCAGATAGCCGAACTTGACCATGTAGGTCAGCTCGTCGAGCACCACCAGATAGACGCTGTCATCGCGCATCAGACTCTGCGCTTGCTGCCATACGGCCTGACAGGCGGCGGTATCGGCCTCACGATTCTGGGTGTCCCAGGTGAAGCCGGTGGTCATGGCATGCACTTCGAGATTGGCATCCCCGGCGAGCCGTTCGCGCTCGCCGCATTCCCACAGCCCCTTGATGAACTGGATGACACCGACCTTGTAGCCATAGCCGAGCGCGCGGGTGATGGTGCCCCAGGCGGCGGTCGTCTTGCCCTTGCCATTGCCGGTAAACACCAGCAGCTGGCCGCGCTCCTCAGTGGCCTGTGCCACCTTGTCATCGACATGCGATTTGAGCTTTTCCATCGCGGCCTTGTGGCGGGTATTGCGGTCCGTCATGCGTATGCTCCGTGAGTCAAAGGCACAGCACTGTCCCGGGGGACGGTGCTGTGATCGGTGCTGTGGTATGTGTGGCTGCTTGTCGCCCGAGGCTCTTCAAAAGAGGCATCCCGGGAAAGCCGATCAGAAGAAGAAGGTGACGCCGCCTTCCACATAACGGCCCTGGGTGTTGTAGCCATTGACCAGCTGATATTCGCGATCGAAGACGTTATCCAGCTTGGCGCTCAGCTTGACGTTCGGCATCACCTGCCAGCTGGTGCGCAGATCGACCACGCCATAGCCGGCAGTGCGCGTGTCGGTGTAGGTGTCTGCGTCAGTATCGCTGCGGCTGGCGCTGCCACGCAGCGTGGCACCGAAGCTCCAGTCGTCGAGTGCGTAATCGGCATCCAGACGCGCAAAGCGCTGGGCGCGGCGCTTCAATTGCTCACCGGTATCGCGGTCCTCCGGGTCCTGCCAGGTCATGGCAAGGTTCACGCTCAGGGCCTCGCCTTGCCAGCCACTGCTCAGCTCGACGCCACGGATGCGTGAGCGATCGATATTGATCGGTGAGAAGTCGGCTCCCTCGTAGCTGATCAGATTGTCGATATCGGTCTGGAAGGCATTCAGGCCCAGGTGCCAGTGATGTTGCTGCAGGCGCCAGAACAGTTCGGCCGTGGTGGAGGTCTCGGCATCGAGGTCCGGATTGCCGGAGCCGTAGGGGCTGTAGAGGTCGATCAGGTTCGGTGCCTTGAACGCGCTGGAATAGCTGGCCCCGAGCTGTTGCGAGGCCGTCAGATCATAGGCGTAGCTGGAGCCGCCCGTCATCTGGTGGCCATAACGATTGTCGTCGTCATAACGCAGGCTGGTCGTGACGTGGTGACGCTGTTGCTGAAGATGCCAGCTGCCGTAGACGCCGGTGGCATAGCGGCTATCGACGCTGTAGCCCTCGGCGGTGAAGTAGGGGCCATCGGCATCCAGGCTTTCCTCGCGATGGTCCACCCCCAGGCTGAGCGTGCCGAGGTCGGTGTAGAAGTCGTGGCGCAGGCCGACCTCGTTGCGGGTGCTGGCGACACGTCCGGCACCGCTGCCGGCTTCGGTGTTCTCGTACTCATCCCGCGTGCGCGCCACGCTGACCGTCATGTCCCAGTTCGGGTTCAGGTGCGTCAGCAGGCTGGCATCCAATACCATCTGGCTGCCTTCGCCGTGGCAGTCTTCCGAGGCACTGAAGCTGCTGTCGTAGCAGTCGTCATAGTCGTAATCGGTCTCGGTGTTGGCGACGCCGAGGCTGAGCGTGGCCTGATGACCGAAGTCGTGGCCAAGACGCAGTTCGGCGCCCGTGGCCTCGTAGCCATCATCTTCACTGCCGGTATCGCGGGCCGAGAAACCATCGCTCTCATCATGATGGAGATTGGCCGAGAGGCGCGTGTCGTTTTCCACCGAGCTGAACTGGGCGTTCTGGCGGAAGGTGCCGTCGCTGCTGGCACGCAGGGTGACTTCTGCATGCTGACCGACTTCGTTGCCGCCACGCGTGATCAGGTTGATCACACCGCCGATGGCATCGGCGCCGTAGACGCTGGCGCGCGGGCCACGCACGATCTCGACACGCTCGACGGCGGCGAGTGGCAGGAATTCGAAATGCGCCAGACCATCGGCACTGTTGGCGACACGCTGGCCATTGACCAGAATCAAGGTGTGGTCGGACTCGGTACCGCGCATGAAGAGGCTGGTCTGGCTGCCCATCGGGCCGCTGCGGGCGACCTCGATACCATTGCGTGATTGCAGCAGATCGACCAGCGAATTGGCCTGCAGGCGATCGATCTCGTCACGCGTGATGACGTCGGTGCTGGCCAGCACATCATTCTGCAGCTGCGGAATGCGATTGGCGGTGACCTGAACGGTGTCCAGGTACTCGGATGAATCGGTGGTCAGCGCATCAGCAGCGACGGCGGGCGGGGTCAGCAGCAGGCTACCGACGAGGGTGAAGCTGGCCTGCGCAGATGCGCGACCACGGGTGTTGTTGTGTTTCATGAATGATCCTCAAGCGTCAGACGCAATGAGGAGGACAGCGTGACAGGGTGCGCGAGCACACGTCCCCCGCGCGCGCCCTGATCAAGCAGGTCCGTCGCGGGAGACTTGCCACTGGTGAGGCCCTCCGCATCAACCAGTGTGGAAGCGAGGGCCGGTCTCCGGACTGACGCCTGGTGGACTCCAATGGCAGGAGCCTCACCCCCTCATGCGCCTTCCCACCTCCTTCCCTTGGGGGAGGCCTGAATGACAGGTCCTCCCGGAGGCAGTGGCTGGCCGTGTCGATCCTGTCGATCGTGGTCGACCTGCATGAGCGTTGCGATCACCGTTGCGGGGGCAGTACGGGGTTTTCACCCGTTTCCCGAACACCCTGGCTTCAACGTGAGCCATTGTCTGGGGCGGGGGTGAGGGAGTCAATCGGCAAACCGGCGTTGCGCAGGCTGCCACCCAGGGCCGCTCAGGTGGGGTCATTCAGGGGGGAGAGGTCAGAGGGCGAGCAGAGGGTAAGACAGAGGCTACGTCTCAGGTTATGCCAGATACGACAACGCCCGCACGGGGCGGGCGTTGTCGAGATGACGGTCTGGCCAGATGGCGGTGACTGCTCCATGGAAGCTCGTGCTACAGAAGCCAGCTCTCTGGAGACTGGCTCACAAGCGAGCGTCTCTAGAGAGACAGGAACAGACCGGCGAGACTCGCTGACATCAGGTTGGAGAGGGTGCCGGCGAGAATCGCCTTCATGCCCATCTGCGCGATATCACCGCGACGGTTCGGAGCCATCAGCCCCAGGCCGCCCATCAGGATGGCGACGGAGGACAGGTTGGCGAAGCCGCACAGCGCGAAGATGATGATGGCTTCAGAGTGCTCGGACAGCTTGATCTGGTGGCTGGCGAGATCGGCGAAGGCGACGAACTCGTTGAGCACCAGCTTCTGACCGATGAAGCTACCCGCCTGGATGGCTTCGTGCCACGGCACGCCGATGACCCAGGCCACCGGGGCGAAGGCATAGCCCAGCAGCAGCTGCAGCGTGATGTCTTCATAGCCGAACAGGCCGCTGACCCAGCCGACGATGATGTTGCCCAGCGCGATCAACGCGATGAAGGCCAGCAGCATGCCGCCGACATTGATCGCCAGCTGCACGCCAGAGGCCGCGCCGGAGGCGGCGGCATCGATGACATTGGTCGGGCGATCGATATCCTTGCCCAGCGCTTCTTCGACGCTCTGGGTCTTGGTCTCGGTCTCCGGAATCAGCATCTTGGCCATCAGCAGGCCACCCGGCGCCGCCATGAAGGAGGCTGCCAGCAGGTACTTGAGGTCGATGCCCAGCGAGGCATAGCCCACCAGTACGGAACCGGCCACCGAGGCCAGGCCACCGGTCATCACGGCGAACAGCTCCGAGCGGGTCATGCCGGCGATGAACGGGCGCACGACCAGCGGGGCTTCGGTCTGGCCGACGAAGATGTTGGCGGCCGCGGACAGGGACTCCGGACGGCTGGTGCCGAGCACCTTCGACAGGCCGCCGCCGAGCACGCTGATCACGACGTTCATCACGCGCAGGTGATAGAGCACCGCGATCAGTGAGGAGAAGAACACGATGATCGGCAGTACGCGCAGCGCGAACACGAAGCCGCCGCCGCCGAAGACTTCGAACATCTTGTCGCTGACCAGGCCGCCGAACAGGAAGTCCATGCCGACGTTGGCACTGGACATTACGGCCTGTACACCTTCGCTGAGCCCAAGCAGCATGCTCTTGCCGGCAGGCACGTAGAGCACGAAGATCCCCAGCATCGCCTGGATGGCAAAGGCACCCAGTACAGTGCGCAGGCTGATGGCGCGTCGGTTTTCAGAGAGAAGGAAGGCAATCCCCAGCAGGGCGAAGACGCCCACCAGGCCCATGACGATCTGCATCAAGCAGCTCCTGAATGCGTAGGTGTTACGTTGAGGACAAGGCAATAGCGCTGGCCACAGGACGGTATGGCCAAAACTGGCGCGTACTCTACCAGTATTTTTGCCCTCTGTCGGAGTCTGCCACTAACGTTTGACGCATTTTTTGTGAATCGCGCGAGGCGTGCCTGCGTCAACACGCACGAGGCCCGCCATGGGCGAGCCGCGTGCTTTCCGCCTTGCTGTACCGTCGTGATGTTCCAACGTGATGCTGAGTCTGCCCGCTGTCAGGTGCCAGCGCCCGGCAGGCGACTGGCCGGCAGGGGGCCTGACCCCGAGCCCGGCGGCGTCTGTGAGGACTTGCCGCCCGTGCCCTTGTCGGCCTGGGGAGCTTCGGCCTTGTCGGTCCTGGGCTGGGAAGACTTGTTCAGCTCCGGCGAGTCGGCATGGATCAGGCTGATCAGCGTCTCGCCGGCCTTGGGCTCCAGCGCCACGGCCGTGTTGGCGATCCGGATGCGACCCTGACTGCTGATGCAGAACAGTGGCAGCAGGCGCTCTTCGTGAATCTTGCGGTAATCCTCGAGGCTGAAGCTCTCGGTGATGCGCGCACGCCGGAACTGCGCGCCCTGAGAGAGCAGGCTCGCCAGCTTGGCATAGGTGATCTTGCCATCGAACAGCAGCGGCAGATGCCCCAGTGCCTGGTCCTGCTGACGCTTGGCGTTCTTGCCATTGTCCTCGGCGAGCCGGAAGACACGTCCATGACCCAGAATGTGCTCGAAGTGCAGCGCGGCCAGGCTATTGAGTTCACGATAGGGCGACAGCGGCATCAGGTGGCCGATGCCGGTCAGCTCGAGATGTTGGGCGGCATGTTCAGACAGCGGATTGCCGTAGTAGACCGGCAGGCCCGCCATGCGCGCTTCCTGCACGGCGTCCCAGTTGGTATCGGTCAGGCGCACCGAGAAGCCGGCATCGACCAGTTCACGGGCGACCTGGCGCGACACCGAGTTGGCGCCCAGGATCAGGAACCCCGAGGGCGGCGGCTCGCCGACGCCCAGTACCTTGACGATGGGACGCGACAGCAGGCTCTGGACCACCACCGTGCCGATGATGACCAGGAAGGTCATCGGCACCAGCATCTCGGCGCCTTCGATGCCCTGGGACTCGAGCTTGAGGGCGAACAGCGAGGCGACTGCCGCCGCGACGATGCCGCGCGGCGAGAGCCAAGCCAGCAGGGCCTTCTCGCGCAGCGTCAGCCCGCTGCCCAGGGTACACAGCCAGACCGTCAGGGGGCGTGCGACCCACATCAATACCGCCAGGAAGATCCACGCCGGCCACGACAGCAGGGACAGTTGCTCGACGGTCAGGCGCCCCGCCAGCAGCAGGAACAGTCCCGAGATCAGCAGAACCGTCAGGGTCTCCTTGAACTCGATGATCTGCTGGGTCGGCACGCCGCGCATGTTGGCCAGCCACACGCCCATCACGGTGACGGTCAGCAGGCCGGATTCATGGAACAGGGTGTTGGAGATGGCGAACAGCCCCAGCATCACCATCAGGGTGCCGAAGTTGTGCAGCTTCTGCGGCAGCCAGAAATGACGCAGCACCAGTCCCCAGCACCAGCCACCCAGTGCCCCCATGCCGAGCCCGAGTCCCACCGTCTGGGCGAACAGCAACAGGGTGTGCGAAGCCGCATTGCCGGTCATGCCGAGCGCGACGTACTCATAGACCAGCACCGCCAGCAGCGCGCCGACCGGGTCGATCATGATGCCTTCCCAGCGCAGGATCTGGGTCAGGTTGCCGCGCGCGCGCAGCGTCTGCAGCAATGGCATCACCACCGTCGGACCTGTCACCACCAGCAGGGCGCCGAGCACGGCGGCCATCTCCCAGCGCATGTCGAGCAGATAGTGGGCGGCCACGGTGCCGATCACGCCGGTGATCACCACGCCGGTGGTGACCAGCCGCCTGACGATATGGCCATGGCCGCGCAGGTCCTTGAAGTCCAGCGTCAGGCTGCCCTCGAACAGGATGACCGCCACCGCCAGCGAGACCAGCGGGAACAAGAGATCGCCGAGCAGCTCATCCGGCTTCAGCCAACCCGTGACGGGGCCGGCAAGGATGCCGACGATCAACAGCGGCAGGATGGCGGGCAGACGCATGCGCCAGGCCAGCCACTGGCAGCCGAGGGCCATCAGACCGATCAGGGTCAGGGCCAGAGCAGGTTCGGTCATCGGGTGTCTTCCTTGGAGTCAGCGAAAATGAGCGGTGCCACTGTTGCGGTCACCGCTCATCGTTTCGTTGTGTCTCAGCCGTCTGTCAGTGGCCCTTGCCCCTGCTGGTCTGCACAGGCTTGAAGCAGGGGGCAGGCGTCACTCAGGTGCCGCGCGGCAGGCCGAAAGGGCGCAGCCTAGCGATTGATTCCGTGGTATGCAACGTCGCGTTGCCTTATCGCGCTCTCCTCATTTCCTTTCTCCCTCGTACCCACGTGATGGCGTCGGGCAGACGCGATCACTCATTGGGCGCGACGCAGCAGCGGCAGCAATGCCTGCAGCGGATGCGGCAATTGGCTGCCCGAGAAACGCTTGCTCTGACTGCGGCACGAATAGCCACTGGCGACCAGCTTGCCCTGATTGGCGTCGTCTTCGACCACGGACTTCCACGACAGGTCATAGATGGCACGCGAGGTCTCGAGATTGCGCGCTTCGTGGCCGTAGGTGCCGGACATGCCGCAGCAGCCGGTGGCGATGGTCTCGAGCTTGAGGCCGAAGGCGGAGTAGACCTGCTGCCAGGCCTTGGCCGAGCCCGGGGCATTGGTGCTCTCGGTGCAGTGGCTCAGAAGCTTCATGCCCGGGTCCATCTTGCCCAGTACCGTCTTGGTGACGCCGACCGGCAGCAGCTTGCGCAGGCTGATCAGCCATTCCTGCAGCAGCAGGACGTCGGGCACCGCGTCCGGGCCGAGGGTCTTCACGTACTCCTGACGATAGGTCAGGGTCATCGCCGGGTCGATGCCGACCAGCGGCACGCCGAAGTCGGCGATCGCCTTGAGACGCTCGGCCTGGGCACGCGCGGTACGCTGGAAGGCGCCGGTGAAGCCCTGCACCTGCAGCGGCTTGCCGTTGGGGGCAAAGGGCGCGACGAAGACATGGATGTCGAGTCGCGACAGCAGCTCGATGATGTCGATCACCAGCTGGGCCTCGAAGTGACTGGTGAAGGCGTCCTGCACCAGGATCACGCTTCTGGCCTTCTGGGATTCGGTCAGACGGCCCAGTTGGGTCGGCGTCGCCTCGGACACGCCCCAGCTCTTGAGCTGTCTGCGCAGACTGGCGCGTGACAGGTGCGGCGCATCGACCATGCCGATCGGGCCTTCCAGCAGACGACTGACCAGCTTGTTGGCCAGCAGGCCGTTATAGAGCGGCGTGACGCGCTCGGCCCACGGCAGCACGAATTCGAGGCTGCCGATCAGGTAATCGCGCAGCGGACGCTGATAACGATGGTGATAGACCTCAAGGAAGCGGCTGCGGAAATCGGGCACGTTGACCTTGATCGGGCACTGGCCCGCGCAGGACTTGCACGCCAGGCAGCCGGACATGGCGTCGTAGACCTGCTGGTCGAAGTTGGCGTCAGACTGACCCTCTGTCTGTGCGGTGCCGGCACGGCGTGCCTTGAGCGAGGCGCTGAGGCGCGCCGGCAGACGCGCCAGCCACATGCCGGTGCCCTTGAGGCCCGGCGTACGCGCGGCCTGGGCCTCGGCGATCACGTCGCGGCCGGCGTTGCCTTCCAGGCGCAGCCATTCACGCATCAGGCTGGCACGCCCCTTGGGCGAGTGGATGCGCTGGCGAGTCGCCTTCCACGACGGGCACATGGCGTCGTTGGGGTCGTAGTTGTAGCAGGCCCCATTGCCGTTGCAGTAGACGGCACTGGCGTATTCCTGCCACACGCGCTCATCGATCTGACGGTCGAGATCGCCGCGCATGGTCACATCATCGATACGCATCAAGCGGGGGTCGAAGGCCTCGACGGCGCTGTCAGCGTGATCACGCTTGCCGCTTTCGCTGCTCCCTTCGCTACCCCCTTCGCTGGCGCCAGCGTCACGCGTGCCAGCGTCGTCGACCAGCGCCACTGACAGGCGCGGGGAGGCGATCTTGCCCGGATTGAGCTGGTTGTGCGGGTCAAAGGCCGCCTTCACATCCTGCAGCGCGCCGTAGAGGCTGCCGAAGAAGCGTGGCGAGTACTCGGAGCGCACGCCCTTGCCGTGCTCGCCCCACAGCAGACCACCGTACTTGTGGGTGAGGGCGGCGACCTCATCGGAGATCTCGCGGATCATTGCCTGCTGGGCGGGGTCCTTCATGTCCAGCGCCGGGCGCACGTGCAGCACGCCGGCATCGACATGACCGAACATGCCATAGCGCAGGCCACGGGCATCCAGCGCGGCGCGGAATTCGGCGATGTAATCGGCCAGATGCTCCGGCGGAACGGCGGTGTCCTCGACGAAGGGCAGCGGGCGGGCTTCGCCGTCGACATTGCCCAGCAGGCCCACCGAGCGCTTGCGCATGCCATAGACACGACCGATCTGCGCGCGGCCGCGGGCTTCGGTGAAGCCGAGACGCTCGACGCTGGTATCGCTGGCCAGGTGCTCGCTGAAGGCGCGGACCTTGGCATCCAGCACCTCTTCGCTGTCGGCATTGAATTCGATCAGGTTGATGCCGCCGATGGCCGGGGTGCCTTCGGTGCTGGCCGGGAAGAACTCCTCGACGCTGTCCCACACGAAGTCCTGCATGGCGAGGTTGAGCACGGTGTCATCCACCGTCTCGATGGAGGTCGGGCGATTGCCCTCGACCGCCATCAGCGCCTTGGCGTCGCGCAGTGCGTCCATGAAACTTGCGTAGCGCAGGTTGATCAGCGTCGAGCAGGGCGCGATGGGCAGCGCATTCAGCTCGGCCTCGACCACGAAGCCCAGCGTGCCCTCGGCGCCGCACAGCAGGCTGTTGAGGTTGAAACGACCATCGGCCTCGCGCAGATGGGCGAGGTCGTAGCCGGTCAGGCAGCGGTTGAGCGGCGGGAAGATGTCGGCGATTTCCTCGGCGCGCTCATCGGCGATCGCACGTGCGGTGCGGTAGACCTCACCGACGCGATCCTCACGCGCGCACAGTGTCTCGAGCTCGGCATCATCAATGGCATGGCTCGTCAGTCGTGTCCCGTCGAGCAGAACGCTGTCGAGCGCCAGCACGTGGTCACGCGTCTTGCCGTATTCGCAGCTGCCCTGACCGGAGGCATCGGTATTGATCATGCCGCCAATGGTGGCGCGGTTGGAGGTCGAAAGCTCCGGGGCGAAGAACAGGCCATGCGGCTTGAGCGCGGCATTCAGCTGGTCCTTCACCACGCCGGCCTCGACGCGCACGCGACGGTTCTCGACATCGATCTCGAGAATGCGGTTCATGTGCCGCGAGACATCCACCAGCACGCCGTCATTGAGTGACTGGCCATTGGTGCCGGTACCGCCGCCGCGTGGCGCCAGGGTGACGCCCGAAAAGCGTGGCTCGTGGGAGAGGCGCGCGATGCGCTGGACATCCTCGGCATGGCGCGGGTAGACCACGGCCTGAGGCAGCACCTGATAGAGCGAGTTGTCGGTCGACAACACGGTGCGGTTGGCATAGTCCGGACTGATGTCACCGGCAAAGCCTGCATCTCGCAGGGCGGCCAGGAAGTCCAGATAGAGGGAATCGACGGGGGCGGGCATATCCAGCAGGCGTTCGGTCATGATCTCGCTCGGGCAGTGAGTCGCGTCAGGCAGGCATCCAGGGCCAATGGTCCTAAGCTTACCTGAGCTGGGCGTGTGGCCCCAGCCCAGCGCGGCATTGCGTCACTCGCGAGACGGGAATTCAGGTGAAAGGAGTGAGGAATGACTACGCTGTGAGGAGTCATCAAAGCAAGGTGTGTGCGCCTGAATGCAAGCAACAAGGGGGATGATGTGCACATGCTGCGAGCGATTGTCAGGCGTCAGTCGCCGCTTCAGTGGTACCGTCAGCCATCGCAAGGCAGGCCATCATGGCGTGCCCCCTCCGTTTCTTCCCTTGAAGCTGTCTTCCCTCTTCCGCTGAGTCATCAGGAGTTAGCTCATGGCATCGTCCACCTATTCCTCGACCTCCACCTGTCATCGCGAGTCTCGCCAGCCGCCCACGCGATTGGGAGTGCTGGGGGTGGGGGAGTTGGCGGAGTCATTGCTGGTCGCGTTGGCGCGCGGTTGTCAGCGCGAAGGCCGCTCGCGGCATGATCTGGAATTCCACCTCTCGCCGCGCAACGACGTGCGCAGTCACCGTCTGGGCTGGCGTTTCGGTGCCATCCGCCACGTAAGCAACGTCGCGGTGTGTGAATCGAGCCTGTGCATGCTAGTCGGGGTGCGGCCAGAGCAGCTCGAGGCACTGGCAAGTGAGCTGCGTGAAAGCCACGCACTGAGCAAGGATCATCACCTGATGGTGCTGGCGGCCGGTGTGCCACTGCAGCAGCTGCAGCGCTGGTTCGCGCCGGCGCGAGTGGTGCGGGTGATGACGGGGCTGGCAGTCTGTGAAGGGCAGAGCGCCCTCACGCTCTATCCGGAAGACCCGCTGACGCGCGACCTGCTCGGGCCGGCGGTCCGGCAGATCATCGCCTTCGATGATGAAGCGGCCTTCGAGGCCAGCATGCTGGCGGTCTGCGTGAATGCCTGGCAGATGGCGCAGCAGCAGGCGTTGCTCGACTGGTTCCAGACGGTGCCCGGCATGAGCGGCCCCCAGGCGCGCCTGTTGCTGATGGCGCAGTTGCGCGATGCGCTGGCCTTGATGGAAGCCCACCCCGATACCCCGCCCGGCGAGCTTGCCTCGCGTATCGGCACCCCCGGCACCTGGACGGCACGCGGTCTGGAGCAGCTCGGGGGCAAGGAAGGCGCACACCGTCAATGGCAGCATGTGCTGGAGCAACTGCGCGCGGAGATCGAGCAGGGCAGTGCGCCACCCGGCAGTGAATGAGTCGCTCTGACGCCTGATGCCTTTCGCTCTCAGCCACCCTCAGACACCCGCGATGCCCATTGGTCAGGAGGCGCATCGCGGGTGTCGTGCTTTGTTCAACCTGCCTTTCGTGAGTCGTGGATTCCCCGTGGCTGACGATTTTCCTACAATGGAGCGCTAGGCGGCACCCTCGGGTGCCAGAGTGGCTGGCGGCCGATCCACGGCGTTGCCCAGCGCTCACTCGCATTGAATCGAGCACGGGGCATACAAGGCACATGGGAACCTGGTTGGCAGTAGCAGCGGGCGGCGCCATCGGGGCGCTGGGACGGTATCTTGTCAGTGGCTGGATCGTCGGCGCCGCCGGGCGTGGTTTCCCGTGGGGGACCCTCGGCGTCAATCTGATCGGCAGTTGCCTGATGGGGTTCCTGTTCATCTGGGTGACCCAGGAGCTCAAGCTGGCCCCCGTCTGGCAGGCGATCATGGTGGCCGGCTTCACCGGCGCCTTCACCACCTTCTCCACCTTTGCCCTCGAGGCGCTCAATCTGATGATGAGCGGACGCATGCTCGCGGGGCTGGTCTATGTCGCCGTCAGTGTGGTGGCGTGTCTGGGCATGGTCGCGCTGGGCATGAAGATCGCACGCGTCCTGCTGTGATTCTCGTGCCCGGGCGCGTCCTCCTGTCGCCTGGGCGGCTGCGAAGCAGGGCATGGCTGAGGTAGACTAGTGCGCATAACCTTTCCGCGCCGCGATGCGGCCTGAGTGATCCGACGAGAGAGCCTTCCCACATGCTGGACCCGAAACTTCTGCGCGCTGATCTTGAAGCGACTGCCGAGCGCCTCGCACGTCGTGGCTATCAGCTGGATACCGAAGCCTTTGCCGCGCTGGAAGCGCGCCGCCGTGACCTGCAGGTCGAGACGGAATCCCTGCAGAACGAGCGCAACACCCGCTCCAAGTCCATCGGTAATGCCAAGGCACGTGGCGAAGACATCGCGCCGCTGCTGGCAGAAGTCAGTGATCTGGGCGAGCGTCTCGACGCCGCCAAGTCCGAGCTCAATGAGCTGCAGGCCAAGGCCGACGCCATGGCGGCCAGCCTGCCGAACCTGCCGGACGCCGAAGTGCCTGAAGGCGCTGACGAAAGCGACAACGTCGAGCTGCACCGCTGGGGCACGCCGCGTGAATTCGATTTCGACGTGCGTGACCATGTCGACCTCGGTGAGCTCAAGGGCCAGCTGGACTTCGAGCTGGCGGTCAAGATCACCGGTTCACGCTTCGCCGTGATGCATGGCTCCATCGCGCGCCTGCACCGTGCGCTGGTGCAGTTCATGCTCGACAAGCAGACGCTAGAGCATGGCTACGAAGAATATTACGTACCCTATATCGTCAACCGCGACTCCCTGATGGGCACCAGCCAGCTGCCCAAGTTCGAGGAAGACCTGTTCAAGCTCAACGACGATCGTGATTTCTTCCTGATCCCGACCGCCGAAGTGCCGCTGACCAACATGGTGCGTGACGAGATCATCGATGCCGGCAGTCTGCCGCTGAAGTTCACTGCCCATACCCCGTGCTTCCGCAGTGAAGCCGGTGCCTATGGCCGTGATACCCGCGGCATGATTCGCCAGCACCAGTTCGACAAGGTTGAGATGGTGCAGGTGGTCGCGGCGGAGAAGAGCGACGAAGCCCTCGAAGAGATGCGCGGCCACGCCGAAGCCATCCTGCAGGCGCTGGAACTGCCGTACCGTGCCGTGACCCTGTGCACCGGCGACATGGGCTTTGCCGCCGCCAAGACCTATGACCTGGAAGTCTGGCTGCCGAGCCAGGCGACCTACCGCGAGATTTCCTCCATCTCCAACTGCCGTGACTTCCAGGCGCGCCGCATGCAGGCGCGTGTGCGTGTCGAAGGTCAGAAGAAGCCGCAGCTGGTGCATACCCTGAATGGGTCCGGTCTGGCCGTGGGCCGTTGCCTGGTTGCCGTGCTGGAAAACCATCAGAACGCCGATGGCTCCATCACTGTGCCGCAGGCGCTGCGTGGCTACATGGGCGGGGTGGAAACCATCAACGTCTGAGGTGCGTGAATCGCCGTAGTGGATTCGCGTAGTCAAGGCCTCCGCTTTCCCATGGAAGCGGGGGCCTTCGTTTATTGCGGAGACAGAGGCCTCGCCCGATCGCACCACTCGTTATTCCCTCTGCGCGACTACAACGTAGCATCAGGGTTGTTATTCTTATTGGTTATTTTAGAGAGTGGTTCTTATGCTCTAAAATGCGACCCATCGAAGGCTGCTCCCCAGCCTCGCCGCGTTTGTGGATGTGCCCCATGGAATTTCTCAATCTCTCCTGTGACCCCTCACGACTCCAGCTGTGCCTGATCGGTGGCGGCCAGGAGGCTGTCGCGCTGGCCGAGCGTTTTGCCGGCCTCGGTGCAGACCTGTGTGTCTACGGTGATGCCCGCATGCCGATGCTGGAGACCCTGTGTGGGCGTGAAGGTTGGGAGGTTGCCGATACCCTGTTGCCCGTGCCGGCCCCCGGCCAGCTATGGCTGGTAGCCACCGGCAGCGAAGGGCGCGATCGCGGCATCCTGCGTCATGCGCGCGAGCAGCACGTGATGGTGTTCGCGCCGAGTCACCCCCGGGACTCCAGCGTGCGTCTGCCGCCACGCCTGGTGGCAGGCGAGGCGGTATTGCCCGTGAAGGAGGAGGATCGCTTCACGGGCACGCATGGTCAGGTGGCGTTGGTCAGCGCGGGGCCGGGCGATCCGGAGCTGCTGACGCTCAAGGCGCTGCGCCACCTGCAGCAGGCCGATGTCATCATTCACGATCGCCTGGTCAGTCACGAGATTCTGGCGCTGGCCAATCCGGAGGCGCGTCGCCTGTACGTCGGCAAGGCGCGCAGCGATCACAGCGTGCCGCAGGAAGGCATCAATCAGGCGCTGGTGGATTACGCCCGTGCCGGGCATCGCGTAGTGCGCTTGAAGGGCGGTGACGCCTTCATCTTCGGACGCGGTGGGGAAGAGCTCGAGACCCTGGCCGGCGCCGGCATCAGTTTCGAGGTCGTGCCGGGCATCACGGCGGCTTCCGGTTGCGCGGCTTACGCGGGTATCCCGCTGACTCATCGCGACCACGCCCAGTCGGTGCGCTTCGTCACCGGTCACTTGAAGGATGGCAGCTGTGACCTGGATTGGGAGGCGCTGGCGCGTCCGGCCCAGACGCTGGTCTTCTATATGGGTCTCGGCAGCCTGGGCCTGATCTGCGAACAGTTGATCGCCAATGGTCTGGCGGCGTCCACGCCGATCGCGCTGGTCGAGCAGGGCACCACCGCGCGTCAGCGTGTGCATGTGGCAACGCTGGCGGACATGCCGGCGCAGATCGCCGGTCAGGGCCTCAAGCCGCCGACGCTGATCATCGTCGGGGATGTGGTCAAGCTGCACGATTCGCTCAAGTGGTTCTCGCCGAATGCCAACAGCAGCCTGGGATGGGAAGATGGCAAGCACCCGACGCCGCTGGCCAATGTGGTATCGGTCTAGAGCGACCGTCGTGGAAACGAAGGCGTAGAAGCGAAAAAGCAGCGACATGAGCAGTGACAAGACGCCGCCTCGGTAACCCCGGGGCGGCGTCTTGCGTTGCTGGACTGGTTGTCGCGGGCCTGGTCATCGTGCTGGCGCATGGCTGGGCGGCTCTTGGGCCAAGGTCGAGATGACGTGGCATCTGGACGTGGCATCTGATTGCGCCTATTGTTTCAAGCAATCGTTTGAATTCTGCTGAGCGAAGCCCGTCGTTCATCACGGGGTGAGAGGCAAGTCTTTCGCGAAAGCCCTTAGCACATGAGTCAGTGAGGACAGTGATATGGCCAAGTATCAGGCGCCACTCAAGGATGCACGCTTCATTCTCGATGAGGTGTTCGCCGCCGAGCAGGAATGGGCGGGCATGGCAGCCACCGAAGAGGTGAATGTCGAGCTGGCCGAGGCGATTCTCGAGGAAGGTGCGCGCGTGACCCAGGCCGAGCTGCTGCCGCTCAACCTGAGCGGTGACGCCGAGGGCGCACGTTTCGAGAATGGCCACGTCACGACACCCAAGGGCTTCAAGGAGGCCTATCGGGTACTCGCCGAAGGCGGCTGGATGGGGCTGGGCGGCAACCCTGAATACGGTGGCCAGGGCATGCCCAAGATGCTCACCGTGGCCTTTGAAGAGATGCTCTACGCCACCAATACCAGTTTCGCGCTCTATCCGGCACTGAATGCCGGCGCCTGTCTGGCGGTGGATAGCCATGCGCCGGAGTCCGTCAAGCAGGTGTTTCTGCCGCGCATGTATGCCGGCGACTGGCTGGGCACCATGTGTCTGACCGAGCCGCATTGCGGCACGGATCTCGGCCTGATCCGCACCCGTGCCGAACCCCTCGAGGGCGATGACCCGCTGCTGGGGCTGCCGCGCTATCGTCTCACCGGCACCAAGATCTGGATCACCGGCGGCGAGCACGACATGGTCGACAACATCGTGCATCTGGTGCTCGCCAAGCTGCCGGATGCGCCGCCGGGGACACGTGGCATCTCGCTGTTTCTGGTCTCCAGGCATCTGCTTGATGCCGACGGCCAGCCGACGACACCGAATGCGGTCAGCTGTGGCTCCATCGAACACAAGATGGGCATCAAGGGCAGCGCGACCTGCGTGATGAACTTCGACGGTGCCGAAGGCGTGCTGATCGGCGAGCCGCATCAGGGGCTGGCGGCGATGTTCACCATGATGAACTACGAGCGTCTCTCCATCGGCCTGCAGGGGCTGGGGCTGGGCGAGGTGGCCTATCAGAGCGCGATGGACTTCGCCGCCGAGCGCCTGCAGAGCCGGGCACCGACAGGCGCCAAGGCGCCTGACAAGCCGGCCGACCCGATTCTGGTGCATCCTGACGTGCGCCGCATGGCGCTTGAGGTGCGCGTCTGGAACGAGACCGGACGCGCCTTTGCCGTCTTCGTGGGCCAGCAGCTGGACCGCGTCAAATATCACGCCGATGACGCGGTGAAGGCCGACGCGGATGCGCTGGTGCAATTCATGACGCCGATCGCCAAGGCGCTGCTGACCGACCGTGGCTTCGATGCCACCGTCATGGCGCAGCAGCTCTATGGTGGCAATGGCTACTGCGTGGAGTGGGGCGCCGAGCAGTACGTGCGCGATGCACGCATCGCGATGATCTACGAAGGCACCAACGGCATTCAGGCGATGGATCTGGTCGGGCGCAAGCTCTACCGCAATCGTGGAGCCCATGTGGCGAGCTTTGCCGCCCTGGTGCGAGCCGAGCTTGAGCGTCAGGCCGACGACGCCCAGACCCGCCCGTTCGCCGAGGCGTGCAAGACGGAGCTGGCGCGCCTAGAGCGAGTGTCGGAGCAGTTGCTGGCCCGCGCCGATGACAACCCGGAAGAGCTGGGCGCAGCGGCCTGTGACTATCTCTACCTGGCAGGGCTGTGTGTCTACAGCTATCTGTGGCTGCGCATGGCGCGTGCTGCGGCGCGTGGACTGGCGCAAGCAGGTGCCAGCGGTGAGGGCTTCTATCGCCGCAAGCTGGCGCTCGGAGAGTACTTCGTGGCACGCGTGCTGCCGCGCGCCGTCGCTCTGGAAGCCCAGATCAGTGCTGGCGCCGCGCCATTGATGGCCTTCAGCCTCGAGGATTTCGCGCCGGAGCAATGACGCAAGCCACAAGGCACAAGGCACAAGGCACCGTGACCGTCAGTAGCGTCCAATGAAAAGCCCAGCGGCCGTGTCAGGTCGCTGGGCTTTTTGTGTTGTCGGAATCCCTGTCCATCGGGCCGTGTCGGCAAGCTTGCATGCTTACAGGCCCGCTCATGACCGCTCGGTCGGCTCATCCTGCTTCAGTAGCCAGTCACGCATGGCGGGGAGCAGCTCGACCAGCACGAACAGCGGGCCGATCAGCAGCTGACGCAGGTCATCGAGGAAGGCCGGTTTGCGGCCCTCGATCCGATGGCCGACGACCTGACCGATCCAGGCGACCACGAAGGCTGCCAGCATCATCGGTGTCACCGGCCAGTTGAGCCCGAGCATCACGAACATCAGCGCCAGGCTTGCCAGGGCCCAGACGGCCATCACGCCAAGTACCCTGAGGGAGAAGCGCGCATAGACGGCCAGGACCGCCAGGGTGACCACGCCACCGGGCAGCATCCACACACCCAGCCCCGGTTCACTCGATAGCCCCTGCCCCCCGAGCAGTCTCCACAGCAGGATCAAGCTGGCAGTGAAGATGACAGGCACGCAGACAAGATGCATGCGGATGTTCTCACGATGCTGATGACTGGCCGCGTAGTGCTCGAGTGCTTCATGCAGACGCCGGTGAGCGGCTGTCTTGACATGAGGGTGCGATAATATACCCATGAGGCATTCTCCAGACAGACATTGAAAATGCCCGCATGCGCAGGTGCGCAGCGGGATCGATGGCGTGTTATGTCAAGGAGCAATGGCGTGAGCCAGCAGGGTCCGGCAACCCTGCTGGCTCCTGTCAGCGTAGCGTATTGCCACGCGGACAGCCTATGTCAGCACGGGGCTGACTGACGAACCCGGCACTTTTCAAGCGTGAATCAAGTGGCCCTGGCCCTTCAGAGGTGAAACTGACCGCAGGCTTCCGGCTGATGCAGGATGGCTTCCAGACGGATGACGTCACTCTGGCCATCTTCCCGGGGCAGCGTGATCTGCTCGCCGACCGCCATTCCCAGCAGCGCGATGCCCAGTGGCGACATGATGCACAGCGCCAGTGAGGTCTCTTGCTCTTCTGGTTGCGGCAGGTGGCTGCGCAGCGACATGCACTCACCATCCTCCGGGGTAGGGTAGTGCAGTGTCAGCTCGCTATCGCCGGAGCGCGACCCCTTGAGGCGCAGGCGGCTACGCATGCTGACGCGGTCTTCGGGGAAGTCATCGGGGGGCACGATCTCTGCCTGGATCAGGCGGCTTTCGAGGCGAAGCGACAGCTCATCATCGTGTTGCTGAGCGTCGATCAGGCGCTGGAGGCGGTCAGCGTCCAGGCGGTTGATGATCAGTCGTTGCCGAGTCATCGTGGGGTTCCTTGTTATCGAGTCACTGCGCGATATCATGCGCAGCAAGACGGCGCCAATCCTGGCTTGGTCAATACGGAGAGACGGACAGGGAATCCATCGGCCGTGATTGTCCATGGATTGTCCGCTAATTAATCCTAGCGGCTTTTGACGGGGTGCGGGAGTCGTCTGATGCCGACAACTTTCATGGCGCTGTCACCCAGGGCTGCCAATCTCACGCGAGACTCATCGATGTCGATTCTCTGGATATATCCGCTGGCGGCGCTCGCCGAGATCGCCGGCTGCTTCAGTTTCTGGGCCTGGTGGAAACTGGAGCGCAGCCCCGGCTGGCTGATTCCCGGCATGCTCAGCCTGGCGCTGTTCGCCTGGCTGCTTTCACTGGTCGACGTCAGTCACGCCGGGCGCGCCTTTGCCGTCTATGGCGGTGTCTATATCGCCGCGTCAGTGGCCTGGCTGTGGCTGGTCGAGCAGCAGTTGCCCAGTCGCTGGGACCTGTTGGGGACACTGGTCTGCCTGGCGGGCAGCGCCATCATCGTGCTGGGCGCCCGTGCGCAATGAGCGCAAATGTCTTGTTTATTAGTATTTTATTAAATATGTCGGGCGTTGAGCATGAGAGCGCTCATTGTTGGGTATACTGCGCCAGGATGAGGCAATGACCCTCGGGATCCGATCTGACGCAATGAGGCACCAGCATGCAGTGGGAATGGTTATGGGGGCTGGGCGGCCTTGGCATCGGCGGTTTCATCGGCTTCTGGCTCGGTCGCTGGCGGCCGCGCAGAGAGGAATGGAATCAGGCCGTGCAACCACTGCTATCGGCATTGGTGGAGGCGGAGCCAGACGTTGCGCGTGGTGAGCGGCTGGCGCTTGATCCCTCGCTGCTCGACGCCTTTCGCCAGGTGGCCTCGCGTCGCGAGTTCTATCGTTTCACCAGCGGGATCGAATACGTGAACCTGCAGCTCGCCGCGGCGCATGCCGCGCATCATGACCGTGAAGAGCGCCAGCTGTTGCTGGATCAGGCGCGTGTCAGCCTGGCCAATCTGCAGGACAGCCTAAGACGACGCTGAGGTTCGTCCAGACGCGCGAATGCCGCACCGCAGATCGACCGAGGGTCGCAAGGCAGAGGAACGCAGAGCAGGAGAGCGTAGAGCAGGTTGTTTGCAAAGCAGAGTAACGCAGAGAGCGGGAAAGACGCGGGCCCAGCAACCGACGGGAAGGCACTGACGATGATGATGGGTGCAGAAGGCATCAGATGACACGACGCATGCACGACAGACAGATGAC
The DNA here is from genome assembly GCF_029846355.1 of Cobetia sp. 2AS. NCBI lineage: Bacteria > Pseudomonadati > Pseudomonadota > Gammaproteobacteria > Oceanospirillales > Halomonadaceae > Cobetia > Cobetia sp. 2AS. The sequence goes on from NZ_JARWKQ010000001.1 coordinate 246,740, forward strand.
ACGACGCATGCACGACAGACAAAAGCGGGAGGACTTGCTGACTGCGCGAGGCAGCTGGGGAGCATCAGCAAAGGCTTGCTGATGGTGCGGAAGGGGGGACTCGAACCCCCACACCTTGCGGCACCAGAACCTAAATCTGGCGTGTCTACCAATTCCACCACTTCCGCGAGAAGCAGGGCTGCATTTTACCTGTGATGCCTTTCAAGTCAATCGCTTGTGTCGATTATCCCCTGAAATTCCCCGCCTTGTGCTGCGCCTTCAGCGCCTCACTCCTGTTCGACATGCACGCTGCGTGATTCCAGCCCGCAGGGCAGTTGCAGATAGCTGGCGGCGCGCTCGGCGGCGTGGCGTGTATTGGAGAGATCTTCATCGCACATCCACGGAACGACGCCCAGACAGGGGGCTCGCAGCGTGCGTGACAACGTCGCCATGTTGTCTTCGCTGACCTCGATATCCGCTTCCAGATGGTTGATGACGTAGCCGGCGATTTCCAGCCCATCGCGCTCGATGGCCTCAAGCGTCAGGCGCGCATGATTGATGCAGCCCAGGCGCAGCCCGACGACCAGAATCACCGGCAAGCCCAGCTCGATGGCCAGGTCCGAGAAATCCTCATCGTCATTCAGCGGTACCCGCCAGCCGCCAGCGCCTTCCACCAGCAGCAGGTCGCGCGGTGCGCTTGTCTGCTGGCCCCGCACATGCGCCGCGATCTTCGCCACCTCGAGACTGACGCCCACCTGACGCGCGGCAATGTGCGGCGCGATGGCCGGCGCGAAGCGCCAGGGATTGATGCTTTCATAATCCGCTTCCGGTTCGCACTGCGCCTGCAATGACAGGGCGTCGGCGTTGACCAGACCATCGTGATTCTCGAAGCAGTCAGAGGCCACGGGCTTGAGGCCCAGCGTGGTCAGGCCGCGCAGGCGAGCACGTGCCAGCAGGGCGCTGGCGATGAAGGTCTTGCCGATTTCGGTATCGGTACCGGTCACGAAGGCGGCGATGCCATGTTCGGCTCGCGCAGGCAAGGCAGTGTCCCGTGACGAGCTGTCCGCGGTTTTCATATCAGTTTTCATTGTATCCGAGCGAGGCAGGTAATTGCCTTCAAGCAAAGTATCAGTGTTATCCGTACGCAATTCTGAACGGTTTTTCTAGCACAAGTTCAATGACTTGATAGCTTACAGGCAATCCCTTCGCGGTACGCAACGTTTCATGCCGCGCCTTGGCCTGCTGCACCTCGGCGCGTGTCAGGCGCCGGCCAGTGGCGGTCTGTGCCCCGATGCCCTTGATCGAGGCCATGACCGCAGCGACATCGGGATAGTGAAATATCCGTGGGCGTAACTGCCAGTGGCAGCGCAACCCGGCGGCTTCTGCATGGCGTGCAAGATGGGTGGCGCTGGGGAAGTGGCGCACGGAATCATCCGCACGCTGCCAGGCATGGCGTACTTCCTTGAGGGTGCCGGGTCCCAAGGTATTGATGTGCGCTCGAGCGCCGGGTTTCAAGGTGCGTGACAGTTCCGCGAGCCATTGCCGAGGGCTGTCGCACCATTGCACGGCCAGGCTCGAGAAGACCAGGTCCAGACTCGCATCGGCCAGTGGCAGGCGCTCGGCATCGGCGCGTAGCCAGTGCAGGCGTTCAGGGCTGCCACTCGCAAGCTCGCTCGTCTGGCGTGCGGCTTCACGCAGCATCTCAAGCGAAAGATCCAGCCCCATGCAGCAAGCCCCAGAGTAGCGCTGCGCCAGTTCGAGGGTCCAATGCCCGGGCCCACAACCGAGATCGAGCACACGGGCATCGGCCGGCAGCCGCTCAGGGAGCGAGGCGAACAGGGTGGCCGCCATGGCGTGCTGTGCCTGCGCCAGCGTGAGGTAGTCGGCAGCGCCGCGATCAAAGGCGCGGGCAACCTGCTGACGGCTCGTGGCAGGCGTGAGCAGGGGCGTTGCAAGCTCTGCAGGCGGCACGCTGACGGCAATCGACATCTCAGGCCTCCTCGCTGATGCGCGTGACGTGGTGGGTGACGAGACCCATGCGTGTGAGCAGGGCATCGGCAAGCGCCTCGGTCGCGCTCAATGGCAGGCAGTGGCCACCCTCGAATTCCGCGACCACCTGGCCCTGCGCGCGCAGCGCCGCACTCAGGCCCGGTGCCAGTAGTGGGTCCTGCTTGCCGAGCCAGAACTCGAGCGGTAACTCTGATTGAGGCGCCAGTGACATCTGGCGGCTGGCCAGTTCCGCCAGTCCTGCCGCCAGCACCGCTTCGCGACTGACGGGATGGCGTCCGATCAGTTCGCGCAAGTGTCTGAGGCAGTCACGCGTAGACGCCTCACCACTGGCCTGCCAGCGCAGAAAGTGTTGCCAGCTGGCGGCAGGGTTGCGCGCGAAGGCTGCGCGGAAGTCCTCCAGCACCTCAGGTGCCAGGGCGGGGAGCGTCTGCTCAAATGGGGCCTGGTCGATGAAGCTTGGCCCCATGGCCAGCGAGACAAGGACGGCCGGCGCCTGCTTCTTCGCCAGCGCCTCGGCCCGCAGGGCGCCCAGCGACCAGCCCAGCCACAGGGTATCGGCGCCGCCCAGTGAGGCTCGCGAGGCAGTCGGTTCTGAGCCTGCCCGTGAATCAGCCTGCGGGCCTTCTTCTGGCCAATCCGGCGCGATGATCTCCAGCGGGCGACTCTTTGCCTGATCATCTGCCCCGGCATCTGCCTGATCCCCCGTCTCGGTGACGTGAGCGAGGCGTGCTTGCAGGCAGGCGATCAAGGGCTGCCAGATGCGCGCATCGATACCCCAGCCGCTGAACAGCACCAGACGAGTCAGCGTCATGGCGTGACTCCTTCTGGGCTGATGGTTGGGGAAGTCGAGCGGGGCTGGGCCTTTTCCGCTGCCAGTACCGCTTCGAGAGCCTCGAGCAGTGCCGCGATATCCTCGGCTGTGTGCTCGGCGGAGAAGGTGAAGCGCAGGCGCGAGCTGCCGGCGGGCACCGTGGGCGGGCGGATGGCCGAGACCAGCACGCCACGCTCGCGCAGTGCCGCGCTCCAGGCCAATGCCCGCGCTTCGCTGCCCAGAATCAGCGGCTGAATCGGGGTCAACGGGGCAGAGGGTGAAATGTTCGTGTCGGCTGACGATAGCCCGAGCGCGAGCCCACTGCCTGCCAGTAGATGCGTGCAACCCTCACGGAACTGCTGCACACGCGCCTGCAATCGCTCACGGCGCTGCGGCTCGCGCGCGACGATTTCCAGCGCCGTCAGGGTAGCGGCGGCGACATGCGGCGGTTGCGCGGTGGTGTAGATGTAAGGGCGCGCCAGCTGGATCAGACTCTCGATCAGCGCATCGCTGCCGGCGACGAAGGCGCCGCTGCTGCCGAGCGCCTTGCCCAGGGTGCCGACCAATACCGGCACGTCAGCCAGCGGGGTATCGCGCCCGACCAGGCCTTCGCCATGCTCGCCCAGCACGCCCAGTCCGTGGGCATCGTCGATCATCAGCCAGGCGCCGTGCCGGGCGCAGGCCTGGCTCAGGCCCGCGATATCGGCGCAGTCGCCATCCATGCTGAACACGCCATCGCTGATCACCAGCTTGTCGTCGGCTCGGGAGTGCGCCAGCTGGCGCTCGAGGTCCTCGATATCGCGATGGTGGAAGCGACGCGAGCGCACGGCAGTGGTGCCGGAGGACGCCAGGCGCGCGCCATCGAGAAGGCTGGCGTGATTGAGGCGATCATGGAAGATCTCGAGGCTGCGACCGGCCTCGCGCGAGGCGCTCGCCAGTGCATCGATCACGCCCAGATTGGCCATGAACCCGGTGGAGAACAGCAGCGCGCGTGGCCGCCCGGTCAGCTCGGCCAGACGAGCCTCCAGCTGGTGGTGAGCGTGCTGGTGGCCATTGACCAGATGAGCGCTGCCGCTGCCGACACCGAATTCACGCGCCGCGCGACAGCCGGCCTCGGCCAGCGCCGGGTGGTTGGCCAGCCCCAGATAGTCGTTGGCGGTGAAGTTGAGCAGCGGGCGCGCCTCTGCATTGGCTGCCTGCCCGGCGAGGCTGACGTGGGGCCCCTGGGGGGAATCCAGTGTCAGGCGCCGGCGATAGCGGCCGATCCGCTCACGCTGCGTGAGCAGGTCCTCCAGATGCGTGAAGCTGGCGCTGGACTGAGGGCTTAAGCGCGCGCTGGCGGGCGTATCGGTGGCCACGAGCGATCAGACCACCAGGCCGCAGGGCTTGCGTTCGCGCATCTGGCCTTCGCTGCTGGCGGGCGTCGCCTCGCGCGTGGCGTCATAGAACAGGCTGCCCTCGACATTGGCGCGTGCCTGTTCTTCCATGGCGGCCTTAAGGGCGGCTTCGCGCACTTCGTCGCTGGCGACTTCCTGGCGGGTCTCCGGGTGCAGGCCGAGGCGCTCGAACAGCTCGCGGTCACGGTTGGCCTGCGGGTTGCTGGTGGTCAGCAGGCGCTCGCCATAGAAGATGGAGTTGGCGCCGGCGAGGAAGGCCAGTGCCTGGGTGGAATCGTCCATCTGCTCGCGGCCGGCGGACAGGCGCACGTGGCTCTTCGGCATCATGATGCGTGCTACGGCGATGGCGCGGATGAACTCGATGGGATCGAGGTCATCGACATTCTCCAGCGGCGTGCCCGCCACCTTGACCAGCATGTTGATCGGCACCGATTCCGGCTGCGGCTCCAGATTGGCCAGCTGACGCAGCAGGCCGGCGCGGTCGGTGGTGGTCTCGCCCATGCCGAGGATGCCGCCGGAGCACACCTTCATGCCGGCTTCGCGCACGCTGGCCAGGGTGTCCAGGCGCTCGCTGTAGCTGCGCGTGGTGATGATCTCGCCGTAGTACTCCGGTGAGGTGTCCAGATTGTGGTTGTAGTAGTCGAGGCCGGCATCCGCGAGCTTCCTGGCCTGATCGGTATCGACCATGCCCAGTGTCATGCAGGTCTCGAGTCCCAGCGACTTCACCTGACGCACCATCTCGGTGACCACTTCGAGGTCGCGCTCACGCGGGCTCTTCCAGGCCGCGCCCATGCAGAAGCGGCTGGCGCCGGCGTCCTTGGCGGCACGTGCCTGCTCGACCACCTTCTCGATCTCCATCAGCTTTTCCTTGCCAAGGCCGGTGTTGTAGTGGCCGGACTGCGGGCAGTACTTGCAGTCTTCCGGGCAGGCGCCGGTCTTGATCGACAGCAGGGTGGAGACCTGTACCGCATTCGGATCGAAGTGCTGGCGGTGCACCTGCTGGGCACGGAACAGCAGGTCATTGAAGGGCAGGGCGAACAGCGCCTCGATTTCCGCGACGCTCCAGTCATGGCGTACCACGCTGTCATCGGCAGGCGCAGGGATATTCGTGGCTTGTGTGGTCACGCGGGAGGCTTCTACGGTCATGAGCTTGAGGTCCTTCATCAGGCGGGCAGAGCGAGAGCGCGCTGAGCCGTTCATCCGTGGGTGAGTCCGGGAGTCGGCAGCCGAGCTGGCAAGTGGCCAGTCAACGCATCGAATAAGGTCAGGTTAACTGAGATGATAGAGTTTCCGCGGGCGCTGTCAACGATGAGAACTCTGCTGGTTGACCACTGGCAGCTGTCGCGACCCTGCGCCTTCTGTCAGCGTCAGCTGACGGCAGCCATGCCCGGCGCGACCGAACGGCAGAGCGCTTCAGTTTCACCTCCCCATTCATTTTCCTCTCTAGCGACTCGCTCGCGTCATGAGCGAGAGCTGTCATCGCGCCGCGAGTGGTGCGACGCCTGCGAGGCGAGAATCGCGCGCAATCAGCATGCCTGTCCGCGTTGTGCTGAGCCTGTCGTCTCACTGGCCTTGAGTCAGCAGGCCTGTGCGCGGTGCCTGTCCTCACCGCCTGCCTTTGCACGCTGCTTTGCGCCGCTGCGTTATGAAGGGTTGCTGGCGGGGCTGTTCCAGCGCTACAAGGACCAGCATCAGCGCCGCGCCGGGCGACTGTTGCGTCAACTCATGCAGCGGGAGCTCGCGCACTTCTGTCGCGAGTGGCGCCAGACGCACCCTCACGGCGCAGTGCTGCTGGTACCGGCAGATGCCTATCGCCGTCGCCAGCGCGGCCATGATGCGCTGGCGGAACTGTGTCGAGGGTTGGGCCCCGTCATTGCTGGCCATCCGCGGGATATGGCGCGGGTGCGCGACAGGCGCATGCCGCACGAGGCGTCAGTCGCGGTGGCCAGGGCAGCGCCGGATCAGCGCCTGCGGGATAGGCGCGGGCGTCTGAAGGCCCAGCGTGGGCGTTATGACATCGACGGCCTCTTGCCCGAGCACGTGCTGCTGATCGATGACGTCATGACCAGTGGTGCGACGCTCGACAGTCTTGCTCAGGCCTGCCTGCGAGCCGGTGCCCGTGAGGTCGATGCCTGCGTGCTGGCGCGGACTCCCCTGGCCTTGCGCGGGGCGCTGTGACCCGCAAATGCGACACGAAGTAGAGCTGCCCGACACATGCCGCCGGGGCTGAGCCTCGAAACGGGCGTTGAACTCAGCGGGCAGGCGGGGTCGATCAGGGAGAAGACTGGCGTGCAGAGGGTCTAATCTCATAGCATGCAAGGTCCGGCAGCCGTTTGCTGGTCCATGCCCGAGGAATTGCCATGCCTATTGATCCTGTTTCCCCCGATGACTCGCAATCTTCCGGCACCTCGCGCGAGTTGGATGCGCGCTCCAATGGCAACACCTGGTCGACGACATCCGCGCCACAGGGCCAGGGAGACACGCGTTTTCATCCCTTCGATGCTCTCGCGCCGGACCGTGTCGTGGCCGCTGTCGAATCGCTGGGCTTCTGGTTGCCCGGCGAGCCGTTCGCGCTGAACAGTTACGAGAATCGTGTCTACCATCTCGCCGATGATGACCGGCGCCGCTGGGTGGCCAAGTTCTATCGCCCCGAGCGCTGGAGCCGTGCCCAGATTCTCGAGGAGCACGCCTTCCTGGCCGAGCTGGATGAGGCCGGTGTTCCGGGCGCCCCCGCGTGGGCGAACGAGGCCGGCGAGACGCTGCATCGATTCGAAGGCTTCGACTTCGCTCTCTTCCCGCATGTGGTGGGGCGCGCGCCGGAGCTTGAATCTGCCGAGCACCTCTATCAGCTGGGTGAGCTGATCGGTCGCGTGCACGCGGTGGGGCGCAAGAGCGCGTTTCGCGAGCGGGAGACGCTCTCGCCGCTGCGGATTCTCGAGGAGAGCTGCGCCAGCGTACTGGCCTCCGACTGGCTGAGTGAGCGCCAGCGCGACAGCTACCAGCGCGTCATCGAGGCACTGCGTCCGTTGGTCGCGGAGCAGAGCTGGCCGGAAAGCGCCTTGATCCGTACCCACGGCGACTGCCACATCGGCAACATGCTGGGGCGTGATGACAGCTTCGCGCTGGTCGACTTCGATGACTGCCTGAGCGCCCCGGCGGTGCAGGACCTGTGGATGCTGTTGACCGGTCAGAGCGACCCGGAGCTGCACATGCAGCTGTCCGAGGTGCTGGAGGGCTACGAGCAGCATTGTGAGTTCAATCGCAGCGAGCTCAAGTGGATCGAGACCCTGCGCACACTGCGCATGGTGCGTCACAGCGCCTGGGTGGTGCGGCGCTGGTCGGACCCCGCCTTCCCGCAGGCCTTCTCGCATGTGGCGAGCCTGGGCTACTGGGACGACCACATTCGCAGCCTGGAACAGCAGCGCGTCGCGCTGTCTGCGCCGCGTTGGCTGGCCTAGCGATCGCGACATGGCCTGGTAGTCGTGACATGAGCTGGCAGTCGTGACATGACCTGAAGGTCGTCGCGAGGCCTGAGCCCCTTTGGCGAAGTGAGTGACACCGCCCCTTCATGCGCCCCCATCGGTTACCGATGGGGGCGCATGTGTTGCATGGATACGACAATCGCGTGAACAGACCTGCGTTGACGGCATGCCTGAGGTAGAATCTGGCCCTGACATTGAACACGAAGTTATACGATTTCTTGCCATCTGATCGCTTGTGTATGACTTTTGTGCTTTACCCCTGCTATGCGTGCGCTAGTGCGCGCCCCTGACCGATACCATAGGCAGACGGATGACCGAAGAGATTGCCAACCACTACCGCCAGATCATCACCGCGTTGGGTGAGGATCCAGAGCGTGAGGGCCTGCTGGATACGCCCAAGCGCGCGGCCAAGGCCATGCAGTACCTGACTCATGGCTATCAACAGTCGTTGGAGGAGATCGTCAACGGCGCTGTCTTCACCTCCGATACGGACGAGATGGTACTGGTCAAGGACATCGAGCTTTACTCGATGTGCGAGCATCACCTGCTGCCGTTCATCGGCAAGTGCCACATCGCCTATCTGCCGTCTGGCAAGGTGCTCGGTCTGTCCAAGTTCGCGCGTATCGTCGACATGTATTCGCGTCGCATGCAGATCCAGGAAAACCTCACCAAGCAGATCGCCGAGGCCGTTCAGCAGGTCACCGGTGCACGTGGTGTGGCCGTCGTGGTCGAAGCGCGTCACATGTGCATGATGATGCGTGGGGTGGAAAAGCAGAATTCCAGCATGAAGACGTCCGTGATGCTGGGCGCCTTCCGCGACAATCAGCCGACCCGTCAGGAATTCCTGACGTTGATCAGCTGACAGCAGAGTGAAGACGCCGCCTTTCGAGGCGGCGTTCTTGTCTGGGAGTCATCTCGCGCGTTTCCCTTGATCAGGAGTCCCTGCCGATGCCGATGCATGCCTTGCACGATGAACATCTCGATCACGACCTCGCCACCATTCGCATCAAGAATCTGCGCCTGAGAACCTATATCGGGATCAATGAAGACGAGATCCAGAACCGCCAGGATGTCGTGATCAACGTGGTGATCCGTTATCGCGCGGCACGCGCCGTGCAGTTCAATCACATCAGTGAAGCGCTCAATTACCGCACCATCACCAAGCAGTTGATCCGTCATGTCGAGGAAGGGCGCTTCGCGCTGCTCGAACGCATGACCCGTGAGGTGCTGGATATCGTGATGGCGCACGAACAGGTGCTGACAGCGCAGGTCGAGATCGACAAGCCGCATGCCTTGCGCTTCTCTGACTCGGTGTCTATCACCCTGTCGGACAGTCGCGAAGCGCATGACTAGTCAGCCGGGGCAGGCATTGAGAAGCTCAGATGTCGACAAAGTCAGATGTCGAGAAGCTCAGATATCGAGAAAGTCAGGCGCAGAAGCCTGAAGAGTCGGGAGACATGATGTGATCGGGGAAATCATCCATTTCGATGATGCAGAACAGCAGGGCACCATTCGGGACGAGAAGGGCGGTGAGCACGCCTTCGATCTGGTCGGCTGGCGTGGGCGTGGCTTGCCGGGGCCGGGGCTGGCGGTGGACTTCGAGCTTCGCGACGGGCGTGCAGTGCAGGTCTTCAATGCGCGAATCAAGCAGCAGAAGGCGCGGCGAGTCGTCTCGATGCCGCCCGAGAGCGAGGCCGGCGAGGCGCCCGGGCCTACGGATGACGCCGCCAGGCCGGCAACGCGCAAGCGCTGGTGGCTCGCCGGGCTGGCCATCGTGGTACTAGTACTGGCAGGGTTGTGGATCTAGCGCCACGCCCGCATCTAGGCTATATCAGGTTAGTCTTGAGTAGTCTCGGGTAGCCGGGAATCACTGCCTTGACCCACAAGCACGCCTCGGGAGTCTTCATGGAACATCTCAACGATACCAGTCTGTTTCGTCCATTTGCCTATATCGACGGTGGCTGGGTAGCCGCGGATTCCGGCGAGCAGATCGAGGTCGACAATCCTGCCACCGGCGAGATCATCGGCCGCGTGCCTCGGCTGGGTTACGCCGAGACCGAACGTGCCATCGAGGCGGCGCAGCACTCCTTCGCGGACTGGAAGGAGACGCCGGCGCTGGAGCGCGCTGACATCCTGATGAAGTGGTACGCCTTGATGCTGGAGCACAAGGATGATCTGGCGCAGATCATGACGCTGGAGCAGGGCAAACCCCTCGCCGAAGCCGCCGGTGAAATCCAGTACGCGGCCAGCTTCCTGCGCTGGTTCGCCGAAGAAGGTCAGCGCGTGTATGGCGATACCATTCCGGCCGCCAAGCGTGACCAGCGCATCCTGGTGCTCAAGCAGCCGGTCGGAGTGGTGGGGGCGATCACGCCGTGGAACTTCCCGGCCTCGATGATTACCCGCAAGGCGGGCGCCGCGCTGGCCGCGGGCTGTCCGATCGTGGTCAAGCCGGCCAGCCAGACGCCGTTCTCGGCGCTGGCGCTGGCGGTGCTGGCGGAACGCGCTGGCGTGCCGCGCGGCGTCTTCAACGTCGTGCCGGGCTCGGCCAAGGACATCGCCAAGGCGATGACCGATTCCAGCATCGTGCGCAAGGTGACCTTCACCGGCTCCACGGAAGTCGGGCGTGGCCTGATGGCAAATGCCGCGCAGCATATCCAGAAGATCTCGCTGGAGCTTGGCGGCAACGCGCCCTTCCTGGTGTTCGAAGACGCCGATCTCGATGCGGCGGTGGAAGGCGCGATGGCAGCCAAGTTCCGCAATGCCGGTCAGACCTGCGTCTGCACCAATCGCTTCCTGGTGCAGTCCAGCGTGGTCAATGCCTTCAGCGAGAAGCTGGCCGCCGCCATGAACGCCGAGTTGACCGTGGGCAATGGCCTGGAAGAGGGCGTCAAGGTCGGCCCGTTGATCGATGGCGACGCCGTCGAGAAGGTCACCGAGCACGTGCAGGATGCCCTCGACAAGGGCGCCGAGCTGCTGCTGGGCGGCCATCCGCATCCGCTGGGGGGCAGCTTCTTCACGCCGACCCTGATCTCGCAGGTGACGCCGGAGATGAAGGTCGCCCGTGAGGAAACCTTCGGTCCGCTGGCGGCGATCTTCCCCTTCGAGAGCGAGGAAGAGGCGATCGAGATGGCCAACGACACCGAATTCGGCCTGGCCAGTTACTTCTACAGCCGCGACCTCAAGCGTGTCTGGCGCGTCTCGGAAGGTCTGGACTACGGCATGGTCGGTATCAATACCGGGCTGATCTCCAACGCCGCGGCGCCCTTCGGCGGCACCAAGGCATCGGGGCTGGGCCGTGAAGGCTCCAAGTATGGCCTCGAGGAATACATGGAAACCAAGTATCTGTGTCTCTCACTTGGCTGATCCATCGTCAGTGGGTCCGCACTGTCGATCCCTGCTTGAGTCTTGCATCCTTGAGCATTGCCTCCTGGAACTTTGCATCGCTGATTGATGGCCAATGCTCAAGGCAATGATCGGACACGCTATCAGCTGGCAAAAAGCTCGCCCGGTTTCCCGGGCGGGCTTTTTCATGCCATGCATTTATTCCACCTGTCTGCGCCGAGTGTGGCTGCAACTTGGCCCATGGAATTTTCGCTGCTGATGAGAGCGATTTTTTTGCTTCTGATGAGAGAACGGCATGCGCGAGAGGCGGGCAAGCTCGCGACAAGAGGCGCATGAGTCATTGGTCGTAGAGATGGAGTGTCTCGCGCTGCGCGTGTCAGACCAAAGCGGTATATCGCGGTCTTTTAGCGCAGATCAGGGCCAAAGACAGGTGTGCTTTGTCGGCATTCTCTTACTTGTGCATATGCTTATTTACGCTACAGTCAAAGAGCGGGACCTGTGGTGATAGTCTTCAAGGATTGAAGACAGGGCGAGTGGCGTGGCGGACGCGACTCGCCCTTTTTTATTGCCGGATCTCTGATTTCTGATCTCTGATCTTCGGGTTCGGATCTTGGCTCTCGTGCCGCAATCCTCATGCCTCAACGCTGACTTCTCAACCCTCCCATTTCAGTCCTCACTTCTCGGCTCGCAGGTCTCACCCCAGTGGCGAAAGCCCCATGCCCGCCACCAGGCCTTCCAGTGCATGCCGCCCGGCAATCGAGTTGCCGTAGCCGTCCAGGCGTGGTGACCAGACGCAGATGCTCATCTGTCCCGGCAGGATGGCGATGATGCCACCGCCGACGCCACTCTTGCCCGGCAGCCCCACTCGCCAGGCGAAGTCGCCTGCCGCATCGTAAAGTCCGCAGGTCAGCAACAATGCATTGAGCTGGCGTGTCTCCAGCGGCGAGACCACTTCCTTGCCATCCAGCGGATTGACGCCACGATTGGCCAGGAAGGCGAAGCTGCGCGCCAGTTCCACGCAGTTCATCGACACCGAGCAGCTGTGGAAGTAGGTATCCAGCAGGTCATCGACATCGGAATGCACATTGCCGTAGGCCTGCATCAGGTAGGCGAGCGAGGCATTGCGTGCCTTGTGGTCCATTTCCGAGCGCGCGACCTTTTCATCGAAGCCGATATCGTCGCTGCCGGACAGACGCCTGAGCTGCTCACGCAGGGTGTTCTGGATCGAGACGATGCGCGAGACCAGCAGGTCGGTGATCAGCAGGGCACCGGCATTGATGAAGGGATTGCGCGGAATGCCGTTCTCGACCTCCAGCTGCATGATCGAGTTGAAGGCCTGACCGGAGGGTTCACGACCGACGCGCGACCAGATCTCGTCGCTCTCAAGACGCTGCATCGCCAGTACCAGCGCATGCACCTTGGAGATCGACTGGATCGAGAAGCGGGTATGCGCGCTGCCGGCGTACTGGACACGGCCATCCACATGGCAGACGGCGATGCCGAACTGGTCAGGGTCGACCTGCGCCAGTGCCGGGATATAGTCCGCGACCTTGCCCTCGTTGAAGCAGCGGCTGGCATCATCGGACAGGCGTTCGAGCAGTGTCTGGAGAGCATCGGGGTCGAGTGGCGGCGTCATGGCAACCTTGAAGCAGCGGTGGAGGGAAATGGCGAGAAACTGGCCGGGCCATCGTGACAACGGCGCCATCGGGCATCAGGTCGAGAGTGGCGCGAGGGGCCGGCAGGGCATTCTAGCGGATATGACCGCAGCTGGCGCGCTCGATGCCGTTGGCAGGGCGTGCCATCAGGTCGGCTCAATCGCGTGATAGTTGACGCTTATCAGCCAGGTAGTGCAAAGTGATTTCTACATGCAGTTGAGAATCGTTATTATTGGTTCATCAAGGCAGCACGCAGTTGCCTGACCCCATGACATGCGTCGCGCTGAGGCTCAGCGTCTCGCTGAGTAGATCGCCCGGAGGGCAGCCAACATGATCAAGACATTGACCTTTGCCAGCATGCACTTCTCCATCGCCTTCGGCGTCACCTACCTGCTGACCGGCGATATCGTGGTCGGCGGCCTGGTCGCCATCGTCGAGCCGGCGGTCAACACCGTCGCCTTCTTCTTCCACGAGAAGGTCTGGAACCGTGTCACCGCGCGCCGCCAGCAGGCTGCTGAGAGCGAGGCGAATTCGCGAAACGCCATGAGCGGGGCGGCGCTGGCGAGCTGAGGCTGCTTGCGCGTGGCAGGGATGCGCCGCAGAATCGAGCGACCTTTTCCCGGAGCTCCCCATGCTGAAGCTTGCCCCTCGCATCGTCCGTGCCTCTCTTCCTGCCAGGGCCTCTTGTCCTGCCCAGCCCTCTCATCCTGCCCGCGCCCGCCAGCGTCCTCTCGTCCAGGGGGCGTTGGCGTTGCTGCTGGGGCTTGCCGGCAGCCTGGCTGGCCTCGAGGCCGTGTCAGCCGACGAGAAGCGTGATTATCACTACAGCGACGCCCACCTGCACTTCGTGGACTTCTTTCAGCAGGGTGATGGTCTGGGGGCCTTGCTGGATGCCATGGACGAGGCGCAGGTCGATCACGCCCTGGTCACGGGCATTGGCGTCGCCAAGAAATGGCAGCAGGACGCGCCCAAGAAGCCACGTTACTACATGGGCGATGATGCGCCGGTCTACTGGTATTCCGGTACCGACTACATCCTGGCCGAGGCGCTGACTCGTGCGCCAGAGCCGGTACAGGCGCGTTTCTCGCCGTTCATCACCGGCTTCAACCCCACCGATCTGAACGCTGCCGACGAGATTCGCCAGCTGATGGCGATCTATCCCGGCTTCTGGAAGGGCATCGGGGAGGTCTTCACGCGCCATGACGACCTGACGCGCCTGACCGAAGGCGAGACGCCGCGCGCCAATCATCCGGCCTTGATGAAGGTCTATGCGCTGGCGGCGGAGAAGGGGCTGCCGGTGATGGTGCATTCCAACATCACCAGCAAGCGGGAAGGGCATGAGGGCCTGTATCTCGAGGAATTCGAGAGTGCGGTGCGCGACAATCCGGACACGACCTTCATCTGGGCACACGCCGGGACCAGTGCCGAGCTCAATCGTCGTCTGGGGCGCATGACCTGGCTGCACGGCGAGATCGAGCGCATGCTGGAAACCTACCCCAACCTGAATATCGACCTGTCCTGGTCGGTGCTGGAACCCTACCTGCTGGATGATGAAGGGCAGCCGCGCTCGCGTTGGGTGGCGCTGGTCGAGCGCTTCCCGCAGCGCTTCGTGCTCGGCAGTGACGTGGTCGGGCGCTTCGGCTCGGTGGGTGATATCCTCGCCAGCTATACGCCCTTCCTCGATGCGCTGTCGCCACCGGCGGCGCGCAATGTGGCGCGCGACAACTTCCTGCGCTGGGTCAACCTGCCGGTCGAATGACCGCGTTTCTTGCAGTCTGCGCATGAAAAAGCCCCCGCCAGCATGTCGCTGGCGGGGGCTTCTGCGTGAGCGCTACTCTAGACACCTCTGCAGGGCAGCGATGTCCGGCGATCTCTGATCAGTGACGGAAGTGACGCATGCCGGTGAAGACCATGGCGATGCCGGCTTCGTTGGCCGCATCGATGACTTCCTGATCGCGCATGGAGCCACCCGGCTGGATGACGGCAGTGATGCCAGCCGCCGCAGCGGCGTCGATGCCGTCGCGGAACGGGAAGAAGGCATCGGAGGCCATCACGGAACCCGGCACTTCCAGACCTTCATCGGCGGCCTTGATGCCGGCGATCTTGGCGGAGTACACACGGCTCATCTGGCCGGCGCCCACACCGATGGTCTGGCCATCCTTGATGTAGACGATGGCGTTGGACTTGACGAACTTGGCCACTTTCCAGGCGAAGGTCAGGTCGTTGAGTTCCTGCTCGCTCGGCGCACGCTCGGTGACGACCTTGAACTCATTACGGCCGACCATGCCCTGGTCGCGGTCCTGGACCAGCAGACCGCCGGTGACACGCTTGAAGTCGTGACCGCCGGTACGTTCGGCCGCCCAGGCATCCGCGACGTCGAGCAGGCGCACATTGGCCTTGGTGGCGACGATGGCCGCCGCCTCTTCGCTGATGCCCGGGGCGATGATCACCTCGACGAACTGACGCGAGACGATCGCCTGCGCGGTCTCGGCGTCCAGCGGCACGTTGAAGGCGATGATGCCGCCGAAGGCGCTGGTCGGGTCGGTCTGGAAGGCACGCTCGTAGGCGGCCAGGGCAGACTCGCCGATGGCGACGCCACACGGGTTGGCGTGCTTGACGATGACACAGGCGGTCTCGTCGAAGGCCTTGACGCACTCGAAGGCGGCATCGGTGTCGGCGACGTTGTTGTAGGACAACGCCTTGCCCTGCACCTGCACCGCCGTGGCGACGCTGGCCTCGGTGGCACCATCCTCGACGTAGAAGGCCGCCTTCTGGTGCGGGTTCTCGCCGTAACGCATGTCCTGCTTCTTGCTCAGGCTGACGTTGTACTGACGCGGCAGGCCTTCGCTGCCGCCTTCGACACGCTGGCCCAGCCAGTTGGCGATGGTGCCATCGTAGGCGGCGGTGTGCTCGAAGGCGGCCACGGCCAAGTCGAAGCGCGCGCCATCGCTGACGGCGTTGTCGTTGGCATCCATCTCGGCGATCACGCGGTCATAATCCGAGGCGTTGACGACGATGGTGGTGTGGGCGTGGTTCTTGGCGCAGGAACGCACCATGGTCGGGCCACCGATATCGATGTTCTCGATGGCGTCTTCCAGCGAGCAATCCGGGTTGGCCACGGTAGCGGCGAACGGGTACAGATTGACGATGACCATGTCGATGGGCTCGATGCCGTGCTCGGCCATCACCGCATCATCCTGGCCGCGACGGCCGAGAATGCCACCGTGGATCTTCGGGTGCAGGGTCTTGACCCGGCCATCCATCATTTCCGGGAAACCGGTGTGCTCGGACACTTCCGTCACGGCAAGGCCGTTGTCCTTGAGCAGGCGGAAGGTACCGCCAGTGGACAGCAGGGCGACGCCGCGGGCGTCCAGGGCACGAGCGAATTCGACGATTCCGGTCTTGTCGGAAACACTCAGGAGGGCGCGACGGATGGCTTGGGGCTTGGCTTGCATGATGCTCCACTCGTGGATCAACAAAAAGACGCCGGGGCACCTGTCAAGGTGCCCCGGCGGGGTCAGATCAGATCAAACTGCTTGAGCTTCTTGCGCAGTGTGCCTCGGTTGAGGCCCAGCATGTCGGCGGCGCGGGTCTGGTTGCCCTGCGCGTGGGCCATCACCGCCTCCAGCAGCGGCGCCTCGACCTCGGCCATCACCATGGCATGCAGGTCAGTGACCTGCTCGCCATCCAGGTGGGCGAAGTAGCGCGCCATGGAGTGCTCGACGGCCTCGCGCAGGGTCTGATGGTGCCGCACGGGCGTCATCAGGGTGGCCTGGCTTGCGTCGTCGGGTGAAAGAGGGTGCCTGCTGGTCATGCTGCGTGACTTCCTTGCGTCTCGGTGCGGGCGATGCCTTCCGGCTCGCCGAACAGGCGGGTCAGGAACTGGCGCTGTTGTTCCGGCTCCTCGAGGGGATTGAAGTGGCGCTTGAGCTCACTGCCATCCTCCCGCGTCGCCAGATACCAGCCCACATGCTTGCGCGCGATGCGCGTTCCCATGTAGTCACCGTAGAATTCGTACAGGGCCTCGAGGTGGGTGCGCATCACGAGGGCGCGCTCCGCATCGCTCGGGCCACAGGCTACCTGGCCGGTGGCCAGGTAGTGATTGATCTCGCGGAAGATCCAGGGATTGCCCTGGGCCGCACGGCCGATCATCACGGCGTCGGCGCCCGTATAGTCAAGCACATGTCGCGCCTTCTCGCCGCTGTCGATATCGCCATTGGCGAAGACCGGAATCGACACCGCGGCCTTCACGGCGGCGATGGTGTCGTATTCGGCCTCACCGGTATATTTCTGCTGGCGAGTACGACCATGCACGGACAGCGCCTGGATGCCGGCGCTTGCGGCCATGCGCGCGATGGCGATGGCGTTGCGCGTCTCTTCGCACCAGCCGGTGCGCATCTTGAGCGTGACCGGCACGTCCACGGCGCGCACCACGGCATCGAGAATCTCGCCGACGAGCTTCTCGTCGCGCATCAGGGCAGAACCAGCGGCCTTGTTGCAGACCTTCTTGGCCGGGCAGCCCATGTTGATGTCGATGATCTCGGCGCCCATCTCGGCGTTGAGCGCCGCGGCCTCGGCCAGCATGGCGGCGTCACCGCCGGCGATCTGCACGGCACGCGGGCCGGGTTCGCCAGCATGGTTCATGCGCGTGCGGGACTTGACGGTATTCCACAGCCGCTTGTCACTGGTCACCATCTCCGATACCACCAGCCCGGCGCCCAGCTCACGACATTGCTGTCGGAACGGGCGATCGGTGACACCGGCCATCGGGGCCAGAATCACGCGATTGGGAAGCTGATGTACGCCGATGCGGGGCAGGTCGGCGGGAAGCGGGGTATCGGTCATGGGTCTCGTGTCATGCGAGTGGTGTCAGGCGCGCGAGCCGCTGTCGTGTCAGGGATTCGCGGGGGCGTCATGATACCTAGAGCGCCGCAGGGTTTGAAGGGCTATTTCATCCACAATGCATCGCGGATGCGTTCTCCCTGCGCGGCTGCGGCGCTCACGGCGTGGCTCAGCCCATCAGTGGACGCTGACCATTGAGGCGTACCCAGCCATCGCGCTCGGTGGGCTCTTCCATGATCAGGCCGGCCTCACGATAGGCGTCGAGCACCTCTCCCGCCTGGGGCGCGAGAATGCCGGAGAGCGCCAGCAGGCCACCCGGGGCGACGCTGCCCGCGATCTGCGGAGCCAGTTCGACCAGCGGGCCGGCCAGGATGTTGGCGACCACGATCTGATAGCCCGCGTCCGGCAGGCGGTCCGGGTAGCACAGGGTCAGCTGGTCGCTGACGTCATTGCGCTGGGCGTTCTCACGCGAGGCCTGCAGCGCCTGCGGGTCGATATCGGTGCCCAGCGCATCCACCGCGCCGAGCTTGAGCGCGGCGATGGCGAGAATGCCGGAGCCGCAACCGAAGTCGAGCACGCTGTGCTGGGCGAGCTTGCCATCGACGGCCAGCCCATCGAGCCATTCCAGGCACAGGGCGGTGGTCGGGTGGGTGCCGGTGCCGAAGGCCAGGCCCGGGTCGAGCATCAGGTTGACGGCGTCCTGCTCCGGTGCATCGTGCCAGCTGGGCACGATCCACAGGCGCTGGCCCATCTTGAGCGGCTCGAAACCGTCCATCCATTCACGGGCCCAGTCACGGTCCTCGAGGATCTCGACCTCGATCTCCGGGCAGGGCTCATCGGGAATCAGTGCCGCCCAGCCGGCCTTGACCCGCTCGCGCATGGCCTCGATGCCTTCGGTGCCATCCCACAGGCCAGTGAGGACAGTCTCGCTCCACAGCGGCGTGCTGCCGAGGTCCGGTTCGAACAGCGGTTGGTCTTCTGCATCCTGCAGCGTGATGGCGCAGGCGCCTTCTTCCATCAGCAGATGCTCGAGAATCTCGGCGTGGTCGGGGGCGATACGCGCCTTGAGTTGCAGCCAGGACATGGTGACTCCTGTCGATGGGCGATAAGAAAGGGGAGGAGGGCACAGACGACAGAAGGGCAGCCGAGGCCACCCTTCTGTCGTGCGTCTATCGGCAACACGCGTCACCGATCTCAAGCGGGGCGCCTTACAGGCCCAGCTTCTTCTCCAGATAATGGATGTTGACGCCACCTTCCTGGAAGCCGGCATCACGCACCAGATCCTTCTGCAGGTCAGTGTTGGTCTTGATACCTTCCACCAGCAGCTCGTCGAGGGCATTGCGCATGCGCGTCAATGCGATCTCGCGGCTCTCGCCCCAGGTGATCAGCTTGCCGATCAGGGAGTCGTAGTGCGGCGGAACGGTGTAGCCGGAGTACAGGTGCGAGTCCATGCGCACGCCCAGACCGCCCGGCGCGTGATAGAGCTCGACCTTGCCCGGAGACGGCATGAAGGTGCGCGAATCCTCGGCATTGATGCGGCACTCGAAGGCGTGACCGCGCAGCTCGATATCTTCCTGCTTCACGGACAGCGGCAGGCCGGAGGCGATGCGCAGCTGTTCCTTGACGATATCGATGCCAGTGACCATCTCGGTCACCGGGTGCTCGACCTGAACACGAGTGTTCATCTCGATGAAGTAGAAGCCGCCGTTCTCGTACAGGAACTCGAAGGTGCCGGCGCCACGGTAGCCGATCTCGATGCAGGCATCGGTGCACGACTTGAGTACCTTGGCACGCGCTTCTTCGTCCAGCTGCGGCGCCGGTGCTTCTTCCAGCACCTTCTGGTGACGACGCTGCAGGGAGCAGTCGCGGTCATACAGATGGATGGCGTTGCCCTGGCCATCGGCCAGTACCTGGACTTCGACGTGACGCGGGTTCTGGAGGAATTTCTCCATGTACACCGTGCCGTCGCCGAAGGCCGCGGCCGCTTCACCCTGGGTGATGCTCACCGAGGACAGCAGGCTGGCCTTGGAGTGCACCACGCGCATGCCGCGACCACCACCGCCAGCGGCGGCCTTGATGATCACCGGATAGCCGATGCGCTCGGCGATGGCGTACATCTCGTCTTCGTCTTCCGGCACCGGGCCGTCGGAACCCGGCACGGTCGGAACGCCGGCCAGCTTCATCGCCTCGATGGCCGCGACCTTGTCACCCATCATGCGGATGGTGTCAGCGCGCGGGCCGATGAAGGCGAAGCCGGAACGTTCGACCTGTTCGGCGAAGTTGGCATTTTCCGACAGGAAGCCGTAGCCCGGGTGGATGGCGTCGGCGTCCGTCACCTCGGCGGCTGCGATCAGCGCCGGGATGTGGAGATAGGATTTGGCAGAGGAGGCCGGGCCGATGCACACGGCTTCATCCGCCAGGCGGACGTGCATCAGGTCGCGGTCGGCCTTGGAGTGCACCGCTACCGTCTTGATGCCCAGTTCCTTGCAGGCGCGAAGGATGCGAAGGGCGATCTCGCCGCGGTTGGCAATCAGTACCTTGTCGAGCATGGTGACGTGTCCGTTGGGATCAGGAAATGACGATCATGGGCTGGTCGAATTCAACCGGCTCGCCGTCTTCGATCAGAATGGCTTCGACGACGCCATCCTTGTCGGCTTCGATCTGGTTCATCATCTTCATGGCTTCGACGATGCAGACGGTATCACCTTTCTTGACGCTCTGGCCGACTTCGATGAAGGCCTTGGAGCCCGGCGCCGGAGAACGGTAGAAGGAGCCGACCATCGGGGAATTGATGGTGTGACCCTGCGGCGCAGCCGGTGCTGCCGGAGCGGTCGGTGCTTCAGCGACTGCTGGAGCGGCCTGCTGCATCGGCTGCTGCTGCATCATCATCGGGGCCTGCATCATCGGCTGCTGGGCGAAGCCCTGCGGATGGCGGCTGATGCGAACGGACTCTTCGCCTTCCTGGATCTCGATTTCGCTGATGTTGGACTCTTCGAGCAGCTCGATCAGCTTCTTGACCTTGCGGATATCCATGAAATTAATCCCGATGTAAATGTGGCTGGAAATGGGGGTGTGCAGCCGTGATAGCGGCGGCTGCGGGCGACAGCCCCGACGGCTGTCCCGACCATGGCGATGGCCGGTGAATCCTGGTATCAGGCAGTGATGAGACCTGATGGCGGTGCGTGAACACCGCTCCGGACGTGCCCTTACTGCGCGAGATCGTCCAGGGCGGCGTCAAGCGCCATGTCATAGCTTCGAGCGCCAAAGCCCATGATCACGCCGCGTGCCACATCGGAAAGATACGAATGGTGGCGGAACGGCTCGCGGGCATGGGTGTTGGAAAGGTGCAGCTCGATGAACGGGAGTGCGACGCCGAGTAGCGCATCGCGCAGCGCAACGCTGGTATGGGTAAAGGCCGCCGGATTGATCAGGATGATGGCGGTGCCATCTTCACGGGCAAGGTGGATACGCTCGATCAGTACATGCTCGGCATTGGACTGCAGCCAGTCCAGCTGATGGCCGGCCGCGCTGGCGCGCTGGACCAGACGATGGTGGATATCCTCCAGCGTGGTGGTGCCATACACCTCGGGTTCACGGGTCCCCAGCAGATTGAGATTGGGGCCGTTGAGTACCAGGATGCGCGCCATGAAAGTCCCTTGTGTCAGCCGTGCTCGAGCACCAGGCTCGTTGAGCTGTTAACCCATGAAGAAAATGCAAAGATACCGTCACTATCCACGACGTTTACCTATTGAGCGTAGGCTGTTGCCGTAGTGACGCGGATTCTGCCGAAATTCTCGAACGCTGTCCAGTTTGGCACTGAACCGAAGATTTTGCCGCATTCTTCGTCCTCGCGTGCATCTCGGCAGCAGCTGCGCTGCGCCGGGCCTGTGGCAGACACGCCGCTCAGTTCGCGCGCTGCGAGGTGCCGCGCAGCTGATCCAGCACCGCTGTCAGGTGCTGGCCGAGCTGACTGGCGTTGACCTCCCCCTGGATGCGCGCCGCCTTGAGCTCGCGTTCATCGGCGAAGAACAGCAGGCTGGGGGGGCCGAACAGGCCGAATTGCTTGAGTAGTGCCTGGGTGGCGGCCCCGGTACTGGTGACGTCGGCGCGAATCAGGTGGAACTGGCGCAACTGGCTGGCGACCCTTGGGAAGACCTCGCGCTCCATCACCTTGCAGGAGATGCACCAGTCGGCATAGTAGTCGACGAACACCGGCTGGCCGCGGCTGGCGGCAACTGCCAGTTCTCGCTCGAGCTCGTTCATGTCGCTGACGGTGGTGAAGTCCATTGACGTCTCGGTAGCCCCCCCGGATGATGTGCCGCCAGTGAAGGGGGCCAGCGGGCGCAGCGGGTCGCTTGCGCCGCCTGCCACGCCCAGCAGGCTGATCATGCCCCAGCCCAGCGCGACCAGTCCCAGTGCCTGACGGGCACGCGCCCAGCCTCGGGTCTGTGTGCTGAGCGCCCCCAGCGCCACGCCGGTGCCGATGGCCAGAATGGCCCAGCCCAGCACTGCCAGCGAGGCCGGCAGCAAGCGCTCCACCAGCCACAGCGCCACCCCCAGCAGCAGGATACCGAAGGCCTGCTTGATGCCCTCCATCCAGCCGCCGGCCCTGGGCAGCAGGCTGGCGCCGAAGGTGCCGACCAGAATCAACGGCACGCCCATGCCCAGCCCCAGCGCGAAGAGTGCCAGCCCGCCGGTCATGGCATCGCCACTGGCGGAAAGATAGACCAGTGCACCGGCCAGAGGTGCCGAGACGCAGGGCGATACCACGAGTACCGATAACGCGCCTGCCAGCGCCAGGCCGCCGGGGCCGGCGTTCATCAGGCGCCCTTGCAGTGTGTCGAGCCGTGAGTGCATGCCGCTTGGCAGTCGCAGATTGAAAGCGCCGAACATGGCCAGCGCGAACAGCACGAACAAGGCAGCGAAGGGAATCAACACGGCAGGCGCCTGCAGGTGTGCCTGCAGGTTGAGCCCCGCGCCGAACAGGCCCATCAAGGTGCCGGCCGCGGCATAGGTCAGGGCCATGCCCAGGGCGTAGCTCGTGGACAGCAGCAAGGCGCGCGGGCGGCTGGGGCGCTGGCCGACGATGATCGAACTCAGGATCGGAATCATCGGCAGCACACAGGGCGTGAAGGTCAGCCCGAGACCGGCGAGGAAGAACAGCCCCAGAGCCGTCAGCAGGCTGGCATCCGCGAACAGTGCGCTGAAGCCGGCATCGGTGCCGCTGATCGGGGCTGTTGTGGTGCGGGGGGCCACTGGCGCCGTCGTATCGCTTGACTGGCTGGCGGTTGGCATCAGCTGCGCGAAGGGGGCAGGGGCACTCTGCTCGCCGGCCTGCAGAGTGACGGTCTCCGGCGGATAGCAGAGCCCGGCATCGGCGCAGCCCTGGAAGGTGATGGAGAGCGGGACCGGGCCGCTGGCCGGTGTGTCGTCATGCACTGCCTTGCTCGAGGAGGCGCTGGTCAGCGGGATGCGAATGACCAGCGCATCGTGGAAGACATGCACCTCGCCCATGTAGGGGTCGTTCTTCAATTCTCCCGGCGGCAGGTCGGCGTCGCCCAGCACGACCTGGTCGCTGGTGGTCGCGAAGCTGAATTGGTGACGATAGAGGTAATAGCCTTCGGCGCTGGTGAAGCCGACATACAGGGTGTCGCCCTCGCGCCAGCTGCGCGGCTTGAAGGCTTCATTGACCGGCAGGAAATCGCCCTGATTGCCGCCGCCGAACAGGCTGGACGTCGCCCTGCTGGAGCCGCTGCCGGCGTTTGAACTTGAGCCTGAACTTGAGCCTGAGTCTGAGCTGAACAGGCCGGCACTGGCGGGCAGCGCCGTCATTGCCTGCGCGACCACCAGCGCGACCGCCAGCAGGGTTGCCAGCAACTCAGGGCCCAGCAGGCGTGAGAACGCGGAGGGGCGTGCGCGGCCCGTTGGCAGCGCCATGCTGACTTTCAAGAACGAACGAAGCACGAAAGCATCCTTATAAAGTGCCGAAAGAACATCCTGCAGGCCTCAAGGCACTGCAGTGTCGCACCGCCATCATCCTGCTCGGGGGCGAGCGTTGGATCGTGAGCCAGCCCATCATCGCCGCGCACGACTTGCACGCGGATGAATGTGCCACCATGTAGCAGATATCCCGCTCGTGTGAGGGCGTGTGAGGACGTATCGGGTTCGAGTGGTGAAGCCGCCTGCGCGGGTGG
This sequence comes from Cobetia sp. 2AS, assembly GCF_029846355.1. Taxonomy (NCBI): domain Bacteria; kingdom Pseudomonadati; phylum Pseudomonadota; class Gammaproteobacteria; order Oceanospirillales; family Halomonadaceae; genus Cobetia; species Cobetia sp. 2AS. The sequence continues at coordinate 270,452 of NZ_JARWKQ010000001.1, forward strand.
CAGTCTGGCACTCGGCTCGTACCGCGACTCAGCCCGCGGCTCGGTCCGCGGCTCGGTCCGCGGTTCGGTCCACGACCAGGCCCGTGACCCAGCCCGCAATCCGGAGCGCATCGCACCTTGTCACAGAACCGGCACTTCACCGAGTGCGACTGGCACGTGCAGGGGCGCATGATAGGATAGGACGTACGTCATGAGTACCGGCGCTGGATGCATCGGCGCGGCTCACATCCGTTCAGGCAGGTCTGACTCGTCTCTCACACGGCTTTTTCTACAAGGCTTCATACAAGGAAGAACGCATGGCCCTATTCGGTAAAGGCAGCAAGCGCGGCGCCAATCGCGATGTGCTGGAAACGCCTCAGTATGGCTGGATCTGGAAACCACTGATCGGGCTGTTCGTCATTTACCTGCTGGTCTGCGTTGGCCTTGGTATCTACTGGAGCAGTGAACCGGACGAGTTCAACATCGATCAGGCCACGCGCACCGAACTGGCTCGCGTGCATGGTCTGGCCGCACCGGTGGCCAAGGTCGAGGGCGAAGAGCCGGCACCGGCATTCGAGACTCTGCCGACAGGCACCGCGACCGTCGCCACCCTGATGAAGCTCAACGATACCCTGTTGCACAAGCCGGGCGGCTATCTCAAGAATGATGTGGCGCCGCCGGGGCTGATGCTCGACAACATGCCCAACTGGGAATATGGCGTGCTGGTGCAGGTGCGTGACATGACTCGTGAACTGCGCAAGGAATTCAGCCGCTCGCAGTCCCAGTCCAGTGATGACAAGGCGCTGGGCAAGGCCGAATCCCTGCTGTTCATCGATGCCAATGCCTGGATGCTGCCGGAAGCCGAGCATGAATATGCCGCCGCCAACCGTGAGCTGGGCGGCTACCTCAAGCGTCTGAGCGATGACACCCAGAACAACGGCCAGTTCTACGCGCGTGCCGACAACCTGGTGGCCTGGCTGTCGGATGTCGAGAATCGTCTCGGTTCTCTGTCCCAGCGCCTGTCGGCCAGTGTCGGCAAGTCGCAGCTCAACCTGAGCCTGGCCGGCGACAAGAGCGCCACCTCGGCCAAGAGCACCCAGACGGAAGAGGAGATCAAGACGCCGTGGCTCGAGATCGATGATGTCTTCTACCAGGCGCGTGGCACCTCCTGGGCGCTGATCCATCTGCTCAAGGCAGTGCGTCATGACTTCCAGGGCGTGCTGGAAGACAAGAACGCGCTGACCTCCATCGACCAGATCATCCGTGAGCTGGAAGCGACCCAGACCGATATCGGCAGCCCGATCATCCTCAATGGCTCCGGCTTCGGCTTCTTCGCCAACCATTCACTGGTGATGGCCAACTACGTCGCGCGAGCCAACTCCGCGATCAGTGACCTGCGCAGCCTGCTCGAGAAGGGCTGATCCCGTGACGCCCGAGGCCGCCTGAGGACTATCCTCACCGGTGTCGGGCGTGAGCCGGAAACGAAAAAGCCCCCGTCAATGACGGGGGCTTTTTTGCATCGTGATGCCTGAATCGCACATCACTTCAGAAGGACTCAGTCCTTCTGGTAGGCAGCGGCTGCCTTCTCGATCGCGGCACGGGCGGCATCAGCACCGTCCCAGGAATCGATCTTGACCCACTTGCCTTTCTCGAGATCCTTGTAGTTCTCGAAGAAGTGCGCGATCTGCTGACGCAGCAGTTCCGGCAGATCAGTGACTTCCTGGACGTCGTCGTACAGGGAGGTCAGCTTCTGGTGCGGGACGCAGACCAGCTTGGCGTCTTCACCGGCTTCGTCGCTCATGTTGAGCACGCCGACCGGACGCGCCCGGATGACGCTGCCCGGTGCGACCGGATACGGGGTCACGACCAGCGCGTCGAGGGCATCGCCATCGTCGGCCAGGGTGTTCGGGATGTAGCCGTAGTTGGCCGGGTAGAACATCGGGGTGGCCATGAAACGATCCACCATGAGCGCATCGATGTCCTTGTCGATCTCGTACTTGATCGGCGCGTGATTGGCCGGAATCTCGATCGCTACGTAGACGTCGTTCGGCAATTCCTTGCCAGCGGGGATCTTGTCGAAACTCATTGTCGAGTCCTTGGGTTTGCGGGTTGAAGGCCTGCGGGTCAAAATTCCGCTGAATTATACGAACTGGCAGACCGTTTTGCCATTATGCCACGCTCGATCGCCTTGCGTTGCACCAACGAGTGGTGGCACTGCAGGCTGACTCGGGTAACACTTGGGGCCGTCCAGCGCGGCGCAGCGGCGATTGCGTGTTTCAGCGTCGGGCTGGCGCTGCGTCACCACCGCATGCATGAAACGTAACGGCAGGATCGAGACGCAAGGAGACCGCCTTGGCGGATGCAGAGCTTTCACTCAGTTACGGTCAGGCCTTCGTGGCTCCCGACCGCAAGCGTCATCGCAGCTCGATGTCGCTGGAGATACCGCTGGAGCGCGGCCCGCTGGCGGCCAAGGGCGGCTGTGCGCTGATCGCGGACACCACCAGCAAGAACGCGATTGCCAAGCAGGCCGGCGACCTTGCCGTGCGTGGCTTTCTGGCCGATTACTTCGCCACGCCCGACAACTGGAGCGTCAAGTATTCCGCGACCCGCGTGCTGCGGGCGCTGAACAGCTGGTGTTACAGCCAGAGCCGCTTCGTGCGGGGCGGCAGTTACGTGACCTCGATTTCCGCCGTCGTCTTCCGGGGCCAGTCGGCGCATCTGTTCCATGCCGGTGACACGGTGGTCTTCCGGCTGCGTGGCGGCGAGTTCGAGCAGATCTCGCGTGACCATGTCACCGATCTCGGCGGCTATCGATATCCGTCGCGGGCGCTGGGCATGGATGTCAGCCTCGACATCGACTACATCGAGCTGCCGCTCAAGCAGGGCGATATCTTCCTGTTCACCACCCAGGCGGTGCGCGGCACCCTGCTGCCTTCCGATTTCGTGTCACTGATTCGCGATGACGTCTCGGATCTCGATGCCGCCAGTGAGCGCCTGGCGCATGCCGCGGCGGACCGCGCCGATGAGCGCGGCTACACGGCCGACCAGTTCTGCTTCCAGCTGGTGCGCATCGATCGCCTGGCGACTGCCTCTGACGATACGCCGGGGCGCGTCTATGGCGACCTGCCGGTACCGCGTGAGCTGGAGCCGGGCGACCGCATCGATGGCCTGGAAGTGATGGAGGTCATGTCGCGCAGTGCGCGGGTACGCGTCTACAAGGTGCGTGACCTCAAGAGCCGACGCGTGATGGTGATGAAGGCGCCCAGCCCGGAGCTGTCGCTCAAGAATGCCTATCTCGAGCACTTCCTGCTCCAGCAGTGGGTGGTGGACCGCGTCAGCTCGCCCTTCGTGGTCAAGGTGGTGGAGCCGTCACGCCCGCGTGATCACCTCTACTATCTGCTCGAGCATCTGGAGGCGCAGACACTGACCGAATGGGCACGCATGCACCCGCAGGCCAATCTCGAGCAGCGTCTCGATATCGCGCGTCAGCTTGGCAAGGCCGTGCACGCCCTCAATCGTCGTGAGGTACTGCACCAGCTGATTCACCCCGACAACGTGATGATCGACCGTCATGGCAAGGTGGTGCTGGTCGATTTCGGTGCCTGCCATCTGCGTGAGGGGGATGGCCATGAGAGCGCCGGTCCGCTGGCGCGTCAGGTCGGCCTCACCGAGCACAGCGCACCGGAATATGCCCTTGGCGCCGATGTCAGTCGGCGCAGCGATCAATACGGCCTGGCCTCGGTGATCTACTGGCTGCTGACCGGCATGCAGCCCTACGCCCAGTCGATGGAGCAGCTGCGCACCCATACCGACCTCGAGCTGCTGGAGTATCAGCCAGCCCGCATGCGCAATCCCCAGGTGCCACAGATCCTGGACGATGCCCTCAGGCGCGCCCTGGACCCGCAACGCACCCTGCGCTATCGCCGCCTGTCTGAGCTGCTCTACGCGCTGCGCCTGCCGCAGCAGGACCCCGGCAAGGCGCTGACGCCCTCGGAGGCGATACGTGAACCGGCCAATTTCTGGCAGGGCGTCGCCGGCATCCTGCTGTTGCTGCTGGTGCTGTCCTGGCTGCTCAAGTGAGCGCAGAGCCTGATGGCGCTCAAGGCCATGGTGGGAGGAAGAGGTGTATGGGACAGACCGCGATCGTGATCGGCGCGACCGGCGTGGTCGGGCGCGAGGTGGTGGCTGAACTCATCGCCTGCGAGGCCATCGCCCGAGTCATCACGCTGACGCGCCGGCCGGCGCCTGGCGATTCCGGTAAGGTCGAGAACCATGTGGTCGACTTCGCGCGGCTGGAAGACTGGGCCGATTGTTTCCAGGCGGACCTGCTGTTCTCGTGCCTGGGCACCACGCTCAAGCAGGCAGGCTCGCTCGAGGCCCAGCGGCGTGTCGATATCGATCATCAACTGAGTGCCGCCCGGCTGGCGGCCGCCCAGGGGGTGACGCACTACCTGCTGGTCTCCTCCAGCGGCGCCAATCACGCGAGCCGCAATGGCTATCTCAGGATGAAGGGCGAGCTGGAAGTGGCCATCAAGGCGCTGCCCTTTGCGCGTATCAGTGTCTTCCAGCCGTCATTGCTGGTGGGGGAGCGCAGCGAGTTCCGCCTGGGCGAGTCGCTGGCGCGCTATCTGTTGCCGTTGCTCACCCGCTTGCCGGGCTTGCAGCGCTATCGACCGATCCGTGGCGCTCAGGTGGCGGCACGTATGGTCGAGGTCAGCCAGCGTCAGCAGCAGGCGCATGCGGTGTACCGGCTGGAGGAGGTGTTTCCCCCTGCATGACAACTGACAGCCATCAAAAAGCCCCGCACAGTTGCCTGTGCGGGGCTTTTTTACACTGGCTTCACTGTCACCGACCGGCTCTGTCAGCGACCGGTACTGTCAGCAACTGGCCGTGTCAGCGACGGATCGCTCAGGCGCATCAGCGCCAGGCGATCAGATCGTGAATGGTGTCAGCTTCTTCTCGACCTTGGCCAGCGTGAGCCTGGCGACCGCCGGCAGACCATTGACGAACGGCGGGAAGTCCTCGCCCTGGATCAGCGGCGACAGATATTCGCGGCAGGCGTCGGTGATGTAGAAGCCATCTTCGGTGATGAACTCCAGCGGCATGAACTTCTCGTGGTTGGCGATCTGCTCCAGCGGCGCCTCGATGATGTCCCAGGCGTAGTCAGCGCCATCGCCGAGGCGACGGATCGCCGGCATCACGGCATTCTTGCCGGCCAGCGCCATCTCGACGGCGGCACGGCCAGTGGCGTAGGCCTGCTCGACGTCGGTCCTGGAGGCGATGTGACGCGCTGCGCGCTGCAGGTAGTCGGCCACCGCCCAGTGGTACTTGTAGCCCAGATCCTGCTTGACCATGCCGGCCAGTGTCGGCGCGACGCCGCCCAGCTGCCGGTGGCCGAAGGCATCGGTGTTGCCGGCATCGGCCAGGAAGGTGCCATCTTCGTAACGCGCACCTTCGGAGACCACCACCACGCAGTAGCCGTGTTCCTTGACGCAGGCATCGACGCGCGCCATGAATTCCTTGCGGTGGAAGGCGACTTCCGGGAAGACGACGATGTGCGGCGGCTGGGTGGCATCTTCACCGGCCAGAGCGCCGGCAGCGGCGATCCAGCCCGCGTGACGACCCATGACTTCCAGGATGAACACCTTGGTGGAGGTGGCGCACATGGAGGCGATGTCGAGACCGGCCTCGCGGGTGGAGGTGGCGATGTACTTGGCCACGCTGCCGAAGCCCGGCGAGTTGTCGGTGATCGGCAGGTCGTTGTCCACGGTCTTCGGCACGTGGATGGCCTGGATCGGGTAGCCCATGGTCTCGGCCAGCTGGGAGACCTTCAGGCAGGTATCGGCGCTGTCGCCGCCACCGTTGTAGAAGAAGTAACGGATGTCGTGGGCCTTGAACACCTCGATCAGACGCTCGTACTGGGTACGGTGGTCCTCGATGCTCTTGAGCTTGTAGCGGCAGGAGCCGAAGGCACCGCCCGGCGTGTGGCGCAGCGCGGCGATGTTCTCGTCGCTTTCCTGGCTGACGTCGATCAGGTCTTCGGTCAGGGCACCGATGATGCCGTTGTGACCGGCATACAGCTTGCCGATCTGGTCGCCGTTTTCACGAGCGGCTTCGATGACGCCACAGGCACTGGCGTTGATGACGGCGGTAACGCCACCGGACTGGGCGTAGAAGGCATTGTGCTGGGGCATGGGCTTCTCGTCTCTGCTTCCTTGTCATGGTCTTGAACGGGCTGGCGCTTACCCGCCGCATCATATCCGAAAGACATGACCCCTGCACGACGCCCGAATGCCACTGGGGGTGTCGTCCATCCCTGACAGGCCGCGCGCTACTCGCCGCCTGGCGGGCATGCTAGGCTGCTCGGGCTTCCGGATTGGAGAAACAGATGCACCTTCACGTCATCGGTATTTGCGGTACCTTCATGGGCTCTCTGGCGCTGCTGGCGCGCGCACGCGGTCATCGCGTCACGGGGAGCGATGCCAACGTCTATCCGCCCATGAGCACACAGCTGGCCGAGGCCGGTATCACCCTGATGGAAGGCTATGCGGCCGACAATCTCGTCCCCGCGCCTGACCTTACGGTGGTCGGCAATGCCGTCTCTCGCGGCAACCCTGAAGTCGAGGCGCTGCTCGAGCGTGGTCTGGCCTATACCTCCGGCCCGCAATGGCTGTGTGACGAGGTGCTGACCGGCCGTCCGGTGATCGCGATCGCCGGCACCCATGGCAAGACCACCACCGCGACCATGACCGCCTGGATTCTCGAATGCGCGGGTCTCGCGCCGGGCTATCTGATCGGTGGCGTGCCGCCGCAGCTGGGCGATTCCGCGCGTATCGGCGACCCCCGGGCGCCCTTCGTGGTCGAGGCCGATGAATACGACACGGCCTTCTTCGACAAGCGCTCCAAGTTCGTGCATTACCGGCCGCGCATCGCCGTGCTCAACAATCTCGAATTCGATCACGCCGACATCTTCCCGGATCTCGCCGCCATCGAGCGTCAGTTCCACCACCTGGTACGTACCGTGCCGGCAGGCGGCAAGCTGGTGGTCGCGGCGGACGCCGTCGCCGGTGCCGAGGCGCTGGAGCGCGTGCTGGATCAAGGCCGCTGGACGCCGGTGGCGCGCTTCGGCGATGAGAGCGGTATCGAGAATGCCGGTGGCGACTGGCGCTATCGCCTGATCAGTGCCGACGGCAGCCACTTCGCGCTGGCGGCACCGCTTGATGATTCAGGCGAGGCGGACCGCTTCGTCGAGTGCCAGTGGGCGATGCGTGGGCGCCACAACGTGGCCAATGCCTGCGCCGCCGTGGCCGCGGCCGTCGAATGCGGCGTGAGTCTTGCAGTGGCACTGGAGGCGCTTGCACGCTTCGCGCCGCCCAGACGTCGCCAGGAGCTGCGCGGTGAGGTAGCGGGCGTCAAGGTCATCGATGACTTCGCGCACCACCCGACCGCCATCGCCACCACGCTTGAGGGCCTGGCGCCGGGCGTGGCGGCCGAAGGGCAGGGCGGCCGCCTGTGGGCGGTGATCGAACCGCGCTCCAACACCATGAAGCTCGGCACCATGAAGGCGCGCCTGCCGGCTTCAGTGACCGCGGCCGATCGCGTCAGCTGGTTCGCGGGCCCCAGCCTCGGCTGGTCATTGGAGGAGACGGTCAGCGAGTGCCGCGCGCTCGGCGTGGAGGCTGAGGTCGAGCAGGACCTCGACGCCCTGATCGCGAAGATCGCCAATCAATCCCGCGCCGGCGACTGGGTGGTGGTGATGTCCAATGGCGGCTTCGGCGGTATCCACGAGCGCCTTCTTGCGGCGCTGGCAGCACGTGAAGGTGAAGCATGAAAGCGCAAGCGACAGCCCCAGAGGGCGAGTTCAAGTCGGCGGTCACCGTCGCGCTGACCGGGGCTTCCGGTGCCCAGTACGGCCTGCGCCTGATCGAGTGCCTGGTCGCGGCCGGTCATGAAGTGATGGTGATGGTCTCCAAGGCGGCGCACATGGTGATCGCCACCGAGACCGACGAGGAGCTGCCGGCGCGCCCGGCGCGTCTCACTGAGGTGCTCACGCAGCGCTACGCCGCCAGACCCGGCCAGATTCGCTGCTTCGGGCGCGAGGACTGGATGGCCCCGGTGGCTTCCGGCTCTGGCGCGCCGAGCGCCATGGTGGTGTGCCCGTGTTCCACCGGCTCACTGTCCGCGATCGCGACCGGGGCCAGCAACAACCTGATCGAACGCGCCGCCGACGTGGCACTCAAGGAGCGCCGCACCCTGATTCTGGTGCCGCGCGAGACGCCGTTCTCGGCCATCCATCTCGAACACATGCTGAGTCTGACACGCATGGGTGCCGTCATGCTGCCCGCCGCGCCCGGCTTCTATCATCGTCCGCAGACCCTCGATGACATGATCGATTTCATCGTCGCGCGCATTCTCAACCAGCTGGGAATCTCGCATGCGCTGATGCCGCGCTGGGGCGAGGGGCATGTCAGTGGCGATTGAGGGGCGGTCAGTCGATCCGCTCGGGTGAGAGCTTGTCAGAGGCATCCCTCTGGCACTGCATCAGACTGTGCAAGGAGAGCAGGGAATGCTGAATTGGTCATTGTTGTCGGTGTTCGTGCCGACATTCTTTCTGGTCTCGCTGACGCCGGGCATGTGCATGACGCTGGCGATGACTCTGGGCATGACCCAGGGCGTCAAGCGCACGCTGTGGATGATGGTGGGCGAACTGCTGGGCGTCGGGCTGGTGGCGGTGTCGGCGGTGATCGGCGTCGCGACCATCATGCTGCGCTATCCGATGGTGTTCTCGGCCTTCAAGCTGGCGGGTGGCGCCTATCTGGCCTGGCTGGGGATCCAGATGTGGCGTTCACGTGGCCGCCTGGCCCTGGGGGTGGCAGGGGAGGATGCGGCGGCACCGCGCGCCTCACGCCGTGCTCTGGCGGCACAGGGCTTCGTCACCGCGATCGCCAATCCCAAGGGCTGGGCGTTCTTCATTGCGCTGTTGCCGCCGTTTCTGGATGCCAGCCTGCCGCTGGCGCCGCAGCTGATCGCGCTGGTCGGCATCATCCTGACGCTGGAATTCACCTGCCTGCTGCTCTACGCCGGCGGTGGCAGCAGCCTGGCGCGCTGGCTGGGGCGTGGCTCGCGTGTGCGCCTGATGAACCGCGTGGCCGGTACGCTGATGATCGGCGTGGGAATCTGGCTCGCGACCGGTTGATGTCGGCATGACTGAGCCAGGCATTGCAGCTTGTGAACACATCAAGGCCCGCCATTGGCGGGCCTTGATGTGTTCAGGGGCGCGGCTTTGGTTTAGCTGCGGCGCTGATTCAGCTGCGGCGCAGGGTCTCAAGTGCTGCCGCCGCCACGATGAAGCTGCCGCCGACCAGCGTCAGCCAGGTGGGCACCTCGCCGAGAATCAACCACGCCAGCAGCACGCCGTAGACGGGTTGCAGGCAGCCGATCATGCCGACGGTCTTGGCCTTGAGGCCACCGAGAGCGAAGGTCATCAGTGCATGCGGCGCTGCCGTGAAGACGATGGCCAGCACCAGCATGGCGATCCCCGTCGAGGGGCTGGCATCCATGATCTCGCCGGAGACGAACGGCAGTGTCAGCACCACGACGCCCAGCGCCTGCAGGCTCATCGACAGTACCGGATTGAGATGGCTGAGACGGTAGCGCACCAGCAGATTGCGCGCCGCGAACAACAGGCCCGAGAATACGCCCCATAACACTCCCGCCAGGCTGTCGCCCTGCGCGCTGCTGTCGCCGCCGGGGACGAGCAGCCAGACGCCGATGCAGACCAGTCCCGCTGCCGCCAGGTCCTTCGCTTTCAGGCGCGTGCCTTCCACCCAGGGCTCCAGCAGCACGATGAAGATGGGATAGGTGAACAGCGCCAGCATGCCGGTGGCCACGGAAGACACCTGCATCGAGTGAAAGTAGCTCACCCAGTGCGCGGCCATCAGCGCGGCGGCGATGCCCAGCAAGGCCCAGTCGCGCCCGCTAAGACGCAGCGAGACATGCCACTTCAGGCGCGCCAGCCACAGCAGGAACAGCCCCGCCAGCAGGCTGCGCCAGGTGGTGATATCGAGCGCCGAGAGGGGCACGCCTTTCGAGAACAGCGCCGTACCGCCGAGCAGCGCGATGCCGAGATGAATCGACATCAGTGCCTGGGGTTGGTTGGCGGGAGGGGCAGCAGGGCCGGGCATGAGGTTCCTCGTCATCAGGGGGTAGTGAAAAAGCCGCCATCTCAGGCGGCTCATCGGTTTACAGCGCTATCACGGCAACGTTATCGCGACGGCCTGAGCGGCAGCAGTCTGATCGCGACAGACTAGAGCGGCAGCCAGACGAAGCGTGTCGCCAACAGCAGCAGGCTCGCCATGCTCAACCACAGCAGCGGAGCTGGCGATTCCAGGGGGGCCGAGGGCTGGCGCACGAAGGCGGGATAGCTGATGCGAACCAGCGCACAGACCAACAGCCCCAGACAGGCCCCGCCCAGCACATCGCTGAGGTAATGGACGCCAAGCGTGATGCGTGACAGTCCGACGAGCGTACAGGCGGCGATGGCTGCCCAGTAGATCCAGCGGCGTCGCGAGGAGGGCTGGCGCTCGGCGACGAAGGCGGCGGCCAGCCCGAACACTGCCACGCTGCCGGCGGCATGGGCGCTGGGAAACGACATCGATCCTTCCAGGAAGGCGGGGGTATCCGGACGCGGGCGCTGGATCAGGTGCTTGAGCACGGTATTGGCGCTGGCGATGCCCAGCCAGGCGGCCGTCAGATGCAACCACACCGCGTGGCGACCCTTGAGCAGCAGCCATACCAGCCACGGAGCCACGAGCGCCGCCAGGCCGGTGCCATCGGCGAGGCGAGACAGCACGAGGCTTGCCTCGCGCAGCCAGTCCTCGGGCATCAGTGAGGTGAGGCTTGCGGCCAGCGAGGCGGCCACGCGGTCGATCCACCACGGCTCGGGATGGGCCAGCACCGCCAGGCTCATGGCGGGCACGCTGATCGCCGCGAAGATCAGCAGTGCCATCGAGGCGAGCGGAAACTCGCCCTCGGGGTCGGGATGACGCAGTTGCCACCATAGACGCCGCCCGGAAGGGCTGCGACGCATGCGACGAGCCAGCCAATGATAGAGGCGGCCCTCGCGGCCCAGCTGGCGGCGCAGGAAGGAGAAGGCGAAGGCACAGGCGATCAGGCCGCTGGCCAGGCCGACCAGCAGGCCGTCGGCCCCTTCCGGCAGGGTGAACAGTGACTGCCAGGTCTGGCCCAGCAGATAGCCCGGCAGCAGGTAGGCCGGTGCCCAGGCCAGCGCCGAGAGGCCATTGACCAAGAAGAAGCGCGCCGGCGGCATGTCGAGCATGCCGGCGACCAGCGGGATGATCGGGCGCACCGGGCCGACGAATCGCCCGAAGGCGATCGACCAGCTGCCGTGGCGATGAAAGAACTGCTGACCGTGCTCGATCCACTCGGGATGGCGCGAGAAGGGCCAGCGGCCGGGCAGTTGATCGCGATAGCGGATGCCCAGCCAGAAGCTCACGCCATCGCCGATGATGGCGCCCAGCGCACCGGCGGCCAGCAGTATCGGCAGCGAGAGTTCGAGATGGCCGGCCAGGGAGGCGCCGGCGGTGAGAATGACCACGCCCGGCACCAGCAGGCCGATGATGGCGAGAGATTCAAGCAGTGAGACCAGGCCGATGACGGCGACAAGGGCTGCCGGGTGATCGCTCAGCGTGGTCATCAGGGTGTCGATCATCACACTGGGGTTCAGCCAATGCAGCAGTGACGCAAGGGTGTCGCTCATTCATTGAGATCCATCAGGGCAAGCTGGCTGGCCAGCAGGCGTTGCTCGAGTTTCTGGGTGGTGTCATCGGCCTTGTACGTCACCAGGCGCGCGCGGGCAATGATGGAGCCGGTTTCCGGCTGTGTGGCCGCTGCCAGCGCCGCGGTCAGGCGCTCGCGCATGATCAGCGCTCCCGCCTCGCCGGTATTGGGCAGCATCAGCCAGAAGGACGACTTGTCGCTGCGACACAGCAGGTCGCCCTGGCGCGAGACCTCCTGCATCACGTCGCAGGCCATCGCCAGGCATTCGACGCGCCTGTCCTCGCCGAACTGCTCGCCGAGCATGTCCAGTTGCGGCAGATAGACGACTAGAATGCTGAACGGTTGATCCAGCGCCCGCGCACGTGCTGCCTCACTGATCAGCCGCTGCTGACCGGTGCGGGCATTGAAGGCATTGCACTCGGTTTCCTCGCTGGCGGTCAGGCTCATGACACCTGCCTGCAGGCTGTTGATGACGAACGGCTGGCTGGCTACCAGCAGCAGACACAGGTAGCGCAGTATCTCGCCGAAGTTGTCTTCCTGCTGACCCAATAGCCATAGCCACAGTGGTGCCAGCACCAGATTGAGCAACATTGCCGGTGCCAGGGGCAACAGCAGCAGTGTCAGCACGCTGGGCAGCCCCAGCCACAGCGACATGCCCGGGTAGGTGCCCGGCGCCTCGAGTGCCAGCATCAGATAGCTGGCGATCAGCGTCAGGTAGGAAGGCAGCGGCTGCTCATCATCGAGGTGATTGAGGCCGGCGGCAATCGCCATCAGCAAGGTGGCCAGCACCGGCGTCAGGATATGCTCGAAATCGCCCACCAGGTAGCGCCACAGGGCGTAGGTGGCGATCACCGCGGCGGCCAGCAGCATGATCAGTGTCTTGCGATTGGCGAGTTCCCGACGCTCGCGATGGGCCAGGCTGTGCAGAGGAGACATCAGTGATCATTCCCCCGCGACGGTGCCACGGCGACCTTGTCTGCCGCGCTGGCCGGTTTGAGGGTGTCTCGCCCATGGTCTGATGGGGCATCGTCTGTCGGGGCGTAGTCTGACGGGGCATCGTCTGTCGAGGTTTCGTCTGACGAGGCATCGGCATCGGCAGGCTTGCGAGGCAGTGGCGGCAGCAGGGTGATCGGCTGCGGTTCATCGCTCAAGTGGGCGCTGAGGCGCTTGAGGTCCAGCGCGCTGGGGTCGCTGTCGTTGAGAGGCTGCACGCGGGCGCGGATCGGCATCGCGAGATGCTCGATCAACTGGCGACGGCGCAGACTGGCCATGCGCTCGCCGCGGGTGACCAGCAGGACGGCCAGTGCCCCGTCATCGAGCTGGTAGCGGGTCTCATGCGGCAGCGCGGCACTGTCGAGGGTGTTCATCAGGCGACGATTGGCCAGACGACCGGTCTTGACCGGAGCGAGCAGGATCAATTCGATATGGATGTCCTCGCGATCGGCGCGGGCAATTTCCCGCGGCAGGTCGCGCATCAGCTGGTATTGTGACCAGATCGCGCGGTTGGAATCACGCCGACCACGCCGCTCCAGCTGCATCCAGACCTGCTGCTGGCGCCGTCCACCGATGGCACCGAGCGCCATCAGGGTCGCGGTGATGCCGATGCCCAGGCTCAGCCAGTCGCTGCCCAGCTGAGCGAGCGCCAGCCAGGTGGTGACCAGTCCGATCAGTGCGCAGGCTGGTGCCAGCCAGCGCGGGCGCGGATAGAGCAGCAGGACGGCAAAGCCCCACAGCCACATCAGGTGTTGCTGCGGGGCCAGCAGTACCAGCGCACTCATGATCAGCGCGACGCTGAGCATCACCAGCGTGCGGAACCAGCGCAGGGTGAACAGCTCGTGGGCGAGAGAGACCACCAGCAACATCGTGCCACCCACCGCCAGCAACAGGGCAGTGAGCGTCAGGCCGATACTGATCTGTCGTGCCGCTTCCAGCAGCAGCAATACAGAGCCGAGCAGACAGACGAACTGACTGAGACGGACTTTGAACTTGATCTCCATGGTGACTTATATTGGCACCTTTGCCGTGGATGGCGCGAAATCGGCCGAATTCCCTGGCCGAACGGTCTGTGACGAGGGCATTGCCTGCACGTTTGCAAGATGCGACGGTGCTCCGATCATGCAACGTCGTCTGCAATAATGGCAGCATACCCCAAACGGCGAGTGACAAAAGTGTCTACGCCTCTGAGGCTTTCACATACGACCACCACGTCTGGCCTTCACATCAGGCCTTCACGTCGGGCTGTACGTCAGGGCTTCATGTCGAGGCTTCTCTGGGGAATGCCCTCGCGGGGCCCGGCCGATGATGAAATGAGCACGTGGACACTGACAACCAGCGAGATTAGGCACATGAGTGAGCAGGGCAAGCACGACACCACGGACGTCGTGGCGTACATGAATCGTCTGGGGCACGCAGCGCGCGCGGCAAGCGTCGTGATGCGTCGCGTCGACAGCGGCATCAAGAATCGTGCTCTGCAGACCATGGCGCGTCTGATCGATGAGCGTCGCGAGACACTGGCAGAGGCCAACGCCGAGGACCTGACGCGTGCACGCGCCAATGGGCTCTCGGAGGCGATGGTCGATCGTCTCGCGCTGACGCCGGCGCGTATCGACGGCATGATCGAAGGGCTCGAGCAGGTCGCGGCGCTGCCGGACCCGGTCGGCGAGGTCGATGGGCTGCGCTCGCGTCCGAGCGGCATTCAGGTCGGCCACATGCGCGTGCCGCTGGGCGTGATCGGCATCATCTTCGAGTCACGCCCCAACGTGACCATCGAGGCGGCCAGCCTGTGTCTGAAGTCCGGCAATGCCTGCATCCTGCGCGGTGGCTCCGAGGCCGCGTCCAGCAACCGTGCGCTGAGCGAGATCATCAGCGAGGCGTTGGTGCTCTCCGCGCTGCCGGCCACTGCAGTGCAGGTCGTCGCCACCACGGACCGCGCCGCGGTCGGTGAGCTGATCGCGATGCCCGAGTTCGTCGACGTCATCATTCCGCGCGGTGGCAAGAGCCTCATCTCGCGTATCTCGCGTGATGCGCGCGTGCCGGTCATCAAGCACCTCGATGGCATCTGCCACGTCTATATCGATGCCACGGCTGACCTGGCGATGGCGGTCCGGATCGCCGAGAACGCCAAGACCCACCGCTACGGCACCTGCAACACCATGGAGACTCTGCTGGTCGATGCGCCGGTTGCCGCCGAGGTCCTGCCGCGTATTGCCGAGCGTCTGGCGGCACATGAAGTCGAGATTCGCGGTTGCGAGCGTACCTGCGAAGTGCTGCCGCAGGCCGTGGCCGCCAGTGCGGAAGACTGGGATACCGAATACCTGGCGCCGATTCTGGCGATTCGCATCGTGGATGGCGTCGATGAGGCGATGTCGCATATCGAGCGTCACAGCTCCGGGCACACCGAGGCCATCATCACCGAGAACTATGCGCTGGCGCGCCGTTTCATGGCGGAAGTCGATTCCAGCTCGGTGATGGTCAACGCCTCCACCCGCTTCGCCGATGGCTTCGAATATGGCCTGGGCGCCGAGATCGGCATCTCCACCGACAAGCTGCATGCGCGTGGCCCGGTCGGGCTTGAGGGCCTGACGACCCGCAAGTACATCGTGTTCGGTGATGGGCAGATTCGCCAGTGAAGGACCAGGTCTCACCCGCCGAGGATCAGGTCGCGCCCGCGCAGACCTTGACGAACGAGCAGACTTTGACGAACGAGAGGACCCTGACGAACGAGCAGGCCCTGTCGCCCGAGGCGCTGGAGGATACCCAGCGCCCCTTGAATGCCGATGGTCTCGCGCAGGAGCGTGAGGCCGTGCATCACGGCACCGAGTCGGCACATGACTCACGCTCAAGGACTGACACGGCAGCGGAGCCGGGCTTCGAGGGCTGCCTCGGCCCGGTACCGCGTGTCGCCATGCTCGGCGGAACCTTCGATCCCATCCATCACGGCCATCTGCGCAGTGCCATCGAGCTGCGCGAAGCGCTGGGGCTGGACCATGTGCTGCTGGTGCCTTCGCATCAGCCGCCGCATCGCGCCGCGCCCGGCGTCAGCAGTGACCAGCGGCTGGCGATGCTGGAAGCCGCGATAGAGGCAGAGCCGGGCCTCAAGGCCGATGGGCGTGAGCTGCTGCGCGATGGCCCCTCCTACAGTGCCGACACCCTGGCCAGTCTGCGTGCCGAATATGGCCCGCAGGCGCGGCTGGTGATGGCCATTGGCCATGACGCCTTCCTCAAGCTCGGGGAATGGCATGCCGCCGACCGTCTGTTCGATGATGCCCATGTGGTGGTGATCGAGCGGCCGGACCATGATGCACCGCTGCCCCGGGCGCTCGAAGCGTTGATCCAGGGGCGCGAGGTCGACTCGGTGGCGGCCTTGATGGCGCGCCCGGGTGGCCACCTGTTGCGCCTGTCGCTGCCGACGCGCATGGCCATCAGTGCCACCTTCGTGCGCGAGCGCCTCGCGCTGGGTGACAGCGTGCGCTACCTGCTGCCGGAAGCGGTGATCCGTCATATCGAAGCGCATGGCCTCTATTGTCCGTCATCGACCTGAGCCCATCATCAGCCTGAGTCCATCATCGAGCTGTGCCCATCATCGAGCTGAGCGTTGTGGCTCTGAACGTCTTGTCGCGTGCGAGCGTGGCATCATGAGAGGGGGCGTCGCTGCCGCGATCCGCATCGCCGTGCGTGGCGCCCCTTTGGCGAGTAAATGACGATGCCCATAGGCGCGCGCATCGCCAACGGGTAGAATGCGCCCCCTGCCGAACAAACTCCCGAGGAATCATGCAGACCGAAGCTCTTAAAAACCTGGTTGTCGACGCCCTTGAAGAACTCAAGGCCCAGGAAATCAGCGAGATCAATGTCTCCAAGCTGACCAGCGTCACCGATGTGATGGTGATCGCGACCGGTACGTCCAGCCGCCATATCTCCGCGCTGGCCAACAACGTGCAGGTCACCGTGAAAGAAGCCGGCGTCAAGCCGCTGGGCTGTGAAGGCGACAACGGCTCCGACTGGGTGCTGCTGGATCTGGGCGATGTCGTCGTCCACGTCATGCTGGCCGAAACCCGTGCCCTGTACGACCTCGAGCGCCTGTGGAGCGATCTGCCCCGCGAAACGCGTGAAGAGTACGAGCAGAGCCACTGATCCTGCCAGCCTGACCCGACGGGTTGCTCGTCGGGGCATGCCAACCGCGCGTTACGTCCTTGCCGGTCGCGATGTCGCGGGCAGGAAGTATCCGATGGAAGGACTGCGGGCTCGCCCGTCGTTCTGACACAGCACGGGACAGGACATGAAGATCCGAGTTTTGGCGGTCGGGCAGAAGATGCCGGACTGGGTGGAGAAGGGTAGCCGGGAATATCTCAAGCGCATGCCGCGGGATTTTTCGCTTGAGTTCATCGAGCTGGCGCCCGGCAATCGCGGCAAGAATGCGGACATCGCCCGTGCCATGGCCAGTGAAGGCGACCGGATGCTTGAAAAACTCAAGGGAAATGAACATGTTGTCGCCCTTGATGTCCTAGGTAAGGCCTGGAGTACCGAGCAGCTTGCCCAGCATGCCGATGATTGGCGGCTGGGAGGGCGAGACGTGGCCATCCTCATCGGTGGTCCGGATGGACTCGACCCACGCCTGCTGGCACGTGCCGATCAGCGCTGGTCGCTCTCGGCACTGACGCTGCCGCACCCCCTGGTGCGCATCGTGCTGGCGGAACAGCTTTACCGCGCCTGGACATTGCTGGTCGGGCACCCCTATCACCGGTAAGCGCCTGCCGCTTGCGACACGACACTGGTTGCGAGACCCGCCATGCGCCAACGCCGGGCGACGATAAAGAATCCTCAACAGGAAGTGCGGATCTTTCGCCTTCGCAGCATCGTGGCTGCCGGCCTTGTGCTGGTGCTGGCCGGATGTCTGCTGGCGCGGCTGCTCTTCCTGCAGGTCGTGGAACACGACATCTATACGACGCGCTCGGACAAGAACCGTGTGCGTGTCGAGCCCTTGCCGCCTACGCGCGGCTTGATCTATGACCGCAATGGTCAGCTGCTCGCCGAAAACCGTCCCAACTACAATCTCACCATCGTGCGCGAACGCGCCGGTGATCTCGAGACGACGCTTGAGCGCCTGGTCGAGATTCTCGATCTGCCGCCCGATGAAGTCGAAGACTTCAAGGAACGCTCGCGTCAGCGTCAACGCCCCTATCAGCCCGCCTTGTTGATGAGTGAATTGAGTCAGGAGCAGATCGCGCGTCTGGCCGTCAATCGCTATCGCCTGCCCGGCGTCGAGGTCGAGGCGCAGCTGCTGCGCTACTACCCGGACGCCAAGCCGCTGTCGCATACCCTGGGGTACGTGGGGCGCATCAATCAGGCCGAGCTCAAGACCCTCGACAAGGGCAACTATTCGGGCACCCACTTCATCGGCAAGACCGGTATCGAGCGCTTCTATGAAGAGGAGCTGCACGGTCAGGCGGGCCTGCGCAAGGTGGAAACCAATGCGCGGGGCCGCGTGCTGCGTGAGCTGTCGCGGATCGATCCGGTGCCGGGCAAGGACCTGACGCTGACCATCGACCGCGGCCTGCAGGATCTCGCCTATCGGCTGCTCAAGGGGCGACGTGGTGCCATCGTGGCCATCGAGCCTAAGACGGGCGACATCCTGGCGATGGCCTCCGTGCCGGGCTTCAACTCCAATGAGTTCGTCACCGGCATCAGCGTCAAGAGCTATCGTGCGCTGCAGAATGATATCGACCTGCCGCTGTTCAATCGTGCCATTCGCGGCCAGTACCCGCCGGCCTCGACCGTGAAGCCCTTCATGTCGCTGGCGGGGCTGGAGAACGGTGCCATCACCACCAGCACCACCTTCTACGACCCCGGCTATTTCCAGCTGCCCAATGACAGCCACAAGTATCGCAACTGGCTGCGCTGGGGGCATGGGCGCGTCAACATGCGGCGTGGCATTGCGGTGTCCAATGACACCTTCTTCTACAACGTCGCCTATCGCCTGGGGATCGACCGCATCAGCGAGTACATGCACAAGTTCGGCTTCGGTGAGCAGACGGCGCTGGATGTGCAGGGCGCGCTGCCCGGTCTGATGCCGTCCAAGGAATGGAAGCGCAATCGCTACGACAAGCCCTGGTACCCCGGCGAGACCATCTCCATCGGTATCGGTCAGGGCTACTGGCTTGCCACGCCGTTGCAGCTCGCCTCGGCGGAGGCCGTGCTGGCCAATCGCGGCAGGCACGTGACGCCTCACCTGGCCAAGCGCATCGGTGACGAGACGGTATTGTTGCCCAGAAGCGAGGAGAAGCCGGATGTGGTGCTGGACAATCCGGCGTGGTGGGACGATGTCATCTCCGCCCTCGAGGACGTGGTCAGCGGGCGAGAAGGCACGGCCCGCAAGTATGTCGGGCCCGGCCTCAAGTACCGCATGGCCGGCAAGTCCGGTACCGCGCAGGTCTTCACCCTCGGACAGGACCAGAAATACAACGGCAAGGAGCTCGCGGAGCGTCTGCGTGACCACGCCCTGTTCGCCGCCTTTGCGCCGGTCGAGCACCCGGAGATCGCCGTCTCCGTGGTGATCGAGAACGGCCAGGGCGGCAGCTCCGTGGCCGGCCCGATGGCGCGCGCCGTCACCGATTACTGGCTGTTGCCGCGCATTGACCCCGAGGCGCGTGAGGCGGCGCTCACGCTGGCTGCCGCTCTGGCACCCCCGGAGGCACCGGCGGGCGAGGGTGAGCAAGGAGAGAACGATGCCGACTGATTATCAGCGCTCGATGCGTGGTGTAGGTGGAGATCTCAGTCATCGCCGCCGCACCAGCCTGTGGGAGCGTATCCACCTCGACCCCTGGCTGTTGCTGTTGCTGCTGGCCGTGCTCGGCTGCGGGCTGATCGTGCTCTACAGCGCCAGTGGCCAGGATATCGACTTCACGCTGCGCCAGGCCTCACGTCAGGCGCTGGCACTGGTGATCATGATCGGGCTCGCCCAGCTGTCACCCGCGACGCTTTACCGCTGGGCGCCGGTCGCCTATGGCGCCGGCTTCCTGATGCTGGTGGCGGTGGAGGTGCTGGGGGATGTCGGCATGGGCGCCCAGCGCTGGCTGGTCATCCCCGGGGTGGTGCGCTTCCAGCCCTCTGAGCTGATGAAGCTGGCGATGCCGATGATGGTCGCCTGCTGGCTCGGGCAGCGCCCGCTGCCCCCTCGCTGGCGAGACTTGGCCATCTGCGCCGTGATCATCGTCGCGCCGGTGC
Organism: Cobetia sp. 2AS; assembly: GCF_029846355.1. Taxonomy (NCBI): domain Bacteria; kingdom Pseudomonadati; phylum Pseudomonadota; class Gammaproteobacteria; order Oceanospirillales; family Halomonadaceae; genus Cobetia; species Cobetia sp. 2AS. Next base: position 290,450 of record NZ_JARWKQ010000001.1, read on the forward strand.
TGCTGATCGCGCGCCAGCCGGACCTCGGCACCTCGTTGCTGGTCGCCGCGGCGGGGGTGTTCGTGATCCTGCTGGCGGGGCTTTCCTGGAAGCTGATCGCCTTCTTCGGCGCCTTGATCGCCTCGGCATTGCCGCTTCTGTGGATGGTGATGCACGACTATCAACGTCGCCGTGTGCTGACATTCCTCAATCCGGAGTCTGATCCGCTCGGCGCGGGCTGGAACATCATCCAGTCCAAGACGGCCATCGGCTCGGGCGGCATCTTCGGCAAGGGCTATACCCTGGGGACCCAGTCCCAGCTCGAGTTTCTGCCGGAGCGCCATACCGACTTCATCGTCGCGGTCATCGGGGAGGAGTTCGGCCTGATCGGCATGAGCTTCTTCCTGGGGCTCTACGTGCTGATCGTGCTGCGCGGGCTGGTGATGTCCAACAATGGCCAGGACAGTTTTGCTCGGCTGACGGGGGGCGCGATCATCCTGACGTTCTTCGTCTACGTCTTCGTCAACATCGGCATGGTATCGGGTATCTTGCCGGTCGTTGGCGTCCCGTTGCCGCTGGTCAGTTATGGTGGGACCTCCAGCGTGACCTTGCTGGCAGGCTTCGGTATTCTCATGAGCATTCATACCCACCGGCGCCTATTGTCGCGATGACGTGGCGGCCAGTTGCCGAGTGGCAAGGACATTCGCGAGCCCAAGCTCGCAGACAGGCAAGGAGAGAGTCGATGACGGTGATCAATGCGCGTGGGCGACGTCTGAAGCACTGGGGCGCAGCCCTGGTGATGGTGGCACCGCTGCTGGGAATGTCAGGCGTGGCCAAGGCGGCGCCTGATGGCTTCGCCCCGGCGACTCACCCGGAAACGGCCAAGCTGGTCGACGAGCTGGTGGCCAAGGGGCTGGATCGCGATCGCGTGACCGAGCTGATGAACCAGGCCGATTACAGCCAGAAGGTGCTGGATGCCATGTCGCGTCCGGCGGAAGGTCATCTGCGCTGGGACCAGTACCGCGCCATCTTCATGAAGCAATCACGCATCGAAGCCGGTGTGAAGTTCATCGCCGAGCATCGTGAGACCTTCGATCGCGCCCAGGCCGAGTATGGTGTGCCCCCGGAAGTCATCGCCGCCATCATCGGTGTCGAGACCTTCTTCGGCAAGCACACCGGCACTCACCGCGTGATCGATTCACTTTCCACGCTGGCCTTCGATCACCCGCGTCGCGGCAAGTTCTTCCGTGGCGAGCTGGCGGCCTTCCTGCAGCTGACGATTGAGCAGGGCATCGACCCGCTCTCCATCAAGGGCTCCTACGCCGGCGCGATGGGCTATCCGCAGTTCATCCCGACCAGCTATCAGGCCTATGCGGTCGATTTCGATGGCGATGGCGTGCGTGATCTGTGGCACAACCCGGTCGATGCCATCGGCAGCGTCGGCAACTACTTCGCGCGTCATGGCTGGAAGGCCGGTGCGCCGGTGGTCAGCGCCGCGGATGGTCCCGGGACGCCGCCGTCCTCCGTCACCTTCAACAAGACGAAAAAGCCGTACATGAGCGTTTCCGCGCTCGAGGCGGCCGGTGTCCAGGTGGCAGACGACGTGGCCGGCAATACCCAGGTGATTCCGTTGGCGCTGGACCTGAAGCAGGGCTATCGCTACGCCGTCGGCTTCGACAACTTCTACGTCATCACGCGCTACAACCACAGCCACATGTATGCGATGGCCGTCGATGAGCTCTCCCGGGCGATCAAGCGTCGTCTCGAGGACGGAGGTGCGGGATGAGCTGGTCACGCGCGCTACCGCTGACCCTCGCGCTTGCCCTGCTGGCCGGCTGTGCCAGCAGTGGGGGTGGCACCCAGGTCAGTGATGGTGCCTCGGCGAGCACCGGCAAGAAGGCGGGCAAGAATGGCCGCTACGAGATGGACAGCGATGCCTATCCCGATGATGCGCCGGATGTCTCGGCGGTGCCCGATGAGGTGCCACGTGTCGAACCCTATACCCGCAGCGGCAATCGCAGCGAGTACGAGGTATGGGGCAAGACCTATCGCGTGATGGATGATCCGCGCGGGTACGTGGCCGAGGGCACTGCTTCCTGGTACGGCAAGAAGTTTCATGGCTACGCCACCGCCAGTGGCGAGATCTATGACATGTACACCATGACGGCGGCCCACAAGTCGCTGCCATTGCCGACCTATGCGCGTGTCACCAATTTGGACAACGGCAAGCAGGTCATCGTCAAGGTCAACGACCGCGGCCCCTTCCATGAAGACCGCCTGATCGACCTGTCCTACAGCGCGGCATGGCGACTGGACATGCTGGGCCACGGTACCGGGCACGTGCGTGTCGAGACCCTCGACGCCACGACCTGGAAGCCGGGCCCGAGTCCGACCCAGGGCACAGCAGAGTCCGAGCGTCTGCTGGCGCGCAGCCAGGCGGTGCGCCGCGAGCAAGGCATTGCCGGGCTTGACGCGATGCAGGCAACCGGCGGTTCCGTGGCCTCGAGCGCTTCCGGCGCGAGCGTTGCCGCCAAGCCCGTGGTAGCCTCTGCTGCGCCGAGCAGCACGTCCTCCGTGGCGAACGGGGAAGCTACCTTCCTGCAGGTCGCGGCGGTCAGTGATCTGAGCAAGGCCGACAGCATTCGTGCCAGTGTCAGCTCCCGTCTGGGACGTCCGACTCGCGTGCTGGGCAGCGGCGACCTCTACAAGGTTCAGGTCGGCCCGCTGGAAGACAATGTCCGTATTGAATCGCTCAAGTCGGCGCTGGCCGATGCTGGCTATGCCGGGGCCTTCAGCGTCACGGCAGAGCGATAAGGGCCGCAGGCCCGTTTTCATCCATCATGCGCTTCGTGAAGAGGCGCAACCTGGCCGAGGCGCAAGCCTCGGCTTATGCATGAGTGTCAAAGAGATTCCAACATGTCCCTGAAAGCCCGACTTCTTCCTCTTCGGCGTCGATTCTCCGCGCTGATGGCGGCCAGCGGCATTGCGCTGTTCGCAGGCGTTGCCGCCACCCCGGCCCACGCCATCGAGACGGATACCCTGATTCCGGCGGCGCCGCAGCTGGCGGCTTCTTCCTGGATCCTGATGGACGCCAATTCCGGGCGCATCCTGGTCGAGCACAACGCCGACAAGCGCCTGCCGCCGGCCAGTCTGACCAAGATGATGACGGCCTACCTGGTCGAGAGCGAGATGGACGACGGCAAGCTGAGCCCGGACGAGAAGGTCCGCATCAGCGTCAATGCCTGGAAGACGGGTGGCTCGCGCATGTTCATCCGCGAAGGCACCAGCGTCACCGTCGATGACCTGCTGCACGGTGTCATCATCCAGTCCGGCAACGACGCCAGCGTCGCGCTGGCCGAGCGCATCGGCGGCAGCGAAGGTTCCTTCGCCGACCTGATGAACCAGCACGCCAAGCGTCTGGGCATGAAGAACACCCATTACATGAACGCCACTGGCCTGCCGCACGCGGAGCATTACTCCACGGCGCACGACCTGGCGATTCTGGCGCGTCGCATCATCAAGGACTACCCGGATCACTACGAGATCTATTCCCAGAAGTACTTCACCTGGAATGGCATCAAGCAGCCGAACCGCAACAAGCTGCTGTGGCGTGACAAGGATGTCGATGGCCTGAAGACCGGCCACACCGAAGAAGCCGGCTACTGCCTGGTGGCATCCGCCAAGAAGGAAGATACCCGCCTGATCAGTGTCGTGATGGGTACCAAGTCCGAAGAGGCGCGTGCGCAGGAATCCCAGAAGCTGTTGACCTACGGCTTCCGTTACTTCGAGAGCAAGAAGCTCTATGACAAGGGCGCGGTGCTCAATCAGGCGCGTGTCTGGGGTGGCGAGAAGGACCAGGTGCGTCTGGGCATGGCTCAGGACGTCTTCCTGACCGTGCCGAGTGGCCAGGCTGACAAGCTGACCGCGCGTCTTGATCTCAAGGACACCATCAAGGCCCCGGTTCAAGCCGGCGAGCAGTACGGTACCCTGCAGATCAAGCTGGACGACAAGGTGCTGGCCGAAGAACCGCTGGTCGCACTGGAGCCGGTGGAGCAGGGCGGCCTGTTCAAGCGTCTGTGGGATGCCCTGATGCTGTTCTTCCACGGCCTGTTCAACTGAGTCAGTCGTCTGGCTGTGCGAAGTGACGCGGCCGATGACATGATTCAGTGATGACAGTGGGGCGTGCGTGCTGGCGGTGCCAGGCGCGCGCCCCTGAATATCGCGGTCGTGTACTCAACAAAGGGCGATCCGGCTGACGGATCGCCCTTTGTTGAGTAGAATGGTCGGAAATAGAGTTACCTGAAGGGCTATCCCCATGGCCAAGACGCCAGCAGCTGGTGGGCAGACGCCCCCGAAGATTGAATTCCCGTGTGATTTCTCCCTCAAGATCGTCGGCACCGCCGCAGAAGATCTCGTCGAAGTGGTCTGCAATATCCTGGAAGTGCATGCGCCGGGCTTCGATGCGACGGCCATCACCTGGCAGGACAGCAAGAACGGCAACTACCGCAGCATCCGTGTGGTGATCCGTGCCACCGGTACCGATCAGCTGGATGCGCTGCACCGTGACCTCAAGGCCACCGGTCGCATCCACATGGTGCTGTGATCCAGGCATGAAACGCTGGATTTCCTTGTCTTGCGCCTTGATGACAGGAGCGCATGCATGAACACGATTCACGTCTACCACCTCGGCCTCAAGGCCTATGATGAGGTGTGGTCGGCCATGCGCCACTTCACCGATACGCGTGCGGCCGATGCGCCGGACGAGCTGTGGGTGGTGGAGCACCCGCCGGTCTTTACCCAGGGCCAGGCGGGCAAGCCGGAGCATCTGTTGATGCCGGGCGACATTCCGGTGGTGCAGACCGACCGTGGCGGCCAGGTGACCTATCATGGGCCCGGCCAGCTGGTGCTCTACCCGCTGCTCAACGTCAAGCGGGGCGGCATCGGCGTTCGCCAGCTGGTGACGGCGCTGGAAGAGACGGTGGTGGCGGCGATGGCCGAGCATGGCATCGAGGCCTATCCGCGTCCGGACGCGCCTGGCGTCTATGTGAAGAAGTCGGCGCAGCGTGGCGATGACCCGCGTCGTTCGATGGAAGAGGCCAAGATCGCCTCGCTGGGACTGCGCATCCGGCGTGGTTGCAGTTTCCATGGCGTGGCGATCAATCTGGACATGGACCTCGCGCCCTTCGGGCGCATCAATCCCTGCGGCTATGCCGGCATGGCGATGACCCAGCTGCGCGATCTCGTTCGCGCACCGGTGGATCTTGCCAGCGAGCGTGACCGCCTGGTGCGTTGTCTGGGCGCAAGCCTGGGCGATGTGACCCTGACTCCGGTGAGCGGCCTGCCCGCGGCACTGGCTGACATTTCTCGAACAGCAGGACAGAACTGATGACCGAGACCATCGCTACCACGAAGCCCGCTCCCTCCGCTGCTCCTGCCCGCAAGGAGCGTGGCGTGAAGTTGCGCGGCGCCGAGAAGGTTGCCCGCATTCCGGTCAAGGTGATTCCCACCGAGACCTTGCCCAAGAAGCCGGACTGGCTGCGTGTGCGCATGCCGGCCTCGCCGGAAGTCACGCGCATCAAGCAGACGCTGCGCAAGCACGGCCTGCACACGGTCTGTGAAGAAGCCTCCTGCCCGAACCTGGGCGAGTGCTTCAGTGGCGGCACCGCGACCTTCATGATCATGGGTGACATCTGCACCCGTCGTTGCCCGTTCTGCGACGTGGCGCACGGTCGCCCCAACGCGCTGAATGCCGACGAGCCGCGCGAGCTGGCCGAGGCCATCGCCGAGATGCGCCTGAATTACGTCGTCGTGACCTCCGTCGACCGTGATGACCTGCGCGACGGTGGCTCCAACCACATCGCCGAGTGCATCCGCGAGATTCGCGAGAAGTGCGATGGCACCGAGATCGAAGTGCTGGTTCCGGACTTCCGTGGCCGCATGCAGGTCGCGCTGGACGTGCTCGAGCAGACGCCGCCGGACGTCTTCAACCACAACCTGGAAACCGTGCCGAGCCTTTATCGTCGCGTGCGTCCGGGTGCCGACTACCAGTGGTCACTTGATCTGCTCAAGGGCTACAAGGAGCGTCGTCCGGAAGTGAAGACCAAGTCCGGTCTGATGCTGGGTGTCGGCGAGACTGACGAGCAGGTGCTCGAAGTCATGCAGGACCTGCGCAACCACGGTGTCGACATGCTGACCCTGGGTCAGTACATGCAGCCGTCGCGCAACCACCTGCCCATCGACCGCTGGGTGCACCCGGACACCTTCGATTGGCTCGGCCAGAAGGCGCGCGAGATGGGCTTCTCGCATGTCGCCTCCGGCCCGCTGGTGCGCTCTTCCTACCACGCCGACAAGCAGGCGCACGGTGTGGAAGTGAAGTAAGCCGCACTGCTGACATGACGTCAGTTGCCTGAACGAAAAAACCGCCATGGAGCTTGTCTCCATGGCGGTTTTTTCATGTGGCTTGCGCCATCAGGGCGCTATGTTCATTGCTCGGTCGCCAGCGGCAGGCAGGCCACGCTGTGCCCGGGGATGGGCTCCATCGGCGCGCTGAAGTGAGCATTGAGTTCCGGCAGCAGCTCGCGCACGAAGCGCAGGAACAGCTCGGTGACCGGCGTGGGGTAGCGGTCCTTGGGGTAGACGGTGCACCAGCTGCGTCTGAGCGGGAAGCCCGGCAGCGAGGGCGAGGCCAGCAAGCCTGAGGCCAGCTCGAGCTGAACCGACAGTCGCGGCAGGATCGCCACGCCCAGGTGCGCCATCACGCCTTGCTTGATGGCCTCATTGGAGCCCAGCTCCAGCGTATGGCGCAGTGAAACGCGCTCGCGTGCGGCGAACTCCTCGAAGGCGGTACGCGTGCCGGAGCCGGGTTCACGCATCAGCATGTAGTACTGCGCGAGGTCTTCCAGGGTGATGCCCTTGACCTCCAGCAGCGGATGACCGGGCCAGACGACGGGGATCAGCTCGTTGTCGAGAATCGGCATGAAGGCCAGATTGGCGTCATCCGGCACCATGCCCATGATCACCAGATCATCGCGCCGCTCGGCGAGGCGCTCGAGCGCCTGACCACGATTGCAGACGCGCAGGCGCACCGACACTTCCGGATACCGCGCCCGAAAGCGCGCCAGAATATGCGGCACCACGTACTGAGCGGTGGACACGGCAGCCAGATTGAGCTCGCCGCGGATGGTGCCGGCGATCTCCGACAGCTCCATCTGCAGGCTCGAGACCTCGCCGAAGATCGACTGCACCGAGTTCGCCAGGGCATCAGCCGCCGGCAGGATATGTAGCGTCTTGCCGGCATATTTGAACAGCGATTGCTCGAGTGCCTGCTCCAATTGACGAATCTGGGCACTGACGGCGGGTTGCGTCAGGCCAAGTTGCTCGGCCGCACGGGAGTAGGACTGTTGGCGATGAACCGCTTGGAACACCTGTAACTGTCTGAAAGTTAAGCGATTCAACAAGTTTGGACGCGACATGACACACCCAGTCATAAGGTTTTACTTATAGATTGGCAAAAAAATATCAACTTTTCTATTGGTCTCTCGCTGGGTAGCGTGGAACGCATGCTACCTCGTGTCTGTCAGCGCCGTTGTCGCGTCTGGCGGTCAATGACAAGTGCACGACCAGAGCACCACAACAAGATCACGCGTCACGTCCGGGAGAGTCACCATGTTTCGCAAGTTGCTGATTGCCAACCGAGGGGAAATCGCAGTGCGCATTGTACGCGCCTGTGCCGAGATGGACATCCGCTCAGTCGCTGTCTACACCGAACCTGATCGTTTCTCCTTGCACGTCAAACGCGCCGATGAAGCGCATTTCATCGGCGAAGACCCGCTGGCCGGCTATCTGGATGCCCGCCGCCTGGTCGATCTCGCGCGCGAGACCGGCTGTGACGCCATCCATCCGGGTTACGGATTCCTGTCGGAGAACGCCGAATTCGCGGCCATCTGTGAAGCGGCGGGTATCGCCTTCGTGGGGCCGGCCAGCAGTGTCATCGCCCGCATGGGTGACAAGACCCAGGCCCGTGATGCCATGAAGGCGGCCGGCGTGCCGGTGACGCCGGGCTCGGCAGGCAATCTGGCCGATGTCGAGGAGGCGCTGAGTGTCGCCGAGCAGGTCGGCTACCCCGTCATGCTCAAGGCTACCTCAGGCGGTGGGGGGCGCGGTATCCGGCGTTGTGATGATGCTCATCAGCTCGAGCAAGCCTGGGGTCGTGTGATCTCGGAAGCCACCAAGGCCTTCGGCAGTGCCGATGTGTTCCTCGAGCGTTGCGTGGTCGACCCGCTGCATATCGAGGTGCAGATCCTGGCCGACAATCACGACAACGTGATTCATCTGTTCGAGCGTGACTGCTCCATCCAGCGTCGCAACCAGAAGCTGATCGAGATCGCTCCCAGCCCGCAGCTGACACCGGAGCAGCGCTCCTACGTCGGTGAGATGGCGGTACGTGCCGCCCGCGCCGTCGGCTATCGCAACGCCGGTACCGTGGAGTTTCTGGTCAAGGGCAACGAGATCTACTTCATGGAGATGAACACTCGCGTGCAGGTGGAGCACACCATCAGCGAGGCCATCACCGGCGTGGACATCGTGCGCGAGCAGATCCGCATCGCCTGGGGCCACAAGCTGGCCTTCCGTCAGGAAGACATTCGCCATCACGGCTATGCGATCCAGTTCCGCATCAACGCCGAGGACCCCAAGAACGACTTCCTGCCAAGCTTCGGGCGCATCACGCGCTACTACGCGCCGGGCGGGCCTGGCGTGCGTACCGATACCGCGATCTATACCGGCTACACCATCCCGCCGTATTTCGACTCCATGTGTCTGAAGCTCATCGTGTGGGGGCTGACCTGGGAAGAGGTCATCAATCGTGGTTCACGTGCCCTCAATGACATGCGTCTGCAGGGCGTTAAGACCACGGCGCCTTACTATCAGGAAATCCTCAAGCACCCTGATTTCCGCAATGCACACTTCGATACCGGCTTCGTGGCCGCTCACCCGGAATTGACCCAGTACTCGGTCAAGCGCCTGCCGGAACAGACGGCGCTGGCGATCGCGGCGGCCATCGCGGCCCACGCCGGTCTCTGATGCGCACCTGATGCCCCTGATGTCGTGAATCTTCCCTGATCTTCCCCCGGTTCACGTAGCCAACAATTAGAAGGACCCCAGACATGACAGCTGCAACTCCCAACACTCCCGCCGTCGATCACGCCGAGCGCGTCAAGGTCACCGAAGTCGTGCTGCGCGATGGCCACCAGTCATTGATCGCGACGCGCATGCGCACCGAGGACATGCTGCCGATTGCCGCGCGGCTCGATCAGGCCGGTTTCTACAGTCTCGAAGTGTGGGGCGGCGCGACCTTCGATGCCTGCGTGCGTTTTTTGAAGGAAGACCCCTGGGCGCGTCTGAAGGCGCTCAAGGAAGCCATGCCCAATACCCCGCTGCAGATGCTGCTGCGCGGCCAGAACCTGCTCGGCTATCGTCACTACGCCGATGACGTGGTGGAGGCCTTCGTCGAGCGCGCTGCGGCAGGTGGCATCGATATCTTCCGTGTCTTCGATGCCCTGAATGACCTGCGCAACATGGAAACCGCCATGCGCGCGGTCAAGAAGGCCGGCAAGCACGCCCAGGGCACCATCTGCTACACCGTGAGCCCGGTGCATACGCTGGAGATGTACGTCGAGCAGGCGCGCAAGCTGGTCGAGATGGGTGCCGATTCCATCGCCATCAAGGACATGGCCGGCCTGCTGACGCCGTACGCGACCTATGACCTGGTCAGCGCGCTGGTCGAGGCGGTCGAGGTGCCGGTCCACCTGCACAGCCACGCCACGGCGGGCCTGGCGCCGCAATGCCAGATCAAGGCCGTCGAGGCGGGCTGTCGCCACATCGACACCTGCATCTCGGCCTTCGCCGGCGGCACCAGCCATCCGGCCACCGAATCCTTCGTGGCCTCGCTGCGCGGCACCCAGTGGGATACCGGCCTTGAGCTGGAGTCGCTGCGCGAGATCGGTGATTACTTCCACGAGGTGCGCAGCAAGTATTCGGCCTTTGAGAGCGAATTCACCCGCGAGGATGTCTCGGTCCAGATCAGTCAGATCCCCGGCGGCATGATGTCCAACCTGGCCAGCCAGCTGAAGGAGCAGAACGCCCTGGAACGCATCCGTGAGGTCTTCGATGAGATCCCGCGTGTGCGTGCCGATCTCGGCTATCCGCCGCTGGTCACCCCGACCTCGCAGATCGTCGGCACCCAGGCGGTTCTCAACGTGCTGACCGGCGAGCGCTACAAGAGCATCACCAACGAGGTGAAGCGCTACCTGCAGGGCGGTTATGGCCAGGCGCCGGCACAGGTCAACGAAGAAGTCCGCTCACGTGCCATCGGCAACGCGCCGGTGGAAGTCGGGCGCCCGGCCGACCTGCTCGCGCCGGAGATGACGCGCCTCACCGAGGAGCTGGGCGAGCTGGCCGAGTCCCCCGAGGACGTGCTGACCTTCGCCATGTTCCCGGAGCTGGGACGTGACTTCCTCAATGAGCGCCGTGCCGGCACGCTCACACCGGAAATCATCCCCCAGGGCGAGGCGGAGCGTCCGGTGACCTCTGGCGTGCCGACCGAATTCGTCATCGACGTGCACGGCGAGTCCTACGCGGTGCAGATCACCGGCGTCGGCGGCGCCAAGGGCAGCAAGCGTCACGTCTATCTGACCCTGGACGGCATGCCGGAAGAGGTGGTGTTCGAGGCCAAGGACGATTACGTGGCGGGCGGCCAGAGCGGCGGACGTGCCAGCGCCTCGGCGCCGGGCCATGTCACCACCGCGATGCCGGGCAACATCGTCGAGGTGCTGGTCGCGGTCGGTGACAGCGTCACCGCGGGCCAGTCGGTGCTGATCAGTGAGGCGATGAAGATGGAGACCGAGATCGCCGCGCGTGTCGACGGTACCGTCAAGGCCATTCATGTCGCGCGTGGCGATCGTGTCACGCCGGGGGAAGTGCTGATCGAGATCGCGTGATGGCAGCGGCGGCGAGGTTGCAAAATCTGGCCGCCGTCACCATCTGACAGCTATACGATCACCAGGGGCGGCCGGGCATCTTCGAGGCTCTGCCGTCCTTTCCTGTGGAAGGACCAACATGGCAACACATTTCGAGCAGGTTCCCGGACTGAGTGAGCAGATTGACCCGGCCACCCGTGGCTACGTCTTCAACCAGACCATGCTGCGCATCAAGGACCCCGAGCGCAGCCTGGATTTCTACACCCGCGTGCTGGGCATGCGTCTGGTGCGCAAGCTCGACTTCCCGGAAATGCAGTTCAGCCTCTATTTCCTCGCCTATCTGGATGACGACCAGGCCAGTGAAGTGCCCGGTGATGACCTCAAGCGCACCACCTACACCTTCGGGCGTGAGGCGATGCTGGAGCTGACCCATAACTGGGGCACCGAGAATGACCCGGACTTCGCCTACCATGACGGCAACGCCCAACCGCAGGGCTTCGGCCATATCGGGGTCAGCGTGCCGGATGTCTACGCGGCTGCCGAGCGTTTCGAGTCGCTGGGCGTCGAGTTCGTCAAGCGCCCCGATGATGGCAAGATGAAGGGACTGGCCTTCGTGAAGGACCCCGATGGCTACTGGATCGAGATCCTGCGCGCCGATACCTTCGAGCGTCAGGCCAACGGCGAAGCCTGAGGCAGGCCGCCGCTGTAAACAACCGCCACCGCCGGCATGCCCGGGGTGGCGGTTTTTCGTTTCTACGAAACCCCACGTTGCAGGGGTGTCAGCGGCATTCGCTTGCTGCAATGATGAGGTCTGACTGACACTCGCAAGGCGCTCATTATTGATGGTCCTTGAGATCGATCGCCCATGACGAAAGAGGAGACAGCTATGTCCGAGAATGCACAGCGGTTGAGCGGCAAGGTGGCGGTAGTCAGTGGGGCTTCACGCGGGATCGGTGCCGGGATCGCGCAGCGCCTGGCGGCGGACGGCGCTCACGTCATCGTCAACTATCGCAGCGACAGTGATGGCGCCTTGCAGGTCGTGACGGATATCGAGTCGCGGGGCGGCAAGGCGATCGCCGTACAGGCCGATGTCGGTGTCAGCAGCGACGCGGCACAATTGTTCACCGAAGCCCGGCGCGTGTACGGCGGCGTGGATATCCTGGTCAACAATGCCGGCATGAGCATCTACAAGCCCATCGCCGATTTCACGGATGACGACTTCGCCCACCTGATGCAGGCCAATCTGACCGGCTCCTTCAATCTGATGCGTGAGGCGGCGCGGCATCTGCGCGATGACGGACGCGTGATCAACATGTCCACCTCGGTGACGCGGCAGATGTTCGCGACCTACGGGCCCTATGCGGCTTCCAAGGCCGCGGTGGACCAGCTGACGCGGGTGCTGGCCAAGGAAGTCGGCGAGCGAGGCATCACGGTCAATGCCGTGGCGCCGGGCCCGACGGACACCGGCCTGTTTCGTCATGGCAAGAGTGAAGAGACCATCGAGCGCCTCAAGGGCATGGCGGCGCTGGGGCGCATTGCGGACCCGCAGGATGTCGCAGCCGTGGTGGCCTGGCTTGCCAGCGAAGATGCCGGCTGGGTAAGTGGTCAGGTCATCGGTGCCAATGGCGGCTTTGCCTGAGGTCACCGAGGTGGGTTTTGCCTAACACCGCCCATGTTTGCGGCTATGCTGTTGTCAGGATGAGGTTTGTTCAGACATTGGCATGAGGGGCTGGTATGAAGGTGACAGCTAGCGAAGTCCACGGCGATATCTCGCCGCAGGGCGTGATCCCGGCTCCCGATGGTTTGCGCGTGGGTTATCCCGGGCACCTTGGGGGTTACTCGCGCGAGTGCGCGCTCAAGCTCTATGCCAACGACGCCCAGCTCAAGGCTTACGCAGGCATCGATGAGGTCATCAGGGCGCTGGCGGAAGGCGAGATCGATACCGCCGTGGTGCCCTGGTCGCGTGGGCATCAGCGTCCGGTGCGCACCACGCATCAGGCGCTGGCATTCTGGACGGGCATCTGCGTCGAGCGGCGCGTCTTCCGTGCCATCAGTCTCAGTCTGCTGGGGCCGCCCGGGGCTTCGCCGTCGGCGGTGAGGCGTATCGTGGCACGCGAGGCCCTGTTCGAAGAGTGCGATGCCTGGTTGCAGCAGAACCTGCCTGAGGTCGAGCGGGTGGAGTGTCTGCACATGGCGGATGCGCTGGACATGGCAGAGAGTCGCAGCGATACGCTGGCCATCGCGCCGCCATCGCTGGCGCGCCGCCCGGGGCTTGTGTGCCTCGCCCAGCGCATCGAGGATGACCCCGGCCGTGTGGCGCAATTCGCGGTGCTGAGGCGTGACCACTCGCGGGTGCGCGGCCAGTGCTTTTCCTGTGATGCCACGGTGGATGAAGGGCAGGGCAACGCCGTGCTGTCCGGTACCAGCGAGCCCGCCGGGTGAGGGTCGCCGCTCGGCCCTGAGTTCCGTTATGCTGAAGGCCATTCGTCATCAGAGGCCTTTTTGCATGGTGTCTTCCGACCAGCGCTCATCTACATCCTCCGCATCCTCTACACCAGAGACGCAGGACGCCGCGACTTCATCCGATGCCGCGGCGTCCTGCGTGGTGCAACGCATTCCTGCCACTCCCGCCGAGTGGAAGACCCCCGGCGAGCTTGATGCCCGCCTGCCGGTGCGGCCGGCCGTGGTGCCGATCTCGCTGCCGACGGCCGGGCTGATCATCGTCGATGAGATCAACGGCTTCTGTCAGGTCGCAGGCGGTGCGCTGGCGCCTCAGACGCCCAATGCTCAGGTCAGCAGGATGATCGCCCTCAGCGATACGCTGGCGCGGACCTTCAGTGAGCGCAATCGCCCCTTGCTGGCCTTCATTGATTCCCATGCGCCGGGCAAGCCGGAGCCGCCTTATCCCGCCCATTGTGAGCAGGGCAGCGGCGAGGATGAGCTGGTGGCGGAACTTGCCTGGCTGGAGGAGGAGCCGCAGGCCACGCTGGTGCGCAAGGACTGCATCAATGGCTATGTCGGCGCGATTGATCCCCATACCCAGGTCAATGCGCTGCAGGAGTGGGTGAGCGACGAAGGGCTGGAAACCCTGGTCGTGGTAGGCATCTGTACCGATATCTGCGTGATGGACCTGGTATTGACGTTGCTGTCGGCGCGCAATCACGGCCTGCTGGGCAAGGTGCGTGACATCGTGGTGCTGGAGCCCGGCTGTGCCACCTACGACCTGCCGGCCGAAGTGGTCGCGCAGCTGGGGCTCCCCGATACGGCGACGCATCCCCAGGCAGACAGTCATCACATCGGGCTTTACTGCATGGCGGCGCGTGGTGCGGTGATCGCCAGTCAGCTTGAGCTGACTTCTTGAGCTGACTTCTTGAACAGATCTTGTGAGCTACTGTTATGGATTGAGCTGCGTCTCTCGAATAGCGTCGCCGGATAGAGGGATAGCGGGATAGCGGGATAGCGGGATAGCGGGATAGCGGGATAGCGGGATAGCGGGATAGCGGGGAAGTGGAGAGAGAAAGAGCTGGGAAGGTGGCAGGAAGGCAGCAATTTCGTCAGATGCCGCGCAGGCAATACTGCCCGTCTGCGCAAAAGGTAGTTTGATTACAACATCTGGCCATGAAAACGCCGCCTCTCTTGCGAGCAGGCGGCGTTTTCATGGGGCGACATCCAGCGTCATTCAGGCGCGGGTGCTGACCCAGTCATTGGCGTCCGGCACGGCCACTTCGACTTCCTCGGAGATCAACTTCGAGTGGAAGAGGAAGTCCGCGCTGGCCGCATTGCTGGCGACCGGCACGTTCCACAATGCCGCCAGGCGCAGCAGCGCCTTGACGTCAGGATCGTGCGGCATCGGCGCGAACGGATCCCACAGGAAGACCAGCAGGTCCAGATTGCCTTCGGCGATGCGCGCGCCGATCTGCTGATCACCGCCCAGCGGGCCGCTCAGCAAGCCCTCGACCTCGAGGCCCAGCTCCTTGCTGATGCGGCGGGCTGTGGTGCCCGTGCCCAGCAGCTGGTGGCGGGACAGCTCATCGCGCCAGCGATTGGCCCACGCCAGCATTTCATCCTTCTTGCCATCGTGCGCCACCAGCGCAATGCGCTTGCGTGCTGGCAGGGTGCGCCGTGCCTGGCGCTTGGGTCGTTGTTCGCTCATTCCCTGACCTCCTGAGGATGGGGCAATGTCGCTGGCCTCCCGCCCTGAAAGGCCCGGGGCGGGAGGCCAGCGAGGCCGATCAGTCGATGGTGCTGCCGACAGTGACGATCTTCATGGTGTTGGTGCCGCCATGTGCGTTCATCTGGTCACCACGGGTCAGGATCACCAGGTCACCGCGAGTCGCGATGCCACGGGCTTCCAGCTCCGCGATGGCGCGACGATTGATTTCTGCCGCCGGCAATTCGCTGGAATCGAAGGGCAGTGACACCACACCACGGTAGAGGGCCATGCGACGCTGGGTCTTCTGGTCCTGCGCCAGGCCGACGATGGGCAGGCCAGAGCGGATGCGCGAGGCGATCAGCGGGGTATAGCCGGATTCCGTCATGCACACGATGGCCACGACACCAGTCAGGTGGTTGGCGGCATACATCGCGGACAGCGCGATGGTCTCGTCGGTCTTGCTGAAGCCTTCGTGGATGCGGTGCTGGGATTCCTGCGCGGCACGCTCACGTTCGGCGCCCAGGCAGACGCGATCCATGGTCTCGATGGTCTCGACCGGGAAGTCGCCGGCGGCGGTCTCGGCCGACAGCATCACGGCGTCGGTGCCGTCGAGCACGGCATTGGCGACGTCGAAGACTTCGGCGCGGGTCGGCAGCGGCGCGCTGATCATGGATTCCATCATCTGGGTGGCCGTGATGACCACGCGGTTGAGGCTGCGCGCGCGGCGGATCATGCGCTTCTGCACGCCGATCAGCTGAGCATCGCCAATCTCGACGCCCAGATCGCCACGCGCCACCATCACGCCTTCACTGGCGAGGATGATGCCATCCAGCACGGCGTCGTCGGCCACGGCTTCGGCGCGCTCGACCTTGGCGATCAGGCCGATGTCACGACCTTCCTCGCCCAGCAGTTCACGTGCCAGCTGCATGTCGGCGCCGCTGCGCGGGAAGGACACGGCCAGATAGTCGACGCCGATATCGATGGCGGTCTTCAGGTCAGCCTTGTCCTTGTCGGTCAGGGCTTCGGCAGACAGGCCACCGCCTTGCTTGTTGATGCCCTTGTTGTTGGACAGCTTGCCGCCGACCTTGACGGTGGTGTGGATCTCGTTGCCCTTGAGCTCATTGACCTCAAGCACCACACGGCCATCGTCGAGCAGCAGCACGTCGCCCGCGACCACGTCATCGGCCAGTTCCTGGTAGTCACAGCCGACACGCTCGACGGTACCTTCATCACGGCCCAGGCCGATATCGAGGATGAACGGCTGGCCTTCGCTCAGCTTGACGGCGGTATCCTTGAAGCGCGCGATGCGGATCTTCGGACCCTGCAGGTCGCCCAGTACGGCGACGCTGCGGCCCTGGGCGGCAGCGGCCTGACGTACGGCCTCGGCGCGCATGCGGTGGTCTTCGGGGCTACCGTGGGAGAAGTTGAGGCGTACCACATCGACTCCGGCACGAATCATCGCGTCGAGCACACCCGGCTTGTCACTGGCAGGGCCGAGAGTGGCGACAATCTTGGTGCGGCGGATCGGGCCGTTGAACGCGTGCGGCATGAAAGCATACTCCTTGAACACTGGCGTGATGGACTGGCTGAAAACGCAAACCAGGTTGTTGTCATTTTACTACATTGAAGGCTGAAAGGGAGCCTGTCGAGTATCGTCGGCTGTCGTTGTCCATTCTCGTGATCACGATCGGGACTGCAAGGGGTGACGTGAAGAATGCCGAGCGATTGTTGCGAATACGTTGTCGCGGGTACGCGGACATGGGCTGGGGCGCTAGGGTATGCCGCGCTACGCCATGCGGGCGCGGCCCCTCATTTCGACGCCTGACGGCCAGGCGTCGCATGCTCTCTGCGGCAGCGTCGTGGTGACCGCCCCGTCACGCCAATGTCCGCCGGCTGGCTTTCACTGACAGCCATTCCAGTGCTACCTATATAGTGGCAATACCCTGCTGAGCGAAATCTTCGCTCATCGGCCCAGCGCAGACCCTGTACCGGCCCCGTGTACCGGGCCCGTTGACCGCTGCCATGCGCTGATGACCTATGCTCAAGTCCGGCTGGAATGCCGGATTGCCACGACCACATGCCTGATGGCTGTCGATGTCATTCGGCGCAAGCCGCATGCTGACATGGCGGGTGGCAGGGCATGTCTCGAGGCTGTCGCAGAGGCGACCTGTCGAGCCGCCCTGACGAGGCGTCAGTCTCAACATTGCTGGTCAGCGCTGAAATGCTGGGGTAGGGTAGGCGCATTTTTCGGCTGGGACAAAACCCAGCGCGACGAGTCATTCGCCGGCGCAATCAGCGCCGGCCAGGAGATGCGAGCAACCATGGGCAAGTCACTGGTGATCGTCGAGTCGCCCGCCAAGGCCAAGACCATCAACAAGTATCTCGGCAACGACTTCGTGGTGAAGTCGAGTGTCGGGCACATCCGCGACCTGCCGACCAGCGGTAGCGGCAAGCAGGCCACCGACCCCAAGGAACGTGCCCGTCAGGCGGCGGAGACTCGCAAGATGTCGCCCGAGGTCAAGGCGGCTCACAAGGCGCAGAAGGCCAAGACCCAGTTGATCCGCCGCATGGGGGTCGACCCGGAAAATGGCTGGGAGGCGCATTACGAGATCCTGCCCGGCAAGGAAAAGGTCGTTTCCGAGCTGACGCGTCTGGCCGAGAAAGCCGACACCATCTATCTCGCGACGGATCTGGACCGCGAAGGTGAGGCGATTGCCTGGCACCTGCGCGAGACCATCGGTGGCGACGATTCGCGTTACAAGCGCGTGGTGTTCAACGAGATCACCAAGAAGGCGATTACGGCGGCCTTCGATGAGCCGGGCGAGCTGAAGATGGATCGCGTGCATGCCCAGCAGGCACGCCGCTATCTGGATCGCGTCGTCGGCTTCATGGTCTCGCCGCTGCTGTGGGCCAAGGTCGCTCGTGGCCTGTCCGCTGGTCGTGTGCAGTCGGTTGCCGTGCGTCTGATCGTCGAGCGTGAGCGCGAGATCCGCGCCTTCATCCCCGAAGAGTTCTGGGATGTCCACGCTGAGCTGGCCGCCGCCAGTGGTGAAGCGATCCGTTTCGAGCTGGCGCGTCAGGATGGCAAGGCCTTCCGTCCGACCAGCGAGAAGGAGACGATGGATCGCATCGCGGCGCTGCGCACGGCCAAGCTCGCGATCACCAATCGTGAAGACAAGCCGACGCGCTCCAAGCCGAACGCGCCGTTCATCACCTCGACCCTGCAGCAGGCGGCCAGTGGTCGTCTCGGCTTCTCGGTCAAGAAGACCATGATGATGGCCCAGCGTCTCTACGAGGCGGGTTACATCACCTACATGCGTACCGACTCGACTAATCTGTCGGCGGACGCGGTGGCCACGGCGCGCGACTTCATCAGCGAAGAATACGGCAGCAACTACCTGCCGGAAGCGGCCAACGTCTACTCCAGCAAGGAAGGCGCCCAGGAAGCGCACGAAGCGATTCGTCCTTCCGAAGTGTCGCGCCGCGCCACAGATCTCGCCGGCATGGAGCGTGACGCCGAGCGTCTGTATGAGCTGATCTGGCGTCAGTTCGTGGCCTGTCAGATGCTGCCGGCCGAATACCTGTCCTCCACGCTGACCATCGAAGTGGATGGCTACGAGCTGCGCGCCAAGGGTCGTGTGCTCAAGTTCGACGGCTACACGCGTGTCATGAAGCCGATGGGCAAGAAGGAAGAGGACCAGTCGCTGCCGGACCTCGCCATCGGCGAGAAGCTGGACCTGGTCGAGCTGCAGCCGCTGCAGCACTTCACCAAGCCCACGGCGCGTTACACCGAGGCCAGCCTGGTCAAGGAGCTGGAGAAGCGCGGTATCGGTCGTCCGTCCACCTATGCCGCCATCATCTCCACCATCCAGGACCGTGGCTACGTGGCGCTGGAAAACCGTCGCTTCTATGCCGAGAAGCTGGGCGACATCGTCACCGATCGCCTCAGCGAGTCCTTCAAGGACCTGATGGACTTCGGCTTCACGGCGCGCATGGAAGACTATCTCGATGAGGTGGCCAACGGCGGGCGCAACTGGCGCGAGCTGCTGGACACCTTCTACGCCGAGTTCAAGGCCGAGCTGGACCACGCCCAGTCCGAAGAGGGCATGCGTCCCAACCAGCCGGTGCCGACGGACATCGCCTGCCCGACCTGTGGGCGTGAGATGCAGATCCGTACCGCCTCGACCGGGGTCTTCCTGGGCTGTTCCGGCTACAACCTGCCGCCCAAGGAGCGCTGCAAGACCACCATCGATCTGCTGCCGGGCGATGAAGCCGTGGCGGCCGATGCCGGTGAAGATGCCGAGACGGATGCGCTGCGCGCCAAGCGTCGCTGCCCGATCTGCGCCACCGCGATGGACAGCTACCTGATCGATGAGCAGCGCAAGCTGCACGTCTGCGGCAATAGCCCGGACTGTGTCGGTCATGAGGTCGAGGAAGGTCAGTTCCGCATCAAGGGCTACGATGGCCCGGTGATCGAGTGCGACAAGTGCGGCTCCGACATGCAGCTCAAGACCGGGCGTTTCGGCAAGTACTTCGGCTGCACCAACGAGAATTGCAAGAACACCCGCAAGCTGCTCAAGTCCGGTGAAGTGGCGCCGCCGAAGATGGACCCGATTCCGATGCCGGAGCTTGCCTGCGTCAAGGTCGAGGACCACTACGTGCTGCGCGATGGCGCCAGTGGCCTGTTCCTGGCGGCCAGCCAATTCCCCAAGAATCGCGAGACGCGTCCGCCGCTGGTCAAGGAGCTCAAGGCGCATGCCGACGAGCTGCCGGAGAAGTATCACTTCATTCTCGAAGCCCCGGATCAGGACCCGGACGGACGTCCGGCGCAGATTCGCTTCTCGCGCAAGGTCAAGGCTCAGTACGTCATGACCGATGAGGAAGGCAAGGCGACCGGTTGGAAGGCGACCTACGACAACGGCCGCTGGGTCGTCGAGGACAAGCGCAAGGGAGCCAAGAGCTGATGAGCCAGCGTGCCCGTACCAATCAGCTGCTGTATCAGGCCGAGTTGCTGCTGGCCCAGTCAGCAGCCTCTGGCGACGATGAGCATGCCGTGGCGCGTCGCATGGCCGGTGAAGAGGGCGCGCTCGCTCTGCTGGAGCTGGCGCTGGCGTCATTGCTGGAAGAGTGTGCCGTGACGGCGCGCTGGCCGCAGAGTAGCTGGCGCGAGCGCCTGGCGTCGCCGCCGACGCCCATCGCAGAGGTCGAGCAGCTGCGCAGCCTGTTGGAGCGCTCCGACAGCTGGTTGTCTGAGCTGGTCGCGGATGTGACCCGCCTGCATGAAGAGGGCGGCGTCGCTCGCCGCGAGGAATCGCGTTCGCGTGGTGATGGTCTGATCATCGCGGCAGCCTCGAGCGCCTCGCTGGCCGAGCGTCTCAGCGCCGCCATCACGGCATTCAAGGCGCTGCTGCCGCAGCTGCGCGAGTCGAGTGTCGAGTGGTAGGTCAAGGCGTTGATCTGGTGCTGCACGCTGGTGATGACTGGCGCATGGCAAGCGGGTGACGTTTCGCCTTCACGGGTGCTAGACTGATCGCATTGTGGCAAGCCCTGCATTCTCCGGTACGACCATGGCTCTGGCTGTGGTCGTACTTTTTTCTGCGTCGCTGATGGCAACGCGGTGCCGGGCTTGCCAGCCGTCGCGCTGACGATTACAACGACGCCGGTATCTCGCGAGATGCCGTGCAGGAGGAATGACGTGTCCGATCCCGCCGTACTTGAAATTGTGCAAATGGAAGATGGTGAAGTGATTCTGCGCGCCGCGGAAAGCGAAGGTGAGCCGCTGCTCAGCATTCGCATTTCGGACGAGGCCGCTGATCTGCTGCGTGACAATCGTTTCGAGGTCGCGCGTGAGATGATCGACCACGCCATCACCCGGACTCGCCTCTGGGATGGCGAAGAAGACGAGGACGAGCAGTCAGAAGGCATCGTGCATTGATTCATCGCTCGCGCTTCGCGCACAAAAAAACCCGCCTCGAGGCGGGTTTTTTTGTGCAATGCGTGCGGCTTTTCTGCTGCTCAGAACTCTGCGAGAAAAGCGCTGCTGGTCAAGGCCTCAGTGCAGGCCACCATCGCGGATGACGCCCACCCCGAGACCCTCGATCTCCAGGCTGTCCGTGCGCAGGTCGACCTTGATCGGCGAGAAGTCCTCGTTCTCGGCTTCCAGCCACACGTAATGCCCGTCACGGCGGAAGCGCTTGACGGTGACCTCATCCCCCAGACGTGCCACCACGATCTGCCCGTCACGCACGCTGCTGGTGCGGTGCACGGCCAGCAGGTCGCCTTCCAGAATCCCCACGTCCTTCATCGACACGCCGCGCACACGCAGCAGGTAGTCGGCAGCCGGCGAGAAGTAGTCGCTCGGCAGCGGGCAGTGACGGTCGATATGCTCGCTGGCAAGAATCGGGCTGCCGGCGGCCACTTCCCCGATCACCGGCAGACCATCGTTGGCGCTGTCGTCGACGTCAGCCAGCGACGGCACGCGAATGCCGCGTGAGGTGCCCGGCACCATCTCGATGGCGCCCTTGCGCTTGAGGGCGCGCAGATGCTCCTCGGCGGCATTCGGCGAGCGGAAGCCCAGCGCCTGGGCGATTTCGGCCCGCGTCGGCGGGTAGCCAGAGGACTTGATGGTCTTGATGATGAAGTCGAAGACATCCTGCTGGCGCGGAGTAAGCGGCTGGGTCATGGCATTGCCTTTGGCCTGGGGGGCATCTTGAGCTGACGGCACGGGGTGTGCATCCATACAACTGTCATTGTATCCAGTCATGGCGGTCATGCAAGGCATCGTGGCTTGCGTGGTGGCCTCATAGGGCAGGTAGTCGCCGGGTTATCGCTGTCTGGCGACTTTTCCTGCCGATATCCGAGGCATTCTTTCTTGAAGGGAATGTCTGGAAGTGAATGTCTGGAAGTGAATTTCTGGAGATGAATGTCTGGAGATGAACCCTGCCTGGCTCTGGCGGGGTGGTCAGTCACCGAGCATGACGAGTCCTTGAATCAGCACGGTCAGCGTTGAGGGAATATCAGGCTTGGCTAAACCTCTGGCGTTTGAAACGCGAGAGAATTGTCAGTCATGGCATGGCGCGCTAGAATCAAAGTGTTTCAAACGAATGTTCGCCGATGGTAGTGCTCACGGGTGTCATGATCGAACGCGCCTTGCGGTGAACCTGCACCACCTCATGAGAGAGTCGCCGCGCGGGGCTTGCGCCGTGACCTACGACTCCAGTCCTTTTCTACCTGACAAGGGTTCCGCCCATGGCCCAGACCGATACCGTTACCCGCATCCTCGATACTGCCGAGGTGCTGTTCGCCGAGCGCGGCTTCGCCGAGACCTCACTGCGCAACATCACCAGCAAGGCCAAGGTCAATCTGGCGGCGGTGAACTACCACTTCGGCTCCAAGAAATCGCTGATCCAGGCGGTCTTCGCGCGCTATCTCGACCCGTTCAGTGAGCGTTTCCACGCGGCACTCGACAGCGTCGAGCAGCAATACGCCGGGCGTCAGGTGCCGCTGGAGGTCCTGCTGGAGGTGATGGCGCGTACCGTGCTGGAGGTGCCGGCCGAGCGCAACAGCCTGCGTACCTTCATGCGCCTGCTCGGGCTGGCCTATACCCAGGGTCAGGGCCACATGCGGCGCTATATCCGCGAGCACTACGGCACGGTCTTCAGCCGCTTCGCCGAGCTTCTGAAGCTGGCGACGCCTGATCTGCCGGACAACGAGCGCTTCTGGCGTCTGCACTTCATGCTCGGCAGCGTGATCTTCACCTTCTCGGGCCTGGATGCGCTGCGCGATATCGAGGAGGCCGAGTACGGCCATCACACCACGGTGCGTGAGCTGATCCAGCACATGCGGCCGGTGGTGGTCGCGGCGATGGCAGCGCCGCTGCCTGCCTCGCTCGGGGATGGTGAGGCGGTCACCCAGGCGGCCAGCTGATGGCCTGCTGGGTAGCGGTGGACCTCTCGCGCCAGAGCCTTGAGATACGCAATGACGCGCCGAGTGGCAGTCGTGATGCGCCGCCCCCCGCGGCCAGCTCTGATGCGCTGGTGCACGCCTGCGCGATCTCCAGCGGCCTCAACGGTATCGGCGAGCTCGACGGCAGCGGTTGCACGCCAACCGGCTGGCATGTGATTCGTGCCGCCATCGGGGCGGGCAATCCGCGTGGCGCCGTCTATCGCGGCCGGCGCTTCACGGGCGAGGTGTTCACGCCCGAGCTTGCCTTGGAGCATCCTGAGCGAGACTGGATCCTGACGCGCATTCTGTGGCTCAGCGGCCGCGAGCTCGGCGTCAATCGTGGTCGCAATGCCCGCGGCGAGCGGGTCGATAGCCTGCGTCGCTACATCTATTTTCATGGCACGCCCAGCACGGAGCCCATGGGGGTAGCGGCGTCCCACGGCTGCATTCGCTTGCGTGATGACGACCTGCTGCGACTCTTTGCCGAGGCTGTGCCCGGCACTCCGGTGCTGCTGCATGCCTGAAGGCGTTGGTGTCCGAGTCTGATACCCTCCATGAGCTGTCACCGGAATCTACGTGACAGCCCCTTGCCGGGGCGCAGCTGGCCGCGACTGTTCGATAGGGGTTCAGTCGGCTAGAATTGCGCCTTTCCTCGCGCTGGCAGCCTGATTCATCACGTTTCTTCCAGGCTGCCGAGCCCCGTAAAAGACATGAAGTCCTGGCGGTCGTGATTCCTCTCTTCACGGGACATCACTGCCGCAGGCCATGGACAGGAAGGATGACATGACACAGCCACTGGGCTCCGTAATGGTCGATGTTGCGGGGCTGACCCTCGCCCGCGACGAACGTGAACTGCTGGCACGCCCTGCCGTCGGGGGCGTCATCCTGTTTGCGCGCAATTGCGCCTCTCCCGAGCAGGTGCTGGAGCTGAGCCGCGAGATTCGCAGCGTCAATCCGCACCTGCTGATCGCCATCGATCAGGAAGGCGGGCGCGTCCAGCGTCTGCGCGAGGGCGTGACACGCCTGCCATCGATGCGCAGCCTGGCACAGTGCTGTCTCGGGCGTGACTGTGATGGCTGCGGCGAAGACGCCCAGGCCGCAGGCTTGGGTCTGGCACGCGATGCCGGCTGGCTGCTGGGCATGGAAATGGCAGCCATCGGTTGTGATATCACCTTTGCGCCGGTACTGGATATCGATGTGGCGGGCTCGACCATCATTGGCGATCGCAGCTTCGGCGCCACGCCGGAAGACGTCATCGCGGTGGGCGGCGCCTTCATCGACGGGCTGCAGGAGGCGGGCATGTCCGCCGTCGGCAAGCATTACCCGGGGCATGGTGGCATCTCGGCAGATACCCATCTGGAGCGCGTGGTCGACCCGCGGCCATTCCGCGAGCTGCGCGAGCATGACCTCAAGCCCTTCGCGGCCCTCGCCGAGCGTCTGGGCGGCGTGATGCCGGCGCATGTGATCTATCCGGATTTCGATGCTCGTCCCGCGGGCTTCTCGCCCAGCTGGTTGGGTCTGCTGCGCGAAGAGTTCGGCTTCAAGGGCGCCATCTTCTCCGATGACCTCGGCATGGCGGCGGCCGTCGCGGAAGGCGGCCCGGCAGAGCGTGCGCGCCTGGCGCTGGACGCCGGCTGCGACATGGCGCTGGTCTGCAATGACCCGGCCGCCGCGCGCGAAGTGCTCGACAGCCTCGATGACGATGAGCAGCGCCACCGTGGCAAGCGCCAGGCGCGTCTGCGCTATGCGCGAGCTCGCCCGACGCTGGATGGCCTGGTGGGGCTGGCGCGCTGGCGGCGCACCCACGCGCGGCTCGAATCGATGGCGGCCAGTCAGGCATCACAGCAGGCTGCCATGCCCTCGGGCACGCTAGGCGCTGCCGAGGCGTCTGACGCATCTGACGCACGGTCGGCCTCTGAGCCCGGTAGCGCGCAATAACCAGGCACGCGGTGCCTTTTTCGAGTCGAAGACTGGCAAGGAATTCCCATGGCTGAGCAATCCGCCACCGAGGCTGCTGCCGACAAACTGGCAGCGCCTGCCGAAGAGATGATCAATCAATGGGTCGAGCCGCTGCGCCAATGGGTCGAGCAGACCTTTGGTCTGCCGCTGTGGGGCATCAATCTCGCTCTGCTGCTGCTGGCGGTGCTGTTGCTGCACCTCATCGAGCGAGTGGTGCTCACCCGCCTGGCGGCGCATGCCGAGAAGAGCCGCAACCTGTGGGATGACGCCCTGGTGCATGGCCTGCGTCATCCCTTGTCATTCTGGCTCTACAGCATGGGGGGGGTGCTGGCGCTCGGCATCATCGCCGGCCAGTTCAGCCTTGGCGGGGCCGAGAAGTACCTGGGCACGGCGCGCCAGATCGTGACCCTGCTGGCGCTGGCCTGGGCGTTGATTCGCATGGTCAAGCGCTTCGAGGCGCTGCGCACCATGCCGCCGCCCGGCACCAACGTCAACGCGATGGATGCCACCACGGCCTCGGCGATCAGCAAGCTGTTGCGGGCGGTCGTGGTCGTGCTGGTGGGGCTGGCCATCCTGCAGAATCTCGGCGTCTCGTTGTCCGGGGTGCTGGCCTTCGGGGGTGTCGGCGGTATCGCGGTCGGCTTTGCGGCGCGGGATCTGCTGGCCAACTTCTTCGGTGCCCTGATGATCCATCTCGACCGGCCCTTCAAGGTCGGCGACTGGATCCGCTCACCGGACCGCGAGATCGAGGGCACCGTCGAGGATATCGGTTGGCGCCTGACGCGTATCCGCACCTTCGACATGCGGCCCCTCTACGTGCCGAACGCCATCTTCACCAGCATCTCGGTGGAGAATCCGTCGCGCATGTACAATCGCCGCATCTTCGAGACCGTGGGGCTGCGCTATGAGGATGCCGCCCAGGTCGGCCCCATCGTTGCCGCGGTACGCGAGATGCTGGAAGGCCATGACGAGATCGACCAGACGCGCACCCAGATCGTGAACTTCACCACCTACGGTGAGCATTCGCTGAACTTCTTCGTCTATGTCTTCACACGCACCACCGACTGGGTGAAGTACCACGCGATCAAGCAGGATGTCCTGCTCAAGATGCACGACATCATCCGTGAGCATGATGCCCAGGTGGCTCTGCCGGGGCAGCGTCTGCACTTTGCCGATGTACTGTCCTTCGAAGGACGCCACCATGAACACGACGCCGAGGCTGAGAATGCCGCGGCGTCATCAGACACGCAGACGCGCGGGTCCCGCCGCCGTTCTGATTCAACCGCCGCTGCTACATCCTCCTCTGCGCCCGTCCGGCGTGGAGATGAGGCCAGTGACACCCAGGAAACTCCCGATGCTGACTCCGACGCCTGAGACCCTCACCGCCCTGCATGACGAAATGCGTGAGGTGATGGACAATGCCGATTGCCTGATCCCGCAAGCTGACCTTGAAGTGGCACTCGACCGCATGGCCGTTGAGCTGACGGAACGCCTCGGCGATCGCATGCCGATCTTCTATTGCGTGATGAACGGCGGCCTGATCACCGCTGGCCAGCTGTTGACCCGCCTCGACTTCCCGCTGGAAGTCGATTATCTGCACGCCACTCGCTACCGTGGCGCGATGCGCGGCGGCGAGCTGTTCTGGCGCGTCAACCCGGAGCTGCCGATGGCCGGTCGCGACGTGGTGATCGTCGATGACATCCTCGATGAGGGTGGCACCCTGGCCGCGATCCTCGAGTACTGCCGTGAAGCCGGCGCGCGCAGCGTGTCCAGCTGTGTGCTGGTCGACAAGAAGCATGACCGCAAGGCCTACCCGGGCTTCAAGGCCGATTTCTGTGGTCTCGACGTCGAAGACCGCTTCCTGTTCGGCTTCGGCATGGACTACAAGGGCTACTGGCGTAACGCGCCGGGCATCTACGCGCCCAAGGGCCTGTAAGATTTGCTGGATGGCAGCCGCCATCCCGCGATATGACACTCGTTCACCACCCGCCCGGGCAACCGCGGCGGGTGGTGTCGTTTTCGGGGCCTTTTCTGTTCTCCTGGCGCAGAGCGTGACGATTGTGCTTGTCGTCGTCGGTCGGCTCGGAGTAGCGTTCGCTGAGGATCGGAGTGCCCGGTCCCGAGAGATTCCTGCACATGGGTGGCAAGGAGGCGGGCGATGCTGGCGGTGATCGGTGGAACGGGGTTCGGCAGTTGGTCAGGCATGGAAGTGCTCAGGCGCGGCGGGCAGGAAACGCCCCTGGGGGCGGCCTCCTGTGGTGTCGTGGAGGGGCGCTTGAATGGGCAGTCGCTGCTGTTTCTGGCCCGTCATGGTCAACCGCACAAGGTGCCGCCGCATCGCATCAACTATCGCGCCAACCTGTGGGCGCTCAAGCAGGCGGGCGCGACCCATGTGGTGGGAGTCAACTGCGTGTCCGGCATCGACCCGACGCTGGCCCCGGGCACGCTGGTGGTGCCGGACCAGCTGATCGATTACACCACCGGCCGCGAGGGTTCGTTCTTCGATGGGCGTTTCAAGCCGTTCCAGCATGTGTCGTTCGCCTGGCCGTATCATCGGGTCTGGCGTGAGGAGCTGCATGCGGCGGCCGCCGAGGCGGGGTTGCCCCTCACGGCCGGTGGGGTGCTGGGCGTGGTGCAGGGGCCGCGGCTGGAGACTGCCGCCGAGATCCGCCTGATGGCGCGTGATGGCAATACGCTGGTCGGCATGACGGGCATGCCCGAGGCCGTGCTGGCCCGTGAGCTCGAGATGGAATACGCCAGCCTGTGTCTGGTGATCAGCCATGCCGCGGGCGTCGGCGAAGAGGAGCCGACCCGCGCAGGCACGGAATCCGTGATCGAGGCCGGCATGCCCAGGGTGCAGCGCTTGCTGGCGACGCTGTTGGCACGCCGTGCCTGAGCTGCCTGATCTCAGGAGGAGAGATGGTGCAGGCGGTGGTTGTAGGTAGGCGGTGGTGTGGGGAGGGCGTGTAGAGGGCGTAGAGCGTGTAGAGGGTATGCCCGCACGAAAAACGGCCTGCATCCGCGATGCAGGCCGTTTTCATTTTTCGTTCAAGCTCTAGCTCATGCTCAAGTTCATGCCCAAGTTCGAGCCCAGGCGCCTGGCAGTGCAGGGCGCGTCAGGCCGCCTTGGTCTTGGCGTTGAGCAGGTCCAGCAAGGTCTCGCAGAAGCTGAAGCGCGCCTCGGCGTCATCCATATCAGTGGCGAAGCGCAGCGTGTCGGCGCCTTCCAGCTTGTAGACATCCGACTGGCGCTGGATCAGGTTGACCAGCGTCAGTGGATCGACCGGCGTCTGGGCGCCGAAGATGATGCGACCACGTTTGGCGCCGGCCTCCAGCTTGATGATGCCCAATGCCTGGGCGCGCTGGCGCAGCTGGGTCTGGCGGAACAGCGTCTTGACCGGTTCCGGCAGCAGGCCGAAGCGGTCGATCATCTCGACCTGCAGTTCGCGCAGGTCGCTTGCGTTCTCGGCGTTGCTGATGCGCTTGTACATCATCAGGCGCTGCTGGACATCATGCAGATAATCGGCCGGAATCAGTGCCGGCAGATTGAGGCTGACCTCGACGCCTTCATCCAGCGGTGACTCGATATTGGGCGTCTTGCCCGCCTTGATGGCCTTCACGGCGCGATCCAGCATCTCCATGTACAGCGAGTAGCCGATGGTTTCCATCTGGCCGGACTGCTCGTCACCCAACAGCTCACCCGCGCCGCGGATCTCCATGTCATGGGAGGCCAGCGTGAAGCCGGCACCGAGGTCCTGGGATTCGCTGATCGCTTCCAGGCGCTTGACCGCATCGCGGGTCATTGCCTTGGGGTGCGGGGTCAGCAGGTAGGCGTAGGCCTGGTGATGCGAGCGCCCGACGCGGCCACGCAGCTGGTGCAGCTGGGCCAGGCCGAACTTGTCGGCGCGCTCGATGATGATGGTGTTGGCGCTCGGGATGTCGATGCCGGTCTCGATGATGGTCGAGCACACCAGCACGTTGAAGCGCTTGTGATAGAAGTCCGACATGCGTCGCTCCAGGCTGCGCTCCGGCAGCTGGCCGTGGGCGACACCGACATTGGCCTCCGGCACCAGCTCCGCGATGCGCGCGGCGCTCTCCTCGATGGTCTTGACCTCATTGTGCAGCACGTAGACCTGCCCGCCGCGCAGCAGCTCGCGCAGGATGGCTTCCTTGACCACGCCGTCGTTGCGCTGCTGGACGAAGGTCTTCACCGACAGGCGGCGCGCCGGCGGCGTGGCGATGATGGACAGGTCGCGGATGCCGCTCATCGCCATGTTCAGCGTGCGCGGAATCGGCGTGGCAGTCAGGGTCAGGATGTCGACCTCGGCGCGCAGGCTCTTGAGACGCTCCTTCTGGGAGACGCCGAAGCGGTGCTCCTCATCGATGATCAGCAGCCCCATGTTGGGCAGCTCCAGCGATTTGGAGAGCAGCTTGTGAGTGCCGATCACGATATCGGCCTGACCGTTCCTGATGCGCTCGAGCGAGGCTTCCTGGCCCTTGCCGCTGGTGAAGCGCGACAGCAGGGCGATCTCCACCGCGGTGTCGGCGAAGCGATCGCGGAAGTTGTCGTAGTGCTGCTGGGCGAGCAGGGTGGTGGGCACCAGCACCACCACCTGACGGCCGGAATTGACGGCGAGGAAGGCGGCGCGCATCGCGACTTCCGTCTTGCCGAAGCCGACATCGCCACATACCACGCGGTCCATCGGCTGGGGCGCGCACATGTCCTGGATCACCGCGCCGATGGTCTGCGCCTGGTCCGGCGTTTCCTCGAAGGGGAAGCTGGCCGCGAAGCGTGCGTAGTCCTCGGCGGGGAAGTCGCAGGCATGGCCGACACGCGCCTCGCGGCGTGCATAGACGTCCAAGAGCTCGGCGGCGGTATCGCGGATCTTCTCGGCCGCCTTGCGCTTGGCCTTCTCCCACTGCTCGGAGCCCAGCTTGTGCAGCGGCGCCAGCTCGTCACTGGCCCCGGAATAGCGCGAGATCAGGTGCAGGCTGTCCACCGGTACGTAGAGCTTGGCGCCATCGGCGTATTCGAGCGCGAGGAACTCGGCCTCCTGACCCCCGGCGTTGATGGTCTCCAGCCCCAGATAGCGGCCGACACCGTGGGTGTGGTGCACCACCGGCGCGCCTTCACGCAACTCCGAGAGGTGGCGCACGGCCAGCTCGTTGTCATCGGTGGCGCGCGCCTGGCGGCGGCTCTGACGTACCACTTCGCCGTAGAGCTCGGTCTCGGTGATGACCACCAGCCCCTTGTGGCTGTCGGTGTCATCGCTGGACAGGGCATCTTCTGCCTGCGCGCTGGCCACCCAGGTGCCATGCGTCAGGCCACCGACGGTCAGGCCGACGACGGCGGGGCTATCCACGAAGTGCTCGAAGCTTGCGAAGTCATCCAGGCTACGCAGCCCGAAGCCGCGCAGCAGCGGGTTGAGCTGCTCCTCGACGACTTCGCGGCGGCCCTGGGTCTCGGCGACGAAAAGCACGCGCTGGGCATGCTCGCCTTTCAGGCGCTGCTTGAGGAAGCTGGCCAGGGCCTGGGTCGGGTCGGCGCTGCGCGCATCGATGGCCAGGCTCGGCAGGGTCTGGTGGCCGAACTCGATGGCGTGGGCATTGGGCTCACGTACCAGCTCGATGCGCTCATGCTGTTTGATCAGGCCCAGCAGCTCATTGACCGGCACGAAGGCGCGGTGTGGTGGCAGCAGCGGGCGTGTCGGGTCGACGCCCAGATTGGCGTAGCGGGTGGTGATGGCGTCCCAGTGGCTCTCGGCCGCTTCGCGCACGCCGGGCAGCATGGCGATGCGCAGCTCGTCGCCCATGTGATCAAAGAGCGTCGCGGTCTCGTCGAAGAACAGCGGCAGGTACTGCTCGAGTCCCGGTGAGGGGATGCCCTTGATGGCGTCGTTGTAGAGAATGCACTGGCGCGGGTCGACATCGAACAGCGTCTCGAAGCCCTCGCGGAAGCAGGCGATGGCGCCGCGCGTCAGCGGGTATTCATGCGCAGGCAGAATCTCGATCGCCTCGACCTTGTCGCCACTGCGCTGGGTGTCAGGGTCGAAGGCACGCAGGGTGTCGATCTCGTCATCGAACAGGTCGATGCGCAGCGGTTGCTCGCTGCCCATGGGGAACAGGTCGATCAATGCGCCGCGCAGGGCGTATTCGCCCGGCTCGTAGACCGTCTCCACCGCGCGGTAACCGGCTCGCGACAGGCGTGAGCGGAAGTCCTCGCGATTGAGGATGTCGCCCTTGGCGAGACTGAAGACCTGGCCTGCGATGTAATCCACCGGCGCGAGGCGCTGCATCAGGGTGTTGACCGGCACCGGCACGATGGCGCGGCGGCTGGTCTGCAGGGTGCGCAGGGTGCGCAGACGCTCCGAAACGATGTCCTGGTGCGGCGAGAAGCTGTCGTAGGGCAGCGTTTCCCAATCGGGGAAGGGCAGCAGGCGCTCGGGATGGCGCGTATAGAAGCGCAGGTCGGCTTCCAGGCGCTGGGCGCTGGCGGTGTCCGGCGTGATGACCATCAGCGGCGCTTCATCGGCATCGGCCAGGCGCGCCAGCGCCAGCGCCGCGGCGCTGGGGTCATTGAGCATCCAGAAGGTGGTTTCGCGGCGCGAGCGCGGCAACGGGGGCGTCAGCGGAGTCTCGAACATGGGCTCTGGTGTCTTGTGTCCTGGGCTTGGGCGCAACGCCTTGCGGCGTTCACGGCACGGGATGACGTCACGGGCAGGGCCCGAGTGAATAAGGTGCTGGGTCAGTCGCTCACGGTGAGCGGCCCACGCATGCAGATGACGCTGAGCGACTCATGGGCGCAAGGCAGTCTCTCGGGTGCACGGCACGCTCAAAAGCGCGCGGCATACTCCGGAGAGCGACAAGGCAGGCGCGCTTCAACGCAAGCTGTCGCAGCGCAAGGGGCTGCAACGTCAGTCGCCGCCATGAAAGGAGTCGCGCTTGATCATAGCAAGTCAGTCGCTATATGGGGGCAAGTGATGCGCTTTTCAGCACCGTGGACACAGATGGCCGAGCGTGGGATGGGGGAAACGCTTTTGTAGTCAAATCGTTGATTCTGTAGCACTACTACCCTGCGTGCGACCATCCTTTCATTGTGGTGCATAGCCGCGTTACGCATACTCAGCTGGCCTTGTCCGGCGTCGCCAAGCGCTCGGTGACGACCATCATTATTTGCCCGCACGTGAGAGGATGCACCCGTGAGCCAAGAGAATCTCGAAGCCTGTTTCAAGCAGTGGCAGGACAATGAAGCCCTCGCGGAGCAGATGATCCCGCTGTTGGGAGATCTCTACCGCCGCTTCAACGTCGTGCCCTCCATCTACGGGCGTTCGCTGATCAATCGCTCGATGGTGCGCATCCTCAAGAACCACCGTTGGGTGCGCAAGGCCGAAGGCGTCGAGCTGTCAGTGGAAGACACCTTCCCGCTGGTGCGCGCGATGATCGAGCTCAACCTGGGCCCGGCCCACGTCGACATCGGCAAGCTGGCGGTCGCCTTCAAGCGCTCTGACGAGACGGACATCACCGCCTTCCTCAAGCGTGAGCTGGCTGACATCGTCGGTGGCTACGTCGAAGGCGGCATGGGCGGCGACCCGAAGGATGTCGTCCTGTATGGCTTCGGGCGTATCGGTCGCCTGTTGGCGCGCATCATGATCGAGAAGGCTGGCGGCGGTAACCTGCTGCGTCTGCGCGCCATCGTGGTGCGTGGCAGCAAGGATGACCTGGAAAAGCGGGCCAGCCTGCTGCGTCGCGACTCGGTGCACGGTCCCTTCGAGGGCAGCATCACCGTCGATGAGGAAAACTCGGCGCTGATCGTCAACGGCAACTACATCAAGATCATCTACGCCAATTCGCCCACCGAGATCGACTACACCGCGCACGGCATCGACAACGCCATCGTGGTCGACAACACCGGCAAGTGGCGCGACGAAGCGGGCCTGGGTCAGCACCTGGAGTGCAAGGGCGTGGCCAAGGTGCTGCTGACGGCGCCGGGCAAGGGTGATCTGAAGAACATCGTCTACGGCGTCAACCACACCGACATCAGCGATGATGACCGCATCATCTCCGCGGCCTCCTGTACCACCAACGCCATCGTGCCGGTGCTGAAGGTGCTGCACGACGAGTACGGTGTCAGCCAGGGGCACGTCGAGACGGTGCACTCCTATACCAATGACCAGAACCTGATCGACAACTTCCACAGTGGTGACCGTCGTGGCCGTGCCGCGGCCCTCAACATGGTGTTGACCGAGACCGGGGCCGCCAAGGCCGTCGCCAAGGCGCTGCCGGAGCTTTCCGGCAAGCTGACCGGCAACGCGATCCGTGTGCCGACGCCCAATGTCTCGATGGCGATCCTCAACCTGACGCTGAACACCGCCAGCGACGCCGAGCGCATGAACGACTTCCTGCGCACCGCCTCGCTGCATTCCTCGCTGCAGAAGCAGATCGACTACGTCGATTCCTGTGAAGTGGTGTCCTCGGACTTCGTCGGCAATCGTCATTCCGGCATCGTCGATGGCCAGGCGACCATCGTCACCGACAAGCAGGCCGTCGTGTACGTGTGGTACGACAACGAGTTCGGTTACAGCTGTCAGGTGGTGCGTATTCTGCAGCACATGTCCAACGTGCGTTTCAGCTACTTCCCGACGCGCTGAGTCAATGCGCCGCGTCTGTGGCGTGAGTTGCGAAAAATTGAAATAAATACCTGCTGTTACAACGCCCCCGCCCTCAATGATGGCGGGGGCGTTGGCGTTTTCGGCGTGTGCACCACTTTAGTGTCGTATGGTCTTTCCGGCCTCGCATCTTTATAATGAGCCGGATTTTTTTGGGCCGGTCCAATCTCTGGGCTACACCTCCAACCGTCTGATAAGAAAAGCATTCACATTGCCTGATACGCGAAAATCGCGAGGTTGCCTGGTCAATTGTCGGCCTCGAGGCGTATCTACGATGGGTGATCTTTCCTGAACAACATCAGATCCGACAATTGGGCGAGTCTATGATCGAAGTCAAACGTGGCCTGGATCTCCCCATCGCCGGGGCGCCGGAGCAGCGTATCGAGGATGCGCAGCCCGTTCGTCGCGTAGCGATCCTGGGTGTTGACTACGTCGGCATGAAGCCGACGATGGAAGTCCGTGAAGGGGACACGGTGAAGCAGGGGCAACTCCTGTTCACTGACAAGAAGACCCCGGGCGTCCGTTACACCGCGCCTGCTGCCGGTACTGTGGTCGAGATCAATCGTGGCGAGAAGCGCAAGCTTCTGTCCGTGGTCATCGAGATCGACGCGCAGGGCGAAGCTGTGGAATTCACTGCACATGGCGATGCCGCCATTGCAGGTCTCGAACGTCAGGTCGTGGTCGACCAGCTGGTCGAGTCCGGCCTGTGGACGGCGCTGCGTACCCGCCCGTTCTCGCGTGTGCCGGCGCTGGATGCCAAGCCGGCAGCCATCTTCGTCACCGCCATCGATACCCATCCGCTGTCCGCGGATCCGGCCGTGGTGCTCAAGGGCCAGGAAGCCGCTTTCCGTCAGGGGCTCGTCGCACTGACGCGTCTGACCGAAGGCAAGGTGTTCCTGTGTCAGGCGCCGGGTGCTGATATCCCGGGTGGCGACGTCTCCGGTGTGGTCAGCGAGTCCTTCAAGGGCCCGCACCCGGCGGGTCTGCCGGGCACGCACATCCATCACCTCGCACCGGTCAGCCTGCAGCGTCAGGTCTGGCATGTCGGTTATCAGGATGTGGTCGCCATCGGTACGCTGCTGGCGGAAGGTCGCCTGGACACCACGCGTGTCATCGCCGTTGGTGGCCCGCGTGCCACCAAGCCGCGTCTGCTGCGCACCCGTCTGGGCGCCAGCACCGAAGAGCTGCTCAAGGGCGAAGTCGAGCAGCCGGAAGACACGCGTGTCATCTCCGGTTCCGTGTTCTCCGGCCTGACCTGTGAAGGGGCGCTGCGTTTCGTCAGCCGCTACCACAATCAGGTGAGCCTGCTCGAGGAAGGCAACAAGCGCGCCTTTATGGGCTGGCTGTCGATGGGCGCCAAGCGTCACTCGGTGCTGGGTATCTACCTGTCGAAGCTGACCGGTCTGACCGACTACCGCCCGAACACCTCCACCAACGGCTCCGAGCGTGCCATGGTGCCGGTGGGCGCGTACGAGGCGGTCATGCCGCTGGACATTCTGCCGACGCAGCTGCTGCGTTCGCTGATCGTGGGTGATATCGAGACCGGCATGCAGCTTGGCTGCCTGGAGCTTGATGAAGAGGACCTCGCGCTGTG
Source organism: Cobetia sp. 2AS (assembly GCF_029846355.1). Lineage (NCBI taxonomy): Bacteria > Pseudomonadati > Pseudomonadota > Gammaproteobacteria > Oceanospirillales > Halomonadaceae > Cobetia > Cobetia sp. 2AS. Next base: position 325,721 of record NZ_JARWKQ010000001.1, read on the forward strand.
CACCTACGTGTGCCCGGGCAAGTACGAGTACGGTCCCATCCTGCGTGACAACCTCACCACGATCGAGAAAGAGGTCTGATGATGGGCATTCGACAGACTCTGGATAACCTGGAGCCGCACTTCCACAAAGGTGGCAAGTACGAGAAGTTCTACGCGCTCTACGAAGCCGTGGACACCATTTTCTATGCGCCGGCGAGCGTCACGCGCAGCACCACCCACGTGCGTGATGGCATCGACCTGAAGCGCATCATGATCACGGTCTGGATGTGTACCTTCCCGGCCATGTTCTTTGGCATGTACAACGCCGGTCTGCAGGCCAACGAGGCCATCGCTGGCGGTTACAGCGCACTGGGCGGCTGGCGTGAAGCCATCGTCATGCTGCTGGCGGGTAGCCACGATGCCGGCAGCGTGTGGGCCAACTTCATCCTGGGGGCCACCTACTTCCTGCCTATCTATCTGGTGACCTTCGCGGTCGGCGGGTTCTGGGAAGTGCTGTTCGCGATGCGTCGCGGCCACGAGGTCAACGAAGGCTTCTTCGTCACCTCGGTACTGTTCGCCCTGACACTGCCGGCGACCATTCCGCTGTGGCAGGTCGCGCTTGGTATCACCTTCGGTGTGGTGATCGGCAAGGAAGTCTTCGGCGGTACCGGAAAGAACTTCCTCAACCCGGCACTGTCCGGCCGTGCCTTCCTGTACTTCGCCTACCCGGCCAGCATTTCCGGCGACGCGGTATGGGTGCCGGCAGACGGCTTCACCGGTGCGACCGCGCTCTCCACTGCCGCGCAGGATGGCATGGGTGCCCTGATGCAGCAGATGAGCTGGACCGACGCCTTCCTCGGCTTCATTCCGGGCTCGGTGGGTGAGGTCTCCACACTGGCGATCTTCCTCGGTGCCGCAGTGCTGCTGTGGACGCGTATCGCCTCGTGGCGAATCATGCTGGGCGTCCTGCTGGGCATGATCGCGACCTCGGCGCTGTTCAATGCCATCGGCAGCGACACCAATGCCATGTTCGAGATGCCGTGGTACTGGCACATGGTCATCGGCGGCTTCGCCTTCGGTATGGTCTTCATGGCCACCGACCCGGTCTCCGCGTCCATGACCAACAAGGGCAAGCTGGTATTCGGTGCACTGATCGGCGTGATGACCGTGCTGATCCGTGTCGCCAACCCGGCCTTCCCGGAGGGCATCATGCTGGCGATCCTGTTCGCCAACCTGTTCGCTCCGCTGATCGACCACTTCGTCGTGCAGGCCAACATCAAGCGCCGCGTCAAGCGCGAGACTGCCGGCATCGCGAACGAGGAGACCGTCTGACATGGCCAGCAACAACTCCATCAAGAAAACCCTCGGCGTCGCGCTCGGGCTGTGCATCGTCTGCTCGGTGGTGGTTTCCACCGCAGCGGTCGTGCTGCGTCCGATGCAGATGACCAATGCCGAGCTGGACCGCAAGAGCAACATCCTCGCGGTCGCCGAGCTGCTGCAGCCGGGTGAGGACATCGGTCAGCAGTTCCGTGACAAGGTCACCGCCAAGGTGGTGGACCTGGATTCCGGTGAATACGTCGACGACATCGACCCGGAGAAGTACGACCAGGCCAAGATGTCCAAGGACCCGGCCACCTCACGCACCCTGTCTGGCGACGAAGACCTGCCGGGCATCAAGCGTCGTGAGCAGTACTCCGTGGTCTATCTGGTCGGCGATGTCGAGCAGCCGGACGAGATCATCGTCCCGGTGCGCGGCAACGGCCTGTGGTCAATGATGTACGGCTACCTGGCACTGAAGGGTGACGGCAACACCGTGGTCGGTCTCTCCTTCTACCAGCAGGGCGAAACTCCGGGGCTTGGCGGCGAAGTCGACAACCCGAAGTGGAAGGCCCAGTGGGATGGCAAGAAGATCTATCCCGAAGGCAGCATGGACCCGGAAGTGCACCTGAAGAAGGGCGGCGTGAATCCGTCTTCTCCGGATGCCAAGTACCAGGTCGATGCGCTGTCAGGGGCTACCCTGACCAGCAACGGCGTGACCAACCTGTTGCAGTTCTGGATGGGTGAGAATGGCTTCGCCAAGTACCTGACCCAGTTCCGTGACGTCAAAGGAGCGTAATGATGGCAGCCGAAACTCCTAAAGGTGTCCTGACGACGCCGATCTTCAAGAACAACCCCATCGCGCTGCAGATCCTCGGTATCTGCTCCGCGCTGGCGGTGACCAACTCGATGAACACCGCCCTGATCATGGGTATCGCGGTGTGCCTGGTGACAGCGTTTTCCAGCATGTTCATCTCGTTGATCCGCAATCACATCCCGTCGTCCATCCGCATCATCGTGCAGATGACGATCATTGCCTCGCTGGTCATCGTGGTCGACCAGTCGCTGAAGGCCTTCGCCTTCGAGACGTCCAAGCAGCTGTCGGTCTTCGTCGGTCTGATCATCACCAACTGCATCGTGATGGGTCGCGCTGAAGCCTACGCCATGCAGAATGGCCCGACGATGAGCTTCATCGACGGTATCGGCAACGGTCTCGGTTACACCGTGATCCTGCTGGTGGTCGGCTTCGTGCGTGAGCTGTTCGGTTCCGGCTCCCTGTTCGGCGTGACCATCCTGCAGACCGTCAACGACGGTGGCTGGTACATCCCGAACGGCCTGATGCTGCTGCCGCCGTCCGCGTTCTTCGTCATCGGTCTGTTCATCTGGGTGCTGCGCAGCATCTACCCGGAGCAGGTCGAGAAGGCGGAGTACAAGATTACCGCCAACACCAAGATCAAGGAGGCTGTGTAACATGTTCGAACACTATCTGAGCCTGTTCATCAAGGCCGTGTTCGTCGAGAACATGGCACTGGCCTTCTTCCTGGGCATGTGTACCTTCCTGGCGGTGTCCAAGAAGATCCAGTCCGCGATCGGTCTGGGCGTGGCCGTCATCGTCGTGCTGGCGGTGACCGTCCCGGTCAACAACCTGATCCTGAACTACCTGCTGCGTGAAGGCGCACTGACCTGGACGGGTCTGGAAGGTGCGGAAAGCATCGACCTGTCCTTCCTGGGGTATCTGTCCTACATCGGCGTCATCGCGGCGATCGTCCAGATCCTCGAGATGTTCCTCGACAAGTTCGTGCCGGCGCTCTACAACGCGCTGGGCGTGTTCCTGCCGCTGATCACGGTCAACTGCGCCATCCTCGGTGCGGCCCTGTTCATGGTGCAGCGTGACTACACCTTCGGTGAGTCCGTCATCTATGGCGTGGGTGCCGGCTTCGGTTGGGCACTGGCCATCGCTGCACTGGCCGGTATCCGCGAGAAGCTCAAGTACTCTGACGTGCCGGCTGGCCTGCAGGGTCTGGGCATCACCTTCATCACCGTTGGCCTGATGTCGCTGGGCTTCATGTCCTTCTCCGGCGTCCAGCTGTAACGCAACCGAGCATAAGGAAATCGAAATGGTAGATACCTCCATCATCGTGCTCGGCGTCGTCATGTTCACCGTGGTCGTTATCGGCCTGGTGCTCGTGATTCTCGCGGCACGCAGCAAGCTGGTCTCGAGTGGTGACGTCCAGATCGAGATCAACAACGACCCCGCCAACACCCTGACGACCCAGGCCGGCGGCAAGCTGCTGCAGACCCTGGCCGCCAACGGCATCTTCCTGTCCTCCGCCTGTGGTGGCGGTGGCTCCTGTGCCCAGTGCAAGTGCCGGATCTCGGAAGGCGGCGGTTCCATCCTGCCGACCGAAGAATCCCACTTCACCATGGGTGAGAAGAAGGAAGGCTGGCGCCTGTCATGCCAGGTCCCGGTCAAGCAGGACATGAAGATCGAAGTGCCGGAAGAGATCTTCGGCGTGAAGAAGTGGGAAACCACCGTCACCGCCAACCCGAACGTCGCGACCTTCATCAAGGAGCTGAACCTGCAGCTGCCGGAAGGCGAGGAAGTCAACTTCCGCGCCGGTGGTTACGTGCAGCTGGAAGCGCCGGCCTACGACATCAAGTTCTCCGACTTCGACATCGAAGAAGAGTATCGTGGTGACTGGGAGAAGTTCGGTCTGTTCAACGTTCAGCACAAGAACGAAGAGCCGGTCATCCGCGCTTACTCCATGGCGAACTATCCGGAAGAGTACGGCATCCTGAAGTTCAACATCCGTATCGCCACTCCGCCGCCGAATTCCCAGCATCCGCCGGGTCTGATGTCCACCTACGTCTTCTCTCTGAAGCCGGGTGACAAGGTGACCGTGATGGGGCCGTTCGGTGAGTTCTTCGCCAAGGACACCGACGCCGAGATGGTCTTCATCGGTGGTGGTGCCGGCATGGCGCCGATGCGCAGCCATATCTTCGATCAGCTCAAGCGTCTGAATTCCAAGCGCAAGATGTCGTTCTGGTACGGTGCACGCTCCATGCGTGAGTCGTTCTACAACGAGGAATACGACAAGCTGGCCGAAGAGAACGAGAACTTCGAATGGCACCTGGCGCTGTCCGATCCGCAGCCTGAGGACAACTGGGAAGGCCCGACGGGCTTCATCCACAATGTCCTGTACGAAAACTACCTCAAGGACCATCCGGCGCCTGAGGATTGCGAGTACTACATGTGCGGGCCGCCCATGATGAACGCCGCCGTCGTCAAGATGCTCACCGACATGGGTGTAGAGCCGGAGAACATCCTGCTCGATGACTTCGGTGGTTGATCGATGATGTCACGCGTCGCAAGACGACTGGCAGGGCCGGCCCTCATGGGGCTGGCCCTGCTGGTTGCAGGCTGTGAAAATTCCAGCAACCCTGAGTTGCATCGCTTCGCCGGCCCCATCTTCGGCACCGGGTTCCATGTCACGGTAGCTGCGGACCTGGATGCCGATGAGGTGGCGTCGCTCAAGCAGGCGAGCCTCGAGGCGCTCGACAAGGTCGACTGGCAGATGTCGACCTACAAGGACGCCTCGGAGCTCTCGAAGCTCAATCAGGCGCCGCTGGATACGCCGATCACGCTGTCGGATGGCCTGGCACAGGTGCTGGCCGAGTCGCAGGATATCGGCAAGCGCTCCGACGGGGCCTTCGATATCACCGTCGGCCCGGCCGTCAATCTGTGGGGCTTCGGTCCGGATGAGCGTCTCGACAAGGCGCCGAGCGATGAACAGATCGCGCGGGCGCTCGAGAAGGTCGATCATCTGGCGCTGGAGCTCGATGGCAATACGGTGATCAAGCGCAAGCCGGTGTATGCCGACCTGTCGGGGATCGCCAAGGGTTATGGGGTGGACCGAGTCGCCGATGTGCTCGAGGCCAATGGCATCGAGAACTATCTGGTCGAAGTCGGTGGCGAGATCCGCGTCAAGGGTGAGAAGCCCGGCCACAAGCCGTGGCGTATCGCCATCGAAGCGCCGAAGTCCTTCGAGCGCTCGGTGCAGCGGATCATCGATCCCGGCAATGCCGCGGTTGCCACCTCCGGTGATTACCGCAACTATTTCGAGCAGGACGGCGTACGTTACTCGCACACGATCGATCCACGTACCGGTCGACCGATCCAGCACAGTCTGGCTTCGGTCACCGTGATCACGCCGGATTGCGCGAGTGCGGACGCCTGGGCCACGGCACTCAACGTGCTGGGCGCCGAGAAGGCAATGACGATCGCAATTCGCGAGAACATTGCCGCCTATTTCATTGTCAAAACGGATGATGGCTTCAAACAGTCCTGGAGTCCGGCATTTGCGCCCTACCTGAAGGACGCGCCGGCGACAGGCGACATGAAGCCCGCAGATGAAGCCGGCGCCTGAGCCCGGTCTATCGAGAGCCGGTCTGCCGAGAGCCGGTCTGCCGAGAGGCAGCCGGCCGGGCTTTCTCATCTGCCATCTGTCGAGACACGCCTCCGACAAGGTCGGGTGCTCGGATTGCATGGCATCTTCTGGATGCTGTCCTGAATGATCCACAGGATCCACAGGATCCACAGGATCGACAGGGGGCAAGCTGCGCTGGAGCCGACCCGTGCGAGAGGTTCACAATGGGGCCATGCCCCGGGAGGAATGACATGACGATCTGGTTACTGGTGTTCGCCGCGATGTTGCTGCTGATTGGCGTGATGGCCGTCGGTGTCCTGATGGGCCGCAAGCCGATCGCCGGCTCCTGCGGTGGTCTCAACAACCTCGGGCTCAAGGATGGCTGTGACATCTGTGGCGGCAAGGACGAGGAGTGCGAGAAGGAGCAGGATCGCCAGCGTCTGATGGCAGAGAGTGGCGGCAAGCCGGCCAGCGATCTGGCCTACGACGCCGCACGTCGCTGATTTCTGCTCTGATGGCTCAGAGCCCGCCGGCCGCAAGGCCTGCTACCGGCCCTGACATGGCAGTGTCACCGCGAGGTGAGACCGTACGTGTCAGGGCCGGTCTACGAACAATCAAGGAGCAAAGCGAGTCTCATGGCAGTCTATAACTACGATGTCGTCGTGATCGGTACCGGTCCGGCAGGGGAAAGCGCGGCAGTCAACGCGGCCAAGCATGGCAAGCGTGTCGCCGTGATCGAGGCTCAATCTTCCGTGGGCGGCAACTGCACCCACAAGGGCACCATCCCTTCCAAGGCGCTGCGCCACGCGGTCAAGCAGATCATCGAGTTCAACACCAATCGCATGTTCCGCGATATCGGCGAGCCGCGCTGGTTCTCCTTCCCCAAGGTGCTGGAGCGTTCACGTCGCACCATCGAGCAGCAGGTCGAGATGCGTACGCGCTTCTACGCCCGCAATCGCATCGATGTGTTCTTCGGTACCGCGCGCTTCAAGGACGAGCACACCGTCGTGGTGCGCGATGCCCATGAAGGGGTCGAGGAGCTGCACGCGGAGAAGGTCGTGATCGCCACCGGCTCGCGTCCCTACCGCCCGGCGGACGTCAACTTCCGCCACCCGCGCATCTACTGCTCCGATACCATCCTGGGGCTGTCACACACGCCGCGCACGCTGATCATCTACGGCGCCGGTGTCATCGGCTCCGAGTATGCCTCGATCTTCTCCGGCCTTGGCGTCAAGGTCGACCTGATCGATACGCGTGATCGTCTGCTCTCCTTCCTGGATAACGAGATTTCCGACGCGCTGTCCTATCACCTGCGCAACAACGGCGTGCTGGTGCGTCACAACGAGGAATACGATCGCATCGAGGGCGATGAGTCCGGTGTGGTCGTGCACCTCAAATCCGGCAAGAAGCTGCGTGCAGACGCCTTCCTGTGGGCCAACGGCCGCACCGGCAACACCGACAGCCTTGGTCTCGAGAATGTCGGGCTGCAGGCCAACGGCCGCGGTCAGCTGACCGTCGATGATCAATACCGCACCGAGCTGGACCACGTCTATGCGGTGGGTGATGTGATCGGCTGGCCGAGCCTGGCATCCGCCGCCTACGATCAGGGCCGCTTCGCCTCGGCCAACCTGCTGGGTGAAGAGTTCAAATTCGTCAATGAGGTGCCGACCGGCATCTATACCATCCCCGAGATCAGCTCGGTGGGGCGTGGCGAGTCCGAACTGACCGAGGCGCGCATCCCCTACGAAGTGGGGCAGGCGTTCTTCAAGGACACCGCCCGCGCCCAGATCACCGGCGATACCGTCGGCATGCTCAAGATCCTGTTCCATCGCGATACGCTGGAAATCCTCGGCATCCACTGCTTCGGTGACCAGGCGTCCGAGATCGTGCACATCGGTCAGGCCATCATGCAGCAGAAGGGGGAGGCGAATACGCTCAAGTACTTCGTCAACACCACCTTCAACTACCCGACCATGGCGGAAGCCTATCGGGTCGCGGCCATGAATGGACTCAACCGTCTGTTCTGAGCGGCGGGGGCCTTGCACCCGCTGACTTGAAGGCACACCACAAGGCCCCGACATCAATGATGTCGGGGCCTTGTGGTTTTCGGGCTCCCAACTGGGAAACCTTGTTGATGAGCCTTGAGGAAATGACGCATGCAGGATGATTCACAGCAACACGACACTCGCCAGTCGGGCACGCAGTCACGCGAGCCACTGCAGGATGATCCGACCTCGGACCTCACGCTGCGGCTTGGCCATGAGGAGCTGATCATCCATCGCCGTTATGAGCTGGCCAGCATCATCAATGAGCTGGTGCTGGGCCTGCTGTTCACGATCGGCAGCGTGTGCTTCTTCTGGGAAGAGTGGATGACGCTGGGAATCTGGCTGTTCATGATCGGCTCGCTGCAGCTGACGCTCAAGCCGGTGATTCGCCTGGCGCGCCGCATGCACCTCAAGCGGATGCCCGAATCGGCGCTGGACCTCTAGCGGGCGTCTTCACGGCCTGACTGTCTCACCGGCTCTCTGGCTCTCTGGCTCAGCGATAGCGATGCACGCGCAGACTCTTGAGGAAGGGCGTGTCCTCGATGCGCACGTCGCCGCGGCGGGCGCGGGTGCGCTCGGTGGGCGGCGTCGGGCTTGGCTGGTTGAGAGCGGGCAGGCGCAGGTCATCATGCGGCAGGAACAGCGGCAGAGAGACATTCAGCGCGCGGCGCGTGCGTAGCTCGCCGTCTTCGCGCATCACCGGCCCACGGTAGAACAGGTTGGCGCGCATCAGCGGTGCCTGGGGCTGGATGCGGGCCAGAATCTCATCCGATGGCAAGCCAGCGAGCAGCTTGAGCTGCAGGCGTACGTGCTCGGCCTCGGTATCCAGCTTCATCAGCAAGGCTTCACACTCCGCCACGCTGACGCGCTGGATCGAGCGCCCGGAGCTGTACCAGGCGAAGCGCACTCGCGCCACCGGTGCCTCTGCCACCGGCACTCTCCGCCAGCACTGCTTGAGATGCAGTCGCGCCAGCCCATCGCCCCTCAGGTGCTGATTCAGCCCCGGATGGCGGAAGGGCAGAATCGCCTTCAGCTCGGCCAGTTGGTCGGGATACTTCTCGCGCAGCTCGGCGAAGAGCTCCGCCAGCTGCTCCTTGGCCGCGTTGAGCGCCGCGACGCGCTCGATCACCGTTGGGCCTGCGGCGACCACGCCCAGATAGGGGCGGGTGACTCGGCCGTCCTGGCCATCCTGATACCACACGTCCTGCAACGCCTGGCTGAGCCATTCGCTATCGGCACTGACGCCATCCAGTCGCCAGAGTGGCGAATTCTCTTCTCTGACCGCGGTGATGACCTGATCGGCGGCACTGATCTGCGTATCGAAGGCCGCTTCTATTCTGGCCATCAACTGGTATTCGGGCATGCTCTGCGTCCTGATTGCAGCAAGGGAGACGTGATTTTTTATCGCGTTATCTTGTTTAGCCTAGCGTGACCGGGATGGCAAGTCAGACCATGGCGGCATGCGCGGACAGAAGAGGGGTTCCGAGAGAATCAATCACCCGGGATGGAGTGACGGGATAGGCCGGCTGCGCCGGTGCAGACAGACTGAAATGGAAGAGGGCGCCACGCTGGGCGCCCTCCTGTCTCTGCGGGGGTCTGTGTGATCTCGACAGGGCGCTGTTGTCAGGCCGGCACCTGCAAAAGCCCGATGGGCTCAGCGGTCGCGATAGCGCTCGGTGAGATCACCATAGGCATCGATGCGACGATCGCGCAGGTAAGGCCAGATGCGGCGCACGTCCTCGCCGCGCGCCAGGTCCACCTCGACCAGCAGCTCCTCGGGCTCGGTGCCGCCATGCGCCAGCAGCTCGCCTTGTGGGCCGCAGATGAAGCTGCCGCCCCAGAACTGGATGCCTTCGCTGGCAGGCGTCGGGTCCGCTTCATGGCCGACCCGGTTGGCGACGATCACCGGCACGCCATTGGCGACGCCGTGGCTGCGCTGGATCAGGGTCCAGGCATCCTTCTGGCGCGTCTGCTCGGCTTCATCGTCGCGCGGGTCCCAGCCGATGGCGGTGGGGTAGAGCAGCATCTCGGCACCGGCCAGCGCCATCAGGCGTGCGCCTTCGGGGTACCACTGGTCCCAGCAGACCTGCACGCCCAGACGGCCGACCGAGGTGTCGATGGGCTCGAAGCCACGGCGCGGGGACTGTGCGCTGGGTGCATCGCCCGGCGTGAAGTAGAACTTCTCGTAGAAGCCGGGATCATCCGGGATGTGCATCTTGCGGAAGGTGCCGACCAGGCCAGCGGCCTTGTCGAGCACCACGGCGGTGTTGTGATACACGCCCGCCGCGCGGCGCTCGAAGATGGAGCCGACGATCACCAGGCCGAGTTCGGCGGCCAGGCCGGCCAGACGCTGGGTGGTCGGGCCTTCGAGGGGTTCGGCGAGATCGAAGATCTCGGTGTCTTCGGTCTGGCAGAAGTAGTGGCTGGCATGCAGCTCCTGCAGCATCACCAGCTCAGCGCCATCGGCGGCAAGGCGACGAATGGCGGCTTCGCTGGCCGCCAGGCTTGTGTCCTTGTCGGGCCAGCCCTGTTGCTGGACGACACCGACCTTGAGTGTACGGCGGGAAGCAGTCATCACAGTGCTCCTTGAGAGGTGTTCGAGGTGGCCAGCGTGCCCTTGGGCAGTTGCATGGTCATGCAGTGCAGGCTGCCATGCTGGCGAATCACGGCGCGGCAATCGACCGGAATGATGTCACGCTTGGGGAAGGCGCTGGCGAGGGCCTTGAGGGCGATCATGTCGTGACGATCGGCGTAGGTCGGCACCAGCACGGCCCCGTTGATGATCAGGAAGTTGGCGTAGGTCGCCGGCAGACGATGGCTGTCGTCCGGATCGAAGCAGGCATCCGGCCACGGCAGCGGCACCAGGAAGTAGGGGTCGCCATTGGCATCGCGCAGTGCTTCAAGCTCGGCTTCCATCGCCTTGAGCGCCGGGTAATGCGGGTCGTCGCGATCATCGCAGCGGACATAGGCGATGGTGCGCGGGTCGCAGAAGCGCGCCAGGGTGTCGACATGGCTGTCGGTGTCATCGCCTTCCAGATGACCATTGGCGAGCCACAGCACGCGTTTGACCCCGAAATCGGCCTTGAGTTGCGCCTCGACCTGGGCGCGGCTCAGGCCGGCATTGCGGTTGTCGTTGAGCAGGCAGGCCTCGGTGGTCAGCAGGGTGCCCTGGCCGTCGCTCTCGATGCCGCCGCCTTCCAGGATGAAGTCGCGGCTTTCCACCGGGCTTGCGTAGGCCCCCTGCGCGGCGAGGGCGCGGGTCAGGGCGTTGTCGCGGGCGGCCTCGAACTTGCCGCCCCAGCCGGTGAAGGTGTAGTCGAGCAGCACCGGCTGGCCATCACGTTCGACGGTGATGGGGCCATGGTCGCGCGTCCAGGTGTCATCCAGCGGCGCCACGAAAAGATGCAGGCGCTCGGCGGGCACGCCGAAACCGGCGAAGCGCGCGGCAAGGCGCTCCCGGGTGGCCTCATCGCTGACGCTGATCAGCACGTGCTGATAGCGGCTGATGGCGATCACCATGGCCTCGCAGGTGGCTTCGATGCTCTCGAGCATCTCGCTCCAGTCACTGTGCGGGCTGGGCCAGCTGAGCTGGATGGCGTCCTGCGGGTGCCATTCGGCGAGCAGACGGGTGGCCATGGGCATCTCCCTGATGAAGAGGTAACGATAAAGGCGCAAGCCGCAATGCCGCGGACTCGGCGCGCGATGATAGCAGAGCCATGCGCCGACGCTAGCCCTGTGGTGTCTGACTTACACATGTCTTGCCATGCTGGCGGTTCATGTTGGCCACAGACGAAGGCTGGCAAACTGCGTTCGAATATGGCTCCATGCGCCGAGCCTGCGGAATGCGTATCATGGCCCGCGACCCTGACCCAAGGAATCGACTTCGATGCTGCTGGATCGCCTACCCTTTCTGATCGGCCTGCGCTATACCCGCGCCAAGCGCCGTAACCATTTCATTTCCTTCATTTCCTTGACCTCGATGCTGGGGCTGTCGCTGGGCGTCGCCGTGCTGATTCTGGTGCTGTCGGTGATGAACGGCTTCGACCACGAGCTGCGCACCCGCGTGCTGGGCATGGTGCCGCATGTGCGCGTCGAGGCGCGTGACAGCGTCACCGACTGGGAGACGCTGGCCGGCAAGCTGCGCGAGAAGCCGCATGTCGTCGGTGCGGCGCCCTATATCGAGCAACAGGGCATGTTCACCACCAACGGCCGTAACAAGGGTGCGTTGGTCACCGGCATCGATCCGTCCGCGGAGGACCAGGTCTCGATCATCAGCGAGCACATGGTGCAGGGCAGCTTGGCGGATCTCACGCCTGGCAGCTGGGGCATCGTGATGGGCGAGCTGCTGGCGCGCAACCTGGGCGTCGGCGTGGGGGATCGCGTCACGCTATTGGTGCCCGAGGCCTCCATCACGCCCGGGGGCATCTTCCCGCGCCTCAAGCGCTTCACGGTGACCGGTATCTTCAAGGTAGGCGCGGACGTCGATGCCAGCCTTGCCTACACCGATATCTCGGACATGGCCAAGCTGGCGCGCTTCAAGGAAGGCGACGTCCAGGGGGTGCGCCTGAAGCTCGATGACCTGTTCAGCGCCGATCAGGTCACCCGCGACATCGTCAGTCAGCTGGGGCCGCAGTATCGCGGCATGGACTGGAAGCGTACCCACGGCAACCTGTTCGCCGCCATCCAGATGGAGAAGAACATGATCGGCCTGCTGCTGATGGTGATCGTCGCCGTTGCGGCCTTCAACATCGTCTCGACGCTGGTGATGATGGTGACGGACAAGCACGCTGACATCGCCATCCTGCGTACCCTCGGGGCCAGGCCCGGTTCCATCATGGGCATCTTCATCGTGCAGGGGCTGACCATCGGCGTGATGGGCATCATCATCGGCGCTATCGCCGGTGTGGCGCTGGCGCTGAGCGTCTCCGACATCATCGCCTGGGTGCAGTCGACCTTCGGTATCCAGTTCCTGGACCCCAACGTCTACTTCATCAGCTATCTGCCGTCGCGCCTCGAGATGAGCGACATGGGCATCATCATCGGCTCCGCGCTGGTGCTGAGCTTCCTGTCGACGCTGTATCCGGCCTGGCGCGCCTCGCGCATCCAGCCGGCGGAGGTGCTGCGCTATGAGTAATCCGTCGACACCGTCTGATGCATCCATCCGTTCCGCTGCTGGAGACACCGCCATGCCGACGCCGGCTTCTGACACTCACGCGCCGGGTCAGGCCCACGGCAAGCCGATGCTGATCTGTGAGCGCCTGAGTCGCAGTTATGATGAGGGCCCGCAAGAGGTGCAGGTGCTCGACGAGCTGGAGCTGCGCGTGCATGCCGGTGAGCGAGTCGCCGTCGTTGGCAGCTCCGGCTCCGGCAAGACCACGCTGCTCAACCTGCTCGGCGGGCTGGACCATCCCAGCCAGGGCATCGTGAAGGTAGCCGGCCAGCGCCTGTCCGAACTCAGCGAGTCGGCGCTGGGCAGCTTCCGCAATCAGCACATCGGCTTCGTGTATCAGTTCCACCATCTGCTGGCGGAATTCAGTGCCGAAGAGAACGTGGCGATGCCGTTGATCATCCGTGGCCACAAGCGCGCCGAGGCCGCCGTCAAGGCGCGCAAGCTGCTGGAGCGGGTCGGCATGGCACCGCGTGCCGATCACAAGCCGGGCGAGCTGTCCGGAGGCGAGCGCCAGCGCGTCGCCATCGCGCGTGCGCTGGTGACCGACCCGAGCCTGGTGCTGATGGACGAGCCGACCGGCAACCTGGATCAGACCACGGCGGCGCGCATTCTCGAGCTGATGGATGACATCGCGCGCGAAGCGCAGGCAGCCTTCATCATCGTGACCCACGACAACGGTCTGGCCGCGCACCAGCACCGTGTGCTGCGCCTGGACGGCGGCAAGCTGCACGAGGACTGAGTCGAGCCGCTGACTGATTCACGCTAGCCAGAAAGCCAAACGCCCCGCCATCGAGAGGTGGCGGGGCGTTTTTCATGCGTGTCTGTCGGCAGCGTTCAGAGCTTGTCGGTGTCCTGCTCAGCGTTCTGGCGTGACGATTGCTCCTTGCTGCAACGTCTGGCGGCCAGGCGCGCCTTGCGGCGGCTGCGCCAGTTGCGCACCACCTGATAGCGCCACAAGAGGCGGACCAGCATGTTGGCCAGCAGCGCGAGGACGACGGCGCTGACTAGCGAACCCAGCGCCAGGGCGGGCAGGATGTCTTCCAGCTGGTTGGCGAACCAGGCCGCGGAGACCTGGTCCGGCATTACGCGTGCGGGCGTGTCCAGCATCCAGGCACCTACGCGGTAAGTCGCGTAGTAGACCACCGGCATGGTCAGCGGGTTGGTCACCCACACCAGGCCCACCGACAGCGCGAGGTTGCAGCGCAGTGCCCAGGCACCGAAGGCGGCCACCACCATCTGGAAGGGAATCGGCAGCAGCGCACAGAACAGCCCCACCATGCAGGCATTGGCCACAGTGCGTCGCGACAACGCCCACAGTGCGGGATCGGCGATCAGGTGATGCATGAAGCGCAGCGACTTCTTGCGCTTGAGGGCATCCGGTTCCGGCATGAGCCGCTTGAGTAGACGACGAGGCATGACTTGGCCATTTGGCATTCAACGCCGGCCATTATCCATACATGGCTACAGGACTGCCATGCTGACTGCGCAGTTATCCGGTTCGTGATCTGCAACCCGCGTGTCTCGATTCGGCACTGAGCACAGCAAAGCCCGCGCCATGCCTGACGGGCTGCGCCATGGGTGACCTTGCAAGAGGCCAGCAACATGTCAGGCGCCACCGTGAATAAATCGTCCCATCCCGCTCGATTCTGGCTGTCACCGGCCTCGCTGGCCCAGCTGCTGGCGGGACTGGTGGTGGGCATCTGGCTGTCACGCCAGGGCGAGTGGGACGCGGATTGGCAGTCACGCTCATCGGCAGGGCTCGGCGCGCAAGAGGGTGGGGCGCATGGCTGGGCCGCCTTCATGACGCTGAGCGACAACCTGCTGTTGGCCGCCTTGCTGCTCTGCTGGCTGATGGTGGCGGGGGCCTTGGCCGCCATTCCTGCCCGTGCTTTCCCGCGCCCTGCTCCCGACGCTGAGTCACGCCGTTCTCGGCTCGGGGCCTTGAGCCTGCGGCTCTCGACAGCGCTGGGGGTTGGGCTGGTGATCGGCCTTCTGCAGCAGCCGCTCGTGATGGTGGAGGCGCTGACGCGCCAGGAGCTATGGCTGGAAGGCCGGGTCGAGCAGGTCAATCGCGCACTGCCGACCCCTGATGACTCGGTGCGCCTGGTGCTGCGTGTCTCGCGCTGTGATCTCTTCCAGCCGACGGAGGCCCCCGGCGCGGATGCCGGGCGTCAGGCCGCCTGTCAGCGGCTGCTGGATCAGCGAGTCCAGCTTCGGCGCTACTGGCCACGCAAGCTGCCCCGCGATGTAGCGACACGCGAGGCGCTGGCGACTCCCTGGCAGGCCGGTGAGCGCTGGCGCATGGTCGTGCGTCTGGTGCCGCCTCATGGCACCAGCAACCCGGCCTTCGGGCGCTCAGCGAGCCCAGCGGAGTTTGATCGTGTCGCCTGGCTATGGCGCGAAGGCATCGTTGCCACGGGTTACGTGCGCCAACTGTCCCTGGCGCAGCGCTTGGCGCCACCAGGCGGGCTGGCAGCACTGCGCCTGCATGCCGAGCAGGCTCTGTGGCAGCGCTGCGGCGAAGGCGAGGGCGAGGCACTGGTCGACTGGCCGGGTTCGCCCTGTCGCTGGCTGGCAGCATTGACGCTGGGCAAGGTCTCGGCACTGACCCATGACGACTGGGACACGCTGAACGCCACCGGGCTGACGCATCTGGCGGTGGTGTCGGGGCTGCATGTCGGATTGATGGCAAGCCTGGTGCTGGGGCTGAGTTTCGGCGTGCTGCGTCTCTGGCGCCCGGGCGGATGGCGATTCAGCGTCGCGCCCTGGTGGCTTGCCTGTCTGGCGGCCTGGAGTTTCGCCTTGCTGGCAGGCCTGGCGCCTCCGGCCCTGCGCGCCGCCTTGATGGTGACGGTCGGGCTTTGGATGGCGAGTGGCCGCAGCGGGCTGGGTGTCTGGCAGGTCTGGATGCTGGCGCTGATTCTGGTGCTGGGGCTGGACCCGCTGGCGCTGTGGCGCCCGGGCACCTGGTTGTCGTTCATCGCCGTGGCGGTGTTGTTGCTGGCCTGGCAGGGCCGCTCGCGACCGCGGGGAATGCGCGGCTGGTGTCTGGCCACGTTGCGCAGCCAGTGGTTGCTGACGCTGGTCATGGGCGCGGCCCTGCTGCTTTCGCGCGGCCAGCTGTCCTGGTTGTCGCTGCCGATGAATCTGCTGATGGCGCCCTTGGTGACGCTATTGATCGTGCCGCTTGGCATGCTGGGCTGGGGGCTTGCGGGACTCGAGCAGCTGTTGCTGTTTACGGGGCTCGTCCCGTCACGGCCCGCGGCGATGCTCGCCGATGGTGTGTTCAGCGGCGGTCTATGGCAGCTGCTGGCACAGGGCATGGCGCAGACGATGGAGACCTTGTCTTCGCTGGCGTCGACGCAGGGGCGCTGGCCGCAGGCGCCAATGGCGGCGGGTCTGTCAAACGCCACTCCTTCGGCCTTGATCCTGACGCTCGCGCTGATGGCCCTGCTGGGTGCCTGGCTGGCGGAGGGGGTGCCGGGCCTTGATGGCCGTCTGAAGCGCCTGTGTGGCAGCGTGGCACTCTGCTGGGGGTTGTCGCTGGCGGCGCTGGCCTTGCCGTGGTCACCGACTGCGCTGGCCACCGTCGGGCGGGACGCCGGCACGCGCGCGACAGAATCCGCCTCGTTCTCGCCCCGGGCGCCCGCGCTCAGTCTGACGGTGCACGATGTCGGGCAGGGGCTGGCGCTGTCGCTGCACAGTCATCTGGCGTCGAGTGCGAGTGACTCGACAGGCGCGTCACGGCAGGTGCCGAGGCACTGGCGTTACGACCTGGGGGCGGCGTCGCGCAATGCCAGCGCCCGCTTGCCGGGGGCGCCATCCGTGGCGGGAGAGCCTATCGGCGTGATCATGAGTCACGGGGATGGCGATCACGCCGGTGGACTGCAGGCCCTGTCTGCCGAGGAGACCGCCGCCTTGTGGGTGCCGGCCGGGCAGCGGGCGCGACTGGAGCGTCAGGTAAGCTGGCTCGATGAGGTGGCAATGCGGGAGTGTGTCGCCGGGCGCAGCATCACCCTCGGTCAGCTGCAGGGCCAGCCCGTGCGCCTTGAGATGCTGTGGCCGCCAGCAGGGTTGAAGGCCCGACGTGACAACGCGCACTCCTGTGTGGTCTTGATAGCACATGGCGCGCGCCCGCTGGCGTTGCTGACCGGCGATATCGGCCAGCAGCAGGAGCGTGAGTTGCAGGCGACGCTGCGCCAGCGCCTGGCCGGGCGCGGCTTGCCGTTGCTGGTGGTCGCACATCACGGCAGCCGCTCCAGCAGTGGTGATGCCTGGCTTGAGAGCCTGGCGGCGCGTCACGCGATTGTCAGCGCCGGTCGCTACAATCCGCATGGTCATCCGCATCCGGACGTGGTGGAGCGTCTGGCGCGTCATGTCGAGTGTCTCTGGCATGTCGGGCTGGATGGTGCCTTGCACTGGGAGTGGTGGCCGCAGGGGGAGCGGCTGCAACCAGCGCGCAGGGCTGGCGGTATCGGAGTGAGGTGCCTTGGGGTAAAATCCGCTGAATGATCAGATGCATGGCGGATTCATACGGCCTGCGCGACAGGGATGGCGCGTGACATCTGACACGACAACAATGGTGCCCGCAGAGGCATCGAGACCAAGGGAGAGGTCACATGCTGGAAGCCTTGTACGCAGGGGGAGTCTTGATGCTCCCCATCCTCGGATGTTCCGTCGTGGCACTGGCCATCATCCTCGAGCGCCTGTGGACGCTGCGTCGTCGACGCATCGCGCCGAAGGGTCTGGGACAGCAGGTGTGTGAACTGATCAGCCAGGGACAGGTCAATGTCTACTGGCTGGAGAGTCATTCGCCGCTGGGCAACGTGCTGGCGGCGGGACTGCGCAATGCGCGCCTGGGCAATGAGCAGGTACGCGCGCGCATGCAGGAATCGGCCGTGGCCGTCATCCATGACATGGAACGCTTCCTGAGCCCGCTGGGCACCATCGCCGCCATCACGCCGCTTTTGGGGCTGCTGGGCACGGTGGTCGGCATGATCGACGTCTTCGCCGTGATCGTCGATGCGGGCAGCGCCGAGCGCGCCCAGGAGCTGGCCGGCGGGATTTCCCAGGCGCTGGTGACGACGGCGTCCGGCTTGACGGTGGCGATTCCGGCACTGATGTTCCATCGCTATTTCCAGCGCTGTGTCGAGGACATCACCGTCAACATGGAGGAGCAGGCAGGGCAGGTGGTGGAGTATATCTCGCACCATCAGGGCGAGCTCGGGCTGGCCGAGAGCCATGACGGCATCGACCGTCGCCCGGGCCAGCGCCCCGGCCAGGTGCCGGAGCCCCATGAGCGCCTGCCGGAAGACCTGCCGGCCTACATGCGTCGTGACGCCGATGACCCCTATGGTGGCGATGATGGCAAGGGGGCAGGTGCCGGGAGGCCGTCATGAGGTTTCCGCGTCGCCAGCGTGAGTCGGTGGAGGTCAATCTCACCCCGCTGATCGACGTGGTGTTTCTGCTGCTGATCTTCTTCATGGTCTCGACGACCTTCGATAGCCGTCGAGCGCTGGACCTCATCCTGCCGCAGTCCAGTCAGGCCAGCGCGGTAGAGCAGGCGCCCTTGATCCTGAGCATCGGGGCGGCAGGTGATTTTACGCTCGGCGAGGCAAGCCTCGGCGAGGATGAACTGGGAGCGCAACTTGCGCAGTACAAGGACCAGGCAGATCGCTTCGGGTTGATCCTCGAAGCCGATGGCCGCACGCCCCACGCCAAGGTGGTCACGGCGCTGGACGCCGCCGCTGAAGTGGGTATCACCCGTGTGCGCATCAGTACGCGTATCGGGACGGAATCATCATCACCGGATGCCCCATGAGGGCGCCGCCCAAGTCTATGGAGACCCCGTGAGTCGCGACTCCACCTGGATTCATTACCGCCGCTTGCTCGGCTATGTTCGCCCGTACTGGAAGATGTTTCTGGCCGCCGTCGTCGGCTACATCATCTACGGTGCCTCGAGTACGGCGCTGGCCGAGATGATGAAGCGCCTGATCGACGGCATTCAGAATCCTGACGCCCAGTTCAGACTGTTCCTGCCGCTGTTCGTGATCGGCATGTTCGCCGTGCGCGGCGTCGGCACCTTCCTGGGCACCTACTGCATGAGTGATGTGGCGCGCAACGTGGTCCACACCCTGCGCACCACGGTGTTCAACCACATGCTGCACTTGCCGGGGCGCTATTTCGACGAGAACTCCACCGGCCATCTCATCACGCGCGTCACCTACCATGTCGAGCAGATCACCGGCGCGGCCACCAAGGCGCTGACCATCATCCTGCGCGAAGGCTTCTTCGTGCTCGGCCTGCTGGGCTATCTGTTCTGGACCAACTGGAAGCTGACGCTGGTGTTCATCGCGGTCACGCCGCTGATCGGCTGGGTGGTCAGCTATGCCAGCAAGCGTTTCCGCAAGCTCTCCAAGCGTATCCAGGGCTCGATGGGCGAGGTGACCCACGTGGCCTCCGAGGCGCTGTCCGGCCATCGTGTCGTGCGTACCCACGGTGCCGAGGATTACGAGAAGGCACGCTTCGCGGCGGTCAGTGAGTACAACCGCGAGCAGAAGATGAAGGAAGCGCTGACCAAGGCCACCGCCACGCCGGTCATCCAGCTGTTGATCGCCGTGGCACTGGCCACGCTGGTGTGGCTGGCGATGGCGCCGGAACTGATGGCCGGCATGAGTGCCGGTGAGTTCGTCGGCTTCATCACCGCCGCTTCGATGATGGCCAAGCCGGTGCGTCAGTTGACCGAAGTCAATGGCGAGATCCAGAAGGGCATGGCGGCCTCGGAAGAACTGTTCGGCCTGCTGGATACGCCGGCAGAGCCGGACAACGGCACTTTGGTACCCGAGGGTCGCCTCGAGGGCCGTGTGCGCTTCGACAATGTCCACTTCCGCTATGCAGACCATCAGCCGGAGGTGCTCAAGGGCATCGATCTGGAGGTGAAGCCGGGGCAGATGGTCGCCATCGTCGGGCGTTCGGGGTCGGGCAAGTCGACATTGATGAGCCTGTTGCCGCGCTTCTACGCACCGACCACCGGCCGCATCCTGATCGACGATGTCGCCATCGAGGACTTCAAGCTGCGCCCGATGCGTCAGCAGATCGCGCTGGTCTCGCAGAATGTCACCCTGTTCAATGCCGACCTGACCGCCAACATCGCCTATGGCACCGGTGAGGTCGACAAGGCACGGGTGGAAGAGGCGGCGCGCGCGGCCTATGCCCACGAATTCATCGAGCGCATGAGCGAAGGCTACGACACCATCGTCGGCGACAATGGCGTGATGCTCTCCGGTGGTCAGCGCCAGCGTATCGCCATCGCTCGTGCCATCTACAAGGACTCGCCGATCCTGGTGCTGGATGAGGCCACCTCGGCGCTGGATACCGAATCCGAACGCTATATCCAGCGCGCGCTGGAGGAAGTGTGTCAGGGCCGGACGACCTTCGTGATCGCCCACCGTCTGTCCACCATCGAGAAGGCGGACCGCATCCTGGTGATGGATGATGGCGAGATCATCGAAGACGGCACCCACGAATCATTGATTGCTCAGGAAGGTGCTTATGCCGCGCTGCATCGCATCCAGTTCCGGGAGACGGCAGACGCATGAGTGAACGACTGGTAGACGCCTGGTATCGCGGCGCCGGCTGGCTTCATCTGCTGCGCCCGCTGGAACATGTCTACAAGAATGTGGTGGCGCGCAAGCGCAACGCCTATCTCACCGGCAAGCGTGAGGTCTGGAAGGCGCCGGTGCCGGTGATCGTGATCGGCAACATCACCGTCGGTGGTACCGGCAAGTCGCCGCTGGTCGCCTGGCTGGGGCGCTGGTTGAGCGAGCAGGGCTGGCGCCCGGGCATCATCTCGCGCGGCTACGGCGGGCATTCGCCGCGCTATCCCCTCTACGTGCAGGCCGATACCGATCCTCAGCATGCCGGCGATGAGCCGGTGATGCTGGCCCAGCAGACCGGCCTGCCGGTGGCGGTCGATCCGGATCGCCCGAGCGCGGCGCGGCGCCTGATTGCCGCGGGCTGCGACATTCTGCTCTCCGATGACGGTCTGCAGCATCATGCGCTGGGGCGCGATATCGAGCTGGTGGTCGTGGACGGTGAGCGTGCCTTCGGCAATCAGCGTTGCCTGCCCGCCGGGCCGCTGCGCGAGCCGTTGTCGCGCCTCGCCAGTGTCGATGCGGTGATCTCCAACGGTGTCATCGACTGCTCGCGCCTGCCGGTGGAATCGCATTGCATGAAGCTGACGCCGGTCCACTGGCGCCACCTTATCGACGACGTGCGCTATCCTGCCCATCAGCTGCCGTTCAGCGGTCAGGTGCATGCGTTGGCCGGTATCGGCAATCCGCAGCGCTTCTTCCGCACCCTGACCAACCTCGGGGTCGAGCATCTGCCGCGTCCGCTGGCGGACCACCATCGTTTCACGCCGACGGATCTGCGCTTTTCCGACAATCTGCCCGTGGTGATGACCGCCAAGGACGCCGTCAAGTGTCGCAGCTTCGCCAATGAGCGCTGCTGGGCGCTGGATGTCGAGGCGCGTCCGGACCAGGCGCTGGTGGACTGGCTCGCCAAACGCCTTGAGGCGCTCTGAGTGCTTGATCGCTGAATTTTCTTTCTTTTCTGCTGTTATTCCGGAGATGTCTCGATGGACAAGGAACTGCTCGCGCTACTGGTTTGCCCGCTGTGTCAGGCCAAGCTGACCTATGATGCGGCGAACGCCGAGCTCAAGTGCTTCTACGATGGCCTCGCCTATCCGGTACGCGACGGCATCCCCGTCATGCTGGAAGAAGAAGCGCGCCAGATGGATGCCGACGAGAAGCTCAAGGGGAGCCGCGGCTGATGAGTGACCTTCTGCAGCAGGGGCAGGCAGACGACAGCCGTTCAGAGGGCGAGTCCGGCTTCGTGGTCGTGATTCCGGCGCGTTTCAACTCCTCACGCCTGCCGGGCAAGCCCCTGGCGGACATTCATGGCCAGCCGATGATCGAGCACGTCTGGCGCAATGCCTGCGCCAGTCAGGCCAGCCGGGTCGTGATCGCCACCGATGACGAGCGCATCCGTGAGGCCTGTGAAGGCTTCGGGGCCGAGGTGGTGATGACGCGTGGCGATCATCCCAGCGGGACGGACCGCCTTGCCGAGGTGGTCACGCTGCTGGCGCTGGCCCCCGAGACCCTGGTGGTCAACGTCCAGGGCGACGAGCCGCTGCTGCCGGCGGCGCTGATCGATCAGGTGGCGGTACGCCTCGAGGAAGACGAGGGCGCCTCGATCGCCACGCTGGCGGAGTCGATCGCCAGCGTCGACAGCCTGTTCAATCCCAATGTGGTCAAGGTGGTGCGTGACCTGCGCGGGCGTGCCCTGTACTTCTCGCGTGCGCCTATCCCGTGGGACCGCGAGCACTTCACCACGCCACCGGACATGCTGGCCACCGATTCCTGGCTGCGCCATATCGGCCTCTACGCCTATCGTGCCAGCTTCCTGACCGATTACGTCGACTGGCTGCCGGCCCCGCTGGAGCAGCTCGAACAGCTCGAGCAGCTGCGCGCGCTGCATCATGGTCATGCCATCCAGGTGGCCATTGCCTGCACGGCGCACCCAGCCGGTGTCGATACGCCGGAGGATCTCGAGCGCGTGCGTGACTGGCTGGCGCAAGCAGCGGCAGGCAGCGAGAGCGGAGAGGCCTGATGAGCGAGCTTCTTGAGCAACTGGTCCAGCGTCAGGCGCCATTGGAGCGCATCCTGATGGTGTGCCTGGGCAATATCTGCCGCTCACCGAGTGCCGAAGGCGTGTTGCGTGCGGCGTTGACGCGCCATGGTCTGGATCAGGTCGTCACGGTGGACAGTTGCGGCACCAGTGACTGGCATGTCGGCGGTCAGCCTGATTCGCGGGCCATCGCGCATGCGGCCAAGCGCGGACACGACATCAGCACGCTGCGTGCCCGTCAGTTGTGCGACCAGGACTTTCACGACTTCGATCTGATTCTGGTGATGGACGACACCAATCTTGCCGATACCCGTGCCTTGGCTGCGCGCAGCAACGGTGGTGATCAGGCGCTGATCGGTCGCCTGCTGGACCTGCTGCCGACCCCGCTGCCCGCGCTGGCAGCGGGCAGTCGTGAGGTACCGGACCCCTACACCGGGGGCCCCGATGCCTTCGAGCGTGTGCTGGATCTGATCGATGTGGCCTGCGAGGCGCTCATTGCGGCACTGCCTGCGGCGACCACGGCGCGGGCGCGCTCATGACTCAGGTATCCCGTGATCAGAACGCTGGCGACACCTCGCAACGTGAGGGGGTGGCGCTGGATGGCTGCAATACGCTGGGCTTCTCGGCGCGTGCCCGCGCCCTGAGCGAGCCACACACCATCGAGGCGGCCAGGGCGCAGGTGCTGGCCTCCCGGCAGGCTGGTGAGCGTCTGGTGGTGATCGGCGGCGGCAGCAATCTGGTATTGCTGCCGTGGCTGGATGCCCATGTCATGCGTCCGGCCTTTGATGAGGTCACCATCACGCCGGCAGGAGACGGCCTGACGGCCACGGTTTCCGTCGAGGCCGGCAAGCGCTGGCATGCCCTGGTGATGGAGCTGGCCGCCGCCGGCTGGTGGGGCTACGAGAACCTGGCACTGATACCCGGGTGCTGCGGTGCGGCGCCTATCCAGAATATCGGCGCCTATGGCGTCGAGCTGGCAGACCATCTGCTGCGCCTGGAAGTCATGTCGCTGGAAGATGGCAGCTGCCATTGGATGGATCGCGAGGAATGCGGTTTCGGCTATCGCGACAGCATCTTCAAGGGCGCGCTTGAGCATCGCGTGCTGATCACGCGTCTGGAGTTGCAGGTATCGCGCCAGGCGTCGCCCCGGCTCGGTTATGGTGATCTCGCCCAGCGCGTCAGTGCGGCGTTGCCGCAAGGGGAGGAGGTGACGCCGTTGCAGGTCGCCCAGGCGGTGATTGCCACGCGCAGTGAGAAGTTGCCCGACCCCGCGCAACTGGGCAATGCCGGCAGTTTCTTCAAGAATCCGCAGCTTCCCCAGGCTGAGGCCCAGGCGCTGCTGACCCGCTTCCCGAGCTTGCCGCATTACCCGCAGGCCGATGGCAGCATCAAGCTGGCAGCAGGCTGGCTGATCGATCAATGTGGTCTCAAGGGCGCGCGCAGAGGCCATGTCGGCGTACATGCTCAGCAGGCGCTGGTGCTGGTGCACTTCGGTGAGGGTGCCGTCACGGAGCTGCTGGCACTGGCGCAGGAGGTGCGTGAGGCCGTCCACGCCCGCTTCGGTGTCTGGCTCGAGCAGGAGCCGCGCGAGCTTGGGATGATGCCCGAGGGCTGAGGCCCAGAGTCGTGCACATGAGACCTGCGCTGAAGTGAAGGCACGCACACCAGGCGCTGAAAATAGCATGCACTGAAAACAAGAACGCCCCGCAGGCTTGCCTGCGGGGCGTTCTTGTTTTCAGCGCTTGGTTCTGACTTGCTGCTCAACGGGAGCGGCTGGCAGACCCTGTCTTGCTGCCTTTCTGTCGCCCCCCTTCAGCGCTGGTGGCTGAAAGGGGCGGCAGAGCGACGGCAGGGGCAGGGCGCCAGCCTCAGGACTCAGTGAGACGTGTTGCTGTCATCCTGAGCGGTCGTGTCCTGAGTCTCTGCGCTGGCCTGTTGTGCGGCAGCACGTTCGGCAGCTTCACGCTCACGACGACGCACTTCACGCGGATCGTTGTAGGCGCGTTCGCCACGGCGACGGCGGGTCTCGGTGGCTGGCTGCGTGCTGTCCTGCTGCACGCCTTCTGCCGCTGTCGTCTCGCCTTGCTCGCTCGGTGCCTGCTTGTGCTCGCTGTCAGCGACTTCCCCTGTATGGGAGTCGTCGCTCACGGCTTGCGCCACGGCGACATTGTCGTGACGTTCGGCAGTCGCGAACGCTGCCTCGGCCGGCGCATTCTCGACGCTGGCGCTGACGTTGACGGCGCTTTCGGCACCTTCAGCAGTAGCATCAGAGCCGTCAGCAGAATCAGAGCCTTCAGCTAATTGAGAGCCTTCCGCAGCTTCAGCGACAGTATCTGCGGTGCGCTCAGTGCTGACGGCAGGCTCAATCTCAGTGCTGGCCACGTCAGCGCTTTGCGTCACCTTCGCCTCGCTGGTCTCAGTCTGCTGAGGAGCCTCTTCGTGCGCGGCCTCCTGTGCAGGCTGTTCAGTGGCTGCTTCTTCCAAGGCAGGTTCTTCCGCCACAGGCTGCGCAGGCTGGCTGGCAGTGTCGGCTTCAGCGGCGACCGCTTCCTCTGCTTCAGCGACAGGTGCCTGAGCTTCGGTCTGCTCGGCAGCTTGCGCTTCGGCGGCCGGTGCCTGGACGCTTTGCTCGGCGGCGGCTGGCGCTTCAGGCACAGCGGCTTCGCTGGTCACGCTTTCCTTCAGCGACTGCTCATCGGCCGCGGCTTCCGGCGCGACTTCTGCCGCGGTGACGGCCGGCGTGTCGACGGCGTCGTCAGCTGCGCTGGCCTGCGGCTGGTGCACGCTTGGCTGCTGGACGGCGTGCTGCTCAGTGCGCTGGGCGGCGTGTTGCTCAGTCTTCTGCGCCTGGTGAGCGCCAGTGGCAGGCGCTTCGGGCGCCTCTTCGGCAGGTGCTTCGATCGGCGCTTCGACGACTGGCTCGGGCACTTCCGCTGTCGCTGGCTCAGACTCAGACGCTTGCGCATCGGATGCCGCTGACTCAGGGGCTACCGTCTCTTTCAGCGCCTCGTTGCTCGGCTCGCTGACTTCCGGTGCAACGGCTGCCGTGAGGTCTGCGCTGGCAGACTGCTCGGCGCTGGCCGGCGCGTCCTGTGCAGCGGTGCTGTTTTCGCCCTGCGAGGCGCTGTCGTTGCCTTGCGGGGCACTTTCCATGCCTTGCGGGGCATTGGCTTCGCCCTGCGGAGCAGCGGTAGTGGCGCTGACGGCTTCGGCACCTTCCTCGGCAATGGCCGGTACCGCAGTGGCTGCCGAAGTAGCGGCTGCCGGAGCAGCGGTGGCCTGCGGGCCTGCCAGTGTCATGGCCTTGAGCGACTTCTGCTCTTCGACCGCCTGCGGGTTCAGAGCGTGCTGACGGCTGCGCACACGCGGGTTGTTGCGGGTCTGCTGGTCTTCGCTGCTGACCTGCTGTTCCACCTGCTCGGCCTGTTCGGCTGCCTTGATGGACTCGCGTGCCTGCTTGCTGTCGACCTGCTCGGCCTTGTCAGTCTTGGCCGGTTTTTCACCACGGGCCGGCTTGTCGCTGCGCTTGCCGGAGTCGCGCTTGCTGGCGTTGTCGGCCTTGGCGTTCTGGCTGTCGCTGCTCCTGGCTTCGGCTTTCGGGCTGTTGTCAGCCTGCGGCGTCTGCTCCGGTTCGGCCTGCGGCTTGCTGTCGTTGGTGACGATTTCCTGCTGGCTGTCCTGACGCGACTCGTTGGACTTGCGACGGTTGCCGCGGTCGTTGCGCTGACGGCGCTTGTTGTTGCTGCGGCCATCGTTCTGGCTGCTGCTGTCAGCGTCGTTGCCGCGGGAATCGTTGCCGCTGTTGCGTGACTCGCCGTCGTTGTTGCGTGACGCGTTGTCATTGCGACGACGGGAGTCCTTGCGGTTGTCATCACGCTCGTTGCCACGGCCGTCATTGCTGCGGTCGTTGTTACGATCGTTGCTACGTTCAGCGTTGCGACCATTGCGGGAGTCGTTGCGAGCCGCTGCCGGAGCGCTGGCTTCACTGACGGTCTCGCGACGCTCGCGGGCCTTTTCCAGTGCCTTGCGGGCTTCGCTGGACTTGGCTGGCACGGCGGTGTCGCTGTCATTGCCCAGCAGGCGGCTGAAGCCTCGGGCCAGGCGCGACAGCAGGCCGCCACCGGTGGCCGGAGCGGCAGTCCTGGCGGGAGTCTGGGCTGACGACTGAGTCACGACTTCCTGCTTGCTGGCCTGAGCGCGGGTGTCATTGCCCTGGCTCGAACGGTTGCTCTGACGGTTGTCATTGCGCGAGCTCTGACGGCTGTCGTTGCGGCCTTCGCTGCGAGTGTCATTACGAGACTCGTTGCGCGACTCCTGGCGGTTGCGACCGTTGCTGCTGCCGCTGCCGTTGCGACGACGATTGCCGTTGTTCTTGCCGTTGCCGTTACGGCTATCGCTGTCATTGCTGCTGTCAGCGCTCTCGGCCACGGCTGCGGGCGCTGCGGCAGGCGCTTCCGGTGCGGCAACCGGGGCAGGCGTGGTGTGGGACACGCTCTTGACGGCCGCTTCAGTGCGCGCCGGCGGCTTGTCGAAGTTTGGATCCGGTTCCTTGCCGACTTCGGTCTCGACGGACAGCTCGAAGCTGGACTTGTCGGCACCGTCTTCATCGACGTGGTCGTCACGCAGACGCACGACTTCGTAGTGCGGCGTGTCGAGCTCCGGGTTCGGCAGCAGCACGACATTCACGCCCTGACGACGTTCGATGTCGAACAGCGTGGCGCGCTTCTCGTTGAGCAGGTAGGTCGCGACCGGCACCGGCAGGATGGCGCGGATCTGCGAGCTGCGCTCCTTCATGGCCTCTTCTTCGATCAGACGCATGATGGAGAGCGCCATGGAGCGCACGTCACGGATGGTGCCCTGGCCGTCACAGCGCGGGCAGACCACGCCGCTGGTCTCGCCCAGAGAGGGGCGCAGGCGCTGACGCGACATTTCCATCAGGCCGAAGCGTGAGATGCGGCCGATCTGGACACGAGCGCGGTCGATCTTGAGCGCGTCGCGCACACGGTTCTCGACCTCACGCTGGTTGCGTGCCGGTGTCATGTCGATGAAATCGATTACCACCAGGCCGCCGATGTCGCGCAGACGCAGCTGGCGGGCGATCTCGTCGGAGGCCTCCAGGTTGGTCTGCAGCGCGGTTTCCTCGATATCACTGCCGCGGGTGGCGCGAGCGGAGTTGATGTCGATGGAGACAAGGGCTTCGGTATGGTCGATGACGATGGCGCCACCGGAGGGTAGCTTCACTTCACGCTGGTAGGCGGTCTCGATCTGGGATTCGATCTGGAAGCGCGAGAACAGCGGTACATCGTCTTCGTAGAGCTTGATCTTCTGCTGGTAGCTCGGCATCACCTGGCGTACGAAGGACAGCGCTTCTTCCTGGACTTCCGGGGAGTCGATCAGCACCTCACCGATGTCATTGCGCAGGTAGTCGCGCATGGCCCGGATGATGACGTTGGATTCACGGTAGATCAGGAAGGGGGCAGGGCGGCTGGAAGCGGCCTTGGTCACCGCGTCCCACACCTGCGCGAGATAGTCGAGGTCCCACTGCAGCTCTTCGGCGCTCTTGCCGATGCCGGCGGTGCGCACGATGACGCCCATCTTGTCCGGCAGGGTCAGGCTGTTCATCGCTTCTTTCAGCTGAGCGCGCTCTTCGCCCTCGATGCGGCGGGAGATACCACCGGCACGCGGGTTGTTGGGCATCAGCACGAGGAAGCGGCCGGCCAGACTGATGAAGGTGGTCAGGGCGGCGCCCTTGTTGCCACGTTCTTCCTTGTCGACCTGGACGATGACTTCCTGGCCTTCCTTGAGCACTTCACGAATGTTGGGACGGCCCTGGCCGGGGTCCTTGGAGAAGTACTCGCGGGAGATTTCCTTGAGCGGCAGGAAGCCGTGGCGTTCGGCGCCGAAGTCGACGAAGCAGGCTTCGAGGCTGGGCTCGATGCGGGTGATCTTGCCGCGGTAGATATTGGCTTTCTTCTGTTCGCGGGCGCCGGACTCGATGTCGAGATCGTAAAGGCGTTGTCCGTCGACCAGTGCGACGCGCAGCTCTTCCGGCTGGGTCGCGTTGATGAGCATCCGTTTCATGTCGTCTCGCTAGACTGGGCGTGCCGAAGGGCAGCCGCATTGTGCGTCGGCGACGAGGAACCGTTTTCCGCTTCGTGTTGTGCTCAGCGCATGTCGTGGAATGCGTTTTTCGCATGCAGGCAAGTCCGTGGACGGGCCACATGCGGCATGATCATGTTGAGTACTTGGAAGAGGCAGGACGTGTTGCGGGGATTTGTACTCCTCCGGCCCTGCGGTCTCTTCCCTAACACCTGGCATTTGCCGATTCATCGACGCCGGCCTTCGGCACGGATATCGAATGATTACCCGGGCTTCATGCCCGAGCGGTCTTGTGTCGTTGGCCCATGAATGACTGGGCGTCTTGCTGTCTTGCCTGCGCAGGCGGCTTTCGGGCTCCCGCGACATCATCTCGTGGAGTCTGCAACGAAGGCTCGAAGGGCGATTGCGCTGCGGCGCGCGGCGTCATGCGTTCCGCGCCCGCTGATATCGTCATCAGGTCCTGTGAGACCTGAGCGACATCGATGTTTTGCGTCAGCTGTTGGTCTGGCCACTGGCCGCGAATGACTGTCCTTGGGGCGGCCTTCGCTGCCTGTGATTGACAGGTGCGATGCGCGGGACAGCACGCTACCGACAGGGTAGATGACAACAGGGTGCTTGCGTGACCTGCACGGTGCTGATGTCGGTGCGCGTTGCTTCATTGCGGGCCATCTGACCCTCTCCGCCGGCGTGAAGCACCTTGTTGAAGTGCCGGGTGCGCCGTTTTTCCGGCCGCTGTGACAGGGCTGCGGAGACGATGATCGGGCATATAGAGAAGGCCCATCTCACTGCGCTCGAATATACCAGTAAAGGTATGTACCAGCAATTCAGCTGCCAGATCAAACGCTTCGCTACATCGCCCGAGATACGAGGCCCGGCGAGCCGCGGATGAGAGCGGCATATGGCACGATGATTCCCCATTGGTCGCATGACACCGTAGAATGACCGGTCTGAGTGCGCCCAGGCGCACGGCAACAAGATGAGCAGGCCGCGCGAAGGCGGGGCCGGAAAGGAGTGCGACATGGCCGAAGGCCAATCAGTCCAGTGGATCGAGGTTGCCCCGGAATTGGCCGGGCAGCGCATCGACAACTTTCTGCGTACCCGCCTCAAGGGCGCACCCAAGGCGTTGATCTATCGCATCGTGCGCAAGGGTGAAGTGCGCGTGAACAAGAAGCGCATCAAGGTCGATTACCGCCTGCAGGCGGGCGATCTGGTGCGGGTGCCGCCACTGCGCCTCTCGCCGGAAGCCGCCGTGCAGGAAGTCAGTGACAACCTGCGCGAGGTGCTGGCGGGCTGCATCGTGCGCGAGACGGATGACTTCATGGTCATCAACAAGCCCTCGGGGCTTGCCGTGCACGGCGGCAGCGGCGTCAAGATCGGCCTGATCGAGGCCATGCGCCAGATTCGCGCCGACCTGCCGTTCCTGGAGCTGGTGCATCGCCTGGACCGTGATACCTCCGGCTGCATTCTGCTGGCCAAGTCGCGGGCTGCGCTGTTGCAGCTCAATGCCGACCTCAAGGCCCACAAGATGACCAAGCTGTATCTGGCGCTGGTCGAGGGGCGCTGGGATTCACGCCGCGATTACGTCAACGCACCGCTGGAGCGCTACGACGGTGGCAATGGTGAGCGGCGGGTGCGCGTCGATGAGGCCGGCAAGACGGCCAGCACCCGCTACGCGGTGCGTGAGGCCTACCCGAGCATGACGCTGGTCGAGGCCGAGCCGATTACCGGGCGTACCCACCAGATTCGCGTGCACTCGGTGCATGCCGGGCACCCGCTGCTCGGCGATACCAAGTACGGCACCGAGCGCGGCAATGCCCTGGCGAAGAAGGTCGGGCTGGAACGCCTGTTCCTGCATGCCGCCCAACTCAGCTTTCCTGATCCGATCGACGGGCGAACCGTCACCGTGCGCGCACCGCTGGACAAGCGGATGAAGCGCGTTCTCGCCACTGCCAGAGAGCTGGGAGCTCGTCATGACTGATCTCACTGCAGGACTGCCGCAGCCGCGCTATCGCCTGGTCATCTTCGATTGGGATGGCACCCTGATGGATTCAGAAGCGCGTATCGTCGACTGCCTGCAGGCGGCCTCGCTGGCGACGGGCATGGGCGAGCTGCCTGCCCATGCGGCGCGCGACATCATCGGGCTCGGGCTGCCTGAAGCCATGGAGCGCCTGTTCCCGGGGGCGACGGCCGAGCAGTGCGAGGCGCTGGTCGCGGCCTACAAGGCGCATTTCGTGGCGGTCGATACCACGCCGCTGGACTTCTTCCCCGGTGTCGAGGCCGGCATCCAGCGTCTACGTCGCCATCCCGAGCAGCTGCTGGCCGTCGCGACGGGCAAAAGCCGGCGCGGGCTGGACCGCATGTTCACGGCCCATGACTGCGGTGACTGGTTCCATGCCTCGCGCACCGCGGACCTGACGCTGTCCAAGCCGCACCCTCGCATGCTCGAGGAGTTGCTGGCCGAGCTGAACGTTGAGGCGCATGAGGCGCTGATGGTCGGCGATACCGAATATGATCTGGAGATGGCGCGTGCCCTGGGCATGCACAGTGTCGGTGTCGACTACGGCGTACACAGTGTGCCGCGTCTTGAGGCCTGTGCGCCGCAGCGCATCGTCTCGCATTTCGATGAATTGATGGATTGGCTGTACGTGGCCAGGTAACGGCCGCGATCGCCCAGCACAGGAGCAGCAATCGATGAGTGACAGGCCGCAGGATCCCTGGCGTGAAGGCGTGGGTGGCAAGGACGAGAGCGAAGCGGGCTTGAGCGGGCCGGGCATGAGTGGACAGGGCATGAGTGGACAGGGCGCGGCTGACGCCTCCGAGCGAGAGGTGGACTGGCAGGCGCGCGAGCGCACCGCGCAGCTCGAGATGATGGACCGCTGGGTGCAGGGCGTAGTCACCGAGCAGCGTCGTTCGCGGCGCTGGAAGCTGTTCTTCCGCTTCCTGTTCGCCTTGCTGTTCATCGCCTCGATCGCGACCTCGGTGACTCTGTTCACGCTCGGCAGCCAGCCAGCGGCGCTGCCCGGCGAGCAGCATCTGGGCGTGGTGCGCGTGAAAGGCGTGATCGAAGCGGACGGTGAAGCCAATGCCGAGCGCATCATCAAGGGGCTGCGCGCGGCCTGGGAGTCACCGGCCTCCGTGGCGGTGGTGCTCGACATCAACTCGCCTGGTGGCAGCCCGGTGCAGTCCCAGCGCGTCTATGACGAGCTGATGCGGCTGCGTGAGCGGGGCGACAAGCCGGTGATCGCGGTGATTGAAGACCTGGGCGCCAGTGGTGCCTATTACATGGCGGCCGGCGCCGGCGAGATCATCGCGGCACCCTCGAGCCTGGTGGGCTCCATCGGCGTGATTTCCTCAAGCTTCGGGCTCAAGGGGCCGATGGAGAAGCTGGATATCGAGCGTCGCGTGTTCACGGCGGGAGACAACAAGGCGTTTCTTGATCCGTTCTCGGAAATCTCGCCGGACCAGCGCGCCTTCTGGCAGAGCGTGCTGGCCACGACGCACCAGCAGTTCATCGCGGCGGTCAAGGCCGGGCGCGGTGAGCGCCTCAAGGACGATCCCGAGCTGTTCTCGGGGCTGATCTGGACCGGTGAGCAGGCGCGGGGGCTGGGGCTGGTCGATCGTACCGGCACGCTGGAAGAGCTGGCGGCGGAGCTGACGCCAGAGGCGGAGCTGCACGATTACACGCCGCGTCAGGACCCCTTCGAGCGCTTCACGCGGCGCTTCGCCGGTGTGATGGCCAGTGCGATGGGGCTCGAGACGACGGTGTCGCCGGTCAGCTACCGCCTGCCCTGGTAGGCGAGTCAGGGCCGCAGCTCTCGTCGCTCAGGGCCGCGGTATCTCTCAGGGCTACGGTGTCTCTCGGGGGCGCGGCGCCACTCAGGAGTGCGGCGCATCCAGCAGAGGGTCGACGCCTGCCTCGCGCAGCAGTTCGCACAGGCGAATCAGCGGCAGGCCGATCAGGCTGTTGGGGTCACGCCCCTCGAGACGCTCGAAGAGCGTGATGCCCAGGCCTTCCATGCGGAAGCTGCCGGCGCTGTCGAGGGGGCGTTCGCGCTCGACGTAGCGTTCGATCTCGGCGCTGGTCAGGGAGCGGAAGACGACCTCGTAGTCTTCATGACAGACCCAGTGACGCGCGGACCGGGTGTCGATCAGCGCCAGGCCGGTCACGAAGCGCACGCGACGTCCGGAGAAGCGCGCCAGCTGGGTGCGTGCGGCTGACAGATCCGCTGGCTTGCCAAGTATCTCGCCCTCGAAGACGGCGACCTGATCGCTGCCGATGATCAGGTGGTGGGAGTAGGCATCCGCCACGGCGTTGGCCTTGCCGAGTGCCAGACGATGGACCAGTGTCTCGGCACTTTCTTCGCGCCGCGGCGTCTCATCGATACTGGGGGCTGTCCAGGTGAAGGGCAGCCCGAGGCGTTCAAGCAGTTCACGACGCCAGCGTGAGCTGGACGCCAGGACCAGTGGAGTCATCATGGCTCTCCCGTCGGGGCGCGTTGCGGGCATTGGCTGGTCGGCGCGCGGCAAGTATTTGAAAAACAAGGGCTGCAGGATGCCGTAAATCCTCTCGGCATTGAAGCGTCAGGCGCGTACAATCGCGCGCTGGACGTGTAGCCCAGTGTCAGTTGTCGCATATCGACGTGAAAGCGTGATGGTGAGGGGGCTGGCAAAAGCAACAAGTTGCTCATGCATTTTGACACCGGGAGGGGGAATCCCTATTATGGCGCGCCTATGTTGACCACAAGACTGCCGACCAAGGTCGAGCCCTACCGGCTGGCGTCAGCGGGTAAACGCCTTGAAGGCGTGATTCCACTGGCGAACATGCCCCGTGTTGTTGAGGCCATCGGTGCTCAGGAAGGGGACGTCAGCGTCTCCATGACCTTTGACATCGACACTCAACGTCGCAGCTTCATCGAAGGCTCCATCGCCTTCGAGGCAAGTCTGCTATGTCAGCGTTGTCTGGGACCCACCGAGCCGGAGCCGCTTTCCAGCGAGTTCCTGTTGGGTCTGGTAACCAGCGATGCGCTGGCGGCGCAGCTGCCCGGTGAGTACGAGCCGGTAGTGGTGGAAAACGAACAGCTGGATCTCCTGACAGTGATCGAGGATGAAGTGCTCCTGGTCCTGCCGCAGGTGGTCTACCACGAGGAGGCCGATTGTGCCGTCTCTCGCGACCAGCTGGCCAGCGGTGTGGAACCCGAGGCCTCGGACGCACCCGCTGTGAATCCATTCAGTGTGCTTCGCACCCTGAAGGACAAGCACTGAACTCAATTTGTCGACAAGATTGGAGTAATCCCCATGGCAGTTCAGCAGAACCGCAAAACTCGTTCCAAGCGTGGCATGCGTCGTAGCCACGATGCCCTGACTGCACCGACCCTGTCCCAGGACAAGGAAACCGGTACAGTTCACCTGCGTCACCACGTCTCTGCCGACGGTTTCTACCGTGGCCGCAAAGTCGTTGATGCATAAGGCATTGATGCAGCGCGCGGCGTAACGCCGTGCGTATCGCCATCGATACGATGGGCGGGGACTTCGGTCCCCGCGCTACGTTACGGGGCACGGCCAGTGCGCTGTTGCGAGACTCGCAACTCAGCGCCATCCTGGTCGGCCCGCAGCATCTACTGGATGCCGAGTTAGACTCCCTCCCTGCTTCACTCTCCCGTGTTCGTGATCGCCTTCAGACACTCGCTGTCGACGGCATTGTCGCGTCTGATGCTCGCCCGTCCCGCGTCTTGCGCAGTCGCGAGCCCAGCAGCATGTCTCAGGCCCTGGGCCTGGTGGCGAACGGCCAGGCGGATGCCTGTGTCAGTGCCGGCAATACCGGCGCCTTGATGGCGCTGGGCATGCGCGAAGTGGGAAGAGTGAAAGGGGTGGAGCGACCTGCCATCTGTGCCGCGGTGCCCACGCGCGGCGCGCGCGCCTGCAGCCTGCTGGATCTCGGCGCCAACGTCGATGTCGCACCGCACCATCTGCTGGCGTTCGCCCGCATGGGCGCGATGCGCAGCCGCCTCATCGACGCGGTCGAGCGTCCACGAGTGGGGCTGCTCAACGTGGGGGTCGAGTCGGTCAAGGGGACGGCGCAGGTGCAGGAAGCGCACGCCCTGCTGGCTGGCAGCGAGTCGGATTTCGACTACCTTGGCTTTGTCGAGGGCGGCGACCTCTTCTCCGGCAAGGTGGATGTGGTGGTCTGTGATGGCTTCGTCGGCAATGTCGTGCTCAAGAGTAGTGAAGGGCTTGCGCAGATGCTGTCGGCGCAGCTGGGGGCGACCCTGGCGGCCAGCTGGCGCACGCGCCTTATGGCCTGGCTGGCGCGCCCGGCGCTGACACGACTCTCGCGTGAACTGGACCCGGTGCGCTACAACGGCGCCAGCCTGCTGGGCCTGGCGAGCGTGGTGGTGAAGAGTCACGGCGGCGCGGCGGCGGAAGGCTTTGCCTTTGCCGTCACGCGCGCGGCCAGCGAGGCTCGCGAGCAGTTGCCCTCGCGCCTGGCGCAGGCCCTGGAAGGCACATACTCACGCTGAATGAGTAAATTGGTCTGATTTGTTCCTGTTGGGGTCGAGCTTCGGCGCACACGGTGCGACAATGCCAGCGCTTCGCGGCCGGGCGGTGAAGGCGGGCGGGAATCAGGGGCAGGAAGCCTCCGCAGGACAGCAGCATGATGTAAATGACAGGAAGCAGGCTTTCCCCTGGCAGAAGCGTGAGACACGACAGTGGTCGTCTCGCTTGCGAGCCAGTGGAAATCGGGTTTCTTGACCCGTGTCAGTCCCACCTGAACAGATGGAAATGGTGACAGCAATGACAGATTCCCTGGCCCTCATCTTCCCGGGACAGGGCTCCCAGCAGGTCGGCATGCTGCGGGAGCTGGCGGAGCGCTATAGCGTGGTCCGCACTACCTTCGAGGAAGCCTCTGACGCGCTGGGGCGCGATCTCTGGCACCTGACACAGGAAGGCCCGGCGGAGGAGCTCAATCGTACCGAGCTGACCCAGCCGGCGCTTCTGACCGCCAGTGTCGCCATCTGGCGCGTCTGGCAGGAGCTGGAAGGCCCGCGCCCGGCGCGCATGGCCGGTCACTCCCTGGGTGAATACAGCGCCATGGTCTGCGCTGGCGTGATCGGTTTCGCCGAGGGCGTCAAGCTGGTCAATCTGCGCGGCGAAGCCATGCAGACTGCCGTGCCGCAGGGCCAGGGCGCGATGGCGGCCATTCTCGGTCTCGAGAATGCCCAGGTCGAAGCCGCCTGTGCCAGTGCGACGCAGGGTGAAGTGGTCGCAGCAGTCAACTACAATGCGCCGGGACAGGTCGTCATCGCCGGTGGCACCGCTGCCGTCGAGCGTGCCATCGCGGCATGTCAGGAGGCGGGTGCCAAGCGCGCCATGCCGCTGCCGGTGTCGGTACCGTCGCATTGTGATCTGATGCGTCCGGCGGCCGACAAGCTGGCCGAGGCGATGAATGCCATCGATTTCCGTGCGCCACGCTATACCGTCATCCAGAATGTCGATGCCAAGGCGCATGACGATGTCGAGACACTGCGTCAGCGTCTGATCGAGCAGCTCTATCAGCCGGTGCGCTGGACCGACTGCGTCAATGCCATGTTCGACAGTGGCGCGCGCAGCTTCATCGAATGCGGCCCGGGCAAGGTGTTGACCGGCCTTGGCAAGCGCATTCAGCGTCAGGCACGTGGCCTGGCCGTGAATGATCCGGATAGCCTGGAAGCGGCGCTGGAACTTGCCCGCGAGACCGCTGCCGAACAGAATCAGTAAGCTCGTGGCTGGCCCATCTGGCCGGCCATGTGACTTGGATCAGCCAACTCAGGACTCAAGATGACGAGCGAACGCAGAATCGCACTGGTGACCGGTGCCAGTCGTGGCATCGGCCAAGCCATCTCCCGTGAACTCGGCCGTCAGGGCCGTATCGTGATCGGTACTGCCACCAGCGAGAAAGGGGCAGCGGCCATCGGCGCTGACCTCGAGGCGCACGGTATCGAAGGCGCGGGCATGCTGCTCAACGTCACCGATCAGGCCAGCGTCGACGCCGTGCTCAAGGAAATCGGCGAGCGCTTCGGCGCCCCGACCATCCTGGTCAACAATGCCGGCATCACGCGTGACAACCTGTTGATGCGCTTGAAGGAAGACGATTGGGACGCGGTGCTCGACACCAATCTCAAGTCGGTCTTCCGTGTCAGCAAGAGCTGCCTGCGCGGCATGACCAAGGCGCGCTTCGGCCGCATCGTCAACATCTCGTCCGTGGTCGCGACCATGGGCAACCTCGGTCAGGTCAACTATGCTGCCGCCAAGGCAGGCATGGAAGGCTTTGCCCGCTCGCTGGCGCGCGAAGTCGCGTCACGCAATATTACCGTCAACTCAGTGGCGCCGGGCTTCATTGCCACTGACATGACTGAAGCATTGCCGGAAGCGCAGCACGAAGCGTTGCTCGGCAACATCCCGCTGGCGCGCCTTGGCCAGCCGGAAGAGATTGCTGCGGCAGTCGGCTTCCTGACCAGTGATGCAGCAGGCTACATTACCGGTGAGACGTTGCAGGTGAACGGTGGCATGAACATGCGCTGAACCCCACGCAGGGACGTGGTTGCGTCCTTTTGGGGTGGCCTATAAACTACGCCCAGCTTTTTCGAGCTGCGGATTCCGTACCACTAGGAGTGATTGTTAAATGAGCACCATTGAAGAACGCGTCAAGAAGGTTGTGGCTGAGCGCCTGAACGCCAAAGAAGAAGAAATCCAGAACTCTTCCTCTTTCACTGAAGACCTGGGCGCCGATTCCCTGGACACCGTCGAGCTGGTGATGGCTCTTGAAGAGGAATTCGATACTGAAATTCCTGACGAAGAAGCAGAGAAGATCACCACCGTGCAGGAAGCTATCGATTACATCGTCAACCACCAGTAAGGTGTGTTGAAGCGATCACGGAGCAACCTGTTGCTCATGGTCGTGATGCAATTGTCTGTACGTTCAAGAGCCGCACTGTTCCTCAGTGCGGCTCTTGTCGTTCAGGGATGTGCTGCGCAATGCCGCGCCGACAGGGCGCGCATTGTCTGGTGGTAGGCGGTGGGCTTCGTGACAAATGTCCCCTTGTGGCAAGTGTCGGAATTCCTTCGTGAAAGTGGCCAGAAAAGCGCTTGAAAACCGACTGCCCACGCATGGCCAGGTTTCTGTATAATGCGCTCAATTACCGTCCGGGCGTCCATGGCCCTGGCGTGCCAATTCGATAGTTTTGGAGGAGACACGATGCCTCGCAGAAGGGTAGTGGTAACAGGTCTTGGCCTGGTAACCCCGGTCGGGAATACCGTCGAGGAAAGCTGGAGCAACATCAAGGCGGGCAAGAGCGGCATCGCGGCCATTGAGCATTTCGATGTCAGCGGTTTCAATACCCGTTTCGGTGGCTCCATCAAGGACTTCGATGTGGGTCAGTACCTGAACCCGAAAGAGGCCCGCAAGATGGACCTCTTCATCCAATACGGTATCGCGGCGGCCCACCAGGCCATCACCGACTCCGGCATTGAATGCACCGAAGACAACGCCGAGCGCATCGGTGTCGCCATCGGTTCCGGTATCGGCGGCCTGCCGATGATCGAGCACAACCACAAGGCGCTGGAGAAGGGCGGTGCACGTCGCATCTCGCCGTTCTTCGTGCCGGGCTCCATCATCAACATGATCTCCGGCAATCTGGCGATCCAGTTCGGTTATCGTGGTCCGAACATCGCGATCACCACCGCCTGTACCACCGGGACGCACAACATCGGTTACAGCGCACGTACCATCGCCTATGGCGATGCCGACGTGATGGTGGCCGGCGGCGCCGAGATGGCGACCACGCCGCTGGGTCTGGGTGGCTTCTCCGCAGCGCGTGCGCTGTCGACCCGCAACGATGATCCGCAGGCGGCCAGCCGTCCGTGGGACCGCGACCGCGATGGCTTCGTGCTGTCCGACGGCGCCGGTGTCGTCGTGCTGGAAGAGTACGAGCACGCCAAGGCACGTGGCGCGACCATCTACGCTGAGGTGCTCGGGTTCGGCATGTCCGACGACGCTCACCACATGACGGCG
The DNA here is from genome assembly GCF_029846355.1 of Cobetia sp. 2AS. NCBI lineage: Bacteria > Pseudomonadati > Pseudomonadota > Gammaproteobacteria > Oceanospirillales > Halomonadaceae > Cobetia > Cobetia sp. 2AS. The sequence goes on from NZ_JARWKQ010000001.1 coordinate 364,496, forward strand.
CCGCCCGAAGATGGCCGTGGTGCGGCCGCCGCGATGCGCAACGCCATCCGTGACGCCAAGCTCGAGCCGAGCCAGATCGACTACATTAATGCCCACGGCACCTCCACCAATGCCGGCGACAAGGCGGAAAGCCTCGCCGTCGAGTCGGTGCTGGGTGATGCGGCACGCGATGTGGCGGTCAGCTCCACCAAGTCGATGATCGGTCACCTGCTGGGCGCTGCCGGCGCGGTCGAGGCCGTGTTCTGCGTGCTGGCGATGCGTGACCAGATCGCGCCGCCGACCATCAACCTGGACAACCCGGCCGAGGGCTGCAACCTCGATTACGTGCCGAACGTCGCACGTGACATGAAGATCGAGTACACCCTGTCCAACTCGTTCGGCTTCGGTGGCACCAACGGCTCGCTGGTGTTCGGCAAGCTCAAGGACTGATCACACGCTTTCGTGTTCTCTCTCCTCAGACGCGCTCCCATCCGGGGGCGCGTTTGTCTGTGGGGCGTCACCTGCATTGCGTGTCGTGTCCGCAACCGTTCTCTGGAGGGCTGTATCGATGACGACTGATGCCTCTGGCAGCAAGAGCTCAGATGGCCGGGCCTCTGATGAAAGGAGCGCTTACGACAAGCGCTCTCTTGCAGCGCTCGCCGCCGATCTGCCCAGTGATGACCGTGGCCTCGCCTATGGCGAGGGCGTGTTCGAGACGATTCTGGTGCGTGAGGGCCAGCCGCAGCTGTGGTCCTGGCACGAGGCGCGCCTGACGCGCGGTTGTCAGCGTCTGGGGATTGCAGCGCCTTCGTCAGCTGAGTTGTCTGGCTGTCTGGCGGTCTGTCAGGGCGAGGGGCTTGAAGTGCTCAAGCTGATCGTCACCGGCGGCTCCGGCGGGCGGGGCTACAGGGCACCTGAGACACCGGAGACGCGCTTGCGGGCACGCGCGACGCCTTTTGCGGTCAATCAACAGGCGCGGCGTGGCATCACGGCGCGGGTCTGCGAGCTGCGTGTGGCCGAGCAGCCGGCACTGGCGGGACTCAAGCACCTCAATCGGCTCGAGAACGTGCTGGCGCGCCGCGAGTGGAACGACACGGCCATCAGCGAGGGCCTGTTGCTCAATGCGCAGGGCGAACTGATCGAGGCCACCAGCATGAATCTGGCCTGGTATCGTGACGGGCGCTGGTTCACGCCGTGTCTTGATCGTGCCGGGGTCGAGGGCACGCTGCTGGCGGCGCTTGAGGCCGAGATGGTGTTCGAGCGAGTGCGTGAGGGGCTTGAATCACTCGCGTGGGCCGAGCGGGTCGTCGTCATGAATTCCGTGCAGGGCGTCTGGCCGCTGCGCACCCTGCTCAAGCCCGATGGCGCGATTCTGGCGGAGTGGAAGGATGCGGCGCATCCGGCGCTGGGCGAGTTGAATCACACTGTCGCGCGCTTGCTGAGCGAGCCCGCGAATTGACGGAAGACGACGAGCGTCAGCAGGCATGCCTGTGCGGTCGTCGCCTTCGCCATGAAGACTGGAAACCTGATTATGCGAGTGTTCAAGATCCTCCTGATGCTGGTAGTGCTGGCCGTGGCTGCGGGTGTGGTGGGCTTTCGTTATTGGCAGGCGCAGTTGCTGTCACCGTTGGCGATCGAGAAGGAACAGCTGTTCGAGGTGCCCAAGGGCGCCAGTCTGACCAGGGTGGTGAGCGAGCTCGAGTCACAGGGCATCATCGAGGCGAGCTGGCCGTACAAGGTGTGGTCGCGCCTCGAGCCTGAGGCCGTCAATGGCCTGCGCGCCGGTGAATTCCGTCTCACGCCGGGCTTGAACGGCCGTGAGCTGGTGGCGCTGCTGTCCAGTGACGATGTGGTCAGCTATACCTTGACCGTGCCGGAGGGCTGGACCTTCGCCCAGATGCGCACTGCCATGGATGCCTCGCCCAAGCTTGAGCACACGACTCGCGACATGAGCGACGAGGAGCTGATGGCGGCCGTCGGTGCAGAGGGCGAGAAGCCGGAAGGGCGCTTCTTCCCGGACACCTACCGCTATCACAAGGGCGTCAGCGACCTCTCGCTCTACAAGCAGGCCTATGGCCGCATGAGCAAGACGCTGGAGGAAGTCTGGGCCGGGCGTGATGACGACCTGCCGATCACCAGCGCCTACGAAGCGCTGATCATGGCGTCACTGATCGAGCGCGAGACCGGCGCGCCGGAAGAGCGCGACGAGATCGCCGGCGTCTTCAAGCGTCGCATGGAGCGTGGCATGCGCCTGCAGACTGACCCGACCGTCATCTATGGCCTGGGCAAGGACTATGATGGCTCGTTGTCGCGCGCCGACCTGCGCAAGCCGACGCCCTGGAACACCTATGTGATCACCGGCCTGCCGCCGACGCCGATCGCGATGCCCGGGCGCGCCGCGCTGGAAGCGGCGGTGCACCCCAAGGAAGGCGATACCTACTACTTCGTCGCCAAGGGTGAGGGCAAGCATCACTTCTCGCGCACGCTGCGCGAGCACAACAATGCCGTGCGCCGTTATATTCTCAATCGGTAATGCGTGGCGAATGAGCTGAAACCCGTGTGGCGAACAGGGTCTGCCATGCTGCACGGGGCTTTCGTCGCGAGTCATCTGCTGTCTGAATCAGGAAACATCATGTCTTCACGTCCGAGCGCATCAAGCACGACGTCTTCTCGCCACGCCGCCAGCGCGGCGGCCACTCAGGCTTCGCGCGGTGGTCGCTTCATCACGCTGGAAGGCGGTGAAGGCGTCGGCAAGAGCACCAATGTCGCCTTCGTGGTCGCCGAGCTCGAGGCGCATGGCCTCGAGGTCGTGCGCACGCGTGAGCCGGGTGGCAGCGAGCGAGCGGAAGCCATTCGCCAGTTGCTGCTGGACCCGGCGCCGACCGAGTCGCTGAGTGATGATGCCGAACTGCTGCTGATGTTCGCCGCGCGTGCCCAGCATCTGGCCGCGACCATTCGTCCGGCGCTGGCGCGCGGTGCCTGGGTGGTGTGCGATCGATTCACCGACGCGACCTTTGCCTACCAGGGCGGTGGCCGCAACCTGCCGCTGGCCGATATCTCGGCGCTGGAATCCCTGGTGCAGAAAGGCTTGCAGCCGGACCTGACCCTGCTGCTGGACATGCCGGTCGAGGCGGCACGTGGCCGTCTGGCCGCTCGCCGCGCCGAGACCGGTGAAGGCGCCGACCGCATCGAGCAGGAAGCCGAGCAGTTCTTCGAGGCGGTGCGTGTCGGCTATCACATGCGTCGTGATGCCGACCCCGAGCGCTTTGCCACCATCGATGCCGGTCAGTCGCTCGAGGCCGTGCAGGCCGATATCGCGGCGGTACTGGCGGCTCGCGTGGCGGCCTGGCAGGCGAACATTCCCACGGATGAGCAGCCATGAGTGCTTCAGACGTCAGCAGTGGTGTCACGCTTTCGAGCTTCTCGCCGCTGCCGTGGCAGCATTCGCTGTGGCAACACTTCACTGCGGTACACGACAACGGTCGCCTGCCGCATGCGGTGATGCTCAGCGGACCGTCGGGGCTTGGCAAGCACGAGCTGGCCGATGCGATGATCGCCCGCGTGCTGTGTCGCACCGCCCAGGGCAAGCCCGGCGCGGCGGCCTGTGGTGAATGTCATGGCTGTCATATGCTGGCGGCGGGGCATCACCCTGATCTGATGGCGGTCGCGCCGCAGGATGTCGGCAAGATGATCCGCATCGACCCGATCCGTGAGGTCAATCGCTTCGTCTCCCAGACGGCCCAGCAGGGCGGCTACCGCGTCATCCGTCTGCAACCGGCGGAGTCGATGAACATCGCCTCGGCCAACGCCTTGCTCAAGAGCCTCGAGGAACCCGGCGCCAATACGCTGTTCATTCTGCTCAGCGACATGCCGTCACGGGTGCTGCCGACCATTCGCTCGCGCTGTCAGCAATGGCCGCTGGTGATTCCACCGGCCGAAGAGAGCCTGCCGTGGCTAACGCAGCAGCTGGGCGAGGATGCTCAGGCTCTGCTGCGCATGGCAGGCGGACTGCCGCAGCTGGCGGTGCGTCTTGGCGAGGCGGAGCAGCGTCAGCTGCGTCAGGCCTTGCGCGAGCTGTTCGATGCGCTGGTGCGCGGTGGCGAGCCGGTGGCCGAGGCGTGGCGACTGGAGCGCCAACCGCTGGCGCAGGTGCTGTGGTACGGTATTGCCTGGCTGGAAGACCTGATTCGCATGGGCCTGTCCGGCAACGCCAGCGACCTGCGTGACCCCAGTCTTGAGCCGCTGCTGAGACAGGCGGTCAAGAACGGGCGCACCCAGGACTGGTTCAAGCTGCTGGACTTCGCCCGCGAGCAGCGCCGTCTGCTGGCCGCGGGCGGCAACCCCAACCCACAGCTGGTGCTGGAAGCCTGGCTGGTGCGTTGGGCCGCCTTGCTGCGCTCCTGAGTGCGCAGCTGGCTTTTTCTGGCGTGAAGGCCCGAGTGAAGGTCTGAGCGAAGAGCTGAGGGTATGGCTGAGCGATGCCCGCGTGGAAAGCCACGAGGCTGCGCGAGGCAAGGCGGGCAGGCTAGACTGAAGCCAGCCAGGCCGCTTGCTCGCCTTGCGTCAGATGACAGCAGGCAATGGCCGAAGAATACGCATTGATACGCAGCGTGAGCCCTCATGTGAGTGCTGACGCTCGTCACGGGACTGCATGTGCCGGGAGACCGGCCGGAGGTGAAGGATGGATACCGCTCCACAGCAAGGCCAGAAGGCGCTCTCGCTGACCATTCGTGATCAGAAGACCCTGTTGGCCGCCTACATGTCGACCCTCGTGCGCGGCGGCATCTTCGTGCCGACCACCGAGCGCTACACCATGGGCCAGGAGGTCTATCTGCTGCTGACCCTGCCTGAGGAATCCGAGCGTATTCCGGTCACCGGGCGCGTGGTATGGATTTCTCCGCAGGGCGTCAGTGGCCGGCGCACTGCCGGGATCGGCATCCACTTCAGTGAAGAGGACCGCCAGGTGCGTGACCATATCGAGAACCACCTGGCCGGCATGCTCGGCAAGGGTCACGCGACCTATACGCTGTAGCGCGAGCGCAGCGTCGCTTCATCATCTCGACCGGCAGTGCCATGGGCGCCCGCCGGTCGAGCACGTTTTTCGCCGCGCAGCGCGTGGCCATCAGTAGTGAGAGTTTCCGGATGTTTGTCGATTCGCATTGCCACCTTGATCGTCTGAAACTGGAAGAGCACGGCGGCAGCCTCGAGGCCGTGCTGGACGCCGCGCGCGCCCGTCACGTGCACCAGTTTCTCGCCATTGCCGTCACGCTCGACGATGTGCCCGAGATCTCGGCCATCGCCCAGCAGCATGAGGATGTGGTGATTTCCGCCGGTGTGCATCCGCTGCACCAGGTCGACCCGGAACCCACGGTCGAGGACATCAAGAAGTGCGCCGAGCGCTTCGGCGCGGTGGCCATCGGCGAGACCGGCCTCGATTATCACTACGAGAGCGTCAGCCGCGAGCTGCAGTACGAGCGTTTCACGCGCCATCTGATCGCCGCGCGTGAGCTCGAGCTGCCGGTGATCATCCACACCCGTGAGGCACGGGAAGACACCCTGGCGCTGATCAAGCAGCACACGGACCCCGCTGTCGGTGGCGTGCTGCACTGCTTCACCGAAGATCTCGACATGGCGCGCATCGCGGTGGGCCACGGCTTCATGGTCTCCATCTCCGGTATCGTCACCTTCCGCAACGCCGAACACGTCCGCGAGCTGGCGCGCGCCATCCCGCTGGACCGCCTGCTGATCGAGACCGACAGCCCCTATCTGGCGCCGGTGCCGTACCGTGGCACCTCCAATGTGCCGGGCAATGTGGTCGAGGTCGCCGAATGCATCGCCGCCGAGCGCGGCATCACCGTCGATGAGCTGGCGATGCAGACCACTGCCAACTTCTATCGCCTGTTCCGTGCCGCCGCGCCGGAAGCGCCGGACAACGTTCGCGAAGCGCTGGCCAGCAGCGGTATGCTCATCGATTGAGCGTGGCACCTCGCATGATCTGACCACCAGGGAGGGAACGTCATGAATCCAGCCGCCATCCTCACCCAGCTGGGCGACAAGGCCACCAGCGGCAAGGCATTGCCGCCGGTGGACCAATGGCACCCGGCGCATTGTGGCGAGATGGACCTCGTCATCTGTGCCGACGGGCGCTGGCTGCACGAGGGCACGCCCATCGGCCGTGCGCGGCTGGTGCACATGCTGTCGCGTGTCCTGCGCCGCGAGCCCGATGGCAGCTACTGCCTGGTCACGCCGGCGGAAAAGGTCACCATCCAGGTCGAGGACCGCCCCTTCCTGGCGGTGGACTGCTCCCGCGTCGAGAGTGATTCTGCGCCGACTGAGCTTGGAGAGGCCGAGCCCGGACAGACAGAGCCCCAGCCGGACGTCTGGCAGCTGGTCACCGATCAGGGCGATGTCGTGCGACTGGAAGGGGAGACCTGCCTGACGCTGAGCGAGACGCCGGACGGCCTGTGGTTGCCGGAAGTGGCGGTGCGCTTCGGCCTTGCCGCGCGCCTGCACCGCAATCTCTACTATCGGCTGCTCGAGAGCGCCGAGACGCATGAGCAGGAAGACGGCAGCCTGACACTCGGCTTCATGAGCGGCGGGCGCTTCCAGATTCTGGGACAGCTGGCGGCCGATGAGGTCGAGGTCTGAACCTGTCTGAGCCTTTTTTGAGCCTGCCGCCTTCTGCTCTCTCTTCCATGCGCCCCTCGCGTTCTGCTTCGCCCCTTTCTCTCGCCGTCAGCCATTGCAGGTCTTCATGTCGTCACCACTTCCTCCCATCGAGCCCGACAGCACCGCAACCTCCGGGCCAGATGTTGCAGCATCGCCACTGGCGCTGGCCGTCGATCAGCTGACGCAACGGCTGACGGATCAGCAGCGCGCCGTGGTGGCGCATCGTGGGAGGCATGCGCGGGTAGCGGCGGTGGCGGGCTCCGGCAAGACCACCACGCTGGTGGCGCGGGTGCTGAGTCTGCTGGCGGAAGGCATTCCGGCTCAGCGGATTCTGGTGCTGATGTTCAACCGTTCGGCGCGTGAGGACTTCGTCGCCAAGCTGGCGCAGGCGGCCCCGCCGGGCACTCGGCTGCCCGACATCCGCACCTTCCACTCCATCGGCCATCGCCTGACCACCACCCTGGTGCGCTGGGGCAGCCTCGAGCCGCGCGAACTCATCCAGCAGGACTGGGCGCTGGAGCGTCTGCTCAAGCAGGCCGCCCAGCGTGCGCTGGGCGATGCTGATCGCGCCGATCGTGAGGCGGCGCTGGAAGGCGAGCGCCTCGAAGCGCTCGCCCAGTTCTGTGATCTGGTCAAGGCCGAGATGTGCGAGCCGACGCTGCTCTACGAGCGCATGAATCTCGGCGAGCACACCGGCCACTTCGTCGAGTCCTTCGCTCAGCTTGAGCAGCTGCTCGAGCAGTACGGCCAGATGACCTATGCCGATCTGCTCTACCGGCCGCTTCGTCAGCTGGAGAAGGAGCCCGAGACCCGTGCACGCATCCAGGGGCATCTGCAGCACGTCATCATCGATGAGTATCAGGACATCAATGAGGCGCAGCAGCGCATGCTGGCGCTGCTGGCGGGTGCACCGTCCGGCGGCGAGCCGTCGCCCGCAGCCTCCGGCGCCATGGCAGAAGTCATGGCTGTGGGCGATGCCAACCAGTGCATCTACGAGTGGCGTGGCGCGCGGCCTGACTACATGCTGACGCGCTTTGCCGAGAGCTTTGCCGCGCCGCTGGATTTCCCGCTCAGCTACACCTTCCGCCACGGCCATCGTCTGGCGCTGGCGGCCAATCACGCCATCGCCGCCAATGCGCGCCGTCCGGACCAGCTGTGTCTGGCCGCGCCCGGCACGCCGGCGACGCGCTTGTTCGAAGGCCAGGGCGCCGCCAGTCTGGTCGCGGCGCTCACGGCCTGGCGAGAGTCGGGTCGCAGTGGCGCCGAGGCCGCCGTGCTGGTGCGCAGCTGGGCGCTGTCGGTACCGGTGCAGTTGCAGCTGCTCAAGGCCGGCATTCCCTTCCGGCTGGGGCAGGGGGATCGCTTCGTGTTCCGTCTGCCGCTGGTGCAGGCGCTGGCGGGCTATCTGGAGCTGGCGCGTGATGCCACTCGTCTGCGCGACCCGGCGCACCTGCTGCTGCTGTTCACCCAGCCCACCGCCTTCGTCGCGCGCGAGCGCCTCGAACGCCTGTGTCAGCAACTGGCCGACAGCCAGCGCTGGCCACGCAAGGAAGACCCTATTCTCGAGGGGCTCAAGCCGCTGCAACGCCGCAACCTGCACAAGCGCTGGAAGCTGTTGTGCGATCTGCCCTCGCTGGGCGATTGGGCGCCCGCGCGGCTGCTGCGCCATGTGGTCGATGAGCTGGAAGCCGACAAGGTGCTGCGCCGCGCCGCGGCCCGGCGTGACAAGGGCGAGGAGGATGTGCGCCTGCTGGATGTGCTGATCGAGCAGGCGGGGGAGCTGGCCAATGATCCCGACGCCTTCATCAATCTGCTGCGCAATCCGGTCGAGGACGCCGCCGACGGCGTGCTGATCACCACGGTGCACGGGGCCAAGGGGCTGGAGTGGCCGCTGGTGGGGCTGTGGGGCATGAACGAGGAAGACTTCCCGGCCTACTCGCGTGACAACCCGCTGTCGTCGGAGCGCCTCGAGGAGGAGCGACGCCTGTGCTACGTCGGCGTGACGCGTGCCCGCGAGCAGCTGCACCTGTGGCGTGACGGCGGCACGCATACGCCAAGCCGCTTCCTCGCGGAGCTGTGCGTGGAGGACTGCACCCGCCTCGGCGACTGGATTCACGGTGCCGGCAAGCGTGCCAAGCTCGCCCGTCTGCAGGCCGAGGACGGCGATGAGGCCGCCCGCGAGTCAGCGGACGGAAGCGACGAGCGCCTGCGTGTGGCGGCGCCGGCACTTGGCGAGGCCTATCTGGCGCGGCTGCCACTGGCGCGTCACGGTATCACGCCGCCGACGCTGGAAGCGCTGCCGAAGAAGGCCGCCAAGTCCCCGGGCAAGCCGGCCAGCAAGTCGGCTGCGCAAGGCCAGTCCAGTTCGGGCGGCACCTATGCTCGCGGCGCTCGACAGGGCAATCGCTCTCCACGCGGCGAGCCGGCGGTGCTGCGACGCGTCGGTGATTGGGAAGTCGGTCAGCGCTTGCGTCACGAGAGCTTCGGTGAGGGGGTGATCGAAGAGGTCTCCGGCAATGAGGCCAATCCGCTGATCGAGGTGCGCTTCGCCGATGGCAACAAGCGCCGCCTGATCGCCACGCGTGCCCCGCTGACAGCCTTGTGACCCTTGTGACCCTTGTGACCCTTGTGACAACGGACTTGAGACTCGGGCGACAAGGCAGCGCGATTGCCAAGCCTTGCGTCGAGCACCATCATGCCTGCAGCGCATCTTCGTCTGCCCGAAAAGGAGTTCCCATGGCTCAGTATCCCGATCCTGCCGCATTGGCGGCAGCCTCCGTCTCCGCCTCATCGCTGTTGGTGCCGGACCAGCGCCAGGCGCCCCTGATCGATGCCAGCCAGCTGGTGACCCAGCTGGCGATGGCGGGCCTCAAGTCCCCTGTGGTGCTGGATTGCCGTGCGCGTCTCGATGATGGGGAAGCCGGCGAGCGCCTGTGGCGTGAAGGCCATCTGCCGGGGGCCATCCATGTCGATATGGATCGCGATCTCTCGGCCGCCGTGCGCGAGGACGGCGTGGGCGGGCGGCATCCGCTGCCGTCACATCAGGCGACGGCCGAGCTGTTCCGCCGCCTCGGCATCACGCCCGAGCAACAGGTGGTGGTCTATGACGACATGGGCGGGCAGATGGCGGCGGCGCGGCTGTGGTGGATGCTGACCTGGGCCGGGCATCCGGATGTGCGGGTGCTGGATGGCGGAATCCAGGCCTGGAATCAGGCCATGGGTGAGCTCAAGCGTGCGCCTGCCCAACCGGTGAGCCCCACCCCCAGCGACTGGCAGCCGAGCTTTGATGACAGCCTGCTGGTCAGCGCCCAGGAGGTGGCCGCCACGGATGACAGCTTGCTGGATGCCCGCGGCGAGGCGCGTTTTCGCGGTGAGCAGGAGCCGGTCGATCCGGTGGCAGGCCATATTCCCGGCGCATTCTGCCGACCGACCCCCAGCAATCTGGAAGCCAATGGCCGCTTCAAGGACCGCATGAGCCTGATGCGTGAGCTGCGCAGCCTGTTGCCGGCGCAGGGTGAGGTGATCGCCTATTGCGGTTCCGGCATCAGCGCTTGCCAGAACATCCTGGCCTTCGCGATCGCGGGGCTGCCGCTGCCGCGCCTGTATGCCGGCTCCTGGAGTGACTGGATCAGTGATCCCGCGCGCCCGGTCGCCACCGGTGAGGCCAGCGAGAAGTAGCCGCACGCGCCAGCGCGATGACGGCTTCACAAATGACAACGCCCGCCAGAGGTTTCTCTGGCGGGCGTTGTCATTTGTGGGGCGCTTTGCCTGACTCTTTGCGTGCGTGCTTACGCTTGTGTCTCGTGGTCAGCGGCGGGCTTGCGCGAATCGAAGCGCTCCAGCAGGGCGGCGTTGGCGCAGTTGCCCATCACGTTGAGGGCGGTGCGCAGGCCATCGGTGAAGCGGTCCACCCCGGCGACCACGGCCACGCCTTCCAGCGGCAGCCCTGCCGCGCCCAGCACGGTGGTCATGGCGACCAGCCCCGCACCCGGCACGCCAGCCGTCGAGAAGCTGACCAGCAGGCCGGTGGTGAACACGGTGATCACCAGCGAGGTGGTGACATCGATGCCGAACAGCTGCGCCACGAACAGCGCATTGAAGCCCTGCAGCACGGCGGCACCGTCACGCTTGAGCGCCGTGCCGAAGGGCAGCGCGAAGCTGGCCAGGGATTCATTCATGCCGTAGTCGCGGGCATTGCCCAGCGCCAGCGGCAGGGTCGCGCCGGAGCTTGCGGTACCGAAGGCGAAGCCCAGGCTCTGGCCGAAGTGGCGCACGAAGGCCAGCGGGCGGGCACCGGTGACGGCCAGCAGCACCAGATAGAGCAGTGCCATCAGCGCCAGCGCGATGATCAGGCCGATCACGTACATGCCCAGGCGCATCAGCAGGTCCAGCCCCTGGGTGGCGATCACCGAGGTAATCAGTGCGAAGACCCCCACCGGCGCCAGCTTGAGCACGAAGGACAGCACCTTGAGGCTGACGGTGTAACCGCTCTCGATCACGCGATGCAGCGGTGCGCTTTCCTCCGGCAGGGCGCGCATCGCCAGCCCGATCAGGGCGGCCGCGAAGATGACCTGCAGCAGGCCACCGCCACCCAGTGCGGTGAAGGGGTTGTTGGGCACCAGGCCCACCAGCCACTGGGCGATGCTGTCGGCGTTGCGGCCTTCAGGCGCTGAATCCACCAGGCTCTCGGCGCCGCTGCCCGGCGTCAGCCAATGCGCGACCAGCATGCCCAGTGTCAGCGCCACGGCGCTGGTGACCACGTAACTGCCCAGCAGGCGGCCGGCATGGCGACCGACATCGGCGCCGCCTTCGCGGTTGGTCAGGCTCATGATCAGGGCGCCGAACACCATCGGCACCACCACGAATTGCAGCAGGCGCAGGAAGATCTGGCCCACCGGCGTCAGCAGGTGGCTGTCGAGCCAGGCGACGCTGCCCTCGGGCAGAGCGCCTGCCCCGGCGTTCAGGGCAAGGCCGCTGAGAATGCCCAGCCCCAGGGCGAGCAGTATCTGGCGTGTGACGGACATGGTGGCTCCGAAGCGATGGCGTGAGTCTGAATTCGAGGGAGGCTAATGTGCTACCGGGGAGCTGTTATATCAACAATCGCTTTGAGATTGTTTTGGAATAACACAAGAAGCGCCCACGGGGCGCAAGGCGTCCGCAGGCGCGGCGCTGAGGAATGAGGAGAGCCAGACACGATAACGCCGCCACGGCAGGGCCGCGGCGGCGTTATCAGCTGGCAGGCAGCAGGGGCTTACATGTTGGGGTAGTTGGGGCCACCGCCGCCTTCCGGCGCGACCCAGGTGATGTTCTGCGCCGGGTCCTTGATGTCACAGGTCTTGCAGTGCACGCAGTTCTGGAAGTTGATCTGGAACTGCGGCTCACCGGCCTCCTCGACGATCTCGTAGACACCGGCCGGGCAGTAGCGCTGGGCGGGCTCGGCGTAGCGCGGCAGGTTGTCACGCACCGGAAGCTCCGGGTCGGACAGGCGCAGGTGGCACGGCTGGTCTTCCTCGTGATTGGTGTTGGAGAGGAACACCGAGGACAGCTTGTCGAAGGACAGCTTGCCATCCGGCTTGGGGTACTCGATCTTCGTGCACTCAGCCGCCGGGCGCATGCGCGCGTAGTCCGGCGTGGTATCATGCAGGGTCGGCAGGCGGCCGCCCGTCAGCTGGTCGAGGAAGTTGTAGGCGCCACCGAGGAAGGTGCCGTACTTGTGCATGGCCGGGCCGAAGCTGCGCGAGGCGTCCAGCTCCTCATAGGCCCAGCTGTCCTTGAAGCGCTTGCCGAAGTCGACCAGGTCTTCACCGCCTTCGTCGCCGCCCTTGATGGCGTCGAACACGCTTTCCGCCGCCAGCATGCCGGACTTCATCGCGGTGTGCAGACCCTTGATCTTGGCGAAGTTGAGGGTGCCGGCGTCACAGCCGATCAGCAGGCCGCCCGGGAAGCTCATCTTGGGCAGGCAGTTGAGGCCGCCCTTGGCGATGGCACGCGCACCATAGGAGACCCGCTTGCCGCCCTCGAGATGGCGGGCCAGGGTCGGGTGCTGCTTCATGCGCTGGAATTCATCGAAGGGCGACAGGTACGGATTGTCGTAGGCGAGATCGACAATCAGGCCCACCACCACCTGCTGGTCATCGGTGTGATAGAGGAAGAAGCCGCCTTCGGCGTTGCCCTTGAGCGGCCAGCCACTGCCATGCACCACCAGTCCCGGCTGGTGCTGTTCGGCGGGCACATCCCACAGCTCCTTCAAGCCGATGCCGTAGTGCTGGGCATCCGCTTCGCTATCGAGCGAGAAGCGCGAGATCAGCTGCTTGCCCAGGTGGCCACGGCAGCCCTCGGCGAACAGGGTGTACTTGCCGCGCAGCTCCATGCCCGGCATGTGGCCATCCTTCTCGCTGCCATCGGCGGCCACGCCCATGTCCCCGACCACGATGCCGCGCACCGTGCCATCCTCGCCATGCAGCACTTCCTGGGCGGCGAAGCCCGGGAAGATCTCGACGCCCAGCTCCTCGGCCTGCTCGCCCAGCCAGCGCGTCAGGTTGCCGGCGCTGATGATGTAATTGCCGTCGTTGTGCATGGTCCTGGGGACCAGTGCATTGGGGATGACCTGCGCTTTCTGGTCATCCTTGAGCAGCACGACCTCATCACGGGTGACGGCCGTCTTGAGCGGTGCGCCGCGCTCGGCCCAGTCGGGGAACAGCTCGGTCAGTGCACGCGGTTCGAGCACGGCGCCGGACAGGATGTGCGCGCCGACTTCAGAACCTTTCTCGACCACGCAGACCGTCAGCTCCTTCTCGGCCGCGTTGGCCTGCTGCATCAGTCGGCAGGCCGCCGCCAGGCCGGAAGGGCCGGCACCGACGATGACCACGTCGAAATCCATGAATTCGCGTTCCATGACCCGTCTCCTCAATCTTTGCGCCGTCAGGGCCCCGCGGATCCGGCGGGGCGGGCGTGTCACGAACGACCACGGTCGTTCGCTGGGCAGTGAACCTCCGGCGTGGCGTGCGTCAGGGCACGACTCGTCGGAGTGAAAATAGGGGTGCGACTCACGCTGGTACGCCATGTCCTGCACGGACTATCGGCCGCTCGACACAAGGCGCTGGCGCGAAGCAGCCGCATAGCATGCCGCAACAGTAGCATTTAAAACGACCGTTTGTTTATTATGCTTGGGTCTGACGTAATAGCCACCGGGGGCGTTGCAGGAAATCGCCCGATGGGTTTCACGCCCGGGCGTGTTGAGAGTGATTGTCAGGTTTGACCCCGGCAACCAATTCTGCGCAAGATGCCCGCATGAGAATGGCGGCGCCCGGACAATGAAAACCACGCCGGTCTGGCTGACTTCATCCGTCGGGTGCCAGCGGATATCGTGGCGAGACACTTGTCATCACGGTCATCTGTGGAAGATATTCACCTATCAAACGCTTGCATGAATCGAGCGCTGGCGGCCTCACGGTCACTGGTACTCCATGAGAAATCAGCGAGGACACCATGAAAGTACTCGTCGCGGTGAAACGCGTCATCGATTACAACGTCAAGATTCGCGTCAAGGCTGACCAGTCTGACGTCGATCTGACCAACGTCAAGATGGCCATGAACCCCTTCTGCGAGATCGCCGTGGAAGAAGCGGTGCGCCTGAAGGAAAAGGGCGTGGCGACCGAAGTCGTGGCCGTCACCATCGGCCCGAAGGCCGCCCAGGAACAGCTGCGTACCGCGCTGGCGCTGGGCGCCGATCGCGCCGTGCAGGTGATGACCGATGACGCCGTCGACTCACTGGCCGTGGCCAAGCTGCTGGCCAAGGTGGTTGAGGAAGAACAGCCCGGCCTGGTGATTCTCGGCAAGCAGTCCATCGATGCCGACAACAACCAGACTGGCCAGATGCTGGCGGCACTCACCGGCATGGGGCAGGGTACCTTCGCTTCCGAAGTGGCGGTCGATGGCGAGAGCGTCAATGTCACCCGCGAGATCGATGGCGGCCTGCAGACCGTCAAGCTGAACCTGCCGGCGGTGGTCACCACTGACCTGCGCCTCAACGAGCCGCGCTACGCCAAGCTGCCGGACATCATGAAGGCCAAGAAGAAGCCGCTGGATGTGAAGACGCCGGAAGAGCTGGGTGTCTCCACGGCTTCCAAGGTGACGCTGGTCAAGGTCACGCCGCCGGCCGAGCGTCAGGGCGGCATCAAGGTCGGCTCCGTCGATGAGCTGGTGGACAAACTCAAGAACGAAGCAAAGGTGATCTCATGAGCATTCTCGTCATTGCCGATCATCATGATGGCCAGCTGACCAGCAGCACCGCGAGTGTCGTGGCAGCCGCAACCGCCATCGGTGGCGATATCGACGTGCTGGTTGCCGGTGAGGGCGTAGGCGCCGTCGCCGAGCAGGCCGCCAGGCTTGCCGGTATCGTGCGTGTGCGTGTCGCCGACAATGCCGTCTACGCCCATCAGCTGGCCGAGAACCTGTCGGCACTGGTCGTGGCGTTGGCCGATGACTACAGCCATGTGCTGTCCAGCGCCTCCACTACCGCCAAGAACTTCATGCCGCGTGTCGCGGCACTGAAGGACGTGGCGCAGATCTCCGAGATCATCGCCGTCGAGAGCGTCGATACCTTCCAGCGCCCGATCTACGCCGGTAACGCCATCGCCACCGTCAAGAGCGACGATGTGCTCAAGGTCATCACCGTGCGTGCCACCGGCTTCGATCCGGTCGCGCTCGACGGACAGGCGGCCATCGAGGCCGTGGACGTGGTCGAGGATGCAGGCGTCTCGAGCTTTGTCGAGGAAACCCTGGCCGAAAGCGAGCGTCCTGAGCTGGGCTCCGCCAAGGTGGTGATCTCCGGTGGCCGCGGCATGGGCAACGGTGAGAACTTCGCGCTGCTCAACGGTATCGCCGACAAGCTGGGCGCCGCCATCGGTGCCTCTCGCGCAGCGGTCGACGCCGGCTTCGTGCCCAATGACATGCAGGTCGGCCAGACCGGCAAGATCGTCGCGCCGGACCTCTACATCGCCGTCGGCATCTCCGGGGCGATCCAGCACCTGGCGGGCATGAAGGACTCCAAGGTCATCGTCGCGATCAACAAGGACGACGAAGCGCCGATCTTCCAGGTCGCGGATTACGGCCTGGTCGGGGATCTGTTCGAGGTGCTGCCGGAGCTCGAAGGCAAGCTCTGAGCAACGCCCCGCAAGGCTGAGGCCGAGACACCGCAAGGTGCCCTGGCCAATCAACGCGACCCGCTTCGGCGGGTCGCGTTTTTTTTGTGTCTGCGGGCAAGGGTTGGGGCGAGGGCAGGGGAGAGAGCGTCAGGAGAAAAGTGCAACGCTGCATTGCAGGTTTCAGGGCCTGCTGATGGGGCAGAGCGAGGCAAGATCAATTGATAATTGTTCTTGTTTGTAATACCGTCCATGCCAGTGATTTGCATTTCCACTCGGAAGCCACTAGCGGCCTGGCAGGCGACCGAGGATGCAACCAAGCCTAGTTCTTCAGGAGATGTCCGTGCGGCGTTCGACTTCTTTCCCCTTCCCGTGCGTGCGAGCCCTTGGCGGCCTGCTCCCGGCGCTGGTGCTGCTTGCACCGCTGACAGCCACCGCATTGCCGGCGCATGCCGAGACACTGCGTGACAGTGCCGCCATTCATCAGGAAACCCAGCGTGAGCTGCAGGCGCGCATCGACGCTGCCGATGACGAGACGCGTGCGCTGCTGGTGCGTCTGCGTGAAGCGCGTCAGGAAGCCGCGCGTCTGGAAAGCTATACCGCGGAACTGACGCCGCTGAATGCTGACCGCGCGGCGCGTATCGAGCGCCAGCGTACGGCGCTGGAGAATCTCGAGGCCACGCGCGAGTCGCTGCCGGGCCTGCTGCGTCAGCAGGTCGAGGAGCTGGCGGACTTCATCGAGCAGGATCTGCCGTTTCTCAAGGACGAGCGTCTCGCGCGCGTCCAACGTCTGCGTGACAACCTCTCCAATGCCAGCCTGAGCAATGACGAGCGCCTCGATCAGCTGCTCAACGCCTGGCAGCAGGAGCTGAGCTACGGTCAGGGCTTCGATACCTGGCGCGCAGGACTTGTCGGTGGGGAAGACACCGAGGTGCAGTATCTGCGTGTCGGCCGCGTGGGCCTCTATTACCTGACGCTGGATGGTCAGCATGGTGGCGCCTGGCAGGCCAGAAATGGCAGCTGGCAGGTGTTGGATGACAGCGGCCTGGAGGCGCTGCGCAAGGGTATCAGCATGGCGCGTGACCAGCAGGCACCGTCACTGGTAACCCTGCCGCTGTCGGTGCCGGTCGAGGACGTCGAGCTGGCTCCGAAGGGGCGTCTGTCGCAGTCCGCGCTCAAGAGCGCCGATCAGGCTGCCGCGGCAGTCACCAGCACACGTACCACCACTACCCGTACCGCGCAGGAGTCCAGCTGATGGCGACGAATTCACAAGCGCCACGCGCGTCTCTGTCACGCCTGTTGCTGACGGCCGGCACTCTGGGGCTGCTGACGTTGTCATCTCCCGCCGTGCTGGCGGCGACCGGCAGTGCCGAGCAGTCATTGAGCGTCGAGCAGTTCGAACAGGCCGCCAGTCAGGCCGAAGGCCGCGATCAGGCGCGTCTCGATACCCTGTTGTCGGATCGCGAGGCACTGCAAGCGGCGGTCAGCGAGGCCGAGGCGCGGCGTGACAGCCTGCGCGAGACGCGCGCGACCCTCGAAACCGAGGCGCAGGAACAACAGGCGACCCTCAGCGGTCTGGACGAAGAGCGTCAGGCCCAGCAGGGCGATCTCGGTCAGGTCTTCGAGGTAGCGCGCAAGCATGCCCGCGAGACGCGTGAGGCGCTGGCGGGCAACTGGCTGCTGGTCGGCGGCCAGGCGCGTCTGCCGGACCTGGGGCCGCGTGATGAGGTGCCGGGCCGCGAGCGACTCGCCGCCCTGACCGCGGACATCCGCAGCATCGCCACCGAAAGCGGTCGCGCGCTGCGCTTCCAGGCACCGCTGGCCGGGCCGGATGGCAGCATCAAGCCGCGTGAGATCGTGCGCGTCGGCGAACAGATGGCCTTCAGTGGTCGCCACCTGCTGGCGCCGCTGTCGGAAGACAAGGCCGTGGATGGCCCCTCGGCGCTGGACACCCTCGGCCTTGCGGGCACCACGCCGCTGCGCATTCGCAAGCAGCTGGCGGCCTTCGATGCCGGCGACAGTGATCGCCTGAGCTTCGATCCCACCGGTGGCGATGTCACCCAGGCGCTGGCGCGGGCGCCGCGTCTCGGTGAGCGCCTCAAGCAGGGCGGTGCCGTCGGTTACGTCATCGTCGGTCTTGGCGTGCTGGGCCTGATCATCGCGCTGATCCAGCTGGTGCGCCTGTCGCTGACCCGTCGTGCGGTCAAGCGTCAGGAAGCCGACCTGAGCCAGCTCAGTGACGACAACCCGCTGGGCCGTGTGCTGCATCGCTTTGAAGGCATGCGCCATGATCACGAGCCGGAAGCGCTCGAGGCCCGTCTCGATGAGGCGTTGCTGGCCGAGCAGCCCAGGCTCGAGCGTGGCCAGGCGCTGGTCAAGCTGCTGGCTGCCATCGCGCCGCTGCTGGGGCTGCTGGGCACCGTGACCGGCATGATCGGCACCTTCCAGTCGATCACCGTCTTCGGTACCGGCGACCCCAAATTGATGGCCGGCGGTATCTCCCAGGCGCTGGTGACCACCGTGCTGGGTCTGGTGACCGCCGTGCCGCTGCTGTTCGCCCAGACCGGACTTTCCAGTCTGTCCAAGGGCCTGATGGGTCGTCTCGAGGGCCGCGCCAGTGCACGTCTGGCCGACCACCTCGAGAAGCGCGCCCCGAGCAAGGCTGCCAGCGCGGCAGCGCGTCAGCGGGATACCGAGCATGCCTGATTCGTTGGCCGCCTCTTCCTTGCTGAGCGGTGGCTTCGCGCCAGTGATGCGGCTGGTGGAAAGCGGTGGCCCGCTGATCGTGGTGATCTGCCTGATCGCCATGGTGCTGTTCGGGCTGGCGCTGGAACGCGGCCTCTACTGGCGGCTCGTGCATCGTCCGGCGCGTCAGCAGTTGATTCGCGACTGGGTAGCGCGCAGCGAGCACCACAGCTGGTCGGCGCTCACCCATCGCGAAGTGCTGACCCGTGAGCTGCTGTCACGTCTGCGCGCACCGCTGCCGTGGCTCAAGCTGCTGGTACTGATCTGTCCGCTGGCCGGCCTGTTGGGCACCGTGACCGGCATGATCCATGTCTTCGATTCGCTGGCGATCGCCGGCACCGGCCAGGCGCGTGCCATGGCCGATGGTGTGGCACGCGCCACGCTGCCGACGCTGGCCGGCATGGCGGTCGCGGTGGTGGGCCTGATGTTCGTCACGCGCTTCGAGCGTGTGGTGCGTCGTGAAGACCAGCGCCTGCACGACCGTCTGGCGCGCGCCGTCGACGATGCACGTTCCGGCATGTCCGCTGCGAACGGCTTTGATTCCTCCTCTGATACAAGCGAGACACCACATGCGTAGACGTCGCATGGAGGCCGCGGAAGACAGCGGCGAGATCAATCTGACGCCGATGCTGGATGTCGTCTTCATCATGCTGATCTTCTTCATCGTCACCACCAGCTTCGTCAAGGAGTCCGGGGTCGAGATCCAGCGTCCGGAAGCCTCCAACGCCACGGCGCGCCCTGACGCGGCGGTCATGGTCGCCATCACCGCCGAGGGCGCGGTGTGGGTCGACGGCAAGCCGGTGGATGCCCATCGCGTCGGCGACGCCGTGGCCGATCTTGCCGATGGTCAGCCGGTGGTGATCCAGGCCGACAGCCGCTCACAGACCGGTCTGCTGGTCGAGACGATGGATGCACTGCGCAACGCGGGTGTGCAGGACATCGCGGTCGCCGCCTCGAAGGGCGAATGACATGACGCGACGCCTGTATGCCAATCGACTCGTCGGGCTTGTCGGTGGTGCCTTGCTGGCGCTGGTGCTGTTCTATGCGCTGGCCTTGCTGGTCGCGCCGCCGGTGAACGACACGCCGCCACCGGAGCCGCTGTCGGTCTCCACCGTTCAGGCACCTGAAGAGGCACCGGCGCCCGCGCCGGCGGCGAGTGAAAGTCTGCCCACGCCGCCGGCCGAGCCACCGCCGCCACCGAAGGCAGCGCCGATGCCAGCACCCAAGGCGACAAGCCCGGTGGCGATTCCCGAGGTCAAGACACCATTGCCGCCGACGCCAGAGCTGACCATGGATGACAGCCTGCCGCCGCTGGAAGTCGAGCGTCCGCCCAAACCGACCCCCAAGCCGAAACCGACGCCCAAACCGGCACCCAAGGCCAAGCCGGAGCCCAAGGCGGTCGCCAGGCAGGCCGAGGCCGCTTCATCGGCTCAGTCGGCGTCTGATGCGTCATCACAGGCCGCGGCGAAGCCGTCAAAGCCCAAGGCAGCCCCGGCGGCACAGGGTGGTTCACCGCGTCCCACCGTGCGCACCGCTCCCGAATATCCGAGTCGCGCGCGTCGCCGCGGCATCGAGGGCTTCGTCGAGGTGGCGTTCGTGATTCGTCCGGACGGCAATGTCGATGGCGGCTCGCTGCGGGTGGTGCGTGCCGAGCCGTCGGGCGTGTTTGATCGGGCGGCGATGAAGGCGATCGCGCGCTGGGAATTCCCGGCCGCGGGCAATGCGCGCCAGGCGCGCCAGCGGCTCGAGTTCCAGTTGCGTTGAGGCAACCCGTGACTCCATGGCGTGGGCTTTCATCGGGTGTCTGATGTGTGTCATATGTCGTCATCTCTGATGCCGTGGACTTGTCGGCAATGCGCCGGGTCATGGCAGCGGATGAACGCAAGAGGAAAGACTCATGGTAGCGAAATCCACACCGCCGCAGGACGCCGACAGCGCTGAGCGATCGCGAGGCCTGATGGCGCGGGCGCGCCAGCTGCTGACACGCGGCGGGCGCCGACTCACCCGCGTGACGCTGGTCTCGACCTGCCTGATGCTGATGATGGAGGTTGGTGGCATCAGTGCGGCCCATGCGGCGACGCGCGTTTCCGCCGAAGTGGCGGGGCAGTTGCGCACGCTGCAGTCACGGCTGGATGAAGGCGATTATGACGCGGTCGGTGAGCGCGCCGAGCGTGAGGCCAAGCGCCAGCGCGGCGAGGTGCGCGCGCTGTATCTGTCATTGGCGGCCAGTGCGCGTGCGCGCCAGGGCGATCAGGCCCAGGCGGCACGTCTGTATGCCGAGGCGCGTCGCCTGCCGGGCGTCAATGCCTCCCAGGCTCGCGAGTGGCTGCGTCGTGAAGCGATGCTGCGCCTGCGCGCCGGTGAGCGCGATAGCGGTATCGCTCGTCTGGCGGAATATCTGCACGGCGGCTCGGCGAGTGCCGATGACCTGTGGCTGGCGGTCAGTCTGGAAGCCAACCGAGGTGACTGGGCGCGCGCCGAGGACTGGCTGGAGCGCGCCAGCAAGGCGAGTGCGCCGAGCGGTGATCGCCTGAAGCTGGCCGTCAGCGTCTATCAGCAGACCGGCCGCCATGGCGCGGCGGTGGCGCTGGTCGAGCAGGGGTTGGGCGAGTCACGCGACCCGCAGGACTGGCAGCGTGCCGTGGCGCTCTATCAGCGCCTCAACCAGAACACTCGCGCCGCCAGCACCTGGGAAGCGGCGTGGGCGGCGGGGATCGTCAGTGGCAGTGACGCCTACCAGCAGCGAGTCGACCTGCAGCTGGCGGCCGGTGCGCCGGCGCGAGCGGCGGAGCTGATCGAGGCGGGGCTCTCGAAATCCGCGACACCCCAGGGGCAGCCGCTGCTTGACGATACCCCGGCGCTGCGTCGCCAGCTGGCACAGGCCTGGACGGCGGCGCGCGATGTCGAGCATGCGCTCAAGGCGTGGGCAGCCGTCTCGCAGCAGAACCAGTCACTCGAGGATGCCCGGCAGTATGCCGAGCTTGCCTATGATTGGGGGCGCTGGGAAACGGCGCAGCAGGCGCTGGCCGCGGCCGGTGAGCGTGGCGACGACTCGGCGCGTCATTGGCTGCTCTCCGGAGTGGTCGCCAGTCAGCTGGAGCAGTTCGACCCTGCGCGTGAAGCTTTCAAGAAGGCTCAGGCGCGTGGCGCCGAAGGGGCCGATGCCTGGTTGAAATCCGTCGCGCAGCGCTGATGACGTGAGACGCTTACGATCCAGCGCTGTCTGAGTGTCACTGCAACGCAAACGCCGCCTTTCCTGATCGTCCTGAGACGGGAAAGGCGGCGTTTGCGTGTCTGGCGATCGTGTTCGCGCTGGCGCTGCTCAGCGTATCAGCCGATATCGGTCCACACCGGGGCGTGATCCGACGGCTTTTCCATGCCGCGCAGCGCGTAGTCGACACCGGAATCCTTGATCAGCGGAGTCAGGCCGGGGCTGGTCATGATCAGGTCGATGCGCAGACCACGCTTGGGCTCACGCTCGAAGCCGCGCGAGCGGTAGTCGAACCAGCTGAACTGATCATCGGCTTCCGGGTGCACGTGGCGGAAGCTGTCGGTCAGGCCCCAGGCGTAGAGGCGTTCCATCCACTCGCGCTCGATGGGCTGGAAGCTGGTCTTGCCTTCGCGCAGCCAGCGCTTGCGGTTGGGCTCGCCGATGCCGATGTCGCGGTCAGTGGCTGAGATGTTGTAGTCGCCCATCACCACCACATGCTGCTCGGGCTGGTGGTCTTCTTCCAGCAGGCGGAACAGCTGCTGATAGAAGCGCGTCTTGTAGGGGAACTTCACCGGGTGCTCGATATTCTCGCCCTGGGGGAAGTAGCCGTTGTAGACGATCAGCGGCTCGCCGTTCGGGCCGTCGATCTCGACGCCGATCATGCGCTTCTGGGCATCCTCGTCGTCATCCGGCATGCCGTAGTGCACCTTCTTCGGCACCTGACGGGTCAGCATCGCGACGCCGTAGTGGCCTTTCTGGCCGTGCCACACCACGTGATAGCCCAGCGCCTCGATGTGCGCGTGGGGGAACTCACTGTCCTGCACCTTGGTTTCCTGCAGGCCAATGACTTCCGGCTGATGGGTCTCGATCAGCGCTTCCAGCTGATGCGGGCGCGCACGGATGCCGTTGATGTTGAAGGAAATCAGGCGCATCACGCTTCGCCTCCACCATCATCCTTGGAGGAGCTGTCTTCCTTTGCCGGCGCATCAGGGTGCAGCGGCAACAGCGGCGCCGCGTTCATGCGTTCCAGCTTGGCGGCAGCCTGGGACTTGCGCTGGTCCTTCTTCTTGGCCACGTAACGTGGGCCGGAATGCACCTGGTCCGGGTTCTCGGCGCGCCACTTCTTGAAGTCCTTGCGGCGGCCGGTACGAATCTGCACCTTGTCGGCGATGGAGCGGCTCTTCTTTCTACGTGTCATCTTCGGGCTTTCCTGTTCGGTGTCGGCAGTCGCCAGCCTTGAGTCGCACGGCAAGGCCGCGGCACGCGGGCAACCGCATCAGTTGTCGGGCATTCTACCAGCCTGCATGGGGCGGGTGCCATGAGGGGCGTCGTGGTGAGAAGCATCGCGTGTCGTGCACGCGAGGATGTCTCGCGCCGAGTGCGTCATGATGCAGGGGCGCGAAGACGCCGGCGGGCTGGTACAATATGTCGGCGTTATCGTCGCTGCCCGCAGGTGAGGTGTGTGACTGGCCGCTTGAACCGACGCCTTGTGTCTCATGCACGATGGCGGGTCGCCTGCCCCTCGGGGCGCGCTTCCCCTCACGCATGTCAGAGACAACGGCTTGCCGGACGCGCCAGTCTTGCTGCCATTGCCCGTGCCAGCGACATGCAATATGCAATATATGAGTGTTAACTGAATGACCCTGGCAGGTACGCCGCCCCGGCCCACACAGCAAGACAGATAGACAGACGGGCGGCGGCGAACTGTCCCGTGGCGTGGCCAAGGTTGCCCGGCAGCCTGATGCCCGCCCGATGAAGAAGCCCTTTCGACCGACACGCAGTATCGGCCGTCCTTGTGGCGACCCATGAGCCTGTCCGTTGCGTGAGCCCGGCGATGACATGACCGGTGCCACGTGAGCAGAGCCTCATGGCAGACGTCCGCTCCAGTCCCTTGCCGAACATTCGGGCAGGGGAGCGCTGGATGCGTGAATCCGTCAAGAACAGGTGAGAGCATTCGTGTCCTTCTGCACCCGAGGCCTGCGTGGCCTCGGAGACGCGCACCCAGGGGGTGTTGCCGCAGAAGGGCAGGGGATGGCTCCCAATCCGGTAAAGGCGCATGCAGCCCGAGACTACCGCGCATCAGGCGCGAGTCAGGCGAACCAGGTGAGACGACTGGGCATGACGAACCAACCGGGTGTGGCCTGTCACGGCGAGATTCCGAGAACGACCCGCGCCTGTCGCATATGAACCCTTGAAAAGAACGGATTACATGAGCGAGACGGATCAGACCCAGCCAGCCGCTGAGCAGACTCAGCAAGAGCCGCAGGACCCGAACCAGAAGCCGAGAAAGCCCAAGCGTCGTCGTCGCAAGCCGCGTCGCTCCCAGTCCAAGTGGAACCTCGATCAGTTCCCGGTCGCGCCGGTCGCCGGCCAGTGGCGCTTCCATGATTTCGATCTGCCGCTGCCGCTGATGCGTGCCATCCAGAAGGCTGGCTTTGAATACTGCACCCCGATCCAGGCCCAGACCTTCGAGAAGGCGCTGCTGGGTGGTGACGTGGTCGGTCGTGCCCAGACCGGCAGCGGCAAGACCGCCGCCTTCCTGATCGCCACCCTGGCCTACTTCCTGGAAGAGAAGGCGCCGGAAGGCCAGAAGCCGGGCGCGCCGCGTGCCGTCATCATCGCGCCGACCCGTGAGCTTGCGCTGCAGATCGAGAAGGACGCCAAGGCGTTCTCCGAATTTGCGCGCATCTCGGTGGCCTGCGTGGTGGGTGGCATGGACTACCAGAAGCAGCGTGAACGCCTCGAGCGCAAGGTCGACCTGCTGGTCGCAACGCCAGGCCGCCTGCTCGACTTCCACACCAAGCGTGATGTCGATCTCTCCGAGGCCGAGGTGCTGGTGGTCGACGAAGCGGACCGCATGCTGTCGATGGGCTTCATCCCCGACGTCAAGCGCATCATCCGCGCCACGCCGCGTCCCGAAGAGCGCCAGACGCTGCTGTTCTCCGCCGAGCTGTCTTCCGACGTGCTGGGGCTGGCCGAGCAGTGGACGCATGAGGCGACTCAGGTCGCGGTCGAGCACGAAGCGACGGCTGCCATCGCGGCGGACAACGACGCCGTGCAGACCTACACCGTGAGCGATGATGACAAGCTGCGTCTGTTGATCAATCTGGTGAAGCAGGGCGAGATGGAGCGCTCCGTGGTCTTCGGCAACAGCCGTGGGCTGGTGCGCAAGATCAACGCCGCGCTCAAGGAAGCCGGTATCGAGTCGGCGGTGATGTCCGGCGCCGAGACCCAGACCGAGCGCCTGGAAGCCCATGAGGCCTTCCGCAACGGCAAACTCAAGGTGCTGGTGGTCAGCGATGTCGCCGGGCGTGGCTTCGCACTCGAGGACGCGACCCATGCGATCAACTTCACGCTGCCGGAAGTGCCGGAAGACTACGTCCACCGTGCAAGCTTCAGCGATGTGACCTTGATCAGCTTCGTCGGTGAGGAAGATGTCTTCTCGCT
Organism: Cobetia sp. 2AS; assembly: GCF_029846355.1. Classification (NCBI taxonomy): domain Bacteria; kingdom Pseudomonadati; phylum Pseudomonadota; class Gammaproteobacteria; order Oceanospirillales; family Halomonadaceae; genus Cobetia; species Cobetia sp. 2AS. The sequence goes on from NZ_JARWKQ010000001.1 coordinate 389,690, forward strand.
GCCGGAAATCGAAGACTACCTGCAGGAAACGCTGCCGCGTCAGCAGCCGCCCCAGGGCTTGCTGTAACGCCTGCTTGCCTCCGACCGGTCACAGAAAGGTGGCCGGCCGCGCAGGGCAGTCGAGGTAGATGGCAGTAGCACGCAAAGACGGCGGACAGCTCAGGCTGTTCGCCGTCTTGCGCTCCATGACCCGCACGTTTGACGACAAGCAGCCAGTTGCCAGTTGTTGTCGACCGGATGTCGTGGGTCAGGGGTGGATGGCCAGTTGAGGAGAGAGACACGCAATGCTGGAAGATAGCCTCAAGGGCGAGATTCAGGGCGCCTATCGCAAGTTGCTCGAGGGTCTTGAGCTGACGCCGCGCTATGGGCAGCGGCTGATGATCGCCGAGATCGCGCGCACCCTGGGCAACATCGAGCAGAATCCGGAAGGCTATCGCCTCGGCAACGAGCATGTCTGCGTGCTGGAGGCCGGTACCGGTACCGGCAAGACGCTGGCCTATCTGCTCTCCGCGCTGCCGGTGGCCAAGGCGCGCGGCAAGCGGCTGGTGGTCTCGACCGCGACCATCGCGCTGCAGGAGCAGGTCATGCATCAGGACCTGCCGGCGCTCAAGAAGCATTCGGGGCTGACCTTCGACTATGCGCTGGCCAAGGGCCGTCGCCGTTACCTGTGCGTGCAGAAGCTGGATCAGGCGCTGGAAGGTGTCGAGGACAACCCGACCATGGCGCTGTTCGAGCGCGACATGATCGCCAGCGACGGCGGCAGCTTCGTGGAGCTGGCCGGCAAGATGGCCGAGGACTATGCCAGCGGTGAGTGGGCGGGGGACCGCGACAGCTGGCCGCTGCAGGTCGAGGACCGCGACTGGGCGCGTCTGACTACGGACCACCGTCAGTGCACCAATCGCCGCTGCAGCCACTTCTCGGCGTGTGCCTTCTTCCGTGCCCGTCGTCAGCTGGAGCAGGCCGACATCATCGTCGCCAACCATGACCTGGTGCTGGCGGACCTCTCGCTGGGCGGCGGGCTGGTGCTGCCATCGCCCAGTGACTGCATCTACGTCTTCGATGAGGCGCACCATCTGCCCGACAAGGCGCTGGATCACTTCCACCACCGCACGCCGATCAATCAGACGCTGCGCTGGCTGGGCAATCTCAAGAAGTCGCTCACCGAGCTGAATGCGGCGCTGGGCAGTCAGCCGACCATCGGCCGCCTGCTGGCGCGCATGCCCGAGTTACTGGCGGATATCGAACCGCGTCTGGGCGAGGTGTTCGGGCTGGGGCATCAGCTGGCGGATCTGCCCAATGGGGCCGGCGAGGACGTCACCAATCATCGCTTTGAGCGCGGACAGGCGCCGGAGGCGCTCAAGGAGTTGGGCCACAACCTGCTCAAGGGCTTTGCGGAGCTGTCGCGGGCGCTGGAGCAGATCGCCGACATCCTGCGTGAGAGCCTGGACCCGGAGAAGGCCACCGGCCTGCCCAAGGAGAATGCCGAGGACTGGCTGCCGCTGGTGGCCCTGCTGCACGGGCGTGCGCTGGAAGCCCATGCACTGTGGGAGGCCATCGGCCTGAGCGACCCTGCCGATGGGCCGCCGCATGCGCGCTGGCTGACCTTCGAGCGCTTCAATGGCGAGCCGGAGATGACCGTCTCGGCAAGTCCGGTGTCGGCCGCGGAAACGCTGGCACGCCATCTGTGGGGCACCTGTTTCGGTGCTGTGCTGACGTCGGCGACCCTGACGGCGCTCAATCGCTTCGAACGCCTGCAGGAGCGCGCGGGCCTTGCCAATCGCTATCGCTATCAGCGCCTGCCCAGCCCGTTCGATTATGGCAAGGCGGTGCTGGCCATCCCGCGCGAGGCGGTGGAGCCGTCGCCACCCGGTCCGCATGAGCAGGCGATCGTCGACTTCGTCAATGCGCTGGATGTGCGCGAGGCGGTGCTGGTGCTGTTCAGTTCGCGCAAGCAGCTGGCGGCGGTCAACAAGGCGCTGGACAGCGAGACCCGCAAGCGGGTGCTGGCGCAGAGTCGTCTGCCCAAGCATGAGCTGCTCAGTCAGCATCGCAAGGCGGTGGATGGCGGGCGCGGCAGCATCATCTTCGGGCTGGCGAGCTTCGCCGAGGGCATCGACTTGCCCGGCAAGTATCTGACCCACGTGGTGATCACGCGGCTGCCGTTCGCGGTGCCGGATGACCCGGTCGGTGCGACGCTGGCGGAGTGGATCGAGTCGCGGGGCGGCAATCCGTTCATGCGTATCGCGGTGCCGGATGTCTCCATCAAGCTGGTGCAGGCCTGCGGGCGCCTGATCCGCAAGGAAGCCGATGAAGGGCGTATCACGATTCTGGATCGACGCATCCTGACCAAGCGTTACGGTCAGCAGTTGATCGAGGCACTGCCGCCCTTCGTGCGCGAGATCGATGGTGTGCGTCAGAACTGATGGGTCAGGGCTGAACGGTCAGAGCTGGCCCGTCAGCTGCCGACCCAGCGGCCACAAAAAAGCCCCGCCAATCGGCGGGGCTTTTTCATTCATCCAATGCTGTCGGTCTTAAGCCAGTGGTCTCAGGCTTCTGGCTCAGGCTTCGGCAGGCTGCTCGAGGCGAGCGCGCAGCGCATCCTTGAGCTTGGCGTCCATGGTCTTGAAGGTGTCTTCGGTGGTGGCCCAGTCGATGCAGGCATCGGTGATGGAGACGCCGTATTCCATCTTGCTGCGGTCGGCATTGATCTTCTGCGCGCCCCAGTTGATGTGCGACTCGACCATCAGACCCATGATGGAGCGATTGCCCTCGAGGATCTGCTGGGTGACGTTCTCCAGCACCAGCGGCTGCAGGCCCGGGTCCTTGTTGGAGTTGGCGTGGGAGCAGTCGACCATCAGGTTGGCGGTGACGCCGGCCTTGGCCAGTTCCTGCTCGGCCAGCGCGACGCTGACGCTGTCGTAGTTCGGCTTGCCGTTGCCGCCACGCAGCACGACATGGCCATAGGCGTTGCCACGCGTGCGGATGATCGCGACCTGACCGGCCTGGTTGATGCCCAGGAAGTTGTGGCCGTGAGACACGGACTGCAGGGCATTGACGGCGACATCCAGCGAGCCGTCGGTGCCGTTCTTGAAGCCTACCGGGCACGACAGGCCAGAGGCCATCTCGCGGTGGGTCTGGGATTCGGTGGTGCGGGCGCCGATGGCGGACCAGCTGATGCAGTCCTGCAGGTACTGCGGGGAGATCGGGTCGAGGGCTTCGGTGGCCAGCGGCAGGCCCATCTCGGCCAGTTCGACCAACAGGCCGCGCGCGATGTGCAGGCCTTCCTCGATCTCGAAGGTGTCATTGAGGTGCGGGTCGTTGATCAGGCCTTTCCAGCCGACGGTGGTACGCGGCTTCTCGAAGTAGACGCGCATCACGATGTAGAGGCTGTCCTTCACTTCCTCGGCCAGCACCTTCAGGCGGCGCGCGTAGTCACGGGCGGCGTCCAGGTCATGGATGGAGCAGGGGCCGACCACGACCAGCAGGCGCGGGTCTTCACCGTCCAGAATACGCTGGATGGTGCGACGGCCTTCGATGACGGTCTCTTCGGCCTTGGCGGTCAGCGGGATGTCCTGCTTGAGCGCTTCGGGGGTGATCAGCACGTCCTGTGACAGGACGTTGAGGTTGTTGACGTGTTGTTCTGACATGACAGTGTCCTGAGCGGTGTGCGGTCTGCATGGCTGCTAGCAGAGTCAGACGGGCGTCTTCGCGCCCGCCATCCGTGTTGTGCGTACTGAATGACGTCCATGGTATCTGCTGCATGCCGGCTTGTCAGCGCCCTTGGGTCAAATTTAATCAACTGTCAAGCTGGCTGGCGCTGACTTGAGGCTCGTGCGACTCAAGATGAGCGTAAATCGTAAAGAAATCTTTACGCTTTGACGTGTCAGCGTCGCCAAACGCTGTCATGACGGGAGTGAACACGCAAAACCTGAGGCTTTGACGGCATGGCGTCTTGCCGTACAAATGATAAACAGGAACACTGTGCGTTGATTTTGGTCGCGTCAGCGGGCCGTCGGGCGCTTTTTCGCCCCGCGCCAGGCATCGCATCCATCACAACGAATATCAAAGGGGCCGGATAACGCATGCGCGAGTCGCAATTCCTGTCAGGTGCTGATGCCCCGGGGATTCCTGATGTGGAGTCCGCAAGCGGTGCCTCCACTCCCGCGGAGGGAGCGAGTGAATGAGTGTCAATGAAACGGACCAGCAGTTGGTCGAGCGCGCCCAGAAAGGGGATAACCGCGCCTTCGATCTGCTGGTCAGGAAATATCAGCACAAGATTCTCGGCCTGATCAGCCGTTACGTACACGATCATTCAGAAGTGCAGGATGTCGCCCAGGAAGCCTTCATCAAAGCCTATCGTGCGTTGCCCAACTTCCGGGCCGAGAGCGCCTTCTATACCTGGATGTACCGGATCGCCATCAATACGGCCAAGAATCATCTGGTCTCGCGGGGCCGTCGTCCGCCGGGCACCGACATGGATATCGGCGATGCCGAGGTGGTTGATCAATCCGGTCGCCTGTCGGACATCGAGACGCCGGAAGCCGCCATGGCGCGCGATGAGCTGGAGAAGGTCGTCTTCGAGGCCATCGAGAAGCTGCCTGAAGACCTGCGCACCGCCATCACGCTGCGCGAGTTCGATGGCCTGTCCTATGAGGATATCGCCGAGGTGATGCAGTGCCCGGTGGGCACGGTGCGTTCGCGTATCTTCCGCGCACGTGAAGCGGTCGACAAGGCGATCCAGGGGCTGGTCAGTCCCGCCGCGGCGGTGTCTGCCGTCGAGTGACGTCGCTGTTCTGCGTCGCCCCTGTGAGAGAAGAGCCACAAAAATTTTGTTGGTTAAATTCAATCAACTCAGTGGCTTGGCGAAATCTTGCAGCTAAAGTGAATGTTTTCTGAACGAATGGCGGAACAATCCGTGCGGCGCGTGTTCTTACTGTTCAGTAGTCATGTAGCTCAGCGACTGCGTGCATGAGCGCTGGAAAGTGAGTGGTGAGGGGCAGGGCACGAAAGCCCCTCTTCCACGGCGCAGTAACGCTGTTTGCCGTTGGCCCGCTCGGGCCATCAGCCGCCATGGTGAATGACGCCATTTGTTGCCAGGAGTGCAGATTGAAGTCGTCGTTCAATCTGACGAGTGTGAGGGTATTTACGCATGAATCTGAAGACCACCGAATCCGTGAAGGAGTCGCTGTCCGCGCTGATGGATGCGGAGGGTGACGAGCTGGATCTGCGTCGTGTCCTCAAGGGGCTCGATGAGTCTCCTGAGGCTGCAGACACCTGGCGCCGCTATCACCTGGCGCGCAGTGCCATGCATCGTGAGCGTGAAAGCACCTTCACTCTGGATATCGCGTCGGCGGTCAGCGCCGAGGTCGAGCTGATCTCCCGTGAAGCTCCCGCGAGTGCACCGCCCGTGGCCGAGCGCCGCAGCCTGTTCTCCTTTGCCGGCTCCGCGGCCATCGCGGCAGGCGTCGCGGTGATGGTGATCACCGGCGTGCAGGTCTTCAATGGCGGTGACAATGGGGTGCCCGGCGGCGTGAACAGCGGTGCAGAGCTTGCCAGCGGCTCTTCCGTCAATCAGGGCGGTTCAGCCATCCAGGGCGGCACCGTGCGTCAGGTCAGTCAGCCGTCGGTGAACGCCGAGGCGTCTCAGTGGGTACAGCCCGGCGCCAACAGCGGCTTGATGCAGGTCGGCGTGACGCCCTCCAGCTCGCGCCCGATGTTCATGGCGCCGCAGAGTGGCAGCTATGATTCCGGCATGTCGTCCAGCAATGTCGCCGCGGCGGATCTCGCCCAGCGTCGTCTGCTCGAGGCTTACCTGAGCCAGCATTCCTCGCGTGGCCCGGTGCCGGAGCGCAGTGAGTGGATCAGCCTGCAGGATGTTGCCCAGTAACATTCGCTGGATGACTGGCTTGCGCTGGCGTCGCTGCCAAGGCAGATGAAAGCAGCATGGATAGACAACAAAAGAGGGGCAGCCTATGGCTGCCCCTCTTTTGTTGTCTGTATATCCTGGTTGCGCCCACATGACCTGGTCGCATCCGGCCAGCGCCGTCACTTGCCGGTGTGACCACGCTCGGCCTCAGTCATGCAGATAGCGATCTGCCGTCTGGATGTAGAGTGCCTCGACCTTGGCGCGTGCCCAGGGCGTGCGGCGCAGAAACTTGAGGCTCGAGTTGATGCTCGGGTCGCTGAGGAAGCAGTTGATGGGAATCAACTCGCCCAGGGTCTCGAAGCCGTAGTGGTCCACCAGCCAGGTAAGCAGTGCCTTGAGGGTGACGCCGTGCAGCGGGTCCAGGCGGGAAGTGGATGGGGGTGCGTCGCTCATGCGGGCTCCTGTTGATGGTATCGTGGGCGCTTATCGGGCCTGAGGCGCGTGAAGTGCCGCCGTGAATGACGCTATTCTACGCGTATGTGTCGCCAGTGCGCGGCGAGTTTTTGCAGGAGTCAGCAAGATGATGCAGGAAGAGGGGCAGGTCACGGGGCATGGCAAGGAAGGCGTCTGGGTCGAGACCCAGCGTCGCTCCACCTGTGGTGCCTGCAATGCGCGCAGTAGCTGTGGCAGCGGCCTGTTGAGCCAGTTTTCGCGTCGCAAGCCGCATCGCGTGCTGATCCATGTGCCGGCAGGCGAAGACTTGCCGATGGTGGGTGAGCGGGTGGTGATCGGCATCGATGAGTCGGCGTTTCTGCGCAGTGCGGGTCTGCTGTATGGCCTGCCGCTGGTCAGCGGCATGCTGGGGGGGATCGTGGCCGAGCAGCTGGCGGGCGCTGGCACCTTGGCGGTGCCGTTGGGCTTCGCGCTCTCGTTGGCGGCGGGCCTGATGGTCGTGCGCTGGCATGCCGCGCGCCCTGAGCGCCAGGCACTCTACCGGCCGCGCTTGATGCGTCGTCTCGGCATGGACGCGATGGCGATCAAGGCGCTGTAGCCTTCGTGCTCAAATGATGACGTGCTCAAGTGATGACGTGCTCAAGTGATAGCGGTAGTCGACTCTCTCGGCAGATCGGGGAGTGACTTGCGTAGTCGGCAGGTGGCGTCGTCAGTCTGCATCAGGCTGGCATCGGCACCTGTCGGATGTTGGCGACGCATGGTTGCGTCCAGCGCGGCACCAATCGCTGAACTTCAACGACGCTTCGACGTCAATGAGAAGGACGCCGCCAGCGATGTGACGCTGCCATCGTCAGTAGTTGCGTGATTGCACGCCTGATAACAAGTGATGACAGGACGTACCAGGAGCCGCACTGATGAAATCCCTTTCCCGCCTGATGGTACCTGCCTTGGCCATGGCTGCCCTGATGGGCTCCCAGCTGGTTCAGGCTCGTGAATTGCCCGACTTCACCCAGCTGGTCAAGGACTCGGCGCCCGCGGTGGTCAATATCGCGACCACCACCGAGATCCAGCGCAGCTCGGGGCCGGTGTTCCGAGGGCCCAATGGCGAAGAGATGCCCGAATTCTTCAAGCGCTTCTTCGGTGATCAGCTGCCTGGTCCGGGCCGCGGGGGCGTCGAGAAGCGCTCCAGTCTCGGGTCTGGCTTCATCATCTCCGATGATGGCTACATCATGACCAATGCCCACGTCATCGACGGTGCCGATGAGGTGATGGTGCGCCTCAACGACCGTCGCGAACTCAAGGCGCAGGTGGTCGGTGAGGACAAGAAGACCGATATCGCGCTGCTCAAGGTCAAGGCGGAAGACCTGCCGACCTTGCCGATGGGCGACAGTGATGCACTGGAAGTCGGCGAATGGGTGGCCGCGATCGGCTCGCCGTTCGGCTTCGATCATTCCGTCACCGCCGGCATCGTCAGCGCCATCGATCGCACCCTGCCGTCGGACGCCTATGTGCCGTTCATCCAGACCGATGTGGCGATCAATCCGGGCAACTCCGGTGGGCCGCTGTTCGATCTCGATGGCGATGTGGTGGGCATCAACTCCCAGATCTATACCCGCTCCGGCGGCTTCATGGGCGTGAGCTTCGCGATTCCGATCAATGTGGCGATGGATGTCGCCGACAAGCTCAAGACCGATGGGCGCGTGGATCGCGGCTGGCTGGGCGTCGTCATTCAGCCGGTCTCCAAGGACCTGGCCGAATCCTTCGGGCTGGACCGTGCGCGCGGTGCGCTGATCGCCGATCTTGATCCGGATGGCCCTGCCGCCGCCGCTGGCCTCAAGAGCGGTGACATCATCACCGCCGTCGATGGCAAGGCGGTCGAGAGCTCGGCTTACCTGCCGCGCATGGTCGGTGCCAGCTCGCCGGGCGATTCGCTCAAGCTCTCCATCCTGCGCGATGGCAAGAGCCAGACGCTGACCGCCAAGGTCGGCCATTGGCCGGGCAGTGAGCAGGCGCATGCCGCCAAGGCCAGTGACGACAAGCAGGGGCTGGGTGTCGCGGTGGCAGAGCTCGACAAGGCCAGCTTGAACGAGCTCAACCTCGATCACGGGGTGCGCGTGATGGAAGTCGACCCGCAGGGCGTGGCTGCCGAGGCAGGCATCAGCGCTGGCGATGTGCTGGTCGAACTCAATCAGCAGCCGTTGACCAGCGTTCAGGCGCTGCGCGATGTGGTCGCCAAGCTGCCGACCAACCGTCCGGTCTCGCTGCGCCTGGTGCGCAATGGTCGCCCGCTGTACATCGCACTGCGCATGCGTGCCGACAGCGACAAGTGATCCCGCCAGCGCCTGACGCAAGCGTCAAGAACTTGGGCGACGAGCGCGCAGGCAACAGAAGGTGACCGCCACCAGCAGGACGGCGGTCACTCCGGTAGCAGACGGGGCGCACGGGCGACTGTGCGCCCCGTCTGCTACCGGGCGGCCCTGCGGCTCACCCGAGATCAGGCGGGTTGTGACAGGGCCGGAGGGGCGCAAAAGGCAACGCCTTCTATCATCGCTTGTGGTCGGACTGTACAATACGTGCAATTCGATTTCCGTCGTCTCCCGTGTTGGCCGTGTGATTTCACGGAGACGGGCACAAATACAGAGCAGTGATCCATGACCGAACGCGTAACGCCGCCGTCCTTGAAGCATATCCGCAACTTCTCAATCATCGCCCACATTGACCACGGCAAGTCGACGCTGGCTGACCGCATCATCCAGCTGTGCGAAGGCTTGAGCGACCGTGAGCTCAAGGAGCAGGTGCTTGACTCGATGGACATCGAGCGTGAGCGCGGCATCACCATCAAGGCGCAGTCGGTGACCCTCGACTACCACGCTGACGATGGCAATACCTATCAGCTGAACTTCATCGATACGCCGGGGCATGTCGACTTCTCGTATGAAGTCTCGCGCTCGCTGTATGCCTGTGAAGGGGCGCTGCTGGTGGTCGATGCCGGCCAGGGCGTCGAAGCCCAGTCGGTGGCCAACTGCTACACCGCCATCGAGCAGGGCCTCGAGGTGCTGCCGGTCCTCAACAAGATGGATCTGCCGCAGGCGGACCCGGAAAAGGTCTCCCAGGAGATCGAGGAGATCATCGGTCTGGACGCGACGGATGCCTGTCAGGTGTCGGCCAAGTCCGGCATGGGCATGGAAGCGCTGCTCGAGCGTCTGGTGCGTGACATTCCGCCGCCCAAGGGCGATCCGGAGGCACCGCTGCAGGCGCTGATCATCGATTCCTGGTTCGACAACTACCTCGGCGTCGTCTCGCTGGTGCGTATCTTCGACGGTACCCTGAAGAAGGGCGAGAAGATCCGTCTGAAGTCCACCGGCCGCGACTGGGAAACCGGCGCGATCGGTATCTTCACGCCCAAGCGCAAGGAAACCGGCGTGCTGCGCGCCGGTGAGGTCGGCTTCATCGTCGCCGGTATCAAGGACATCATGGGCGCGCCGGTGGGTGACACCATCGTGCACACCAAGACCGCCGACAAGGTCGAGCGTCTGCCGGGCTTCCAGAAGGTCAAGCCGCAGGTCTATGCCGGCATGTTCCCGATCAGCTCCGATGACTACGAGGACTTCCGTGACGCGCTGCAGAAGCTGGCGCTCAACGATGCCTCGCTGGACTACGAGCCGGAAAACTCCGACGCGCTGGGCTTCGGTTTCCGTGTCGGCTTCCTCGGCACCCTGCACATGGAGATCATCCAGGAGCGTCTGGAGCGCGAGTACAATCTCGATCTGCTGACCACCGCGCCGACGGTGATCTATGAGGTGCTGATGGACAACGGCGATGTGCTGCCGGTGTCCAACCCGTCCAAGCTTCCGGACATGGCCAACGTCGATGAGCTGCGCGAGCCGATCTGCCGCGCTACCATCCTCGTGCCGCAGGAATATGTCGGCAACGTCATCACCGAGTGCGTCAATCGTCGTGGCGTTCAGCTCGACATGCAGTTCCTGGGTAGCCAGATCCAGCTGATCTATGAACTGCCGATGGCGGAAGTGGTGATGGACTTCTTCGATCGCCTCAAGTCCATCTCCAAGGGCTATGCGTCACTGGATTACAGCTTCGAGCGCTTCGAGGCGGCCAAGCTGGTGCGTCTGGACGTGCTGATCAACGGCGACCGCGTCGATGCACTGGCGGCGATCATTCACCGTGATCACGCACATGGCCGCGGCCGTCTGCTGGTCGAGAAGATGAAAGAGCTGATTCCGCGTCAGATGTTCGATGTGGCGATCCAGGCTGCCGTCGGTGGCCAGGTCGTGGCACGCTCCACCGTCAAGGCGCTGCGCAAGAACGTGACCGCCAAATGTTACGGCGGCGACGTCAGCCGCAAGAAGAAACTGCTCGAGAAGCAGAAAGCGGGCAAGAAGCGCATGAAGCAGGTCGGCCGGGTGGAAATTCCCCAGGACGCCTTCCTTGCCGTGCTCAAGATGAACGACTGAGGCAGGCCGCCGTCTGGCGGCTTGCCACCAAGACCCAGGGCAGACAGGGACAACGATGGATTTCTCGCTAGTATTGGTGATTGCCGTAGCGGTAGCCGGCGTGGTGTGGTTGATAGACCTGGTTGCCCTGCGCAGTGCGCGCAAGGCGCGTGTGGCCAAGGCCGAGGCCTCCGTCGAAGGAGAACTGGACGCTGGCACGCGTGAGAAGCTGGCGCGTGACCCGTGGCCGGTGGACTATGCCAAGTCCTTCTTCCCGGTACTGCTGCTGGTACTGGTGGTGCGCTCCTTCGCGTTCGAGCCGTTCCAGATTCCGTCCGGCTCGATGCTGCCGACGCTCAAGATCGGCGACTTCATCCTGGTCAACAAGTATGACTATGGCCTGCGCCTGCCGGTGGTCGACACCAAGGTGCTGGAAGTCGGCGAGCCGGAGCGTGGCGATGTGATGGTGTTCCGTTTCCCGGAGGATCCGTCCACCAACTTCATCAAGCGCGTCGTCGGCCTGCCGGGCGATACCATTCGCTACGAAGGCAAGCAGCTCTACGTGAATGGTGAGGCCATCGACAAGACATTGAATGCGCGCAACTCCAGTGAACAGTCCGGTGAAGACCTGCTGGATGAGACACTGGGGAAACACGCGCATCAAATCTACAATAACCCTCAGGACCCCGGCCCGCAGATGCGCGAGATTCGGGTGCCGGAAGGCATGTACTTCGTGATGGGTGACAACCGTGATCACTCCAACGACAGCCGCTACTGGGGCTTCGTGCCGGAAGAGAACATCGTCGGCAAGGCGGTGGCGGTGTGGATGCACTGGAAAGAAGGGTTCCCGGACTTTTCCTCGGTACGCCTGATTCATTGATCAGTGCATTGACCGGGCCGCCGAGAGGCGGCCCGGTCGTGTCTGGCAGGGCCACATTGGCCCGCCGGCCCTATCAGTGCGGATTTTCGACATGGGACGATGCGTCGTGCCTGCCATGTCAACCTGCTGTTCATCATGTCGGACCCGTGGCCACAAGCTTGCGGGCAGCGCGGCTGACGAATATCGGATTGGGATGGTGGCAATCGGCAACTCCTCAAGCCGCGTAGGCTTCGGGCATCGCGAGACATGTCGAAGACGACAGGCATCAGCCAGCATGACTGATGCACCATTCGACAGGACGCCCGCGGGCGTCAGCGACAAAAAGAGAGTAGGGAGACCTGTGAGTAGCCCGCTGAATGCCTTTGTAAAGCGTATCGGCCACACCTTCGAGGATGCGAGCCTGCTGGAACTGGCTCTGACCCATCGAAGCTATGGTGGCCAGAACAATGAGCGTCTCGAATTCCTTGGCGATTCCATCGTCAACTTCGTGATCGCCGAAGCGCTGTTTTTGCGCTTCCCCCAGGCCCGTGAAGGCCAGCTGTCACGCCTGCGTGCGCGTCTGGTCAAGGGCCAGACCCTCGCGGAGCTGGCGCGTGAATTCAATCTCGGCGAGAACCTGCGCCTGGGCTCCGGCGAGATGAAAAGCGGCGGTCACCGTCGCGAGTCCATTCTGGCCGATGCCGTGGAAGCCGTGATCGGCGCCATCTATCTGGACGCCGGCATGCAGGTGGCGCGTGAACACGTGCTGCGCTGGTACGCCACCCGTCTTGAAGCGCTGAATCTTCAGGACACCCAGAAAGACCCCAAGACGCGTCTGCAGGAATTCCTGCAATCGCGTCAGGCGGCACTGCCGCGTTATGAGGTGACCAGCGTCGAAGGCGAAGCGCATTCGCAGACCTTCAGCGTCGATTGCCACGTCGAGATGATCGACACCAAGACCACAGGCGTCGGCTCCAGCCGTCGTCATGCTGAACAGCAGGCGGCCGAGTTCGCGCTGCAACTGCTCGAACCTGCCCGCGGAGGCCGCTCATGAGCCATACCCCAGAAGACAACGTCACCCCGAGCGGCGACGCCCCTGATCACTCCACTGATAACGGCGCCGGCACGCCGGACGCCCTCGAGGGCATGCTGGCCGCCGCCGGTGTCAGCGATCAGCCGCTGCCGGACACCCGCTGTGGCTTCGTCGCCATCGTCGGTCGCCCGAATGTCGGCAAGTCGACGCTGATGAACCACATCCTGGGCCAGAAGGTCTCGATCACCTCGCGTCGTCCGCAGACCACGCGTCACCAGGTGATGGGTATCCATACCGAAGAGGGCACCCAGTGCGTCTTCGTCGATACCCCGGGGATCCACATCATGCAGCGCGATCGCAACAAGGCGATCAACCGCTTCATGAACCAGGCCGCCACCCAGGCGCTGCGTGACGTCGATGCCGTCGTCTTCATCGTCGACCGCACCCGCTGGATGGAAGAAGACCAGATCGTGCTCGAGAAGCTGGCCCACGTGAAGGCGCCGGTGATCCTGGTGGTCAACAAGATCGATTGGCTCAAGGACAAGACCACCCTCGCGCCCTGGCTGCAGAGCCTGCAGGAGCGTCGTGACTTCGCGGCCATCATTCCGATGTCGGCCAAGAACGGCACCAACATCGATCTGCTGCTCGAGAACGTGATGAAGCGTCTGCCGCAGGGCGAGCACATGTTCGCGGACGACCAGATCACCAACAAGAGCTCTCGCTTCCTGGCCTCCGAGCTGGTGCGCGAGAAGGTGATGCGTCAGCTGGGCGACGAACTGCCCTACCAGATGACCGTCGAGATCGAGGAATTCAAGACCGATCAGCGCGGCACCCTGCACATCAGCGCGCTGATGATGGTCGAGCGTCAGGGTCAGAAGAAGATCCTGATCGGCGAAAACGGTGAGCGCATCAAGAACATCGGCCGTGAAGCGCGTCTCGAGATGGAGCGTGCCTTCGATGCCAAGGTCATGCTGAACCTGTGGGTCAAGGTCAAGCGTGGCTGGTCGGATGACGAGCGTGCCCTGAAGAGTCTGGGTTACACCCACGACAAGGACTGACGACGTCGCGCGAGCGGCGCAGGGCGGTGGTGATCCGAGAGGGTCGCGCCTGCCATGTGCCGCCCGTCGCCGATCCGATGTTCTCGCGGCCTCTGCCACGCACCGCCTGGCCCTGTCCAGGCGGTCTCGTTTCTTGCCAGCCCCTCTGCCAGTCCTTCTGCCAGCTTTTTTTGCCAAGCCACCGTCTGACGTGAGCCTGCCTGATGACGCCGCAACCGGCCTTCCTGCTGCATCGCAAGCCCTACCGTGAAACCAGTGCCATCATCGAATTGCTGACCCTCGAACACGGACGGGTGCGCGCGGTGGCGCGTGGCGTTCAGCGCCCGGGCAGCAAGGCGCGTGCACGACTGCAGCCGTTCACGCCCTTGCATGTCACCTGGCGAGGCGAGAGCGATCTCAAGACTCTCAACCTGATGGAGACCGGCGGCAGTGCCAGTCTGCTGGCGGGCGAGGGGCTGCTGTGCGGGTTCTACGCCAATGAGCTTTTGACCCGCACGCTGCCGGTGGAAATGCCGGTGCCGGAGCTGTTCGCGCTCTACTCGCTGACATTGGATGAGGTGGCACTGCCCGCCAGACGCGCGCCCGCGCTCAGGCGACTCGAATACAGTCTGCTGGAAGCGCTGGAGCAACTGCCGCAGTTTCGCGCTCTGGATGACAGCCCGCTGATGCCGGATGTGCGCTATGACTATGTGGTCAGTGAGCGACGCTTTCAGGCGCAGCCGCCAGGCGCGGCGGGCATCGAAGGGCGGGCCCTGAAGTTGCTGGCCAGCGAAGACTGGGGCCATGCTGGGCTTGCCCGCGAGAGCCTGTGGCTGGCGCGGCGTGCGCTGGCGCCGCTGCTGGGGGAGCGCCCGCTGCGCTCGCGCGAGTTGATGATGCAGCTGACGGCCAGGCGGCGTCAGAGTCGTCAGTCCGACTGACGTCATCAGGCGTGGCGACACTGTCCGGCTGCGGCGTGACGCATGATAGTATTGCGCGACCTGTCTTCGGCATGGCCCTCGTCGCCATGCCTGTTCTCTTGTTCATCGTTAGGAGCTGACCATGCATCCGCTGCGCATCCTGCTCGGGGTCAACATCGACCACATCGCCACACTACGTCAGGCGCGTGGTACCCGCTATCCGGACCCGGTCCAGGCCGCGCTGGTCGCGGAAGAGGCGGGTGCCGACGGTATCACCGTGCACCTGCGTGAAGACCGTCGCCACATTCAGGAGCGCGACGTGCGCATTCTGGCCGAGGTGCTCAACACGCGCATGAACCTCGAGATGGCCGTCAGCGAAGAGATGCTGACGCTGGCCGAGGAAGTCCAGCCGGCCAACGTGTGTCTGGTGCCGGAAAAGCGCGAAGAGCTGACCACCGAAGGCGGGCTGGATGTCGCCGGTGATCTGGCACGCATCACCGCCGCCTGCGAGCGTCTGGCAGCGGCGGGCTGTGAAGTCTCGCTGTTCATCGACCCGGAGCCGGAGCAGATCCGTGCCGCCTTCGAAGCGGGTGCGCCGGTCATCGAGCTGCATACCGGTGCCTATGCCGATGCCACGGGCGAGACGGCACGTGTCGAGTTCGAGCGCATCGCGGCCGCCGCGGAACTGGCCAACGAGCTGGGGCTGGTGGTCAATGCCGGTCACGGCCTCAACTATCACAACGTCGAGGCGATCGCGGGTATCTCCGGGCTCAACGAGCTGAACATCGGTCACGCGATCATCGCGCGCGCCATGTTCGTCGGCCTGAAGGAGGCCGTCATCGAGATGAAGCGTCTGTGTATCGCAGGCCAGGAAGCGGGCCTGATGGCCGCGCTGGATGCGCACGATCATGACCATGACCACGAACACGGTGATGACCATGAGCATGTGCAGGGCTCAGGCTGCTGCGGATGATCGTCGGCATAGGCACGGACATCGCGCGTATCGAGCGCTTCGAGGCAGGCATGGCGCGTCACGGCGAGCGCTTTGCGCGCCGATTGCTGGGGGAAGAGGAGCTGGCGCGCTTTGCCGATCACCCTCAGCCGGCGGCCTTTCTGGCCAAGCGTTTCGCGGCCAAGGAAGCCTTTGTCAAGGCGCTGGGCACCGGCCTGCGTCAGGGCATGCGCTTCACCCAGATTCAGGTGGTCAACGACGCCCTGGGCAAGCCCTCGCTCAAGCTGTCTGACGAGGCGGAAGCCCTGACCGCGCGGGCGGGTGTCCGCCATCTGCACCTGTCGATCAGTGATGAGCTTGATCAGGCCATCGCCTTCGTGGTGCTGGAGCGTTAGCCCTATTCGGTCTGGTGCTGTATCGCGGCTGTGAACACGGCGCTCGAAACGACAACGCCACCCCTGCCTAGCGGCAGCGGGTGGCGTTGTCGTTTGTACAGGGCTGGTCTTTCAGGACTGGTTTTTCAGGGCTGGTTTTTGGACTGGGGCTCGCTCGCCTGTGGCTTGCTTACCGATGACGAGCCTGTGTCGGATGGCTCAGCGGGTGCGTCCGAGGGCGCGGAGGAGGACGAGGGTGAGGTCTCGACAAGGGGCGCTGTCGGCGCCTCAGCCGTGTCACCGTCGGGGCTAGCCGGCTCAAGCGGCGCGGCGAGCAAGGCCTTGGCCTCATCGCTGTGCGACCACTGGATCAGGCTGTCGATGGCCGCGAACAGGGCATCGACATCCTCTTCCAGCTGTGACAGGCCGCTGACGCGGATGCGGGTCTCCAGTGCTTCCACCAGCAGTGCCAGGCGTGGCACGCCACAGTAGCGGCAGGCGCCGTTGAGATAATGCACGCCATCGAGCATCGCCTCGTTGTCACGCGCCTGCCAGGCGCGGCGGATCCTGGCCTCGCTCTCCGGCAGGCTCTCGATCAACAGCCCCAGCATCTCCAGAGCCAGGGCCTCGCGGCCACCGGCCATCTCCACGCCCAGCGCCATGTCGACCACCGGCAGGTCGGCGTCCTGCTCCAGGCTGAGCTGACTCTTCGCGGCAGAGCGGGGCAGTGGCGCTACCGGCGACGATGACTCAGCCTGGCTGGCAGCGTCTTTCACTCCCGGTGGCAAGGCCGACGTCGCCTGACTGCGAGCAGGGCTGCGCGATTGGTTGCGTTCTGGACTGCGCGATTGGCTGCGGGCAGGGCTGCGCGGTTGGCTAGATGACCGCGCGGCCTGCGGTGGCGGGTTCAGCGAAATGCCCAGATGACGGCTGAGCAGGTTGGCCAGCAGGCCCTCGTCGATGGGCTTGATCAGGTAATCATCCATGCCTTCCGCCAACAGCTCTCGCCGTTCATGCGCCAGTGCATGGGCGGTGAGGGCGATCACCGGCAGGTGGCGGTTGCCCTCGCGATGCTGATGACGCAGCGCCTTGGTGGCTTCCAGCCCGTTCATGCCCGGCATCTGGATATCCATCAGGACGGCATCCACGACCTGCTCCTGAGCCAGCGCCAGCGCCTCTTCGCCACTCTGGGCGGCCAGGGTGTCCAGCCCCATGTCGGTCAACAGCTCCTCGGCCAACAGGCGGTTGGAGGGGTTGTCGTCGACCACCATCACGCACTTGCGAGGCTGCGCGGACGTTTCCTGACTCGCAGGCTGGGCGGGGAGCTCAGGCCGCGGGCCGGCCGGTGGCGTCTTGGCAGGCGTGGCGCTCGCGGCAGGTGTGCTGGCTGGCTTGGCGCTCGCATCAGTCTTGTCGATCGGCTTGGCGGCTGGCGCCGTGCTTGCGTCCTGCTCGCGTGTGGCCGGCTCAAGCGAGGTGAAGGAGGCGCTGCGCGGCGCCTGAGTCGGGTCGCGGTGAGGTGAATGCAGCAGGTTGGCCAGCTTGTGGCGCATCTGCAGGCGTGTGACCGGCTTGCTGACCACTTCGTCGATGCCGTACTGCTGCAGGTTCTCGGCGTCGGCGGGCAGAGGTGCGTTCAGCAGGCCCAGCACGCGACACGGCAGATGCTTGAGGCGCGCGCCCCATTCATCCAGCCGCTTGAGGTCTCGGCTCTCCAGCGCGACCACCACCAGGTCCGGCTGCTCTTCGATGCCGACCAGCGTCAGTGACCAGCGGGTCAGCAGGTAGCTCAGGGCGCGACGGGTGGCCGAGTGCGGCTCGATCAGGCAGATGCGTTGATGATCGAACACGACTTCGCGCGGGCGCTCCTCGATGCTGCTCACCGCCACCGGCACGCTGAACAGGAAGGTGGAGCCGTGGCCGGGCAGGCTGTCGACCTGGATCTCGCCGCCCATCTGCTCGACCAGTCGCTTGGAGATCATCAGCCCAAGGCCAGTGCCGCCGAACTGGCGGGCCCGTGACGGGTCTCCCTGCGAGAAGGCCTGGAACAGGCGATTGCGCTGGGCGCTGTCCATGCCGATGCCGGTGTCTGCCACCGCGATCTTGAGGCGGGTATTGCTGCCGGAGAGGTCATCCACCATCACGCGCACGATGACTTCGCCGCGCTCGGTGAACTTGACGGCATTGGCGACCAGATTCGTCACCACCTGCTTGATGCGCAGCGGGTCGCCCTCGAAGCGCTGCGGCACGTCGTCATAGACAAGCCCGAGCAGATGCAGATGCTTGCGATGGGCCTCCGGGGCATGCATGGCGAGCACTTCCTCGATCAGCGGCTCGATGTCCATCTGCACCTTCTCGAGCTCGAGCTTGCCGGCTTCGATCTTGGAGAAGTCGAGAATGTCATTGATCAATGACATCAGGCTCGAGGAGGCATTCTGCATGTGGCCCAGCCAGTCGCGCTGGCGGTTGTCCAGATCACTGCGCCCCAGCAGGTTGCTGAAGCCGATGATGCCGTTGAGCGGCGTGCGGATCTCATGGCTCATGTTGGCCAGGAATTCCGACTTGATGCGGTTGGCTTCCAGCGCCTTGCGGCGCGCCATGTCGAGCTCGATGTTCTTGATCTCGACGGTTTCCATCGACTCGTGCAGGTCCTGGGTGGTCTGTTCGATCTGGTCCTGCATGTCCTCGCGGGCGCGCTTGAGCTGCTCGACGCTGCGGTTGTAGTTCTCGGCCAGCTCGCTGAGGTCGTCATTGCCTGCCACCGGCAGCTGGCGGTGTGTCTCGCCGCGCGCCAGGCAGGTGAGGGCCTCGCCCAGTTCATGCAGCGGCTGCAGCATGCGGCGCGAGCCATGGAACGCCAGCAGCAGCAGCGCCAGACCGAAGACCAGATTGGCCAGCCCGTAGCCGACCAGCAGCTGGTAGCGATGCAGCACCAGGCGGGTGTCGGAGGCCTCCAGCACCAGCCACGACATTTGCTCGCCGCGTTGCGTCTCGCGCCACGGGTCGATGACCGGCATCACCATCACCAGCGAGTCCGGGTCCGAGGGGTAGGCCTGACTCTCGACCAGCGCGCTGGTCTCCGGGCGCTGGCTGGGGCCGAGATGCAACAGAGTGCCGCCGTTGGCGGTGCGCAGCGTCAGGGCGCGCACGTCGCGCTGGTCGATCAGCATCTGGGCCTGCTCGTGCAGGCGCTGGTCGTCAGCGGCGAGGGCGGCGTTGGCCATGCCCGGCATGATGGCCTGCATGCTGGCCTGCAGGCGCTCCATCATGGCCAGGCGCTCACCGCTGATCTCGCGGTCCACCGCATACAGGCTGAACATCAGGCTGGTGGCGAGGGGCAGCAGCAAGAGGGCAAGCTGGAATCGGGTACGAAGCAGCATGGCAATCCATCGTCAAAGGGCGAACGAGCATCAGCGGCAAGCATACCTCGCGCTCTTGAGCGAAGCGATGGCGAGCGCCCTGACAGGGCAGGGCGGGAGCGATATACTGCGCGCATCATCTACACCCCGACGCGGCCCCCCGTTCGTCCTTGGTCCCGATGCCAGCGCCTGACCGCTGTCATTCGGCTGTCCGGGCGCGGCGTCTCTGGAGTCTGCCTCTCATGTCTCATCTCAGCGAAACCCCCGGTGACGCCACCCCTGGCGCGTCCGATTATCCCAGTCTTGCAGATGTCGTCGGCAACACGCCGCTGGTGCGCCTGACGCGCATCACCGCGGGCCGCAACAATGTGCTGCTGGCCAAGCTGGAGGGTCACAACCCCGCCGGTTCGGTCAAGGATCGTCCGGCGCTTTCCATGTTCCAGGAGGCGGAAGCGCGCGGCGAGATCTCTCCCGGCGACACCCTGATCGAAGCGACCTCCGGCAATACCGGCATCGCGTTGGCCATGACGGCAGCCATCAAGGGCTACCGCATGGTGCTGGTGATGCCGGCCAGTGCCTCCAGCGAGCGCAAGCAGGCGATGGGCGCCTACGGGGCCACGCTGATCGAAGCCGATGGCATGGAGCACGCACGGGACCTGGCCGAGGGGATGATCGCGCGTGGCGAGGGCAAGGCGCTGGATCAGTTCGCCAACCAGGACAATCCGCTGTCGCATTACCGCACCACCGGGCCGGAACTCTGGCAGCAGACCCATGGGCGCATCACGCACTTCGTGTCCTCGATGGGCACCACCGGCACCATCATGGGCACCTCGCGCTATCTGAAGGAGCAGAATCCGGCCATCGAGATCGTCGGCCTGCAACCTGCCGAAGGCGCCAGCATCGCGGGTATCCGCCGCTGGCCTGCCGAATATCTGCCGCGGATCTTCGATGCCTCACGCATCGACCGCACGCTGGATATCGGCCAGCACGAAGCCGAAGTCTGCATGCGCCGTCTGGCGCGCGAAGAAGGCATTCTGGCCGGTGTCTCTTCCGGTGGTGCGCTGGCGGGCGCGCTCAAGCTCGCCGAGCAGGTCGAGAATGCGGTCATCGTGTTTATCGTCTGTGACCGGGGAGACCGCTATCTCTCGACAGGCCTCTATACCCAGGACGACGACATGACTCAGCAGGACACGCCCCACAATGAAGCCGTCGCAGGGGAGCGTTCCTGATGGCGCTGCTCGGACAGAAGCGACCGGCGCGCAAGCCGACCCGTCGCGAGAAGGAAGTGGCCAGTCGTGGCACCCGCAATGCCAGCGACGCCGACAGCCAGTGGCTGACGGTCGATCGCCTGGCCCATGACGGGCGCGGCATCGCCCATGACGAGAGCGGCAAGACCCAGTTCATCGATCAGGCCTTGCCCGGCGAGCGCGTGACGCTGGCCATCCACCGCACGCACAAGCGCTTCAATGAGGCGCATGTGCGTGCACGTGATAACGCGGCTGACAGTCGCGTGACGCCGCCCTGTGCCTATTTCGGCAGCTGTGGCGGCTGTGATCTGCAGCATATGGCGCTGGATGCACAACGCACTCATAAGGTGCAGGTGCTGGGCGAACATGCGACACGCAATGGCGTGACGCTGCCCGAGATTCAGCCGCTGGGCGAAGATGAAAACCGTTATCGCCGCCGCGCGCGTATCGGCGTACGCGTGACCGATGCCGGTGAGTTGCAGTTCGGCTTCCGGGGACGCGGCAGCAACCAGCTGGTCGATATCACCACCTGCAGCGTGCTGGTGCCGGAGCTGGACCGCCTGCTCGCGCCGCTGCGTGAGCTGATCGAAAGCCTCGAGGCGCCCAAGCGTCTGGGCCATCTGGAGCTGACCGCTGCCGAAGGGCAGGTCATCGTGGTGGTGCGCCAGCTCAAGGCGGTGCCGCGTGATGCGCAGCGCTGGCAGGCCTTCGCCGAGCAGCATGGCCTGGTGGTCGGCTGGCGGGTCGGGCGTGATCCGGTGGTGCTGGAGTGGCTGTCGGGCACGCCGAACGCCGCGTATTCACTGAATATCGGCGCAACGACGCTGCGTCTTGCCTTCTCGCCGGGCGACTTCGTGCAGGTCAATGCGGCGCTCAATCAGCGCCTGATCGACACCGCCTTCGAATGGCTGGGCGACGTCAGTGGCCTCAAGGTGATGGACCTCTACGCCGGTGTCGGCAACCTGACCCTGGCGGCTGCCGCGGCCGGCGCCAGTGAGGTGACGGGCATCGAGGGCAGTCAGGGCATGGTCGATCAGCTGAGGGTCAACGCCGAAGCCAACGGACTGGCGCAGGTGAGTGCACGTCGAGCGGACCTGAGCAAGGCCCTGCCGTCACTCGAGGGTATCGACCTTCTGGTACTAGACCCGCCGCGTGATGGCGCTCAGCCTCTCTGCGAGGAGCTGGCACGTGATCTGCATGCTGGGAGGGTCAGCCGAGTGCCGCAGCGTGTGCTGTACATCGCCTGTGACCCGACCACGTTGATGCGTGATGCACGGCTGTTGCAGGACGCCGGTTATCGCGTCACGCGTGCCCTGATGGCGGACATGTTCGTTCACACGGCACATCTGGAGTCGATGTTGCTGCTGGAGCGGGCGGAAGACTGAGGCGGTGCCCTCGGGCACTGTCATCAAGATGGCAAGATATTCAAGGACATAGGGTCATGGTCAAGGTGCGCGAAGATCAGCCGCTGACCGATAGCGGTGGTGTGGACATCCCGGTGTGGGTCGCGCGACTGCGCGAGGAAGTCCCGTCGGTGAATGCCGAGGTCATGGTGCAGGCCTGTGAAGTGGCGCTCAAGGTGGCGCGCGAGGCGGACGCCCGCGGTGACAAGCCGTGGCGCGAGCCGCTGCGCAGTTTCCGTTTCAGTCTCGAGATGGCCGACATCCTGTCGGAACTCAAGCTTGACCAACCGGCGCTGGTCGCGGCCGTGCTCTATCGCGCGGTGCGTGAAGGGCATCTGGGACTTGAGGCCATCGAGAAGCATTTCGGCAAGGAAGTGGCCCGCCTGATCGATGGCGTGCTCAACATGGCCGCCATCAGTCAGCTGCAGGCGCCGAGTCATGGCATGGCGCAGCATGACCAGCAGGACAACCTGCGCAAGATGCTGGTGTCGATGATCGATGACGTGCGCATCGCGCTGATCAAGATCGCCGAACGTACTGTCGCCCTGCGTCACGTCAAGGATGCCCCGCGCGAGAAGCGCATGCGCGTGGCCAGCGAAGTCTTCGATATCTACGGGCCGCTGGCGCACCGCCTGGGCATCGGTCAGCTCAAGTGGGAGCTGGAGGACCTGTCCTTCCGCTACCGCGAGGAGGATGAATACAAGACCATCGCCAAGCAGCTGTCCGAGAAACGTCTGGAGCGTGAGCACTACATCGCCGACCTGCTGATCGAGATGCGCACTCTGATGAGCGAGCAGGGCATCAAGCATTTCGATGTCGCGGGCCGCGCCAAGCACATCTACTCCATCTGGCGGAAGATGAAGATCAAGCGCATCGCCTTCTCCCAGGTGTATGACGTGCGCGCGGTACGGATTCTGGTCGGCACCGTCAGCGATTGCTACACGGCGCTGGGGATCGTCCACTCGCGCTGGCACCACGTGCCTCACGAGTTTGATGACTACATCGCCAATCCCAAGAAGAATGGCTACCAGTCACTGCACACTGCGGTGGTGGGGCCGAGCAACAAGGTCATCGAGATCCAGATCCGCACCTTCGACATGCACGAGGAGGCGGAGCTGGGCGTGTGTGCCCACTGGCGTTACAAGGGCCACGATGTCGGTCACAAGAGTCGCAGCTACGAGGACAAGATCGCCTGGTTGCGTCAGGTGCTCGAATGGCAGGATGAAGTCGGCGAGAACGGCGGCCAGGAGGCGATCCGTCAGGGGCTGAGCTCCGACGTCGCGCCGGACCGCATCTACGTCTTCACGCCGGAGGGGCATGTCATCGACCTGCCCAAGATCGCCACGCCGATCGACTTCGCCTACCGCGTGCATACCGAGGTCGGCCATCGCTGCCGGGGTGCCAAGGTCGACGGGCGCATCGTGCCGCTGACCTACAAGCTCAAGACCGGCCAGCAGGTCGAGATCCTGACCGCCACCAAGGGTGGCCCGAGCCGTGACTGGCTCAACCCGAATCTGGGCTATGTGCGCACCTCGCGGGCCCGCGCCAAGATCCAGACCTGGTTCAAGCTGCAGGCACGCGACCAGAACGTCGATGAGGGCAAGGCGCTGCTCGAGAAGGAATTCTCGCGGCTGGCGCTGGAGAATCTCGACCGTGACAAGCTGGCCAACGCCGTCAATTACCCGACGCGTGATGACATGTACGCCGCCATCGGCGCGGGCGATCTGCGCGTCGGCCAAGTGCTGCATCAGGCCCAGCAGCTGTTCGGCGATACCGATGACCAGGAGCAGCTCGAGCGTCTGCTGCGCCAGCGCAAGCCGCAGGGCAAGGAAAAGCCCGACGCCGTCATGGTGCTGGGGGTCGGCAATCTGAAGACCACCATGGCCAACTGCTGTCACCCGGTGCCGGGCGATCAGATCGCCGGTTTCATCACCCAGGGGCGCGGCGTGACCGTGCACCGTCAGGACTGTCCGAACCTGATCCAGCTGCGCTCGGACGAGCCGCGTCGCATCGTCGATGTCGACTGGGGCCAGCGCTCGCGCAATCAGTATCCGGTGGATATCGAGATCCAGGCCTGGGACCGCTCCGGTCTGCTGCGTGATGTCACCAATGTGCTGAGCGGCGACAAGGTCAATGTGCTGTCGGTGAACACGCGCACCGATCAGCTCGACAACATCGCCACGCTCAAGATCACGCTGGAAGTCGAGAATCTCGACGTGCTGGGGCGCGTATTCGCCCGCATCCAGCAGCTGCCCAACATCATCGACGTCAAGCGCCTGCGGGTCGGGGGCGACAAGGCATGAGGCTGGAGTCTGGTGAAAGTCGGGAACCTGGCGAAGAGACGGCCACGCCAGTCGATACGCGCTACACCCTCGATGACCTGCTGACCCTGATGGCCGTGCTGCGTGACCCGCAGTACGGCTGCCCGTGGGACAGCCGCCAGGATTACGCGAGTCTGGTGCCGCACACCCTGGAGGAGGCCTATGAGGTCGCCGATGTCATCGAGCGCGCCGCGGCCGATGCCAGTGTGCTCGAGGAGTTGCCGACGGAACTGGGTGACCTGCTGTTTCAGGGCGTCTTCTACGCCCAGATCGCCAGTGAGCAGCAACGCTTCGATTTTCACGACGTGATCCATGTGCTGACCGAGAAGATGCTGCACCGCCATCCGCACGTCTTCCCGGATGGCACCCTCGCGTCGCGCCGTGAGGGCATCGCCACTCATGAGGTCGACGAAGGCTCGCTCAATGCGCAGTGGGAGTCGCTCAAGCAGCAGGAGACCGCTGACGCGCCTGCCAGCCAGACTGCCGGCGACAGCGTGCTGGATGGCGTGCCACTTGGCCTGCCGGCGCTGACGCGGGCGGCCAAGCTCTCGAAGAAGGCCGCGCGTTCGGGCTTTGACTGGCCCGACACGAGTGGCGTGCTGGCCAAGATTCGTGAGGAGCTCGGCGAAGTCGAGGAAGCTCTGGCCGAGGGTGATACGGCCCATGCGCGCGAGGAGGTCGGTGACCTGATGTTCGCGGTGGTCAATCTCGCGCGCACCCTCAAGGCGGACCCGGAGCAGATGCTGCGCGCCACCAATGCGCGCTTCGAATCACGCTTTCGCCATGTGGAAGCCGCGATCGCAGGGCAAGGGCGCACGCTGGATGAGGCCTCGCTTGCCGAGATGGATGCGCATTGGGATGAGGCCAAGCGCCAGGAACGTGCGGCTGAGCAGGCGCGACAGGGCGAGGGTGCGACGTCAGCAGCGCGTCCGGTGACGCCGCTGGTTCGGTGAGGGAGCGTCGTCACAGCGTATTGGGAAAAGGGCATTTGGAAAAATGTAGTAAGTTTACGCGATAGTCGGATTGTGGAGCCGAGGCCCGCGGTCGTATGCTGAGGGGAAGCGATCAGGACGCGAGTCTTGTCCTGCTTTCCGGTCTGCTGCGCCGCGGGTCTTTCCGTTTCGCGCCAGTGTCTTCACCAGCGCCAGGCCGGTGTCTTCCCTCAGCCGGTTGTCATCAGGTGTCTTTGCGCAATGAGGGAATCTGTTGTCAGCTATCTGACTGTGTGCCTCTGGTGACAGAGGAAGATGACCGCGGCAGCACCGTCACTCCCAAGGAGGGTTTCATGAGTCACGACTTGCATGAATCGTTGCGCGATAACGTGCGTATTCTCGGTGACAACCTCGGCCAGACCATCGCGGCCGACCTCGGCGATGACTTCGTCGCACGCATCGAGCGCATCCGCGCCCTGGCCAAACAGGGCCAGCAGGGCGATCAGGCCGCCCGTCATGAGCTGATCGACTATCTGCGTGATCTGCCGGATGGTGATCTGCTGCCCGTCACCCGGGCGTTCAACCAGTTTCTGAATCTTTCCAACATCGCCGAGCAGCACTACCGTGGCCGCTTCAAGCGCGTCGAGGATTATCGTCCCGGCAGCCAGCCGGACCTCGGCGAGCTGATCACGCGCATTCGCGAGCGTGGCTTCAGTGCACAGAAGATCGTCGAGGAGCTCTCGGCGATGCGTATCGAGCTGGTGCTGACGGCGCACCCGACGGAAGTCATCCGCCGCACCCTGATCCAGAAATACGATGCCATCGAGGGCTGTCTGACCCAGATGGAAGGCGCCTGTGATCGCCCGGAACAGGCGACCCTCGCGCGTGCACGCCTGACCGAGCTGATCAGCCAGGCCTGGCACACCGACGAGATCCGCCACGAGCGTCCGACGCCGGTGGATGAGGCCAAGTGGGGCTTTGCCACCATCGAGAACTCGCTGTGGCAAGCGGTGCCGGACTTCCACCGTCAGCTTGACGAGATGACGCTGGACGCCGCCGGTGAGCGTCTGCCGCTGGACGCCGCACCGATCTGCTTCGCCTCCTGGATGGGCGGTGACCGCGACGGCAACCCCAATGTCACCGCCAGCGTGACGCGGACCGTGCTGCTGCTGGGACGCTGGATGGCGGCGGACCTCTACCTTCGCGATCTCGAACAGCTCAAGTCGGAGCTGTCGATGTGGAAGTGCACGGCCGCTCTGCGTGCCGAGGCCGGCGATGTGGCCGAACCCTATCGCGAGATCCTGCGCCGCCTGATTCTGCGCATGGAAAGCACGCGTGACTGGGCCAAGGCGGGCCTGGACGGCAAGCGCCACGAAGGTGTCGATATCATCGAGACCCGCGAGCAGCTGTATACGCCGCTGCTGGCCTGCTATCGCTCGCTGTGCGATGTGGGGCTGGACACCATCGCCAACGGCGCACTGCTCGACACCCTGCGTCGCGTGGCCTGTTTCGGTGTCACTCTGACCAAGCTCGATATCCGCCAGGAAAGTACGCGTCACGCGCAGGTCTTCGACGAACTGAGCCAGACGCTGGGGCTGGGCAGCTATTTCGAGTGGGACGAGCAGCAGCGCTGTGACTTCCTCACCAAGGAGTTGGCGGGCCGTCGCCCGCTGATCCCGCGCCATTGGGAATGCTCCACTGACACGCGCGAGGTACTGGATACCTTCAAGGTCATCGCACGCGAGCATCGCGAGGCGCTGGGCACCTATATCATCTCGATGGCCGGTCAGGCCTCCGATGTGCTGGCGGTGGCACTGTTGATGAAGGAGATCGGCGGTGATGTGCGCCTGCCGATCGCGCCGTTGTTCGAGACGCTGGATGATCTGGACCGCTCAGGCCCGGTCATCGATACGCTGCTGGGCATGCCGATCTATCGCGAGCAGGCCGGTGATCGTCAGGAAGTGATGATCGGTTACTCCGACTCCGCCAAGGATGCCGGCCAGCTGGCGGCTGCCTGGGCACAGTACCGCGCCCAGGAAACGCTGGTGGAAGTCACCAAGCGCCACGGCGTCGAACTGACCCTGTTCCACGGCCGTGGTGGTACGGTCGGTCGTGGCGGCGGCCCGGCGCATGCGGCGATCCTGTCCCAGCCGCCGGGCTCGGTGACCGGCTCGCTGCGCGTTACCGAGCAGGGCGAGATGATTCGCTTCAAGTTCGGTCTGCCGGACATCGCCAGTCGCTCGATGGAGATCTACGTCTGCGCGGTGCTGGAAGCCAGCATGCTGCCGCCGCCGGCGCCCAAGCAGCAATGGCGTGACGAGATGGACCGCCTGGCCGGTATCGCGCACAAGGCCTATGTCGGCGTGGTGCGTGAAGACCCGAACTTCGTGCCGTACTTCCGCTCGGTGACGCCGGAAACCGCACTGGCACGCCTGCCGCTGGGCTCCCGCCCCGCCAAGCGTCGACAGGATGGTGGCGTCGAGACGCTGCGCGCGATCCCGTGGATCTTCGCCTGGACCCAGATTCGCCTGATGCTGCCCGCCTGGCTGGGCAGTGGCGAGGCCTTCGCCACGCGCATGCAGGAAGAGGGCGGCCTGGAAGTGCTGCGCGAGATGATGAACGACTGGCCGTTCTTCTCCACCTACGTCGACATGCTGGAGATGCTGCTCTCCAAGGCCGATCTCTCGACGGCGGCCTACTACGAGCAGCGTCTGGTCGATGAGCCGGCCCTGAAGGCGCTGGGGCAATCGCTGCGAGATCGTCTCGAGCGTCTGGAGAAGGTGGTGCTGGAGATCCGCGATCAACAGGCACTGCTTGAGCATATGCCGCTGATCCGTCAGGCCATCGATGTGCGCAATCCCTACATCGACCCGCTGCATGGTCTGCAGGCCGAGCTGCTGCAGCGTAACCGCGACGCCGATGGCGCCATCTCCGCCGAGCTGTCACGCGCGCTGATGGTGACCATGGCCGGTATCTCGGCCGGTCTGCGCAACACCGGCTGATTCGGTTGATCCGGTGAACCAGCTGGCCCTGTTGATTTGCGCCTTGGTGTGAAGGATTAGCCAAGGCCTATCAGCGAAACTAGAAAGCCCCCGTCAGGTATGCCTGGCGGGGGCTTTCTGTTATCTATCGGCCAACCATGGGGCTGTTTGCGCGCTGATCAGTGACAAGAGTTCAGCGCTCAGCGACAAGGGGTCAGCGACATGCGGAGCCGCCAGGACTCACAGCAGGCCGCTGGCGCGCTCACCCACCAAGGGCATCAGGAAGCGTTCCCGCTGCCAGTCTTCATCCTGATCGAGCGCCACCAGATGCAGCAGTTTGGTGAAGGCCGCTTCCAGCGTCATGTCGTCGCCTGACAGCACGCCGATGGTGGCCAGGCCTGCGCCGGCCGCATAGTGGCCGATGGTGACCGGCCCGTGCGGACATTGGCTGATACCGGCCAGCAGCTTGCCTTCGCCACGCGCATCGGCCAACACTCCCAGAAGCTCGCTGTCTTCCGGCAGATTGCCGCTGCCCCACAACTCCAGCACGGCGCCCTTGACCTCGGGGCGCATCAACTGCACACGCACGCTCTCGGCGCTGATGCCGGGGTAGAGCGGCAGGCGAATGATGCTGTCCTTGCCGAGGCGGCCATAGTCGGGCAGCTCGAAGGCGGGGCCTTGGTCATCCATCAGGCGGCCGGGGTAGAGCACGACGCGGTCATCGACCCATTCGCCCAGCAGCGGCGCATTGGGCGTGGTGAAGCCGCGGTGGTCCTGGGTGTACCACTTGCGAGTGCACACGCCACGCAGCAGCTGCCCGCCGAAGGCGACCACGACTTCATTGAGGGTCGGCTGGGCGGCGGCGGTGAGCGCCAGCTCGACATTGCCCAGCGCGTCACTGTGCTCGGCTTCCAGCGGCAACTGTGC
This sequence comes from Cobetia sp. 2AS, assembly GCF_029846355.1. Taxonomy (NCBI): domain Bacteria; kingdom Pseudomonadati; phylum Pseudomonadota; class Gammaproteobacteria; order Oceanospirillales; family Halomonadaceae; genus Cobetia; species Cobetia sp. 2AS. The sequence continues at coordinate 418,805 of NZ_JARWKQ010000001.1, forward strand.
GCCACTGACGATGACCGGGCGTGCGGTACCCTTGAGCTGGAAGGCGAGGCTGGAGGCGGTCCAGGCCAGGGTGTCGGTGCCCTGCAGCACGACGAAGCCATCGAAGCTGTCGTAGGCGTCCGCGATCTGGCTGGCGATGGTGTGCCAGTCCGCCGGTGTCGCGGAGGAGGAGTCGATCAGCTGCGGAAACTCGCGCAGGGTGAAGGCGGGCAGACGGCCACGACGGCTGGGGGGCAGTTGCTCCAGTGCTGCGCGCAGACGTGCATCGAAGTCACCGGCAGGTACCAGTCCATGTTCACTTTCCACCATGCCCAGCGTGCCGCCGGTATACAGCACCAGGATGTGCGTCTTGGGAGTCATCGTGTCCACCTGCCAGAAATGGGAAAGCCGGCATTGTAACGCATGCCGGCTTGCAGGGAAGCTGTCGGAGTCGGGCGTTCAGCCGCGTCGCGATGGGGGCGCTCAGCTGATATTGCCACCGCCGATGCGCGCATCCTCCTGATGGGACATGGCGCTGATGCACATCACCCGTACGCCTTCGAGCATGCTTTCAAGACTCATGGTCGGCAGGCGGCCATCGACACTCTGCTCGGGCAGCGCCGGGATATGCACGAAGCCGGAGCGGATGGGGCTATCCGCCAGATGACGCTGCACCCCATAGAACAGGTGGTTGCAGACGAAGGTGCCTGCCGTGTAGGAGACGCTGGCGGGAAGGCCTGCCGCCTGGAGGTCGTTGACCATTGCCTTGATCGGCAGGGTGGTGAAGCAGCCGTCCGGGCCATCGGCCTCGATGGGCTCATCCACCGGCTGGTAGCCGCGGTTGTCCTTGATGCGATAGTCATCCAGGTTGATGGCGACCCGCTCCGGCGTGATGGCGCTGCGACCGCTTGCCTGACCAAGCATGATCACGGTGTCAGGGGCGTGCTGGCCGATGGCCTCGATGACACTTTCAATCGCGGCGTAGCGTGTCACCGGCACCCGGCAGGTGATGATCTCGAAGCGCTCATCGGGCTGGTCGTGCATGGCCAGTGTCTGGCCGTCCAGTTGTTCGATGATCTTGAGGGCGGGATTGACGCTATCCGTGCCGAAGGGCTCGAAGCCGCAGAGTAGCAGACGACGCATGATGACATTCCTTGGCTGGCATCGATCACCGCGGGTCACTGCTGGCGGTGATCGATGCGCGGGTAAGAGTGGGAGATCAGAAGGCCAGCAGCAACATCAGGCTGATGTTGGCGGCGAGCATGACCAGCGCAGGCAGTATCTGTGCGCGAATGATGTGGTAGCGGTCATCCAGTTCCAGCAGGGCCGCCGGCACGATGTTGAAGTTGGCGGCCATCGGCGTCATCAGCGTGCCGCAGTAGCCGGACAGCATCCCCAGCACACCGACGATGGCCGGGTTGCCGCCATGCAGCGCGATGACCAGCGGATAGCCGATACCGGAGGTGATGACCGCAAAGGCCGCGAAGCCGTTGCCCATCAGCATGGTGAACACGGCCATGCCGACGCAGTAGGCAATCACGCAGGCGATCAGGCTGGTATCCGGCACCACGCTCGAGACCAGCCCGGCGATGGTCTGGCCGACGCCGGCCTGATCGAACAGCAGGCCAAGGGCGGCCAGGAATTGCGGCAGGATGGCGGCCCAGCCGATGGCATCGGCCAGACGGCGACCTTCCTGCATGCCGGTCGCCGGGCTTTCGCGCAGCAGCAGCAGTGCCACGGCAAAGGCCAGTACCGTCGCGACGCCCAGGCCGACCAGCGCACTCTGACCTGTCGTGAGGGTGTAAAGGAAGGTGCCGACCGGAATCACCAGCGCGGGGATGAACAGGCGCGACCCCAGACGCTTGCGGCGCGCCTGACGCGCCTCATCGCTCAACTGGCCGTAGTTGCCGAAGCCGAGCTGGCCGGTGGCGGCCAGCAGGGCCAGCGCGAGCATGGCAAGCCCGACCACGACATCGGGCAGCCACTGGCCAAATGCCAGGCTGATGCCGAAGATCATCCAGAAGGCACTGGTGCCGAGTCTGCACGGATGATCACGATCGGTGAGCGTCAAGACGGCAAAGGCCATGATGGCGAAGCCGGTAATCAGGTAGAGAGCGTCGATACCGTTCATGAGTGGCTCTCCGTCGCAGAAGTGGTGAAGGTGTCCTTGCCCGGTGTCGCGTTGGTCTGGCCGGAGGGCTGGGGGTATTCCTCGCGCAACAGCTGTTGTTCACGGCGAATGCGCGCGTCCAGCCGGCGGCAGAGCACGAATACCACCACCAGTGATACCAGCGCGGTGGGAATGGCATACAGCGCCATGTCGGCCAGGCTGACGCTGGCGCCACTCTTGTCGAGCACGCTCTTGATCAGCAACAACCCGCCGGAAGCCACGAAGATCAGCTGGCTGAAGAAGTTGCCGAAGTTCTCGCTGACGGCATTCAGAACGCGGATGCGTTGGCTCAGGGCCTTGAAGCGTGGCGAGCTCAGCGCCTCTTCGGGGAGATCACGTTCGGCGGCGCCGACTGACATCGGGGCGACCAGCGGTCGGATCATTGCCGGGTGGCCACCGAGCTGCAGGCCGAAGGCATTTGTCGCCTTGCGCAGCACCAGGTAGCTGAAGGAGATACGCCCGGCGCTGGCGGCCCGCAGTTTCTGGACCAGATGCTCGGCCTGATCGCGCAGTCCATTGCGTTCGAGCAGTCCGATCACCGGCAGGGTGATGATGAACAGCGAGACGGCGCGGTTGTCGGTAAAGGCCTGACCGAGCGCGGCGAGAATTTCAGTGGGTGACATGCCGGCCACCAGGCCGGAGGAGAAACCTGCCACCAGCACCACCAGCAGCGCATTGAGGCGCAGTGCCAGGCCGATGACGATGATGGCTACGCCGATCAATGACAGCATGAGGTGTCTCCCGAGCAGGGGGAGGACAATCGAATCCTTTCGAAGGACATGAGCATGTGCCTCTGGGTGTGAGATTGTTGTTATGAGGGTCTCGTTGCGAAGCAGGTCGAACATTGTCTGGCTGGTTGACCATTGCCGAGCAGTTCGAACATGGCAGGGCGCAATGTTTCGTTGCTTTACAACGAGAACTCAGAGGGTAGAGCGACACCAGAGGAATCCAAATGAGACATTCGGAATATATAAATTTCAACGACAAGTAGTATCGATAAAATCTATCATCCAGACATGGCTGACAGATAATATTGATGCCTTGGTAGGGCCTTGCCTCACCCCTTGAGGGGAGAAGATGTCAGCCATCGACCACTTCGGTGCTGCCATCCTCGCGCAGGCAGATACGGCGACGCCTGCCGACCTGGAAGCCAAGCATGGCGGCGCTCAGCAGGATCAGCGCGAACAGCGACGCGATCACGCGCAGGTCGGCCGTGATTTCCAGCAGAATACCGACGGCGAGTGGCCCGAGGGCGGCCAGCATGTAGCCGGTGCCTTGTGCCATGCCGGAGAGGGCGCCCGCCAGACGTGCATCGGAGGTGCGCAGCACCAGCAGCGTCAATGCCATCGAGAAGCTGCCCCCCTGGCCGAAACCGAGCAGCACGGCGAACAGCCAGCGCAGGGACAGCGGCCCGATCATCAGTCCCAGCAGGCCGATGGCGGTACAGGACAACAGCAGCAGGATGGCGGGGCGCTGGTCGCGCCCCATGCGGCCGATCACGGGGGCCAACAGAGCGGTGAGCACCTGTGCCATTACCGAGGCGGCCATCAGCCAGCCGGATTCGATATCGCTCAGGCCGCGCTGCTGAAGCAGGAAAGGCAGCCAGCCAAAGACGATATAGGCCAGGGAAGACTGGCAGCCCATGAAGAAGGTGACCTGGCGGGCCAGCGGCAGGTGCCACAGGCGGGGGGTGGCCTGCTGATGGCTGGTCATCTTCTCTGGCCACGGGTGGGGCATGCTCAGGCGCCAGGCGGGAAGCGCGATCACCACAAGCAGCGCCCAGCAGGCCAATGAGGCTTGCCAGCTGTCGAGAAGATTGGCCAGTGGCACGCTGAGTCCCGCGGCCAGCGCCGCACCAAGACATAGCGCCATGGTGTACACGCCGGTGAACAGGTCGGCTCGCTCAGGATGCTCGCGCTTGACGATGGCGGGCAGCAGGGTGCCGGCGACGCCGATGCTGCCGCCACATAACAGGGTGCCGAGATACAGCAGCAGTGCCATGTCACTGGCCCGCAACCACAGGGCGATGCCGAGAGTGACCAGGGCAAGGCTGAGGGTGCGCTCTACCCCCAGGCGGCGGGCCAGGTGCGGCGCCAGTGGGGCGAAGAGCCCCAGGCAGACGACGGGCAGTGTGGTGAGAAGGCCCGCTGCCAGCGTGCTCAGGCCCAGGTCCTGGGTGATGCGATCCAGCAGGGGTGCCAGGGATGACAGCGCCGGACGCAGGTTCAGGGCGACCAGAATCAGGATGAGCAGGAATAGGGATGCTGGCATTCGGCGCATGAGGAAACCTGAACGAGAGGACAGGTCTGTGAGAATACCGGCATATGCTCAAGCTGTCTTGCCGCGAGCCGCTCTTCCGCTGACCGGGCCCTGGACAGCAGAACGCTCGGCAATTGCCGAGCGTTCTGTCTCAATGGGCCTTTCTCGATGGGCCTTTCTCGATGGGCCTTTCTCAATGAGCCTGTCTCAATGCATCTGTCTTGGCTCAATGTCCCCGCTGCAGTGCACCGCTCCTGTGCCTCAGTACTTGGGCTCAAGCTCCAGCTCGCGTGTCGCGCTATCGACCCTGCGTGCTGCCGCGCGTTGACGCGTCGTGGCGCCGTCGGCATGCACATCGTGGCCGCGGGGAGCGACATTGCGCCATGCGGGCGTCTTCTGCAGGCGCTCGGCATTGGCGCGTGCCGTCTTGGAGATTGGCTGGCGACTCGCCTTGGCGCGAATCAGGGTCATGTCCTCGGTGCTCAGCAGCATGCCCTGGGGCGTGCGCTCCAGCACGAGGTGGCCGCGGAAGTGCCAGCAGCGCATGGGGGTATGCGCGACACGATAGCGATGGCCAGCCACCTCCAGCGAGATGGCTTCCTTCGGCTGGCAGCCAAGGGGGTGCAGGGTCACTTCCTCCAGCAGCACCAGACGATTGAAGTCGTCCGGCTGAAGTACCTGATTGCCATCATGCATGCGCACCGGGAAGGCATGGTTGTCACGCTGCAGCTCACGCCGCTTGTGACTGACGCTGCCGTTGCCTTCCACGATGCCGGCACCACACACATGCACGAGCTCGCCATCAATCTGTTTGATGACGAGCACCTCGACGTGGCGCTGCTTGAAAAGATGATCACGCAGTGAGCGTAATGGCATGGCTGAAATCCTCATCTACACCATCCGTTGGCTGAGTATATCCGTCAGAGCCCGAGTCATCTCTCTGACCGACAGGCGCTTCCATGCTGCCTGCCAAGTGATATCTCGCGCTGATAGCCACATCATACGCCGTTTGTGAGCATTTTTCCCGAATCAAGCACCAGTCTGGGGATAAACCATCTTGTCAGGACGCGACTTCATTACGCCTCTGTCAGCCAGATGACTGAGGACACTGCCTACCCTTGTCGGGTCACTCGTACTTGCCCAGCACGGCCCGGCAGATATCAGCGAAATTGCGTGCTTCCGGCGGGTGCTCCAGGTCGAGCCCCAAGGCCTTGCCGACGCGGGAGGCGGCGACCAGACCGCGCACGCTGGGTTTGCCATCATCGCCCTGCTCGGTCACCAGCAGGTGGGATTCGCCACTCTGACGCAGCGTCTCGACCAGGTCCCCGACGCGGGCGCGCTTGAGCACGGCGAGAGGAATGCCCTGCAGCTCCGCGCGGGGTATCTGCACCATGTCGGTAGTGACTTCATCGCGCTGAACATTGAAGCGGGTCATGGCACGCATCACGACTCGGCCACCCTGCAGCTCACGCGAAGTCACCACGCCGGTGAAGGTGCCATCATGATCGTGGACCAGCAGCAGGCGCACCCCCGCCTGTTTCATGGTCGCCAGTGCCTGACCGATGGAGGCGCTGCCCTGAATGCTGCGACCGGCGGTAACGGCAAAGTCCGTCACCAGCTCACTGGCCGGGCTATCCATGGTGATGTCGCCGATCGGCTGCAAAGGCAGACGAGCGGAGGTGACATGAGAGAGCGTTTCGACGTCGAGGGTATGGTAAGCCGACGGTGCAATGGCATTCATGGACTGACTCCTGTGATCAGATGACGAGCATGTTCTGCGTACTATGAGTCAGGCGAGGGCCAGGAGTTTCCTGCACGATGGGTAACCTCAGGTTGCTACTGTCGCAACAGTGACAGGATTTTCGGTCCATGAGGTCAATATTTGCTGCAATCTGTGCGAGATGGGAAATGGATAGATTCCATTTGGGAAACAAAGGCTGAGCCCGGCAGGCCGACACTGGCAGGAGTCAGCAGCCTTCTTGCCCCTGACAGCAATGATGCCCACTGCACGAGGCGAGTGGGCATCATTGAGCCGATTCAGGGAGTTACCCCTTCATCAGGGGCTGGCGTACACGCCTGGGCGCATCACACCCACTGCTTGAGGTCGCCGCGTACGGCATCCAGGAAGGTGATGAAGTCCGTCTGGTCATCGGCGTCGCAACGGTCCACCTTGCAGGCCAGCTTCATCTTGGTGCCGGCGACGATTTCGTCATACACCTCGAGCGTGAGTTTCTCGACGCTGGCATCAGCGGGTTCCTGCTCGCCATCCAGTAGGCTGAACGTTGTCATCAGCGTGCCGCGAAGACGCGTGGTGCCGCCTTCCGCGACTACACGACGCACCTTGAGCCAGCCTTCGCGCACCATGATCTCACCCTGCGCATCGCGTTGCTTGTAGATGGTGCGATAGCATGCATTCTCGGAGACGCCCTTGGCGGCCATGCTTTCATAGGCCTTGATCATGCGCGTCGCCATGGTGCCAGCTTCGGCGATCTTGCGGCGGGCAGCACGATGTTCACGTTCCAGGCGGTCTTGCTTGGAGAAACGCTGCCACAGGTGGAAGTCGCGTGTCAGAGTGGTCGCGTCCATTACAGTCTCTCTTCTCTAAAAACGGCGGGGAAAAGTGGGTGACGGCTACTGCCATGTCCAGGCGCTGATGGTGTCACGAAGGCGGGCGATTGTCTGCCCGGTTCTTGCCTCAGACGTCGAGGAGGGCCCGAGTGTCAGGTGGTCCGAGTCATGCAGGCTGGCGATGAGATGTCAGCATTGCCATGCTCAAGAGTACCATTGACTGGTCACGGACTTTTTCCAGCCCGGTCATCATCACGACTGAATCTAGGGCTTAAATCTTCTCTGAACTACTCTGCAAGTCACCCACAAGGCCCACTTTGTGAGAATCTTCGACTGCTGATCCTCGAGATTGCTGATGCTTCACGCTCAGGCTCCTGCTACGTGAGCCACGCCGCTGTGATGGGATTGCCAGTCTCGCAGGGGAGGGCGCCTGGTACACGTGAATCACATGCCTGACTTGCGCTGCATGCCTTGTAGGATGCGCAATGGTAAGGGCTGTCACGTTTCATACAGCAGCGTGAGATAGAATAGGCAGGTAAAATCATCAGGTAGCGCGCAGCGGAGGCACACGGGAAGTGCCGTAAATGAGGAAGGAATCATGGCGAAAGCAGATCGCCGTCGCAAAGCAGGAAGTCGGCAGGGTGTCTTGCGCACGGTAAACATGAAGTGGCGGTGGCCAGCTCCGGCGGGGCTGGCTGAGCGGCACCTCGCGCTTTATCAGTTGTTCATGTGGATCTACATCAGTGCGCTCGGCTGCCAGCTGGGCTACTTCGCTCTGCTGAGCCTGCAGCCTTATCCGCAGCCGGTGGTGATCAATGTCATCGGCGTCCTGCTCAACGTCCTGGCCATCATGTTCCACCGCAAGGGGTACATGAATACCGCGTTGCTGTTGCTGGTGGTGCCGGTGTCTGCCAAGGCGGCATGGTGGGAATACCAGTTCGGCGCCGAGGGTGGCTTCGAGTATTTCCATATCGTCGCCATCTTCTTCATCTGCATCGCGTCCCTGTCACGCATTCAACGGCTATTGTTCAGTAGTGTTCTGCTGCTGTTCTATATCGGCGCCCAATATCTCACCAGCCCGGTCTATATCGTCTCCTACGAGTTCATGTCGCTGGCCAGTGTCGTCAACCTGGTGATTTCCGTCACCTTCATCGCGGTGGTGGCCGTGCAGATCGGGTGGGAGGCTGAGCAGCGCGAGCAGCGCTACCGTCGAGACTTGCGTCATGACCAGTTGACGGGGGCGCTGTCTCGTTTTGCCTTGCTGGAAGAGGGGCCGCGTCTGCTGAGTCGTGGTGGCCTGGGGGTGCTGATGATCGATGTCGATCACTTCAAGGCCATCAATGATACCCAGGGGCATGCGATTGGCGATGAGGTGTTGATAGAGCTGACGCAACGACTGCGTCACCATCTGCGCGGCAGTGATCAGTTGTGCCGCCAGGGGGGAGAAGAGTTCGTGGCCCTGTGTCCGACGGAGGACAGAGAAGGGCTCCAGCACGCAGCCGAACGTTTGCTGCTCTCGATCAACAGTCGTGCCTTCACGCTGAGCAACGGCCAGCTGCTGCGGGTCACCATCAGTATCGGTGTGGCCCAGGGCGGACCGGCCGCTTGCGCGGAATCACTGCTGCCGGACCTTCTGCAGCGTGCCGATCAGGCCATGTACCGTGCCAAGCGCGAAGGGCGCAATCGGGTGGTCACCGTCTGGGATACGCCCGATCACGGTGCAGCCAGTCTCGATCAGATCGAGCCGTCTGATCACGACCACCGCCCCGATCACAGCCACGACAGGCTGGCCATGCCAGGCATGCCGCCACTGGACACTCCGGGCGATGGATCAGGCGAAGCGGCCTCGACCCCCAGTCGCTCTGATGTCAGTCACCATGACGATGTGCAGACCGCCGATGAGGTCTATCAGTGGAAGCGCTGACGCAAGGATGATGGCTTTGCCATTTCACCTCATTGGGCGTGATATCCGTGCGTGATCCACGCTCTCACCAAGCGGAGAGACAAGTTGATGATGGATTCCTGTGGCAGCGTTTCGCGCCAGGTGTCGCGCCGGCTCTTGCGGGGACTGCTGGTGGCGACGCTGGTCAGTGGTATGCCGCTTGCGGCGGTTCAGGCGGAGGAGTCGCCGAATGCTGCAGCGTCTTCGAGTGACGGGCAGGCGCCCCGGGCGCAAGTGATTGCCGACCCGGCGACACCCTCTCTGCCGCCTGCCGCCAAGGCCAACAACAGCATCTTTCGCTGTGTCCAGGCGGGGGTGCCCACTTGGCAGCAGCAGCCTTGCCAGCAGGGCGATACCCCCGTCACGCTGGATGATTCGCTGACGGTGGTGCCCGCCGCTGACGTGATAGAAGAGACTTCAGGCGAAGACCCGACCGCACAGCGCCTGGCGCGTGAGAAGGAGCGTGCCCTGGCCGCACGTGAGGAGAGTCAGCGCCAGTACCGCATTCGTTCAGCACTTGATGATGGCTATCTGGTGCAGGGTATGAGCGAGGCTCAGGCCATCTCGTTGCTGGGCAAGCCCAGTGATATCAGCGAGACGATTGCCGATGACACGTCCTGCCGTCTATTGAACTGGTGGGAAGATGTGCGCGTGCAGTTCTGCAACGATGAAGCCGTGTCCATCACGGCCAATCAGCTGGACTGAGTGACTTGCGGTCAGCGCTATCAAGGCAAGGGCCGGTGCGAGCTGAGGCGCTCGCACCGGCCCTTGCCTTGTCCAACTCGTACAGCCCTGTGCGTCAGCGCCAGGACGATGAGCGGGGTTTTCTGGCCGCAAGCCTGCTTGCCAAGAAATTGCTAATATAAGGCATGATCTAGCGTAGAACCCGGCTTTTTCATGTCCGATGTTGCGAAATGGCGACGACCGGGTGGTGAAGTTGCCACATTACCGAGTTTATCGAACAGTGTTAGATTACTCTCCGAACGCAGCGGCAAGCCCCTCAAGTGTCATCCAGGGGCATGGCTGACTGGCCGACGAGCCAGGCTGCAACACTATTCGGTGAGGAGAACACGCATGAACAAGTCCATCCTGATTGGCGCGATCGTGGCTGCACTGGGCATTGGCGGTGGAGTGGCGATCGGCAGCTATACGGCCAGCAACTCAGGCCCTGAATATGCCGATATCGTGGCGGTGGATGCCGTGACGGAAACCGTGACCACCCCGCGCGAGGTCTGTCACAACGAGACCGTGACGCATCAGGCTCCCAGCAAGGACACCCACAATGTCGTGGGCACGGCCGTTGGCGCGATCGTCGGCGGTGTGGTGGGCAATCAGTTTGGCGGTGGCAATGGCAAGAAGGTGCTGACAGCCGCGGGTGCCGTGGGTGGCGGTTATGCCGGCAACCAGATCCAGGGCCAGATGAAGAAGGGCGACACCTACACCACGACCGAACAGCGCTGCGAAACGGTGCAGGACGCGTCAGACAAGGTGGTCGGCTACGACGTCAAGGTCGACATGGGTGACGAGACCCGCACCGTGCGTCTCGAGGAGAAGCCGGATGTGAAGCGCTTCGAGATCCGTGACGGTGAGCTGGTGTTGCCCCAGCAAGGCTGAGGCCAGCTAGCCGCCAGACCAGAAGCCCCCCGACGGATTCCGTCGGGGGGCTTCTGGTTTCTGGACATCCAGCTTTCTGGGCATCCAACCGTGCTCTTTTCCATCAGACCGTCAGGTCATCAGCTGGCATCCGCCGTGGCCGGCAGTGCCTTGGCGATCTCGCGTGCCAACTGCTCGCCAGTCACACGCCAGCCTTCGCCCAGGCTATTGACCAGCGCCGGATAGCCGTCATCCGTCAGGGGAGTCAGCGTCTGGATGTCGCCTTCCTCCAGCACGCTGCCATCCACGCCGCGCAGGCGCCAGCGACCGGTGATGACGGACTGGCCATCGTGGCGGCCGATGAAGCGATCCAGGCTTACGCTCAGGCGTGCGCCCTTGAGGCCGCTCAGGCTGGTGTCCGCGATACGGTACTGGCTCAGCGGTTGGGCGGGGCTGGCCTTGAGCTGTGTCAGCAGCTGGCGGGTCAGCATGTCCTGCAGGTCATCGGCCCACAGGTTCTGACTGGCCTGTACCAGCGTGATGTCATCCGTCTGATAGACCAGACTGCCGCCTTCCAGGTAGCTGGCCAGTTGCACCGGCATCACTTCCAGCAGGGGCGCATCGGCGGCAACGCTGCGCTGGGCACCGGCCTGTGTCGTTTGTGGCAGCAGGTAGGCGCCACCGGTGGCGGCAGTCGTGCAGCCCGCCAGTGTGCCGAGCATCAGCAAGCCTGCCATCAGGCCGCCGAAGCGGCCCTTGTGCGAAGTTGAAGTGCGCGGTGAGGCAGACGCGCTGCACGCTTGCGGCACGGTGGCTGTGCGGGTCGAGAGACTCATGGCTGTCGTCATCATTGGGCCCTTGGGATCGGATCGCGAGTGGTCGGCTTGTCGAAGATCAGGCTGGAGGGGTTCTTCTCCAGCGTGTCGAGCAGCGGTTCCGCCTTCTTGAGCACGCGGTCCAGTCGTTCGAGATCGCCTTCCAGCTTGCGGTAGGCGGAAGAATCCGGTGTCAGACCATCCAGGGTACGATTGAGGTTGTCGATGCTGGTGCTGATATCGCCCGGCAGCTTCTGTACCGCCTCGGAACCCAACAGGCTATCGACATGACCGGCCGTCTTGTCGAGGCGCTTGACCAGACTCTCGGAGGCCGACAGCGTCTTGTTCAGGTTGCTCAGTACCGGCTCGACATCGAGTGCATTGAGCTTGTCGAGCAGGGCATTGAGCTTGGCTTCCATCTGCGCCAGGCCCCCCGAGACGCTCGGCATGACCTCGATATCATCGAAGGTATCAGCCTTGTAGGGCGGCGGGTTGTCATAGAAGTCGAGATCGACGAACAGGGCGCCGGTCAGCAGGTTGCCGGATTTCAGCGTCGCGCGCATGCCGCGCTTGAAGAGGCGCTCGAGGCGCTTCTTCCACTGCGCCACGCCTTCATCATCCACTTGCCCCTCGAGGCGTTCGGGCTCGATGCGAATCAGCACCGGAATCTCGAAGCTCGACAGCGTCCGCACGCGCTGGTGGGTCAGGCGATAGGGCACGCTGACCACGGTGCCGAGACGGACGCCGCGGAATTCCACCGGCGCGCCGCGCGACAGGCCACGCACGGTATCGTCGACCATGATCACGTAGTCGATGGCCTGGTGGAAGCTGCCTTCACGGGCCTCTTCCTGGTCGGAATACAGCGTGAAGGAGGTGTTCTCGACCACCGGACGACCACGCGGCAGGTCTTCGGGAATGCCGAAGGCCACCCCGCCGCTCAGTACGCTTTCCAATGACCCGACATCGACCTGCAGGCCCTGGGAATCCAGGCGCAGGCTGACCCCGCTGGTGGACCAGAAGCGCGTGGTGGAGGTCACCAGCTCATGGTAGGGCGAGTCGATATACAGGGTGTAGTGCATTTCCTTCTCGCTGGGGCGGAACTCGCTGGATTCCACGCGCCCGACCACGAAGCCCTCGTAGGTGACGGGGTCGCCGTCGGAGAGCACGCTGCCATCGTTGCTGGTGAGGTCGATGCGCAGTCCCTTGGCATCCTGCGTCGTCACCGGCGGTTGCTCCAGCGCCACGAAGTGATCCTCCTCATCGCGGCTGTCGCCGGGCTGAAGCTGGATATAGGCCCCCGACAGTACGGTATTGAGGCCACTGATGCCCTCACGACCGATGCGCGGCTTCACGACCCAGAGTCGCGAGTCGGCATTGAGCATGCGCTCGCTGTCCTTGGACATGCGCGCGGTGACGATGGTCTTGTCAAGATTGTCCGACAGGCGCACGGATTCGACCTTGCCGACCTCGACATTCCGGGTCTTGATCAGGGTCTTGCCCGCCTCGATACCTTCCGCCGTCTCCATTTCGATCGTGATCAGCGGGCCACGGCTGGCGTAGTTGTGCCACACCATCCAGGCGCCGATCAGCAGGGCCACGATCGGGACTATCCAGATCGGCGAAAGGCGGCGTCGACTTTCACGACGTGCGCGAGAATCATCACTCATAAGTCATCCTGTGAGGCGGCAGCGGAAGGGGGATTGCGGGAGGCATCCGGGGTCGTGAACGGAGGCGTGGCCTGCGAGGACGCGGCAAGAGATGCGGAGCCCGTCAGCGGGGTCAGCGGCAGATCACCGAACAGCGTGTTCGCCATCATCGTCTTCTCCGTCTCGGTGTCCCAGACAAGGCGTGGGTCGAAGCTCAATGCCGACAGCATCGTCAGCACCACCACGCAGGCAAAGGACAGCGCCGCGGGCCCCGGGTGGACCGACATCAGCGCGCCCAGCTGGATCAACGCGGCCAGCAGCGCCACCACGAAGACATCGACCATCGACCAGCGCCCGACATATTCGGTGATGCGGTACAGGGTCACCCGCGCCCGCGCATGCTGCACCTCGGGGCGCTGGGCGCTGATGCACAGCCAGGCGATGGCGATCATCTTCGAGGCCGGCACCAGGATGCTGGCGATGAAGATGACCATCGCGATGGGCCAGTCACCATGTGACCACAGCACCACGATGCCACCGGCAATCGTCTGCGGGTCATTCTCCCCGAGACTGACCGTGGTCATGATCGGAAAGAGATTGGCGGGGATGTACAGAATCGCCGCCGCGATCAGCCACGCCCAGGTGCGCTGCAGGCTCTGCGTCTTGCGCTGATGGACAGGGTCGCCGCAGCGGCGGCAGTGGGTGTGAGCCTCCCGTTCGCCGCAGGCGTTGATCAGGCCGCAGCTATGGCAACTGGCCAATCCCTGCAAGGCAGCGCCGATGCCCGGCAACGTCCCGCTGGGGGCGGCTGGCTCGCCTGCCAGCGCGAACCACATGCGATCTCCATCGATGCTGGCCAGCGTCTTGGTCATCAGCAGGGCGAAGGCGCAGAACGCCCAGAAGGAAGGGCCGAAGCTGATATCGGCCATGCCGGCGATCTTGACCAGGCTCACCATCACGCCGACCAGAAACACATCCGCCATCATCCACGGGCGCAGGTGGCTCAGGGTGCGCGCAATGCCACGAATACCCGGCAAGGGCAATTTCAACCCGATGGCCGCATGGGTGTAGATGACGCCCAGCAGGTAGAGCGCCGGCAGCATCACGATGGTCAGGATCAGCAGCACGGCCAGGGAAGGATAGGACTCGGCCGTCAGGGCGGCGGGCGTATCGATCAGGCTGAGGCTTGCCGAGATGCCACTGGTGGCAAAGGCGATGAACTCGAAGGGCAGCGTCAGTACCAGCATCACCAGGCACGCCATCGCCAGTGCCAGGGTGCGTTGCACGGCATGGGCATGGCGCTGGGCGAACAGATGATCGCAGCGCGGGCAGCGGGCGCGCTCGCCGGCCTTGAGCGCCGGCAGTGCCACGACGAGGTCGCAGCACTCGCAGGCACGCATCCGCCGCCGTGACACGCCTGACGTGACAGGCGCGAACACCTGCGGCGGATCACGGGTTTCAAAGGTACGCCGGGTGTAGCGGCGCAGGGCAGCAAGGGGACGAGGCATGTCGCTCCAGCGGGATCGGGTGGTGTATCGCCGTGCCGCGCGTGTTCGGGGCATGCGCAGAGGCATTGTCAGCCGCGGCTTGACCACGCCTGCGGCTGCGCTCTTGGGACAGCGCTCTCGAGGATGCGCTCTCGGGGATGCGCCGTCAGTGGCCTGCCCCCATGCACACGCGGACCTGCGAAGGTATAGGAGCTGTAGGAGCACCAGGCCTGCGCAGGCAAACAGTGTTCGATAGTAGCATGATGCCGCAAAAGGCTGATGGCACTCAATGCTTGCCGCGTGAGCGCGCCTTTTATTGCCAGCCTGCAAACAGGCACGCCGCCCGGAGAGGGCGGCGTGCAGGGCCGTCACGCAATGTGACAGCAATGAGGCTTCTGTCGTGATCAGAGATCAGACAAGGTCATCCTCCTGGCGGGCCGCTTCGTGGGCTCGCTTGAGGTCCTTCGGCTCACCGAAGAGGCGGCGCACGACCACATAGCAGACCGGCACCAGGAAGATCGCCAGCACCGTGGCCGAGATCATCCCGCCGATCACGCCGTTGCCGATGGCGTGACGGCTGGCGGCACCCGCACCCGTCGAGATGGCCAGTGGCACGGCACCCAGGGTGAAGGCCAGCGAGGTCATCAGGATCGGGCGCAGACGCATGCGCACGGCTTCCATGGTGGCATCGATCAGCGAGCGACCTTGCACTTCAAGGTCCTTGGCGAACTCGACGATCAGGATCGCGTTCTTGGCCGAGAGCCCGATGGTCGTCACCAGGCCGACCTGGAAGTAGACGTCATTGTCGAGTCCGCGCATCCAGGTGGCGAGCAGGGCACCCAGCACCCCCAGCGGTACCACCAGCATGACGGAGAACGGAATGCTCCAGCTCTCATACAGCGCGGCCAGACACAGGAAGACGAAGACCAGCGAGATGGCATACAGATACGGTGCCATGCCGCCACTCTGGGATTCCTGCAGCGAGATGCCGGTCCATTCCAGCGCGACGCCATTGTTGAGCTGGCTGACCATCTCTTCCATGGCCTGCATGGCCTCACCGGTGGAGTAACCCGGTGCCGCCTGTCCCAGCAGTTCCATCGAGGAGACGCCGTTGTAGCGTTCCAGCTGCGGCGACCCGTAGGTCCACTCGCCGTTGATGAAGGCACTCAGCGGCACCATCTCGCCGGAGGTGTTGCGTACGTACCACTTCTTGAGGTCTTCCGGTTGCATGCGGGCACTGGCTTCCGCCTGCACATAGACCTTCTTGGTACGACCGTTGTCGAGGAAGTCATTGACGTAGGTCGAGCCCCACGCCGTGGAAAGCGTCGAGTAGACCTCTGACAGCGAGACACCCATCGCCGTCGCCTTGAGTTCATCGATATTGAGCGTGAACTGCGGGCTGTCTTCCAGACCATTGGGGCGCAGGCCGGTCACGGCCGGATTCTGGCCCGCCATGCCCAGCAGCTGGTTGCGCGCGTCGGTCAGTGCCTTGTGGCCGATGCCGCCACGGTCGACCAGCATCATGTCGAAGCCGCTGGCGTTGCCCAGTTCCATGATCGGCGGCGGGTTGATGGCGAAGACCAGGGCTTCCTTCAAGGTGCTGAAGTAGCTCTGCGCTTCACTGACCACGCTGAAGGAATCGCGCTCGCGCTCATCCCACGGCTTCAGGTTGATGAAGGCCAGGCCCATGTTCTGACCGCGACCGGCGAAGCTGAAGCCGGCGACGTCGAACATTTCCTGAACCGCATCTTCCTGATCGACCAGGAAGTGATGCTCGACCTTTTCCAGCGTCTCGAGCGTCTGTTCCTGAGTGGAGCCCACCGGCAGGATGACCTGGTTGAACAGATAGCCTTGATCCTCATCCGGCAGGAAGCCGGTCGAGATGCGCGTGAATACCACGCCACAGCCGACGACGATCAATGCATAGACCAGCATCGAGCGCCCGGTGCGCTTGAGCATGCCGCCAACGCCTTTCTGGTAGCGCGCGTTGGAGCGATCGAAGACCCGGTTGAAGAGGCCGAAGAAGCCGGTGGTCTTCTCCTTGGTCGGCTTGAGCAGGGTGGCGCACAGGGCCGGCGTCAGGATCAACGCCACCAGTACGGACAGCGTCATCGCCGAGACGATGGTCACCGAGAACTGACGGAAGATCGCACCGGTGGTGCCGGGGAAGAAGGCCATCGGAATGAACACGGATGACAGCACCAGGCCGATACCCACCAGTGCGCCGGTAATCTGGCCCATCGACTTGCGAGTCGCTTCCAGTGGCGAGAGCTTCTCTTCGTGCATAACGCGTTCGACGTTTTCCACCACCACGATCGCATCGTCGACCAATAGCCCGATGGCGAGCACCATGGCGAACATCGTCAGGGTATTGATGGAGAAGCCCAGCACTTCCAGCACCCCGAAGGTGCCCAGCAGCACGACCGGCACCGCGATGGTCGGAATCAGGGTGGCGCGGAAGTTCTGCAGGAACAGCAGCATCACCAGGAAGACCAGTGCCACGGCTTCCAGCAGTGTCATCACCACTTCTTCGATGGAAATCTTGACGAAGGGTGAGGTGTCGTACGGAACCTTGAAGCTCATGCCCGGCGGGAAGTAGGCGGACAGTTCATCGAGGCGGTCCTTGACGGCCTGGACGGTGTCCAGCGCGTTGGCGCCCGAGGCCAGCTTGATCCCCAGGCCAGCAGCAGGCTTGCCGTTGTAGCGGCTGACGGTGCTGTAGGTTTCGGCGCCTTTCTCGGCGCGGCCGACGTCACGCAGATAGACCTGAGAGCCATCTTCCTGGGTCTTGAGCAGGATGTTGCCGAACTGCTCCGGCGTTTCAAACAGGGTTTGCGCCACGATGGTGGCGTTGAGCTGCTGGCCTTCTTCCGCCGGCAGATTGCCCAGCTGGCCCGAGGCGATCTGGTTGTTCTGCGTGCTGATGGCCGTGGTGACGTCGCTGGTGGTCAGCTTGAAGTTGTTGAGCTTCTGCGGGTCGAGCCAGACACGCATGGCCCCCGGCGCGCCGAACAGCTGGGTCTCGCCGACGCCCTGGACACGCGCGACCTCATCCTGGATGTCGGAGGCGACATAGTCGGTCAATTGCTGCTTGGTCATGCTGCCATCGTCAGAGACGAAGGCCGCGACCATCAGGAAGCTGCCGGAGGACTTGGTGACTGAAACACCCTGGTTCTGTACGGATTGCGGCAGGCGCGGAGTGGCCAGCTGCAGCTTGTTCTGTACCTGAACCTGGGCGATGTCGGGATCGGTGCCGGTGTCAAAGCTCAGCTCGATGCTGGCGTTGCCCTGGGAGTCCGAGGTCGAGCTCATGTACAGCAGATTGTCGATGCCGTTCATCTGCTGCTCGATGACCTGGGTCACCGTGTCTTCCACCGTCTGGGCGGAGGCACCGGAGTAGGTAGCCTGGATGGTGATGCTGGTAGGGGCCAGCGAGGGGTACTGCTCGATCGGTAGCTTGAGGATACTGAAGATACCCCCCAGCATCACGATGATGGCGAGCACCCAGGCAAAGATAGGGCGATCGATGAAGAATCTGGCCATGACGTTTGAGGCTCCTGGAACGTCGTTCGGGACGGTCGCCAGTCACACGAGAAGCGTCTCTCGTCTGACTGGCGACAGTGGCGCGAAAAGCGGGGGCAAGCTTACTGGCTATCGCCGGTCTTGGCCTGTTCACTTTCCGAGGAGTCGCTGCTGGCAGCAGTCCGCGACTGAGGTGCAGCGTTCTGGTCAGTGCCTGTCTCGTCCGAGGCGATCTCGACCGTGGCACCCGGCTTGATCTTCTGCAGACCGCTGACGATGACCTTGTCATTGCTGTCGAGGCCGCTGGTCACCAGCCACTGATTGTCGATGGCCTGACCGATCACGACCTGCTTGGCCTCGACCTTGTTCTCGGCATTGACCGTCATCACGCTGGCCTGGCCCGTGCTGTCACGGCTCACGGCCTTCTGCGGAATCAGGATGGCATCCTTGGCAACGGCTTCGGTCAGACGGGCACGCACGAACATGCCCGGCAGCAGCAGCTCATCTTCGTTGGGGAACAGTGCGCGCAGCGTGACCATGCCGGTCCCCTGGTCGACAGTGACATCCGCGAACTGCAGCTTGCCCTTGGCGCCATAGACGCTGCCGTCTTCCATCACCAGCTCGACTTCCGTCTGGACCGGGGCGGTGGCGGCATCGCGATTCTCGCCCAGCTCACGCTTGAGGCGCAGCACTTCGGTGGCGGACTGGGTCAGGTCGACATAGATGGGGTCCAGCTGCTGGACGGTGGCCAGGCTGGTTTCCTGACTGGCCGTGACCAGTGCGCCCTTGGTGACGCTGGACTTGCCGATACGACCACTGATCGGTGAGGTGACCTTGGTGTAATCCAGGTTGATCTGCGCGCTGGATACCGCGGCCTTGGCTGAGGCGACATCGGCACGGTCTTCGCCGACGGTGGCCACGGCATCGTCATAATCCTGCTGGCTGACCATCTTGCGCGCGACGAGATTCTTGTAGCGCTTGGCCTTGAGGCTCGAGGTGTTGAGGCTCGCCTCGGCGCGCGCCAGGCTCGCCTTGGCGCTCTCGACATCGGCGCGATAGGTGCGCGAATCGATGTGATAGAGCACCTGACCTTCCTCGACGTCACTGCCTTCGGTGAAGTCGCGCGATTCGATGATGCCGCCGACCTGCGGACGCACTTCCGCGATCTGATAGGCACGCGTGCGGCCTGGAAGTTCGGTGGTGAGCGGTACATCCTGGGCAGTGACGGTGACGACATCGACCTGAGCGGCCTGGCTGGCGCCTGCGGCGGAGCCTTGGCCAGCCTCCTCCTTGTCGCCGCTACAGCCGGCCAGCAAGGCACCGACCAGCAGCAGGCTTGCCGGAAGCAGGCCGAGGCGGCGGGCATTGAAAGCCAATGGGTGTCTCTGCAAGCGGGATTGACTGGGGGAAGTCGGGGCCATGGAGCGTCCTTTACGAAATTCAGGGGCTGAAGTGCGTCACTATCGCCACATTGTGACTTACCGCAGGCGCGGCAGGTCAAAGCAACGATGTCATGATGAGGAATATATTTAGCCCGCTATTCTATCGGAATGGCGAGGCGACTGTATGGTTGTTTTGTGCAGTTATTGCGCACCCTGTTGCAACAGATTGTTGCCATGTGAGCAGCATTCTGAACGTCTTGGAGGGGGATGCAAGACAATGCAATTCGCTTGCCATGCCCGCAGGCGTGCACATGCCTCGCCTCACTCAAGATGCGTGCACAAGTCAGGTGAGACGAGGTCAGTGATGGTGCATCAATATGCGCAAATTCTGAATAAGTTATCAGATCGAAGTGTCTGAATGATGAACTCCCCGACCCCGTACGCGAATGCATGTCGTCAGCACATGACGGATCAGCGGATCAGCATGAGGTCGGGAGAGCGAGGAAGCGGGAGGGCGAAAGAGCGGAAGTGCTGAGGGGCTGAAGCGCTGAGGGGCTGAAGAGCAGGGCGACCTCTCGAGTCATCTGGCGGGGGCAGCGCAACCGCAAGAGGACGCGGCAGGGGCGGGTGACCAGGGGCGGAACGCCGTGAATTGTGCCACCAGCGGGGCAAGGCTTGCGCGGTCCTCCGGCAGCTGTGGTTGGCGCAGCAGACGCAGGCGCGGGCGATCAGCGAAGGCCTCCTCCAGTCTGGCGGTCCAGTGTCGTTGCTGTTCTCGCCAGGTCGCGACCCAGTCAGCCTGCGGCTCGTGGGGCGTTGAGGAGGGACCGCCAGCCCCTTGCGCGGCGGGTTCCGGCAGGCACTGATTGATGATCAAGCCGCCGACGGCCAGGCCATGAGCTTCCAGCGCCTCTCGTGTTCGGGTCGTCTCCAGACACGGCAGCTTCTCCGGCGTGCTGACCAGAATCACGCGCGCCCGGCGGGTATCGCTCAAGCGCTGACGCAATGCTGCGTAGCGCGTACGGCGTTGCTCCAGCGCCTCGCTGATCGGGTCTTCCGGCGCTTCTTCGCCTGGCGTCTCTGACGCCTGCTGACTGTCCAGCCACAGGCTGCGTTCGGCGACGGCGCGCCTACGCTGACCCAGCATGCCCTCCAGCCAGCCGCCCAGCACTTCAGGCAGGCTCAGCAGTCGAATTGTGTGCCCGCTGGGGGCCGTATCGAACAGGATGTGGCGATAGTGTGAAGTTTCATCTTCCAGCGGGGCTGGCGGAGTCAGGATGATCTCCACCAGCGCATCGAAGAGTGCCGCTTCACTGGTGCCGGGGGCGTGGCGTGACAGCTCGAGCTGGCGCATCACGGTGGCACTGCGCTCGCCACTTACCAGGGGGGCGATTCGCTGGCGGACCGCCTCCAGGTAGCGGTCGCATTCCCGTTCGGGGTCCAGTTCCATCACGTCGAGGCGCGGCGCGATGTTGCAGGGCTTGCCACCGACCGCACCGAACAGGTCGCCGAGGTTGTGCGCGGGGTCTGTCGACACCAGCAGGGTCGCTTCGCCTTTCTCCGCCAGTGCCAGCGCCTGGGCCGCCGCGCAGCTGGTCTTGCCGACACCGCCCTTGCCACCGAAGAACCAGATCTCGGGATGCTCCGATTTCCCGGCTTGCTCCGGTGCTTGGCCAGACTGGTGAGTGTGAGCCTTGTGAGCCTCGTGAGTTTCGTAAGTCTCGTGAGCCGCTGACGGCTGAGTGCCTTCCCAGACAGCCGTATCTTTCGCCGTGCGGAATGCTGCGCGTTTCCATAGCCTGCTCAACAGCACTTGATGCCCTCCAGCGGTGAATGCTCAAGTCCCTGACGCAGGTGCCAGTCATGCATGCGTTCCAGCATCAGCGGCAGCATCTCCAGCGAGACGGCCGGCGCCGGATTGGGGATGCCCATCAGCTCCGCGAAGCTCATCATCATGAAGATGTCCTCCTCCTCACGGGCAAGCTGCGCCAGATCGCGCTGCTGGTTGACGCGCAGCATGGCCTCCCAGCCATCCCGCAGCTGAATGGCGCCTGTCAGCAGGCGCCTTGTCAGCCCCGGCTGGCGCGGTAATGACGCCAACCGAGTATCGTCATCAGCTCTCATGAGCGCTCACCCGGGCGGGAGACTTCAGGCTGCGGCTGGCCTCGAGCAGAATCCACAGCGCAAACACCATGATCAGGCTGCCGAAGGTGAACAACAGCCATTGTGGGTCGTTGCTGCCCATGCCCGACCAATCCAGCACCACCTGCTGCACCATCGCCCACAGCGTCATGATCATCAGGAAGACCATCGGGGCCAGGGTATAGATGACAGGGCGGCCCTGACGCTTGAGCCACACCGACACCAGCATCAGCGAGATGCCCGCCAGCAGCTGATTGCTGGTGCCGAACAACGGCCACAGCAGGTAGCCGCCGGAACCGAAGCCCTTGGGTCCCTGCGGCAGGATGACCAGTGCGGCACTGGCGATGACGGCGATGCTGGTGGCGACATGCTTGTGGCTGAGCGCTGGCATGCCGTATTCGCTGCCCAGTTCCGCGATGATGTAGCGCATCAGGCGCACGGCGGAGTCCAGCGTGGTCGCTGCGAAGCTGACCACGATGACCGCGACCAGCGTACTGCCGACGTTGGCGGGCAGGCCGAGGTGCGAGATCAGTTGGCCGGACCCCTGAACGAAGCTCGAGAGGCCATTGGCACCCGCCGCGGCGAAGCTTGAATAGGTTGCGGTGAAGTCGGCCTGGGTTGCGAACAGGGTTGCCACCGCGATGATGGAAATCAGCGCCAGCATGCCTTCGCCCAGCGCGCCGGAGTAACCGATCAGGCGCGCATCCGGTTCATGGGACAGCTGCTTGGAGGTGGTGCCGGAGGCGACCAGACCGTGGAAGCCCGAGATGGCGCCGCAGGCAATGGTGATGAACAGCAGCGGGTAGAAGGACATCTCGGCATCGGCGTTGAAGGCCGGCGCCTTGAGATGCGGGCCACCTACGGCCAGTCCCAGGTACAGCAGTACCAGCCCGACCACCAGCTGGTGAGAGTTGATGGTGTCGCGTGGCTGCAGCAGTTTCCAGACCGGCAAGACCGACGCGATGTAGACATAGCTCATCAGCGCGATGATCCACACCAGGAAGGCGCTGGAGATGGGCGAAAGGCCGAACAGCAGGGTGGCATCTTCGCCACCGGCCATGGCGGTGAAGGCACCGGCCAGGTCGATCTGCAGGAACTCGAACTGACCCGCCAGCAGGGCGGCGGCATACATCACCATCAGCGCGAGCAGCGAGGGGATCAACATCTTGCCGCCACGACGATAGACGCGATGGCCGATCCATACCGCCAGCGGAATCTGGATCAGCACCGACAGCACGCTGGCCGGGAAGTTGATGAACAGATTGGCGATCACCCAGGCGAACACCGCGTTCAGCATCAGGACCAGAATCAGGATGATGAACAGAAACAGCAGCTTGGCACGCTTGCCGATCAGCTTGTCCGCCAGGGTGCCGACCGACTGGCCGCGATGGCGCGCCGATAGCGTCAAGGTGCCGAAATCATGCACGCCTGCCGCGAACAGACTGCCCAGCACGACCCACAGCACGGCCGGCAGCCAGCCCCAGTAGACGGCGATCGCCGGACCGACGATGGGGGCTGCGCCCGCCACCGAGGTGAAATGGTGACCCCACAGCACCCAGCGATTGGTCGGCAGATAGTCGGTGTCATCGCGCAGCGCATGTGCTGGCGTCACGAAATTCGGGTCGAGGCGGAAGATGCGTTCGGCCAGAAAGCGGGAATAGAAGCGATAGCCGATGGCGAAGGCGGCGCAGCCGAACAGGGCAAGCCAGATGGCGTTCATGGCAGATTCCGAGGGGCGTGGTGATGGATTGAGTAGGGCGTGCTGGCGTGTGCTGGTTGTCAGGTCGACATGCCGCTGTCGAGCGCACGCCGAGCAAGACCTTCCGTCAGGGCTTTCAAGCAAGACTTTCAACACATTGGTGCAGATCGGCGTGACGCTAACATCGATAAATGCGCATATAACTTCGCCATTGGTCGCCCCGACGCGCGCCGGCATGTCGCCAGCAAACCTCCAGGACATTCCTGAATCGCCGCCTCTCTGCGTGGACTGAACGCAGAAGCGCGCCGCTGCCTTGTGCTCAGGCGGCATCACGCGCGGGGTAGCCGTTTTTGCCTCGCTCTGCCTTGCGACCAAGGAGTATCAGTGGGTTGATCCACGCGACCTTGTGTTCCGCCAAGCTCTTCTATACTCGAAGCAAGTCGGAGCACGGGGAGCCGCTCAGCGCCGTCATCTGGGTGAGGCTCTCGATAACAATGACAAGGAGGCGCCGATGTCATGGATCGCGGAATGCCTTTCCCGTGTCACCAGGCCAATGCGTCTGCGCTTGCGACGCACAGTGACGACCCTGTCACTGACGACCCTGTCACTGACGACCTTGTCACTGACAGCCCTTACCCCTTCGGTGCTGGCAGTCGAATACAACATGCCGGTCGGGGTCACCGCGGTCAGTCGCGAGATCCACTCGCTGCACATGATCATCTTCTGGATCTGTGTGGTCATCGGCATCGTAGTATTCGGTGTGATGGGCTACGCGATGATCAAGCACCGCAAATCACGCGGTGCGGTATCGGCAAGCTTTCATGAAAACACCCGTATCGAGATTCTGTGGACCGCCATCCCGCTGTTGATTCTGGTGGTGATGGCGGTGCCTGCCACCGCCACGCTCAAGGACATGTACGACGCCTCCGAATCGGCGCTGGACGTGAAGATCACCGGCCACCAATGGCGCTGGCAGTACGAGTATCTGGGCGAGGATGTCGCCTTCACCTCAAGCCTCGCGACCCCGCGCGAGCAGATCAACAACACCGCCGCCAAGGGCGAGCATTACCTGCTGGAAGTCGACAACCCGCTGGTGTTGCCCATCAATCGCAAGGTGCGTTTCCTGACCACCTCCGCCGACGTCATCCACTCCTGGTGGGTGCCGGACTTCGGCGTCAAGAAGGACGCCATTCCCGGCTTCATCAATGAGGCCTGGACGCGCATCGAGACCCCCGGCACCTATCGTGGCCAGTGCACCGAGCTGTGCGGCAAGGACCACGGCTTCATGCCGGTGGTGGTCGAGGCGCTACCGGAGGCCGAGTTCGATGAGTGGCTGATCGCGCGCAAGGCCGAAGCCGAGGCCGCGCTCAACGATGCCGGTCGTGACTGGAGCCTCGAGGAGCTGATGGAGAAGGGCGAGAAGACCTACGCCACCATCTGCGCCTCCTGTCATCAGCCGGATGGCCAGGGCATGCCGCCGGCGTTCCCCTCGCTGGTAGGCAGCGCCATCGTCACCCAGGACATGCAGGCGCACATCGATATCGTGGTCAACGGCAAGGCGGGCACGCCCATGGCGGCCTTTGCCGATGTGCTGAGCCCGGTCGAGCTGGCGGCTGTCATCACCTATGAGCGCAACGCCTGGGGCAACGATACCGGCGAGCTGGTGCAGCCAGCCGTCATCAAGGAACAGCTGTCTCAATAGCGTGCAAGCGACGCATTCAGGAGGCGTGTCATGGCCAGTGAACAGCCACGCAAGGCGGTACTTCAGGCCAGCGAGAGCGAGGGGGCCACCGCAGGCGGCGCTCATGTGGGCGAGGGCCACGGCAGCGCGCCGCGCGGCATGCTGCGCTGGCTGCTGACCACCAATCACAAGGATATCGGCACCCTCTATCTGATCTTCTCGCTGAGCATGCTGTTCATCGGCGGCATCATGGCGCTGGTGATCCGCACCGAGCTGTTCCAGCCCGGCCTGCAGATGGTGCAGCCGGAGTTCTTCAACCAGATGACCACCATGCATGGGCTGATCATGGTGTTCGGCGCCATCATGCCGGCCTTCACGGGACTGGCCAACTGGATGATTCCGCTGCAGATCGGCGCGCCCGACATGGCGCTGCCACGCCTCAACAACTTCAGCTTCTGGCTGTTGCCGGTCGCCTTCCTGTTGCTGCTTTCCACCCTGCTGATGGAGGGCGGTGGCCCCAACTTCGGCTGGACCTTCTACGCGCCGCTGTCCACCACCTATGCGCCGCCCTCGACCAGCTTCTTCATCTTCTCGCTGCACATCGCCGGCATCAGCTCGATTCTCGGCGCCATCAACATCATCGCCACCATCCTCAATCTGCGTGCCCCGGGCATGCGCCTGATGGACATGCCGCTGTTCGTCTGGACCTGGCTGATCACGGCCTTCCTGCTGATCGCGGTGATGCCGGTGCTGGCGGGCGCCATCACCATGATGCTGTTCGACATCAACTTCGGCACCAGCTACTTCAATGCCGCCGGTGGCGGCGACCCGGTGCTGTTCCAGCATCTGTTCTGGTTCTTCGGGCATCCCGAGGTTTACATCATGATCCTGCCGGCCTTCGGCATCGTGTCCGCCATCGTGCCGACCTTCTCGCGCAAGCGGCTGTTCGGTTACGCCTCGATGGTCTACGCCACCGGCTCCATCGCGATCATGTCCTTCCTGGTCTGGGCGCATCACATGTTCGCCGTCGGCCTGCCACTGGTGGCGGAACTGTTCTTCATGTACACGACGATGCTGATCGCGGTGCCGACCGGCGTGAAGGTCTTCAACTGGATCGCCACCATGTTCCGCGGCTCCATCAGCTTCGAGCCCCCGATGCTGTTTGCGATCGCCTTCATCGTCCAGTTCACCATCGGCGGCTTCTCGGGCCTGATGCTGGCCATCGCCCCGGCGGATTTCCAGTACCACGACACCTACTTCGTGGTGGCGCATTTCCACTATGTGCTGGTGCCCGGCGCGCTGTTCGCGATTCTCGCCGGAGCCTACTACTGGCTGCCCAAGTGGACCGGCTTCTATCCCCATGAGGGGCTCTCGAAGTGGCATTTCTGGCTGTCGGTCATCGGCGTCAACCTGACCTTCTTCCCGATGCACTTCTCGGGGCTGGCCGGCATGCCGCGGCGCATCCCGGATTACGCGCTGCAATTCGCCGACTTCAACATGCTGTCCAGTATCGGCGCCTTCCTGTTCGGTATCTCGCAGCTGCTGTTCCTGGTCGTGATCGTCAAGTGCGCGCGCGGCGGTGTCAGGGCGCCGGCGTGTGCCTGGGAGGGCGCGGTGGACCTGGAGTGGAGCGTGCCGAGCCCGGCGCCGCTGCATACCTTCGAGATTCCTCCGCAGACCCGCGATGGCCAGATCATCCGCTGAGCGATGGACAGCGGCCAGGAGAGTGACATGCCCTCACGCGATCACGCAGCACAACAGCAACAGGCAGTGGCACGCACCGTGCGGCGCACGCTGCTGGCGCTGGTCGCGATGCTGGGCTTCGCCTTCGCGCTGGTGCCGCTCTATGACGTCTTCTGCAATCTCACCGGGCTGAATGGCAAGGCCGCCAGTCAGGCCAGGGCCGCGGTGGCCATGGAGATCGACGAGAGCCGCTGGGTCTCGGTGCGCTTCATCACCCAGCAGGGGCAGGGCCTGCCGTGGACGCTCGAGGCGCTGGATGAGCAATTCCGCATCCATCCCGGTGGCCAGTACAGCGCGCGTTTCGTGTTCACCAATCACGCCGATTACCCGGTGCGTGGCCGCGCGGTCCCCAGTGTCAGTCCTGCCGAGGGCTCACTGCATCTGCGCAAGATCATGTGCTTCTGCTTCCAGGAGCAGACGCTGGCAGCAGGCGAGCGGCGCGAGCTGCCGCTGGTCTTTCAGGTCGATCCTGACCTTCCGGAGGGCATTCGTGATCTGACCCTGGCGTACACGCTCTATCCGGTCACGACGCCGTCATCCGCGGGGGACGATGGTGCAGAGCATTCTGCAGGAGGTGAAACATGAGCAGTGGCAGCTATTACGTCCCGGCCCACAGTGCCTGGCCCATCTTCGGCGTGCTGGCGGTGGGCGGCATGATGATCGGCACCGGAATCTGGATGGTGCACGGCAGCGCCGCCTGGCTGTCAGGCATCGGCCTGCTGGCCGTGGTGCTGGTGATGGCGGGCTGGTTTCGGGATGTGGTGCGCGAGTCGATGGGCGGCCTCTACGATGACCAGATGGACCGCTCGTTCCGCTGGGGCATGGCCTGGTTCATCTTCTCGGAATTGATGTTCTTCGCGGCCTTCTTCGGGGCGCTGTTCTATCTGCGAACCTTCGCGCTGCCCTGGCTCGATGGCGAGGGCGCCAAGGGAGTGACGGCGCTGCTGTGGCCTGACTTCACCGCCAGCTGGCCCCTGATGACGCCGCCGGATGCCAGCATCGCCGGGCCCAGAGAGCTGCTGTCGCCCTGGCAGTTGCCGCTGGCCAACACGCTGTTGCTGGTCAGTTCCAGCGTCACCCTCACGGTGGCGCATGAAGCGCTGAAGATGGAGTTTCGGCGCACGGCGCGCAACTGGCTGGCGGGCACCGTGGTGCTGGGGCTGTGCTTTCTGACCCTGCAGGGCATCGAATACTACGAGGCCTGGCATCACCTGGGGCTGACGCTGCAGGCGGGGGTCTATGGCGGCACCTTCTTCCTGCTGACCGGTTTTCATGGTCTGCACGTCACCATCGGCACCCTGATTCTGATCGTGATGCTGGTGCGCGTGATACGCGGCCACTTCTCGAGTGAACGTCACTTCGCCTTCGAAGCGGCTGCCTGGTACTGGCACTTCGTCGATGCGGTGTGGATCGGTCTGTTCCTGTTCGTCTATGTGTTCTGACAGCACGCGGCGTGATGTCAGTCCAGCATTCCGGTGGAGAAGCCAATGACCAGCAGAATCACCAGACACACTGCCAGGCCAACCCGCCATTTGAGAGAGGTCAGCAGGCGTCGACTGCGGCTGCCATCGCGCAGCAGAAAACCGGCGCCGGCGACCAGGCTTGCCAGCATGCCGATAAAGACCAGTGCGATCAGCGATTTGAGCAGCATGTCACCTCCCGGGGCGCAGACAGTGGCGGGTGAGCACAGCGCAGCACTCGCTAGTGACAGTCGAGCTCATCCGGCTGACAAGCGCAAGTCAGTGCCTGCGGCGCAGGTGTCATCCACAGCGGCGACGCAGGAGCGCCAGGTCGGACGCGGCTGGTGGCTGTTCTGGGGATGCCTGATCGTGCTCGGTCTGTGTCTGTGCAGCTGGCAGGTGATGCGTGGCCAGGCGCGTGCCCAGCATCTGGAGGATACCGCCAGCGCGCCGGAGCTGGTGATGCCGACGGCACCGCCCGCCAGTGCCAGCCTGATCGAGCTGCGCGGCGAGTGGCTCGCGGAACACAGCCTGCTGCTGGACAACCGCACGCTGGACAAGCGCCATGGCGTGGCGGTGCTCACGCCCTTCCGAACGCTGGATGGCCGCTGGTGGCTGGTGGAGCGTGGCTTCGTGGCATCGCCGGCCCCGCGCAGCGACCCGGAGTTCACGACCCCGACAGGCTCCGGGGTGATCAGTGGTCGCTGGCAGTGGCTGAACGGTCAAGGCAACAGTGGTGGCCCACTGTTCGGCCCCAACCGCGAGGGGCAGCGTCTGCAGCAGGTCGATCTGAGCGCCTGGCAGGCGCTGGGCACACCGGCCTTTGCGGGTGTCCTGCACCAGACGAGCGGGGAGGGGCGATTCCTGCCCTGGTGGCAGCCGAGCAACATGACGCCGGAGCGCCATTATGCCTATGCGTTGCAGTGGCTGGGACTCAGCCTGGGGGCGGCGGTGGTCATGGTTCTGGGCGCGCGCCGTCAACGCCAGTCCGCGCTACGTCAGCGCCAGGCCTAACGTCTGGTGCTTGTGTCTTGAGTCTGTTGTCCGCACACCCGGGCAAGCAGGGAAGCCGTCGTCAGGAGGAGAGCGATGACACACGTGATGCGACAGCGTCTGAAACTCGTGGCCTTGCTGGGGCTGTTGTCCGCCCCGCTGCCCTTGGCGTGGGCCATGCTGAGCGCACAGGTCGGGATTCCCGAGGGGCGGGTGGCAAACGGTGCCCTGTTGCCAAAGGTCAAGCCGCTCACGGACTGGTCGCTCGACTACCTCGTGACAGAAAACGCCACTGACAACGTCACCGAAAACGCCACAGGAAACGCGACTGGCAGCGCTGTTAGCGCGAAGGAGGCCCCCGGCATGCCGCCGCTGGCCGCCCGAGGCGCGGATGAGCAGCGTTTCTGGCTCAGCTGGCCGGAGCCGAACCAGCCACAGCTGGCCGCGGCGCAGGCCGAGCGCTGGTGGCGCCTGCATCGCGCGCTTGGCAAGGAGGCGCCACGCCTGGGCCGCCTGGTGGTGGCTGAAAAGACCTTTGTGCATCCTCAGGTGCCGGGCGAGCAACGGGCGCTCGGGCGCTGGCCGGCGCCCAACGACACCACCTCCGCGCCGCACCAGTTACGCCTGATCGACCCTCACGGGCAGGTCGTGGTCGCCTACGGGCCCGAGATTACGCCGCAGGCCGTGATGAAAGATGTGCGCCGGCTGCTCAAGCGTAATCCGGTTGCGCCTCGATAGTTAGCGCCTCGCCAGGCCGGACCTCGCCAGGTTGCGCCTCGATAGTTTGTGCCTAGCCAGGCCGGGCCTCTCCAGACCACGCCTCGCCAGGCCGGGAGTGATCTTCTTTCGCTTCACCAGGGAGATATGCCATGTCTCGCCTCGCCATACAGAAGCGCTATCCACCGCGGGCCTGCGCCGTCTCGCGGGCTCGCCAACGAGGGGCGGCGTTGCTGCCTCGCCCGCCATTTCTGCGCCACGCCACCACGGATGAAGCCTCAGCTGCGCAGGCCTTCTCGATGGCGACGCCTGAGCTGACGTCTGATCTGGTGCATGGCCCTGTCTCACGGCAGGCGGCGAGCCGGCGGGTGACGGCACGCCTGTGGCGCAGCAGTCAGCGACTGGTCGCCAGCATGCTGGGACTGGTCATTCTGGTGATCGGGCTGGGAGCCTGGACGCGGCTGGTGGACGCCGGGCTGGGGTGCCCCGACTGGCCGGGCTGTTATGGCGCCCTAGTCGTGCCGGATGCCCAGACGGCGAGTCTGCATAGCCCGCATCATCCGCTTGAAGGCTACAAGGCGTGGGCGGAGATGATCCATCGTTATGCGGCGAGTCTGCTCGGGCTTGCGGCCATCGCTTTGCTCGCACTGGGCTGGCGGGTTCGCCGTCGGGATGCTCATCAATCGCAGACCTTCGAGGGTGGCAGCGGCGAGGCAAAGGTGACTGATCACTGGGGCGAGGAGGCGCGCACTCGTTTTCCCTTGGCCGGCTGCTGGCTGTTGTTGGGCATGCTGTTGGTTCAGGGCGCGTTCGGGGCCTTTACCGTGACGCTGAAACTGTGGCCGCAGGTGGTGACGCTGCATCTGCTGGGCGGTCTGAGCGTGTTGAGCCTGCTGCTGTTGCTGTGGCTATCACTCAGACGACGGGCGGCGCACCTCAATGTGACGGCTGAGCAACACAAGGCGAGCGCTGATGCAGCGCACATCCGGCGTCAGCCCTGGCTGGCCACTCTGGCCGCGGCTCTGCTGCTGGGGCAGCTGGCCCTGGGGGGCTGGACCTCGAGCAATTATGCCGGGCTTGCCTGTGAAGGTTTCCCGACCTGCAATGGTGCCGCATGGCCGGCGATGGACTGGGGAGAGGGCTTCCACCTGACCCAGGATGTCGGCCCCAGCTATCTGCATGGGCAGCTGCATGGTGAGGCGCGCACGGCCATCCACATGGCGCACCGTGGCGGGGCCGTGCTGCTGGGGGCGGTGCTGTTGGCGCTGTATTGGCGCCAGCGCCGCCACTTGCCGGCGCGGACGGCGGCACCTGACAACCCCTGGCGCTGGGCGCTGGGGTGTTGGCTGGTGCAGGCAGGCTTGGGAATCGCCAATGTGCTGTGGTGGTTGCCGCTGGATCTGGCGCTGGCGCATACCCTGGGGGCCGTCGCGCTGACGCTGGCGATGGTGTGGGCGATGGATCAGATGCGCCAGGCGGCTCGCCTCAAGCGGGCATCCGTCTCGCAGGCGCTGGCCTGATGAGAGGCAGAAGGTGGGCAAGACGGTAAGCAGAAGAGAGGCACCCAAGCGCGCGTGATCGCGCTCACAAGACCGCAAGAGGCCGCTCATGAGAGCGGCCTCTTGCGGTCTGCATCGTATCAGCCGTTATCCTGTCAGGCCGCGCTGCCGAAGCGCTCCTGCAGGTAGGCATTGATGGTGTCGGATTCGTACATCCACTCTTCGCGACCATCGTCATGGGTGATCAGCAGGCACGGCACCTTGACACGACCGCCACCCTGTTCGAGGGCCTGGCGGTGAGTGGCGTTGTGCTGGGTGTCGCGTTGCTCGACGTTCAGGTTCAGCTGATGCATGCGCTTGCGCACCTTGATGCAGAACGGGCAGGTCGAGAACTGATACAACGCCAGCTTGGCCGTCTCGGCATCCACCTCGGCCTGCTGGGCGGGGCTGCGCTCGAGCGCGCTGCCGCGGGTCAGCTTCTCGCTGAGCAGCATGAAGGGAGCCAGCACCAGACGCAGGGTGCGGAAGAACAGGCGGATGATGGAGCGCATGGCAGAACCTCATGGGACGTGCGGGTATCGGCGCCAGTGCCGCAGGGCGGGTGGCGAATTCAGAATGGGGCCATTCTAGAGCTCAGCGGCCTCGGCGTCTTCCCCATGCGCGTTGCGGATATGCGTCAGCAGGGACTGTCGCAACCAGCGGTGCCCGGGGTCCTGCTCGTGGCTGGCATGCCAGATCAAGCGGTAGCTGAGCGCGGGCAGGCGCATCGGTAGCTCAAGGATCGCCAGCCCATGCAGCTCGCTGCTGGCCTGGGCAAAGCTTCTGGGGGCGCAGAACACCAGCTCGCTGTGCGCGACGATGCTCAGGGCATCGCGGAAATCCGGCACCAGCACGCTGATGCGGCGTGGTGCGCCGTGCTGCTCCAGCCGCTCATCCAGCGACCAGCGTGAGCGCCCCTCGCAGGTGGCCTGCACATGACTCAAGGCCGCGAATTCACTCAGCGTCATCGGTGTCTGGCGCCGCGTGAGCGGATGATCATGCCGCACCAGAATCATATGGTCGTCGCGCCACAGCAGGCGTGATTGGAAGCCAGCGGGGAGGGCGGGCGGCTCGCCCGGGGTCTCGGCACTGTGATCGTGTCCGGCAAGCCCGATATCCAGCTGGCCCTTTTCCATCAGGCTCAGGCAATCGGCCTGCCAGCGACTGATCTCGAGGCTGCCATGCGGCAGCGCATCGGTCAGTGCGCGCGTGCAGGACGGCATCAGGGTCGCCCAGGCGCTTTCCAGCACCGCCAGTTGAAAGCGCCGCTGGCTGGTGGCGGGGGTGAAGGTGGCAGGGGCGCTCAGATTCTCGAGGCGCGAGAGCAGCTCGGCCAGTTCACCACGCAATGACAGGGCCTGCGCCGTGGGGCGCAGACCGTGGCGTTCGCGAATGAAAAGGGCGTCATCAAACATCACGCGCAGGCGTGCCAGACTCTTGCTGACGGCAGACTGCGAGAGGTGCAGACGGCCCGCCGCGCGCGTCACGCTGCACTCTTCCAGCAGCACCTGCAGCACCTGCAGCAGATTGAGGTCGATGCGCGTGTTGAAGGGCGTGTTGAAGGGCGTGGCCGCTGGTGCTGAGCCCGAAGACGCAGGCAGTGAAGACGCGGCTGGAGACTGGGCGGCAACCGGCCTTGCGGGTGTCTGCGGGGCTGTCGCGCTCATGAGTTTCTCCAGTGGAATATCAGGCCTGAAATAATATCATTTTGCTTCATAAGTCGCAGGCGCTAGGCTCTGCGGATTCTTGATGGCCCTTTGTCGGGCCGCCCTTGGCTTCTGACTCTCGAGATTATCCATGTCCGTGTCTTCCTCTGCTGCCGCAAGGCCCATGCCCAACGCACGACTATTGCTGTTGCTGCTGGTCGGCTGCGTGATGTTCTCGCCGCTGGCGATCGATATCTATCTGCCCTCACTGCCGGCGATGGCGCGCGAATTCGCCCAGCCTACCGATGTGATGCAGATGACGGTGACGCTGTTTCTGGGCGCTGTGGGTGTCGGGCAGATTCTGGTCGGCCCGTTGACGGACCTCTACGGACGGCGTCCGGCGCTGTTGGGTGGCGCGACGGTCTATCTCGTCGGCGCGATGGTCGCCGTGCTGGCACAGGACATCAGCATGCTGTATCTCGGGCGTATCCTGCAGGGGCTGGGGGCATGTGCCACGGTGACGGTGGCCTTCGCGGCCGTGCGTGACTGCTACACGCCGGAGCAGGGCGCCAGGATGTACAGCTATCTGAATGGTGCGCTGTGCATCATCCCGGCGCTGGCGCCGGTGCTGGGCGGCCTGCTGGCGGTGCAGTTCGGCTGGCGCTCCAACTTCCTGTTCATGGCCGCCTTCGCGCTGTGCGTCGGCCTGATGGCGTGGAAGAGCTTTGGCGAGACGCGTCCGGCCACGACGGTCGTGGAGCGTCCGCTGTACAACTGGGCGCGCTACCGCCCCGTGTTGACCAGCTGGCGCTTCCTGTATCAGGCGCTGGTCGCGATGGCCGCGATGAGCGCCATCCTGCTGTATGTGTCGTCGTCCTCCGAGCTGCTGGTCGAGCGCCTCGGTCACTCCGAGCTGGTCTTCAGTGCCCTGTTCGGCGGCAATGCCGTGATCAATATCATCACCTTCTTCTTCGCACCGCGCGTGATCACGCGCCTCGGCCGTCAGCCCACCGTGCGCCTGGGGCTGGCGATTATCCTGCTCTCCGGCCTGATGCAGGGCGCGGCCTTTGCCTGGCTGCCACTGTCGGCCGCGGCCTTCATGGTGCCGGTGGCAGTGCTGTCGGTCGGCTTCTCGCTGGCGCTCGGCGCGGCGTCAAGCCTGGCGCTGGAGGCCTTCGCTGAGCGTGCCGGCACCGCAGCGGCGCTGCTCGGCAGCATCCAGCTCGGCGGCTCGGCAGTGGTGGCGACGGCGCTGCTCAATACGCCGCTCGCCCCTCAGCAGGGGCTGCTGCTGATCAGCGTGGTGATGGTGCTGCCGTTGCTGCTGTTGGGCGCGCGACGTCAGCCGGGCGTCTAGTCGGTAGGACTGGCCGGTGCGACTGGCCGGGCATGGAGGATTCGCTGGCTGACAACCACGGCGGGCCGCGGGGCAGAGATGGTTCATTGAAGGCCCCCGACCGGAGTATGCTTGTCGCTCGATCCGCATGTCGCCAAGGAGGCACCATGGAATCAGCGGCGCGTGTGCGCGTGATACTCAACGGGGACAAGGCTCAGCAGCCGGAGCTGCGTGAGGCCATCTTCGCTCAGCGTGAGCGTATGGCAGGGCTTGAAGTGCGGTTGACCTTCGAGGGTGATGATGTCGCGAGACTGGTGCGCGAGGCGGTCGATGAAGGCGTCACGCGGCTGGTCGTTGGCGGCGGTGACGGCACCCTCAATCTGATCGCCAATGCATTGATGCAGCATCCAGTCGCGAAGCGTCCGGAAGTCGCGATCCTGCCGTTGGGCACCGCCAATGACCTGGCGACCTCGCTCGGCATCCCCGAGCCGGTGACGGAATCGCTGGCGCTGGCCTGCGAAGGGGCGGCGCGAGCCGTCGATGTGGTGCAGCTGGATGATGCCTACTTCCTCAACATGGCCTCGGCGGGCTTCGGTGCCGAGGTGACGCGCTCGACGCCCGGTGGCCTCAAGAAGCTGTTCGGCGGCGGGGCCTATTCGCTGATGGGCGTGCTCAAGGCATGGGACTTCCGTCCCTATCGTGGCAGCGTGACCCTCAACGGGGTGGAGGAGGAGCTGGCGTTGTTCGTGCTGGCGATCGGCAATGGTCGTCAGGCGGGCGGCGGTCAGGAGCTGGCACCTCGGGCGCTGCTCGATGATGGCTGCTTCGATGTGCTGGTGATCCGCGACTTCCCCATCGCGCGGGTGGGGGAGGTGATCGAGGAGCTGGAGTCGCTTCCCGACGACGGCCATTTCGTGCGGTATGTGCGCACTGACTCGCTGCACTATCGGGGTGAGTCGCTGCCGGTGAATCTCGATGGCGAGAGCTATCTGATCGAGAACAGCGAATTCCAGCTGATTCCCGGCGCTCTGCGTCTGGTCGCCCCGCAGGGCGCCGCCCTGCTGACACACTCATGAGCCCGCAGCTGGGCCATTGAGCGCTGGCTGGGCCATGAGAGCTGGCTGGTACACGAGCGCAGTCTGAGGTTTACTCAGGCTGCGCTCGTTGCGTTGGTGGCAGCGTATTCTTCCAATCTCTCGGCCGCGCAGGGCGGGAGTCAGGACTTCAGGGAGTGATTGCATGGTCGGTTTGGCGGCGTGGCATATCTGGGTCATCCTCGCGCTGATTCTGGCGTGGCTTGAGCTGCTGGGCGCGCAGTTCGTGCTGCTGGCACTGGGTGTCAGTGCCCTCGGGGGCGCTCTGGCGGCGGGGCTGGGGGCGGGGCTAAACATCCAGTTGATCAGCGTCGCGATCACGGCCCTGGTGCTGGTGCCGCTGTTCGTGCGCAAGATCCATCCCTATCTGTTGCCCAAGACGCCCTACGGTACCCTGGGCAGCGGCGCGGAGACCGGGCAGCTGGCCAAGGTGATCATCGGCAACGGCGGCAAACCTGCCGTGCGCGTGTCAGGCAATGAGTATCCGCTACGCTGGGAGGGGGAGACGCCGCCGACAGCGGGGGACACGGTCAGGATCGTCAGCGTCGAAGGCATCACCGTCTGTGTCGAGCCTGTCTCGAAGGAATCGGTCTCGAAGTAGTCTGTCTCGAAGGAAACTGCACAAAGACGCCATGAGATCGCGGC
The DNA here is from genome assembly GCF_029846355.1 of Cobetia sp. 2AS. NCBI lineage: Bacteria > Pseudomonadati > Pseudomonadota > Gammaproteobacteria > Oceanospirillales > Halomonadaceae > Cobetia > Cobetia sp. 2AS. The sequence goes on from NZ_JARWKQ010000001.1 coordinate 454,862, forward strand.
TCGACGGCGCGGTCGTGGTGGCAGCGGATCAAGCGTGATCGGATATTTCACAAGGGCTTGCGGATACGGCCCAGTTCAAGGGAGTTGAGCAATATGATTATCAGTCCGGGACTCATCATCATTCTTTTCATACTGGCGCTGGTGGTAATCCTGCTGGCCAAGGGATTGATGATCGTCCAGCAGTCAGAAGCCGTCGTCATCGAACGCCTCGGCAGCTACAGCCGCACACTGGAATCCGGCGTGAATCTGGTGATTCCGTTCATCGACAAGCCGCGCTCCATCACCATTCGCCGTTATCGTGAGGTCAAGGGCGACAACCTGCCGCTGGTGGTGGAGGAGACGCGCATCGATCGCCGCGAGACGGTGATGGACTTCCCCGGCCAGAGCGTGGTGACGACGGACAACGTCACCGTGACAGTCAATGGCGCGCTCTACTTCCAGATCGTCGATCCCAAGCGCGCCGTCTATGAAGTCGAGAACTTCACCCAGGCCGTCGAGGTCCTGGCCAAGACCAGCCTGCGCTCCGAGATCGGTCGCATGGAGCTCGACAAGCTCTTCGAGAGCCGCAAGGAGGTCAACGACGCCTTACAGATCACCATGGATGAAGTCGGTGACAAGTGGGGCGTCAAGGTGACGCGCGTCGAGATCCAGGACATCAGCATGCCCGAGGAAGTCGAGGACGCCATGCGGCTGCAGATGGCGGCCGAGCGCAAGCGTCGCGCCACGGTGACCGAGGCCAATGGCCAGCGCGAAGCTGCCATCGCGACCGCCGAGGGCGAGAAGCAGTCTTCGGTACTGCGCGCCGAGGGTGACAAGCAGGCCGCGATTCTGCGCGCCGAAGGTGAGCGTCAGGCCATCTATCAGCTGCGCGATGCCATCGGTGCGGAAGACCCGCAGCTGGTGGTCGGCTACATGCTGGGGCAGAAATATCTGCAGGTGCTGCCGGACATGGCGCGCGAAGGTGATCGCGTCTTCATCCCCTACGAGGCCTCTGCCTTGCTGGGTGCCATGGGCAGTTTCCGCGAGCTTGCCACTGAAGTCGGCGAGCCCACCAATGCCAGCAATGAAGGGCTGCGACGCGCCCGTCAGATGATGACCGGCGAAGCGGGCCTGGGCTGAGTGTATTGTGCCGAGCAGTGAGTGGCAGTAGGCTGCCGCTCCACTGAATATTCACCGCATCTGGAGCAAGACGATGACAGCAATGACTACCGATCATGAGCGCTTCCTGCAGGCCGCCATTGAAGAGGCGGAAAAGGGCTATGCGGCTGGCGGCGTGCCGATCGGCTCGGTACTCGTCCATGATGGCAAGATCATCGGTCGTGGCCACAATCAGCGCCAGCAGAAGGGCAGCACGGTGTTGCATGGTGAAATGGATGCACTGGAAAACGCCGGTCGCCTGCCGGCCAGCGTCTATCGTGAATCCGTGCTCTATACCACGCTGTCACCGTGCCCGATGTGCAGCGGTGCCATCCAGCTCTACGGTATCCCGCATGTCGTGGTTGGTGAGAACCACACCTTCATGGGCGCGGAAGACCACCTGCGTGGCCTGGGCGTCAAGGTCGACGTGGTCGACAACGCGCGTTGCCGCGAGCTGATGGCGACCTTCATTCGCGAGCAGCCGGACGTCTGGAACGAAGATATCGGTGAGTGATCGCGGCGCGGTTTTTGGTGGTAGCTGATGGAAAATGGTGTTCGTTAACACTATTCTGCTGTGAAAAGGGCGGAATGCTTGAAAAGCTGTCGGTCTGGCACCATGTCTTGGGTATCAGGCGCCAAGCCACGCTTTCGCTTGCATGACTACACGACCTTTGTTGCAATGCCACTTGCAGGAAACAGGGGCTGGCAACTCCCCACCTATCATGGAGAAGACGATGAAACTCAAGCAATGGATGATTCCCGCACTGGCCGCTGGCCTGTCTCTGGCCATCGCTGGTTGCGATAACGGCGATACTGACAAAGCTGCCCAGAACGCCGAGACTTCTGCCGAGCAGAGCGCCGAGCAGGCTGAACAGAGCGCCGATCAAGCGACTGACGCCGCTGCCGAGAAGATGGACGAGGCAGCTGACGAAGCGGCCGCAGAGATGGATGACGCTGCTGACAAGGCCGACAACATGGCTGACGACGCTGCCGAATCCGCCGATGCCATGGGCGATGAAGCTGCTGCCGAGAGCGAAAGCGCCCTCGACGCGACCAAGAACGCTGCTTCCGAGACCTATGAGTCTGCCAAGGAAGGTGTCAACGACGCTGCTGACGCCACTGCCGATGCTGCCAAGAACGCCTATGACTCCACCAAGGAGCAGGCTGCCGAGCTGACCGACTCCGCTGAGCAGTCTGGCGACAACGCTGCTGCCGAAGCGAACGAGAAGATCAACGCTGCGCAGCAGGATGCCAACGAGTCCATCGACGAAGCGCAGCAGTAATCACTGGCCAGCGAATGCTGGCGTGATGCCTGTCGCAAGCCGTGTCACTGGCTGAGTGCGAGTGACACGGCCGCCGATACAAGAACGCCGCGCCCCTTTGGGTCGCGGCGTTCTTGTTGATGGCGACTCTTCGATAAGCGTGAGTCAGGCCAAGGCCTGGCCACAAAAAAGCCCGCCGGAAGGCGGGCTTTTCCATGACTGTCTTGCTGCCATCATCAGAGCGCCGGTGAGGGCGGCCTGACCAGGCTGATCGAGAAGATCAGACCGGCTTGATGTTTGCGGCCTGAAGGCCTTTCTTGCCCTGGGTGACGTCGAAGGAAACCTTCTGACCGTCTTGCAGGGACTTGAAGCCTTCTGCCTGAATTTCAGAGAAGTGCGCGAACAGGTCGTCGCCGCCGTCGTCCGGAGAAATGAAGCCGAAACCTTTGGTGTCGTTAAACCACTTGACTGTGCCAGTTGCCATGATTCTTTCCTTGCTTACGAGATGATGTTGGTGGTCTGCCCATCAGACCAGAGTGCGTTGGTGCGGCTAGGGGGAATTCCACCAGAGAGACGCGTTGCGTCCAGCGACGACATCCTTTCCTGCTTGACCTACGCATGCAGCCTAGGCTGCACGTGCTCGCTTCCATTCGAACAGAAAGTTGTCGTATTGGCGACTCCTTCCGGCTCAAGTAGGATGCTCACACAGAGCCAACATAGATGGAAATGCCATGAAGGTCCAGAACGTAGATTACCGCTCGGCCGATGCAGCCGAAAAATTTGTCGAATCCCTACGCACGACGGGCTTCGGTGTCATCCGCAATCACCCGATCTCTCATGAATTGGTCGAGAAGATCTACGCCGAATGGGCCGAATTCTTCTCCAGCGCCGACAAGCTTGCCTGGCGCTTCGACCCCAAGACCCAGGATGGACTGTTCCCGGCAGATGTCTCCGAGACCGCCAAGGGCCATACGGCGCGTGATCTCAAGGAGTATTACCACATCTATCCGTGGGGCAAGATTCCGGACAGCCTGCGCGAGAATGCCATGGAGTATTACCGCCAGGCCGAAGCCTTTGCAGCAGAGCTTCTGAGCTGGGTCGAGGCCCATTCACCTGCCGAAGTGGCCGAGCTCTACCGTGAACCGCTCTCCAACATGATCAAGGACAGCGGTCAGACGCTGTTGCGCGTGCTTCACTACCCGCCGATGACCGGCAGTGAAGAGCCGGGCGCCGTCCGTGCCGCGGCGCATGAAGACATCAATCTGCTGACCGTGCTGCCGGCAGCCAACGAGCCGGGCCTGCAGGTGATGGACGTCAATGGCGAGTGGATGGACGTGCCCTGTGATCCGGGTCAGCTGGTCATCAATGTTGGCGACATGCTCCAGGAGACCAGTGGTGGCTACTTCCCGTCGACCACGCACCGCGTGATCAACCCGACCGGCGAGGGCTCCAGCCAGTCACGCCTGTCGCTGCCGCTGTTCCTGCATCCGCGCCCCGAAGTGGTACTGTCTGACAAGCACACGGCGGACTCCTACCTCAAGGAACGTCTGCGCGAGCTGGGCGTCATCTAGCGTCGGCTGCGGCCTGGCTTTCGTTCCCGGCCTGGCTTTCGCTCCCGGGAGCGATGAAGAGATACCTGCTGATCCGACGCCATCCGCGCCAGTGCGCGGGTGGCGTTGTCGTTTCCGGGCGTGGCCTCTGGCGGCAGAAGGCTTGATTCATCGGCGCCAAGACCGCATTGACAGTATTCGCAATCATGATCTGCCGCATCGCGGCTAAGGCTTCACTGATGACCACATCGCCTGTTGTACAGGACACGCATTCCAAGACCATGGGCTATCTGCTGTGGATCTTCGGTTTCCTCGGCGCGCACCGTTTCTACTATGGCAAGCCGGTCACCGGCACCATCTGGCTGTTCACCTTCGGGTTGCTGGGCATCGGCTGGTTGATCGACCTGTTCCTGATTCCGGCGATGGACCGCGAGGCGGACTTCCGTTTTCGCGAAGGCCCGATCAATTACTCGCTGAGCTGGATTCTGCTCACCTTCCTGGGCGTGTTCGGCATCCACCGCATGTACATGGGCAAGTGGCTGACCGGCTTGCTCTACCTGTGCACCGGTGGGCTGTTCTTCATCGGCGTGCTGTATGACTTCTGGACACTCAATGACCAGATATCGCTGCGCCATGCCGAGCAGACGCCGGCCACCCAGCGCTAGAGATCACGCCTGCGTTGCATCCAGCGGGACGAAAGTGACGTAGCAGGAAAGGCAGTGACGAGTTTTCGCATGTTCTAATGTGCTGGGGCTCGGATGTTTTCATCAACATGACGACAAGGAAGTGAACATGATCTGGTTGAAAGCCTTCATCGCCGCCTTTCTGGCGACTCTGATCTTCCATCAGGGCCTCTTCGGGCTCTTCTATCTGGCCGATATTCTGCCCAGGGCGCCCTACAACATGACGCCTACCGGGCCGCTGGGCGTTCCATCAGTGCTCTCGCTGGCCTTCTGGGGCGGGCTGTGGGGGCTACCGCTGTGGGCATTGGTGCGTCGCAGGACCGGCGTCAGCCATTGGCTGATCAGCCTCGTCTTCGGTGCAGTCGGCCCGACGGCCGTGGCCATGCTGGTCGTCTTTCCGCTCAAGGGGATCGAGGTCGCGCCGCTGATGGTGGTCGGTGGCCTGATCCTGAATGGCGCCTGGGGTGTCGGCACCAGCCTGTTGATGCGTGTGCTGGGCGCGCGACCGAGTCCTGCAGCCCCGACGACAGCATGATGGCATCGATTCCGTGGACCATGGTGGCGCTCGCCTGGGCTGCCGGGTTGTGCATCCCGCTGGGTGGCGTGATCGCCCAGCTGGAGCGCAGTCACGAGAGTCACGTCAAGCGCAGCTGGCTGGCGGGGATCACCGCGCTCGGCGGCGGTATTCTGTTGGCCGCCGTGTCATTGGTGCTGGTGCCGCATGCCATGCAGGCGCTGTCCATCGCGGCGCTGTTGGGGCTGTTTCTGCTGGGCGCGCTGATCTTCATGCAACTGGACCGCTGGCTGGCGCGCGGTGGCGGCGCCAAGGGCCAGTTGCTGGCGATGCTGATGGACTTCATCCCCGAGGCGATCGCGCTGGGCGCACTGGCCTCTGCCTCTCCCGCCGCGGCGATGCTGCTGGCACTGTTCATCGCGGTGCAGAACCTGCCGGAAGGCTTCAATGCCTATCGTGAGCTGGAAGGGGCCGGGCTGACGGCGCGTCAGGGGCTCGGGGCCTTCGTGCTGCTGTCTCTGCTGGGCCCGCTGGCGGCATTGGCCGGCCATCTGTGGCTTGCGGATGCGCCGGGCGTGCTGGGCGGACTGATGGCCTTCGCCGCCGGCGGCATTCTCTACCTCGTCTTCCAGGACATTGCGCCCCAGTCGCGGGTGGCGCATCACTGGTCACCGCCATTGGGCGCCTCGCTGGGGTTCATGATCGGCATGCTGGGTGATCGCCTGGTCGGCTGACGATCAGCTGACGATTCACCGTGGCGGGGCGGCACCAGCTGACTCGCCACGGCTCGAGACCTTCACACCCTCTGTCATCTTCCCGATAGGGAGCTCGCATGAGCAAGCACGCCAATGAAGGCAACCTCACGGGGTTGCTGGAAGAGCTGGACCGCGAGATCGAAGGGGATATCTCGCTGGGCGACATTCTGGAGCACTTCAACTCCCGGGGCTTCGGCCCCTTGCTGGTATTGCCTGCCTTGCTGGTACTGCTGCCGACCGGGGCGATCCCCGGGGTACCGACGACCTGTGCGCTGTTCATCGTGCTGATCGCGGGTCAACTGTTGCTGGGGCGCAAGATGCCGTGGTTGCCACGCCGGCTGGCGTGCTTCAGTTTCGAGCATCAACGCCTGACCCATGGCGTCGAGCGGGCAAGGCCCTGGACACGACGCCTCGATCGTCTGCTCAAGCCACGCCTGAGCTTCATGACGCGCGGCATTGCCTATCGCGGTATCGCGGCGCTGACCATCCTGCTGGCCACGGCTATGGTGCCGCTGGAGCTAGTGCCCTTCGCCGCGGCCTTGCCGGCGGCAACCTTGCTGCTGCTGGGACTGGGGCTGATCGGGGAAGATGGCTTGATCATCCTGCTGGCCTTGCTGGTGCTGCTGCTGGATATCGCCACGGGGTTCTGGTTGGTAGGTTGAAGGCTGCGTTGGTCGCTCAACAGCGACGCAGCGTATTTTAGGAGTCGAGGCTCGTATCCTTGATGACGCGAGATGGCTTCTGCAGGCCATCAGCTGCGGGCTCATGAGAGCGCCTGCGCCGTTATGTAGCAACGCAGTAAGACAAAAGACTGAAGTGCACCATTCAGAGGCAAACCAGGCTGTCATCTTGATGGGGATGGCTTTGCAGGCTGGCCGTGCTCGCCTAGACTGGTCGCCTGTTCAGTGCCATGGGGGCACGAATTCGGCTACTGAAGCGGGTCTGTCGCAAGGACGTTCGTCATGTTTGATTTCATCCAGTTCGATGCTGCCTTCTGGTCCTTCGTGGTGGCCATCACCTTGCTGACGGTCACGCCCGGGGTCGACACCCTGCTGGTGATTCGCAATACCTCGCGCGGTGGCCTGCGTGACGGCGTGCTCACCAGTCTCGCGATCTGTGCCGGTCTCTTCGTGCACGCGCTGGTGTCGTCGGCGGGCATCTCGCTGATCCTGTTGCAGTCGGCATGGGCGTTCTCGGCCCTCAAGCTGGTCGGGGCGGGCTATCTGATCTGGCTGGGCATCAAGAGTCTCAAGAGTGCGCGGCGCGCGCGCGGGCTGAATGTCGACGTCAGCGTGACACGGCAGCAGGTATCGTGCTGGCTGCCGCTGCGTGAGGGCTTCCTGTCCAATGTGCTCAATCCCAAGACGGTGGTGTTCTACATGGCCTTTCTGCCGCAGTTCATCGCGCCGACCGACCCGGCCGTGCTCAAGTCATTGTGGCTGGCGGGTGTCCACTTCGTGATCGCCAATCTCTGGCAGATCAGCGTGGCGCTGATGGTCGGTGGTGCAGGGCGCTGGCTGGCAAGGCCGCGGGTCGCCTGCTGGATGGAAGGCATCACCGGGTCCGTCATGGTGCTGCTGGGGGCACGGCTGGCGCTAGGCCGCTAGGGATGAGCGGCCACTGCCAACATCGCAACGGAGCGCATGGGATGACGGTTCGTATCCTTGATGACACATGGATCCTGTGACATTGACACTGGCGGCCTTTCTCAAGGTCGTCACGCACCTGGAGGCTCGGGATATCAGTGATGTCTACGATTCCCGCGTACAGCAGGTACGGGTGCTTTACTACGGTTACACCATCGACTTCCGCCACCAGCTGTGGCGCATCGATGATGAATCGGTCTGTGCACATCTGGAAAAGACCGGTACCGCCGTCGAGCAGCGCGAGTGCTCGCGCATGGCCAGCCGACTGTTCGTCGAGACCTGTCATGCCTTGCAGCGCCGGGGACGGGCGGCGCATATCGACACCCGCACCATGTATTGCAAGGCCGCAGCGACCTTCAAGCCCCGGCGCGACCCCTATGCGGGCATGACGCCGGCAGAGCGCAAGGCGCGCAAGGCGCTGGAAGCGGCGCATCGAGAAGCCGAGCAGGCCTGCAACCGCTACGTGCTGGATGCCCTGTCCTCGAATTCTCTGGAGATCCTGCGTCTGCGGCAACGCTACTGCGACAAGAGCAATCGATTGGCAGCACGGCTCGAACAACAATGATGCCCGGGCCGGTGCTCATGCCTGCCCGAGCCAACGACAGCAGCGGTACAGTGCTGCATTCATGACATGAAGACCGGCCCATCAAGGCTGGCATTGGCAGGGAACGCAATCGGATGAGTCTTTCACATACCCTTCGTCGCCGTCTGGGCGGGTTGAGTGCCGTGGTGCTGGTGGTCGCCGGGATAGCGGCCTGGCTGTACGCCGTCGATGAGGGGCGCTGGGTCGGTCGCGTGACCACGCGCCCCGAAACGCTGAATCTCGAGTCGGTGGAGCAGGGCAATCTGCCGGTCAATCAGTTCGTCTCGTTGCGCAATCACTGGGCGGTCTATCGCGAGCACACCGAGACCTTCCGCCTCGATGCCAATGCAGACGGGGGGCGCCGCATCGAGACGCTCTATTATCCGGTCATCTCTGACATGAATCCCTATCTGCTGGAGCTGGCCGGTCTGTCACGCGCCTTCGGGGGCATCGATGGCATTCCCTCGGAAGAATGGCCGCGCATCGAGCGCATGGGCGTGCTGGTGCGAACCGACTCCGTGCAGAGCCTGGAAAACGTGCCGCCGCTGATCGAGTTCCCCGATGGCCTGTTCGGCACCGTATTGCACGCCGAGACGGACCTGCCGGGCGATGAGCGCTCCCTTCTGGCCGAGCGCTGGCCCGATATCGATCTGTCGCGTGTGATCATCATCAATGCCGGCCACCGCCCCGGTAATGTCTGGGCGATGATCGTCTATGGCGTGCTGGGGACGCTCTGCTGGGCACTGGCGGTCTGGCTGATGGTGCGAATGATGCGTACACCGCGCGTCACGCGCTCCCAGCCTCTGGCCTATTCCGGCCGAGCGGCATCGGAGCCGGTGGTGTCGCAGGCATACCCGGGCAGCGAGTCTGAGGGCGAGGGGGCGTCTCAGCCCTATGCGCCTCGCTCCCATGCGGCATCTCAGCCCTATGCGGAATCTCAGGCCCATGACGACGCACCACAGCCCCAGGGCGCTCCCGGCAAGCGCCAGGGCTGGCGTGGCAAGGGCAAGGGAGGCGATGAAGGGCGACCTCTGAGCTATGCCGAGGCGCTGGGACGGTATACCCCTCAGCAGAAGCCGCCGTTCGGCAATGGCGTGGCTGCCTCGCGACCGGGCGAAGCCAAGGGCGAGAGCCAGTCAGGGGTCTCGCCCGCCATTCGTCCACGTCGCGATGACTGACTGAACGAATGACTGAAAGAATGGCTGAAGGGCGCAATGAGCTCTGATGCCATGGGCCATGACGCCATGCGCCCTGATGCCATGGAAACGAAAACGCCAGCCCCAAGGGGCTGGCGTTTTCGTTGCTGGATGCTGCTCGGCTCAGCGGCGATCCACCAGGGCGGTGGTGTAGCGCTGGCTGACTTCTCGGTCGCTGACCACCTTGACGCCCTCGCTGGTGCCCTTGGCCAGGCTTTCGAAGATCACGCGGTAGGCCAGCACGGCCTTGACGTATTCGCGGGTCTCCTTGAAGGGGATACGCTCGACGAAGCGGTCGTATTCGCCCGGGGTGTCGGCGAGCCAACGATCGACGCGCCCCGGCCCGGCGTTGTAGGCCGCGGCGGCGGCCAGGCGGTTGCCGGAGTAGCGGTCCAGCATCTCGCGGATATAGGTGCTGCCAAGACGGATATTGGTGACCGGATCACCCAGCGCCGCGTTGCTGGGCGTGGGTAGCCCCAGGCCGCGGCTGACCTGAGCGGCGGTGCCCGGCATCAGCTGCATCAGGCCGCGTGCGCCCACCGGCGAGGTGGCGGTGGGGTTGAAGGCGCTCTCGCGACGCGCGAGTGCCATCAGCATCCACGGGTCGACGCCGGCATCGGCACCGAAGCGCTGGAAGTCCTGCTGCCAGGCCGGCGGGAAGCGCCAGGAAAGGCCATCCCACAGCTGGCCGCGGATGGTGGCGAAGACGGTCAGGTCATACCATTTCTGCTGCAGTGCATAGGCTGCGAGACGGCGTGCATCGGCGTCATCCGCCTGGGTGACGGCGTTGAACCACTCGGAGCGAGCCAGACCGATCTCGTCGATGTTCATCAGCGCCCTGACACGCTTGACGGCCGGCGTCTCGGCGACCTCGGCCAGTTCCGCGTCGGAGAAGTCCTGGTCATCGCGATTGAGCGAATACGCCTGCCCGATACGGTCGGCGGCCAGGAAGCCGTAGAAGTTGCGCTCGGTCGCGGCGCGCGTCCAGGCGGCGCGTGCTTCCTGCGGGCGACCCAGGCTGTCATCGGCACGCCCCAGCCAATACTGGTAGCGGGCTTCATTGCGGAAGCGGTCCGGCATCTTCAACACCCATTCACGCACCTGCGGCCAGTCGCCATCGCGCACCGCGTTGCGCATGCGCAGATCGAACAGCTCCTCGTCATCGAGGATGGTCAGGCGCTGATCGACCCAGCCGCGGTTGTTGGGGATGTCGCGTACCAGTGAATACCAGGCCAGGTCGCGTTCGACGGTGTGGCGTTGTTCATCACTCATCGGCATGTGCGGATTCACCTTGCGCCAGGCTTCCAGCGCGGCCTCGGTGTCGGCACGCACGAAGCCATGCATGGCGGCGACGCTCAAGGCGGCGAAGGCATGGCCGCCGTGGCCGAGGTTGGTCGGCAGGCGCGTGATGGCGGCAAAGTTGCCCTCCAGCTGTTCGCGTGCCGCGATGGCCCGCTGCCAGCTGCTGGGCAGCTGGCGCTCGAGATAGCTGACCATGCCACCCTGGCCGGCAGCCCAGGCGAGCATGGCGCGCTCCCAGATGGCTTGATCATCGATCACGCCACGCTCGCGCAACGCCGAGAACAACGGATCACAGGCCGAGTCCTGCGAGCCGGACACATGCCAGAGCTTCAGGCCGCCTTGCGATGCGCTCGCGACATCATTGCTCAGCTGCGCCGTGTAGTAATAGCACTGGCGCTGCGCGCCCGCCGGCACGCCATCGCTGACTTCCAGCAGGGCATCATGACGGCCGGTGCGCCCGTAGGCGGAGATCGCCTGGCCTCGCATCCACTCGGCCAACGGCGAGTCTGCGTGACGCTCGATGAAGGACAGCACTTCCGCGGCGGTGGCGTACGGCAGGCGGGCCTTGAGCTGGTGATACTCGATGTAGCCCTCCAGCACGTGGCCATTGACGGCGACCTGCTGAATCTCGTCAAAACGCTTGGCGCGTGCATCATCGAAGGCGGCGCGGAAGCTCTGGTCACTGGGAGTGGCGGCCTGCAGGGGCAGGCTCAGTCCCAACAGCAGGCCTAGGCCGGTGAGGTGCCGCAGCGCCGCGAAGCGACGGCTGCCACGGGGTCGGAGTGTTTGCTTGCCTGGTGTCACCTGGGACTCCTGCGACTGTCAGTAAAGGGGGCGTGGACTGGCTGCGACCTTGTGGTGGCGGTTCAGTGCCCCGATGTTGAACAAGTGCCCCGATATTGGCTATCAGGGGTTGCCGATTCAGTAACGATAGTGGCTATCGTGGCAGTGGTCGGCGCTGAATAACAGCACCATCTGATACTGATAGTGAATTATCCGAGAGTGATATCGCGGCTGTGCTGCCGCGAAGATGAAAAGCTCAGTGAATGAAATTTGTGCTACCCGTGAGGAGTCCACTATGGGCAAGGCATTATGGTTGACGCGATTGTTTGGCCGCCGACATGTGCTGGGCAAGGCAGGCGCCGCCTTGCGCACCATGGGGCCCTTGCTGCGCGACGTGGTGAGCGGACGTTATCGCCCAGTGCCGTGGAAGGCGCTGGGGTTGGCGGCCGGCGCCTTCATCTATCTGGTCTCGCCGCTGGATCTGATCCCGGATCTGCTGGTGGGGCTGGGGATTCTCGATGATCTGGTGATCGTGACCTGGTTGCTCGGCAAGCTCGATGATGCGCTGGCCGACTATCGCCTGTGGCGTGGCGAGATTCCCGAACCTGATCCCTCCGAGCCGCCGACTCCCTGAAGGCGTGCAGCGTGGAAACACCATTCCTCTACCAGCCCTGACGGCTGGCACTGGCCATTGGCCGCATGGCAGGGACGCCGCGACCCTGCCATGCTCGTGACACGCTATCAAACACCAGTTTGAATGGCGCGCCGTCAGTGTCTGATCTGCCGTTTATCACAGGGCGGCGCACCGTTTGTTCACAAACGAGACGCGCCGCTGTGGCAACGCCCTGAACAACGCCTTTCAAGGAAATTCTGCATGCTGATCTATGCCTGCCTGCTGTTTGCGGCACTGATGCTGGTGCTGACCAAGGTGCCGGTCGCCTGGGCGCAACAGCGAACCGGACGCTACGACAACCACGATCCGCGCGCACAGCAGCGTGAACTGACGGGCTTCGGGGCCCGCGCGCTCGCCGCGCACCAGAACACCATCGAAGCCTTTCCGCTGTTTGCCGCCGGGGTGCTGGTCAGCGTGATCACCGCGCCGGGCGCGCCCATCGCGACCACGCTGGCGGTGATCTTCGTGCTGGTACGTCTGGGCTATTGGGGCTGCTATCTGGCCAACATCGCCCCGTTGCGCTCCCTTTTGTGGGGCGCCGGCTATCTGGTCTCCCTCACGTTGATGGCGATGCCGCTGTGGATGTGATGCCTGCAGTGCCGCAGAGCCTGCTGGGGCTGGCCGTCAATCCCGCTGACGTGCCGGCTGCGGGTGGCGTATTGGATGACGCCAGCTGGGCGCGGGCGCTGACCGGATTTCTGAGCTTCATTCCGCACACGGCGCGCTTGAACGTCAGGGTCGAGGAGGTCGCCGCGCCGGCCATCCGTATGCAGCTGCCGTGGCAACCGGCCTTGATCGGCGATCCGCACCGCAGGCTGGTACATGGCGGTGTGCTGACCATGTTCGCCGATACGCTGTGCGGCAGTGCCGTGCTCACGGGGCTGTCGGCACCGGAAGTCTGCCCGACGCTGGATCTGCGCCTCGATCACTACCGACCCGGCGTCGAGGGCCTGGCGTTGGTGGGCGAGGCGCGCGTGCTGCGGGTCACGGAATCGATGGTGTTTACCGAGGCGCAGATCTGGCAGCAGCCGGGCAAGATCCTGTGTCGTGCGATCGGCAACTTCGTCAGGCTCGGCGAGCGCAATACGCCCAGCGGTTTTGCCGAGGCGCTGCTGGCGGCGGCCAATACTCAAGCCTCCGCGAATCCCTCCATGGACGAGTCGGAACCGCTGGGGCAGTCAGAACAGGCTGCACAGCCAGCAGGCGAGAAAACCGAGCCGCAGGCGCCGCGCGATGCCCAGAACCCGCGCGGCCTGCTCAGTGCGCGGCGTTTCGTCGAAGGGCAGCGCACTCACGCTGACCTGGCGGCGCTGCTGGCGAGTCTGCCCTACGCGCAGGCGATCGGGCTTGGGCTGTGTGCCATTGACGGGCAGCAGGCGGGCGCGGCCAGTGATGTCGAGCTGCATCCTGAGCAGGCGCTGAGCTATTCCATGGCGGCGATGCCCGACAATGTCGGCAACCCGATGCTACCGGCGGTGCATGGCGGCGTGCTGGCCGCGGCGATGGAAACCGCCGCGACGCTTGAGGTGCTCAGGCGGCATGGGCGCGGCGGGCGTGAAGCGCGCCTGCCCAAGCTGATCGATTTCTCCATCGACTATCTGGCCACGGCGCGCGGCGATCAGGTGACGCGCATCGATTGTGAAGTGATGCGTGAAGGTCGGCGCATGACCAATGTGCGCGTCAGCGCCTGGCAGAAATCCCGCGAGCAACCGGTCGCCAGCGCGCGCATGCACTTCGTGCTGGAATCACTCGCCTCCCCGTGATGGCAGGTGATGCCTGCTCCGCAGGCATCACACTCGAAAGCGCCTCCCTGATGGCTATCTCTCCGTTGGCTTCCTTCGTTGGCTCCTTTCGCTACTACCCCAGGGAGCCGCTTGGGGTTTCCGTGGCACATGCCTGGCGCGCATGGCGCAATCATCTGTCGCTAGTGCCTTGAAATCCCTCACCCTTGCCCCATATCTGATCCACGAGTGCTTCCTTCGATCTGCCGCCCAAGAAAGGCAGGCGTCGGCGAGCCGGTTCCATTGTTGCGGGGGCGCTCTGGCCACCGCGAATCTTCTTTTCAGGCATCCACGACATAGAGGTCCTTTTCGATGACGACCGCCACTCACACCGAAACGCATGGCTTCCAGACTGAAGTGAAGCAGCTGCTTCACCTCATGATCCACTCGCTGTATTCCAACCGCGAGATCTTCCTGCGCGAGCTGGTCTCCAACGCGGCGGATGCCTGCGACAAGCTGCGCTACCAGGCGCTGGACAACGATGCCCTCTACGGCAACGACAGCGAACTGCGCATCGAGATCGAGCACGATGCCGAGGCGAAGACCATCACCCTGCGTGACAACGGCATCGGCATGAGCCGTGACGATGTGGTCGCCAACCTGGGCACCATCGCACGCTCCGGCACCGCCGAGTTCATGAAGAACCTGTCGGGTGACCAGCAGAAGGATTCGCGTCTGATCGGTCAGTTCGGGGTCGGCTTCTACTCCGGCTTCATCGTCGCCGACGAGATCACCGTGCGCACCCGTCGCGCCGACCTGGGCGCTGACCAGGGTGTCGAGTGGACCTCGCGTGGCGAAGGCGAGTTCAGCGTCGCAGACATCGAGCGCGCCGAGCGCGGTACCGAGATCGTGCTGCACCTCAAGGACGATGCCATCGAGTTCGCTGACGATTATCGTCTGCGCAACCTGGTCACCAAGTACTCCGACCATATCGAACTGCCGGTGCGCATGAAGCGCGTCGAGAAGGACGAGGAAGGCAACGAGCAGGTCCACTGGGAAACCGCCAACTCCGCCACCGCGCTGTGGGTGCGCTCCAAGTCCGAGGTCAGCGACGAGGAGTACAAGAACTTCTACAAGCACGTCTCGCATGACTTCTCCGACCCGCTCAGCTGGAGCCACAACAAGGTCGAGGGCAAGCTCGAGTACACCAGCCTGCTGTTCGTGCCGGGCCGTGCGCCGTTCGACCTCTACCAGCGTGACGCCGCGCGTGGCCTGAAGCTCTACGTGCAGCGCGTCTTCATCATGGACGACGCCGAGCAGTTCCTGCCGCTGTACCTGCGCTTCATCAAGGGCGTGCTGGACACCAACGACCTGTCGCTGAACGTCTCGCGCGAACTGCTGCAGCAGGACCCGCAGGTCGACAAGCTCAAGTCCGCGCTGACCAAGCGTGGCCTGGACATGCTCAAGAAGCTGGCCAAGGATCCCGAGCAGTACCAGACCTTCTGGAACCAGTTCGGCTCCGTGCTCAAGGAAGGCCCGGCGGAAGACTTCGCCAACCGCGAGAAGATCGCCGAGCTGCTGCGCTTCTCCACCACCGAGACCGACAGCGCGACCCAGGACCAGTCTCTGGCCCAGTACGTCGAGCGCATGAAGGAAGGCCAGAGCAAGATCTACTATCTGGTCGCCGACAGCTTCAATGCCGCCAAGTCCAGCCCGCACCTCGAGATCTTCCGCAAGAAGGGCATCGAAGTCCTGCTGCTGACCGACCGCATCGACGAGTGGCTGATGAGCCACCTCACCGAGTTCGACGGCAAGTCCTTCGCGGATGTCGCCAAGGGCGATCTCGATCTCGGCGATGTCGAGAACGAAGAAGAGAAGAAGGCCCAGGAAGAGACCGCCAAGGCCAAGGAAGATCTGGTCAAGCGCGTCAAGGAAGCGCTGGCCGAGAACGTTCAGGAAGTGCGCATCACGCACCGTCTGACCGATTCCCCGGCCTGCGTGGTGCTGCCGGAGCACGAGATGGGCTACCAGATGCGCAAGATGATGGAAGCCGCTGGCCAGCCGTTGCCGGAAGTGAAGCCGATTCTCGAGCTGAACCCGGAGCACGCTCTGGTCACGCGTCTGGAAGGCGGTGAAGGCGATTACTTCACCGATCTGGCACACGTGCTGCTCGATCAGGCCATCATCGCCGAAGGCGGTGCGCTGGAAGATCCGGCCGCTTACGTGCGCCGCCTGAACAGCATGCTCAGCGCCTGAGACGGCGGAACGATTGAGCCACTGGCTTGATCAAGCATGTCCGCAACGACGCCCTCGCAGCCTATGCTGCGGGGGCGTTTTGCGTTGGGTGTGTCGTCAGCGATAGCGTCCAGTGCGAGGTGCAGGGCTTGACGGGCAGGAAGGGCAGGAAGGCGGTAAGGGAGGGTTGAAGGGGAAAGGGAAAAAGGGCAGGAAGCGCAGGGAGCGCAGAGCGCGCGCCGCGTCAGTGGCGCGAAAGGCGGCATCGCCTGGCGGTCTGTCGGTGACGGATGACAGGGCTTGCCGTGTCTTTCCTCGCTTGGCCAACCGCGCCATCTTCTCGCCCACGCGTTTTTAGGGTTTCATGCAGCCTCATGAGATATGCTGATGGTATCTCGCGTCTTGCTACTGCATCCCTCTCGATGAGCGCAGCACATGACTTACCTACCTTTCTCTGCGGATTGGCTGACTGGCGGAGTGCGTGGCCTGCCACGGCTGTCTTCGAGGGCCTGGTCGCGGCGCCTGAACCCTGTCCGTCTGGGCGCTGTTCGTCTGGGCTCTGTTCGTCTGGGCTCTGTTCGTCTGGTCAGCGCCGCCTTGCTGCTGATGATGGGGCTGGGCTCGATGGCGCAGGCGGCGCGGCTGGATGATGAGCTGCTGGCCCGTGACAGGACCCATCAGATGCCGGACCTGCGACCCTATCCCGCGGGCAACAAGCGCAAGGTCGCATTCTTCGAGCTGATGATTCCGCTGGTGGTGGCCGAGAATCAGCGCATCGCCGAGCAGCGCGACTGGTTGCTGGCGATGCGCAAGCGCGCCGGGGACGGAGGGCGTGACTACAGCGAGCGCGAGCAGGAGCGTCTCAACGGCCTGTGTGATCAGGCCAATCTGCCCTGTGACGTCACGCGCGAGGACATCGGCGTCAGCTGGACGCGCCTGCTGCTGCGCATCGATACCCTGCCGCTGGACATGGTGCTGGTGCAGGCCATCGAGGAGTCGGGCTGGGGGACGTCGGGCCATGCCCGTGAGGGCAACAATCTGTTCGGCATGCGCTGCTTCTCGCGCGGCTGCGGTATCGGGCCGCCGGGGCGTGAATATCGGCGTTTCGAGAGCCTGGAGGCGGGTATCGCCGCCTATTTCGACAACCTCAACTCCCAGCGCAGCTATGCCGAGCTACGTGAGCTGCGCGGGCGTCTGCGCAACGCGGGCCAGCCGGTGCGCGCCGAAGACCTCATCCCGACGTTGAGTGCCTACTCGACGCGGGGCAATGCCTACTTCACCACGCTCTATGATCTGTTGCGCTGGAATCGTGGCCTGATGCGTACCGTGCGTGAGCGCCTCGCGGCCAATGGCGCCCTGTCCTAGTCATGATCGCGCAGCGAAGGTCTTGCCCCCCGCGCTGACAGGGGGGATCATGCCGCCATGCACCTGAGCAATGATCAACGGCGAATTCTCGCCCATCCCTTTCCCTCGCGCCTGCGCGATCGCACGCCGGCCAACAGCGCCGAGCACAGCGATTGCGTGGTGGTGCGTGCCTGTGCCGGCAGCGGCAAGACCGTGCTGATGGTCGAGCTGGCGCGTACCTATGCCGACGAGACCCTCATCTACACCTCGCTCAACCCGGCGGTGGCCGGGCGGACTGCCAGTCAGCTGCCTGCCAATGTCCAGTCGCTGTCGCTGCATCAGCTGGCACGCCAGGCCTTGATGGAGGAGTACGGCGACAAGCTCAAGCGGCAGCCCGACATCACGCGCCGTCTGGCGCCGCAGAGCCTCAGCTGGCTGGGCAGTCTTTCCAGCCAGTCGCGCAGCCTGATCGCCCAGGGCCTGAACACCTTCTTCGCCGAGAGCGACGCGGTGCCGATGCCTGAGCACCTGCCCGAAGGCGTGGCACAACGGCTGAGCGCCAATGAGCTGCGCCAGCTGGTCGAGAGCATGCGACTGGTGTGGGAGTGCCTGCTGGACCCCGCCGATCACCAGCAGAGCCTGTCGTTCAACGCCTTGCTCAAGCTGTGGTCGCAGCATGGCCAGTCGCTGGAGGCCGACCTGGTGATGCTGGATGAGGCGCAGGACGCCACGCCAGCGTTGCTGGCCATGTTGCGTCGCCAGCGCTGCGACCTGCTGCTGATCGGCGACCCGCATCAGAGCCTGTCGCGTCAGGTGGAAGGCATGAGCTCGCTGGATTCGCCGCTGCTGGCCGATGCCACCGTCTACTCGCTGCCCGGTGCCTGGCGCTTCGGACCGGCATTGGCGGCGCTGGGCACGCGGCTGGCGGCCTGTTCGCCCACCGCCCGCGAGCAGGCCATGAGCGGCCTCGGCCCGGCGACCCGTCTGGCGCTGCCTGCGGTGCGTGAGGCATTGCTGCACTCCGGCAAGCGCCATGCGGTGATCAGTGCCGGCCCGGTGGCGGCGCTGGGTGAGGCGCTGTCACTGCATCAGCGCGGCATCGCGGTGGCTTGGCTGGACGGCATCGAAGGCTATCCGCTGGCGGGGCTGCTGGATCACTGGCGGCTCTGGCGCGCACACCAGATGGCCGAGCAGGGCGACAGCGCGAGTCAGCGTGAGTGGTGGCGACTGCTGCCCCCCTCCCTGACACGGCTCGGTCAGACCCCGGCGCAGGTGCTGGGAGCGCTGACGCGTCTCGATGATCACCAGGCGCGCAGCCTGCATGAGCTGGCCTCCTGGTATGCCCAGGCGCCACTCGATCAATGGATCGGGGAGCTGCGCAAGCACGATGGCGACCTGCAGGCCGCCATCGTCAGTGCTCACTCGCGGGGGCAGTCGGTCGAGCTGCCCACGGTCATGCTGGGGACGGTGTTCCGCGCCAAGGGTCTCGAATTTGATTGCGTGGTGCTGGCCGATGATCTGGCACTGCCAGGCGCGCGCCAGCAATTGCCCAATCAGGTGCTGGTAACCAATCTCAGCTACACCGCCGCCACGCGGGCACGCCAGCTGCTGGTGCTCAATGAGCGCCTGAGCCACTGGTGGCAGGCGCAGGGCGAGAGTGAGCGCTTCCCTCTGCTCGAGGCACTGCCGCAGGCCTGGCTGAGCGAGTCCACGCATGGCGTGCAGGCGCCACATCCGTGGTGGGGCAAGGCACGCCTGTCGGAGTTGGCGCTGACACCGCGCAAGCGCCTGCTGCTGCGCCGGCATGAGACCTCGCTTGAGGGCACGTCTGCTGCGGCTGGCACGCGCGATCAGGCGCCAGCCTCGGGCGCTCCTGCCAGCCATGCTCAGCACCTGGCTCATGATCAGCACCTGGGCCATGCCCGGGACTCCGACGATGCCCTGCAGGCGCTCAAGCGTCAGGCACGCACCGACACGACGGCGCGCAAGTTGTATGAAATGGCCAGCAAGCTGCCGCCCGGGCGGCCCTCCGGCGGCCTGCGCAGCCTGTTGACCCCGAGCGACGCCGCCGCGTTCACTTCTTCCCCCAGCGAGTCGCCGACCCCCGGCGGCCCGACGGAGCCTCTTGATGAGTGAGTTTGCCCCTACGCCCGCCGCGCACGTGCACGACCTGGCGGCGCTGCGCTTCAACAATCGCTATGCCCGCCTGCCGGAGCACTTCTTCACGCGTATCGCCCCGCAGCCGCGACAAGGCACGCGCCTTGCCGATGTGAGTCCTGACTGCGCCCGCTTGCTGGGGCTGGAGACGCCCTTGACCTCTGACGCCTCCAGCGAGGAGGCGCTCGAGCAGCTGCGCCTCTTGATGGCCGGTGAGCAGTTGCTGCCGGGTATGGACGCATTGGCCCAGAAATACACTGGCCATCAGTTCGGTCACTACAACCCGCAGCTCGGCGACGGGCGTGGCATTCTCCTCGGCGAGCTTGAGACCGACCACGGCAAGACCTTCGATCTGCATCTCAAGGGCGCCGGGCGTACGCCTTACTCGCGCTTCGGCGATGGTCAGGCGGTGGTGCGCTCCAGCGTGCGCGAGTATCTGGCCAGCGAGTACATGGCCGCGCTGGGCATTCCCACCAGCCGCGCGCTGGCGCTGGCGGTGAATGCCGAGCGGGTCCAGCGCGAGACCGTCGAGCCCGGCGCTACCGTGTTGCGCGTCTGCGAGAGCCACCTGCGCTTCGGGCACTTCGAGTGGCTGGCCCATTCCGGCCGGCATGAAGACCTCAAGACACTGATCGATCACGCCCTGCGGGAGCACTTTGCTGAGTGCCTGCCTGAGCATCTGTCTGAGTGCCTGCCCAAGGAGCTGACTGAACCTCTGCCGGAAGGCGGCGCGCAGGCAGCGGCGGACCAGCCGCTTGCAGACCAGCCCCACACAGACCAGCCCCTCACAGACCAGGTGCGCGTGACCAGCGCGCTGGCCATGTTCGAGACAGTGATCACTCGCACCGCAAAGCTGATCGCGGCCTGGCAGGCCTACGGCTTCGTGCATGCGGTGATGAACACCGACAACATGTCGCTGCTGGGGCTGACCTTCGATTACGGGCCCTACGCCTTCCTCGATGGCTATGAAGAGAATCTGGTGCCGAATCATACCGATCAGGCCGGGCGCTATGGTTTCGCCCAGCAACCGGGCATCGGGCTATGGAATCTGGAGCGTCTGGGGATCGCGCTGTCGCCGCTGATCGATGTCGAAGCGCTCTCCGCTGCGCTGGGCGCCTACGAGGGCGAGTTGCAGCGTGAATATGCCCGCCTGATGCGTGCGCGTCTCGGGTTGCCGGATGCGCGCGATGAGGACATGACGCTGGTGCAGCAGTGGCGCGAGCTGCTGGCGGCCGGCAAGGTCGACCACACCCATGCCTACCGTCTGCTCAGTCATTGGGATGTCACGCAGCCCGCGCCGGAAACGCTGGTCGTGCGTCTGGCGGGTGAGCGTGGGCCGCATGGCAACTCGGCCCAGGCGCGCGATGAAGCCTCGGCGTGGCTCGCGCGCTATCAGGCGCGCGTCTTGGCCATCGGGCTCTCCGCCGAGGATGAGCGCCAGCGTCGCCTGGCCATGCTCGGCTGCAATCCGCTCTATGTGCCGCGCACGCATCTGCTGCTGGAGGTGATCGCACGGGTCGAGCAGGGTGATGACACTACGCTCAAGGCCTTGCGTCAGCGTCTGACGGCGCCTTTCTTCCGCCCCGAGGAGGGCAGTCTGGAGGCGGCGCTGGAGCTGGGGCAGGCGCAGGGCGTGGATGCCGAACTCGTCGATGACTGGACACGGCCACCGGCGGCGAATGCGGCGCCGATCTGCATGAGTTGCTCGTCCTGAGCGGTTCTCATGGAGGGGGCCTGAACTGCTTCGCTGACAGTGCAAGCCATGGCCGGACATCCGCTTGGCGCAATGCAGGAAACACGCGCTGACACTCAAGTCATCGTCACGAAAATGGGATACTGCTGCGGCGGTATCCCATTTTTCATGGCAGGCACTGTCGCAGCCATAAGCTCGAGATTATGCGATGCATAACACAAAGCTGAGCTATTCTTGGTGGGGTGCCTTTTGTAAACTCATTGCAAATCAGTCACTTGGTAGTGTCGCAAGACGCCTGTCAGCATAAGGCGGCTGTTATGGCTGCCATAACGATAGCTTTATGCTTGATTTTATTGCTTTTTTTGCAATGCAGCGCTTGACCCTGATGCACCGACAAGAAAAGACTGATGCTGGACACTCATCGTGTCGCGGGTGATGTCAGGCCTTCTGGCCATGCGTGAGTCACGGCTTGCGATTCAGGCAAGTCTCACCTGTGACAGGCAATAACGTCGCTGAAAGCGCCTCCGGCAGGCAGGATGGCGCGAATCAGCGCTCAACAGGAACGACGCCATGAACCTATCAAGGCTGGCAGCCTCAGGCATGAACACGGACGTGAAACGAGGTGCGCGATGCTGAATATTCTAGTCGTGCGCGAGATGCGTGCACCGGACCTGGTGACACCCGACGAGGGCGTGAGCAGCACACTGGCGCGCGGGGAATGCCGCGTCGCGCTGGACCCTGTGACGGCCGGCAAGCTCGCGCGTCACCTGGACAGCAGCGTCAGTGACACCAGCGACGCCATCGTGCACGTGGAGAGCGGTGCCGGACGTCATGCGCACTTCGATGATGCGGCCTACGCCGCCCAGGCCGGGGTGGCGGTCGTCGCCGAGGCCGATATCGCGGCGGCGCGTGCCGCGGCGGATCTCGTGCTGTGCGTGCGCACGCCCAGCGAGTCACAGATCAGCGAGTTCCGTGAAGGCGCGGTGGTGGTGGCATTGATGACGCCGTACCAGAACCCGCAGCTGATCAGCAAGCTTGCCAGCCAGGGGCTGACCAGCCTGTGCATGGAATTCGTGCCGCGTATCTCGCGCGCCCAGAGCATGGACGCCCTGTCCTCGCAGGCGGGTGTCGCGGGCTATCACGCCGCGCTGCTGGCGGCCAATGAGTCCTCGGTATTCTTCCCGATGCTGACGACTGCCGCCGGGACCGTGCGTCCGGCGCGTGTCGTGGTGGTCGGTGCCGGCGTCGCGGGTCTGCAGGCCATCGCGACCGCCAAGCGTCTCGGCGCCCAGGTGTGGGCCTATGACATCCGCGCTGCCGCGCGTGAGCAGGTCGAATCACTGGGCGCCAAGATGATCGATACCGGCGTCGATGCCTCCGGCGAGGGCGGCTACGCCCGCGAGCTGACCGATGACGAGCGCGCCCAGCAGGCCGATGCGCTGGCACGTCACATGGGCGATGCGCATGTGGTGATCTCCACCGCCGCGATTCCGGGGCGTCCGTCGCCGCGCATCATCAGCCGCGAGATGGTCGAGGGCATGAAGCCCGGCGCCGTGCTGGTCGATCTCGCCGCCGAAGGCGGTGGCAACTGTGAATTGACCGAGCCCGGCAAGCGTGTCGAGCACGCCGGCGTCACGGTACTCGGCCCGCTCGACATGGCCTCGAGCCTGGCGGTCAATGCCAGCGAGATGTACGCCAAGAACCTCTTCAACCTGCTGACCCCCTTCATGAAGGACGGCGAACTGACGCTGGACTTCGAGGATGCGGTGCTCGGCCCGATGCGTCTGACCGAAGGCGGCCGCATCACCCACGATGACGTACGCGCTCGCGCGGAGGACGCCGCATGATCGAAGGACTTTCTGCCGTATACATCCTGATGCTGGCGGCCTTCGTCGGCTACGAGGTCATCTCGCGCGTGCCGGTGATTCTGCACACGCCCCTGATGTCCGGTTCCAACTTCATCCACGGCATCGTGCTGGTCGGGGCGATGATCGCCCTCGGTCAGGCCGAGACCGGCATGCAGCAGTTCATCGGCTTCATCGCCGTGCTGCTGGGGGCCGGCAACGCGGTCGGCGGTTATGTGGTCACCGAGCGCATGCTGGAAATGTTCAAGACCAGTGATCGCAGCAAGGGCACAGACGCTGCCAATGGCATCAACGACAAGGAGGCTCGCTGATGAACTGGCTGGTCGAAACAGGGTATTTCGCGGCGGCGGTGGTCTTCATCCTCGGCCTCAAGCGCATGTCACATCCTTCCACGGCACGCAGCGGCATCCATTGGGCCGGTATCGCGATGGTCGTGGCCACGCTGCTCACCTTCCTGCATCCGCAGATTGATGGTCGTTATGGCCTGATGCTGCTGGCCATCGTCATCGGTGGCGGTATCGCCTGGTACTCCGGCAACAAGGTCGAGATGACCGACATGCCGCAGATGATCGCCATCTACAACGGCATGGGCGGCGGTGCGGCAGCGGCGATCGCCGCGGTCGAGCTGATGCGCATGAGTGACAACCCGGCACTGATCGAGCAGCACGGCTCGCTGGCGCTGTGGCTGGGTGTACTCGGGGCGATGATCGGTGCGGTGGCCTTCTCCGGTTCCATCGTGGCCTGGGCCAAGCTGGATGGGCGCCTCAAGAAGGCGTTCAACTTCCCGAGTCAGCAGCTGATCAACATGATCGTGCTGGGCCTGACGGTCTACCTGGGTGTCGTGATCGCGGCGGTGGAGCCATCAAGCTCGCTGGTACTGGTGTTCTTCGCGCTCGCGTTGCTGTTCGGCGCGATGCTGGCACTGCCCATCGGTGGCGCCGACATGCCGGTGATCATCTCGCTGTTCAATGCGCTGACCGGCCTTGCGGTGGCGATGGAAGGCTTCGTGCTCGGCAATGCCGCGATGATCATCGCCGGTACTGTCGTCGGGGCGGCCGGTACGCTGCTGACCCAGCTGATGGCCAAGGCCATGAATCGTCCGATCCGCAACGTGCTGTTCAAGCAGTTCGGTGGCGCATCAGGTGTCGAGCAGGGCGAGATCGAGGGCAGCATGAAGGCCTCCGATCCGATGGACGCCGCCGTGCAGCTGGCCTTCGCCGAGCGCGTCATCATCGTGCCGGGCTACGGCATGGCGGTGGCACAGGCGCAGCACAAGGTCTGGGAGATGGTCGAGCTGCTGGGTGAGCGTGGCGTCGAAGTGCGCTTCGCGATCCACCCGGTCGCCGGTCGCATGCCGGGTCACATGAACGTGCTGCTGGCGGAAGCCGGTGTGCCCTACGACATGATCGCGGACCTGGACGAGATCAACAACGACTTCGAGACCACCGACGTCACGCTGGTCATCGGCGCCAATGACGTGGTCAATCCGGTCGCCAAGAACGACGCCTCAAGCCCGCTGTACGGCATGCCGATCCTCAACGCCGACCAGTCACGCAATGTGCTGGTGATCAAGCGCGGTCAGGGCTCCGGCTTCTCCGGGGTCGAGAATCACCTGTTCTATCTTGACCACACGCGCATGGTATATGGCGATGGTCAGAAGGTGGTCGGCGACATGATCACGGCCCTCAAGACGCTGTGATCTGACGCCTCGGCGTGATGGGGGCAAGTCTGCCGCTATCACGCCAGTGCTGAACAGACCGGCAATTTCTGCGCCTCAGGGGGCAGGAATTGCCGGTTTTTTGTACATGTCGAGAATTCATGCGTATCGATGGTGCATGCCGGTAGATTGCTTGTGAGGCGCACGTGGCAGGCACGTCACTCAGGCACGTCACTCAGGCGCGTCACTCAGGCGCAGCCCCCTGCGTTGCCACGAGGTCTGCGCAGACATCTCTTGTTCAGCATTCTCTGACAAACTATGAGTACAATGCCTGCCATTCACTGAGCACATCGTCATCCAAGGAGTCTGCATGTCTGCCACTACCCCTTCACCTCGTCGGGCCATTCGTGATCGCGAGGTAAGCGAAACGACCCCACAGGCGGTGGGACTCAATGTCTGCGTGCTGGGTGGCGGCAGCTTCGGGACCGCGATCGCCTCGATTGCCGCCGATAACGGTGCCAGCGTCACCCAGTGGATGCGTGATGCCAGCCAGGCCGAGGAGGTCAACACCCGGCACCGCAATTCGGGCTATCTGCCGGGCTTCGAGATCAATGCCTCGGTGCGTGCTACCACCGATATGGCCGATGCACTGGCCGAAGCCGAACTGGTGTGCGTGGCGATTCCCTCCAAGGCCTTCCGCACGGTGGTCCGTCAGGCGCGCGCTCACCTGCGTGAAGGGCAGATTCTGGTGGCCACCACCAAGGGCATCGAGAGCGAAGGCTTCACCCTGATGAGCGAGGTGCTGGAGCAGGAAACCGGCTTCACGCACATCGGCGTGCTGTCTGGCCCCAATCTGGCGGCCGAGATCGCCCAGCGGCAGCTGACGGCCACGGTGATTGCCTCCGATGATGCCTACACCCGCGCTCGCGTGCAGACGGCCTTCGGCTGCGACTATTTCCGTGTCTACGCCAGCAATGATCGCTACGGCGTCGAGCTGGGCGGGGCGCTGAAGAACATCTACGCCATCGCGGCCGGCATGGCTGCGGCCCTGGGCATGGGCGAGAACACCCGCGCCATGCTGATGACCCGCGCGCTGGCCGAGATGAGCCGCTTCGCCGTGGCCAAGGGCGCCAATCCGATGACCTTCCTCGGCCTTGCCGGCGTGGGCGATCTGATCGTGACCTGCTCCTCGCCGCTGTCGCGCAACTATCGGGTCGGCTACGCACTGGGAGAAGGGCGCACCCTCGACCAGGCGGTCGAGGTGCTGGGGCAGGTCGCCGAGGGTGTCAACACCGTGCGATTGGTGCAGGATGAATCCGAGCGGCTGGGCATCTACATGCCGCTGGTCAGTGGCATGGCCAAGGTGCTGTTCGAGAATGTCGACCCGCATCACATGGCCCGCGCGCTGATGGGCGGTGAGCAATCCAGCGATGTGGAATTCGTGCTGTCGCGTGAGTCGGTGCAGCAGGCGCGGCAGTTGGAACCCGACGGCTCCTGAGGACTCATAGCAGGTAGCGGGTGATGGAGCGTGTTTCGCCATCCCCTTGTCTGACTCGTGCAACGCTCCGGTTGGCGAGTCCCTGGTCATCGGCAGCAGCGACAAAGCGAGTGATGAAGCGCTTGCGCTGCGGCAGTCATCTTTTCAGGAGAATGTCATGAGTGTACTGATCATGCGTCACGGTGAGGCCCAGGCCGGCACGCCGGACCCCAGCCGCGAATTGAGTGAATATGGCCGCGAAGAGGCGCGCCGCATCGGTCGCTGGTTGGCCCATCAGCTGCCCGCCGAGCGCCGTGCGCGGCTGACGCTGGTCGTCAGTCCGTTTACCCGCGCCCAGCAGACCGCCCAGGAGATCTCCTCGGCGCTGGAGCTGAGTGGTGAGCAGCAGACCACGCTCGAGATCATCACCCCGGACGACCCGCTGACGCCGGTGCTCGACTGGCTGCAGACCCATGTGCCGCCCACTTCTGAAGGGCGCGAGCCGCGCGATTGGCTGATCATCAGCCACAATCCGCTGGTCTCGAATCTGGCCAGCGCCCTGGTCGATGGCCCCGGCAGTACCCAGCTGGCCTTTGCCACCGCAAGTCTCGCCTGGCTGGACGCCGATGTTTGGGCCGCTGGCCTGGCGGATCTACACCAGTTCGTGAGCCCGGCGGAGTTGGCGTAAGTCACGCGCGGCTGTCATGAACTACAACCATTGAGCTACAACCATTGAGCCACAATGAAACGCCCCCGCCAGTCTGCACTGGCGGGGGCGTTTCGTTGTGACCTGCAGCCAGACCGCTGCTACTTGATCAGACCGCTGCTGCTAGACCAGACCGCTCAGCTTGAGCACGAAGATGCCTGCCGTGATGGTGATGCCCGCCATCAGGGTGCTGATGGCGATGATGTTGGCGGCCAGGCGGTCATTGCCGCCCATCGCCCGCACCATCACGAAGCTTGCCGCCGCCGTCGGGGAGGCGAAGAACAGGAACAGCACTCCGAGTTCGGTGCCGCGGAAGCCCAGCAGCACGGCGACGGTGGTCGCCAGCAGCGGCACGCTGATCATCTTCATCAGGCTGGCACTGAGGGCCAGCTTGCGGCCTTCACGCAGCGAGCGCATCGACAGGGTTCCGCCGATGCAGATCAATGCCAGCGGCAGCGTCATGCGCGCGAAGTAGTCGCCGGAGGTCTCCAGCCACTCTGGCAGCTGCCAGCTGAAGGCCGCGAAGGGCAGGGCGGCCAGCACGCCGAGAATCAGCGGGTTGGTGATGATGCCGCGCGCGATGCCACTCCAGCTGGTGCGGCCATCGCCGAGATAGCTCGACAGCACCACCACCGACAGCATGTTGTAGGACAGGATGACGACCCCCATCAGGATGCCGCCCATCGAGAGGCCGAGATCGCCATAGAGATTGGCGGCCAGTGCCAGCCCGACGATGGCGCAGTTGCCGCGAAACGAGCCCTGGACCACCTCGCCGCGTTCCTTTCTCGGCACGCGCAGGATCGCCCAGCCCCACAGCAGGAGGAAGGTGCCCAGTGTCGCCAGCGCGAAATAGGTCAGCATGCCCGGGCGCAGGGCGTGATCCAGGTCCGCGCGCACGATGGAGAGGAAGACCAGCGCCGGCATGGTGCCCTTGAACACCAGCGATGAGGCGGTGCCGATGAAGGTGTCATCGATCCAGCCGAGGCGTTTGAGGCCCAGGCCCAGAAATACCATCGCGAAGACCGGAACGGTGACGTTCAGGGTCGCGACGAACAGCGCCAGCATGTCGTTCATGAAGTAGTCTCGCTCATTTCCACCCTTGTCCTGTGAGTGTTGCGGTCTGTCTGATGAGGCTTTTGGTCAGCGTCTGACGAGCGTTGCGCGACCGCCCATAGTGAACTGCCATGCAAGACTGTTGCGAGCTGTCGTATCAGCCCCGTCGTGAACTGCCGCGGCGGCCTGGCTCAGGCCAGCCAGAAGCCCGTGATCAAGGCCGCTGCCAGCAAGGCCCAGAACAGGCCGTTGCGCAGGCGGGTATCGCGACGCGGCCTGGAAGACGGCGAGGAAGTAGCGGACTGCTTGTCATGCTTGGGCATCGAGGGGTCCTGTCCAGCAAGGTGAAATATTGGCTCAACGTGTGAAGGCGATGACAGCCAGGCGGCCGGCCAGGCGCTCTGACAACAGCGCGTGCCTGTCACCGCCCAGCATATCAGGCTTTCCTTAGACTTAGGGATAGTCGTTTAGCTCGGGCATCAGCCCCGGTGCTAGTTCCGCTATCAGCTCTGGTATCAGCTCTGGTATCAGGTCGCGCTGACCGCATGCCGCCAACTAGGGGCGCGGGCGGATGTGATGGTAGAGAAGACCGGCGCTGCGACGCGCCTTGAGGGCCGGCAAAGGGCGGAATAGACGCCATAACCGCGCGAGTGGCGACTGTGCGCGCACTCCTGCTTGGCGAGCGCAGGCTGTCCGCTTACCCTGTGCGCTGCATTGTCATCTGTCACGGTTATCTGCCGGGGCCACGGTTATCTTCCGGCCTCATGATCACCTGCCGGAACCATCAGCCTCGGCAGCGCATTGCCCCTATCAAGAAAAGTACAAGGAGCGGGTATCTTGCAGGACCCATACACGACCTCTGCGTCATCTTCTGCCGCGACGCCCTCTGACGCGACGCCCTTTGCTGCGACTCGTTCTGTGGCGACTCGCTCTGCGGCAACTCCCGCGCGCGCGTCTGACGAGCCGTCCGCTTCCCCGGCGCTGTTGGTCAGTCGTGGGCTAGGGCGTCAATTCGGCCAGCAACAGGCTGTCACCGGGCTGACCTTCACGGCCTCGCGTGGTGAGGTCATCGGTCTGCTGGGGCCCAATGGTGCCGGCAAGACCACCAGTCTGCGCATGCTGGCGGGCACGCTCGCCGCCACCCAGGGCCAGCTGGAGCTGGAAGGCGAAGCCTTCGATGGTCGCGCCAGTCAGCGCCAGCTCAATCGCCTCAAGCGTCGTATCGGCTATCTGCCGGAGGGCGCGCCCCTGTGGCCGCAGCTGACGGTGCGCGAGAGCCTCGAGTGTGTGGCGGGTCTGCATGGGTTGTCGCGCAAGGTGCACAATGATCGCCTTGCGGCATTGATGGATCGCCTGGATATCACGCCTTTCGCCAATCAATTGTGCGCAGTGTTATCCAAAGGCTATCGGCGTCGTGTGGCACTGGCGATGGCGTTGACCCATGACCCGGACATCCTGCTGCTCGATGAGCCCACCGATGGGCTGGACCCGCTGCAGAAGGACAGCGTGCGCGCCTTCATTCGTGAGCTGGGTCGCGAGCGACTGATCATCGTCTCCACCCACCTGCTGGAGGAAGTGCCTCGTATCTGTGACCGCGTGCTGGTCATGGCCAATGGCCAGCTGGGCTTCGATGACACGCCTGAGGCGCTGGCCGCGACCTCCGTCAGCGAAGGCATCCTGGGTGGCAGCCGTTCGCGCTACGGCGCGGGGTATGGCGCGAGTTCCAGCCTGCCGGTATGGCGAGTGACGCTGAGTCGGGCCCTGAGCGAGCGCGAGCTGGCCAGTGTCTCGCGCCTGCCGGGCGTGGCGGCCATCACGCCCGTCAAGCCCGGGGATGCCATGGCGCGTGACAAGTCGCCGCTGGTGGTCTCGACCGGCGCTGTGCTGCGCCTGGCCGGGCGTCTCCACCAGGACCCGCGCCCCGCGCTGGCACGCTGGTGCAGCTATATGGAAATCCGCCTCGATGAATGCGTCCACGAACGGGGCGATATCGAGGTCGCGTTCCGCCAGCTGGTGACGCGCATGGCGGAACAGCCCTCGCCGCTGCCGATGCGCAAGCAGACACCGCGCGCAGATCAGGAGGTGTCGTCATGAGGGCCGTTCTCGCGCTGGTCCGCCGTGACCTGCATCAGGCACTGACGCAGGGCGCCAGCTGGTCGCTGCTGGTGGTGATGGCGGTGCTGGCTCCGCTGGGGGCCTTCGAGGTGGGCGATCTGTTGGCACGTGATCGCGCCGATCTTGGCTCGCTGTGGCAGGTGTTGCCCTGGTTGCTGGTGCTGTGGACACCGCTGCTGGCCCTGCGTGGCTGGCCGGAAGAGCGCGCCAACGGCCTGCTCGAATGGCTGTCCGGCCTCGGGCTGGGGTCGTGGCGACTGGCCAGCGCACGTCTGATCAGTGCCAGCGTGCTGGGCTGGCTGGGACTTGCGATGACGGCGCCGCTGGTGGTGCTGATCCATTGGCTGGGCACGCCGGATCTCGGTCTGATGCTCAGCGGCTATCTGGGCATGGCGCTGCTGGTGATGGCGCTGGCCAGTCTCGGTCAGGCGCTGGCGGTGCGCGCGCCTTCTGCGCTATCGGCGTGGCTCGGGGCGCTGGTGCTGGGCCTGGCGCTGATGCTTCCAGGCACACCTGCGGTGACGAGCCAGCTGGCTCAGCATCTGGCGCCGCACTGGGTGCAGCTGCTCGATCTGATCAGCTTGCCGGCGCATCTGACGCCTTTCAGTGAAGGCCGGCCGACCTGGCTCGATGCCAGCTACTTCCTGCTGCTGACCCTGGCCGGGCTGGTATTGCAGGCGCGCGGCCTCAGTCAGGAGCGCCATGCACGCAAGCAGGCGCCACAGTGGCTGGTCACGGCGGCGCTGGCGGCCGCGGTCACCGCGCTATTGCTGGCCGGCGTGCGCCTGCCGCCGCTGCTGACGGCCGACGGCCACAACCCGCTCACTCGCGCGCATGATCTGACCGCCACGCGTCAGCACAGCCTGAGCCCTGCCAGTCGTGCGGTGCTCGGTGGCCTCGAGGCACCGGTGACGCTGACCTTCGCCTACAGCGAACGCTTCGCCGCCGATCTGCCGCAGCTGCGTGAACTGGCGACACGGATCGAGACGCGTCTGGCCGCCTTCGCGCGTGAGCCGCAGATACGCCTCAAGCGTGTCGACCCTGCGCCGGACAGTGCCGACTTCGCGGATCTCGAAGCGCAGGGCCTGACCGAGCTGTCATTGCCGGGCGGCGAAGAGATGCTGTTCGGGCTGGTGGTGGATGGCCCCTACGCCGAACGCCGCGCCATTCCGCTGCTCAAAGCGGCGGATATCGGCGGGCTGGAAGCGCAGGTGACACGCCAGATCCAGGAAGTCTCGCGCACCGAGCTACCGCGCCTGGGCGTCGTCTCGCGTTTGCCGGTGATGGGCCAACCCAGTCTGGAGCAGGGCAGAGCGCTGGGCAGCTGGGGCCTGATGGAGCATCTCAATGCACGCCTGCGCATCGACTGGCTGTCGGCCGGCGATGATGCCGCGCGCCCGATCGCCGATCAGGATGCGTTGCTGGTGATCGCGCCGCGGCTGTTGCCGGTCAAGACGCTGGAGGCCATCACGGCCTATCTCGAGCGTGGCGGCCGAGTGTTGATGCTGGTGGACCCGCTGCCCGAAATGCTCGATCAGCCGGCGCCGGCTTCCGAGGCGCTGACGACATTGCTGGCGCGCGCCGGGCTTGAATCACGCGCGGGCGAGGTGGTGGCGGATGCGCAGCTGGCCTTGCCGATCGGCTTGCTGGACGGCACGCGTGCGCTGAGTCCGACGTTGCTCGGGCTAAGTGCTGCCCAGCTGTCGGACGCCGCGCTCAACCTCAATGTCGAGCAACTGGTGATGTCCAGCGCGGGCTGGTTGGCGCCGCTGCCTGATGCAGCAGACGCATCATCGAAAGGCCCGGGAGCGCAAGACGCGCCGTTGCAGTGGCTGATTCGTGGCAGTGATGAGGCGCGGCTGATTCCGGCGGCGCGTGTTCACGCCAGCCGCATGGATCCGCGTCCGCTGTCGGGACTGGCGGGGGAAACACCGCCGGCGGGCGGGCTGGCCGTGCTGGCGCAATGGCCAGCGGCAGGCGCCAAGGGCGGCCAGTTGCTGGTGGTCAGCGATGTCGACATGGCCAGTGATCGTCTGTGGCGACGCACGGCAGCGGATGGCAGCGAGCAGGCCCTCAATGCCAATGCGCGCTGGCTGGAAAATGCCGTGGACCTGCTGGCGGGCAGCCCCGAGCTGGCCGCCCTGCGCGCGCGTGCCCATCAGGTGCGCGAGCTGACGCGCCTGCATCAACTGGCCGATCATCAGGCCGCCGAGGAGACCCGGCTGCGCAATGACTGGCAGACGCGTCTGAGTGCGCTCGGCGCGACGCCGGTGTCTGGCAAGGCCGAAGCCGCGCAGCAGAGCGACGCCCTGGCGGCGATGCAGCATGACTTCGAGGACGCGCTGTCACGTCAGCAGCGTGAGGCGAATGCCGAGCGTGATGCCCTGCGCCGCGAGCTGCGCCTGTGGACGCTGCTGGCCTTGCCGGTGGCATTGAGCCTGCTTGGCGAGCTGATCTGCTGGCGCCGCTATCGCGCCAGCCGTCGCGCGGGCTATCAGTCGACAGGGCGTCTGTCGGGCCACGGTCAGCCCAGCGGGAAGCGCAGCGCAGAACGAGATGTACAGCGCAAGGAGCAGCGCAATGGACAGCACAGCGCCCGCTCCGCGAGTGACGCCGCCACAAGCGTTTCGACAGGCTCGGGCAAGTCAGCCGCAGGCAATGCCGCTTCAGGCAATGCCGCTTCAGGCAAGGCAGCTTCAGGCAAGGCGGCTTCAGGCAAGACAAGACCGAGCGATACAACCCAGTCGGGAGGTGATTGATGGGGCGCTTCAATCGGACGGGATGGGCACTGACGGCGCTGGTCTCCGTGGCCGCGGTGACGGCGCTCACCGCAGGGCCGTCACTGCTGGAATCGCTGCGCTCAGGCGCCGCCACGGGCGGGGCAGACCCTGCGCAGTGGAAAAGTGATTCGTTGATGAGCGAGGCGCTGACGACAGTGGCCGCGGGTCAGTCAGGCATCTTGCAGCCCTTGCCGCTGCTGTCGCAGGTGGCCGCCTCAGCCCAGCGCATCGGCATCCGGCGTGGCACAGAGGCCAGCCAGGACTGGTTGAGTCTGGCGCGTGGGCCCGCAGGCGACTGGCAGATCACCTCATTGGCCGGCTGGCCTGCCCGCCAGGGCAAGGTGGAGGCGCTGGTGAGTCAGCTGGGCGAGGCACAATTGCGCACGCGCAAGCCGGCCACGGACAAGGCACTTGAAGCGCTGGGCTTCAGCGCGCAGTCACCGCTGCTGAGCGTGAAGGGCAATGGCGCTCAGGTGAGTCTGCAACTGGGCGCCAGGCCCGCGGCGGCAACGCAGCTGAGCGGTGCGGGCAGTGCTGAATTGGCGGGGCGTTACGTGCGGTGGGTGCCGTCACCCTCGGATGCGAACGTGAAAGGCTCCCCCGCCATGGCTGGTGCGAATGGCGCGCCGATCTGGGAGCTGACGCGCGATATCGGGTTGCCGGATTGGCGCGGCGGCATGGCGCCCAGCGAGGTGCTGGATGTCATTCAGCTGCGCAGTGACGCCGCGGTGTACAAGCCGCTGAGTCGGATGGACATCTCGTTGGCGGCGTCTGCTCAAGACGCCTCAGCACGGCAAGCGCCGCTGGTGCGAGGCCTGGCACCTGACAGCGACGCTGCCCATGAGATTCTCGCTGCACTGTCGCCGCTGACGCAGAATGACCTGCGCCCCCGCGCCTCCACGCCTGAAAGCGGCGCAGCCCAGCCAGACGCCTGGCAGCCTGCCGTGACGCTGACCCTCAACTGGTCGCGCCCCTCGCTCTATTACCGTCAGCATGAGCAGCTCAATGATCGCACCCAGCTGGTGCTGGCCATCGCGGCGGGCAGCAAGCCCTGGGCACGGCTGACGCTCTCCGGCAAAGGGTGGCCACCTGAACTGGTCGCGCGCTTGAATGCCGTCGAGATACAGGTCAATGGCGCGCTGCGCGATCATCTTCTGGCACTGGGCGCGAGGGCGTTGCAAGACGAGCCCATTGAGCTCACGGCTGCCGCGGTTCAGGCGGCGCTGGCGGTCAGTCGTGCATTGGCGCTGCCTGAGCCAGGAGCAGCTGAGACGGGATCGGAAGCAGCTGAGTCGAGCACGGAAACAGCCGCTGCGCTGGTGCCGGCGGGCATGGAAGGGGAGTGAGGTGCTCCATGGGCCAAAGGGAGGAGTAGCGCCCATGGGGCGGGGCTGGCATGCTGTTGACTATATTTAAACAACCGTTTGTCTGGGCGCGTCAGGGACGGCGGCCCGTGGTAAGGAGACCTTGCGATGAATGCCACCTCACGGCAACCCCGGCCCGGGCAGGACCTGTCCGAACGTGCCTTGTCCGAACAGGCCTTGTCCAAGCAGGGCGATGCTGACCCGGCGGGCCTGAATGCCGACACCGAGCGCCCGGTGCTGGCCTTCGCGCATGCCAATGGCTTCACCGGTGCCTGTTACAAGAGCCTGCTGGCGCCGCTGGCCGAGCACTTCAATCTGCTGCCGGTGGACCGACTGGCGCACGACCCTGCCTATCCGGTCGGCAACAATCTGATCTCGCTGCGTGATGAGTGGCTGGCATGTCTGGACGCCGTGCTGGGGCCGTTGCCCGCGGCGGGCGGCACCGGGCGCAAGGTGATCGGGGTCGGCCATTCGCTGGGAGGCATCGTCAATTACATGGCGGCGCTCAAGCAGCCGGAACGCTTCCACTGCCTCGTGCTGCTCGACCCGCCGTTGATGCTGGGCCGCGATGCGCTGGGCATGAAGGTCGCCAAGCGCTTCGGCTTCATTGATCGTGTCACGCCGGCAGGCCGCACCCGTGGGCGTCGCGCACGCTGGGATTCTCGTCAGGCCATGCAGGATTACCTGCGCCGTCGCTCGCTGTTCTCCAACTTCACGCCAGAGGCGCTGGACGACTACGTCGACAACGCCACCCATCGTCACGCGGATGGCAGCCTGTCGTTGAGCTTCGATACCCGTCATGAGGTCGAGATCTTCCGTCACCTCAGCGATCACCTGTCAGGCTCGCCGGCGAAGCTGGCGGTGCCGGTCAGGATTCTGGCCGGCGCCCAGTCTGATCTGCTCACGCCGGCGCGTCAGGCACGCCTGCGCCGCGCCGGGCTGACGGTGGAGCATGTCCGGGGAGGACATATGTACCCCTTTGAATACCCACAGGAGACGCGCGCCGCGCTGCTGGCGGCCATCGCCGACCTCGCGCCGCCGGATGTACTGCCGCCAGGCCTGCTGGCCGGGAGGCAAGCATGAGCACTGATCAATCCATTCAGGACATCGCAGAGGCTTCCCTCAGCGCCAACGTTACGCTGCGTGAGCGTCGCTTTCCGCGGCGCACGGGCGGAGAGCTGGCGGCCCTGGAGTGGGCGCCTGCCGAGCACGCCGAGCAGGCACCGACGTGGCTGGCGCTGCATGGCTGGCTCGACAATGCCGCCAGCTTCAGTCGCCTGGCGCCGCTGTTGTGTGAACGGCTGGGCATTCGTCTCATCGCCATCGACATGGTCGGTCACGGGCACTCGAGTCCGCTGGGTGAGCACGGTGATTATGCGGTATGGGATTACTGCCACGATGTGATCGAGGCACTGGAAGGCCTGTATGACGAGGGGCTGCCGCGCGCGCCGGTCACGGTGATGGCGCACTCGCTGGGGGCGGCGGTGTCGGGGCAGGTGGCTGCGGCGCTGCCGGAATATATCGCGCGACTGGTGCTGATCGATGGCATCGGCGCACTTGCCACGCCAGCCTCGGAGGTGGTCGATCAGCTGCGCCGCGGATTGCTGGCACGCCACGCGCAGCCGGTCAGACGCTCCGCCACGCGACGTGCCCATTATCGTCATGTCGAGGACGCCGTGGCGGCGCGGGTCGCGGGAGGTGTCACGCCGATCGATGCCGACACGGCGCGGCCGATCGTCGAGCGCAACCTCGAGGTGCTGGGAGACGGTGGCCTGCGGCTGAGAAGTGACCGCCGCCTGCTGCGGCCTTCACTGATGCGCTACACCCCGGAGCAGGTGCTGGCGTTATTGGCGGCGTTGACCCAACCGGTACTGCTGATCGAGGGCGAGCAGGGTATCCTGACCATAAGGCACGAGGCGCAGCAGGCACGCGATGCCGTGAAGAGGCTCGAGCGTCGCGTCTTGCCGGGCGGCCACCACCTGCATCTGGAGCCGGCCCATGTGGCGGCGGTCGCCGATGCCGTCGTCGAGTGGATCAGCTCGCACTGAGCGATGCACCGCGTGCCGCGTCCGTTCATCTTTCATCATCTGCAGCGGGAGACATGCCATGGCCAAGCGCAAGACCATCGCCCTGGCACTGGGGAGTGGCGGGGCCCGAGGCTACGCCCATATCGGCGTCATCGAGGAAGTGCTGGCGCGCGGTTACGACATTCGCGCCATTTCGGGCTGCTCGATGGGCGCACTGGTCGGGGGCATCCATGCCGCCGGCAAGCTGGATGCCTATCGCGACTGGGTCTGTGAGCTGGATTACTTCGACGTGCTGCGGCTGGTGGATGTCACCTGGAGCCCGATGGGCGCCATCCGCGCGCGCCGCATCATGGATGAGCTGGAAGCCCTGATCGGCGACACGCGCATCGAGGATCTGCCGATTGCGGTCACCACCGTCGCCACCGACCTGATCGCCCAGAAGGAGGTCTGGTTCCAGAGCGGCAATCTGCTCGAGGCGATCCGGGCCTCCATCGCGGTGCCCGGGGTGATCACGCCGGTGCAACGCGACCGCAAGGTGCTGGTGGATGGCGGCCTGATGAATCCCTTGCCGATCACGCCGCTGGTCGCCGCCCATGTTGACCTGGTGCTGGCGGTCAATGCCACGGCGCATTCGCCGCGCAACCAGACACTGGAGCAGATGCTGCCGCCGGCCGATGCCGCCGAGGAAGAGGCGCGCGAAGCCGCCCTGGAAGCGCGCGGCGGTGGTTTCAGTGACTGGCTGCGGGGAGTGCGTCGCGGGGCCGAGCGCATCTTCTCTGCCGAGAAGGAACAGGCGCTGGAGGACCAGCAGGGCATGGCATTTGCCAGTCCGGTCGGCGGTGTCCCGCTGCCGCCGGGCGATGCCTCGCGCCTGAAGTTCGAGGCATTGAAAAGCAGCGATGCCGAGCCAGCGCCGGGGTCAGAAGCGTTGGCAGAGCCGCAGACAGAGACTGGCGCTGTCACCCAGGGCAAGCAGCCGCCGTCCAAAGCCGAGCCTGAGCGGGTCGATGAGAACGCGCCGGAGCTTGCCTGGGGCAAGCTGGACATGATGATGCGCTCCTTCGATATTACCCAGGCGACGCTGGCCAAGTACAAGATCGCCGGCTATCCGCCGGATATCCTGGTCGAGATTCCCAAGACGGTGTGTGGCGCCTATGAATTCCACCGCGCCGCGGGCCTGATCAAGCTGGGGCGTCATCTGGCCGCCGAAGCGCTGGATCGCTACGAGAAGGGCAGCGACGGCTAGCCTGCCGTGAGTTGCCCTTTAATGAAAGAGCCCCCGCCGATTGGCGGGGGCTTTTCGTTGCAGTGCTCTTCAATACAGAGCGCTTCATTGCAGAGCGTGTGACCGGAGCCTGAGCGAAGCGTCGCCTCAGCCGTTGATCCACTTGTCGAAGATGGCGGCCTGCTCGCCGGTGCCCTGCATCTGGGTCAGCCACTGATCGACGTAGGCCTTCCAGATGTTGTCGCCCAGCGGCAGCAGATAGCCCTTCTGGGAGAAGGTGAACGGCGCATCAGGATGCACGCTGCACAGCTCCGGGTGACGGCTGGCCTGCAGCTGGGTCTCGATGGCGTCGGTGACCATCACATCGGCACGGTCTTCGATGATGTTGTTGAAGATGGTGCGGTTGTCGTTATGCGCGACGCGCGTGGCATCGCTCAGGAATTCATTGGCGAAGCGCTCGTTGGTGCCGCCCGGATTGACGGTGATGCGCACGCTGGGCTGATTGATCTGCGCGACGGTCTGGTACTTGTCGACGTCCTCGCAGCGCACGATGGGCGTCTTGCCGCCGGTCTGGTACGGCTGGCTGAAGTAGGCCTGAGCCTGACGGTCCAGCTTGACCGAGATACCGGACATGGCGATGTCGCACTTGCCGGAGGTGAAGTCTTCCATCAGCGTCGGCCAGCTGGTCGGCACGGTCTGTACGGTGGCGCCCAGGCTCCTGGCCAGTGAGGCGGCCATGTCGATGTCGATGCCTTCGAAGTCGCCATTGTCTTCACGGTGGCTGAAGGGCGCGTAGTCACCGGTGGTACAGACCTTCAGCACCTGGCCTTGTTGCACGCGCGCAAGCGTGCTGTCGGACAGCGCATCGCTGGCGGCGGCCGGCATGGCGAAGGCCAGCGACAGGCCAGCGGCGGTCGCACCGCCGAGAATGGCAGCGGAAAGGGCGCGGCGTGAAGAGGTGCGCATTGGCTGTTCAGCGTTGGGTGTCATCAGGGTGTTCCCTTGTCGTTATGGCGGCAGGCTCGGCGTGAGGCCTGCCTCTGCTACTCAAATACTCAACTATTCGGATGCCCAGCTATTCAGGCGCTCAGTTATTCAGATGCTCGCTATTCAGGTGCTCGCTATTCAGGTGCTCGGATCGTCAATGTCTCGGCGGTGTGGCGAGCGCGGGATTCGCTCAGTCGAGCAGCGGGTCACGGCCCTTGCTGCGCAGCAGGACATAGACTGCGCCGCTGCCGCCATCCAGCTCCAGTGACGAGGTAAAGGCCAGCACGTCAGGCCATTGGCGCAGCCAGGCATTGACGTGGCTCTTGATGATCGGGTGATCGGCCATGCCGGTCCATGCCTTGCCATGCACCACCAGCACGCAGCGTGAGCGACGGGCGATGGCATCGTCGATGAAGGACTCGAGCTCGATGCGGGCCTGCTCCAGCGTATAGCCGTGCAGATCGAGGCCCGCTTCCCAGGCGATCTCGCCGCGCTTGAGGCGCTGACGCTGGCGGTAGGGGAGATCAGGCACCGCGAAGTCGAGCAGCTGACTGGGCGTGACCGGCTCGACCTGACCATCGGTGGTGCGCGATGGCGTGCCGAGCGTGTCGGTCGAGGCTTCGCTGGCGGCAGCGCGGCGCGCCGCCAGACGCGCCTGCTCTTCCTTGTCGACGGGCTTGCGGCCGGGGTCGGCGCGGTTGGTGGTGATCTTGCGTACGCCGGCCTGCTTGAGGGCGGCACGGAAGGCGTTGAAGTCGTCGCCGGTATCCGAGCTGTCGTCGTGGTTGGGTGGCATGGCCGGGCTCCGCGGGCAATAAAATGGCAAGTCGCGCAGTATAGCGCGGCTGTTGTCGCTGTCGAAGACAGGCGGTTGTCACTGTCGAAGTCAAACGATTGTCGCTTGCGAAGACAAAAGCGGCAGGCGCGCCATCAAGGCATGCCAAGGGTCGCCGCCACGCCTCGTGAACGCTACAATGCCTGCGCGAGACGCCACCGACCCCTCACGACTGGCGGCGCTCGTTGTCCATCTGTCCGCTTACAGGAATCACCGTGTCCACATCTTCCGCGTCCGACCTGCGCCATCCTTCCAGTCTCAGTGAGCCGGACTCCCGTCTCGTCGAGGAGCTGGTGACCCTGCGCGACCTGATCCGCTGGGCGACCAGTGAGTTCCACGCGCATCGCCTGCACTTCGCCCATGGCACCGATTCTGCCTGGGACGAAGCGGTGGCGCTGGTGCTGGGTGCGCTGCATCTGCCGTGGGACACGGACCCCGCCGTGATCGACGCGCGCCTTCTGACCATGGAGCGTGCGCGCATCGTGGCGCTGGTGCGTGAGCGCATCACCACCCGCAAGCCGCTGCCGTATCTGCTCGGTGAGGCCTTCTTCACCGGCGTGCCCTTCGATGTCGATGAACGTGTGCTGATTCCGCGCTCGCCGATCGCCGAGCTGATCGAGAGCGGCTTCTCGGCCTGGTTCCCGGAACTGCCGCCGACTCGCGTGCTGGACATGTGCACCGGTTCCGGCTGCATCGGTATCGCCACCGCGCTGGTGATGCCGACCGCGGAAGTCGACCTGGTCGATATCAGCAGCGAGGCGCTGGAAGTCGCGCGACGCAACATCGAACGCCACGACGTGGCAGGGCGTGTCATCGCCGTGCAGTCGGACCTGTTCGCGGGCGTGGCGGGCAAGCGCTATGACCTGATCGTCTCCAATCCGCCCTATGTGGATACCTTCGATCTCTCCAACATGCCGCAGGAATTCGGCCATGAGCCGGCGCTGGCGCTGGGCGCCGGTGACGACGGCCTGGATATCGTGCGTCGTATCCTGCGTGAGGCGCGTGACTACCTGACCGAGGACGGCGTCTTGATCGTCGAGGTCGGCAACTCCGAGCGTCACCTGATGGAAGCCTTCCCGGAAGTGCCCTTCATGTGGCTGGAGTTCGAGCGCGGCGGCAACGGCGTCTTCGCCATCGATGCCCAGACGCTGGAAGTCTGCGCACCTGAATTCGCTTGAGCTGGCGGGCGCCTGCCCCGGCGGGATTTGCCAGAAGCACGGGCGCAGGCCGCCAGGCTCTGCAACGCTTACGACAACTATTATCAGAACGCCGTCGGCCATGACCGGCGGCATCGCCTGAGGACCCCCTGAATGTCCGGAAATACCTTCGGCAAGCTGTTCACCGTCACCACCTTCGGCGAAAGCCACGGCCCGGCACTGGGCGCCATCATCGATGGTTGCCCGCCGGGCATCGAGATCAGCGAAGCGGATCTGCAGATCGATCTGGACCGCCGCCGTCCCGGCACCTCGCGCCACACCACCCAGCGTCGCGAGCCGGACCAGGTGCGCATTCTCTCGGGCGTGTTCGAGGGCCGCACCACCGGCACGGCCATCGGCCTGATGATCGAGAACACCGATCAGCGCTCCAAGGACTACGGCAAGATCAAGGACCAGTTCCGTCCGGCCCACGCCGACTACACCTATCACCACAAGTACGGTGAGCGTGACTACCGTGGCGGCGGCCGCAGTTCGGCCCGCGAGACCGCGATGCGCGTCGCCGCCGGGGCCATCGCCAAGAAGTATCTGGCGGGCCTGGGCGTGCAGGTGCGTGGCTACCTGTCCCAGCTCGGCCCCATCGAGCTTGAGGTCAAGGACTGGTCGCTGGTCGACACCAACCCGTTCTTCTGTGGCGATGCCGATCGCCTCGAGGAGCTGGAGCAGTACATGGACGCCCTGCGCAAGGAAGGCGATTCCGTGGGTGCCAAGGTCACCGTCGAGGCGACTGGCGTGCCGGTCGGCCTGGGTGAGCCGATCTTCGATCGCATCGATGCCGAACTCGCGCATGGCCTGATGAGCATCAATGCCGTCAAGGGCGTCGAGATCGGTGATGGTTTCGCCGTGGTCAGCCAGAAGGGCACCGAGCACCGTGACGAGATGACGCCGGAAGGCTTCCTCTCCAATCATGCCGGCGGCATTCTGGGCGGCATCACCAGCGGCCAGACCATCCGTGCCAGCATCGCCCTCAAGCCGACCTCCAGCCTGCGACTGCCGGGGCGCAGCATCGATGTCAACGGCGAGGCGGTCGAGGTGATCACCACCGGCCGTCATGATCCGTGTGTCGGCATCCGCGCCACGCCGATCGCCGAGGCGATGGTCGCGCTGACGCTGATGGACCACCTGCTGCGCCATCGCGGTCAGAACGCCGACGTCAAGGTCGACACGCCGGTGCTGCGCGAGGTGTAAGCCGCTTGCGGCGTTGCTGAGCTTTTAGAAAGACACGCCCCAGTCGTGGAGTGATGCCCTGCATCCTTCGTGGCTGGGGCGTCTTGCGTTGTGGGCTGGCTTGCGGAAAGTAAATAAGAAAAGACGTAAGTATCAGGCTGCCCCCGTGTCATTCGCGCTGCTAGACTCGAATGGCATGCATGCCAGCGGACTCGCGCACCACGCCGTGCGCGGGCAGACAACACAAGGAATCTGCCATGAAGATCAATGTCGAATTCGACCTCACGCCGCAGGAGTTTCGCCAGGCGATGGGCCTGCCGGACGTGGAAGCCTTCCAGCAGGAATTGATGGAGCGCTTTCGTCGCCAGATGGAGGCGGGTGTTGAAGACTACGACCCCATGAGTCTGCTCAAGCCATTGATGGCACCGGGCGCGGGCACGCCGTTTGCCAAGTTCATGCCGCCAGGCATGGCTGAGGGGATGATGGGCGGCGCGTCTGGCGCTGGCAATGCCGGGCAGGGCGCAGCGGGCGGCATGCCGGGCGATATGGGCGAGAGCATGGCCCAGGGCATGGCCGCCTTCAATCAGTATCAGAAGATGATGCTGGATACCTTGCAGCAGTTCGGTCAGGGCGGCGCGGAAGGCAAGGAGACTGAAAATACGGAGTCTGCCGCACGCAGGAGTTCGGGGCCCAGTGGTGATCAAGGCGCGGATCAGAAAGCAGAGCAAAGCGCCAACCGGGCGGATGATGCGAAACCGGCCTCTGCGGCCAGTGCGCGCTCACGCGCCAAGCGCAGTTGATGACCGGTAGGCGCGAAGAACGCTCTTGGCTGACAGCGATGTGAGGCATGCCCGGCCAATCCCATGACAGAAAATGTCCTTTGACAGTTTTCTGTCATGGGATTGCAACCACCTGAGGAGCAGACTAGTCTTTGTGCAGTGCAGCATATTGCTGTGCTCCACAGGTGGCGCAGAGACTTCTGCGCGCTGTCCCGGTACGGAATCCATGGGAGGAACCGTCATGCAGCAGGATCAGATGTTCAACGCCTTTGCCGAGCAAGCCCGCAGCTTCTACCAGCCGATGCGCAAGCTCAACACTCTGATGCTCGACCATATGGGCAAGATTGCCGATTATCAGATGGACGCCGCCAAGCGCTATACCGAGACTGGTCTCGAGCGTGCGCGTGCTGCCACTGAAATCAAGGGTATGGAAGAGTTCAGCGAGTTCAGCAACCGCCAGCTGGAAGTGGCGACCGAGCTGTCTCAGCAGATGATGGATGATTCCCTGAAGCTGGCCGAGATGGGCAACGAAATGCGCGCCCAGCTCGAACAGGCCTACTCTGACGCTGGCAAGGAAGCCACCGACAAGGCGTCCGCTGCCACAGAGAAAGCCGCTTCAGCAGCAGAGGACAAGGCATCCTCCGCTGCCAGCAACAAGCCGGCTGCCGCGACAAGCCGCGCCAAGCAGAACTAAGGTATACCCCGAAAAGGCTGGCGCTTGCGCCAGCCTTTTTTTTGCCGTTTTCAGGCATTGCCCCTGTCGTGCTGGAAGGCGCATGCTGGAGATGAGCACGCTGGCACACAGGCTGTTTTGCTCTCGTATTTGCCGCGCGCGAATCCGACGGAAAGCAGACCTGCAGGAGGCGGATCATTCCAACTGACAGCGCATTTTAGCTGACAGCGCACTTTGCTTGCCTTGGCATGCTCGCCTGCAGCACCCTGAAATCAGCCGTGAAACGGTCTTCAAAACAGTCTGAAAAGCAGTGCCCGTCGCCAGTGAAGGCGCCCGTCTCACGAGAGACGGCATGGCACTGCTCAGTGGTCAGGAAGGATTCGATTCGATGAAATCGTGCCGCCGGCAGATGCTCGGCAGCCAAGCTTCGATAGCCAATGACGTGATGGTCAATGACAAGGAGGAAGGGCGATATGGACTCAGCCCAGCAGCAGGCGTTCTCGCAGACATTCTCTCAGGCCTTTACCAGTCTGTTCCCCGACGGTGCTGAAGGCACGGAGTGGGCCAGCGTGATGCAGCAGGCCAGTGCCCAGTATCAAGCCTTGATGAGTGACATGCTGGAGCGCCTATGGCCCAGCGCTGCCGCTTCCACCATCTATGACGAGATGGGTCGTTGCTTCCAGGCGGGGGCCGAGGCCCTGGCACGTGACCCGCAACTGTTGATGTCGACCCAGACGCGCCTCTTCCAGGACCAGATGGCCCTGTTGCAGGGCACATTGCGCGAGCTGAATGGCGAGAGCGTCGAGCCGGTGATCACGCCCGCGCGCTCTGACCGTCGCTTCCGCGATGAGGCCTGGCAGAGCGAGCCCTATTACCACTTCCTCGTGCAGCAATACCTGCTGTTCTCGCGCGCCGTGGACGACATGCTGGCCGGCATTCAAGGCCTGCCGGAGAGCCAGAAGCGCAATCTCGAGTTCTACGCGCGCCAGTACGTCAGCGCCTTCTCGCCCTCCAACTTCGCCTCCACCAACCCGGAAGTGCAGCGCGTGACCCGCGAGACCGGCGGCCAGAACCTGCTCGACGGCCTGAAGCGTCTGCGCGATGACCTGGCCAACTCCGCCGAAGGCATCAATGTCGCGATGACCGACACCGAAGCCTTCCGTCTCGGCGACAACATCGCCGTCACGCCGGGGGACGTGGTCTTCGAGAACGAGCTGATCCAGCTGATCCAGTATCGTCCGGCCACCGAGAAGGCCTTCAGCACGCCGTTGCTGGTCGTGCCGCCGTGGATCAACAAGTACTACATTCTCGATCTGCGTCAGGACAATTCGATGATGCGCTGGCTGGTGGAGCAGGGTCACACCGTGTTCCTGATCTCCTGGCGCAATCCGGGGCCCGAGCAGAGTGATCTCACCTGGGCCGATTACATGCAGATGGGCCCGCTGGCCGCGATGGATGCCATCGAGCAGGCCACCGGCGAGAAGCAGGTCAACATCCTGTCCTACTGCATCGGCGGCACGCTGACGGCCAGCACCATGGCCTATCTGGCGGCCGAGAAGCAGTCCGACCGCGTGCGCTCGGTCAGCTACATGGCCACGCTGCAGGACTTCTCCGATCCCGGTGAGATCGGTGTCTTCCTCAACGAGCCGGTGCTGCAGGGGCTCGAGAAGCAGATGGCGCAGGACGGCTATCTGGATGGCCGCGTGATGGCGTTCTCCTTCAATCTGCTGCGCGAGAATGACCTGTTCTGGTCGTTCTACGTCTCCAACTATCTCAAGGGCGAAGCGCCGACCGCGTTCGACCTGCTGTACTGGAACACCGACGGCACC
This sequence comes from Cobetia sp. 2AS, assembly GCF_029846355.1. Taxonomy (NCBI): domain Bacteria; kingdom Pseudomonadati; phylum Pseudomonadota; class Gammaproteobacteria; order Oceanospirillales; family Halomonadaceae; genus Cobetia; species Cobetia sp. 2AS. The sequence goes on from NZ_JARWKQ010000001.1 coordinate 499,849, forward strand.
AACCTGCCGGCCGGTACCCATGCCTGGTATCTGCGCCACATGTATCTGGAGAACCGCCTGGTGCAGCCCGGCGGCATCGAGCTGGACGGCGTGCCGATCGATCTCTCGCAGATCGAGACACCGAGCTACTGGGTCTCCGCGCGCGAGGACCACATCGCCAAGTGGCAGACCACCTACAACGGCACCCAGCTGCCCAAGGCCTCCATCAAGCGCTTCGTGCTCGGTGGCTCTGGTCATATCGCGGGTATCGTCAATCCGCCGCACAAGAACAAGTACGGCTACGCCACCAATGACAGCCTGCCGGCAACGCCGGATGAGTGGCTCGAGGGCACCGAGCAGCACGAAGGTTCCTGGTGGAATGACTGGCAGGCGTGGATGACCGGCAATGGCTTCGTGGAGCCGGAACCGGAGGTCTCTGCGCGCACGCCGGGCGAGGGCAAGCTCGACTTGATCGAAGCGGCGCCGGGGCGTTATGCGCGCCAGACCATTCCGGAAGTGCTGGGGCAGAGCGTGCCGGAAGAGATCACCAGCGTGGCGGATGCGCAGCTCCAGGCCGTGCGTGATGTGCAGCAGACGGTCGAGAAGAGCGTGAATGAAGCGCTCAAGCAGGTGACGCTGCCGGTGGAAGAGGCCATGACCGCGATGACCGAAGCCGTCACCGGCAAGGCCGCCAATGATGCCGGTGACACGGCGGGCAACAGCTCATCCAGTGCCTCCAAAGCGCAAGGTGCGAGCACCAGACCTGCCGCTTCCAAGGCCGCATCAACCCCAGCCGCTGAGCCGGCAGCGCCGGCAAGCAAGCCCGCCGCGCGCAAGCGTGCAGCACCCAAAAGCACAGCCTCCAGGAGCACTGCTGCCAAGAGCGCAACGACCACCAGCACCACGGCCAGCGACAGCACTACAAAACAGAGCACGGCAAAACAGAGCACTGCGAGTACGGCAAAACAGAGCACTGCGAGCACGGCTGCCAGCAGCACCGGTAGCTCAGCGACCAAGACCACCACGGCGAGAAAGACCTCCACGCCACGCAAGACGGCAGCCAGCAAGACGACCACTGCCAACAAGTCAACGGCGGCCAAGACGACTGCAAGCAAGACGACCGCAAGCAAGGCGACTGCGAGCACGTCAGCCTCTGACAGCAAGCCGCCTGCATCCGGCACCTCGAGCAGCAGCACTTCTTCCACGGCTTCGGGTTCCAGCGCTACGAAGCCCGCAACGACGCGCAAGAGCACTGCCAGCTCGACGGGAAGCGCGAGCACTGCCAAGACGGGTAGCAGCACCGGTTCCTCCAGTCAGGGGGCTACCCGCTCGGGCACTTCAAGCTCTGGTGCTTCCAGTACCACCGCCAAGAGTGACACCGGCAGCGAAGCGCCCAAGCCGCGCCGTGGCCGTCCCTCCAATGCCAGCAAGGCGGCCGCCGCCAAGGCAGCGGAAGAGGCCAAGAAGGACGATGCCAAGCCTGCGGCAAGCAAGACGGATGGCGCGTCTGGCAATGCCAAGGATAGCGACAAGCGTTGATCCGCGGCGCCACAAGCAGTGAGTCAGAACCGCAACGCCAGCCCTTCGGGGCTGGCGTTGCGCGTTCAGGCTGTATTTCCAAGCGGGGCTTTCGAGTGCGCTAGAGGTTTCTCGACGCCGCATCCCTTGCGCCTTCCAACAGTTCGATCATGGCGCTGGCGGCGTTCGAGAGGGTGCGGTTGTTGTGATAGAGGTAGCCGAGCTGGCGTTCGATGGGGCGGTGATCGATGGGCAGGATCTCGATCTCGTCATCGATCATGCTTTCCGGTAATACGCTCCAGCCCAGGCCGATAGCGACCATCATCTTGAGTGTCTCGAGGTAGTTGGTGGACATCGAGACTTCCACCGAGAGGCCGTCACGGGCGAAGGTGTCGATGACGATGCCGCGCGTGAAGGTCAGGTGGCCCGGCAGCACGGCGTCGTGCTGTGAGAGGGCGGCCAGCGGCAACGCTTTATGGCCTGCCAGCGGGTGATCACGCCCGCATACGAAGCGCATCTCATCCAGCCACACCGGCACCACCGTCAGATTAGGATCGCGATGCGGTGCCAGGGTGACGACGGCCAGTTCCAGCTCCCCATCCAGTACGCCCTGATAGGCCTGTTCCGAATCCAGAAAGCGCATGTCCATGCGCACCTCGGGGTGGGCCATGGTGAAGGCCTTGAGCAGCGGCGGCAGCCGGTGCAGGCCCACATGGTGGCTGGTGGCCATCGTCAGGCTGCCTTTTACCTCGCCGGACAGATTACGCAGCGCACGCCGGGTGTCATCGTGCATCACCAGAATGGCGCGGGCGCGGGGCAGCAGGATATTGCCGGCCTCGGTCAGCGAGACACGCCGCCCGATGCGATCGAACAGCCGTGCGCCATGCAGCTGCTCCAGCTGGGCAATGCGCTTGGAAACGGCCGGCTGGGTGAGGTGCAGCTGCTCGGCGGCAAGCGAGAAGGAGGCGGTTTCGGCGACGGCGACGAAGGCCTGCAGAGAGGGTGTGTCCATGTGGGGCAGCTATCCTGTCATGAGGGCATTCAGAGAGACATTCAGGGGAGCGTCAAGCGGGGCGATCGATGCCGGCGCAGGCGGATGCACTCCTGATCACGACCTGATGAGCAATGGTATTCCTTTTGGGAATCCAAAGCATGAAAAACATGAATTGCTTTTATTCATTGTCGCCGAGTACTCTTGATGGCACAGGGCGCGGCGGCGATGCTGGAGCCAGCAAGCAAGTGGTCACTATCCACGGGCTCGCACGACCGCCCCGCCATCAACACTGGACGACACACCCTCATCAAGGGGCCGTTACGAGCCCCGAGGCAGCAAGCGCGCTCTTACCGTAAGGCGCCACGAGGAGACACGACATGGCTAGCCAGACCCTTTATGACAAGTTGTGGGATCAGCACCTGGTCAAGCAACGCGATGACGGTACTGCACTCATCTACATCGACCGTCACCTGCTGCACGAAGTCACGTCGCCGCAGGCATTCGAAGGGCTGCGTCTGGCCGGTCGCAAGCCGTGGCGTCTGGATGCCAACCTGGCAACGCCGGACCACAACGTGCCGACGTCTCTCAAGGAGCGTGCTGCCGGCATCGCGGGTATCGAGGACGAGACCTCACGCATTCAGGTGCAGACCCTCGACGACAACTGCAACAGCTTCAACATCGAGCAGTTCACCATCAATGATGCGCGTCAGGGCATCGTGCACGTGGTCGGGCCGGAGCAGGGCGCGACTCTGCCGGGCATGACCGTGGTGTGTGGCGATTCCCACACCGCGACCCACGGTGCCTTCGCGGCACTGGCCCACGGGATCGGCACCTCCGAGGTCGAGCACGTGCTCGCCACCCAGTGCCTGATCCAGCGCAAGATGAAGAACATGCTGGTGCGCGTCGATGGTCGTCTCGGCACTGGCGTCACCGCCAAGGATGTCGTGCTCGCCATCATCGGCGAGATCGGCACCGCCGGCGGTACCGGCTATGCCATCGAATTCGGCGGCTCTGCCATCCAGGACATCTCCATGGAAGGCCGCATGACCATCTGCAACATGGCGATCGAAGCCGGTGCGCGGGTCGGTCTGGTCGGTGTCGATGACATCACCATCGACTATCTCTACGAGCGCCCCTATGCGCCGAACGCCCAGCAGTGGGAAGCGGCCGTCGCCGACTGGCGCAATCTGGTCTCCGATGCGGACGCCGAATTCGACAAGGTCGTGGTGCTCAAGGCCGAAGACATCGCGCCGCAGGTCACCTGGGGCACCAGCCCGGAGCAGGTCACCAGCGTCAATGGCGTGGTGCCGGACCCGGCCGCGGCCAGCGATGACACCGAGGCGCGTGGCATCACCCGTGCGCTCGAGTACATGGGCCTCAGCGCTCAGCAGAAGATCACCGACATCAAGCTGGACCGCGTGTTCATCGGTTCCTGCACCAACTCGCGTATCGAGGACTTGCGTGAAGCGGCGCGCGTGGCCGAAGGCCGCACGGTCGCCAAGAGCCTCAAGCAGGCGATGGTGGTGCCGGGCTCTGGCCTGGTGAAGGCGCAGGCGGAAGCGGAAGGGCTGCACGAGATCTTCCTCGCGGCGGGCTTTGAATGGCGTGAGCCGGGCTGCTCCATGTGTCTGGCGATGAACGCCGACAAGCTGGGCGCCGGTGAGCATTGTGCTTCTACCTCCAACCGCAACTTCGAAGGCCGCCAGGGCTTCGGTGGGCGTACGCACCTCGTCAGCCCGGCCATGGCCGCCGCTGCCGCGATTGCGGGTCACTTCGTTGATGTTCGTGACTTTGCCCCCATCCCTACCAACAACACTCAAGTCGCCTGAGGAGGCCCGACATGGAAAAGTTCATTCGCCAGCAGGGCCTCGTGGCACCGCTTGATCGCGCCAACGTCGATACCGACCTGATCATCCCGAAGCAGTTTCTGAAGTCGATCAAGCGTACCGGCTTCGGGCCGAACCTCTTCGATGAGCTGCGTTATCTCGATGAGGGCTATATCGGTCAGGACATCAGCAAGCGTCCGCTGAATCCGGATTTCGTGCTCAATCAGCCGCGTTACGCGGGTGCCAGCGTATTGCTGGCGCGTCGCAACTTCGGTTGTGGTTCCTCGCGTGAACACGCGCCCTGGGCACTGACCGACTTCGGCTTCCGCGTGGTCATCGCGCCGAGCTTCGCCGATATCTTCTACAACAACTCGTTCAAGAACGGTCTGTTGTTGATTACCCTCGACGAGGACACGGTGGACCGTCTGTTCAAGGAAGCCGAGGCGGTGGAAGGGTATCGTCTGGATATCGACCTCGAGGCACAGGCGGTCATCACGCCGTCCGGTGAGTCGATTCCCTTCGAGGTCGACAGCTTCCGCAAGCATTGCCTGATGGAAGGCCTGGACGATATCGGTCTGACCCTCAAGGACCAGGACGCCATCGACAGCTTCGAGAAGCGTCATCGCACCGAGCGTCCGTGGCTGTTCCGCGACGGCAAGACGGCCTGATCTGGCCAGCGTCGCGTCAGTCAGCGCCTGACATCGCAACATATTCGTCATGGCTCGCCGTCCAGAATGGCGGCGAGCCCAGTCTCAGCACCGATGGTGTACCGTCGGTCTCGCCGGAAGACTTCCGGCCCAAGGAGAGTTCCAGATGAGCCGCAATATCCTGATTCTGCCCGGTGATGGCATTGGCCCGGAAATCACTGCCGAAGCCGTGAAGATCCTTGAAGCCGCCCGCAGCGAAGGTCTGGACATCACGCTGAGCGAAGGCAAGGTCGGTGGTGCAGGGTATGACGCGGCCGGTCACCCGCTGCCGGCGGAAACGCTGGAGGCGGCCAAGGCGGCGGACGCCATCCTGCTCGGCGCAGTCGGTGGCCCGCAGTGGGACAAGCTCGAGGACATCTCGCTGCGCCCGGAACGCGGCCTGCTGGGACTGCGCAAGGAGCTCGAGCTGTTCGCCAATCTGCGTCCGGCGATTCTCTACCCGCAGCTGGCCGAGGCCTCCAGCCTCAAGCCGGAAGTGGTGTCCGGTCTGGACATCATGATCGTGCGTGAGCTGACCGGTGGCATCTACTTCGGTCAGCCGCGTGGCATCGAGACGCGTGATGGTCAGCAGGTTGGTTACAACACCTACGTCTACTCCGAGTCCGAGATCGAGCGCATCGGTCGCACCGCCTTCGAGATGGCGCAGAAGCGCAACAAGAAGCTGTGCAGCGTCGACAAGGCCAACGTGCTGGAAGTCACCATGCTGTGGCGTGACGTGATGGAGCGCATCTCCGCCGACTACCCGGATGTCGAGCTGTCGCACATGTACGTCGACAATGCCGCCATGCAGCTGGTGCGTGCTCCGAAGCAGTTCGACGTGGTGGTCACCGGCAACATGTTCGGCGACATCCTGTCGGATGAGGCCGCCATGTTGACCGGCTCCATCGGCATGCTGCCGTCCGCCTCGCTGAATGCGGGTGGTCAGGGCATGTATGAGCCGTGCCACGGCAGCGCGCCGGACATCGCGGGTCAGGGCATCGCCAACCCGCTGGCGACCATCCTGTCGGTGGCCATGATGCTGCGCTACTCGCTCAACGAAGCCGCCTGGGCCGAGCGCATCGAGAAGGCGGTCGGCGTGGTGCTGGATGAAGGTCTGCGCACTGCCGACATCGCCTACGCCGGGACGCGCAAGGTCTCCACCTCCGAGATGGGCGATGCCGTGCTGGCCGCCTTCAAGGCCCAGGCGTAAGGCAAGACCCGCGTGAACGCCGCAAGCCAGCGGCGTTCACGTGATGATCATGGGGGAGCTCGGCGTGCGTCGCCGGGTTCTCATGTCAGGACCTGCGGCTGGAGCGTTGGGCAAGGCTCGCCTCGTGTGAGTTGCCTGTGCTCGCTGCGGGTCATTCCTGTGTCGGGAGCGGTGGTGTCTTCCATGCTCCCGGCCGTGCATGAACAAGGAGAACAAGTATGTTGAAAGTCGGATTTGTCGGTTGGCGTGGCATGGTCGGTTCCGTGCTGATGCAACGCATGCGTGATGACAACGATTTCGCCGGTATCGAGCCGGTATTCTTCTCCACCTCCCAAGTCGGTCAGGCCGGTCCTGACGTGGGCACGCCGGTGCCGGCGCTCAAGGATGCCAATGACATCAATGAGCTGAAGGCGCTGGATGTCATCGTCACCTGTCAGGGCGGCGACTACACCAAGCAGGTGTTCGGCCCGCTGCGCGAAGCCGGCTGGAAGGGCGACTGGATCGATGCGGCCTCCACCCTGCGCATGGACAAGGACGCCGTGCTGGTGCTGGACCCGGTCAACCGTCACGTGATCGACCAGAAGATCGGCGCCGGTGCCAACACCTTCGTCGGCGGCAACTGCACCGTCAGCCTGATGCTGATGGGCCTGGGCGGCCTGTTCGAGGCCGGCATGGTCGAGTGGATGACCTCCATGAGCTACCAAGCGGCGTCCGGCAGCGGTGCGCGCCACATGCGTGAGCTGCTGACCCAGATGGGCCAGCTCAATGGCAGCGTGGCCTCCGAGCTTGCGGACCCGGCCAGCGCCATCCTCGACATCGACCGCAAGGTGACCGCCACCATGCGCGGCGATGACTTCGCGACCCAGCAGTTCGGTGCGCCGCTGGCCGGCTCGCTGCTGCCGTGGATCGATTCCGCGATGGAATCCGGTCAGACCCGCGAGGAGTGGAAGGCCGGTGTCGAGGCCAACAAGATTCTCGACAGCCAGGGCAACCCGATCATGATCGATGGGCTGTGCGTGCGTATCGGTGCGATGCGTTCCCACTCCCAGGCCTTCACCGTCAAGCTCAAGCAGGACGTGCCGCTGGACGAGATCGAAGACCGCCTGGCCAAGCACAACGACTGGGTCAAGGTCGTCGCCAATACCAAGGAAGACAGCCTCAAGCACCTGACGCCGGCCGCTGCGACCGGCACCCTGACCGTACCGGTCGGCCGTCTGCGCAAGCTGGCGATGGGTGGCGAATACCTGTCCGCCTTCAGTGTCGGTGACCAGCTGCTGTGGGGGGCCGCGGAGCCGCTCAAGCGCATGCTGACCATCCTGCGTGAACATCGCGCGGCCTGATCGCACTGTGTAGCAGCATGTCGTCGGGTTCATTGCGAGCCTGACCTGAAAGCGCCCTCGGCTCTCTGGAGTCGAGGGCGTTTCTCTTTTGCACGTTACGTCATGGAAGATCGGTGATTTCAGGTAAGAGATAGGTCACTGATGTCACGGCGAGTACCAGATATCTCAGTCTTTCCTGCGCATTTTTTGCGATTTTGACTGGCGCTTTTGATGCATGATGGCAGGGAGGTGTTTTTTACGGGTATCGTAAAGGGGATATCGTCGAGCTGGTCACTCGCGATATGACGCCTCTGCGGCCTTTATCGATCGTGGGCCGTCACTCTATCGTTGAAACTTTTTCCACTTTGCCAATGGCTTCCCGCACTCTTGGGACGGACTCTCTGGTATCTTGTGTAAGTATACGTAACATAATGCGCAGGCCGGGCAATGATTCGGCCGCATACGAAGGGACACTCAATGGGACGCAAGCTTCCTCTCGCACTGGCGGTGTCGTTCGCCGTCTACAGTGCTCAGGCCTTGGCAGTCGGCATGGAATCGCCGCGGTTGCGCTCGAATCTGAATCAGCCACTGGACGCGCGCATCGGCCTCACGGATACCTCGGGCCTCGATGCCAGCCTCATCAAGGCCGGCGTTGCCGATTCTGCCGCCTTTACGCGAGCGGGCGTCGATCGCAGCTATGTCAGCGATGACATCAAGGTTGCCGTCAAGCAGCAGGGTGGGCGCTACTACCTCCAGCTATCCACCAATGGCGCGGTACGTGAGCCCTATGTGGACCTGCTGCTGGATGTCGAATGGCCCAATGGCAAGCTGCAGCGTCAGGTGACCCTGTTGTTCGATCCGGCGGGCTATTCGAGTCAGCCGTCATTGGTGACACCTGCCGGCGCGCGCTCGCGCCCGCTGGCCACCAACGATTCCTCGCCGACGCGTTCCGTGGTGTTTCGCGACAATGCTCAGCCCAGCCAGGCTGCCTCGCGCAGTGCGTCATCCAGCACACCGCCGTCCAGCATCAAGGTGCGCAACGGTGATTCGCTGTGGACGATCGCGCGTCGCGTGCGTCCGGATGCCAGTGTCAGTATCCGTCAGGCGATGCTGGCGATCCAGGAAGCCAACCCCAGGGCCTTCCCGGGCGGCAATATCAACAAGTTGCGTGCGGGAGTGGTGCTGAGCGTGCCGGACCGCAGCACTATGTTGGGGCGTTCGCGTACCGAGGCCGACAAGGAAGTGCGTCAGCAGTATCAGCAGTGGGTCGCGGGCGCGCAGGGCAAGACCGTGCCGGCTCCGGCCAGCAAGAAAACCGCTGCGGCCAGCACATCGAACGAGCCCTCCGCCAGTGCTGCGCCTGCGGCCACGGCCGCACCGAGCGGGCCCGCCAGCGCGGGTGCCGACGGCAAGCCGCGTCTGACGCTGCTGGATGAAGACGGCAGCAAGCCCAAGGCGGCGGCCAGTGGTCAGATATCGGCGGGTAGCCAGCAGGCGATCGATGAACTGTCTGATCGCCTCGAATCGCTGGAAGACCAGCTGCTGACCAATCAGCAGCGCCTCGATCAGCTGGAGCAGGAGCGGGATGACCTGCGTAGCGAAGTGGCCTCCCTGCGCAACGAAGTCGGCGAGCTGCGAGCGTCTCTGGCAGAGCGTACCGAGCAGCTCGAGACGGCCAAGGTACTGCTCGCCAAACAGAATCGTCTGCTCGTCAACAGCGGTATCTCGCCGTTGGCGTTGCCGGAAAGCCTGATCACGGCTGGCGTGGACCTCGGTCAGCCGCGCGACGGCGAGGGCAACCTGGTATTGCCCAAGCAGCCGTGGCCCCAGGCAACCTGGAAATGGGTGCAGGACAACCTGGCCATCGTCGGCGGTGCAGCCGGTGCACTACTGCTTCTGTTGCTGTTGTTGATGCGCCGCCGCTCCAGTTCCGGGGGCGATGAAAACATGAGCTTTGCCGATGCGGTCCGCGGCAATGAAGAGCCCGACCAGGACAAGCCACGCGTCTTCCCGGATACCTTTGCGGCCTCGACTGCCGCTGCTGCCGCGGGTCACAAGTCATCTGCGTCTGAAGATGCCAATGTGGCGGCGCGCCGGGGTTCCGGCAGTCTCGAGCCGCTCTCACAGCCGGAAGCGGCGGCGATCAGCGAGGCGGACATCTTCATCGCCTACGGCCGCTTCGATCAGGCGCAGGCCCTGCTGGAAGCCGGTCTGGTGGAAGATCCCGCACGCCAGGACCTGCGCCTCAAGCTGATGGGAGTCCATGGCGAGCTTGGCAACGCCGAAGCCCTGCATCAGGAAGGTGAGCAGGTGCTGGCGGCCGGCAATGAAGAAGAGCGCTTCGAGGCTCAGGCGCTGCTGGATCGTTACAGTGTCTCAAGCAGTGCGCTGCGTGCTGTCGCAGGCGGCGGCGCGAGTCAGGTGGGGCGCAAGGTCTCCTATCTGTCGGGGGTGGCAAGCCAGCAGGCGGCAGCGCCTCGCGCGCCGCTTGAAGGTCGCGACAAGGCCGATGATGCGGCTCACGGCATGTCAGATGCATCCGCCACGGGCTCTGACGCCTCCCTTGATGACCAGGAAGATGCCGGCGCGCTGTCTGACAGCGAATCGTATGCCAGTGACGGCGTGAGCGAACCGCTGGTCGAGCATGCTCCCGATAAAGGCGTCGCGTTCGAACCGGGCCTCAAGGGCGAGGACCTCGAGAAGGCGCCCGTGCGTGAGAGCCACTTCAACAGCGACAACGTGATCGATTACCAGGCGCCGGAATTGACGCTGGGGGATGCTGGTCACGCCGATGGCGAGAAGGGCACTGATACCGCGGCATCCAAGGCGGCGGATAGCGCGCTCAAGGGCGAGTCCGTCGAGTTCACCTCGCTGCGTGAAGAGCTGGATGACAACGCCGCGATCGAGAGTGGTGCCGCAAGTGAGAAGAACGGTGCTGCAAGTGAGAGCAGTGGCGCAAGTGAAGGCAGCGCTGCGAGCCAGAAGCCGTATGAGGTGTCCAGCAAGCCGTCAGCCGCAGTCGATGGCATGGACGAGTTGCCGTCACTGGATAGCATGACGCTGGAAGAGGTGGACGTGCCGCGGCGTGATATCTCGGAATTCGAGGTCGAGGAAGTGGCGTTCGAGTCTGGGGATCAGGATAATGCCTATCCCTCTGTCGAGTCGGCAGGGTTTGGGGCTGGCGCCCAGGATACCGTGGCATTCCAACAGCTCGAGGAAGCCCGTCAGTTGTTGGTGGATGGCGATGATGATCAGGCGGCTGCGCTGCTTGAGCCGCTCGCTACTGCCAGTGATGACATGGTCCGTGAAGAGGCGCTGGCGTTGATGGAGCGCTTTGGTCTGACCTGATGCCCTTTTTTACACCGCTGGATGATAACGAGAAACGCCCGGGGCGCATTGCTCTGGGCGTTGAATATGATGGCACCCGCTATTGTGGCTGGCAGCGTCTGAGCCACGCCCCCTCCGTGCAGGAAGCGCTCGAGAAGGCCTTGTCCAAGGTCGCCTCCACGCCGATTACCGTGCATTGCAGTGGCCGCACCGATTCCGGTGTGCATGCCGTGCGTCAGGTCGTGCATTTCGATACCCCCGTGGGCCGCAGTCGCAAGGCCTGGCGCATGGGCGGTAACGTCAACCTCCCCCCCGATATCGGGATTCATTGGGCCGTGCCGGTGCCTGATGATTTCCACGCGCGTTTCAGCGCCATCGCCCGTCGCTATCGCTACATGATCATCAACCAGCCGTTTCGGCCGGTGATGGAGCGCAACAATGTCACCTGGTGTCGCGAGCCGCTCAATGTCGCCGACATGCAGGCCGCGGCGGCGCATCTGGTGGGCGAGCTGGATTTCTCGGCGTTCCGCGCCGCAGGCTGTCAATCGCGCTCGCCGCGCCGCCACGTGCACTTCATTGAAGTCAGTCGCCATGGCCATATCGTCATGATCGATATCCAGGCCAATGCCTTCCTGCATCACATGGTGCGCAATATCGCGGGCACCTTGATGGCCATCGGGCGTGGCGAGAAGCCTGTCGAGTGGATCGTCGAGCTGATGCGCGGAGGAGATCGCACGCGCTCGAGCGCGACGGCAGCGGCGACAGGGCTTCACTTCGTCGATGTCATCTATCCGCCGCGCTATGCGCTGCCCAAGGAACCCCTGGGGCCTGGTCTGGTCGCACATCTTGGCGAGTGGACGGGCGAGCGCCCGTTGCCGGACTGCCCGATGGTGCGCTCACGCATGGCGCGTGCCGAGGCCGAGGGTGCCGAAGAGGCGCGCGCGGCAGGCAAGCTCAGTGAGCAGGAGGCCATCCGGCTGGCCAACGTGGCCCGTGAAGCCGAGCGCCTCAGTCGCGAGCATGAACAAGCGATTCCTGCGGCAGGCGATCCTGCGGCAGGCGACCCTGCGGCAGGCGACCCTGCGGCAGGCGCCGAGGATGACACGCTGACGGCTGCCACCCAGAATGAATCCTCACGTTGAACGGAGTGATCCCATGACCGAGATGAGCGCTCGAGCGAGCCAGCGTACCCGGATCAAGATCTGTGGTTTGACGCGTGAGCAGGATATCCGCGACGCCGTGGCAGCAGGTGCCGATGCGCTGGGCTTCGTGCTGTGGCCGGGCAGCAAGCGTGCGGTGGATGTGGCGCGGCTGGCCGAGCTTGCCGCGTGCGTGCCGGCCTTCGTGACGCGGGTCGGCCTGTTCGTGGATGCCAGCGCCGAAGAGATTGCCGCGGCGGCACCGCATCTCGATCTGCTCCAGTTGCATGGCAATGAGACGCCGGAGCAGTGCCGAGCGGCTGGGCGGCCCTATATCAAGGCGTTGCGCATGCGTGACGGGATCGATCTCGCCGCGGAGGCGGCGCGCTACCATGACGCGCGTGGCTTGCTGCTGGATGCCTATCGCCCCGGCGTGCCCGGTGGCACCGGCGAGACCTTCGACTGGTCGCGCATCCCGGCCGATCTGCCGCTGCCGGTCATCCTGGCCGGGGGTCTCGAGTCAGGCAATGTCGCCGCGGCGGTGGCGCAGGTCGCCCCTTACGCGGTCGACGTCTCCGGCGGTGTGGAAGCCGCGCCCGGCGAGAAGAGTGCCGAGCGCATGCAGGCATTCTGTCAGGCAGTCCGCCATCAGCGCTGATTTGCCGTCAAGCGTTGTGGCCCTTGCGTTGCTTTCGTCCCAAGCGGCGAGGGCCGCAACGCTCAATTGGCATCTCGCACTACCCGCAAGGGGGGCGAAGCCGCTACAATGACCCCCAGAATTCGGAAAAGTGGCCGTACGACCAATGGGTTGCACGGTCTTTTCCATTGGCACTGCCCTGTGATGGTAGCTGCCCGCCATATTGCCGGGGGCGTGAACGCCCTGGAATATGTGCCAACTCGCATGGCCGCCGACAGTCGTCGAGCGGTGCCCAGAACAGCAGCAAAACGGAAGCCTCCCCACCATGAGCTGGCTTGACAAGATTGTGCCGTCAATGAGCCGTATCCAACGCAAGGATCGGCGTACCTCCATTCCTGACGGCCTGTGGCGTAAATGCCCCAAGTGCGAAGCAGTCCTGTACCTTCCGGAGCTGACCAAGCACGACAACGTCTGCCCGAAGTGTGACCACCACCTGCGTCTCACTGCGCGTGCGCGTCTGTCCTGGTTCCTCGACAGTGAAGGCCGCGAGGAAATCGCGGCGGATCTCGAGCCGGTCGATCGCCTCAAGTTCCGCGACTCCAAGAAGTACAAGGATCGCCTGAGCGCTGCCCAGAAGCAGACCTCCGAGAAGGATGCGCTGGTCGCCATGCGCGGTGCTCTCTCCGGTCAGCCGGTCGTGGCCGTGGCCTTCGAGTTCAGCTTCATGGGTGGCTCCATGGGGGCCATCGTCGGCGAGAAGTTCGTGCGTGCAGCAGAGCTTGCGCTGGCCGAGAACATCCCGCTGGTCTGCTTCGCCGCCTCCGGTGGTGCTCGCATGCAGGAAGCCTTGTTCTCCCTGATGCAGATGGCCAAGACCTCCGCGGCGCTGGAAAAGCTCAAGCAGGCTGGCGTGCCGTACATCAGCGTGCTGACCGATCCGGTCTTCGGTGGCGTGTCTGCGTCGCTGGCGATGCTGGGCGACCTGAATGTCGCCGAGCCGAACGCCCTGATCGGCTTTGCCGGTCCGCGTGTCATCGAGCAGACCGTGCGCGAGAAGCTGCCGGAAGGTTTCCAGCGCTCCGAGTTCCTGCTCGAGCATGGCGCCGTCGACATGATCATCCACCGCCGCGAGATGCGTGAGCGCCTGTCCAGCATCCTGCTCAAGCTGCAGGGCATGCCGGTCAACGCCGCCAACCTGCCGGTCGCGGATGCGGTCGTCGAAGAAGAATCCGTCGAGGCGGATGCGACTGTCGAAGCACCGGCCGAGCCGCGCTCCGCCGTGGACAGCGTGCTCGACGAGACCTTCACCAGCGAGAAGCCGCAAGGCGAACGTCGCGATGGCTGAGCAGGGCTCCGCCCCGGCAAGCTGCAGCACCGATGAGGTGCTGCAGTCTTCCTCACTCCCTCCGCTGGATGCCGCTTCGTGGCAGCTTTCCCCCCTGCATGATGCCGTGCCGCGTGGCCTCTCGCTGGATGAGTGGCTGACGCGCCTCGAGTATCAGCACCCCGTCAGTATCGATATGGGCCTTGCCCGAGTGCTGTGCGTGGCCAGGCGTCTCGGTCTGGTCGGGGCGGGTGCGCGTCGGCTCGGTGGCCGCATCATTACCGTGGCCGGCACCAACGGCAAGGGCTCGACGGTTGCCATGCTCGAGGCGCTGGGGCGTGCCCACGGGCTGAGCACCGCCACCTATACCTCTCCGCACCTGCTGCATTACAACGAGCGTCTGAGCTTCAATGGTCAAGACGTCAGTGATGCGGCATTGGTCACGGCCTTCGAGCAGGTCGATTCCGCGCGCCACTCCGGGCTGTCAGCCAATGGTGAGCCGGTGGATGACGAGGGCGTGATCAGCCTGACCTACTTCGAGGCCGGCACGCTGGCCGGGCTGTGGCTGATCGCTCAGCAGCAACCGCAGCTCGCGATTCTGGAAGTCGGCCTGGGCGGGCGTCTGGACGCCGTCAACATCATCGACTGTGATGTCGCGATGATCATCACGGTCGCGCAGGATCATGCCGCGTTTCTTGGCACCGACCTCGAGAACATCGGCTTCGAGAAGGCCGGTATTCTGCGCGCCGGCAAGCCGGCCGTGTTCGGCTCGGATGTGCTGCCGTCCAGTTGTGCGGCGCATGCTCGCACGCTGGGTGTCACGCCGCAGGTGCTATGGCAGGACTTTCGCTGGCAGGTCGCGGCTGAATTTGTGAATGGCAATGTGAATGGCAGCACGGACCATTCGGCTACCTCGCAATGGCAATGGCAGCGCCTGTCAGCGCCGGCACTGACGTTCGATGCACTGCCAGACCCGGGCTTGCCGCGCGACAATGCGGCCAGTGCGCTGAATGCGCTGGTCGAGGCCGGTATCGAGCTCAATGCCGAATGCGTGCAGCAGGCCATGGCGAGCGTCAAGCTCAAGGGGCGCATGCAGTGGCTGAGTCGTCACGGGCGTGACTGGTGTCTGGATGTCGGCCATAACCCGCATGCCGCGAGTTATCTGGCCAGTCGTCTTGCCGCTCATGATCTGCGTTGCGCGCGGGATCCTGCCACTCAGCCGCGGCGGGCGTTGCTCGCCATGCTGGGCGACAAGGATGCCGCTGGCGTGATTCAGGCGCTGGCACCGGTGGTGGACGGCTTCGTCGTCGCCACCCTGGAGGGCGAGCGTAGCCGTCAGGCCAGTGAGCTTGCCGCCGTGGTCCGCCACTGTGGTGGTGAGGTGCTGGCGGAGTGCGAGACGGTCACCGCTGCAGCCGAATGGTTGGCACGCGAGACGAGCGCTGGAGAAGTATTAGTCTGTGGTTCCTTCTTCACGGTCGGTGAAGCATTGATGTGGCTCGACGCCCAGGCCTGATGCAGGCCGGCGGCGGGTCCGGGATTTCGGGTGCAAGGGAGATGTCACAATGAAATATGGCAAACGCGAGCGAATCAGCGGTGCGGTCATCCTGCTGGCGTTGGGGGTGATCTTCATCCCGATGCTCTTCGATGAGCCGCCGGCCCGTGATGAGCGCCCGAGTCCGGTGATGACGCTTGGCAAGCCGGTGGATATCGATCGCTCCAACGTCGATGAGCCGCAGCCGCCCAGCGAGCTGAAGATCGGCACGGATGTGCCGATCACCTTCGTCGACAGCAACGGCAAGGTGCGTGACAGTGCCCCGGGTGCCGGCAGTGACAGCGGTTCCGAGTCCCAAGGCCGTGTCGCCGAGGCCGAGCAGTTGTCGCCGACCCGCTCTGTGGCCAGCAGCGAGCCGCAGTCAAAGCCAAAGCCGGAACCGGAACCGGAACCCGCTGCCAAGCCGGAGCCCAAGCCTGCTCCCAAGGCTGAACCCAAGCCCGCGCCCAAGCCTGAACCGAAGCCTGCGGTTGCCTCGAATGCGCCGTCGTCTTCCGCCGGTGGCTGGGCCGTGCAGGTCGGCAGCTTCGGTGACCCGGCCAACGCCGAGCGTCTCCAGAAGGAGCTGCAGGG
Source organism: Cobetia sp. 2AS (assembly GCF_029846355.1). Classification (NCBI taxonomy): domain Bacteria; kingdom Pseudomonadati; phylum Pseudomonadota; class Gammaproteobacteria; order Oceanospirillales; family Halomonadaceae; genus Cobetia; species Cobetia sp. 2AS. The sequence continues at coordinate 515,936 of NZ_JARWKQ010000001.1, forward strand.
CAAGGGTTTCGCGGCATACCGGATCCCGCGTGGCAGCAAGTTGACCGTTGTCTTCGTCGGCCCGTACAAGTCTTCCGAGATCGGTGAGTCCGCACGCTCGCGCTTGCAGCAGCAGGTCAATATCAAGGGCCTGCTGGTACGACGCAAGGAGGGTGAGTGAACGAGCTGGTCTGGATCGATTGGCTATGTCTGGGCCTGATCGGTATCTCGGTACTGCTGGGGCTGATGCGGGGCCTGCTCAGCGAGGCCCTGGGCCTGGCGGGCTGGCTGGTGGCACTGGTCGCGGCACGCCAGTTCGGCGCCGAGGTGGGTGGCCTGCTCGAAGAGATGATCGTCTCGCCCGGCATCCGCACCGCGGTCGGCTTCGTGCTGGTGGTGATCGCGAGCGTGCTGCTCTGGGGGCTGATGTTGCGCCTGCTGGAACGCTTGATTCATGCAGCCGGCATGGGCGGCTTCAATCGCCTGCTCGGCGGTGTATTCGGCGCCTTGCGCGCGGCGGTCATACTGGTGCTGATCACCGCCGTGGTGGGGCTGACGCCCCTGCGTGACAGCGCCGACTGGCAGGCCGCCCAGTTGCGGCCGACGCTTGAACAGCTGCGCGACTGGTCGTTGGCTCGCTATCGTGAGTGGGATACGGGCGGTGACTGGGGTCAGAGCGTGTCGCTGCCGGACTCCACCAGCGGCACCCGGCTCAAGCAGCAGGCCAGCGGTCTGATCGACAGCGCCCAGCGAGAAGGGCGTGCGTTGAGCGACAGCCTCAGCCAGCAGGCGCTGCAGTCGTTCACGCGCCAGGATTCCGCCCAGGACCAGCCCTCGCTGGAGGCGTTGCTCAGAGGCAGCACCGCTGGCGAGGCCGCAAGCCGCAATGCGGATGCTGAGCAGTGACAGGCAGGATCTTCAGCGCCGGGCATCGTGGCCCGGCGTTGTCGTTTTTGGCATTCGGCACGCGTTGCTGAAGCCTCATGCGGGCCAGTCGAAGGGTTGACCCATCGGTCAGGTGTTGCCTGCATGGGGGGCAGGCCTGACAATTGCGCCGTGTGAGCACTCATATTGCCATATGGACGGGCGCCGGCAGTCGCCAGCGTGCGCTTCCCTATCCAAGTGTGTATTAGTGAGGTAATGACGGGATGTGCGGGATTGTAGGTTTGATGGCCAACGCCTCGGTCAACCAGGCGCTGTATGACGCGCTGACCGTATTGCAGCACCGCGGGCAGGACGCCGCGGGCATGATGACCTGGCACGAAGGTCGTTTCCTGCTGCGCAAGAGCAATGGTCTGGTGCGTGATGTCTTCCGCACTCGTCACATGCAGCGTCTCAAGGGCAACATGGGGATCGGCCATGTTCGCTACCCGACCGCCGGTTCCTCCAGCGAGGCGGAATCACAGCCGTTCTATGTCAACTCGCCTTACGGCATCACGCTGGCGCACAACGGCAACCTGACCAACTCCGACCAGCTCAAGCAGGAGTTGTTCTCCTCTGATCTGCGTCACATCAACACCAGCTCCGATTCCGAGGTGCTGCTCAACGTCTTCGCTCACGAGCTGGGCAAGCAGGGCATGCGTCTGGGCGCCGGTGATGTGTTCGATGCCGTGCGTCGTGTGCATCGTCGCTGCAAGGGCGGCTACGCGGCCGTCTCGATCATCAACGGCACTGGCCTGGTCGCTTTCCGCGACCCGCACGGCATCCGTCCGGCGTGTTTCGGCAAGCGTGACTCCGCCGAAGGCGTCGAGTACATGATCGCCTCCGAATCCGTGGCGCTCGACGTCGCCGGCTTCGAGTTGATCCGTGATCTGGCCCCGGGCGAAGCGGTATTCATCGACATGGAGCGTGAGCTGCACACCCTGCAGTGCGCGGATGATCCGGTCCTCAAGCCGTGCATCTTCGAACACGTCTACCTGGCGCGTCCGGATTCCCTGCTCGACGGTGCCTATGTCTACGGCACCCGCATGCGCATGGGCGAGAAGCTGGCCGACAAGATCGTGCGGGAATGGCCGGAGCAGGACATCGATGTCGTGATTCCGATCCCCGATACCTCGCGTACCTCCGCCCTCGAGCTGGCCCAGCATCTGGGAGTGACTTACCGCGAAGGCTTCATGAAGAACCGCTATATCGGCCGTACCTTCATCATGCCGGGTCAGACACTGCGCAAGAAGTCCGTGCGTCAGAAGCTCAACGCCATCGATATCGAGTTTGCCGGCAAGAACGTGCTGCTGGTGGATGATTCCATCGTGCGCGGCACCACCTGCAACGAGATCATCCAGATGGCGCGCGAAGCGGGCGCCAAGAACGTCTACTTCGCGTCGGCAGCACCGGCGGTTCGCTATCCCAACGTCTACGGCATCGACATGCCGGCGGCGGAAGAGCTGATCGCCCATGACCGTACCGAGAAGGAAATCGCGGACCTGATTGGCGCTGACCGTCTGTTCTATCAGGACCTCGACGACCTGAAGGACGCCTGTCGTGAAGTCAATCCGGCGCTGGATGAGTTCGATTGCTCCGTGTTCGACGGTGTCTACGTGACCGGCGATATCGACGAAGCCTATCTGAACGACCTGCGTGCCTCGCGCAACGATGGCGCCAAGAGCGCTGGCGAGACCCACGCGGTGGTGGATCTGCACAACGATTCGGAAGATCTCGACTGATCCGGCTGCCTGCCATCCTCGGCAGGCAATCAAGCGATGAGCGAACCGCAACGGGCTCCGGAGAAATCCGGGGCCCGTTGCGCGTTCAAAACCGGTAACATTGGCGCATCGCTTTTCCTTCTTCTTGCTGTCGACGCGACCCGAAATGCTGAGGACGCGACATGTCACAGCGGCGCGTGACGCTGGATCGTGATTCACAGGGCAGTAGATTCCATCAGTAGAGGTACTGGACACCATGCACGACGACAATCTTTCCCGCGCCGGTCTTTCCCGCGATGAGCTGGGCCTCGAGACGCTCGCCATCCGCGCCGGTCACCTGCGCGGTGCCGAGCAGGAACACGGCGAGCCCATCTACACCACCTCAAGCTTCGTCTATGGCAGCGCCGCTGAGGCCGCAGCCAAGTTCGGGGGCGATGAAGCCGGCAACATCTACTCGCGCTTCACCAATCCGACGGTGCGCTTCTTCGAGGAGCGCCTGGCGGCGATGGAAGGCGGTGAGCGTTGCGTGGCGACCAGTTCCGGCATGGCCGCGATCATGTCCACCGTGCTGGCGTTGCTGGAATCCGGCGATGAAATCGTCGCATCGCGTTCCATCTTCGGTTCGAGTGTCAGCCTGTTCACCAAGTACTTCGGCAAGCTGGGCATCACCACGCGCTTCGTCGAACTGAAGGATCTGGACGCCTGGCGCGACGCGATCACGCCGGCCACCAAGCTGCTGTTCGCCGAGACGCCGTCCAATCCGCTGTCCGAGCTTGGCGATATCAAGGCATTGGCGGCGCTGGCCCATGAGAACGACGCCTGGCTCGCCATCGACAACTGCTTCTGTACGCCGGCTCTGCAACGTCCGCTGACGCTGGGCGCCGATATCGTCATCCACTCCGCCACCAAGTATCTCGATGGTCAGGGCCGGACGCTGGGCGGCGCCGTGGTGGGAAGCTCCTCGTTGATGGAAGAGGTCTATGGCGTGGTGCGTACCTGCGGGCCGTGCCTGAGCCCCTTCAACGCCTGGGTCTTCCTCAAGGGCCTCGAGACGCTGAACATTCGCATGGAAGCCCACTGTGCACGCGCGCTGACGCTGGCACATTGGCTGGAAGCGCATCCGGCCATCGAGCGGGTGCATTACTCCGGACTTGAGAGCCATCCGCAGCATGAACTGGCCAAGGCCCAGCAGAAGGCCTTCGGTGCGGTGCTGGGGGTGGTGGTCAAGGGCGGCCGTGAGGCGGCCTGGTCGGTAGTCGATGCGACGCGCATCCTGTCGATCACCGGCAACCTGGGCGACGTGAAGACCACCATCACGCACCCGGCCACCACGACTCATGGTCGCCTCAGCGATGACCAGAAAGCGGCCGCCGGCATCGAAGAGGGCCTGCTGCGTATTGCCGTCGGCCTGGAAGACCTCGACGACATCAAGCGTGATCTGGCGCGCGGACTTGATCGCCTCGCGAGCTGAGTCCCGTAACGCCTGCCTTTGCACACCAACGCCCGGTTCTGCCGAGCGTTGGTGTCTCTGGACAATTTCGCTGGTGTTGCCCGCAAGGGTTGGCGTCCGTTCGGGCACTGGTTAAGCTCTTGCTCAAAGAACCTGCCAGCTCGATGGTCAGGTGGAGACTGTCATCAGGAGCACCTCATGTGGCGTAATTCTCGACGGGGCTGGGGCTGGCCTGTCATCGTGATGCATTGGCTGTCGGCGCTGGCCATCGTCGGGCTCTTCGCGCTGGGCTGGTGGATGACGTCGCTTGGCTATTACGATGCCTGGTACCAGCTCGGTCCGTGGTGGCATCGCTCGGTCGGGGTGATATTGCTGGTGCTGACGCTGGTGCGGCTCGCCTGGCGCTGGAGCCAGACGACCCCACAGGCGCACGGCACGCGCAATGAGCAGCGCGCGGCGCTGGTCGGGCATGTGCTGCTCTACGTGCTGATGCTGGTGGTGATGATCTCGGGTTACCTCATTTCCACCGCTGACGGGCGAGGCATCAAGGTATTCGATCTCTTCGAGGTGCCGGCAGTGATCTCGGGACTGAAGGATCAGGCATCGCTGGCAGGTGAGGTGCATTGGTATGCTGCCTGTGTGCTGATCATCCTGTCGCTGGGGCATGCGGCGGCGGCATTCAAGCATCACCTGCTGGATGGGCAGGACACGTTGCGGCGCATGATTCGACCGCTGCGCTGACGAAAAGGAAGGCGTTGGGTACGCTCGAACGCCAGATGTGACGAAACCTCTCAAGGAGCACCAACATGAACAAGACATCCTTCCTCGGCAAGTCACTGGTGGCAGGTCTCATGGCGGCGTCGTTGCCGCTGATGGCGGGTCAGGCACAGGCCTCCGATTACACGATCGATACCGATGGCCAGCACGCCTTCATCCAGTTCAAGATCAGCCATCTGGGCTATTCCTACGTGCTGGGGCAGTTCAAGGAGTTCAGTGGTGATTTCTCCTATGACCAGGGCAAGCCGGAAGATGCCAAGGTGTCGGTAGAAGTCGATGTCGATAGCCTGGACAGTGCCCACGCCGAACGCGACAAGCACATCAAGTCGGCAGACTTCCTGGATGTCTCCCAATATCCGACGGCGACCTTCACCTCGACTGGCTTCGAGTCCACCGGCGATGGTTCCGGCAAGCTGAAGGGCGACCTGACGCTGCACGGCCAGACGCAGCCCGTGACCCTGGATGTGGATCATATCGGCGGCGGTGAAGACCCGTGGGGCGGCTACCGTCAGGGCTTTGAAGGCACCACTACGCTGAAGCTCGCCGACTACGGCATCGACACGTCCAAGCTTGGCCCGAATGCGGCCACCGTCGATCTGTATCTGGTCATCGAAGGTATCCGCCAGTAAGGACGGCAAGTGCAGGACACTGGTGCTGACGTCAGCGCCGACAGTGTGCACTGACGCCGTGGGCTGGGCGCAAGCGCTCTGTAATCCCACCCCATGCCTCTCGACACAAACGCCCCTGCCAATCGGCAGGGGCGTTTGTGTTTGTGCAAGGCGCTCGCGTCACATGGAGCGTCGTTCAGGCGTCAGCCGCGCAATGCCAGATAGCCGCCCGCCCCGATCATCAGGCCGCCGGCGCTGCGATTGAGGCGTTTGACTGCCTTCGCCGAGCGCAGATAGCGGCGGACACGCCCGGCGAGATAGCCCACCGGCACCACGCCCAGCAGCAATGCGCTCAGGTTGAGTCCGGCGGCGATCACGATATCGCTGCCGGTCAGCTGGGTGATATCCATGAAGGTGGGCAGGAAGGCGATATAGAACAGGATGACCTTGGGGTTGGATGCCGAGATGAGAAAGCCCTGTAGAAACCCTTTCCACCAGTTGCCACGTAGCCTGGGGACTTCAGCTTCCTCCAGTGTCGGTGAGCTCGTCCATAACTTGTAGCCGAGATAGAGCAGGTAGGCGGCGCCCAGGATACGGATGACCACGAAGACTTCGCCCCAATGCGTGGCCAGTGCCGACAGGCCGAATACCGCCGCCAGCATGTAGCAGACATCACTGAGACTCATGCCTACGGCCATCGGCACGCAGGCATTGCCACCCTGGCTCATGCCGCGCGCCAGCAGCGCCAGGATGCCAGGCCCGGGGGTGATGCCAAACAGGAAGATGGCAATGAAGAAGGTCAGCCCGCTTTCAAAGGTCATGAGAGGTCCCTGATGCATAGGGGGAGGGCAGCGCCGCCAAAGCGACGATGCAATCAAGCGCGTCTCGACAGGCGAGAGCGCCAAGCGCAAGACACCAGAGTAATGCAAAGCGCGGCGGTGCGGGAGAGCAGAACAAGAGGAGGGGATGAAGGAGGAGAAAGCGAGAACAAGGAAAGAGTGAAGAGAGCAGAATGAAGAGGAGATAAGAAGAGAGAGAAGAAGGAAGAATCGTGTAACAGGGCAGATGCATGATTCAAGGCAAGCGCGAAGCGGGCGCTCTGTGGCATATAAAAGCGCCAGCCGGTGGCCCGGCTGGCGCTGGGTGCTGCACATGCACGTTTTCGTCGGCGCGCATCTTGTGACAGTGCGTCACCTGATGGCAGGTTCTCCTTCTTCTTTCCTGTGTCTGACGCCATGAGGCTCGGGCACTGGGACACTTAGGCGCTTAGGCACCTAGATACTCAGGTGCTCAGGTACTCAGGCGCTCAGAACAGGGTTTCACGTATCGGGGGGGGCATCGGCATCGTGGCTTCTGCGCGGCGGGGCTTCAGATGAGACGACGCCGCAAGTTGCGATGCGTCTCGCTGCGATGGCTCGCGAGCAATCCGTTGCTCACTCGCAGTCGTTGAGGACGGCGTCCGGGAAATGACGACGCAGCATGCGGTTCTGGAACTCGTCGATGAACGAGCAGTTGATGATGATGATGAAGCGCTCGAAGTGCTCGCCGGCGTTCTCCTGGGTGATGGAGCTGACACTGTGGAACAGCTGGTCATCGTGGATATGCAGGACCTCGCCCGGTGCCAGCTCCGTGGTGGTCAGCAGCTCTTTGCCTGCCTTGTCCTGATAGAGGGTGTTGATGGCACCGCTGACATTCTCACGGTTGAGCACCAGGATGCTCAGGTACTTGCAGCCATCGGCGTGGATTCCCTGGCCCTGGAGAGGATCGATGGTGCCATCACCGCGCACGCCGGTGATCTGCATCAGGATAGGTTCACGCGGGCCGATACCCCACATGTCGGCCCAGGCCTTCACGAAGGCGCGCACATCCTCGCGCTCGGTGAAGCTCTCTTCCAGCGGTGCGTAATAGCGCAGACGGTCAGCCATGCTGGCGGCGTCATTGAACTTGCCGCCCTGCGCCATCGGACATTCGCCCAGCGTCTCGACTTCATGCTGGTCGTTCAGATGCAGCCAGGACATGCGCTTCCAGCGGGTGTTGACGTAGGGGTCACGCGGCAGGTCCTTCAGGAAGCCTTGCCAGGCCTCGAGGTCGATCTGGGAGGTGATGGATGCCTTGCTCCAATGCTGGCGTGCCAGCTCCTCGTGGACTGCCTCCGGCCAGTACTGCGAGGCAAGCGGCAGGCGCAAGGGGGTGGTGTCCGTCTTGGGGGTCGGGTAGTGCTCCACCAGGCCGCCCTGTTCCAAGGTGATCTTGCGGGAAGAGTCGGCCAGTTGACGTACGCCACGATTTGCGATGTTCATATGAAATTCCTCGACGTTTTGTGCGCTTGGGCGCAAATGGAAGGTGTTGCGTTGGCAACGTCGAGGAGAATGGGAAGGTGCGCACGAGATAGTCAAACCCGTACCATGGCGGTAACACGCTAATCTCGCGCAAGTATCATCAATATGGGTACATGGCCAATATCAAGGTATGAGTAATCTAATCGACTGGCATTATGTAAGTCATTAACGCTATTCTTCGCCCTTTGCAGACGAGCACCGCAACGCAGGTTCAAGCCGCCTGGCACTGCATGAAGCGTTGAGGATAGTTATCGAGAGGCGCTGCAAGACGCTGGGTTTACGCGCAGCAGACCCTTAGACTTTTCTCATGACGACAAGAACTCGTTCTGCGTGTGAGAGAACTCGTTCGAAGTGACATCCCGTCACGAGTTGATCTGCCCCGCCGAAGTCCGGCGAACAGGCGAAGGACGGCAGCGGAGGTATCCTTCAACATGGCTAAAGGGTTCCGCCAGGCCAGCAGGGCCGCCGGAATATTGTGCTCTCGTCCCGTCATCATTGCCGTGGTACTGACGTTGATGGTGGTGGTGATGTGGGGCCAGAGCATGCTGGGTCGATGGCCAACCGCGTTACTGATGGTGATTCTTGGCGCAACTGCGGGCATCATGCTATCTCGCAAGCGTCAGGTGTCACATCATCAGCATACGCAGGAGGCGGTCATGCAGACGAGTATGGTTGGCCTCTCGACCAGCAAGGGACTTCCCGTCAGTGATCAGCGCTTTCGAGAGCTGTTGGAAAGTCTGCCGCGCGTCGCCGTTCAGGGCTATGACAGCCAGCGCCGCGTCATCTACTGGAACGAGGCCAGCGAGCGGCTATACGGCTATAGCGAGCAGGAAGCTCGCGGACGATGCCTGGAAACTCTGGTGATCCCGGAGACGATGGCAGATGTCGTGGTGGACGCACACCATGCCTGGGTCTCTCAGGGTATCGAGATTCCCTCCAGTGAACTTGAGCTCAAGCACAAGTCAGGCGCCCCCGTGCCTGTCTTTTCCCACCATGTGATGTTGGGAGAGCGCACTGACAACCCGCTGATGTTCTGTATCGACATCGATCTGGCGGGTGAGCGCAAGGTCCAGCGTGATCTGGATTACATGACGCGTTTCGACCCCCTGACGGAGCTGCCCAATCGCCAGACCTTCGAGAGCGAACTCGGCGAGGCGCTCAGTGAATGTCAGCGTCATGACGACACCCTGATGGTGCTGTTTCTCGATATCGATCATTTCACCGAGATCAATGACACCCTCGGTTACGAGATGGGTGACCGCGTCATCCGTAGCGTGGCCAAGCGTCTGCAGGGCTTCCAGCGCAATCAGGATCTGCTCTCGCGCTTTGGTGGCGATGAATTCGTGCTGGCAATGCCACGACTGGATTACGAGAGTGATGCCCTGTCGGTGGTCGAGCGCATTCGTCAGGACTTCCAGCGACCCTTCGAGATCGAAGGGCGCCAGTTGCTGCTGCGCCTGAGTATCGGCATCAGCCTGTATCCCGAGAATGGGAGCGAGGCGGCCGAGCTGGTGCGCAATGCCGATGTCGCCAAGCATCGTGCCAAGCTGGCCGGGCGCGATGGCTATCAGTTCTTCAATCAGGAAGTCCGCAACGAGATGCTGCATCAGCACCATCTGGCCGGACGCCTGCAGGCGCTGTTGAATCAGGATGGCGGTGGGGAATTGTCGCTGCATTATCAGCCGCAGGTGGCGGCGCGCAGTGAGCGCATCGAATCCTTCGAGGCGCTGCTGCGCTGGCATTCTCCCGAGGGCTATATTCCGCCCTCCGATTTCGTGAAGGTCGCCGAGCGCACCAATCTGATCGAGCGTCTGGGAGACTGGGTCATCCGCCAGGCGTGTCGTCAGCAGGCCGAATGGCGCGCCATGGGGCTGAAAGGCTACCGGATCGACATCAACATCTCCGGACGCCAGGCCATCAGCTCGGATGTCTTCACCCGCCTTGAGGCCTATGTCGAGGAATACGGACTGACACCGCGGGACATCGGTATCGAGCTGACCGAGAACGTGTTGATCGATGCCGACATCAAGGTACGCGACAGCCTGCGGGCGCTCTACGACCGTGGCTACAAGATCGCCATCGATGACTTCGGCACCGGCTATTCCTCGATGAGCTATCTCAAGTTGTTGCCCGTGACGGCGCTCAAGATAGATCGCTCCTTCGTGATCGAGTGCGCCCAGGAGCCCAAGGACCGCGCCATCATGGAGGCTACGGTCTTCCTTGGGCATCGCCTCGGGCTGGAGGTGGTCGCGGAAGGGGTCGAGAACGAACAGCAGCTGGAGTTGCTGCGCGAGATGCGTTGTGACCTGATCCAGGGCTATTACTTCTACAAGCCGATGGCGGCCACGGATATTCAGCGTCTGTTACTCGGCGGCAACAATCCGCCGAATCGCGCCTCGGGGGCCCTCGCCTCGGACAAGGGTGCTGCAGCCCCTGGCTGTCACTGATACCGGTCGGCCATGCGAGCGATTGATGGTGCTTCTCCAGCAAAGGTCTGTTGCTGTTTGGGCCCTTTTTTGTTCGCGGACTAAAAGATATGATGCTGACAGTTGAAACGCGTCAGGCCGTCACCCTTCATCTCGAGTCTTCCATCTCGGATAAGGACTGGCCACCTGACGTGAAGTCTTCGAGTCGAGCCAGCCATGGCTCCTCGATCATTTCTGCCGAGGGTGGCTGCGTCGTTCAATGCGCAGGGTTGTTCGCCCATCCTCGCTTCCAGCCTGCGTTGCAGGTTGCGATGGTTCCTTGAGCGGATTCACGATCTTTCCGGCGCTATCCTCTGGATACATGTCCGGGCAAGCCAGTCCTTGTGACTGGCTTTTTTTATGCCTGTCACAAAGTGTGGCTAGTGGGGCGGTGCCGTCGCCAGCTCCCGGGCGAGCCATTCGCCCAGCGCCTCGGCATGCGGGTGGCGAGCACGAGCGCGGCCGACCTGCGGCAAGGTCAGCGTCAGGCATGCCTCGGTCTCGACGAAGCCCCAGGGGGCGACGAGGCGCTTGCTGCGAAGGTCTTCCTCCACCAGATAGTCCGGCGCGATGCCGACGCCCAGCCCGACCAGTGTCGCCTCGAGCAGGTAGTTGAGGTGCTCGAAGCCTTGCGCGTAATCAAGCCCCTCACTGGATAGCCCCTGGCGTGAGCACCAATCCGGCCAGGCTTGCGGGCGCGATCGGGTATGCAGCAGGGGCAGGCCAAGCAGAACCTCGGGGGGAGGGGGGCTGGATGCCTCGCTCAGCCACTCGCTGTCGGGCCGCAGGACGGGCCCGATGCGCTCGGTGCCCAGCACGCGCGTCTCCTGATGCTCGGCGTCGTCAAAGGGCGGCGTCTGGAAGCGCAGGACACCGTCCACGCCATTGCGCAGCCCTTCGTTGTCATCACTGGCGGTCAGGTGCAGCTCGAGTTCCGGCAGGGCGTCCTTGAGTGCCCCCAGCCGCGGAATGAACCAGCGTGCCAGAAACGACCCCGGGCAGCTCAGCACGAAGGGCGCCCGCGCATCACTGCGTGCCAGTGCACCGCACACGCGTGCCAGACCGCCAAGGTGATGACGGGTCGCGGTCGCCAGCTCACGGCCGGCCTGTGTCAGCGTCAGGCCACGCCCGGCGCGATCGAACAGGCGTGTGCCGAGTGCGTCTTCCAGCTGGCGGATCTGACGGCTGACGGCCCCGTGGGTCACATGCAGTTCCTCTGCGGCGCGCGAGGCGCTCTCATGGCGAGCTGCCACATCGAAGGTGCGCAGGGCATTGAGGGGAGGCAGTAGCTCGGTGCGCTCCATGGTGTGTCTCCTGAGCAAGTGCTGGGCGAGTGCTGGACGTGTCATTGGCATGGAAAGAGTGGCTGCGCGGCAATGACCGTCTCGACCATATGTGAGATTTTCTCACACATCTTGGCGAATTTATCGTTTTTCTTCCAGTGCCTGCAGCGCTAGGATGATCACCATATCGCTGGCCCCGCAGATGCCTTGCGCAGTATGTGAGACCAGCCACTGACACGATTCGAGGAGTTCAGCATGAGCCAGACGACTGCTACCCCCAGCCTGCGCCAAGGGCCTGATGCCAAGGGTTTCTTCGGTGATTTCGGCGGCCGCTTCGTTGCCGAGACGCTGATGCCATTGATCCTGCACCTGCAGCGCGAGTATGAAGCCGCCAAGCAGGACCCGGCATTCGCCGAGGAGCTGGCTGGCCTGTCCGCGGACTATGTCGGCCGCCAGAGCCCGCTGTATTTCGCCGAGCGCCTGACCGAGCAGCTGGGCGGCGCCAAGATCTATCTCAAGCGTGAAGACCTGATGCATACCGGGGCTCACAAGATCAACAATGCGCTGGGCCAGGTACTGCTCGCTCGCCGCATGGGCAAGCAGCGCATCATCGCCGAGACCGGTGCCGGCATGCACGGTGTGGCGACTGCCACCGTGGCGGCGCGTTTCGGGCTGGACTGCGTGATCTACATGGGCTCCACCGATATCCATCGTCAGCAGCCCAATGTGCAGCGCATGCAGCTGCTGGGCGCCAAGGTCGTGCCTGTCACCGCCGGTGATGGCACGCTGAAGGACGCCATGAACGAGGCGCTGCGTGACTGGGTCACCAACGTCGATGACACCTTCTACATCATCGGTACCGTGGCCGGGCCGCACCCGTACCCGCAGCTGGTGCGTGACTTCCAGTCCATCATCGGTCAGGAAACCCGCGTGCAGCTGCAGGAGAAGGAAGGGCGTCTGCCGGATTCGCTGGTCGCCTGCATCGGCGGCGGTTCCAATGCCATGGGCCTGTTCCACCCGTTCCTCGATGAGGAAAGCGTCGAGATCATCGGTGTCGAGGCCGCTGGTGAAGGCCTTGAGACTCCGCGTCATGCTGCCAGCCTCAAGGGCGGCCTGCCGGGCGTTCTGCATGGCAACCGCACCTTCCTGCTGCAGGATGAAGAAGGTCAGATCGGCGATGCGCACTCCATCTCCGCCGGTCTCGACTATCCGGGTATCGGTCCGGAACACGCATGGTTGCATGACATCAAGCGTGCCGAGTATGTCGCCGCGACCGACCAGGAAGCGCTCGACGCCTTCAAGATGCTGTGCCGTCTGGAAGGCATCATTCCGGCGCTGGAGTCCTCCCACGCGCTGGCGGAAGTCATCAAGCGTGCACCGGGCCTGCCGAAGGACCACCTGATGGTGGTCAACCTGAGCGGCCGTGGTGACAAGGACATGGCCACCGTGACTCATCACCTGGCCGACGAACTGGGCCTGAACCCTGACGGCGAGTAAGCCCGGGTCTGTCACGTGTTGCCCGGCGTCAGAATCGTCAGTCGCTGATCGAGTCTGAGCGCCCCATGCCTTCTTCGCCTGCAGCTGTCATCGATGCCTGCAGGCCAGCAAATTCGGAGTCTATTGATGAGCACTTCCGCTATCGACACTACTGCCAGCAGCCGTCTTGACCGTCGCTTCGCTGCCGTGCGCGCCGAGAATCGTGCCGCGCTGGTGACCTACATCACTGCGGGCGACCCCGGCTACGATGCCAGCCTCGCGACCTTCCTCGGCATGGCGGACGCCGGAGCCGATGTCATCGAGCTGGGCATGCCGTTCACGGACCCGATGGCCGATGGTCTGGCCATTCAGCATGCTACCCAGCGTGCCCTGAAGGCCGGCCAGACCATGGACCGCACCCTGGCGATGGTCAGCGAGTTCCGCAAGCGCGATCAGGACACTCCCATCGTGCTGATGGGCTACTACAACCCGATCTATCGTCGTGGCGTGAGCCGTTTTCTCGAGCAGGCGAGCGAGGCCGGCGTCGACGGCCTGATCGTCGTCGATCTGCCGCCGGAGCACGATGACGAGCTGTGCGTCCCGGCCAGCGAAGCGGGCATCAGCTTCATTCGCCTCGCTACACCGACCACTGACAGCGAGCGCCTGCCGGGTGTGCTGGCCAACACCTCGGGCTTCCTCTACTACGTCTCCAGCAATGGCGTGACCGGCGGCGCGGCACCGACTGCCGAGAAGGTCGAGGCCGAGGTCGGTCGCATTCGTGAGCATACCGATATTCCGGTCGCGGTCGGCTTCGGTATCCGTACCGCTGAACAGGCGGCGCGGATCGGGCGTTTCTCCGACGGTGTGGTGGTCGGTTCTGCCTTGATCGACCTGCAGGCCAATGCCGAGACGCCGGAGCAGGGTACTCAGGCCGTGCACGCCCTGACCCGTGAACTGGCTGATGCCCTGAAGACCGCGCGTCAGTGATCGCTGGTTAGTGGCCAGCATGCCCCTCGCAGGGGCGATAGTTAGATAGATAGACAGACAGCAACGCCTCGAACCCTGTTCGGGGCGTTGTTGTTTGTGGGGCTCGCGCTATCGGCATGACGCGGCGTGTCACGTCCATCGCCTCGTTCTCGCGCTTACTCTCAAGCTCAATCTTGTGAAGCGTGCGCTGGCAGGATCTCGGCCAACCAGTGTGCTATCCGTCCGCGTACCTGCTCACTGTCGTGCCATTGCAGCAGCAGGTGGGGTGCCTCGGGCAGGTAATGAATCTCGAGCGTATCGCGTGAGGCGCTCGGCCAGTCGCTGACCAGCCGCTCGATGGCCACCCGGGGCACGGTCTCATCGCTATCACCGTGCAACAGCAGAGTGGGCGGCAGTCGTGTATCAGCAGAAAGTGCCGCGATGTCATCGCTGGCATGATCCGTGAAGCGAATCAGGCCGTAATAGGCATCAAGGCGCACGGAATGCACGACGCGGGAATCCTCGGCCAATCGCCTGGCGGCCGCGGGCTGAAGTTCTCCTTCGGGGTACCTGCGTGGTACCTCCACGCTGGTTGCGGGGATCAGGTGCGCCGCCGTCCAGAGTCCTGCGTTTTACAGATAGCGCCAGCGGATGCCACCGCGGACGCCCGGGGCGGCGAGCAGGCTGCCATCGATCGACAGCGCCGGGTGCTGGGCGAGGGCATTGAGTATCACCGAGCCGCCCATGCTTTCGCCCGCCACGATCAAGGGGAGGTTCGGGTGGCGCTGGCGCAGTACCGTGATGGCGTCCACCAGGTCCTCGACCAGCAACGGGGACTCCGGCCATCGCCCTTGCTGGCTGGACTCCCCGAAACCGCGTTGGTCATAGGCGTAGGTCACGATGCCTTGTCCGGCCAGCCACGGGCCCAGATCGGCATATGCCAGCCGGAAGTCGCCGTAGCTGTGCAGGCCGAGCAGCATGGCGCGCTGAGGGGTTGCCTGCGCAGGTTGCCAGGACTCCCATGCCAGCGACGTGGCGTCGCGGGTCACGAGATGGGGTGAGGCGGAGAATTCATCAAGGTAAGGGGCCTGGTGGATGTCACTGGCCGCAAGG
The DNA here is from genome assembly GCF_029846355.1 of Cobetia sp. 2AS. Lineage (NCBI taxonomy): Bacteria > Pseudomonadati > Pseudomonadota > Gammaproteobacteria > Oceanospirillales > Halomonadaceae > Cobetia > Cobetia sp. 2AS. Next base: position 531,034 of record NZ_JARWKQ010000001.1, read on the forward strand.
TAGTGCGGCCCGCATCCCGAGAGCAGCATGCAGAGTGTGACTGACACAAGGGGCAGCAGAGCGTTCAAGGAGTGGCTCTCCGTGGCGAATGGCGTGATGTGTGTACTACGCCCGACGCTGCCGAGTGGATCATGCTGTCAGGGCATCTGAAATGTGAGCGCTGTCAGTGTTGTGGGAGTGAACGCGCTCGATTCAAAGCCTGAGCAGCGCTCGAGAGTCGAATGATGATCGACGCCAGTGCCGATCGAATGACGCTGGACTCATATTCAACGCATCGCAGTGGGTTAATATTACTGATACATAGGCCGCATACTGGTGCCGAGGATCAGGCACGCTGGTGCTGGTAATTCTCCGAGTCCTGCACAAGGCTCGGCATGTCATCCAGCCAGGATCGCAGAGGAGTCTGCTGAGGATACGCCAGTGAGTGACACCACATCGTTTGGCACCATGCCGAGCACTTCCCGGCCCGCCAATGGCCAGGAAGCCGAAGGCTTGCTGAATCAGCTGCTGGATCACACCAGCAACGGCGTCTGTTGCTACGACCTCGAAGGGCGCATTCGCTGGGTCAACCCCGCTTTTGAGCAGCTTCTCGGCTATCGAGAGCAGCAGGTGGTCGGCAAGGTGCCCAGTGAATTCCTGATGGGGCCGGCATCCGATCTGCTGGTCATCACCCGATTGCGTGAACAGCGCCGCCGCGGCGAACCCAGCGATGAGGAGCTGGTGCATTACGACAGCAATGGCCAACCACTGCGATTGCGGCTGCGCTGCATACCGCTCAAGGATTCCAGGGGGCGGGTGGAAGGGTATCTGGGGCTGCAGACGGACATTACCCAGATGCACCGGGCCTTGATGTTGAGCCACTCCCAGCTTGAGCTGCTGGAAGCCGTGGCGGCAGGTCAGTCTCTGGACAAGACATTGCGAGACCTGTGCCTGACCATCGAAGGCGCCGCGGTTCAGGTGCGCTCCTCGTTGCTACTGCTGGATGATGTGGGCCGCACCATCGTGGCAGGGCAGGGGCCCAGCCTGCCGGCAAGCTTCATGCTGTTCACCCGTGGCTTGAAGATCGGGGAAGGCGTGGGCACCTGTGGGACGGCGATGTGGCGGCGCAAGCCGGTCATGACGCCTTCCATCGCGCAGGAACCTGCCTGGGAGGGCTTCCGTGAGCATCCGCATGCGTTGGGGCTGGATGCCTGCCTGTCGATGCCGATTCTCGATGGCGACGATAACCCCCTGGGCAGCTTTGCCTTCTATGCCGAGACAGGCGAGGTCTTCGATGCGACTCACCATGGCTTGCTCGAAGTGGCGGTCAAGGTAGCCAGACTGGCGATCGAACGCTATCGACGTGACCAGCAACTGACGCATCAGGCCTTGCACGATTCGTTGACCGGCTTGCCCAACCGGCGTCTCGTGCGTCGTCATCTCTGTGAGCTGGCGGAGCAGGCCCAGCCCGGCGAGATGGGCGCGCTGATGTTCCTGGATCTCGATCACTTCAAGCGTCTCAACGACATCCTCGGACACGATGCCGGTGACCTGGCGCTCAAGCAGGTCGCCTCGCGTCTGGCAGAGATGCTGGGCCCGCAGGACTTCCTCGCGCGCCATGGGGGAGACGAGTTCATCGTGCTGCTGGCACCGAGAGCCGGTGGGCCGCGCGAAGCGGCTAGCCGAGCGCGCCAGGTGGCGGAGCAGATGCTGGAGCGACTGCAGGAGCCGCTGGAGCTTGAAGGGCGAACGCATCAGTTGACCGGCTCGTTGGGCATCACGCTCTATCCGCGTCACGAGGAAGGCTATGGCGTCTGCTCTCACCAAGTGTTGCCGGCTGGCAAGGCGGAGCACACCGAGATCGATAGAGAAGAGGGCGATGCCTGGAGTCACCTCCTGCATCAAGCGGATATCGCGCTCTATGAGAGCAAGGGGGCCGGGCGTGCACGGCTGTGTTTCTTCGCGCCCGAGATGCGCCAGCGCATCATCGATGCCGCCCGGATGGAGCACGCGTTGCGTGAGGCCGTGTCTCGCCAGCAGCTGAGTGTCCACCTCCAGCCGCAATTTTCCCTGCCCGAAAGTGGTGAGCCGCAATTGTGTGGCGCCGAGGCATTGCTGCGTTGGCATGACCCGCAGCTGGGGATGGTCTCGCCAGCGACCTTCATCCCCATCGCGGAGGAGTCCGGACTGATTCTCGAGCTGGGGCATTGGGTGCTGGAGCAGGTCTGTCGCGAGCTTGCTGCCATGACCGCCCGAGGCTATGCGCTACCGATGGCGGTCAATGTCAGTCAGGTACAGTTCCGTAGCAGCGAGTTCGTGCCGCAGGTCACCAGGCTGCTGGCGCAACATGACTTCGCGCCTGAGCTCTTGCGTATGGAAATCACCGAGAGCCTGGCGACGGATGATGAAGCGGCAATGCTCGAGAAGATTGACCAGTTGGCAGCCTTGGGCCTGAGCTTCTCGATTGATGATTTCGGCATCGGCTACTCGAATCTGTCGCGTTTGCGTCGTATGCCGCTCAAGGAGCTGAAGATAGATCGCAGCTTCATCAATGACCTGTCTCTTGAGGATGCGCCAGACACGCGTACCACAGGCAACGAGATCGTGCGTGCCATGTTGATGATGGCGCGCGCTCTGTCACTCGATGTCGTGGCGGAAGGCGTGGAAGAGACGGAGCAGCTCGAAGTCTTGCGGCGCATGGGCTGCGAGCGAGTCCAGGGTTACCTGCTGGGGCGCCCGCGTCCGATGGCAGAGGTGATTGGCGATGCGGAGGCCCGGTTGTCGAAAGGATAGGGAAGGCATGTTCATGAGGCTGTCTCAGCCAGCCAGGGGGCATGGCACCGAAATCAGGCGTCGAGCTTGCTCTCAGGATATTGATCCAGTGGCTGAAGCATGTGGCTGATGACAGGGGGCGTGAAGCAGGCGGTGCAGCAATTGTCGGGTTTATCTCGCCACTTCAATGGCTTATACTTCCGCTCGCTACGCCCCCTTAGCTCAGCTGGATAGAGCGGCCCCCTCCTAAGGGGCAGGTCGCAGGTTCGACTCCTGCAGGGGGCGCCAGCAATCCCACCTTCTGGACGACGTCATCTGTCCTGCCTTCTGCGTCATCGCCTTATCGTCTTCTCTGTACCCTTCGTTGTGTGCTCGGCCCTTGCTCTGTGAGCAGCGTCTGTCCTGGCTTCAGGCCCGACTTCCGAGCTTGGTTTCCGCACTTGATTACCCTATCCGATACTCGATCAATAATGCCCTGACTCTTGGTCTGGACATCGCATCGCCGTGTCTGTCGATCGCTTTGTCACCCAACCGTCTTGCCAGCCAATCGTCTTGCCAGTCAAACGTCCTGCCAGTTCAGCGTCTCGGGAAGCGCTAGAGCAAGCCCTGCAAGAGAGTCTCTCGATAAATGCAGGGCTTTGGGTGTCAGCGGGAGTTTGATGTCACGGCATCAGTGGGCAGGGACAGAAACTCCTGCATGATGCGGGTATCGCGGAAGCGTTCGATCAGCTCCGGATCCGAGTCGAGTGCCGGCGGGTTGGCGAGGCCTTCGCGAATCTTGGCTGCCAGCGCCTCGATGGAGTCTTCGGAGATCAGGCGCGCTTGATCATGGATCAACACGTTGCGAATGCCGCCGGGGACATCCGGTGCCACGCACGGCGTGCCACAGCACATGCTCTCCACCAGCACGATGCCGAAGGCCTCACTACGCGAACTGAGCACGAACAGACGGGCGTGCTTCATCCACGGGTAGGGGTTCAGGCGGCTACCGATCAGGTGGACCTTGTCGCCGACGCCCAGCTCGCGGATCAGTGCTTCGGTGGCTTCCCGCTTGGGGCCATCGCCGACGATGACGAGGTCTTCCTCGATGCCTGAGGCGAGGTATGCCTTGATCAGCACATCCTGACGCTTGACATCCGAAAGACGACACACCTGCACCACGTAAGGGCGGGAGGGCAGTTCCACCTCTTCCTCTGCCATGGCGGCGATGGCATCCAGATCACAGACATTGCCGATGGTCGCGAGTCTCGCCGCCTTGATCCCGTGATGGTCCAGCAGGTGTTCCAGTTGCTGGCGCACATTGTCGGTGTTGCACACGACCTGTTTGCCGCTATACAGGCGGCTCAACAAGAAGCGTTGTTGCCAGCCCTCTTTCAGGTCGCCGGGCCATGACACCGCCACCTGCCACAGGCGAGGGTCCCGCCACGACCAGAAGGTCTCGAAGGCGCCCTGGCCGCGCGTGATGACTCGATCGATCGGGCCGTGTTCCTTTTCCAGACGCGCGACGAAACGGCGCAGATAGTGGCCGCCGTAATAGCCCCGCCAGACGTATCCTGAGCCCTTGATCCACGGAGCCAGCAGCAGGCGGGTGAACAGGTCGTAGAACAGGCCGATGCCCGTCTTGCGAAATGCCTTGTCGAAGTCGACCTGGTGAAGGTGCACGCCGGCATCCGGGACGAGTTCCAGTTCGCCTTTCAGTACCAGTACATGGACCTCATGCCCTTCGCGGTGCAAGACATTGGCGAGATTGACGGTATTGCGTTGGATACCGCCGATGTTGAGCTTGCGGACGATTAGCAGGACGCGTTGTTTCATGGCTGAGGTCTATGTCGGAAGTGGAGTCGATGTGCACAAGTCAGTCACGTTGAAGCCTTGGCTGCTCAAGTCGATCAAGTGTCGGTCTTTCTCTGCCCCATGACCTCTTTCCTCGCCATGTGCCGTTCCTTGGCCCCTCGATGCAGGCGCCATTCTACGCCGATCCATTTGGCGGAGGAAATGCGTGGCGGCGGGCCGTCAGCGGCATCAGTGGGCGGTTCATCCGCACCGAGAAGTGCCTTTGGCGAGTGAGTGAGGCATTATCTGCACCATTGCTTCGTCAGTTCTTTCTCCTTCGCCAAGATATACTTCATGCCTGAGCCGAAAACCTCGTCCCGCGCTGGCGCTTCCCGCGTTCGCCGTGCCACCGCTGATCGTCATTTCGACGGTCTGGCCGACAAGTTCGAACGTGGTTTCTACACCACGGAGCGCGGCCGTGTTCGCCTTGCGCTCACCCAGCGCCTGATGGATGAGCGTTTCTCGCATTTGCCGCCTTCCCCGGTACTGGAAATCGGTGCGGGGCTTGGGCAGACAGCCCACTGGTGGCTCACGCGCGGACACCATCTCACGCTGGTCGAACCCTCTGGCGAGATGCGTGAGCGCGCGAAACGCTTCCTGAGCACTGCCACGCCGCAAGGCCAGGGGTTGTCCGTTGGTACGACGGCTGACCCATCCCGGGCGGCTCAGGAGGCGTCAGATCCGCAAGTGCCAGGTCAAACCGACGCGCTGTCGAATGATGAGCCGTTCGCTGGGCGGCTGGTCTGGGAGGAGCGTGATCTGCAGGGCTTCGCCGCCGAGACTGATCAGCGGTGGCCGGTGGTGGTGTGCCACGCCGTGCTGGAGTGGCTGGTCGATCCCCGGGAGGGTTTTGCATTGCTCGCGGAGTTGCTGGCGCCCGGTGGCGTCATGTCGCTGAGTGTCTTCAATCGCGATGCGCTGGCGTTTTCCAATGTCAGCAAGGGCAATTTCGACAAGGTGCTGGAAGGGCGCCTGGCGGGCTGGGGTACCGGCAAGCGCTTGACGCCCATCTCACCGCTGCGCGATGGCGAGATACGTCAGTGGGCCGCGGAGGCGGGTCTTGAGGTACGTGAGCTGACCGGGCTGCGCGTCTTCCATGACTATCTGCGCTCACGCGACCCGCTGAGCGAGGCTGACATGCAGAAATTGCTCGCGCTCGAGTGTCAGCACTGGCGCACGCCCCCCTTCGTCTATCTGGGCCGCTATCTGCACTATGAGCTGGTGCGTCCAGCCTGAGGCGGCACCCGCACAACCGTATTGTTTCGATATCCGGCGCTCTCGCCGTTGTCCGTATCTTCCTACCCTGTTGGAGTCTTCATGTCTGCTCAAACCCCCGCCTGTCAGCTGCTCGAGCGTCAGGACAGTGATTTCCGTGATTGGCTGTGGGTCGCTGCACCGCGTGATGACTGGTGGCTGTCATCGGACCGCCAGCGGCGTGTCTGGGGGCATGACACCGGTATCGTGAATGCCGCGCGGGAGGCCGGGCACCGGGTCAGCCATGCGGTGTCCTTCGCCGATGCGCGGGCTGACGACACCATCACGCAAGCCGCGGGTGCCATCGTGTTCTGGCCCAAGGCGCACGCGCTGGGCGAGTGGTGGCTGGTGGCGCTGTGCCAGGTGTTGCCGACCGGTACGCCGATCAAGGTGGTGGGCGAGGTCAACGGCGGCATCAAGCGCGCTGAGCGCATCCTCAAGGCGCTGGGGATGACGGCGCGCAAGGACGATACCGCGCGCCGTTGCCAGCTATGGTCATCTGCCACGCGTGAGTTGACGGCCGAACAGGCCGCCAGCAGTGAATCGCCACTGGCAGTGGCTGGACAATGGACAGAAGGCTGGGGCGAATTCGAGGCGCTGGAGATGCGACTGACCAGTCATCCGGGACTGTATGGCAATGCCAAGCTGGACCCGGGGACCGCGCTGCTGCTGGAGAACCTGCCGACCCGTGGTTACAAGCGTGCGCTGGATATCGGGGCGGGTGACGGCATCATCAGCTGCTGGCTGGCGCGTCACGGGGCGCGCGTGATGGCAGGCGATGTCAGTGCCTTCGCGGTGGAGGCGACCCGTCGCAGTCTGGCGCTCAACGGGCTTGAGGCGGACGTACGCCTGAGCGATGTGTTCGCGGCGTTCGAGGGGGAGCGGTTCGAGGCCATCGTGGCCAATCCGCCGTTCCATCATGAGCGCGATATCGATTACGGACCGGCGGCGCGCCTGATCAGCCAGGCACCGGATCACCTGATGCCCGGCGGCACCCTGACGCTGGTCGCCAACGCCTTCCTGCCGTATCCCGATCTGCTGCAGGCGGCCTTCGGCGAGTTTGAAGTGCTCGCGGAAACGCGCCAGTTCAAGGTCTATCGTGCACGCAAGGCGCGCTGATTCCCTGCGGCCTGATGCCCAGCTCGCCGCTTACGCCTCAGGCGACTGATAGCGGATGGCCGTGATGATGTAGGTCGTCTCGCCGCCCGGCGCGGCCACGCTCACCTCGTCATCCAGCCCCTTGCCCAGCAATGCCTGGGCAAGGGGCGCATCGACGCTGATCCAGCGGCGCGGATTGTCGGTCTCATCAGGGCCCACGATGCGAATCTCCATTTCCTCTCCCTGCTCGTCCTCCAGCGTCACGAAGGCCGCGAAATAGACGCGCTTCAGATCCGCGGGCAGGCGATCGACGACCGTCAGCTCATCCAAGCGTTTCTCCAGATAGGCGATCTTGGCGATGGTCTGATTGAGCGCCTTCTTGTTGTAGGTGTAATCCGCATTCTCGCTGCGATCCCCCATGGCGGCAGCTTCGCCCGTCTTGCGCGAAAGCTCCGGGCGCCTCACGCGCCTCAGGTGGTCGGCCAGCCCCTTCATCTTCGCGTGGCCCTGCGGGGTAATCACGTTGCTCTTCTTTTCCTGGCGCGGGTCCGTCTTGGGGTCGCGCCAGCGTGTCATGTTGCGACCTTGCATGGTCTGCTCCGCTGGTTCTGTGGGTAAGGCTCAAGGCGTCGTGTGCGATGTTCGCTAGCGTTGAGACCTGCGACCAAGGGTGATTGGCGGCCGATTCAAACGTTCGTTACAGTCAGTGTGTGCTCGCCGGAGCACTTGCGCGTCACCCATGCTGAATCTGCCAACAATAACGAAAATCAGGGAGCTGTCCATGCCCATGCTGCCATCTTCACACCCGTCTTGCCGTGTCATATCCCGTTGCTGTCGCGTATTGCTCTCCGGGGGCATGGCGCTGGGCATCACGCTGGCCGGCATGACCGGAGTCCATGCTGCCCCGGGCGATGATGACGTCTTCCCGCTCTCCAAGCGCTGGGCACAGATCAATTATCAGGTCTCCGGTGATGCTCAGGAAAAGGGCATGGAGGCCCTGGGCAAGGAGGTACGCGCGCTGGCGGATCAGTATCCGGACAATGCCCATGTGCTGACCTGGGAAGGCATCATTCTGGCCTCATGGGCCAAGGCGCGCGGTGGCCTCGGAGCGCTGGATCTGGCCAAGGAAGCCAAGGCCACGCTCGAGAAGGCGATCACGCTCGACCCCAAGGGCGACAATGCCTCCGCCTATGTGACGCTTGGCGCGCTCTATGACAAGGCGCCCGGCTGGCCGGTGGGCTTCGGGGATGATGAGAAGGCGGGAGAAGTGCTGCGCAAGGGGCTTGAGGTCAACCCGACGGGCATGGATACCAATTATTATTACGCCGATTATCTGGCCTCAGAAGGCCGTGATGAGGAAGCGCTCAAGCATGCGCGTCTCGCACAGGACGGGCCGCCACGCCCCAATCGTGAGCTGGCCGATCAGGAATTGCAGAAAGAGATTGCCGCGCTGATCAAGCGCCTGCAGTGAGTCTCCGCCGCCCGTATCGCTTGCATGGCTGCCAGAAGCGGAGACTGGCTGGAGTGACATCAGTGAGTCATGCAAGTGAACGGCAGCGCTGGCGTCAGGCGCTGATGTAACATCCCCGAATGAATTCCTGCATGACACGGCCCGAGCGGAGATCCCGCTCGGGCCGTGTCGTTTACCGCTCTGTGGATGAGAAGTCGCCCAGATGCCTTCAGATGGCGCCTTGAATGGCGCTGATGACGGACTCAGTGCGGCGCGGCAAGCAAGTTTGCAGGTGACGGGCTGGCCAGTCTCGCGGCAGGACAGGATAATGTCTGCTCAGCCAAGGAGGATGCATGAGCGAGCAACAAGAGCACGTCGCAGGGCAACAGGCCTTCGCACATGATGATGTCGAACTGGTCGAGGCCAGGGTGTTGCAGGACGGCTTCTTTCGCCTCGAGCAGCGCGAATTCCGCCACCAGCGTTTCAACGGTGGCTGGAGCGATGTGATCCATCGCGAGGTGCATGTTCGTCACGATGCGGTAGGCGTATTGCCCTACGACCCGGTCAACGACCGCGTGGTCTTCGTCGAGCAGATTCGTGCCGGCATGCTGGAAGATGCACGCACGCCCTGGAGTCTGGAGCCGATTGCAGGGCTGGTGGACAAGGACGAACAGGCCTATGAGGTCGCGCGCCGTGAGGCGATCGAGGAGGCTGGATGTGAGCTGACCGACCTGATCGAACTGTACCGCTACTACCCGAGCCCCGGCGCCTGTACCGAGGAGGTCACGCTGTTCATCGGTCTGTGTGACAGCAGTGGGCTGGGCGGCGTGCATGGTCTGGCCGAGGAGAATGAAGACATCCGCGTGCATGTGCTCGATTTCCAGGCGGCCCTCACGCTGCTGGAACAAGGGCGGTTGGGCAATGCGATGGCCATCATGGCCATGCAATGGCTGCTGCGTGAACGTGCCTCGTTGCGCGTCATGCATGCCTGAGGCAGTGAAGGCGAAGCTTGGCAATCCCCCGCGTCTCACGCAGGCTTCCTCAACCTGCGCGTCAGAGCTGCTATTCTAGAGGCTTGCTGAAAACCGGCAGCCAGCAACGATCACTGTCTGCGCCAGTGTCCGTATCAGTCTCGGTTTTCGTCTCAGCCTCAGTCCCGAGAGCTGGACTCGAGAGTCGATAGCCGAGAGCTGATCGCCGACAGCCTGAGCGCTGGCGCAGCGCTTGATTTATCGCACGTTGCCCGCATCTTGCCACGCACGATAGCGGGCGTGCTTTGACAGACAACATGCCAATGTTCTGAGATTCGCAAGGAGATCGCCCATGCAGGTCAAGAAAGCCTATGTGGCTGACCTAAAAGCACTCCATGCCGAGTGCGGGTCCAATTATCTGCGCCTCACGCGCATCCTCGGCAAGGCCGAGGCCGGTGACAGCTTCGCCTTCCCGCTGGCGGGCAATCAGGGCCACTTCGGCACGCTGCTGCTCGAGGTGGTCGAATGCGCGCCCTATACCACCATGGTCACGGTCGCCCAGACCGGCGTGCTGGACCACATCATCGATTCGCCGCGCATGAGCGTGCACCTGTACCACGACGTGCGCATGGCGGAGGTCACCGACTTTCAGCGCCAGCGTCACTTCTCAGGGCGCAATCGTTACCCGAATCCGCGCATGCATCAGCCGGACGAAAAGCTTCAGCTCAATCGCTTTCTCGGCGAATGGCTGACCCATGCCCGCGCCTTCGGGCAGGCGGATGTGCCGGAGTTGCCGTGACGTTTGGGGCTGGCATGGCGCACAGGCGCTGACACCCGATGGATTTCCCGTCTTGATTGACAGAACCGCGATGGCCCGGCCGTCGCGGTTCTGTTCATTTCCCTGCTGCTCGAGAGACCGATGCGACTGATTCAGATAAGTGATTGCCATCTGCGCGCCGACCCTGATGCGCGTTCACGGCTGGGCTTCCCCTGGCGTCAGCTGGAGGCGGTGATGGCGCATGCCTCGCGCCTGCGCCCCGATATCCTGCTGGTGACCGGTGATGTCAGCCAGGATGAGAGCCCTGCCTCCTATCGCATGGCGGCAGAGCTGTTCGATGGCCTGGGCTGTCCCTGGTTCTGGTTCGCGGGCAACCACGATCATCCTGAATTCATGCAGGAGCTGCGTCCCTTCCATCACGAGCTGGATCTGGGCGACTGGCGACTGCTGTGTCTGGATTCGCGCGTCACCGGGCAGGCCGGTGGAGAGCTTGGCGAGGAGCAATTGAGCGAGCTTGCGCAGTCACTGGCGCTTTCCGTCGAGCTGGACCCACGTCCGATCCTGCTGGCCATGCATCATCATCCGCTGCCGATCGGCTCGGACTGGATGGATGCGCTGGGCCTTGCCGACCGCGATGCGCTGTGGGAAACGTTGCGCCCGTACCCGCAGGTGCGGGCCGTGCTGTGTGGGCATATCCATCAGGCCTTCACGCAACTCATGCCGTGTGGGCAGGGCAGTGTGGCCGTCTATGGCGTTCCCTCCACCTCCGATCAGTTCGCTCCGCTGAGCCATGATTTCGCCGTGGATGAGGCGGCGCGCCCCGGCCTGCGCGTGGTGGATCTCGATGGCGAGCATCTCGAGACCTGGGTGGAGCGGGTCACGCTCTAGCCAGGCTCGCAAGGAAGGGCGGGCAAGCTCGTCACCATGCGCTGGTGCTGCCACAGCGTCAGCGTGAGTGCCCTCGGTGTTGATGAGTGTGGTGCAAGGCTCACAGGTATCAGGTATGCCTTTTTGGTCTTAAAAGATAGTTTCTGATTCTTTGACGTTATCAAGGCGGGGCGAGTACCGTGTAACCATTCGGCGTGCTCCCTCGGGGCATTCATCTGTCGCTGACAGAGCGCGCCACTGACTTCACGGGCCGCCTCTCGGGGCGTGTCCCAACGCTCACGAGGTTGCCGCACGCGATGCTTACCCCCGAACGTCAGACCCACCTCAAGCAGCTTGAGGCCGAATCCATTCACATCATCCGTGAAGTGGCAGCGGAATTTGCCAATCCGGTCATGCTGTACTCCATCGGCAAGGATTCCGCCGTCATGCTGCACCTGGCGCGCAAGGCCTTTGCGCCGGGCGTGCCGCCGTTCCCGCTGATGCACGTCAACACCACCTGGAAATTCCAGGAAATGATCAAGTTCCGCGACGAGATGGCCGCGGAAGTCGGCATGGAGTTGATCGAGCACATCAACCAGGAAGGCGTCGAGGCGGGCATCAACCCGTTCGATCACGGCAGCGCCAAGTACACCGACATCATGAAGACCGCCGGCCTCAAGCAGGCACTCGACAAGCACGGCTTCGATGCTGCCTTCGGTGGCGCACGTCGTGACGAGGAAGCCTCGCGCGCCAAGGAGCGCGTCTACTCCTTCCGCGATCAGTACCACCGCTGGGACCCCAAGAACCAGCGTCCGGAGCTGTGGAACATCTACAACTCCAAGATCAACAAGGGTGAGTCCATCCGCGTCTTCCCGCTCTCCAACTGGACCGAGCTGGACATCTGGCAGTACATCTATCTCGAATCCATCAAGATCGTGCCGCTGTACTACTCCGCTGTGCGTCCGGTGGTGAAGCGTGACGGCCTCGACATCATGGTCGACGACGACCGTCTGCCGCTCAAGGAAGGCGAAGTGCCGGAAATGAAGTCCGTGCGCTTCCGTACCCTGGGCTGCTACCCGCTGACCGGCGCCGTGGAATCCACCGCCGCGACCCTGCCGGAAATCATCCAGGAAATGCTGCTGACGCGTACCAGCGAGCGCTCCGGTCGTGCCATCGATCATGACCAGGCAGGCTCGATGGAGAAGAAGAAGCGCGAAGGTTACTTCTAGGATCGCCCCGGCACATTGCCTGCAGGCGCCGCCACGCGGCGCTTGATGACCCGAACGAACAATTCGCCTGATGAGTCGGCTCGCAGCCTCACGAGACACTGGCTCGCGACACTGGCTCGCCACCTCATCAGGCCCATGACAGCGGCAAGGAGAAGAGTGTGTCCCACGCGTCAGACAAGATTTCCGCGGATATCGAAGCCTACCTGCAAGAACACGAGCGCAAGGACCTGCTGCGCTTCATCACCTGCGGTAGCGTCGATGATGGCAAGTCGACCCTGATCGGTCGTCTGCTGTTCGATTCCAAGCTGATCTATGAAGATCAGCTGGCCTCCATCACCCAGGCCTCCAAGACCAGCGGCACCACCGGTGACGAGGTCGATCTGGCCCTGCTGGTCGATGGCCTGCAGTCCGAGCGCGAGCAGGGCATCACCATCGATGTCGCCTATCGCTTCTTCTCGACCGACAAGCGCAAGTTCATCATCGCCGACACGCCGGGGCACGAGCAGTACACCCGCAACATGGCCACTGGCGCCTCGTCCGCGAGCCTGGCGATCATCCTGATCGATGCGCGCTACGGCGTGCAGACCCAGACCCGTCGTCACAGCTTCATCGCCGACCTGCTGGGCATCCAGCACCTGGTGATCGCGGTCAACAAGATGGACCTGGTCGATTACTCCGAGACACGCTTCAACGAGATCGTCGCCGAGTATCAGGAATTCGCCAACAAGCTGAATGCGCCGGACATCCGCTTCGTGCCGATGTCAGCGCTCAAGGGCGACAACGTCGTCAATCGCAGCCCGGCACTGGACTGGTACACCGTCGATGGCGAAGCGGGCCCGTCACTGCTGGAGGTGCTGGAAACCGTCGAGCTGACCCACGACCAGAACCTCAGCGATCTGCGCTTCCCGGTGCAGTACGTCAATCGCCCCAACCTCGATTTCCGCGGTTACTGCGGCACTCTGGCGGCCGGTGTCGTGCGCCCGGGTGACAGCGTCAAGGTGCTGCCATCCGGCAAGACCTCGACCATCGAACGCATCGTCACCTTCGATGGTGATCTCGAGATCGCCTACCCGGGTCAGGCCATCACCCTGACGCTTGACGATGAGATCGACATCTCGCGTGGCGACTGGCTGGTAGCGGCGGATGCCGAACTGCCGCTCTCCAATGCGCTGGAAGCGGATGTCGTCTGGATGCACGAGAAGCCGCTGCAGCCGGGACGCCAGTACGATATCAAGCTGGCAACCCGTGACCTGACCGGCCAGGTCAGCGCCATCGACTACCTCTACGACGTCAACACGCTGGAGCATCACGAGGGCGACAGCCTGGCGCTGAACGCCATCGGCCGCGTCCAGCTCGAGCTGACCCAGGCGGTGCCGGTGGATGACTACCGCTCAAGCCCGGGGACCGGCAGCTTCATCGTCATCGATCGTCTGAGCAACGTGACCGTCGGCGCGGGCATGATTCGCGGCGTGGGTCGCTCCGGCACCCAGGCCGCCATCCAGCAGACCGATTGGGCCGCGTTTGAAGCCGACCTCAACGCGCTGGTGCGCAAGCACTTCCCGCACTGGGAAGCCCGCGATGTACGCGAGCTGCTCGGCCGCACCAACTGATTCCGTCCTGTAGCGACAGCAGAATGGAAGTCAGCGAAATACCAACAACAACGCTGGACACGCAATAACAACACGGCCTGCTGGAATGAAGCCGGAGAACGCAAAAGCCCCCATGGCCGCAAGGCGATGGGGGCTTTTTGCATGGCGCGGCTCACGCCTGGCGCATCAGGCGACAGCAGTGTCGATGGCGAGTGGGGCGGAGGGGCCGAAATGCTCGTGGTGACACTGGCTGAGCGGTACGCCGATACGGCTGAGGTGCTGGATCATGCTCTGCATGAAGCCATGCGGGCCGATCACGAAGGCCTGCAGTGACTCGGCGCTGGCACCGGTCGCGGCGATCTGCTGCGCCAGCCAGTCGCGCTCGATGATGCCCAATTGCGCATGGGGCGGCAGCGTCTCGGCCTGTTCGTAGCAGACCTGATAATGCAGCTGCGTTGGATACTGCGCGACCAGTGCCTTGAGAGTGGCGTCGAAGGCATGCACCTCGGGATTGCGCGCCGCATGCAGGTAGATCACCTGGCGGCCCGCCGCCAGCGCCGCCGTCAGCAGTGGCAGCATCGGCGTCTGGCCGACACCCGCCGACAGCAACAGCACCGGGGCATCGGCGCTCTGCGGGGCAGCATGCTCGAAGGTCAGCTCGCCGGCTGGCGGCAGCAGTTCGATCTCGTCACCTGCCTTCAGCGCATGCAGGTACTGGCTGGACTGGCCGTGGGCCTCACGCTTGACCGAGATACGGCAGAAACGCTCGTCCGGCGCGTGGGACAGGCTGTAATGGCGATGGATCACGCCCTGGGGTGTCGTCAGGCGCATGCCGATGTACTGGCCCGGCAGGAAGGAGAACATCGGGCCTTCCACCGGCGCCAGGTACAGCGAGCGAATCTCGCGGCTCTCGTCCTGCGTGCGCACGATGCGGAAGCGGCGCAGCCCCTGCCAGCCGCCGCGGGTAGCGGCGAAGCTGTCGTAGCGGCCCTGCTCGGCGGCGATCAGCACAGCGGCCAGTTCCCCGTAGAGGGCGCCCCAGGCATCGGCGATCTCCGGCGTGACGGCGTCCCCCAGCACCTCACCGATGGCGGCCATCAGACACTCGCCGACGATGGGGTAGTGTTCCGGCAGGATATTGAGCGAGACATGCTTGCTGACCACGGGCGCCAGCAGGCGGTCTACCGCCTCACGCGAGTGGCGCGCGCCGACATAGGCGAGTACGGCGCCGGCCAGCGCACGGGCCTGACCGCCGCTGGCCTGGTGGGTCTGGTTGAACAGCGGCTTCACCTCGGGATAGCGCTCGAACATCAGCGGATAGAAGCGCGCCGTGATGGCATTGAGATGCTCGGCGACGACGGGAGCGGTGGCGGCGATCAGGTCTTCCTGGGCGTTGGTCAGCATGACGATACCTCTGATTGATGTCCTCCTATCCATGGCAAGGGGCGTGCCAACTCTCGAGGCCAGTCGTCATGCACCCTGCAGGCCTGTGATGTCAAAAAGACATGGTCATGTGGCGTGTTTTAATGACATCAAGCGTGTCATGATGACATCAAGATTCAGCCCTCTCTCACTCCCGATACCCGCAAGGATGCCCGCATGCCCGATGCCCACCTGCCCCTGAACGATACGCCGGTCGCGGCCGTGAATGCCTGGCTTGCCGCCTGGTTGTCCCGCGAGGAGGGCGGCGAGCGGCGCGCGCTGCCATGGACGCGTCTGCTGGCCGCGATCATGCAGCAGCTGCCCGGTGAGGCGGCGACCCTGATGCGCTACCTGCCCGAGCGTGACGAGCTGTTGCCACTGGCCACCTACGGCCTGCCTGCCGAGGTGCGCGGGCGACGCTTCGCGCTGGCGGAGCACCCGCGGCTCAAGGCGATCGCCGAGCACACGGGAGTGCATCGTTTCGCGTTGGACAGCGACCTGCCAGACCCCTTCGATGGCCTGCTGGGGGACGTGCATGGGCCGGATCTGCTGGTGCATGACTGTGCCGGTATCGCGCTGCGCGAGGGCGATACCCTGCTGGGAGTGATGACCTTCGATGCGCTGACGCCAGGAGTGTTGGCCCCGCTGGAATCGTTGTGCGCCTCTGCGAGTACGGATGAGCTGGCACTTCCGCTTAAGGAGTTGCAGGCCTGGTTGTCACTCCCCGCACACTGTCTGTCGCTGTCACTGCGACAGGAGTGGGCTGCGGGGGCCACGGACGGCAGGTCAGGGCTTTCGGCACCGATGGTGGTCTCACCGACAGGCATGGCGTCACAGAGTGCCATGGCCTGCCCGCAGCGGGGCCCGGCGATGGCCAGGCTCGAGGCGCAGCTGGAGGCGGTCGCCGATACCGAGATGACGGTTCTGGTGCAGGGCGAGACCGGCGTGGGCAAGGAGGGCGTGGTCCAGCGTCTGCATGACGCCTCTCGGCGGGCTGCGCGGCCGCTGGTACGCATCAACTGCGCCGCCTTGTCGCCGGACCTGGTCGAGAGTGCGCTGTTCGGGCATCGGCGTGGCGCCTTCTCGGGCGCGACCCATGATCACCGTGGCCACTTCGTGATGGCGGATGGCGGCACCCTGCTGCTGGATGAGATCGGCGAGCTGCCGCTGGCGTTGCAACCCAAGCTGTTGCGGGTACTTCAGGAAGGCGAGCTGCAGCCGCTGGGCAGCGATCGCGTGGTCAAAGTCGATGTGCGCGTCATCGCGGCCACCAATCGCGATCTCGAGGCGGAGGTCGCCGCAGGGCATTTCCGTGAAGACCTCTATCACCGCCTGAGCGTCTACCCGCTCAGGGTGCCGCCGCTGCGTGAACGCGGGCGTGCGGATCTGCTGGCGCTGGCCGGCACCTTTCTTGAGCACAACCGCACGCGCCTCGGACTGGGCAATCTGCGCCTGACGCCGGCGGCGGAGCGCCTGCTGTGCGAGTACCCCTGGCCCGGCAACGTGCGTGAGCTGGAGCACTGCCTGAGCCGCGCCGCCCTGCATGCCCGGCTCGCGCATGGTGCCCACCCGACTCGCCTGCGCGCCGATGGGCGCCAGCTGGTGGTGATCACGCCGGAGCTGCTGGGGCTGGAGGTCAATACCGAGATGTCACTTGAACGGGCCACCGGCGCGGCGCAGGAGATTCAGGGCGCGCAGGTGGGGCTGGTGGATCAGGCGGGAAGAGCGAGTCAGGCGGCGGAAGCGAGTCAGACAGAAGGAGCAAGCTCTGCACCGCGCACCGCCTTGCAGGACGGCGACGAGACGCTGGGGCTGCGCGATGCCACCGAGGCATTTCAGCGTGAGCACATCTCGCGGGTCTGGCAGGCGAGTGATCGCAACTGGGCGGAGGCAGCGCGCAGACTCAAGGTCGATCGCGGCAACCTGTACCGACAGGCGCAGCGTCTGGGAATTGTCTGAGACGCGAGGCAGTGTCTGATATGAGAAAAGAAGACGGCGATGCTCATGGAGCATCGCCGTTCTTGTATCTCTGCCGCCGGCGGCCCTGGCGCGACGAGAAGTCCGTGTCTCGAACGCGCGTTCAGGTGCCTGCTCAGACGCAAGTTCAGGCGCGAGTGGCGATCAGCACCGCACGCCGCGGCGCCGGGTGGCCTTCGCGGGTCAGGCTCGGGTCAGCGGGATGGAGGAAGTCGCTCAGCGAGTGGTAGGTCATCCAGTCGGTGGCACGCTGCTCGTCCAGGGTGGTCACGGCTTCATCGACGATGCGCACGTCCTTGAAGCCGGCGCGCTCGCACCAGTGGGCCAGCGCCTGCGAGGAGGGCAGGAAGTAGACATTGGGCATCGCGGCGTAACGCTCGCCGGGCATCAGCACCGTCGTCACGTCACCTTCCACCACCAGGGTTTCCAGCACCAGTTCGCCGCCGGGACGCAGAGTGTCGCGCAGCTGGAAGAGGTGGTCCATCGGCGAGGGGCGGTGATAGAGCACGCCCATCGAGAATACGGTATCGAAGGCGCCCATCTTCGTCGGCACATCCTCGATGCCCACCGGCAGGAAGTGCAGGTTGCGGCCCTGGGGGTGGTCCGCGCCGATGAAGTGGCGTAAGGCATGGAACTGGCAGTAGAAGCGCGGCGAAGGGTCGATCACCAGCGTGAAGGCCGCGCCTGCACCGACCATGCGCCAGCCGTGGTAGCCATTGCCGCCGCCGACATCCAGCACGCGGCGATGGGTGAGGTCCGACAGGTGCGGCGCGAGACGCTGCCACTTCCAGTCGGAGCGCCATTCGGTGTCGATATGGATCTCGTCGAGCTGATAGGGGCCCTTGCGCCACGGCATCATCGCGCGCAGCAGGTTCTCGCTCTGGCGCAGCTGGCCGCTAGTCAGGCCAGTGGGAAAGCGTGCACCGACCCGGTCGGCATCCAGCTGTACATCGCGCGTGTCGGGCAGGGTGGGCAGCTTTTCCAGCGCGCCATGCCAGGCCTTGAGGTCGGCGTGACGCTTGCGGTCCAGGCCATTGGCCAATTGCTCGGGCAGGGCGCCCAGCCAGCGGGCGAAGCCGTCGCCGACGGCGCCTGGCTCACAGGCAAGCTCGGTGAAGGCGCGGTAAAGGTCGCGGTCATACGGGGAAATGCTCATGCGCTGGGTCGGGTCCGTGCAGGCGTAGCGGTCATTCGGCGGCTTTGAAGGCGACCATCGATGCGAAATTCAGGTATTGCAGCCAGGTATGGCTGCGCTGGAAGCCGGCGCGCGCCAGGCGCTCGTGATGCGTGTTCAGGCTGTCGGGCTTCATCACGTCCTCGAGGGCCTCACGTTTCTGGGAGATTTCCAGATCGGAGTAGCCGTTGGCGCGTTTGAAGTCATGATACCGTTCGATCAGCCAGGCATTCTCGACCGGATCATCGCTGATGATCTTCTCGGAGAGGATCAGCACGCCGCCGGGTTCCAGCGCCGCGAACAGCTTGTCGATCACGGCGTCGCGGTCTTCCGGCGGCAGGAACTGCAGCGTCAGATTGACCACGATCATGCCGGCTGGCTGATAGTCGAGGGTGCGAATGTCGGCTTCGGTGACGTTGATGCGATGGTCGGGGAAGGCCTCGGCGAGTTCGCGGCTGGCGCGCTCGACCATCGGTCTGGACAGATCGACGGCCTCGATCTCGATATCCTCGGCGGCCATCTCGCGGGCCAGCGCCATGCTGGCAGCACCCAGTGAGCAGCCCAGATCATAGACCCGCGCGCCGGGGCGCAGGTGAGCGCGGGCCATCAGGCCCAGCATGGCGATGATCTGACCGTAACCCGGCACCGAACGGCGCAGCATGTCCGGAAAGCAGCTGACGACCTGCTCGTCGAAGGAGAAGCTGGCGACACGGTCAAGGGGTGTCGTAAATATCGCGTCACGGTAAGATGCATCACTCATGGATCAAGGCTTCATCGGGCAGTGGGCCAGGGCGACATGCCTGTGGCCGAGGACCGGCCGGGCAGAGCGCCCCGTCGGGCCCGCCATTCTACGCATTCGGCGCCCGTGACGCACCCGTCACGGCCGGCGGGTGATGCCTCCATCAATCGATTTCAGGCCGGGCCATGCAGGGCCGGTCATTACACTTCAAGGAGAGAGGTGGCCATGTCCACTCAATCAGCGGCACGTTCTGCGCGTCGTAATACCCAGGCCTGGCAGGCTCTCGCGCGCCATCATCAAGAGCATATGGCCGATGTGCATCTGAAGGACCTGTTCGCCGAGGATGCGGCGCAAGGGCGTGACCGAGTGGCGACCTTCACACGCTCTGCCGCGGGGTTGCGTCTGGATCTTTCCAAGCAGCGCCTCAAGGGCGAGACCCTGAAGCTGCTGCTGGAGCTGGCGCGCGAAACCGGCGTCGAGCAGGGTATCAAGCGCCTGCTGGCCGGTGAGCATGTCAATCGCTCCGAAGACCGTCCGGCGCTGCACGCCGCGCTGCGTCTGCCGCGCTCCGCCAGCCTCGAGGTAGATGGTGAGGACATCGTGCCGGCCATCCACGAGAGCCTCGAGCACCTGGCCGAGATGGTCGGCACCTTCCACAGTGGCCAATGGCGCGGCGCCACCGGCAAGCCGATCACCGACGTGGTCAATCTCGGTGTCGGTGGCTCGGACCTCGGTCCATTGATGGTCTCCAGCGCCCTGAGCGATTGCCGTCCCAAGGACATCCACGAGATCGGCGTGCACTTCGCCTCGACCATGGATGGCTCCCAGCTGGCGGATTATCTGGAATCCTTCAGCCCGGAAACCACGCTGTTCATCCTGTCCTCCAAGTCATTCTCGACCATCGATACGCTGTCCAATGCCCGCACTGCCCGCGACTGGCTGAAGTCACGCCTCGACCCGGAAGGGCGCCTGGAGGCGCTGATCAACCGTCAGCACTTCATCGGCGCTTCTGCCAAGCCGGAGAAGATGACCGAGTGGGGCATCGCGCCGGAACATCAGCTGCTGTTCTGGGATTGGGTCGGCGGGCGCTATTCGCTGTGGGGCACGATCGGTCTGCCCATCGCGCTCAATGTCGGCATGGACAACTTCCGTCGCCTGCTGGCCGGGGCGCATGAGCTGGATGAGCACTTCCGCACCGCGCCGCTGGAAGACAACCTGCCGGTGCTGCTGGCGCTGGCCGGGATCTGGAACAACAACTTCCTCGATATCCGCGCCCACTCCATCCTGCCCTACGATGGTCGCCTGGAATACTTCGCAAGCTACCTCGAGCAGCTGGAGATGGAATCCAACGGCAAGTCAGTGACCAACGATGGCGAGATGATCGACTACTCGACCTGTCCGGTGCTGTGGGGCCAGCTGGGGCCGAACGCCCAGCACGCCTTCTATCAGCTGCTGCACCAGGGCACCCAGGCGGTCGAGTGTGACTTCATCGCGCCGATGTGCCGTTATGATCACGTCGAGGACGCCGAGACACGCGCCCACCTCAAGGCACAGCACCGTCTGACGCTGGCCAACTGCTTCGCCCAGTCACGTGTGCTGATGCTGGGTGATGACGCCATCCCCGGTGATGAGGCGCAGCCGAACCACAAGCGCTACCGTGGCAATCAGCCGTCGACCACGCTGCTGCTGGAGACGCTGACACCGGAAACGCTGGGTGCGTTGATTGCGCTCTACGAGCAGAAGGTCTTCGTTCAGGCCACCATCTGGGATATCAACCCGTTCGATCAGTGGGGTGTGGAGCTGGGCAAGCAGATCGCCACCGCCACCGAAGCGACCATGACCACCGGCGAAGGCTTCGAGACGCTGGATGCCTCCAGCCGTGCGCTGATCGAAGCGGTGTGGGCAGCCCAGGATCAGGACCCGCGCTGAGCCCACGGCGGATGTGAGTGAGAGTGAGAGTGTGTGAGTGAGGGCATGCTGATATGCCATGCAAGACGAGCGGCGGCGTCAGTCGTCGCTCTCTGTTGATTTATACAGTATTCTCGCTATCCTATAAGCGAATCAATCGTTTACACTAGACAGCACGACGCGGACCGTCGAAATCCCTGCTTCCAGCGTATGAACGCTCGAGATATGCCCAGCCATCTTGAGGCGTGGGAGGGAAGGTTTCGCGGTCTGGCGTGTTGTCGGGAGTGCTGATGGCCAATTCCCCCTTTCCGTCAGATACGGCAGTGATGCACGCCACCGCGCCCGTCAAGGGTCTGCTGTATCTGCACGGCTTCAATTCGGCCAGTTGTTCGCCCAAGGCACGCTTGATGCAGCGCGCGGCAGAGCAGTTCGGCCTGCCGTGCGTGATGCCGGACATCCCCCCGGAGCCCGGCGCGGGTCAGGCGGCGGTCAACGCGGCCTATCTCACGTTGTGTGAGCGCCTGGCGCTGGACCCCGCAGACCCTGCCTGTGATGACGCCATCATGGTGATCGGCAGTTCCATGGGCGGCTTTCTGGCCACCTGGCTGGTCGCGCGTGAGGCCGCGCGCCTCGAGGGGCCGTCTGGTCCCTCTCAGAGCGTCTGGCGTCAGGGGCCGCGCAGCGTGCTGATCAATCCGGCCGTGCGTCCCGCGCGACTGGTCAGCGAATGGCTCGGTTCGGTGCATGCCAACCCCTATACCGGCGTGACGTTCACCGTCACCGAGGATTTCGGGCCCGGACTGCTCGCATTGGAAGCGGAACCGGTTACGGCGCAGCGCACCCTGGTGCTGTTGGCGACGGCCGATGAGACATTGGATGTCAATGATGCCGCAGGGCTCTATCAGGGAAGTCGCTTGATCATCACGCCGGGTGGCGATCACGGCTTTGCGCAGCTGGCGGAATATCTGCCGGCGATCATGGCGCATGGCGGGCACCGGCTGGCCCCCGCCACCGCAGCGGCGATGCATGTCGCGCCGGACTAGCAGGTAATGCGCGTGGTGCTTTCTGCTACGACACACCACGACCTGGCTGGGCACGGCACCTCTTGGCACGACATGGATTGGCACGACTTGGCAGGGCGTTCGATGCTGAACGCCAGGCGCCGGTCTCTCATTTTTCAGGAATTCGTTGTCCGTCTCGCGCACGTGAAATGGCGAGTCGGATGGCGGACGTCAACACCAAGGACACAAGGCTGCGATGAGTCAGTACAGCGCCAGTTCCATTGAGGTCCTCTCCGGCCTCGAACCGGTCCGCAAGCGGCCCGGCATGTATACCGACACTTCTCGGCCCAACCATCTGGCGCAGGAAGTCATCGACAACTCCGTCGATGAGGCGCTGGCGGGGCACGCGAAGGAAATCCGCGTGCGCCTGCTCGAGAATGGCGGTATCGAGGTCGGCGATGACGGTCGTGGCATGCCCACTGACATCCACCCCGAGCATGGTGTGACCGGCATCGAGCTGATCCTCACCAAGCTGCACGCGGGGGGCAAGTTCTCCCAGGACAGCTATCGCTTCTCGGGCGGCCTGCACGGCGTGGGGGTCTCGGTGGTCAACGCCCTGTCGACACGCCTTGAGGTGGAAGTCTGCCGTGAGGGTCTGCGTCAGCGCATTGCCTTCGAGAATGGCGAGAAGGTCGAGGAGCTGAGTCAGATCGGTACCGTCGGCAAGCGCAATACCGGCACTCTGGTGCGTTTCTGGCCGGACGAGAGCTACTTCGACAGTCCGCGTCTGGCGATGGCGCGCCTGCGTCACCTGCTGCGCGCCAAGGCGGTATTGTGCCCGGGGCTCAAAGTCGTGCTGACCGAGACGGATGGCAGCGAGACGACCTGGCACTACGAGGATGGCCTACGCGACTATCTGCTCGGCGCCACCGATGGTTTCGAGCGACTGCCGGAATCGCCGTTCGTCGGTCATTTCGAGGATGAGGAGCATGGCGTCGACTGGGCCATCCAGTGGCTGCCGGAAGGCGGCGAGCTGGTGCAGGAGCCCTACGTCAATCTGATCCCCACGCCGCTGGGCGGCACCCACGTCAATGGCCTGCGTTCCGGCCTGCTCGAGGCGCTCAAGGAATTCTGTGACTACCGCAGTCTGCTGCCGCGTGGCGTCAAGCTGAGTGCGGATGACCTGTGGGAGCGCGCCGCCTTCGTGCTGTCGGTGAAGATGCTCGATCCACAGTTCGCCGGTCAGACCAAGGAGCGCCTGTCCTCGCGCAGCGTCGCCGCCTTCGTCTCCGGGGTGGTCAAGGACGCCTTCTCGCTGTGGCTCAATCATCATGTCGACCAGGCCGAAGCGCTGGCGGAACTGGTGATCTCGGCGGCCCAGCGCCGTCTGAAGAGCGCCAAGAAGGTCGCGCGCAAGAAGGTCACTTCCGGGCCTGCGCTACCGGGCAAGCTCTCGGACTGCTCAAGCTCCGACCCTGCCGACAGTGAGCTGTTTCTGGTCGAGGGGGACTCGGCTGGCGGCAGCGCCAAGCAGGGTCGCAACCGCGAGACCCAGGCGATCCTGCCGCTGCGCGGCAAGATCCTCAATACCTGGGAAGTCGAGTCGCATGACATCTACTCCTCCCAGGAAGTCCACGACATCGCGGTCGCCATCGGGCTGGACCCGGGCTCGGATGATCTCACCAAGCTGCGCTACCACAAGGTCTGCATCCTGGCGGATGCCGACTCCGATGGTCTGCACATCGCCACGCTGCTGTGCGCGCTGTTCGTGCGTCACTTCCCGGCGCTGGTGGATGCCGGGCGCGTCTTCGTCGCCATGCCGCCGCTGTACCGCATCGACCTGGGCAAGGAAGTGCATTACGCCCTGGACGAGAGCGAGAAGGCGCACATCCTCAAGCAGCTCGAGAGCAAGCGTGGCACGCCCAATGTGCAGCGCTTCAAGGGTCTGGGTGAGATGAATCCGCTGCAGCTGCGGGAAACGACCATGGCGCCGGACACCCGCCGCCTGGTGCAGCTGACGCGCAGTGCGGATGACGGCACCCACGAGATGCTCGACATGCTGCTGGCCAAGAAGCGCGCCAGTGATCGCAAGAGCTGGCTCGAGGACTACGGCAACATGGCCGACATCGAGGTCTGAGCATCGGTTGAGCTTTCACAGCCAGTTGAACTTCGAAAGCCAATTGGGCTTCGAGCGCAGCTGAACTTCGAAAGCCAGACAAGCTGCGCGACAGCATTCTTTCGGGAGCGCCACAGTCAGGCGCTCCCCGGTTTTACGCTCGTAATCAAGGTCAAGCGCCCATGAGCATGGATATCCAGGTTGCGGAGGGTGACGTCGAACGTCTGGCCCTGCGTGACTACACCGAAAAGGCGTACCTCGACTACTCGATGTACGTGATTCTCGACCGCGCCCTGCCGCATGTCGGTGATGGCATGAAGCCGGTACAGCGCCGCATCGTCTACGCCATGCGCGAGCTGTCCCTGACGGCCAACGCCAAGTACAAGAAGTCGGCGCGTACCGTCGGCGATGTGCTGGGCAAGTTCCACCCGCATGGTGACAGCGCCTGTTACGAAGCCATGGTGCTGATGGCGCAGCCGTTCAGCTATCGCTATCCGCTGGTGGATGGGCAGGGCAACTGGGGTAGCCAGGATGACCCCAAGTCCTTCGCGGCCATGCGTTACACCGAATCGCGTCTGTCGAAATATTCCGAGGTGCTGCTGTCCGAGCTCTCCCAGGGCACCGTCGACTGGGTGCCCAACTTCGATGGCACCATGAACGAGCCCAAGGTGCTGCCGGCGCGTCTGCCCAATGTGCTGCTCAACGGCACCACCGGCATCGCGGTGGGCATGGCGACCGACATTCCGCCACACAACGTGCATGAAGTCGTGGCCGCCACACGCCACCTGCTGCGCAACCCGGACTCCGACAGCGATCAGCTGATGGACTTCCTGCCGGCACCGGATTTCCCCACCGAGGCGGAGATCATCACGCCGCGCACCGACCTCGCCAAGCTCTATCGCACCGGTCGTGGCAGCGTGAAGATGCGCGCCCGCTATGTGCTGGAAGAAGGCGATATCGTGATCACGGCGCTGCCGTATCAGGTCTCCGGCGCCAAGGTGATCGAGCAGATCGCCGCCCAGATGCAGGCCAAGAAGCTGCCGATGGTCGCGGACCTGCGCGATGAGTCCGACCACGAGAACCCGACGCGCCTGCTGATTCAGCCGCGCTCCAATCGGGTCGATATCGAAGGCCTGATGGCGCACCTGTTCGCCACCACGGATCTCGAGAAGAACGCGCGCGTCAACATGAACGTCATCGACCTCAAGGGGCGCCCGCGCGTGATGGCGCTGCACGAGATGCTGGCCGAGTGGCTGCGCTATCGTCGTGCCACCGTGCGTCGCCGCCTCGAGCATCGTCTGGCCAAGGTCGAGGATCGTCTGCATATCCTCGAGGGGCTGCTGACGGCTTACCTGAATCTCGACGAGGTGATTCGCATCATCCGCGAGGAGGAAGATCCCAAGGCCAGCCTGATCGAGACCTTCCAGCTTTCCGAGCGTCAGGCCGAGGCGATCCTCGAGCTGCGTCTGCGTCACCTGGCACGCCTCGAAGAGATGAAGCTGCGGGGCGAGCAGGACGAGCTCAAGCGCGAGCGCAAGCACCTCAAGCATCTGCTGGGCAATGACGAGGCCCTGACGGACCTGATCGACAGTGAGCTCGAGCAGGCTGCCACTGACTTCGGCGATGCACGTCGCTCGCCACTGGTCGAACGCGGCGAGGCCAAGGCGCTGTCGGAAGTCGAGCTGATGGGCGCCGACCCGATCACCGTCGCGCTGTCCGAGAAGGGCTGGATCCGCGCCGCCAAGGGGCATGATATCGACCCCGAAGGCCTGTCCTACAAGGCCGGCGACCGCTTCCATCTGGCGGCGCGCGGCAAGACCAATCAGCCGCTGGTGCTGCTGGATGACACCGGGCGTGCCTACACGCTGGCCGCGCACAATCTGCCCAGTGCGCGCGGGCAGGGCGAGCCGATCACCGGGCGCATGAATCCGGCGGCGGGGGCTTCGATGGTCGGGCTGCTGCTCGACGCGCCCTCGGCGCGCTATCTGCTGGCCTCCGATGGTGGCTATGGCTTCGTGACCACGCTCGAGCAGCTGACCGGCAAGAACAAGTCCGGCAAGGCCGCGCTGACCTTGCCGCGCGGCTGTGCGGTACTGCCGCCGGTGGCGATCCCCGAGGTGCCTGAGACGGCGCAGGGGGATGCCGCGCCGCTGGAAGTGGCGGTGGTGTCCAACGAAGGACGTCTGCTGGTCTTCCCGCTCGCCGAGTTGCCGGAAATGTCCAAGGGCAAGGGCAACAAGATGCTGTCGATTCCGGGCGAACGTGCCGCCAATCGTGAGGAATTCGTGCGCTCGCTGGTGGTCGTGCCTGCCGGGGCCACGCTGGTGGTGCACGCCGGCAAGCGCAAGACGCTGCTCAAGGGCGCGGATCTTGACTACTATCGTGGCGAGCGTGGCCGACGCGGCAGCAAGTTGCCCAAGGGCTTCCAGAAGGTCGATCGTCTGGCCGTAGACAGTTGATGATGCCAGTGGCGAGCTGCCCTGGAGGTAACCTCTTGATGATTCATTGCTCAGGAACGATTTTCCGATGACACAACGTATCTTGATCCGCGCCACCGGTGCGGCTCGCCCGGGACAGCTGGCAGGGCTCGGTCAGGCGCTGGCCCGTAGTGGCGCACGTCTGCTGGATATCAATCAGAGCGTGACCTTCGGGCTTGTGTCGCTGGAAGCGCTGGTGGCACTGGAGGCGCAGTCCGAACTGGAAGCGGCGCTGAGTGCTGCCGGGGAACAGCTGGGACTGGATGTGCAGGCCGTGCAGGTCGGCGCCGAGGAATATGCACGCTGGAGCCATCAGCTGGAGCGCCCGCGCTGGATTCTGACGCTGCTGGCGCCGCGGCTGCCGGCGGGCATTCTCGCCGAGGTCGGCGGCCTGACGGCGGAATTCGGTATCACCGTCGAGCTCATGCATCGCCTGTCGGGGCGTGAACCGCTGGATGGCGAGTCACCGGCCGAAGGCGCCTGTGTCGAGTGCTGGCTGCGCTTGCCGGAGCACGAGACCGACATCAATGCGCTGCGCGAGAAGGCGCTGGCGCTGGGCGCGCTGCATGGTGTCGATATCGCGATCCAGGAAGACGATATCTGGCGTCGTCATCGCCGCCTGATCTGCTTCGACATGGATTCGACCCTGATCAAGACCGAGGTGATCGATGAGCTGGCGCGTCGTCATGGGGTCGGCGAGGAAGTCTCGCAAGTCACCGAGCGTGCCATGCGCGGTGAGCTGGACTTCCAGGAAAGCTTCCGTGAGCGAATGAGCAAGCTCAAGGGGCTGGACGAGTCGGTGCTGGCGGAGATCGCCGCCAACCTGCCGCTGATGGATGGGGTCGAGCGTCTGATGGCCAATCTCAAGGCGCTGGGCTATCGCACCGCGATTCTCTCCGGTGGCTTCACCTACTTCGCGCGTCACCTCCAGCAGCTGCTGGGCTTCGATGAGATCCACGCCAACGAGCTGGTGATCGTCGATGGCAAGGTGACCGGCGAGGTGCGTGAACCGATCGTCGATGCCGAGCGCAAGGCGCTGCTGCTGCGCGAGATCGCCGAGCGTCACGGCCTGCGCATGGAGCAGACCATCGCCGTCGGGGATGGTGCCAACGACCTCAAGATGCTTGCTGAAGCGGGGCTGGGCATCGCCTTCCGCGCCAAGCCGCTGGTACGTGAACAGGCGCGTCAGTCGATCTCGACTCTGGGCCTGGATGCCGTGCTCTATCTGATGGGCTACCGCCAGCAGGACCTCAAGCACTGAGTCTGCAGTGAGTGCCTGACAGTGCCTCATCGAAAACGCCCTCACCGCGGTTGCGGTGGGGGCGTTTTCGATGCTCGGGGCGGATGGGACGGGGTCTAGTCCCAAAGCAGCAGGGTGGTTTTGCGCACGGTGACTAGACTGGTGACAGGCGCCGACGACTCGGAGTCTGTCTGTTGTCGCCCTCCCAAAACGCCATTCGCCACGCCGTCAGGAGTTTGCCCATGCCGTCACCCTATGACGATGAACTGCACCTGCTGTGTCTGTTCCCGCATGACGCCGCCCTCAAGGGCTTGAAGATTCGCCACGATGCCAGTCCTGACATGGTCGCTGCGGCAGAACGTCTGCACGCCAAGGGCCTGACCACGCTGCCCGATGGTGGCTATCTGACCTCCGTGGGTCGTGAGGCTGCCGAGCATGCCCATCGTCTGAACGATCTGCTGCACGTTCCCCAGGCCATGACAGGGACCTAAACACCGCGCATGAGCCCCGGATACGGCGATATACGGGGCAGGTGCAATAACGCAAGACGCCCCGCGGCAGCCTGCCGGCGGGGCGTCTTGCGTTATTGCCTGAAGGGTCAGGCCTTGTGCTTGCGGTAGGTCGCGCGCGTGATCTCGACGATCTCCACGCTGACCTCGCGAGCGGCCTCGCAGTGCGGCTTGAGGGCTTCCATCAGGATGTCCGCCAGACGCGACTTGTCGTCATCGCTTCGGCCTTCCAGCTGATGGCAGTGAAGGTTGACGAAGCCATGCTTGTGCGCCAGTGGTGCCTGATTGCCCGCCAGGCGCCAGTGACGCCAGCTTTCCGCGCGCACCTTGATGTCGCTTTCCTTGAACAGGCCGCTTTGCATGGCGGCGGCATGCAGGTCATCCATGATCGCGTCCATGTCGAGGCTGGGGGCCAGACTGTCGGCATAATCAATGACGAGATGAGGCATGTGATGGGCTCCTTGAGCGTGGCCACGTCTCTTGGGGCGTGTGCCGATGGTGATGATGGCCAGCGATTCTAGCGAAATGGGGCCGCGATGGTAGCAGATTTTCGCAAGCGCACCGCGCATGGCGCAGTGCTGACCTCAAGGTCTGATCTCATCGGTGGATTTCAACTGCGGGCAATCAGCGTGGCTCTCGTCGGGTCCGGATGGTCATCATGGCCGACAGTCTGGGCGTGGTCTGCGAGGTGGCCCGGGGAGTGAGCGCCACTCAGGGGCGTCTTGGAGCGGCGCCCGGGGATCTCGCGTACCAGACGTGGCATCAGGAAGCCGGGCAGATGCTCCAGCAGTGCCTCCATCAGGGCACAGGCGTCTTCATCGCTGACCGCGAAGTGGGCGGCGCCCTGGACGGGGTCGAAGGCATGCAGGTAGTAGGGCAGCACCCCGCACTCGAACAGTCGCTCGGCGAGGGACGTCTGCGTTTCCACCGAGTCATTGACGCCGCGCAGGATGACGCTCTGGTTGAGCAGGGTGACCCCGGCTGCCTTGAGGCGTGTCATGGCCGCGGCGACCTCCGTGTCCAGCTCGTTGGCGTGGTTGCTGTGGATGACCAGCACCTTCTGCAGTCGCGTCGCCTTCAGCCAGTCCAGCAGCTCGGCATTGACGCGATCCGGTATCACCACCGGCAGGCGGGTGTGGATACGCAGACGCTTGAGATGCGGTATCTCGCCCAATGATTCCACCAGCCAGGCCAGTCGCCTGTCGGGAGACACGAGCGGGTCGCCACCCGAGAGGATGACCTCGTGGATGCGCTCATCGGCGCGCAGGTAGTCGAGAATGTCCTGCCATTGCGCGCGGCTGGGCTGGTGGTCTTCATAGGGAAAATGGCGCCGGAAACAATAGCGGCAATTGATCGCGCAGCCACCGCTGGCCATCAGCAGCACTCGGTTGGTGTACTTGTGGATCAGTCCCGGGAGCGGGGTGTGCTCCGCTTCTTCCAGCGGGTCGGTGACATAGCCGTCGAGCACGTCCGTCTCGCTGTCCAGTGGCAGCACCTGACGCAGCAGCGGGTCATTCGGGTCTTCGGGGCGGATGCGGCTGGCATAGGCCTCGGGAACGCGGATCGAGAACAGGGCATGGCCGTCGCTGGCGCCGGGAAGCCATTCGTGATCCAGTCCCAGGCGGTCCAGCAGCGCCTCGGGAGAGCGAATGACGTCGCGCAGCTGTGCACGCCAGTCACCGCGCGGACTCGAGTGGAGTGCGAGGGGTGTCACATCGTGACTTTCGCACGTCTCATGCGTGATGGTATGCAAGGATGGCGAGGTTCGGGTTATCATGCGCATCACTTCTTAGTCATGGTTGCTGCCCGTGAGGCGGCAATCTGGAATTCATGGCGGGCAAGACCCGTTAACGAGTCGAGAGCGAGCAAGATGGCCAATTATTCTACCAACGAATTCAAGTCCGGTCTGAAAGTGATGCTGGACAATGACCCCTGTGCCATCGTTGACAATGAGCTGGTCAAGCCGGGCAAGGGGCAGGCCTTCAATCGCGTCAAGCTGCGCAACCTGAAGACCGGTCGTGTGTGGGAGCGGACGTTCAAGTCCGGTGAGAGCATCGAAGCTGCCGACGTCATGGAAGTCGACATGGAATACCTCTACACCGACGGGGAAATGTGGCACTTCATGCGTACCGATGGCTCCTTCGAGCAGTATGCCGTCGATGGCAAGGCGCTGGGCGACAACATCAAGTGGCTGAAAGAGCAGGTCGTCTACACCATCACGCTGTGGAATGACAACGCGATCGCGGTGACTCCGCCGAACTTCATCGAGCTGGAAGTCGTCGAGACGGATCCGGGCCTCAAGGGTGACACCGCCAACGGTGGCTCCAAGCCGGCGACGCTGTCTTCCGGTGCCGTGGTGCGTGTGCCGCTGTTCATCAACCAGGGCGAAGTCCTCAAGGTTGATACCCGCAGCGCCGAGTACGTGTCTCGCGCCTGAGCCCTTTCGCTCACGCCGTGAACACCCTGATGCCTCGCCTCGTGCGGGGCATCATCGTTTGTGCTGCTCCTTCGTGCTCCTCATTCCTGCTGGTCGGTCGTGCAGGGTGATCGTGTCGATCAGCCCTCGCGATAGGCCAGCGTTCACCGCTGATCCCTTCCTCGAGCCTGTCCATGTCTGATGCCGATTCTTCCGCCGCTGCTTCACCTCTCTCAGCCGCTGCCGCGCCAGGCGCCGCCCTGGCAGAGGACTGGGCGCCCACTGCCACGCGCGAGCGGCTCGTCCAGCGCGCGCGTCTGATGAGTGAGGTGCGCACCTTCTTCGCCGAGCGTGAGGTGCTGGAGGTGGAAACGCCGGTGCTGGGGCGGGCCGGTTCGACGGATGTCGGTCTCGCGTCATTGTCCTTGAGCGCGCAGTTGCCGGGCGAGCGTGAGCGCGTGCCTCTATGGCTGCAGACATCGCCGGAATTTCACATGAAGCGTCTGCTGGCGGCCGGCAGCGGACCGATCTTCCAGATCGCGCGTGCCTTCCGCGATGGCGAGGTCAGCCGCCGCCACAATCCCGAGTTCTGCATGCTGGAGTGGTATCGCCCCGGCATGAGTCTTGAGGCGCTGATGACGGAGACCTGCGAGCTGATCCGGCGCGTGATGGCGCTCGGGGCACAGTTGACCGACCTGCCGTCGTTGCTCAATGAGTCACAAGGCGCCCAGGCCAGGCCTGCCATCACGCCTTACCGTGCGCTGTTTCGCCGTGTGCTGGCGCTGGACCCCTTCACGGCCTCGCTTGAGGAGCTACGAGCCGCCTGTGCGCGAGAATGTGAGGTCGCGGCTGACGACTGGTCGCATGAGACCTGCCTGGATGCGCTGATGAGTCTGGTGATCGAGCCGACTCTTGGCTCAGGGTCACAGGGCGCAGAAGCACAGGGCGCAGGAGCGCAGGGGCCAGGGTCAGAGGGGATAGAAGCGCAGGGACAAGCCACCGTGGAGCTGGTCACCGAGTATCCGGCCGCGCAGGCTGCCTTGGCGCGCAAGCATCAGGACAGTGAGGGTGATTGGGTGGCGTCGCGTTTCGAGGCCTATGTGGCGGGCATCGAGCTGGCCAACGGCTATGACGAGCTGACCGATGCCAGTGAGCAGGCGGCGCGCTTTGCCGAAGACAATGCCGCGCGAGTCGCCCAGGGTCTGCCTGAGGTGGCGGCGGACCAGCGCCTGGTGGCGGCCTTGCAGGCGGGGATGCCCGCGGGGAGCGGGGTGGCGCTGGGGCTGGATCGCCTGATCATGTTGGCGCTGGGAGAGCGCGATATCTCGGCGGTCATCGCTTTTCCGGCATCACGTGCTTGAGAGCCGATATGAGAGGCAGCTTTCGATGTGATTTGCGTGAATCCCAGCGTTTATTGCCAACACGCTTGCCGAGCGTGCGTCGACTAGACTGTAGAGGTCAGCGTGGAGGGTTGGCGCTTGCCTGCGAAGCCCGCAGACAAGGTGATGGCAGGACCAGGGCAATGGTCGCAGCGGGTCTTCTTTTATCGGGCATGGTGAAAGAAGGCGACAGATGATGGCTCGAACCCTCGGAGCCTTCGAGGCATCATCCGGCAGTCGCGTCGTGAGAGCGTGACGCCCGTCATGGAGGACTCTGATCTGTTTGGGCACTGAAGGTAGTGATCACCCCGATGGCAACGTTCATCGCGGGGCAAGGCAAGAAGGCGAGGAGCGCGGTCAGGCTCCTGTCGTTAAAAAGGGAAGCCAGGGGCTTCCCTTTTTTTATGCCCGGGTTTCATGTGCGGGCTTTATGCGCGAGTGTCGTGCTCGCGCTGCGCCAGGCCTGACCTTATTTCTCGTCGGTGGCCGGCGTGCCCTGCGCCGTCTCTGTCGCATGCTCTTCTGACTCGGCCGGAGCCGGCGCTGTCGCAGACGGGCGCATGCCGAGTGACTGACCCATGCTGACCTTCTGGCCCGGTGTCAGGGCGTCATCGAACTCGACGCTGTCCGGGAAGCACATCACCACGGTGGAGCCGAGCTGGAAGCGACCCATCTCGGCGCCCCGTGCCAGCTCGATGAGTTGATCGAAGCGGGTCGTCTCGACATCGCCGGACAGTGGCGTGACCTGGCCGCTCCACACGGTCTTGATCGCCGCGACGATCATCGCGCCGACCAGCACCATGGCCATCGGGCCGTGTTCGGTCTCGAAGATGCAGACCAGGCGCTCATTGCGGGCGAAGAGGCCCGGCACATGCGTGGCGGTGGCTTCATTGACCGAGAACAGGCGTCCCGGCACGTAGGCCATCTCCACCAGGCGGCCCGCCAGGGGCATGTGGACGCGGTGATAGTCCTTCGGTGACAGATAGACGGTAGCGAAGCGGCCGTTGCGGAAGGGGGCGGCACGCTCCTCGCTGCCACCCAGCAGCTGGGTCAGCGAGAAGGCCTGACCCTTGGCCTGCACCAGGGTGCCGTGGCTGATGGCTCCGAACTGCGACAGCACACCATCGGCAGGCGAGACGAGTCCTTCCTCGATGGGGCGGGCCTCTTGCTTGAGGGCACGGGTGAAGAAGTCGTTGAAGCAGGCGTAGGCGCGCGGATTCTCCTCGAGCGCCTCGCTCATGTTGACGTCGTAGGCCTTGATGAAACGTTCGATGAAGGTGTTCTTGACCCACGGATTCTCGCAGGCGGCGATGCGCCCGATGAGGCGTGAGATCAGGTGCTGGGGCAGTGGGTACTGGCTCAGGGAAAACAGCTTGGCGCGATCCACGATGGCGATCCTTGCAGGCACTTTCAGGAATGAAAAGCCCGCTCCTCGAGAGGGCGGGCGTTGGCCGGCAACAGCGGCGGCCAGCAGTTGGGCTGCACCTTAGCCCATCGTCAATAACGGCTCAAGCCTGCGAATTGCCGCAGCCGTGGGCCTGGCGACAGTTGCCAGACAGGCCATGCGTGTCATCCCGGCATGGCCAGCCTTGGCGTGCTGGCGCCGGACAGGGGCGTTCCAGTCTGCGATCAAGCGCCTTCAGCGTTCGATGGGCGTATCGTCACGGTTGCCCCATTCCTTCCAGGAGCCCGGATAGGCGCGCACATCGCTGAAGCCCAGCGCCTGACCCACCAGCCAGGTCAGACCGGAGCGGTGATGGCTCTGGCAGTGCGTCACGATGTGCTGTTCGGGGTTGAGGCCGCGAGCGCCCAGTTCGGTCACCAGCTCCGCATAATCGCGGATGCGCAGGTTGCGCTCACGGTCCATGGCCTCGGTCCACTCGAAATGCACGGCGCCCGGGATATGGCCGAGGCGGGTGTTCTGGCCCTTCTCGCCGCGATATTCTTCCGCGGAGCGCGCATCCCAGACCACGACGCTTTCCTGCGGGTCCTCGGCCGCCAGTCGATCGAGAATGTCTTCCCGCGTCGCCATCACGCTGGTGTCCATGTAGGCGGCGTGATACTCGCTGGGGCTCCAGTCGCTGACGGTGTCACTCAGCGGCAGGCCATCGCCTTGCCATGCGTGCAGGCCACCATTGAGGTAGCTGTAGCGGGTATGGCCGAGCAGCGCCAGGGTCCACAGCAGGCGTCCGGCCCAGCCGCCGCCTTCATCGTCATAGGCCACCACATGGCTGTCGCGGGTGATGCCAAGGGCCGACATTACGCCAGACAGTGCCTCGGGGCTCGGCACGCCGGGAATGTCATCGTCATTGCTGCCGACCAGCTGCTTGAAGTCGAGCAGGCGAGCGCCGGGCACGTGACGCGCATGGCTTTCGGCTTTCAGCGGCACGTCGACGATCACGATATCAGGATGGTCGAGCATCTCCGCGAGCTGCTGTGGTTCGACGATCAAGGGCAGCAGGTCGGCTTCCGAGGGGGAAGGGTGTGAAGAATCGTGAGACATGGCGTAATCCTTGCTTCTACGAATAGAGTGATCCTTCCGGCATCATGGCACGTCGGCTGGCACTGTGGTCAAGTCACTGCGATCAAGTGACTGCGGCGAGGCGAAGTGTCACCGCGCCAGATTCCTTGCCATCTTGTCCCCTGAAACGACAGGTTTTCAGTATAATGCCGCGCGTCACATTCCGGGGCGAACGTGTGAATGCCCAGTGCGCACGCATAACGGCACAGACGTGGACGACGCGTGTGCCAGCAGGGCACAGTGCGCGCCATGACCTGACCTTCTGGACAGCCTTCTGGACAGGCTTCTGATCTGCTGGCGAGGCCAGCCAGTAGCCCCAGCAGCCAGTAGATCCAGTAGGTCTTGTCGAAAGAAGCGCTTGTTTCAGTGCAGCGGGCCTGAGGCGAATGCCACATTCTGGCCCTCGGGAACACCCTCTTCGCGGCCCCAGGCAATACACTGTCTATAGCCAGTGGCGCTGCTGCACTCTTCGAGTGCGGTGCGGGCGCTCAACGTGTGTCATTTCGGTGCAGCGTGTCGGCGACCCGTCGACGCTGAGCTGCTACTCAATCGCTTCATCCTGAACGGGAGTCATCATCTTGCTCGAGCGCCTATTCTCACTGCGTGCCGAAGGCACCACGACGCGCACGGAAGTGCTGGCGGGCATCGCCACCTTCATGGCGTCGATGTACATCATCGTGGTCAATCCCGGCATCCTGTCAGCCGCCGGCGTGCCATTCAGTGCCGCCCTCACGGCGACCGTGCTGGTCAGCTTCTTCGGCAGCCTGATGATGGGCCTGTACGCGCGCAACCCGATCCTGGTCGCGCCGGGCATGGGCATCAATGCCCTGTTCGCCTACACCATGGTACTGGGCGGTGGCATGAGCTGGGAGGTCGCGCTGGGCTGCGTGTTCTGGGCCGGCGTCATCTTCGCGGTACTGGCCCTGTTCAACGTGCGCCGCCTGGTGATCGATGCAATTCCCGCTCAGCTTCGCTACGCCATCGCCTGTGGTATCGGCCTGTTCATCACCCTGATCGGTCTGGTGAATGCCAAGCTGATCGTCTCCAATCCGGTCACCGTGGTCAGTGTCGCGCCGATGACGCCCTCGCTGGTGGTCTTCCTGCTGGGGCTGGCGCTGACCGCCATCCTGGTCGCGAAGCGCATCCACGGCGCATTGATCATCGGCATCATCGTCACGACCCTGATGGCGACCACCATCGGGCGTCTGTGGGGGGATGGCAGCGCCTACTTCCCGCCGGAGATCGCTCAGCCGACGCTGGTCAACTTCACCGGTATCTTCGCTGCGCCTGATTTCAGCGGCCTGCTGGCGCTGGACCTGCTCGGTTCGCTCAAGGTGGCCTATGCGCCGTTCATCTTCGTCATCCTGTTCACGGTGTTCTTCGATGCGCTCTCGACCTTCATGGCGGTGGCCGAGGCGGGCAATCTGAAGGACGAGAATGGTGACCCGCGCAATATCCGTCGCTCGATGATGGTCGATGCCTTCTCGGCGCTGGTATCTGCGCCACTGGGTACCAGCCCGGCAAATGCCTACATCGAATCGGCGGCCGGTATCAGTCAGGGCGGACGCACCGGGCTGGTCGCGGTGGTGGTGGCGCTCTGCTTCCTGCCGTTCCTGTTCCTGGCGCCGTTGCTGTCGCTGGTACCGTCCATCGCGACCGCTCCGGCGCTGATTCTGGTCGGCGTGTTCATGATGGAGCCGATCGGCAAGATCCACTGGCACCAGTTCGATGATGCGATTCCGGCCTTCATCGCCATGGTGATGATTCCGCTGACCTATTCCATCACCCACGGTATCGTGTTCGGTTTCCTGAGCTTCGTGGTCATCAAGCTCGGCGTCGGCAAGGCGCGCGAGATTCGCCCGACCATGTGGGTGCTGTTCGCGCTGTCACTGCTGCTGTTGCTGGAAGGCTAGGCTTCGAAAGCGGCAGTGATGTGTCTCGAGAGCGTCGTGCATGAAAAAGCCCCGCCAGGCAGTGACTGCCTGGCGGGGCTTTTTGTTGACGGCTTTTTTTATAGCGCCTGATCAGCTCTCGGTCAGCGAGAGCAGGATCTTCTTGTAGCTCTCGAAGCGCACGCGGCCGATCTCGCCGTTGTCCACGGCCTGCAGCAGGGCACAGCCCGGCTCCTTCTCATGCTTGCAGTCGCGGAAGCGGCAATAGCCGAGATAGTCGTGGAACTCGCGGAAGCCGTCGGTGACCTGCTCGGGAGTCAGGTGCACCAGGCCGAATTCGCGGATGCCGGGCGAGTCGATCAGGTCACCGCCATCCGGCATGTGATAGAGCCAGGCGGTGGTGGTGGTGTGCATGCCCTGGCGTGATTCGGCTGACAGCGGGCCGACACGAACTTCTTCCCTGGGCAGCAGCATGCCGATCAGGGACGACTTGCCGACGCCACTCTGGCCGACGAAGACCGAGGTGCGGTCGCTGAGCTGGGCCTTGAGGGCGTCAAGCCCCGACTCGCCACGCGTGGTACAGGCGACGACTTCGTAGCCGAGCGCTTCATAGCGCGCCAGCAGGTCGCGCAGCTCACCGCCGCTTTCCGGCAGCAGGTCGACCTTGTTGAGCACCAGCACCGGCGTGATGCCGGTGGCTTCCGCGGCGATCAGATAGCGGTCGATCAGGTTGGGCTGCGGGGCGGGTTCGGCGGCGAACACGATCAGGATCTGGTCGATGTTGGCCGCCACCGGCTTGAGCACGCCGCGCATGTCGGGGCGTTCAAGCTCGGTGGTGCGTGCGCCACGCGCGACGACGACGCCGCTGGCATCGCTGGCTTCGCGCCAGATGACCCGGTCACCGGTGACCAGCGTCTCGAGGTTGGCGCGCAGGTGGCAGCGGTGCAGGCTGCCGGATTCGCTTTCGACTTCCAGGCTGCGCCCGAAGTGGGCGATGACACGGCCATGCTGCTCCGGGCCATATTCGCCGGCGTCGAGCTTGTCACGGTCCTGCGTCTCGCGCTTCTCGGCGCGCTTGGTACGCTCGGCCTGCACCTTCTCGATTCGCCATTGCTGCTGGCGGCTTAGCTTGCGTTTACTCATGCTTGGCTGGTGACTCCGGTCGCCGTTCGTTCGCCAGGGATGGGAGAGTCTTCCCCCCTTTGCGGCGCGATTGTACCCTTTGCGCCCTCGGGTGTCGTGCGACGCCCCGGGATGGCGTGTGATACTGCTGTCATCGACTGGCGTCCCGCGCCATTCCATCATCTGCTCAGCAAGGAGTGACCCATGGCAAATCCCACCGCACAGGCCGACCGCCTCATCTGGATCGACCTGGAAATGACCGGTCTCGACCCGGCGCGTGAGCGCATCATCGAGGTGGCCACGCTGGTCACCGACGGCGACCTCAACCTGATCGCCGAAGGCCCGGTGCTGGCCGTGCATCAGCCGGACAGCCTGCTGGAGGCGATGGATGAGTGGAATACGCGCACCCATGGTGAATCCGGGCTGGTGAAGCGCGTCAAGGAAAGTCAGATAGATACCGCCGAAGCCGAACGCCAGACCCTCGAGTTCCTGGCCCGGCACGTGGCGGCAGGCGCCTCGCCGATGTGTGGCAACAGCGTGCATCAGGACCGCCGCTTCCTGCAGCACGAGATGCCGTTGCTGGAAGAATTCTTCCACTACCGCAACATCGATGTCTCGACCCTGAAAGAGCTGGCCAAGCGCTGGAATCCGGCCGCGCTCGATGGTTTCAAGAAGCGTGCGACTCACCAGGCGATGGACGATATCCGTGAGTCACTGGCGGAGCTTGCGCATTACCGCAAGACCTTCCTCAAGCTGACCCAGCAGGGCATCGTCTAAGCATCGTTCCTCTAGGCAACGGCTCTCAAAGCGCGGTGGCCAGGCGGGCGCCGCGCTTGATGGCCTGCTCCTTCAGCGCCCAGCGCACATGCTCGCGCAGCGGCTCGCTGGGGTAGGCCAGACGGGCGCGCAGCACATGCTCGACCTGCTCCGACCAGGGCGCGTTGCCCAGCCCGATGGCGATGTTGGAGAGCCACTTCTCGTAGCCGATGCGTCGAATCGGGCTGCCTTCCGTCTTGCTGAGAAATTCCTGCTCCCCCCAGCAGAACAGGCGGATCAGCTCGATGCGATCCAGATCATGGCGCGGCGAGAAGTCAGTCTCCTGAGTCGCCTTGGCGAAGCGCGTGAAGGGGCAGAACAGCTGACAGTCATCGCAGCCGTAGATGCGGTTGCCCATCGGGCGACGGAATTCCTCGGGGATGGCGCCATCGAGCTCGATGGTCAGGTAGGAGATGCAGCGCCGCGCATCGACGACCTTGTCCTCGACGATGGCATCCGTCGGGCAGGCGACCTTGCAGGCGTTGCAGCTGCCGCAGTGTTCCTTTTCAAAGGGGGCGTCCACCGGCAGGGGCAGGTCGGTGTAGAGTTCGCCCAGGAAGAACAGGCAGCCGGCCTGCTGATTCATCAGCATGGCGTTCTTGCCGAACCAGCCGATGCCGGCCTTCTGTGCCAGGGCGCGCTCCATCACCGGGGCGGAGTCGACGAAGGCGCGATAGCCGAACTTGCCGACTTCCTTCTCGATCTGCTTGGCCAGATTGGCCAGTCGCTTGCGCATCAGCTTGTGGTAATCACGCCCCAGCGCGTAGCGTGACACATAGGCGCGTTCAGGTTGGCTGAGCACCTGAGTGGTCTCGACCTCAGGCGGCAGGTAATCGAGGCGCACGCTGATGACGCGCAGTGTCCCGGGCACCAGCTCCTCAGGACGAGTGCGCTTGGTGCCGTGCTTGGCCATGAAGTTCATCTCGCCGTGATGGCCATTGGCCAGCCAGCGCTCCAGATAGGCCTCGTGGGCCGAGAGGTCGACATCCGTGATGCCGACCTGCTGAAAACCCAGCTCGCGCCCCCATGTCTTGATGCGCGTTGCCAGTTCCGCCATGGCCTGTTCATCGGCAGCGGGGCTCCCGGTGTCGGCAGGTGAAGCGGCGGCGGTGGATGAGTGCGGAGCAGACATGGGGGTTCCAGCGAGATCGAGGACAGAGGCGCGCCACCTTAGCGCAACTTGCCGGTCAGCCCAAGCGTGCTGCCTGACGGCGCGAGCACGGCAGGTAAGGTGCAGTAGAAAGGAAGGCGGCATGCAGCGCCATGTCTCACGATAGGCAACGCATATCCAGACAGGCAACGAGCGTCCAGACAGGCAACGAACATCCAGCCAGGCAATGGATATCCAGACAAGGAGTGTAGGTATGACAGCGCACGGATCGACCTCTGACCAGACCTGCCCCCCGGCATCTTCGGCAACCATGACGCTGTGGCGTTCGGTCAACTGTCTGTGGCCGTTGGCGGCGCTGCGTGATCTGGAGCATTGGATGCTCGCGGAGGAGACCGTCGCCGCTGACAGTGGCCAGAGCGAGGCGCCGGTGGAGAAGCGCCTGATGGGGCGCGCCGCGCAATCGGCGTTTGATCTGCTGCGTCAGCGTTGGCCGGAGACGCGCAGGCTGTGCGTGCTGTGTGGCGGCGGCAACAATGGCGGCGATGGCTATCTGCTGGCGCGTCTGGCATTGCTGGCGGGCTTCGAGGTGCGGGTCATCGCCTTGACGCCGGAGGATGCCTTGACCGGTGATGCGCAGCTGGCCGCGATCGCGGCGCGCGAGGCTGGCGTCGAGACGCTGGCATGGCCGAAGGCCGATGAGGAGGCGGCGGATGCGCTGCTCAAGGGCTGGCCCTTGCTGGTGGATGCGCTGACCGGCATCGGCCTGCGCGATGCGCCGCGCGGCAGCGTGGTCGAAGCCATCGAGCGCATCAATCACGCTCATCAGCAGGGCGTGCATGTCATGGCGCTGGATGTGCCCTCAGGCTTGAACGCCGCGACGGGCGCGGTCGCGGGTGTCGCCGTGGAAGCGGATGTGACGCTGACGTTTCTGGTCGACAAGCCGGGCCTGCACACCGGGCGCGCCGAGCTGCACGCCGGGCACGTCAGTCTGGCGCGCCTGGGCGCGGCGCGCGTGTTGCCGGAGGTGGTCGCGCAGTCGCGAACCGCGGCCTTGCTGGCAGAGGACGCCGTGCAGCGGCTGACACCGCGCTGGCTGGAGTCCGAGCTGGTGCCGCGCTCGCCGCTGGCCCACAAGGGCGATACCGGCAGCGTGCTGGTCTTCGGCGGTGGGCCGGGGCTGGGGGGCTCGGTGTTGCTGGCCAGTGAGGCAGCGGCGCGGGCCGGTGCCGGCAAGGTCGCGCTGCTGACGGCGCCCGCGCATATCAGCGCCAGCCTGACGCGCTGCCCCGAGGTCATGGCACGCGGTCTCAAGAGTGGCCCGGAGGGCAGCAGCCACGATGGCTTCGCCGTGCTGGAATCACAGTTGGCACAGGCCAGCGTGACGCTGGTCGGGCCCGGCATGGGCACGGAGAGTCTCGAGAGCATGCTGTGGGGCTGGGGCGGCATGTCGCGGGTGCTGGCGGCGGGGCAGCCGCTGGTCGTGGATGCCGATGGCCTGAGCCTGCTGGCCTGGCGCGCGAGCGAAGGCGACATCATCCGTCGCGACGACTGGGTGCTGACGCCGCATCCCGGCGAGGCCGCGCGTTTGCTCGATTGCAGTGTGGCGGACATCGAACACGATCGGATCGCAGCCGCAAGAGCGCTTCAGCAGCGTTTCGGCGGCAGCGTGGTGCTCAAGGGCGCGGGCAGTCTGGTGGCGAGCGCTGTGGGGGTACTTGAGGGGCCGGCGGTGGCGCTCTGCCCCTATGGCAATCCGGGCATGGCCAGTGGCGGCATGGGCGATGTGCTGGGTGGCATCATCGCGGGTCTGGCGGCGCAGGCGCTCAACGGCGGCTTCGATGCACGCCAGCCGCGTTCCTCCCAGGATGAGGCGGCGCAGGCCCGGCGAGTCACGCGCGCCATGGCGCAGGCGGCAAGGCTTGGGGTGCTGGTGCATGCCCTGGCGGCCGACCGGGCGGTGCAGGAGCGTGGTGAACGTGGCCTGCTCGCAGGTGATCTGGCATCCTATATGCATTTATTGCTCAATCCACGGGCCCGAGATGCGCATACTTCTGTCTGATGAAAACGCCCAGGTTGCCTTCGGCACTCAATTGGGAAATATCCTTGCCGGCCGCGGGCTGGTGTTCCTGGAGGGCGAGCTGGGGGCGGGCAAGACGACCCTGACCCGCGGCGTGCTGCGCGCCTATGGTCACCAGGGCGCGGTCAAGAGCCCGACCTACACCCTGGTGGAGCCCTACGTGCTGCCACGGGCCGAGGGTGGCGAGTGGCACATCAACCACTTCGACCTCTACCGTCTCGCCGACCCTGAAGAGCTCGAGTTCATCGGGGGGCGCGATCTGCTCGCCGCCGACAGCCTGGCGCTGATCGAGTGGCCGAGCTGTGGTCAGGGCTTTCTGCCCACGCCGGATCTGCGCATCACGCTGTTCGTCGCCGACGAAGGACGCGAGGCCGAATTGACTGCCCTGACACCGCGAGGTGAGGGTTGGTTGGCAACACTGGCCGAGCGTCGAACCTCTCAGGCATGATGACGCCGTTCCGCTTGCGTTGTCTGGCGGCGCAGTGTCCGATCATTCGTTATCTTCATTCATGTTCTTTCTGTCTGGGTCATCCTGTCTGATGCCTGAAATAGCGTCCAAAATCCCCCGTATGCGTCTGGCGCGCAGTTTCCGTCGCTGGCTGGCGGGTGGCGTCGTCTGCTCGCTTGCCAGTCTGGTGCTGGCGCCGCAGGCGCTGGCCGCCAAGGTCGAGAACCTGCGCCTGTGGACCGCACCGGACCACACGCGGCTGGTGTTCGATCTCGACAGTGCCGCCAAGGCCAAGGTCTTCGGCCTCGACAATCCGCGCCGTCTGGTGATCGACCTTGCCGGCAGCGAAGTGGCCAGTGCCGCGGTCGAGCGCAAGTTCGCCGCGCTGAATCTCGAAGGCAGTGCCATCAAGTCGATCCGCAGCGGGCGTCAAGGGGATGCCCTGCGTGTGGTGCTCGACCTGACGCGCCCGGTCAATCCCAAGGACTTCACGCTGGCGCCGAATGCCAAGTACGGCAATCGCCTGGTGGTGGATCTCGAGTTCCCCGGCGAATCGGCGGTCGAGAACCCCATCGACCCCATCGAGGCCCGTATCCGCGAGCAGGAACAGGCCGCGGCCAAGCGCAAGCTGAAGGGCGAGCCGGCGGAACCTGTGGTCAATACCCAGGCGGCGGCACATCCCAAGCGTGACATCATCATCGCGATCGACCCTGGCCACGGCGGGGAAGACCCGGGCGCCAGCGGCCCCAGCGGGACTCGAGAGAAGGATGTGGTGCTCAAGATCGGCAAGCGCCTCAAGCGCATGTTCGATGCCCAGCCCGGCTTCAAGGCCATCCTGACCCGCAACAGCGATTACTACATTCCGCTGCGCAAGCGCACCGAGATCGCGCGTGAGCAGAAGGCAGACTTCTTCGTCTCTATTCACGCCGATGCCTTCAACAGCCCGCGCCCGCACGGCAGCTCGGTCTTTGCGCTCTCAAGCCGCGGCGCGACGTCCGAGACCGCACGCTGGCTGGCCGCCACCGAAAACCGTGCTGACCTGATCGGGGGCGTGGATGGCAATCTCAGCCTGAATGACAAGGATGAGATGCTGCGTGGCGTCTTGCTCGACCTAACCATGACCGCGACGCTCAATGATTCGCTGGCGGCGGGTAGCGGCGTGCTGGC
This sequence comes from Cobetia sp. 2AS, assembly GCF_029846355.1. Taxonomy (NCBI): domain Bacteria; kingdom Pseudomonadati; phylum Pseudomonadota; class Gammaproteobacteria; order Oceanospirillales; family Halomonadaceae; genus Cobetia; species Cobetia sp. 2AS. Next base: position 574,366 of record NZ_JARWKQ010000001.1, read on the forward strand.
CAACCTCGGGCGCATGAATTCCCTGCACAAGCGTCAGGTGGAGCAAGCGGGCTTCGTGGTGCTCAAGTCGCCGGATATCCCCTCGCTGCTGGTGGAGACGGGCTTCATCTCCAATCCCCAGGAAGAGCGCAACCTCAACAGCGGCCCCTATCAGGAGAAGCTGGCGCGCTCGATCTTCTCGGGAATCCAGAGCCACTTCGAGCGCAATCCGCCGCCCGCGAGTCTGCTGGCATGGCAGCGCAGCCAGGCACGCGGTGGCAATGGCGGCGAATATCGCGTCAAGAGTGGCGATACGCTGTCGGAAGTGGCCCAGCGCCACAACGTGAGCATGGCGGCCCTCAAGCAGGCCAACAACATGAGTGGCGACACGGTGCGCGTGGGCCAGCTGCTCAAGATTCCGCGCAGCTGAACCTGACGTCATGAAGTCGCCCTGACCGCGCCTTGCGTTGGCGGGGTGCAGACACTGTCCGCTGATGCAGTTCCGGCATGCGTTGCTTGCCGTGGCTGGGTCGGCGGACAGTATCGTTTTCAGAGAAGCGGGGTTTTTCGCTCGTGTATCCAGGAGTCTATCGATGTCTGACGAGCTGACCGACATGCAGCCCGCTCGCCCTGGCGAGCGACGGATCCGTATCCTCAATCCGCGCCTTGCCAACCAGATCGCGGCGGGTGAGGTCGTGGAGCGGCCGGCTTCCGTGGTCAAGGAGCTGGTCGAGAACGCCATCGATGCCGGCAGCACCCGCATCGAGCTGGAGCTGGAAGGTGGCGGAGCGCGGTTGATTCGCGTGCGCGACAACGGCTGCGGCATCACCGAGGAAGACCTGCCGCTGGCGCTGTCACGGCATGCGACCAGCAAGATCGAGAGCCTGGATGACCTCGAGGGCGTGGCGAGCCTCGGTTTCCGGGGCGAGGCACTGGCCTCGATCAGTTCGGTCTCGCGGCTGGAGCTGTTCTCGAATGTCTCGGAGGAACCAGCCAATGGCTGGCGCGTGGTGGCGGAAGGGCGCGAGATGGCGCCGCGCGTCTCCCCGGCGCCGCATCCGCGTGGCACCAGCGTCGCGGTGCGTGATCTGTTCTTCAATACGCCGGCGCGCCGCAAGTTCATGCGCACCGAGAAGACCGAGTTCGGCCATGTCGAGGAAAGCTTCCGGCGGCTGGCACTGTCACGCCACGATATCGGCTGGACGCTGCGTCACAACCAGAAGGTGGTGCACCAGCTGCGCGCCGGTGAAGACACCCTGACGGTGGAGCGGCGCATCGGTGCGCTGCTCGGGCGCAACTTCCTCGAGCATGCGCTGCATCTGGATATCGAGGCCTCCGGGCTGCGCCTGTCCGGTTGGGTGGGCTTGCCGACGCATTCGCGTGCCCAGGCCGATCAGCAGTACTTCTTCGTCAATGGCCGCGTGGTGCGCGACCGCCTCGTCGCGCATGCCGTTCGTCAGGCCTACCGCGATGTGCTGTTCCATGGTCGGCATCCGGTGTTCGTGCTCTATCTGGAGCTCGACCCGACAGTGGTGGATGTCAACGTTCACCCGACCAAGCACGAAGTGCGCTTCCGGGACGGGCGACTGGTGCATGACTTCCTGTTCTCGAGCCTGCACAAGGCGCTGGCCGAGGTGCGCCCCGGTGACAACAGCGCCGCGCCTACCGGCATCGACGGGCAGGAGAAGGAGGAGGACCCCGGCTGGCAGCAGCAGGGCATGCGTCTTGGCCGTCAGGAACAGGACGCCCAGCCAAATGCCGCTTCCGAGCAGCAATCGATATCGGCCGGCTCGCAGGCCGGGGGCGACTCGTCGGCCTCGCCGAGCGCGCCTGCAGGCGCTGCGGCCCCCTGGCAGCCTTCCTCGCAGCTGCCGCCTGCCGGTGATGGTCGCTCCAGCGAACGCCTGAGTGCCGAGCGTGTGCGTCAGTTCATGGCCGGCTATCGGGCGCTGCACCCCAGCGAAGATCATCTGCTGACGCCGGGTGGCGGCGCGGGCGTGGCCAATGATCCGGCGGCGATCGCCAGTGCCGAGCGTGAGGCGCGGCGTGCGCCACGTGTCACGCTGGGCGAAGGTGGCCGCGAGGGTGACGGGCCAGGGCAGGGCGCAGGACTGGGGGGTGCGCAGGCCGGTGTCGGGGAAGCTGCGCCCGGCTGGCGGGTCGACTCGCCTCAGGTGGGTGGGCCGTCCGGTGGCGCGCCTTCCAGCGACGCAGGGTCTGGCATGTCGGCGCCGTCTGTCTCTAGTGGCTCGGGCTCAGGCAGTTCGGTCCCGGGTGGCGCGGTCTCAGGTGGTTCGGTCTCAGGCAGCTCGGCAGTGGTGATGCGAGGCCTGCCGGCCCAGAGTGATGATGATGACACGCCGCCGCTGGGCTACGCCGTGGCGCAGCTGCACGGCGTCTATATCCTGTCGCAGACCTCGCGCGGGCTGGTGATGGTCGACATGCATGCCGCTCACGAGCGCATCACCTATGAGCGCATGAAGCAGCACGTTCACGGCGGCGGCCATCTGGAGGCCCAGCCGCTGCTGGTGCCGGTATCGCTGGCGGTCAGTGCGCGTGAGATGGGCACCTTCGAGCGCGAGTCCGAGGCGTTCACGCGTCTGGGCGTCGAGCTGGACGCTGCCGGGCCGGAAACGCTGCTGGTGCGTCAGGTGCCGGTCGTGCTCGGCAATGCCGATGTGGAACCCCTGGTGCGCGGCATGCTGGAAGATCTTGAGCGCTATGGGCGCAGTGACCGCATGGAGGCGCACATGAATGAACTGCTCGCCGACATGGCGTGTCGCGGCAGCGTGCGCGCCAACCGCCGACTGACGATTCCGGAAATGAATGCTCTGCTACGTGACATGGAGCGCACCGAGCGCTCTGGGCAATGCAATCATGGCCGGCCGACCTGGACCGAGCTTTCGATGCATGAGCTCGACAAGCTGTTCCTGCGCGGCCAGTAGATGACGCCCCGTGTCGTCGCGGTTCACCCCTGATTCACCTCCCAGCCCAGACAATAGGCCATGACCCAGATTCAACCCCCTGAAGATTCCCGACACCACGCGCCTGAGGTGGCTGACAAGCCGCCTGTCGTGTTGTTGATGGGGCCGACGGCCTCCGGCAAGACCGACCTCGCCATTCGCTGGCACGAGGAGCAGGGCGCGGAGCTGGTCAGTGTCGATTCGGCGCTGATCTATCGCGGCATGGATATCGGCACGGCCAAGCCGAGCGCGGCCGAGCTGGCCCGAGCGCCACACCGCCTGATCGACTTTCTCGACCCGCTGGAGAGCTATTCCGCCGCCGAGTTTCGTCGCGATGCGCTGGCGCATATCGCCGAGATCCAGTCCCGCGGCAAGATGCCGCTGCTGGTCGGTGGCACCATGATGTATTTCAAGCGTCTGTTGGAAGGCGTAGCGGAGCTGCCGGCAGCGGATGCCGAGCTGCGCGCGGAGCTCGAGGCGCGTATCCAGTCCGAGGGTCTGCAGGCGCTGCATGCGCAGCTGGCGCGGCTTGATCCGGCCACGGCACAGCGCATTCGGGCCACTGACCCCCAGCGGCTGACACGCGCGCTGGAGGTCTGTCTGATCAGCGGGCGCCCGATGAGCGAGCTGCTCGCGGAGCAGCCAGAGGCGGAACTTCCGTTCCGGCCGATAGCGATCGCACTGGCGCCCCACGATAGAGCCGTGTTACATGAACGTATCGAGACGCGTTTTGATCAGATGTTGGAACAGGGCTTCATTGCCGAGGTCGAAGCGCTGAAGGCACGTCCGGAGCTGCATGCGGGCCTGCCCTCGATACGTTGTGTCGGCTACCGTCAGGTGTGGGATTTTCTCGATGGCCATCTGAGCCGGGATGAGATGCGCGAACGCGGCATCATCGCGACGCGTCAACTCGCCAAGCGACAGTTGACCTGGTTGCGGAGCTGGCAGGGGATTCACCCGGTGGATTCCATGGGTGTAGATCCTTACAGTGAAACCTTGAAAATCGTGCGCCAGACCTGCACTTAGCGTAACATGAGCGGTCACGACCCGCGCCCGTGAAGCCCCCTCAAGAGGGCAACCCGGAGCGCTGGCGAACATAACCATACTTACCTCGAACGAGACATTTTTACGGAGAGTCACATGTCCAAAGGTCAATCACTCCAGGACCCGTACCTGAACATCCTGCGCAAGGAACGTATCCCGGTCTCGATCTTCCTGGTCAACGGCATCAAGCTGCAGGGCCAGATCGAATCCTTCGATCAGTTCGTGATCCTGCTGCGCAATACTGTCTCCCAGATGGTTTACAAGCACGCTATCTCGACCGTGGTGCCGTCGCGCAATGTGCGCCTGCCGGCCCAGGATCCGAGCGTGCCGTCCACAGAAAGCTGAAGTTAGAGGCGCTGATTGTTCTTCGAACGACCCGAAGCCGGTGAAACGGCCGTCCTGGTGCATGTCAATTTCCGGGACGAAAAAGAACGCGAGGATGCCGGTGAGCTCCTCGAACTCGTACGTTCGGCAGGCGCCGTGCCGGCGACCCTCATCGAGGGTAGCCGGCCCCGCCCCGACTCCCGTACGTTCATCGGAGAAGGCAAGCTTGAGGAAGTGCAAGAGGCCTTGGCCGTGCACGAAGCCGAGCTGGTCATTTTCAACCATTCATTGAGCCCTTCCCAGCAGCGTAACCTCGAAGCCACGCTCAAGTGTCGCGTCATCGACCGTACCGGTCTGATTCTCGACATCTTTGCCCAGCGTGCGCGGACCCATGAGGGCAAGCTGCAGGTGGAACTCGCACAGCTCGAGTACATGTCCACCCGCCTGGTGCGGGGTTGGACCCACCTTGAGCGTCAGAAAGGCGGTATCGGTCTGCGAGGCCCGGGGGAAACCCAGCTCGAGACTGACCGTCGCCTGTTGCGCGCCCGTATCAAGTCGATCCACAAGCGACTCGAGAAGGTGCACAAGCAGCGCGATCAGAACCGCCGTGCCCGTGCGCGTGCCGAGATCCCGAGTCTGTCGCTGGTCGGCTATACCAACGCCGGCAAGTCGACGCTGTTCAACGCGCTGACCACCTCCGAGGTGTACGCCGCCGATCAGCTGTTCGCGACGCTGGACCCGACGCTGCGTCGTCTGGAGCTCGAGGATGTCGGTCCGGCAGTCCTGGCCGATACCGTCGGCTTCATTCGTCATCTGCCGCACAAGCTGGTAGAAGCCTTCCAGGCGACCCTGCAGGAAGCGGCGGAAGCGGATCTGCTGGTACATGTCATCGACGCCGCAGACCCGGAGAATGACCGCAATACCGAGCAGGTCAATCACGTCCTGAGCGAGATCGATGCCGGTGACGTGCCGCGTCTGTTGGTCATGAACAAGATCGACCGACTCGACATGGCGCCGCGCATCGAGCGTGATGGCTTCGGTCGTCCGCTGGCGGTGTGGCTGTCGGCACGCGACGGCAAGGGGCTGGATCTGCTGATGCAGGCCTTCGCCGAGCTGCTGTCCGACAACGTCATCTCCATGCGGCTGACGCTGGGGCCTGCGAAGTCCCGTCTGCGGGCAGGCCTGCATGAGCTGGACGCGGTCAAGGACGAGCAATATGACGAGCAGGGCAATGCGCTGCTGGACATTCGTCTCGAGAAACGCGATTTTCTGCAGTTGTTGTCGCATCTTGGTGAATCGCCTGAAGATTATCTCGGCGGTGAACATGACGACCGCGAAGCCTGGCAGCGTGAGCTGTCCGCCGAACGCGCGGAAAAGCATCGCGTGTCGGTCACGCACAAGTCCTGATACCGTCAGGTAACGAGACTTGCGCCGGTGCGCTGCGCAGCAGCTCGATGAGAAGTGGCGCACGAGGCAGAAGTGGCGCACGAGGCAGCAGCGCACCGTTGTCGCAACGCAGTGGCAAGCACTACCCGGCATCCATCGCCGCGCACGAATGACGATGGATGCCCTCGCGCAGGGCCTGCCCTGCGCGTCAGAGCAGCGGGCATTCAGCAGGATTGGCTGGATGCCGTCCGACGGACGATGGCCGTCGGGCAGGGCCATGGCCTTCTCCCGCAAGGGACGCGTCGCCATGCCGTACGAGAGAATCGGTTGCCGGAGGCCATCAGGCTCAAGGCACGGAACCGGTCGCAGCTGGCAGGGCGGCGTCATCATAATGACGAGCGGAACATCGACTGAGTGGAGACGACGTATGGCTTGGAATGAGCCGGGTGGCGGCAACCAGCATGACCCGTGGAGCGGCGGTGGTCGCAACGGGGACAAGAAGGGGGGCGGGGGTAACGGCGGTGGCAATGGTGGACCGCCCGACCTCGACGAAGCGCTGAAGAAATTCCAGGACAAGCTCAATGGCATGCTCGGTAATGGCCGCAAGCGTCGTGGCGGTGCCGGTGGCAATGGCGGCAACGGTGGCAGCACCAATGCCTTCGCACTGCCGGGTATCATCGGTGTCATCCTGGTCGCCATCTGGGCGGCTTCCGGTTTCTATCTGGTCGATCAGTCAGAGCGTGGCGTCGTGCTGCGTTTCGGCAAGTACAACGACATCGTCGGTCCGGGCCTGCACTGGAATCCGCCGATCATCGACGATGTGCGTGAGGTCAACGTCACCAAGGTGCGTTCGCTCTCCCAGACCAAATCGATGCTGACCCAGGACGAGAACATCGTCGAAGTCCAGATGTCCGTGCAGTATCAGGTGTCCAACCCGCGTGACTTCCTGCTCAACGTCCGTGCGCCCGAGATCAGTCTCGAGAACGCCATGGACTCTGCGCTGCGTCACGAAGTCGGCAGTGCCGACATGAACGACATCCTGACCTCCGGTCGTGAATTGCTGGCCAGCAACGTCAAGTCGCGCCTGCAGTCCTATCTGGACAACTACGGTGTCGGCCTGACGCTGCAGACCATCAACGTCGAGTCCACCTCTGCGCCGGCAGCGGTCCAGGATTCCTTCGATGACGTCATCAAGGCGCGTGAGGATCGTCAGCGCACGATCAACCAGGCACTGGCCTACGAGAACTCGATTCTCCCGGAAGCCCAGGGTCAGGCGCAGCGCATCATCGAGGAAGCCGAGGGTTACAAGGAGTCCGTGGTCGCGAAGTCCCAGGGTGAAGCCAACCGCTTCACGTCCCTGCTGACCGAGTACCAGAAGGCGCCGGAAATCATCCGCGAGCGCATGTATCTGGAAACCATGGGCGAAGTGCTCGGCAAGACCAACAAGGTGCTGGTGGATGTCGAGAACGGCAATTCCCTCATGTACCTGCCGTTGGACAAGCTGGCCAACAAGTCCAGTGCTGCCGCTGAAGACAGCAGTGGCATGAGTCGTAGCGAGCTGGACCGTGTGTCCCGACAGGCGAGTGATGCCCTGAGCCGCAGCCAGAGCACTGACAGCAGCAACAGCATCCGTCGGGAGGGTCGTTAATGATCAACAATCGCTCACTGATGGCCGTCGCCGGTCTGGCCGTAGTGGCCTGGCTTGGTAGCAACAGCCTCTACACGGTTGATGAGACCCAGCGCGCCATCAAGCTCAAGTTTGGTGAAGTGGTGGAAGACAACATCCAGCCCGGCCTGCACTTCAAGCTGCCGGTCTACAACACGATCCGTACCTTCGATACGCGCGTGTTGACGCTGGATGCCCAGGCAAGCCGTTATCTGACCCGCGAGAAGAAGGCCGTCATCGTCGACTCCTTCGTCAAGTGGAAGATCGTCGATCCGAAGCGCTACTACGAAGCGACCTCCGGCGACGAGCAGATGGCTGAGCGCCTGATCGCGCCGCGTGTCGACGAGAGTCTGCGTAACGAGTTCGGCAAGCTCGAGCTGGTGCAGATCATCTCCGAGCAGCGTGACGCGCTGATGAAGAAGCCCACCGAAGAGCTCGACGAGGTGATGCGCAAGGAACTGGGGGTGTCGATTCTCGATATCCGCGTCAAGCGTATCGACCTGCCGGACGAAGTCTCCCAGGCGGTCTACGAGCGCATGAAGACCGAGCGTCAGCGTGAGGCACGAGAGTATCGTGCCCAGGGCCAGGAGCAGGCCGAGAAGATCCAGGCCAATGCCGATCGTCGCCGTTCCGTCCTGCTCGCGCAGGCCGAAGAACAGGCGCAGACCCTGCGCGGTGAGGGCGATGCCTCCGCCGCCGCCATCTATGCCGGTGCCTACGGGGCGGATACCGAGTTCTTCCGCTTCTACCGCTCACTGCAGGCCTATCGCGACAGCTTCAAGGGCGATGGCAACATGATGGTCATGCAGCCGGACAGCGAGTTCTTCCGCTTCTTCAAGGACCCGCAGGGTGGTAGCAAGTAAGCAGCATCATTAAGCCCGAAGGCTCGCCTTCGGGGATGTTGCGCGCGGCCTCTGGCAGCATCAGAGGCCGCGCAGTGGATGAACGCCGTACGAGAGGTTCGCGGGGTTCATCCCACAAGGATTCATGCTAGACTCCTGCAACCGGGCACCGCCCGGTTTTTTTGTGGCCGCTTTTCATGCACAGGCGCAAGGCCGACAGGAAAGCGTCGAGCAGGACCTTGCTTCACGGGTCTCGGTCGGCTGCTGTGAAATCCCCCGCAGGCGTCGCGTTCGTCACGCACGCCAGCCGGGTTAATTTCCTCGCGTCACGAGTCACCCCTTGTCATAAATCTCTCGCAGGATAGCGCAATGACCATCGCAGATCGCTGGCTCCTCCCGGATGGCATGGATGAGGTATTGCCCCCTCAGGCAACCCGTATGGAGGCGCTGCGCCGCGCGCTGCTCGACCTCTATCATCGCTTCGGCTATGACCTGGTGCTGCCGCCGCCCGTCGAATTTCTCGATTCGCTGCTGACCGGCACCGGTACCGAGCTTGATCTGCAGACCTTCAAGCTGACCGACCAGATGACCGGTCGCATGATGGGCGCCAGCGCCGACGTCACCCCGCAGGTGGCGCGCATGGATGCTCACTCCCTGCACCGCGAAGGCCCGGTACGTCTGTGCTACTGCGCCAACGTGCTGCGCACCAAGGCGGACAAGCACCAGGGCGGTCGCAGCCCGGTGCAGGTCGGTGCTGAGCTCTTCGGTCACGCCGGCCTCGAGGCCGACCACGAGATCCTGCACCTGGCACTGACCAGTCTCGAGCAGGCCGGTGCCGGTGAATTGCACCTGGCACTGGGCCATATCGGCATCTATCGTGCCTTGATCGCCGAAGCCGGCATGAATGACGAGCACGAGCGTGAGCTGTTCGCCGCCATCGAGCGTAAACAGTATTCCGCTCTCGATGCATTGATCGATCGCGTGGTGGGTGACAAGGTAGTGGCGGGCATGCTCAAGGCGCTGCCGCACCTGCACGGTGATGACGAGATTCTTGCCCAGGCGCGTACCGCCTTCGCCGGCGCACCGGCGGCAGTCGCCAGCGCTCTGGATCAGCTGACGGCGCTGAGCTGCGCGGTCCGCGAGCGTCATCCGCAGGTCACGCTCTATTTCGATCTCGCCGAACTGCGCGGTTACGAGTATCACACCGGCATGGTGTTCGCGGCCTACGTCCCGGGTTACGGTCAGGCGCTGGCCAAGGGGGGGCGCTACGACGATACTGGACGTGCCTTCGGTCGTGCGCGTCCTGCCACCGGCTTCTCGATGGACCTCAAGCAGCTGGCCTCGCTGGCCGTGCAGGCTCCGGCCTGTGATGGCATCTGGGCGCCGGCACTCAACGACAGCGCGCTGCGTGAGTGTGTCGACCAGCTGCGTGCCGCTGGCGAGCGTGTCATCGAAGCGCTGCCGGGCCAGACCACCGGCGCGGATGCACACCGTTGCAACCGTGAGCTGGTCAATGGCGACGGCGGCTGGCAGGTCGTCACACTCGATGCCTGAGCTTGTATGACTGAGCCTGGATGCCTGAGCTTGAAGGGTTGAGCTTCGGTGATCCGAGAGCGATGGCAGCGAGTGACAGATAGCAGAACAGCTGGGGCCACTGGGTCCCGAGGTGCAGCTGCCGACAGGGCAGCTGCACTTGTGAGTGGGTTTTCACCGACGGTTATTCACCGAAAGAGATAGGAACCATGGGCAAGAATGTAGTCGTGCTCGGCACCCAATGGGGTGATGAAGGCAAGGGCAAGGTCGTCGACCTGCTGACCGAATCCGCCAGCGCCGTCGTGCGTTTCCAGGGTGGCCACAACGCGGGTCACACCCTGGTGCTGGACGGCAAGAAGACCGTCCTCCACCTGATCCCGTCCGGCATCCTCCACCCGGGCAAGACCTGCGTCATCGGCAACGGTGTCGTGCTGTCTCCGGAAGCGCTGATCAAGGAAATCCGTGAGCTTGAAGCCAACGACGTGCCGGTGCGTGATCGCCTGCGTCTGTCGCCGGCCTGTCCGCTGATCCTGTCCTACCACGTGCGTCTGGACCAGGCGCGCGAGAAGGCCCGTGGCGTCGCCAAGATCGGTACTACCGGTCGCGGCATCGGTCCGGCTTACGAAGACAAGGTCGCGCGTCGTGGCCTGCGTCTGGGTGACATGCTCCACCGTGAGCGTTTCGCCTCCAAGCTGGGCGAAGTGCTGGATTACCACAACTTCGTGCTGCAGCACTATCACGGTGAAGCGCCGGTCGACTTCCAGCAGGTGCTGGACGAAGCCATGGAAATGGCCGAAGAGCTGCGCCCGATGGTCTGCGACACCGTGGATCTGGTCCACTCCGTGCGCAAGGCCAACGAGAACATCCTCTTCGAAGGTGCTCAGGGCTCACTGCTCGACATCGACCACGGTACCTACCCGTACGTCACCAGCTCCAACACCACTGCCGGCGGCACCGCCACCGGTTCCGGCGTCGGTCCGCTGTATCTCGACTACGTGCTGGGCATCACCAAGGCCTACACCACGCGTGTCGGCTCCGGTCCGTTCCCGACCGAGCTGTTCGATGAGTTCGGCCGTCACCTGGCCGAGCGTGGCCACGAATTCGGTGCCACCACCGGTCGTGCGCGTCGTTGTGGTTGGTTCGATGCCGTCGCCCTGCGTCACGCCGTGCAGATCAACTCGGTCAGCGGCATCTGCCTGACCAAGCTGGACGTGCTGGACGGTCTCGAGAACATCCGCGTCTGCATCGGCTATCGCAGCAAGGATGGCGACGTACTGGACAACCCAGTGGATTCCGAAGGCTACGAAGCCATCGAACCGCTGTACCAGGACCTGCCGGGCTGGAGCGATTCCACCATCGGCGTGCGCGAAGTCGACAAGCTGCCGGCCAACGCCCGCGCTTACATCAGCTTCCTGGAAGAGCAGGTCGGCGTGCCGATCGACATCATCTCCACTGGCCCGGACCGCAACGAGACCATCGTGCTGCGCAACCCGTTCCACGGCTGATCATCACGCATCGCTCACATGAGCCTTGCATGACGGCATGATGGCGTGACCAAGACACCCCGTCGGGATTCTCCCGGCGGGGTGTCTTGCGTTGTGGAGTTGTGGAGTTGTGGAGATGGAGAGGGGCTTGAGAAGGGGGGTCTTTAGAGAGGGCTTGCGTTGCAGGGGAGGGGCGGCCGTCATCGATCTCCCGCTGCGCACGGGAAGCGCCTGGGGCTTCGGGCGTGGCTGGTAGATATTTTAAATAGGAATGATTGTTATTTTTGTTGTGATCGGCGGCTATCTTGTCGGCAAACTGGTTGCCCAGGTCGCAATTCGACGTTTTCGGTGGGGTCCCCGCTTCACATCGTTCTGATACAGGACTAAAATGGTCCCCAATTAATCTTCCCGTGGTGGAGGCCAGCATGCTGAAGCTTTCCAAGATGACCGATTATGCCGCTGTCGTGATGGCGCGCATCGCCCGCGAGCCGGACTCGGCCCATGCGGCGATCGATCTGGCCGAAAGCGTGCAGTTGCCGCATCCCACCGTGAGCAAGACGCTCAAGGCGCTGGTGCGGGCAGGGCTGCTTGAGTCGCGGCGCGGTGCGCTGGGCGGTTATCGCCTGGCACGCCCGGCCAGTCAGATCACGGCCAGCGACATCATCAGCGCCATCGAAGGCCCGGTGGCCGTGACCGAATGCAGCCACGCCGACGGCGATTGCGAGCTGGTCAACACCTGCGGGGTGGCCGACAACTGGCAGCGCGTCTCGTACGCCATCAGTGAGCTGCTGGGCAGCGTGACGCTGGCGCATCTGGCGTCATCCGCGCCACTGCGCATGCCGGTGCAACTGCCGATTCAGGCCATCAGCCTGTACGGGGATGACGAGCCGCCCCCCATGGCCACGGCAGCCAACAGCACCGGCAAACGCTGAATCCGTTGCCGCGCGACACACGTCGCCGGGGCAACACGAACATTCGAACTTCGCTGCGATTCGGGCGGGGTGATCAGGCATCTGAACAGACCCGGAGCTCTCCGGGAGAGGAGACCAGCATGGCGAGCCAGGAGATGGAGCAGCTTGTACAGCGCGAGTACAAGCAGGGCTTCGTGACCGATATCGAGAGCGACACCATTCCGCCGGGACTGGATGAAAGCGTGATTCGCTTCATCTCGGCCAAGAAGGGTGAGCCGGAGTGGATGCTGGAGTGGCGTCTGGATGCGTATCAGCAGTGGCTGAAGATGAAGGCGCCGTCCTGGGCCCACCTGGATTATCCGGAGATCGACTATCAGGCGATTTCATACTTCAGCGCCCCGAAGAAGCCGGAAGACCGCCCGCAGAGTCTGGATGAGGTCGACCCCAAGCTGCTCGAGACCTACGAGAAGCTGGGTATCCCGCTGCACGAACGTGCCGCACTGGCGGGTGTCGCGGTCGACGCGGTCTTCGACTCCGTGTCCGTGACCACCACCTTCAAGAAGGAGCTGTCCGAGGCGGGCGTCATCTTCTGCTCCATCTCGGAAGCCATCCAGGACTACCCGGAGCTGATCAAGCAGTATCTCGGTACCGTGGTGCCCAAGGCAGACAACTACTTCACCGCGCTGAACGCGGCCGTCTTCACCGATGGCTCCTTCGTGTTCGTGCCGGAAGGCGTGACCTGCCCGATGGAGCTTTCCACCTACTTCCGCATCAACGCCGCCAACACCGGCCAGTTCGAGCGTACCCTGATCATCTGCGAGAAGCAGGCTCAGGTCTCGTATCTGGAAGGCTGTACCGCGCCACAGCGTGATGACAACCAGCTGCACGCCGCCGTGGTCGAGCTGGTGGCACTGGAAGACGCCTACATCAAGTACTCCACCGTCCAGAACTGGTATCCGGGCGATGAAGACGGCAAGGGCGGCATCTACAACTTCGTCACCAAGCGTGCCGACTGCCGTGGTGACCGCTCCAAGGTCTCCTGGACCCAGGTCGAGACCGGCTCCGCGATCACCTGGAAGTACCCGTCGTGCATCCTGCGCGGCAAGGACAGTGTCGGGGAGTTCTACTCCGTCGCCGTCACCAATGGCCGTCAGCAGGCGGACACCGGTACCAAGATGATCCACATCGGTGAGGGCACCAAGTCCACCATCGTCTCCAAGGGCATCTCGGCCGGTAACTCCGAGCAGTCCTATCGTGGTCTGGTCAAGATCGGCCCGCGGGCCAAGGGCGCGCGCAACTTCACCCAGTGTGACTCGCTGTTGATCGGCGACCGCTGTGGCGCGCACACCTTCCCGTATCAGGAAATCGGCAACGCGACGGCTACCGTCGAGCACGAGGCGACGACCTCCAAGATCGGCGAAGATCAGCTGTTCTACTGCCGTCAGCGCGGCATCAGCGAGGAAGATGCGGTCAACATGATCGTCAATGGCTTCTGCAAGGACGTCTTCCAGGAGCTGCCGATGGAGTTCGCCGTCGAGGCCGAGGCGCTGCTCAACGTCACCCTTGAAGGCGCCGTCGGCTGATCCCGCCGTCCCTTTCGCATTCACCCCATTCTTGAGGGCCGCTCGCGGGCGGCCTGTCAGCAAAAGGTATCAACATGCTCGTAGTCAAAGATCTGCACGTTTCGGTGGAAGGCAAGGAAATCCTCAAGGGTCTCGATCTGACCATCAACAAGGGTGAAGTCCACGCCATCATGGGCCCGAACGGCGCAGGCAAGTCCACGCTGTCTTCCGTGATCGCCGGCAAGGACGGCTATGAAGTGACCTCGGGCACCATTACCTATGAAGGTGAGGATGTGCTGGAGATGGAAGTCGAAGAGCGTGCGCGTGCCGGCATGCTGCTGGGCTTCCAGTACCCGGTGGAAATCCCGGGGGTCAAGAACGTCTACCTGCTCAAGGCGGCGCTGAACGCCAAGCGTGAAGCCGAAGGCCTGGGCGAGATTCCGGCCCCGGAATTCATGAAGCTGATCCGCGAGAAACTGGCCTTCATGCAGATGGACGCCAGCTTCCTGCAGCGCGCCGTCAACGAAGGCTTCTCCGGCGGTGAGAAGAAGCGCAACGAGATCCTGCAGATGCTGGTGCTGGAACCGAAGCTCGCCATGCTCGACGAGATCGACTCCGGCCTCGACATCGATGCCCTCAAGGTCGTCGCCAAGGGCGTCAACTCGCTGCGCAACGAAGACCGCGCCGTGCTGATGGTCACCCACTACCAGCGTCTGCTCGAGCACATCGTGCCGGACCAGATCCACGTGCTGATGGATGGCCGCATCGTCAAGTCCGGTGACAAGTCGCTGGCACTCGAACTCGAAGCCCAGGGCTATGACTGGCTGCAGGAGGAAACCGCGTAATGACAGCACTTGCTACCGCGTCCGTCCCCGGCAGCGAAGCCTTCGCCAGCGAATTCGCTGCCCGCAAGGCTCGCTTTGCGGCCGATCCAAGCTGGATGGCCGCCCGCCGTCAGGCCGGCATCGCCCGCTTTGAAGCCCTCGGCCTGCCGACCCGCAAGGTCGAGGCCTGGAAGTACACCGACACCCAGGCACTGGGTCGTCAGCAATATCGTCTCGCCGACGATGCAAGCCTCGCGCCGGCCGTGAAGGATGCGCTGGCTCTCGACGTCGACGCCTACCGTCTGGTGTTCGTCGATGGCCTCTACAATGCCGAGCTGTCCGATGTGGCAGACCTGCCCGACACCGTGCGTGTCGTGCCGCTGTCTGACGCCATCGTCAATCAGCCGGAAGTCATCGGCGGCTCGCTGAACCGCCTGACCGGCATCGATTTCACGCCGTTCGTGGCGCTGAACTCCGCCTTCACCGAAGAGGGTGCGGTGATTCAGGTCGGCCCGCGCACGGTGCTCGCCAAGCCGGTCTACGTGCTGTTCCTGTCGCGTGCCGCCGTCGAAGGCCAGCCCGTGACCATGAGCCACCCGCGTCTGCTGGTGCAGCTGGGCAGCCGCGCCGAAGCCAGCGTGATCGAGCATCACATCGGTGAGAGTGGCGCGACCAACTTCACCAACATGGTCAGCGAAGTGATGCTGGAGCGCGGCGCCGTGCTCAATCACTACAAGCTGGGCGAAGCCGCCACCGGCGAGACGCATATCGCCTCGCTGCAGGTCGAGCAGCCGCGTGACAGCCAGTATCGCTCCATCAACCTGAACACCGGTGGTGGTCTGGTGCGCAACGACATCGTCTGCGACCTGAACGGCAACAACGCCCATGCACGCCTCGATGGCCTGTTCTTCGGTCGTGATCGCCAGCACGTGGACACCCACTCGCTGGTCAATCACAACGAGGCACTGACGTTCTCCGACGAGAACTACAAGGGTATCCTGGCCGACCGCGCCCGCGGCGTCTTCAATGGCCGCGTGCTGGTCAAGCGCGACAGTCAGCAGATCGAGGCGCATCAGAACAACGCCAACCTGCTGCTGTCGGACCGCGCCGAGATCAACACCAAGCCGGAACTCGAGATCTACGCCGATGACGTCAAGTGCTCCCACGGCACCACGACCGGTCAGCTCGACGAGACCGCCGTGTTCGCGCTGCGCGCCCGTGGCATCGATGAGCAGACCGCCCGTGGCCTTTTGACCCTGGCCTTCGCCAACGAAGTCATGACCGGTCTGGGCATCGACGCCATCGCCGAGCGCATCGAGCGCAGTGTCGCGGGACGCCTGCCGTCACGCTTCCACCTCGATGAGCTGGTCGATCTCAGCGTCGAGCTGGGCGGTGGCGCCGTGGCGGTGGCACGTGATGAGGACTTTGCATGAGCGCACTCGACAACCTGATGCTCGACGTCGTGCGGGTACGCGAGGATTTTCCGATCCTCGAGCGTCGCGTACATGGTGATGTGCCGCTGATCTATCTGGACAGCGCCGCCACCAGCCAGACGCCGACCGCCGTCATCGACGCGATGAGCGACTACTACCGCAAGACCAATGCCAACATCCACCGGGGTCTGCATACCCTGGCGGATGAGGCGACGGCGGCCTTCGAAGGTACGCGTGAGAAGGTGCGCAGCTTCATCAATGCGCGCCTGACGCGGGAAGTCATCTTCACGCGCGGCACCACCGAGGCGATCAATCTGGTCGCCAACAGCTGGGGAGCCAACTGGCTGAACGCCGGTGATGAAGTGCTGATCTCGGTGATGGAGCATCATGCCAACATCGTGCCGTGGCAGCTTCTGGCCGAGCGTCTCGATATCGTCATCAAGGTCATCCCGTGTGACGACGATGGTGTGCTCGACATGGCGGCCTACCGCGACCTGCTGGGCGAGAAGACGCGCCTGGTCTGCGTCAATCAGGTCTCCAACGCCCTGGGCAGCATCAACCCGGTGGCCGAGATGGCGACGCTGGCACACGCTCACGACGCGCTGATTCTGGTCGATGGTGCCCAGGCGGTACCGCATCAGCAGGTCGATGTGCGCGAGATCGATGCTGACTTCTATGTCTTCTCGGGCCACAAGATGTACGGCCCGACCGGCATCGGTGTGCTCTACGGCAAGGAAGCGCTGCTGGAGGCGATGCCGCCGTGGCAGGGTGGTGGTGAGATGATCCGCACGGTGTCGTTCGAGAATGGCACCCTGTTCGCGGACCTGCCGCACAAGTTCGAGGCCGGCACGCCGCCCATCGCCGAGGTCATCGGACTGGGCAAGGCCATCGACTGGCTGGACTGCACCCACATGGCGCTGATCACGCGCTGGGAACAGCAGCTGATGCGCCATGCCAGCGAGCGCATGCGCGAAGTGGACGGCCTGCGCATCATCGGCAACTCGCCTGACAAGGCGGGCGCGATCTCCTTCGTGGTCGATGGTGCCCACGCCCAGGATATCGGTCTGCTGATCGACCAGCTGGGGGTCGCCATCCGTACCGGCCACCACTGCGCGCAGCCGGTGCTGCGTCGCTTCGGTGTCGACGCCACCTGTCGGGCTTCCTTCGCGGCCTACAACACGCCGGAAGAGATCGACATGTTCGTCGATGCCCTGCAGCGTGTGCTGACCATGGTGCGCTGAGCACCACCCTGCGGTGGCCCTGACGGGCGCTGATCAATGAGGCTCGCGCATGGCGGGCCTCATTGGTATCGGCCCTTGCCAGGGGATGTTGTCACCCGCACGTCTTGAGTGAACCAACAGAATTCACGAGCCGCATGCCTGTCATGCGGCTCGGCAAGGAGAGGGCATGAGCCACACTGAAGACCAGCTGGCCAGCCTCGGCAAGGGCCAGAAGATGCCGTTGCAGCGGGACGTGGAGGGCATCTCGGTACCGTTCGGCAAGTCGGTGACCCTGCACGAGGACTCGGTGGTCGAAGTCATGCAGGCCAAGGGCGGCACCGTCAGCGTCGCCTTCGAGGGTCGCATGTACCTGATCGAGAGCTTCAGCCTCGATGCGCTGGGGCTGGACGCCGTGCCGCGTCCGCATCTGCCGGCCGGCCAGAGCGATGCCGACATCGAGGCCTTCGTCTGGGCCCAGCTGCGCACCTGCTTCGACCCCGAGATCCCGGTCGACATCGTTGAGCTGGGGCTGGTCTATGGCTGTCGTATCGATACCCTGATCAGCGGCGAGAAGATGGTCAATCTCAAGATGACGTTGACCGCGCCGGGCTGCGGCATGGGCAACGTCATCGCCGAGGACGCCAAGCGCAAGATTCTCGGCGCCGAGGATGTCTCCAAGGTCCACGTCGAGATCGTGTTCTCGCCTGCCTGGTCGCGCGAGATGATGAGTGAGGATGCCCGCCTGGAACTGGGCATGTTCTGAGCATCATCAGCGCGCCTTTGTCGTCTGCTGTTGTCGCCCTTTATTGTCTGCGGCTCCCTGGAGGCCTTTCATGGCCGTCAGTCGCAGTAACACTTGGGTGAGATGCAGCAAACGCAACCGGATGGGCGGGAACCTCTCGTCCATCCGGCTATCCAATTCACGTTGCTGAGCGTCCGGGCAAGTTGCTGCCTCGGGCCGCGTCGGCACGTCCGTTTGACGGTTTCCCGTATCACCTGCCTCAAGGAAGACTCCCCAATGCGATTCCAGACTGCGCTGCGCACCCTGACCGCCACCCTGATCCTGAGCGCCGCTGCCAGCGCGCAGGCCGCCTGGAAGCTGGATGGCGACGTCTCGCAGCTGAGCTTCCAGACCACCAAGATGGCCAAGTCGGGCGCCAGCACCGTCGAGACGGATGCTTTCACCTCCTGGCGGGCGCGCGTCAATGACGCCGGTCAGCTGTCGGTGGAGATCGACCTCGACTCCGCCAGTACCGGTATCGACATTCGTGACCAGCGCGTCAGCGAGAAGCTGTTCGAGTCCGGCACCTATCCGTTGGCCGTGATGACCGCCAGTCTCGACATGCCGACCCTCAAGGTGATGGAGCCGGGCGACACTCAGAAGGTGGATGTCGAAGGCCAGCTGACGCTGCACGACAACACCCAGAACCTGCCGATGAGCCTGCAGGTGACGCGCCTGCGCGGCGATCGCTGGCTGGTGCAGACCCTCACGCCGGTGATGGTCGATGCTGAGCAGTTCGCGCTGGTCGATGGCATTCGCACCCTGCGTGACCTGGCCGGGCTTGGCAACATCGCGACCCAGGTGCCAGTCAACGTCAAGGCCGTGATGGTGCAGGAAGACTGAGCGGAGTCACCCGCATGCGTGGCCGGGGAACAGTCAGTGCTGGCAGAGCCTCGGCCGCTTGGGTAGGCTGGGCGCTCATGCCTGCACGATGTGACGGTAACGGCAGGAAAGACAGGCAGGGATGGGCGTGAGGAAGAGATGCAGCGAGTGATCATGCGGGCTGGCTGGACCATCGTCGGTCTGCTGGCCGCCGGTGCAATGACGGTGGTCGGGCTCAACCTCTGGGTCGTGATGGCAACGCACGATCGCATTGCCACGTCACCGCTGACCTGTCAGAGCCGTGAGGTGGGGATCGTGTTCGGCACCTCCCACGGCCTGGTGGGCGGGGGCAGCAATCCGCACTATCAGGCGCGCCTCGATACCGCCGCCCAGCTCTACCGCCTGCGCCGCGTCTCCAACCTGCTGCTCTCGGGAGACAACCGTACGCGTTACTACAATGAGCCGATGACCATGTGGCGTGATCTGCGAGCGCGCAACGTGCCGCAGGAGTTCATGACGCTCGATTACGCGGGCTTCTCCACCTTCGATACCCTCGTACGAGCGCACAAGGTCTTCGGTGTCGACGAGGCGGTGCTGGTCACCCAGCCGTGGCATTTGCCACGTGCGCTTTTCATCGCCGATGCGCTGGGCCTGG
This sequence comes from Cobetia sp. 2AS, assembly GCF_029846355.1. Lineage (NCBI taxonomy): Bacteria > Pseudomonadati > Pseudomonadota > Gammaproteobacteria > Oceanospirillales > Halomonadaceae > Cobetia > Cobetia sp. 2AS. Next base: position 593,795 of record NZ_JARWKQ010000001.1, read on the forward strand.
AGGCGGTAGGCTGCCCGGCCATCTCCGAGCGCCAGCCGCCGGGGCTCAAGCTGATGCTGCGCGAGTGGCTGGCCCGTGCGGCGACAGTGGGTGATCTCTACCTGTGGGGGCGCAAGCCGCGCTTCCTCGGACCGCAGGAGTCGCTGCCGACACCGGTGTTGTCATCGCACTCATCATCGCAGCCCTCATCTTCGCATCCCTCGTCATCTCACTCCTCAGACAAGCACGTGATGTCGCCGCGGGAGAACTCCGTGACAGCCGGGGCAGGGCAGCAGGCCGCTGTCAGTCGTGATGTGGCGGATGGAGTGGAAGTGGCGGATGGAGTGGATGTGGCGGATGGAGTGGATGTGACGGATGAAGAGAACGCTGCCGACACGCCGGACCCGCATGCCCTCGCGCGTCAGGCGCAGGCAAGCCTGCTGGCCAGTCTGCCCAGGGTGAAGCAGGCATTGCTCCAGTGGCTGCCTGTCAGGTCTGATACGAACTAGCCGCGCACTGGTCTCGCCAGACGCACAGGGTCAATACGAAGACGCCCCGCACTTCCTTTGGAAGGCGGGGCGTCTTGCGTTCACGGCCTGGCGGCGGGCAGGTGGCTAGCCGGCGCGGCGGCGAGCGGCCTGACCTGTCTGGTGACGGTACAGCTCGCGGATCAGATGGCGGCAGTTGTGGAAGATGCCTTCCAGTACCTTTTCCATGCTGTCAGGCAGCGGATGCGTGAAGGCGGTCGAGCAGGCCTGCATCAGGACGCGTTCCTGTTCGAGCAGCTCGTTGATCAGCACCTGATTGTCATTGCCGACGATGCTCTTCAGGCGACTCCACAGCCACATGTAGTCATCGCGCTCGACATCGGCGTCGCGCGGCATCAGGCTCAGATGCTTGCGTGTCTCGACTTCCAGGGCCTGTTTGAGCTCGACACGGCTCGCATAGAAGGGCTCGAAGGCCTTCAGGAGCGCGGGACGCAGCCGTTCGGCGTTATCCTCGAAATAATCAAGACTGTCTGCCAGGGCTTCCTGGACGCTATCCATCGCCACCTGGCGATTGTCGAGAAACATGGGCGGTCACCTCCTCCGTCAGAAGAGATTGTGCGGGTGAAAACAGTGTTTTTCTACCCCTGAAGGGCAGAAAGTCAGGATATTTATTCCCGCACTGTCAATCCCTGCAGTTTACGACAATACAATGACGTTCTGGTGACGATCATCGTTGCCTTTCAGGCGCTGGCCTTGCCCTGTTTTCGTCGCTCACGCTCGTACACGCGCGGCCATCTGACCCAGAAACGCCAAGGGTGCAGTCATGACGACCTGCACCCTTGATCAAGCGTTGCCCGCAATGCTCTCAGGCTTCAGCCCTAAGGCTCAAGCCCTCAGCCCTTGGGCTTGGGCGGAATCTTCTTGGCCGGCGCGGCGGACTTGGCGATGTGATCGATGATCAGACCGGCGATGTCCTTGCCGGTGGCCGTCTCGATGCCCTGCAGGCCCGGCGAGGAGTTCACTTCCATTATCACCGGGCCATGATTGGCGCGCAGCAGGTCGACACCGGCGACGGACAGGCCCATGGCCTTGGCGGCGCGGATGGCGGTGGAGCGCTCTTCCGGCGTGATGCGGATCTCGCTCGCGGTGCCACCACGGTGCAGGTTGGAGCGGAACTCGCCATCGGCCGCCTGACGTTTCATGGACGCCACCACCTTGTCACCCACCACCAGGCAGCGGATGTCGGCGCCACGCGCCTCCTTGATGTATTCCTGCACCATGATGTTGGCTTTCATGCCCATGAAGGCCTGGATCACGCTCTCGGCGGCCTGGTTGGTCTCGGCGAGTACCACGCCGATGCCCTGGGTGCCTTCCAGCAGCTTGATGACCAGCGGCGCGCCCTTGACCATGGTGATCAGGTCGGGGATGTCATCCGGCGAATGCGCGAAGCCGGTGACCGGCAGGCCCAGCCCCTTGCGCGACAGCAGCTGCAGGGAGCGCAGCTTGTCGCGGGAGCGGGAGATGGCCACGGAATCATTGACCACGTAGGTGCCCATCATCTCGAACTGGCGCAGCACGGCGCAGCCATAGAAGGTGACGGAGGCACCGATGCGCGGCACGACGGCATCGAAGTGCTCGATCTCGGCGCCCTTGTAATGGATGGACGGGCGGTGCGAGGCGATGTTCATGTAGCAACGCAGCGTGTCCACCACGCGCGCGGTGTGGCCACGTGCCTCGGCGGCCTCGATCAGGCGACGGGTGGAGTAGAGGCGTGAGTTACGCGACAGGATACCGATATGCATGAAATCCTCCGGAGCCGAATGGGCCAGACAGAGATAGGAATGAATCAGAAGAAGACTGACGTGATGCCCGTCAGGAGGCGTGGTATTCGCCGGTGAAGCCCTTGTCGTCTCGAGGCGTCACGCGATGCAGATGGCACCGGGGCCAGCGTCTTGGGGCGAGATGCCGAAGCATGCCGCCGCGCGCCTGGCTGGTGCCGTCAGGGTTCGCCATGCAGATAGGCGGCGCCCGGTGCGACCAGCAGGCGACGCAGGGCACGGCGCCCCAGCAGAATGGGGTGACGCATCTGGGAGCGGTCCACCAGCGTCATGTCGATATCGTAGTCAAGGCCGGCCAGCTTCATGCGCGAGCGAATCGCGTAGCGCCACTCGGCCTGACCATTGGATGAGCGCACGCGGCGGCGATCATGCACCGGCGTCTCGACCGTATGCGGCGGGGAGTCGCTACCGCCGGTCCGGGTGATGAAGCGAACCCACAGATCATCGTTGTGTTCGAAGACCTCGATGCTCTCGGCATGCAGCGCACTGGAATGCGCACCGGTGTCGATCTTGGCATTGAGGTGCAGCTTGAGTTCCGGCAGCTCGATCAGCTCACGCCGACCCACCACGCCCCGCGGACGAAAGCCCAGCAGGTCATGATTCAGTGTCTTGAGATCGAGGGGCGGTGCCTTGTCGATGTGATGACGCGAAGTGTTCTTGTGATGCGACATGTTTCATCCTGAATCAGAGGGCGTGAGCGAAGCGGGCAGCGGCTCACGGCATGAAGACACCGGGCAGGCGCGGCACAGCGTAATGTGCGTTGCCGGCATGGCGGGGTAATGGCCAGGCGGGCGCGCAGCATAGTCACTTAACGTACTGACAGCAATCCTTGCTGAAGCCTCTTTTTTCGCCTCACGAAGCGGGGGATGACGGTGGCGCGGACAGCGCCCGGCAAAACCGCCCCGGGCACGCGGTCATGGCACGCGGTGATGGCGCGCTTTCATCGCCGCCGGACGCCTCGCTTGCGGGCGCTGGACAAGTCACCCACGGCCACAGGCGCGGGTGGCGTCGTGCCGGTGGCGCGTTGCCGCGCGCCCTGTTCACCGGTGCTGATCAGCCCCGATTCCATGCCTTGAGCAAGTGTCCGATCGAGTGTCTGTTCAAGTGTTCGATCAAGTGTCGTGGGTTATGCGCATGATCTCAAGCACTGTCACCTGCGGGCATGCCCGGCGTCAATGACGCGGGGCAGGATTGCCGGTTTCGGCCTGGCGGGTCAGGGCGGCAAGCGCCTGACCCAGCGGGCTGTCCGCACTTGCGTTGCGCAGCGTCATCAGCACCGGCAGACGCAGACGCGGAATCAGGGCGAGGTCGCGGGCCAGGGCAGCGAAGTTGGCCTGCGGGCAGCTGGCCAGGCGGGTCAGGAAGGCCGGCAGACGTTCGGCATCTTCCAGATGGGCGTAGCCGCGCGCGGCGATCGCGACCAGCACGTCGACATTGACGGCCTCGTCGTCGGCCAGCAGGGCATCGATCCACTCCGCCGCCGCAGGGCGTGGGCTGACACCGGCAGCCCGCAGGCAGGCGCACAGCGTCTCCAGATCCCCCAGGTCACGTGCAGCCTGACCACGCGCGATCAAGGCGGTGAGCAGCTCGGTCTCGTATTCCTCCGGCAGCGGGGCGGCCAGCTGGGCATGGGCGGGCGGTGCCTGCTCCAGACACAGCGCGATGGCGCGCAGCGGCGTGTCCGGCAGGTCAGCCAGACGCTGCACGAAGGCCGCGGCAAGCTCGCTGGACAGCTCGCCGCGCCGTGTCAGCACGTCGGCGATGCCCTGCAGACCGAGTGACGGCCAGTCATCCAGCGGTAGCTGGGCGGTGAGATACTGCTCGGCGAGCTCGTAGTACTGGCTGGCAGGGCGGTCGCAATCGAGACTGGCACGGGCGTGCAGCATGGCGCGCAGGCTGTCATCCGGCGTGAAGGCCAGCGGATTGTCCTGCATCAGATTGTCGATCTTGCCTGCCTCGGCCTGCTGGAGATCAGGCCGGCCGACGGTCAGCGCCGTCTGACCCAGCGTCGTGATCAGGCGTTCGAGGAAGGCATCGCGTTGTGCGGGGGACAGGCGGCCTTCCTCATCCAGCGGCAGGGCCAGAAACCACACCAGCGGATCGTCGAGCCCGGCCGGACGGAACACGCATGCCAGGCGTGCCTGGCCCTTGAAGGGCTGCTCCCAGGGCTGCTGTTCGGTCTCGAAGGCTTCCAGTAGCTCAAGACTGAGCGGCGCCAGGGTGCGACCCAGGTGATAAAGGTGCAGCTCGGCGCCGGTGCGTGTGAAGAAGTTGCTCAAGGAAGAGAGAGGAGTCATGAGGCTCACCACGGCTGTGTCTCCACCACGCCTTGGCTTGGCGTGCGGAAGAATGGGAGAAAAGAGTCTTGTCGAGCATCATTGCCAGGCGTGGCATGTGTCGTTGAGTGACAGCTGCCGGCGCGTGACATGTGCCTGAGCATGTCTGGAATGGCAGCGACTTTAGCGATTCACCGGCTGTCATGCCACCCGCTGGCGTGTGCTGGCGGCCAGAGGGAAGAGGGCGACCTGTCCCTATTATGGCCGCTCTTTCGACCCGTGACGGCTTGACAGATGACGCGGCACCTCAAGTCCCGCTGAGCGTTTTACAGGTTGATGATTTTTTGATCAATTTTCGTCATCCCACGGCTGGCGCGGCTTGCAGCGTGACCGAGACGGGTTATCCACAGCATCGTCCACGGATGGCGTGAATAACTGTCATCCACTTGTCGTCAGGCTGACATCTAGCGCTGCAGGTGGCCCAGACGGCGCCACTGGCCCGCCATGACAGGCATGCTAGAATCGCGCTCATTGACAGAATTGCTGTCTTATTCCTTCTGGTTATGTCCTTAAGGGATGAAATGATTGGGAATGCGGGGCAGTCCCGTTATCCTATACAACCAAATCACATATAAAAGGCTGTGCTTATACCTGTTCTGTTGGCTCGACATCCGCGATCAGCCGAATGTCAGCGACCGTCCAGCGCCAATGGCCCAGTCTTGCGATCCATGAGGAATCCCGATGCGCCAATCACGTTCGCTCGCAGCTGTCTTCTCTTCTACCGCTCTCAAGGGCGCCGTGATGGCTGCCGCGCTGGGCGCGACCACCCTGGGCAGCCTGGCGGCACAGGCTGACACCCTCAAGGTCGGCATGTCGGGCGGCTACTTCCCGTTCACCTTCGTCAAGCAGGACAAGCTGCAGGGCTTTGAAGTGGATGTCCTCAACGCCGTCGGCGAGATCACCGGCGACGACATCGAATTCGTGACCATGAGCTTCTCCGGCCTGATCGGCTCGCTGGAAGCCGGCCGCATCGACACCGTGGCCAACCAGATCACCATCACCGATGCGCGTAAGGCCAAGTTCGCCTTCACCCAGCCCTACGTCTATGACGGGGCTCAGGTGGTCAAGCGTCGCGGCAATGACGAGATCACCGGCGTCGAGTCCCTCAAGGGCCACAGCGTGGCGGTCAATCTGGGCTCCAACTACGAAGCGCTGATGAAAGAGCTGCCCTACGCCGACCAGATCGACATCAAGACCTATGAGTCCAACATCGAGCAGGACACCGCCCTGGGCCGTGTCGATGCCTTCGTGATGGACCGCGTCAGCGCAAGCCAGGTGATCCAGAAGACGCCGCTGCCGCTGGAACTGGCTGGCAAGCCGTTCTCGCGTCTCGAGAACGCACTGCCGTTCCGCAAGGACGCCGAAGGCGAGGCCAAGCGTGACGAGGTGGATGCCGCGCTGACCGAGCTCAAGGAAAATGGCCGCCTGGCCGAGATTTCCAACAAGTGGTTCGGCAACGACATCACCACGCCTTGAACATTGCCCGCTGCGCCCTGATACAAGGGCGCATGCAAGGATGTCATGTGCAAACGGGGTGACGGCTTGACCGTCGCCCCGTTGTCGTCATGTCGACGGGTGTCTTTCCAGACCCTCAGCCAAGCCCCCAGCCTGTCCGGATAACGAATGGATACTCTCAATATCGATTACATGCTTGGCCTGTTGCCGGTCATGCTCAAATACCTGCCACTGACACTCAAGATGGCCTGTATCGGCATGGTGGCCGCGCTGGTGCTGGCCTCGCTGTTGGCGGTAGTGCGGGTGCTCAAGGTGCCGGTGCTGAATGCGCTGACCATCGTGTTCATCTCCTTCTTCCGTGGCACGCCGCTGCTGGTGCAGTTGTTCCTGTTCTACTACGGCCTGCCGCAGGTGATGGCGTTCCTGACCCAGATCGATGGCGTCACCGCGACGATTCTCGGCCTGACGCTGCACTTCTCGGCCTACATGGCCGAATCCATCCGCGCCGCCATCGTCGGGGTCGATCGCAGCCAGACCGAAGCGGCGCTCTCCATCGGCATGACCAATGTCCAGCTGATGCGACGCATCGTGCTGCCCCAGGCGGCCCGCGTGGCGGCCCCCACGCTGATGAACTACTTCGTGGACATGATCAAGTCCACGTCGCTGGCCTTCACGCTGGGGGTGACCGAGTTGATGGGCGCGACCCAGAAGGAAGCGGCCAGCAGCTTCCTGTACTTTGAATCCTTCATCATGGTGGCCATCGTCTACTGGGTGATGGTGGAAGGGCTGTCCTTCGTGCAGCGCTGGATGGAGAAACGTCTCAACAAGGCCTATCAGCGATGATTGCAGTCAGAAACCTGGTCAAGAAATTCGGCGGGCAGGCCGTACTCGATGGCATCACTCTGGAAGTGAAACAGGGTGAGATCATCGTCGTCATCGGCCCGTCAGGCACCGGCAAGTCCACGCTGCTGCGCTGCATCAACTTCCTCGAGCAGCCCGATGGTGGTGAGATCCAGATCGGCGAGCGCAAGGTCGAGGCTACACGCGCCAGCCGTCACGACATTCTCGGTCTGCGTCGCAGCAGTGCCTTCGTGTTCCAGAACTATGCGCTGTTCGCCAACAAGACGGCGCTGGAGAACATTGCCGAGGGCCTGATCGTCGTCAACGGCTGGCCCAAGGCCAAGGCGCACCAGCGAGCGCGCGAGATTCTCGAGCGTATCGGCATGAGCGAGAAGGCGGACGCCTTCCCGGCGGCTCTGTCAGGCGGTCAGCAGCAGCGTATCGGCATCGGGCGCGCCATGGCCGCCCAGGCCGAGGTGATCCTGTTCGATGAGCCGACCTCGGCACTGGACCCGGAATGGGTCGATGAGGTGCTGGAGCTGATGAAGCAGCTGGCGGTCGAGCGCCAGACCATGATCGTGGTCACCCACGAGATGCAGTTCGCGCGGGAAGTCGCCGACCGCGTCATCTTCATGGAAGGCGGACGTATCGTCGAACAGGGGCCGCCGAGCCAGCTGTTCAGTGCACCGAAGGATGACCGCACGCGCGCCTTCCTGCGCAAGGTGCTGGATGAAGTGCCGCCGCAGTGCGCCGAGGGCATCTGATACTGCCCGGTTGAGGGAATGCCCCTCAGGCCACCTGAGGTAACGCCTCGGGCAGCATCTGCGACAGACACAACGGCCACCGCGATATCCATCGCGGTGGCCGTTGTCGTTTCGCTGGCGGTGATCATTGATCCGCTTCTGGTGTTGCAGGGCGCGTTCAGGGCGATGCTTCATGGGGCCGCAGCGCGTGGCTAGCCGTGGCGGGGCATCGAACGCACCTTGTCGAAGGCTTCCTGAAGCGCCATCGAGACGCGCTCTTCCAGCAGCTCCTGCTCGGCGGGCGCCATGTAGAACGCCATGTCGACGTCGTGGCGGATATAGCGGGGCGCCAGCTGGTTGAGCGCGATGCAGGCCACGTCTTCGCGGCTGTCGACATCCATGGCATGGCTATCGGGATGCAAGCGCAGCTGGTCGAGCACCAGCTGCTCCATGTAGTTGTGTACGCCTGCGCTTTCCATGTGTATTGCCTCCTGGTGATGGGTGCTATCTCCCATGCAGGGCCGTGCCCCCTGACATGTCGATCCCTTCAGTGTGCTCATCAGTATGTTCATCCGAGCTGACTCTCTGTGACGCTCTCCCTCCCGCAGGCAAGCAAGGTTGCTGGCGGCAGGACAGTAGGCGGCGGAGTCTTGGGTGTCGCCTGCCGCTCAAGGCCTGTCAGCCGGTCAGCAGGCGGGTTTCCGCCTCTTCAATATGATCAGCCAGTCCCGATAATACCAGTGTATCGCCACACGCCAGCGTCAGGTCGCCGGTGGGTTCTTCCAGGTTCTCGCCACTGGCGCGCACCACGCGTGAGACGAGAATGCCGCACACCTCCGGCAGGGCGATGTCGTCCAGTCGCCGGCCACAGGCCCAGGCATCGGCGGTCAGCGTCAGCGGATGTCGCCGCAGCAGCGGGTTGCCGCGTTTGTCGGTCAGCTGGGACTGCTGACCATGGAAATAGCCATGCAGCATGCTGTAGCGCGCTTCGCGTGCATTCTGGATCGAGCGCGCCACCCGTCGGAAGGGCACCTCGAGATTGACCAGCACATGCGAGACCAGCATCAGCGAGCCCTCGAGCACCTCGGGAATCACCTCGGTGGCCCCGGCGGCCTTGTAGGTCTCGAGGTCCGCGTCATCCTGGGTGCGCACCAGCACCTTGAGGTTCTCGAGTTCCAGCGGCTGGATGGCGCGCAGTATGGCCAGCGCGTGCGAGAGCTGATTGACGGTGATCACCACCTGACGGGCGCGCTCGATACCGAGTGCGCGCAGGATTTCCAGACGCTGCGCATCGCCGAACACCACCGGCTCACCGGCGCTGGCGGCCTCGTGGACGCGGATGGGGTCGGCATCGATGGCGATCCACTCAAGCTTTTCCTGAGTGAGAAATCGCCCCACCGTCTGGCCGACACGCCCGAAGCCGCACACGATGACATGGCCACTGAGCGGGGCGGTGGCGGCGCTCAGCTCCGCGGTGGTGTGCGGGTTCTCCTGAGTGGGTGTGGTGGAGCGACACAGGCGGCGCGTCAGCTGCTGGTTGTGGCGAATCAGGCTTGGCGTGACCACCAGCGAGCCGATGATGATCGCCACCACCAGGCCCACGGTCTCGTTGTCCATCAGGCGTTGCTGACTGGCCAGGGCCAGCAGCGCGAAGCCGAATTCGCCACCCTGGGACAGCACCAGGCCAGTGCGCAGCGCGCTGTCCAGCGGGCGGCCGGAGAGGCGCGCCAGCCCGGTGATCAGCAGTGCCTTGGTCGCCAGCAGGCAGGCCACGCCGATGACGACCCAATACCACTGGGCCAGCAACACCTGCGGGTCCAGCAACATGCCCACCGAGACGAAGAACAGCCCCAGCAGGATGTCGCGGAAGGGTCGGATGTCGGCCTCGATCTGATGGCGGAAATGACTCTCGCCGAGCATCATCCCGGCCAGGAAGGCGCCCAGCGCCATCGACAGGTGCAGGCTGTGGGTCAGCCAGGCGGAGAACAGCGCCACCAGCAGCACGGTGAGCACGAACAGCTCTTCCGAGCGCGCGCGCGAGATTTCCTGGAACACGAACGGCAGCACCCACTTGCCGATCATCAGCATCATCGCCACCAGCCCCAGCCCCTTGATGAGCATCAGGCCCAGGTCACTGAGCAGCTGGCTGCCATCACCGGCCATGGCCGGAATCAGGATCAGGAACAGCAGGGCGGCGAGATCCTGGAACAGCAGCACGCCCACGGCGGCGTGGCCGTGGGGGCTGTCCAGCTCATTCCAGCGCGCCAGTTCCCGCGTGACGATGGCGGTGGAGGAAAGCCCCAGCGCGCCGGCCGCGACCAGCGCTGCCGCCGGTGACAGGCCCAGCGCACAGCCCAGTGCCCAGAACAGCCCGCTGCATACCGCCACCTGACAGGCACCCAGCCCGAATACCGTAGTCTTGAGCGCGCGCATGCGCGGCACCGAGAATTCGAGGCCGAGCGAGAAGAGCAGAAATACCAGCCCGAATTCCGACAGGAAGGCGAGTTCTTCCGGGCGACCGATCCAGCCCGCCAGATGGGGGCCGACCAGAAAGCCGACCGCCAGATAGGCCAGCACCGGCGGCAGATGCAGGCGGCGGAACAGCGCCGCGGCCACTACCGAGGCTCCCAGCAGTATCATCACATCATTGAACAGCGTGTCTGCCATGCGGCCTCCTGGCCTTCCGTGAGCATCATCGGGATAATAGCGTGAACGAACCATGCATGATTTGACGGAGGTCGCATGAATCCGACTGAACAACCCCAGGACGGCGAGATCGCCGGCAATCCCTACGACGAGCTGCGCGCGTTGCTGGCACGTCTGGAAGCGACCATGAAGGCAGCAGACCTGTGGCGCATGGACACGCCATCCCCGCAGGCCTTCATGAGTGTGGAGCCATTCTGTGTCGATCGCATGGACATGGGCCAGTGGCTGCGCTTCGTGTTCATCGCCCGTCTGCAAGCGCTGTGCGATGCCCGTGCGCCGTTCCCCGCCAAGTGTGAAGTGGCGCCGGCCATCGAGGCCTGGTTGAAGGATGCCCGCCCCGAGCGCCGCGTGGCGATGACGGAAGTGATTCGCGAGATCGACACGCTGATCACGACGCACTGAGCCTCCTCTACCCGACACCGCCCACTGTGCCCCTATGCAGGCGTGATGCCCTCGCATTGCGCCTCGAGACAACTGTCAGGAGCTTGCATGGCCTATTACTTCGCCTACGGCAGCAACATGAATCCGGCGCGTGTCGAGGCACGCATCGGCGAGACGCGACGGGCCGAGCATGGTTGGCTGCAAGAGCATCGCCTGAGTTTCGACAAGGCCTCTCGGGTCGATGGTATCGCGCATGCCAACGTGCAGCCTGCGCCGGGCGAGCGCGTCGAAGGCGTGCTGTATGAGTTGCTCGAGGCCGAGCAGATCACGCTGATGGACCCCTTCGAAGGCCGCCCGCATGAATATGAGCGTTTCCTTCATCCCATCATCACCCGCGAAGGCGTGATCGACGCCTGGGTGTATGTGGCGCTGCCCGAGCGCACCGCCGAGGGCCTCAAGCCGGCACGAGAATACCTGGAGCACCTGCTTGGCGGGCGTGACTTCCTGACGCCGGACTACTTCACGGCGCTGAGCGGCGTCGAGGCCGTGCATGCGCTGGATGACGCCACCCTGGCTCAGCTGGGCCTGTCGCGCACTACGCCGCGCTGACGGTCGCCAGACAGCGGACGGGCGTCTGTCATCTGTTTTCTGTCAGCTGTCGTGTGGCAACAAAAAAGCCCGCCTCTCGTTGGAGAGGCGGGCTTTCGTGTTTCTGGTCACGCTGCGCGACTGATTGGCGTGATCCTCAGTCCTGCGCGGCCAATGCCGGGTCCAGGTTCGTCTGGTCACGACGGCTGGCCAGCATGCCGATGATCAGCCCCGCCAGCGCCGGCGTCAGCCAGCCCAGATTCATCGAGGCCAGCGGCAGCAGCGGCTCGATGCGGTGCGAGATGGCCATCAGCGAGTCGATGCCACTGGCTTCGAAGCCATCCAGCAGGCTGACCAGCAGCGTCAGGCCCAGGGTCCAGGCGAACACGCGCGGCGCATCGTGCAGGCGCGGACGCAGGTAGGACAGCAGCGTCAGCACCAGCACCAGCGGATAGAGCGTCACCAGTACCGGAATCGAGACGCTGATCAGGGTCGAGAGGCCTAGGTTGGCGATCAACGCCGAGGCCACGGCCATCACGATCACCAGCAGGCGGTAGGGCACGCTCGGCAGCAGGCGATGGAAGAACTCGCCGCAGGAGGTCAACAGGCCCACCGCGGTGGTCAGGCATGCCAAGGTGATGACCAGCGCCAGGATCAGCTTGCCGGCATCGCCGAACAGTGCCTCGACGTAGACCGGGATCAGCTCGCCCTTGGCGGCTTCGCTGACCAGTGCATGGCTGGTGGCGCCCATGTAGGTCAGCGGCAGGTAGACGGCGGCCAGACAGATGGCGGCGATGGCGCCGGCCCACAGGGTGTAGCGGGTCACGTCAGCGGTCGCGGTGATGCCGCGTGCCTTGATCGCCGAGACGATCAGGATGCCGAACACCATCGAGGCCAGCGCATCCATGGTCAGGTAGCCCTGTTGGAAGCCGGTCATGAACGGCGTCTCGGCCCACTCGGGGCTTACCGGCCCCAGCGGTCCCTGCGGGTCGATGATGGTAAACAGCGCGATCAGCGCCAGCAGCGCGATCAGCAGCGGCGTCAGCCACTTGCCGACCACATCCATCAACTTGCCCGGGCTCAGCGCGATCAGCGTGGCGATGCCGAAGAACAGCACCGAATGCAGGGCCAGGCCGCTCTGTGCTGACATGTCGATGAAGGGGCGCATGCCCATCTCGAAGGCCACGGTGCCGGTGCGCGGAATCGCGAACATCGGCCCGATGGACAGGTAGATGGCGACGCCGAAGGCCGCGGCCGCCCACTTGGGCAACGGCGAGGTGATCTTGTCGAGGCCGCCGCCGATCACGGCCACCGCGACGATACCGGCCAGCGGCATGCCGACACCGGTGGCCAGAAAGCCCAATGCCGCAGGCCAGAATTCGGCACCCGCGCCCTGACCCACCTGAGGCGGGAAGATGATATTGCCTGCGCCCAGAAAGAGGGCAAAGGTCATGAAGCCCAGCGCCACGATATCGAGGCTGGAAAGTCGTGTTTTCACTATGACGTCCTACGGATTCAGCAGATGCGTTGCAGCAGGCATCATCAGGTGACCGATGAGGTGGTCGGTCAGGCAAGAAGACGTGCCGAGAAGCCGTTGGCTAGCGACAGGGGTGGGTCACCAGCAGACCCGGGAGCAGCGGGGTAGTGTTGCGCGCGGGTCGAATGGCGAGATCAGGCTGACGGATTGTCGCCACCCTGATCTGACGCGGCGCATTATCGTTGATTTCACGTAGCAAGACAAAGTCACCAGCAAGCCACGCGTCAGGCTCACTGCGCGGCAGGTGCCGAGGGCGGTAGTGGAATGAAGCTCGGCCAGTCGTCCGGCACTACGAAGATGCGCCATTGCTGGCGAGGCGAGCTGGCGGTGGTCGGCTCGCCGTCAGGCGCCGCCACGCTGCGCTCCAGCCACAGCTGGCGGGGGTGTTGATGCGTGCGCTGGGGGCTGTGCTGCTGAACCGGTTCGTCCGGCCTGAGGTCATCAGCGGCAGGTGGCACGAAGTGATCGCGCAGCCAGCGGTCCAGTTCATGCCATGGTTGTAGCGACGCCACGGGCGGGGCGGCCAGCCAGGCAGGTTTTTCCCTGACACAGCCCAGCAGTGGGCCGCCATGCATCGGGGAGGCCTCGAGGGTCTGGCAGAAGGCAGCAAACTGGCTGACGCTCATCCACCAGCCGGCCTGGCGCGCACTCTCGGGGTGGCAATGGCGGGGCGAGGGCAGACAGTCGGCGGGAGCTACGTCTGGCTGCCAGGGGCGAAACAGGCAGCCGGGCAATGCCAGTTGCTGGCCTGCAAGCAGCGGGGCAGACGGGCTTTCTGCCGACGGTGGGTTCGTCTCGCTCGCGCCTGCCTGTCTGGCCAGTGCTTGTCTGGCCAGTGCTTGTCTGGTCAGTGCCTGGCGGATCGTCTGCTGTCCGCGCTCGGTATAGGCCAGGGGCAATTGATGCTCAAGGCTGCGCTGATACTTGATGGCGAGGCTGTCGGCGCCGCCGGGGCCTATCCAGCGTGCGGGGCTGTCGGCCGCTTCGGGGCCTTCGGGCAGGCCGAGATAGAACTTGATCGCGACCTCCAGGTGCGTGGGCGCCGTGTCCTGCGCCGCCAGATAGAGCATATCCAGCTCGCCCAGCGTGATCTTGCTCTGGGAAATCCTGAGGTTGTTGACCAGCAGGCGACTGCCGGGCGCATGTGCCAGCACGAATTGCCAGAGCAGCTCATGGTAGTGGCCCAGGCGATAGTGGCGGCGCTCATTCACGGCGGCCTCGAGCGCGTGGGGCGCCTGCTCCAGCGTCATCAGCCAGCGGTGGCGGACGCGGTCATCCTCCAGCCCGAGTGCCGCCAGGGACGGGCGCGGATAACGCGCAAGCTGCAAGAGATCCGGGGCACTCAGAAGCCAGGCGATATCCCTGACGCGCGGGTGACTGTAGCGCGCGCAATCGCGGCGCAGGTCGCAGCCGGTCGCACAGGGGGAGTCGGCCCATTGGGCAAAAGGGGGCGATGACTCGGCTGCACCGGGCGATGCATGGGGCGGGGCTTCGGGCTCGATAGGCATGACGCCAGTGTATCCCACGTCGGATGACGGTCGATAATGCGTGGCACCGTTCGGGCCTGGCTCTGTGTGAACCGAGCCGAGTGCTGCTTGCCAGCCGTGGTGTCACGCTGGCGCTCCTTTCCTCTCTCTATCTACTCCCTTCTCCCTTCTCCATTCCCACTGTCTTCTCGCTCTGTCTTCTCGCTCTGTCTTCTCGCTCCTTTTCCTCACTCGCCACTCTTTACGCCAGTTATTACGACACCCTTTACGCCAGTTATTACGACACCCTTTACTCCAGTCTTGCGCTGCTCACGCGACACTTTCTCACCGCTTTCTTGACGCTCTTCCAACACGTTCTGCTGTCCGCCGACGGAAATGCGACGGCAGTCCCCAGGCTGTCATCATTTTGACATCGTTGCGTGGGTCGCCTAAGCGATTGAAAACGTTAGGATTACTTCGCGTGGGTGAGTGAGGGTGCTTCAGTCCGGGTTGGCAGAGCGCTGAATTGATTCGCTGGGGGAATCAATCCTGTTCCGGTGCGGGGATATATCCCGCGGCTCGCGAGGTTCACAATGCATTCCATCAATGTTGCAGCAAATATGCAGGGCTGATGAGGCGGTATTGACCTCGAGCTCCTGGTTGTCGAGCGACATGAATCTTCTCGACATCAGTGGGCAAGGCGTCACCGACTGACAGTGTGAGGGGCAGAATCCACACCCTGAACAATCGGTCAATGAATATTCGTAAAGATTGATGTGCACAATTTCTTGCTGCTGGACGCTGTTTTCAGGCGTCTCAGCCAAAGCAAAAAGAAAAATACGCATTTTCTTGTTTTTGTGGCATCCAGTTCTGCTGTGGCGACGTATAACTCATCAGCACAGCAAGACACACCCTGCAGCGTGCAGCATGTTCGACCAAGGTGGTGGGCGAGACACTGTCTTCCTCAACCAAAGTCGATAGTGATCTGCCAGGCCGAAGCGCCGCTCAAGGGGATGGGCCAGCACGCAAACAAGGAATTCTTGCACTCTCCATGTTGTACAAATCTTTTTCAGAGCCGCTGCAATAGCTTTATGGGTGATGAGAGGGGCAGGAGGGTCAATCGCTGGGGAAGGCCGTTTGTATCCAGTGGCGTTGCTCAAAGAGAAACAGTGAGCTTCCAGTTGCACGGCTAGTTTGAACGCAGCTTAACCATTAGTCTGTTAATCATCGAAACGCAGCACGCACCACAGTCAGTGAAGGCCAGGACCCGGACAGGGGTCAGCAAACCACTCCTTCACTGACTGACAACGACTCAAAGCGGAAGCATCCGCACCAGGACCAGGAGATACACCATGAAAAACATTTCCCTCAAGACTCTGATCGCTACCGTCGCCATCGCCACTGCCAGCACCTCCGTGTTCGCAGCCGACGATAGCCCCGCCGCCGTGCGCGTCCAGAACGCCATCAGCAGCCAGCAGATCATGGGCCAGACTCAGCCGGCTGCCACCAGCCAGCAGAGCTTCTCCGAAACGGGCATGAGCGTTGCTGCCGGTCGCGTTGAGCAGGCGCTCAATGCTGACCACATCCGCGGCGTCGATACCGCTGCCGTGTCCCAGGCCAACGCCACCGTCAATGATCAGGGCAAGAGCGTCGCCGCTAGCCGCGTTCAGCAGCACATCAGCGACAACGCCTGAAGCCGGGTAGGTCACGCTGACAACTCAGTGACCCCCGAACATCGCCTCACCTGACATTCGACTTTGCCCATTTCTGGAGAATCATCATGAAAACCCTGACTTCCCTGATCGCCGCCGCTGCCATTTCCATTGCTGCCACCGGCGTTGCCACCGCTGATGAAAGTGTTGCCGATGCCCAGGTGCGTGCCGCACTGAGCGAACAGGTCATCCACGGCCAGGCGCAGCCCGCCGCGACGCAGCTGAATGCTGCCGAGTCCGGCATGAGTGCCGCTGCCAACCGTGTCGAGCAGTCCCTGAACGCCGACACCATCAAGGGTGAACAGACGCACGCCGTCACCCGCGGCCAGAGCCTGAGCAACGACAACGGCAAGAGTGTCGCGGCATCACGCTTTGAAGATGCGCTGAACGACAACGCCTGAGTCTGCAGGTCCTGATTCATGACCCCAGGACCACAGCAGCACTGATCTCCCTTTTATCTATTCGCTATTCACCTTTTTTGGAGTCATCTCATGAAAACCCTCAATGCCCTTATCGCCGCCGTTGCCCTGTCCGTGACCGCCACTGGCGTCGCCAATGCCGATAGCGTTGCCGACCAGCAGGTTCGCGCCAACATCAGCGAATCCGTGATCCACGGTCAGGCCCAGCAGGCAGCCACTCAGCAGCAGGCCATCACCGATGCAGGCAAGAGCGTTGCGGCCAGCCGTGTCGAGCAGGCGCTGAACAGCCAGACCATCAAGGGCCAGCAGGCGCAGGTCACTCGCGACACCCAGCAGTTCGTCAATGATTCCGGCAAGAGCGTTGCCGCGTCACGTGTCGAGCATGCCCTGAACGACAACGCCTGATGCGTCGCGCCGTCACACTGACGGCACCCAAGACAGACTCTGCTTGCGACCTGGCTGACCTTGTTGACTCGGCTGGCCCAGTTGACCCGAACAAAGATTTCCCTGGAGATATTTCATGAAAATGCTCAATACCCTCATCGCCGCTACCGCGCTTTCCGTTGCTGCCACCGGTGCTGCCTTTGCAGACAGCGTCGCTGACCTTCAGGTGCGTTCTGCGCTCAGCGAATCCAGCATCCACGGCCAGGCCCAGTCCGCCGCCTCCGAGCAAGGCACCTTTGCCGATACCGGCATGAGCGTTGCCGCGGGCCGTGTCGAAAGCTCCCTCAACGATGCTGCGATCGAAGGTCAGCGCGAGACACTGGCGTCCGACTCCCAGCAATTCGTCAACGATGCTGGCAAGAGCGTTTCCGCGACTCGCGTCCAGCATGCCCTGAGCGAAAGCGTCTGATTCAGATTGTCCGATTCAGGTTGTCTGAGCCCCGCTCTGATTCGTGACAACGCATAGCAGCAACTGACTCAAGTGTCCCCGCAGCAAGTGTCGTCATGAGCAGCAGCAAGAGTTTTAAGCAGCTAGAGCTTGAAGATCTAAAAGCGTGAACAAGCCAGTCGTACAGCAGTGTCACTGACACTGATCGCCAGGTGATACCTCGTCGCGAAGTGCAACGACAGTCTGACCCTTCCTGAAATGGCCAGTGACTGTCGGGAGTCATCCCGCGCAGCGACGCCCCGTGGCTCGTACGATGACGTAGAAGGGCCCCCCATGGGCAAGCCTGAACAGCGCGCCATCGTAAGTCGCATCCTTATGGGTAGTGCTTGTTGATGGTCTTTGATAATTGTTCACGTGGGTAATATCAAGTATCAACTCTGATAGATATCTCGCCTGGATATACCCAGTACATGAAGCGATCAATGATGTGTCACTTCATGGCAACTCGATAGTGAAAATGAACGGAGGATAGAAAGATGATCAAGTCATTCATGACTCACGGCCTGGCAGCGTTTGCCCTCGCCACCAGCGGTCTGGCCAGTGCCGATATCAGCACTGATGACAGCAGCAATGCGCGTTTCAATAGCGCTCAATCTCACGGCATTCACAGCGAAGTGCGTGATTATCAGAAGAGTGAAAAGCGCTACGCCGCAAATCCTGACATTCTGATCACCAGCCGTGGCAATGTGTTTGCCGATAGTGATGTGCATGGTGCAGTCGATATCGACGCCGACCATCGCTGAGCTTTCGATGATGATGGTTCACACGACTTCATGCCGTAAGTTGTCATTGCGAAACAATTGAAGCGCTGTGATTTGATTGCCGTTGCTTGAATCACCGCGCAGCGATGATCGAAGGCGTAGGCACTGATGCGCAAGCCAGTGACTACCGAAATTCAGGGAAAGCGAAAGGAAATATCCCAGACGTAGAGACACTTGGATAGTGAGCAGAACGCTTGAGTAAGGGCTTTGGGCCCCTCCACCAGCCCGTCTTGAACGACTCGGTGGCAAAACCCTTTCTCAAACGCTTTC
This sequence comes from Cobetia sp. 2AS, assembly GCF_029846355.1. NCBI lineage: Bacteria > Pseudomonadati > Pseudomonadota > Gammaproteobacteria > Oceanospirillales > Halomonadaceae > Cobetia > Cobetia sp. 2AS. Next base: position 612,206 of record NZ_JARWKQ010000001.1, read on the forward strand.
CTGTCCTGGGTGTCGCTGTCCCGACATTCATTGCCCGCCACCATGGCGGGTTTTTTTATGCCCGGATTCATGCTGTACGCAACATGAGGCACGCAGGTGGCAGATGCCAGCGTCAATGGTAGGCTGGGCGGCATTCCCCTTCTTACCGACCGGAGCTGAATATGAGTGACGCATCACAGCAGCATGGCCACCGTGCCCCTCAGATCATCGAGCCGAACGCCCAGGCGGATGCCTGCGTGATCTGGCTGCACGGCCTGGGTGCTGACGGCAGTGATTTCGTGCCCGTGGTGCCTGCGTTGGGTCTGCCTGAGAATCACGGCGTGCGTTTCGTCTTTCCGCATGCACAGGAGCTGGCCGTGACCGTCAATGGCGGCATGCGCATGCCGGCCTGGTACGACATTCTCGAGATGAATCTCGGGCGGCGTGTCGATGAGGTGCAGCTGCGTGAATCCGCAGCCTACGTGCATGCCTTGATCGAGGAGCAGATCGCCCAGGGCATCGCCAGTGAGCGCATCATTCTGGCCGGCTTCTCCCAGGGCGGCGCGGTGGTCTATGAGGCGGCGTTGAGCTGCGAGCGTCCGCTGGGCGGCTTGCTGGCGCTCTCGACCTATTTCGCGACCAGCGCGACCATTGCGCCGAGCGCCGCCAATCAGGGCCTGGCCATCAGTGTCCATCACGGTACCCACGACGATATCGTGCCGCTGGCACTGGGCGAGGCGGGCGCCGAGAGTGCGCGTGCATTGGGGCATCCGCTGGAATGGCAGACCTGGCCGATGGCGCACGCCGTGTGTCTCGAGGAAATCGAGGCGATCGGTGAGTGGTTCAAGGCGCGTCTGCTGGCCTGATCGGCCGCTAGGCAATAACGCCGCTGACGGAGTGATCCGTCAGCGGCGTTTTCATGTGCTGCCATCTGTCCCGTCAAGCGCCGACAGGCCTCATGTCAGATGCTGGTCGCGCTCAGCAGCGATAGCGGTAGGCGAGGTGTTCATCCTTGCGCGGGCCGGTGATGCGCCAGTCGAGATCAAAGCCCAGGGCATTGCCCGCCTCATCGCGCACGATGACCAGCGTGGCGGCGTAGAGATCATCGATGCACAGATGCGCTTCACGACTGACGAAGTGATCTTCGCCTCGAGCGCCGTCGGCCACCAGGTCGAACAGGAAGACGGCGGCATCGCGGCCACGACGCTCATGACTGAGCGACAGCGCCGCGCCATCCGCGGCCAGCTGCCAGCGATAGCGGTTGTGGAAGTTGACGCTGGATGACTGGCCCTCGAGCTGGAACTGGCCCTGCTCGAGAAATACCACGCTCTCCGCTTTTTGCTGAGCCGCCTGTCGTGCCCCGTCGTGGGGGGAAGCTGGGGCTTCGCGGGTGACCGTCACCTCGCCGCTTCCCTGCCCAGACCAGGCATTGCGCGAGGCCGGGCCGGAGCGTGACGAAAAATCCAGCCGGCGAATCTGCGCGAGCAGCGCATAGAGGGTTACAATTGGTGTCAACTTCTTCTGGCTACCGGGTTTACTCGTCATGTCCTACCTGATTGGTGTCACGGCCCTCTGGGCCTTCTCGTTTTCCCTGATCGGCGTCTATCTGTCCGGTCAGGTCGATAGCTATCTGGCCGTACTGACGCGTATCGCGCTGGCGTGCCTGATCTTCGCGCCATTCATGCGCCCGCGGGCGATCAGCGGTCGTCTGCGCTTCCAGTTGATGGCCATCGGCGCGATCCAGCTTGGCCTGATGTACATCTTCTTCTATCGCTCCTTCCTGCTGCTGCCTGTGCCGGAAGTGCTGCTGTTCACCATCTTCACGCCCATCTACATCACCTTGCTCGATGACCTGATGAACAAGCGCCTGTCGCCATTCTACCTGCTGACCGCCGCGATTGCGGTGCTGGGTGCGGCGATCATTCGCTACGACGGGGTCAGTGACGGCTTCTGGCTCGGCTTTGCGGTCGTGCAGGGCGCCAATCTGTGCTTTGCCATCGGGCAGGTGGCCTACCGTCAGGTCGCTCCGCAGCTGCCGGCGGATGTCGCCCATCGCCATGTGTTCGGCTGGTTCTATCTCGGCGCGCTGGCGCTGGTGATCGTGATGTTCCTGCTGTTCGGCAGTACCGACAAGCTGCCGTCGCAGCCGGTGCACTTCGTGGTGCTGGGCTGGCTGGGCATCGTGGCCTCGGGGCTGGGCTACTTCCTGTGGAACAAGGGCGCAACCCGGGTCGATGCCGGCACGCTGGCGATCATGAACAATGCGCTGGTGCCGGCGGGCCTGCTGGTCAATCTGCTGATCTGGAACCGCGACGCCGATCTGGCGCGTCTGGCGCTGGGTGGGGCGGTCATCGTGGCGGCACTGGTGATCAATCAGGTGTGGGCGCGCCGCCGCGAGCAGGCGCTGCGCATGGCCTGAAAGTCTGTGCCATAAGCAAATCCAGACATCGCACCTCAATCAGCCCTCGCCCTGTGCGAGGGCTGATTGCAGGTGAGCGGTGAGGCGCGCCAGTATGTCCTGCTGGCGGGGAGCCGTGTCAGAGGGCCGCGCAGCGCTCTGCGTCACTTCCTCACCGAGCTGGGCCGCATTGAGACGCAGTCCGGACTGTTCGGCATTGAACAGGCTGCCGGGCAGGGTGGCGATGCCTGCATTCAGCAGGTCCTGATGCAACTGCTCCAGCTGGCGCGCCTCAAGGCTGGGCAGGCCACACCATTGCAGATAGCCGCCGCTCGGCGGCGGCAGCCAGACTCGGTCACCCAGTGCTGCACTCAGGTGCGCGCGCAGACGTTCCAGGCGGCGCGCATAGCAGCGTCGCATGCGCTGCACATGGCGGCCGTAATCCCCGCTGGTGATCAGTTCGCTCAGGGCAGCATGCATCCACGGCATGTCGCCCATGCCATTGGCCCAGCGTGCTCGAATCATCGCCTGCAGCCCCAGTGGTGACTCCTGCTCGGGCCGTGACAGCCACAGCCAGCCGCAGCGGGTGCGGGGGTCCAGCGTCTTGGAAAATGATCCGAGACTGATCAGCGCAGGCATCGGCCTGTCGGCATGGCGGTGGGCGAGGTCGGCCAGCCACGGCTGGCGGGTATCGAAACTCAGCTCGGCAAAGGTGGTGTTCTCGACCAGCAGGATGGCGTGGCGGGCCGCCAGTGCCAGCAGGCGGTGGCGATCTGGCGTGCTCAGCTGTCCGCCCAGGGGATTGTGGCCATCCGCGGTCACGATCAGGGCATCCAGCGTCAGGGCGGGCGTCTTGTCATCATGACGTTCGAGCAGACGCTCGAGCGCCTCGACATCCAGTCCTTGGTGCGCGCGGGCAGGAATGGCGATCGCCTGATGGCCCTGGGCTTCGATGGCGGCCACGATGCCGAAATAGCCCGGCGCTTCGACGCCGACCCGGCAGCGGCCCTTGGCGGCCCGCAGCTGGCCGAGCAGCAGTGACATGCCATGCTGTGCCCCCTGGCTGATCAACAGGGCGTCGCTGTCACAGGGATGACCGTGGTGACTGAGGTGCTGGGCGATGGCGGTGCGCAGCGCGCTCGAGCCCGGCGGCAGGGCATAGGCGCTGGGATGCTGGGCATGCGCCCCGAGCTGAGTGCGCGCCAGACGATACAGGCGTCGCACGGCGGGGGCGTCCAGCTCCGGATGAGCGGCACCCAACGGCGCCAGGCGCGGATCGCTGGCATTCGCCATCGCCTGCCAGGCCGGGTCACTGATGGTGAGGGTGGTGATGGCACGTGGCCTGTGATGTGACTCCCGCTGCCCGTGCTGCGATTCGCCGGGGTGACGAGATGAAGCTGGACTGGTCTGCGAGCCGCCATTCAGGGCGCCATTCAGGGCATCCGCGTCGTGAGCAGCCTGCGTCGCTGGCGCGACCCGATAGCCGGCACGCGGTTCGGCGATGATCAGGCCCGCCGCCTCCAGCTCGCCATAGGCACGAATCACGCTGTTGAGGCCGAGTCCCGACTGCGCCGCCTGCCGCCTGAGCGAAGGCAGGCGCTGTCCCGCGCTCAGTTTGCCCGTCGCCATCTGGGCCTTGAGTCGCTCGACCAGCTGCTGATAGCGCGGCAGCGTCGCGGCAGTGGCGCCTGAGCTGGCGATTGAGCTGGCGATTGAGCTGGTGGTTGAGCTGATGGCATCGCCGGCAAGCGAAGGGCGGCTGGCGGACGAAGCGTGCTCGGCGGATGACATGCCTGTCTGTACCCCTTGAATTGGTGATTATCTGTATCTTGTGCCCCCTTGAGGGTTCGCGGCAAGCTGAAGGCTCATGTCGTGGTCCCGTCGGTGCATATCCTGCACCTGCCCCGGGCCGACCGCTTGTCATTTCTCTCGCTGGAGTCTGCGTGATGTGGATGCCACTTTGCTTCGTGTTTCTGTTCGCCAGCGGCTTCATCGCCGCACGCTTCGGTACCCTGGACGCTGAACCCTTCACCTTGCTGCTGGTGCGCAGCCTGCTGGTGCTGCCGGTGCTGGGGTTGATTCTGTGGCTGCGCCGCAAGCCGCGTCAGTGGGGGCGGCGCAACGACCGTCTGGCGCAGATGGGCATCGGCATGCTGTTGCATGGCGCCTATCTGGGTGGCGTGTTCGCGGCGGTCAAGGCGGGGCTGCCGGCGGGCCTGACGGCGCTGCTGGTCAGCCTGCATCCCCTGGTGACGGTGGCCTTGTCACTGCCGTTGTTCGGCGTGCGGCTGGGGGCCAAGCAGTGGGCGGGGCTTGGCTGTGGCGCCATCGGCGTCAGCCTGGTGCTGGGGGCAGGGCTTGCCAAGGACGGCGCGGGCACCCTGGAGTGGCCGCTGATCGGGCTCGTCTGGTGTCTGGTGGCGCTGATCGGCGTGTCCAGCTCGACGCTGTGGCAGAAGCGGGTCTCCGGGCGCATGGGGCTGGTCGAGGGGCTGATGTTCCAGTATCTCGGTGCGGGCGCGGTGTTCGTCGTCGCCGCGACCAGTGTCGGCAGCTTTGCCTTTGACCCCACGCCGCGTCTGCTGCTGACCATGGCCTGGCTGGTGATCGCCATCTCGGTCGGCGCCATCTGGCTGCTGATGCTGATGCTGGAGCGTGGCGAGGCCCACCAGGTTGCGCGCACCTTCTTCCTGGTACCGCCGTGTGCCGCGCTGATGGCATGGTGGCTGTTCGATGAACAGTGGACCGCGCTGATGGTGGCGGGCGCGGCACTGGTGGTGCTGGGGCTGGTGCTGGACCGCCCGCGTCCGGGCAAGGTGAGCAAGGCGCCGGTCGACGAGGCCACGCCGCCTTCGCCCTCAACTCTCTCAGCCTCATCGACTGCAACAACTTCCAATGCTTCGGCAACGACGAACAGTGGGCAAGCCGCCCCGCGCTGAGGCGTGCCGAGCGCACAACTCACAACGCACAACGCACAACGCACCAAGTACAAAGCACAACGCCCCGCCGGCCCGAGATGGGCTGGCGGGGCGTTGTCGTCTCTGGCCAGTCAGATGCGCTTGATCAGCAACGCTAGCCAGGAAGTGGCTGATCAGAAGCGATAGCTGATCCCGGCCATGGTCACGATGGGGTCGATCTCGACCTTGTCGTTGACGCTGCCCGCCACGGTGACATCGGAATCGATATCCAGATACCAGGCGGCGACGTTGGCCGCCCAGTGCTCGTTGATCACCAGATCGACGCCGATCTGTGCGGCCGCGCCCCAGCTGTCATCCATCTCGAGCTTGGTGCCATCGTCGAGGGTTTCATCGGAGAAGTGGGTGTAGTTGACGCCTGCACCGATGTACGGCTGGATGCGCGATTCACGTCCGCCAAGCGGGTAGTACTGCAGTGTCAGGGTCGGCGGCAGGTGATCGACGGAACCGGCTTTCTGGCCATTGAGCGAGATGTCGTGGTCGAAATCCTGCGCCGCCAGCAGTTCGATACCGAAGGTGTCGGTGAAGCGATAGCCGAGAGTGAAGGCAAAGGCGCTGTCATCATCGACATCCACATCGGCACCGATGGCATCGATGCGACCGTTGTCACTCTTCGGCGAGACCTTGGCGACACCCGCTCGCGTCCAGAACTGCCCGGCGCCGTAGTTGAGAGAGCTGAGAGAGCTGAGAGAGTTGAGAGAGCTGTGAGAGCCGCCATTCAGCGAGTCGGCGGCCATGGCCGGTGCGGCGCCGAGAGTCGCGAGGCTGGTGAGGCCTGCCAGTGCCAGAAGCTGCCACGGGCGTGCTGCAGAGCGCGGGCTACGCGAAGTCAGGTGCGCGGGGAGGGAGGCTGAGCGAGTGACGACGTCGGACATGATGGCTCCTGAAGGATGGCGGGAAACAATGCCCTCATTCTAGGTAGCCGAATTTCGAGAAATTTGATCTGGGGCAAGAGTTTACGGGCGTTCTTGCTCGGTCAGGGACGTGGTTGATCCAGGTCAATTTCTGCGCCACGTCGCTCAAGATCCGCCGTGTAGCCGTTGGCTGCCCACAACGAAAACGCCGCAGACCCGAAGGTCTGCGGCGTTTGTGTGTGATGCCCATCTGGCGCCTGGACGGCTCGGCGTTGCCGAGCTCCATCGCTGGCGTTTTCATGACGCGGCATCACACGGCTTGCCAGGTACTCGCTGGAGGCATGTTCACGCCTCGCGCAAGGACTTAGAAGCGGTAGGTGACACCGGCACCGACAGTGACCGGGTCCAGCTCGGTGTCGTTCACGTCCTGACCGGCGATCTTGGTATCGGCCTTGACGTCGGCGTAACGAGCGAAGCCGTTGACGGCCCAGGCTTCGGTGATCTTGAGGTCCACACCCAGCTCGGCAGCGGCGCCGTAGCTGTCGTCGATGTCCATGCTCTGGCCACCGGCAGACTCACCGGAGAAGTGGGTGTAGTTCAGGCCGACACCAGCGTACGGCTGGACGCGGGCTTCAGTACCGCCCAGCGGGTAGTACTGCAGCATCAGGTTGATCGGCATCTGATCGAAACCACCGGCGCTGTTTTCCCAGTCAGTGCTGAATTCTTCAGTGGACTGCAGGGCGATGGCCAGGTTGTCGTGGAACATGTAGCCCACGGAACCGGCGAAGCCAGACTCATCCTTGGCGATCAGACCGTTGCCGTTGTTGCTCTTGCCGTCGACCTTGGCAACGCCACCGCGCAGGAAGATGTCACCCTTGCCATAGGCCATGGCGGATTGTGCGCCCATTGCCATGGTGCCGGCGATAACAGTAGCGGTCAGGATCTTGATAGCTTTCATGTGTAGTTCTCCTTGAAGCTTGGCTTCGTGAGCTGCCTGTCAGCAGTGCCTCGCTACCCTACGGCTTGGGCCGTGTGCTCTGCGTGGCTGCGTCGATCAGGGGACGCTGCGAACTATAAAAAACAGCGTTCTGTTTAGCAAGCATTTTTTTAGAACGTTGTTTGAAAACTTATTAGGCGTCCTGTTAGCGGATGTTACCGATTATTTCAGGGAAGTTTAATGTCTCACGAGTGAGACTTGTGCTGACGCATTCGAGCGACATCCTCATTCATCCTCGCGCAAGGTGACCAAGACCTTGGTCGCATGCCGTGCGCGAGGTTAGTGCTCACTACGCCAAAGTCGTCACCGGGCTCTGCAGGCTCAGCGACGCTTGCGTGCGGCGCGTGCTTCCAGCTCTTTCAGCCACTGACTGACCTCGGCGCTCTGCGCATCCGCATCGCGATAGACGGCAAGAAATTGTCGCCATTCATCGTGCTGCCAGCCCTTCAGGCGGCGCCACAGCACGTAGAGATCGCGCAGACACTCGTGGCGGCGCAGCACGAAGCGGCGCGTCTTCTCGAGGTCGATGATGACGGCGTCCATCTGCCAGGTGCTGTCCGGCGACTCACTCGGCGGGCGACTCAGGAAGAGGTGCTTGGGGAACAGGCAGCCATGCATCAGGCCAGCCTGATGAATCTCGCGAACGAGGCGGGCGCTGGCGGTGATGACCTGAGAGCGCATGCCCGCGTCGAGCTCTGACCAGCGTTCATGCCAGTGGTCCAGGTCATCGCGCCCGGCGAGATCGAAGGTGATCAGGATGGCGCGCCATTCCCGGCCTGCGCGCCGCTCGCCGTACCAGCCGGCGTCCACTGCCGGTATTCCCAGCGCGTGATAGTGGCGGATGGCACGCCATTCGCGAGAGAAGGTCGGTTCGCCCAGCGGGCGCGCCAGGCTGCGGCCCAGGTGGTTGGTCTGGCGCTTGAGATAGAGGCGATGGCTATTGCCGTCTTCATCCTCGAGCGTCAGCAGCGAAACCGTCGAGACGCCGCCGCGTTCACGATTCGGCGCGTCGACGTCGTGGGCTGCCACTTGCCACAGGGCATCGAAGCTATTGAGGTCGTGCTGCTCCAGCAGGCGGGCGAGGCCGGCTTCGCAGTAATCGCCGTGGCCGCGCGGCGCCGTGGCGCTGGGGCTGGTGGTGGCGGTGTGACCAGCAGAGGGATGAATGGGGGAGCGATGCGTCATGTCAGGTAGGAATCACGGTCTCGGGTGATAGGCGGTAAGCGTTCACTGGCAATCCTTGTCGGTGAGCGCTGCGATGACTGGCCATGATAGTTAGCCTGCTGGGGAAGTGACAGGCCTGCGGCACAAAACTCTCGTTCCCAGCGCGTCAATGGCGCGGGGCCGTGATGGCTTGCTGCGCGGCGCCTGGCGGCGCTTGGGTGCGCCAGTCGGTCGCAGCGTGGTGCAACGTCGCAGTGTGGTCGATGGTCGCAGCGCGCGCAGGGGTGCGCAGAGTCAGCGTTGAGATGGCGCCAGGCCAGCGAGCCCCATCGCTCCAGCATCCATGCGGCTTGCAGCGGAGTTGTCCAGTGACAACAGGCACTTGGCGGAGGTGGCGGGTGCGACATTCGCCCGGTGAGTGCGACAACCTGACATCTGGAGACTGGCGCGGGAGGGTAGACAATGCCGACCAAGGTCTTGGTGCCACGGTGCCATTGCCTGTGTGCTTGCCGGCGAGAGTCGGCCTGATGCGTCCGCCCGACGTCGGTGGCAAGCGCATGCAGGGACGGCAGCCTGACCGTCCGCCTTATCGCAAAGGGGTTAAGACATGATCTCCGATACCGTCGTGGAGCTGTCGCGGTTCCAGTTCGGCATGACCGCGCTCTACCACTTCCTGTTCGTACCATTGACCATCGGCATGGCTTTCCTGCTGGCCATCATGGAATCCCTGTATGTCATGACCGGCAAGCAGGTCTACCAGGACATGACCAAATTCTGGGGCAAGCTGTTCGGCATCAACTTCGCCCTTGGCGTGGCCACTGGCCTGACGATGGAATTCCAGTTCGGCACCAACTGGGCCTACTACTCGCATTACGTCGGCGACATCTTCGGTGCGCCGCTGGCCATCGAGGGCCTGGTGGCCTTCTTCCTGGAATCCACCTTCGTCGGCCTGTTCTTCTTCGGCTGGGACCGCCTGACCAAGCGTCAGCACCTGATGGTGACCTGGCTTGTCGCCTTCGGCTCCAACTTCTCGGCGCTGTGGATCCTGATCGCCAACGGCTGGATGCAGAACCCTGTCGGTGCGGCCTTCAATTTCGAGACCATGCGCATGGAGCTGACCAGCTTCGCGGATGTCATCTTCAACCCGGTCGCCCAGGCCAAGTTCGTGCATACCGTGTCGGCCGGCTATGTGACCGGCGCCATGTTCGTGCTCGGCATCAGCGCCTTCTATCTGCTCAAGGGGCGTGACCTGGGCTTCGCCAAGCGCAGCTTCGCCATCGCCGCCGCCTTCGGCCTGTTCTCGGTGGCCTCGGTGATCGTGCTGGGCGATGAGTCCGGCTACGAGGTCGGGGATGTCCAGAAGGCCAAGATGGCCGCCATCGAGGCGATGTGGGAAACCGAGCCGGCGCCGGCGTCCTTCACGCTGATCGGACTGCCCAACGAGGAGACCCAGCACACCGATTACGGCATCCATATTCCCTATGTCATGGGCCTGATCGGCACGCGCTCGCTGGATACCGAGATCCCCGGCATCAAGGAGCTGACCGAGGAGCACCGCGGACGCATCCTCAATGGCATGCAGGCCTATGACCTGCTCCAGCAGCTGCGTGATGGCCAGGACGACATCGCCACCCGCAAGGCCTTCGATGCGGTCAAGGATGATCTCGGCTACGGCATGCTGCTCAAGCGCTACGTCGAGACGCCCTCCGATGCCACGCCGGAGATGATCGACAAGGCCGCCGCCGACTCGATTCCGCCGGTCGCGCCGATGTTCTTCTCGTTCCGCATCATGGTTGCCTGTGGCATGGCGATGCTGGTGATCTTCATCGCTGCGGTGTGGATGACCGCCAAGCACCGCTTCGACGTGCGGCCCTTCCTGTGGATCTGCCTGCTGTCGATCCCACTGCCGTTCATCGCCGTGGAAACCGGCTGGTTCGTGGCCGAATTCGGACGTCAGCCGTGGGCGGTGGGGGAGATCCTGCCGACCTTCATGGCGGCCTCGAGTCTGGATGAGTCCGACCTGTGGTGGTCCATCGGTGGCTTCCTGGCCTTCTACAGCCTGTTCTTCGTCATCGAGATGTGGCTGATGTTCCACTTCGCGCGCAAGGGGCCGTCTTCCCTGCACACCGGTCGCTATCACTTCGAGCGCGGCGGCATCCACCATGGCGCCATGTCCGAAGATGACGGCATGTCACTCAATCCTTCGCTGTCATTCAAGGAGTAACGGATCATGTGGGATTACGAGATCCTCAAGCTGTTCTGGTGGGTGGCGGTAGGGCTGCTGCTGATCGGCTTCGTCATCACCGATGGCATGGACATGGGCGCGGCGATGCTGATGCCGCTGGTCAGCCGCAGTGACAGCGAGCGCCGTGTGGTGATCAATACCCTGGCCCCGCACTGGGATGGCAATCAGGTGTGGCTGGTCACGGCCATTGGCGCGGTGTTCGCGGTGTGGCCGGTGGTCTACGGCGCCGTGTTCTCCAGCTTCTATTTCGCGATGCTGACCATCCTGTTCTCGCTGTTCTTCCGCCCGCTGGGCTTTGACTACCGCTCCAAGCTCGAGAACACCCAGTGGCGCGGCTGGTGGGACCGCGGCATCGTCGCCGGCAGTCTGATTCCCACCGCCTTCTTCGGGCTGATCTTCGGCAACCTGCTGCAGGGCGTGCCGCTGGAAGTCGATCAGTTCATGCGTGCCAGCTACGCCGGCAGCTACCTGGGCCTGTTCAACCCCTTCGCCTTGCTGTGCGCCGCGCTGTCGGTGGTGATGGTAATGCTGCATGGCGGTACCTGGCTGGTGGCACGTGCCGATGAGGCCGTCGCCGCACGCAGCGCGCGTCTGGTGCAGCCGCTGGGCCTTTTGACGTTGGGGCTGTTCGCGCTGGGCGGCCTGTGGGTGTGGCTGTCCGGCATGGGCTACAGCATCGATCAGATGGGCGATACCGCTTCGGCCTTGAAGCTGCTCGACAAGCAGGTCGGGCCGGGCAGCTGGCTGGATGTTTATGCACGTGAGCCGTTGACGCTGCTGGCACCGCTCAGCGTGGTGGTCGGTGTGCTGGCCGCGATGGTGCTGTCGGCTCGGCGCAAGGGCGGCGCGGCCTTCACGGCAAGCTCCGTCGGGGTAGGGGGTGTGGTCGCCACCGCCGGCATCAGCATGTTCCCGTTCATCGTGCCGTCCTCGCGCATGAGCGAGGCCAGTCTGACGCTGTGGGATTCCGTTTCCAGCGAGCTGACGCTCTCCATCGTCACCGTGGCGGGACTAGTGATGGTGCCGACCATCATCCTCTACACCACCTGGTGCTACGTGAAGATGTGGCGTCGCGTCAACGTCGCGCATATCGAGCAGGACGGTCACAGCCTGTATTGAGGTGCGCTGGGCTGATCTGACCTGAGTTGAGCTGGCCTGAATTGAGTTGAGCTAGCTGAGCCAATTGCTTCCATTTGCTATCAACAGGCGAGGGCAGTGCCCTCGTCAGGAGACGACACCATGTGGTATTTCGCCTGGATTCTCGGTGTGTTGCTGGCCTGCTTCGCGGGCATCATCAATGCATTGTGGCTTGAGCAGACCCACACCTTTGACGATGATTGAGTGAGGCGGCCCCCAACGTTACTTCTGCGCCGCTGACCGTTCCGATCAAGGAGAGCTCGATGTCACGACCCTGGTACGCCTCACGACCACCGGCCTGGTGCCGAACTCGACCTGCCCATCTGGCCTCGCTGCTCCTGTCTGCCATGGTGGCCATCTGGATGCTGCTGGGGCCGGATGCGATTGCCTCGATGCAGACAGGGCCGCGCTATCTGATGTTGCTGGTCGCGCTGTGGGGGCTGGGCGCCGGCTTTACGCATGGCGTCGGCCTGGTGCCGCGCCATGCGACCCGCGCCTGGCTGCTGGGGGCGCCGCTGAGCTGGTGTCTTCTGCTCATCACGCTGGTGGCCCTCGCGTCCAGCCAGTAACGCGATTGCGCAGACTCCTTGCATTGCGATTCCAGTCATGGCACAAGCAAACACGGCCGCTCCCTGGAGCGGCCGTGTTTGTTGATGGCTAATGGCATGGCTTGCGAGTCCTTGAGTGATTCAGGCTTTACTTGTTGAGGCCGCAGGCTCTATAACGCAGCGAGGTAGTGTCGCGCTCATTGACCCGCGCAGACCGCTCTCGCAAGCCCTTGCCGATGTCTGGCGCTGTGCGGAGCTTTTCACGGATTTTGGCAGCTGGCAGACCGGTTCGCGCTGGCCGCCATCCGCATTGACGCCGTGTTGTATTCGTCGCCCTCGGCCCCAAGAGGTAATGGAGCGGAGGGAGGAGAGGCGCCGATCGAGAGCGGGCGAGTGTCTGGTAAGGCGCTGGTGCAGCACCTGTGTCCTCTTCACTCTTACCTAGTCAGATGATGATGCCCTGGCGTGCATGAATGACGGGGCTCTCGATGGAGGAAATACCATGCGGTCCTCAGCTGATGCATCCTGTGGCCAGGCGTCTGGCCGGCAGTCCTCGTCGGGGCATATTCCCCGCGACATGTCGCGCCGCCTTTCCGGTGACTGGGTCTTGTCATTGGTGGTGCCGGTGATGAACGAGGAGGAGACCATCGGTCTCTTTCTGGAGGCCATCGAGAAGACCCTGGGCTCGCAGGTGCCACATCTTGAAGTGCTGTTCGTCGATGATGGCTCAACCGACGGCACCTTGGCGTGTCTGGAGGCCGCGGCGGCCGGTGATGCCCGCGTGCGCTACCTGAGCCTGACACGCAACTTCGGCAAGGAAGCGGCCATGTCCGCCGGCATCGAGCAGGCGCGTGGCGATGCCGTCGTGCCGATGGATGTCGATCTGCAGGACCCGCCGGAGGTGATCCTCGAGTTCATCAGCCAATGGCAGGCCGGCTACGACATGGTCTATGGCGTGCGCGCCGCGCGCGATGAAGACACCGCCACCAAGCGCAAGACGGCAGGCTGGTTCTACCGCGTCTTCAACCGCTTGACCTTCACCGAGATACCGCGCGATGCGGGCGACTTTCGCCTGCTGGACCGCCGTGTCGTCGAGGCGCTGCGGCGCCTGCCCGAGCGCAACCGCTTCATGAAGGGCCTGTTCTCGTGGCCCGGCTATCGCTCGGTGGGCGTCACCTACCAGCGCCCGTCGCGCACGGCCGGCACCACCAAGTTCAACTACTGGAAGCTGTGGAACTTCGCCCTCGATGGCGTGGTGAGCTTCTCGACCTGGCCGCTGCGGGTCTGGACCTATATCGGCAGTGTCGTCGCCGCTCTGTCCTTCCTCTATATCCTGGTGATCATCAGCAAGACGGTGCTGTTCGGCGCCGATGCGCCGGGCTATGCCTCACTGATGGTCGCGATCCTGTTCTTCGGCGGCATGCAGCTGATCTCGATCGGCGTGCTGGGCGAATACCTCGGTCGCCTGTTCATGGAAACCAAGCAGCGTCCGCTTTACTTGATCGACCATGACAGTCTGCACGACAGCCCACCGGGCAGCGTGTCACCGGACAGGGGCCTCGACAGCGGCCTGAGCACTGCGCGAGTCGTACGCGGCGCGTCACGCGACGCGGCGCGAGGTGAATCACTTGAGCGCTGATCGTGAAGGCGTCAGCGAGTCCGACAGACCAGTCACTGCCCGCGCCAGGGAGGAGGCGGGCACCGCGACCCGCTTCGGGCTGGTCGGGCTTGCCGCGACGGGCGTGCACCTGGGCGTCGCCGCCTTGCTGCTGTTCCTGTGGCCGCAGCTCAATGAGTTCATCGCCAATATCATTGCCTTCTGCGTCGCCTTTCAGGTCTCGCTGGTCGGCCATCGCCGGCTGACCTTCAAGCGCCAGGGCAGTGCCTGGCGCTTCGGACTGGTCGCGGCGGGCGGCTTCGCGCTCAACAATGGCCTGTTGGCACTGCTGATGCAGGGGCTGGATCTGTCGGGCTTCGTCGCCATCACGATCGCCACGCTCTCGGTGCCGATCGTGACCTATCTGGCCTCACGGTTGTGGGCCTTCAAGGAAGACCATGCATGAATGACAGCGTCACCGCAGGGCCGCGCTCGACCCTGGGGGAGCGCCTCAAGACACTGGCGGCCGAGACGCCGCCCCCCTTTGAGGCGCTCGCGCGGGCGCAGGCCGTGCGCATTCCTTGGGGGCATATCCTGCTGGCGTTGCTGGTGACGCGCGCCGTCTGGCTCGCCATCGCGCTGTGGGGCGATCACAGCTATCTGCACGCCATGGCGCAGTTCGACGGCAGCTGGTTCAAGGGCATCATGACGCGCGGCTACGATGTCGAGGCGCGTGGCATGAGCGACGGCGACGCCGCCAACTGGGCCTTCTTCCCGCTCTATCCGGCGCTGCTGTGGCTGGTGACGCTGGGCGGCCAGCTGGACCCCGAACTGATGGGCGTGCTCCTGAGCAATGCCTTGCTGGCCGTCGCGCTGGGGCTGGGCTGTCGCTATCTGGCCATCACGCGCCCCGGCGCGCCGTTGCTGCTGTTCGTGTGGCTGGCGGCCAGCATGCCGTACAGCTTCTATTTCAGCGCACTCTATTCCGAGTCACTGTTCTGGCTGCTGTGTCTGGCGTCATTGATCGACTGGCGCTGTCAGCGCACCGGTCGCGTGATGCTCTGGACGCTGCTGTTGTCGATGACCCGCGCCACCGGGGTGTTCTGGGTCATCGCGATGGGAATCGAGCTTGTGGCACGCCTGCGCCTGCGCGCCTTCGCCGAGCTGTGGCGGCGGCCCGATTGGCTGCTGATCGGCGTGGTGGGACCCTTGGGGCTGTTTCTGTTCATGGCGCTGCTCTATCACCGGACGGGCGACGCGCTGGCCTTCAGTCATGTGCAGATTTCCTGGGGCCGTGAGATGGGCAACCCCCTCGCCAACCTCATTGAAGGGCTGAGCTATTGGCAGAGCGCGCCGGAAACGCTGCGCCCGGCGTGGCAGGCGAGCATGGCGCTGGTCGGTGTCGGCCTGACCGGCTGGCTGGGCGTGCAGCGGCGCTGGCTGGAGATGGGGCTGGCGGGCTTCACGCTGTTCGTACCGCTGGCGACCGGGCTGGACGCCATTCCGCGCTACATGATCGGCATGCCGGTGTTCGTGCTGGCCCTGCATGACCTGCTCACTCGTCTGCCACGCACGCTGGCCTGGGGCCTGGTCATGCTGGGCGCGCTCGCTAATCTCTGGCTGGTGGAGAACTGGTATGACACCGTCTTCTGGCTCGTCTGATGCGCTGTATGGCGCGCCACGGCCACGGCGCAGCCAGCGGGCCTGGTGGCTGCTGGCCACCGTGGTGGTGTTGGCCTTCGAGCTCACCCTGCTGTGGCTGGCGCGCACGCCCAGGGTCGATGATCACTATCGGCGCTACTTCATCGAGCATGCCACCACCTGTTACCGGCCGATGGGCGAGGTGCCGGTACTGACGCCGGGTGAGCGCTACCCCATCCGCAAGGGCGAGCCGCTGGGCAATTGCGGCGTGCTGTGGGCCGGTTTCTACTCGCCCCAGCCAGACGTGCCGGTCAGTGCGCGGCTGGCGGAGGTCACCTTGCGCCTGCGGGTCGCGCCCGAGGTCTCGCCGGCAGGCTCGCAGGCCGTGGTCGTGGCGCTTGAGCTGTCACGTTTCCCGGATTCGGCCGCCGCGCTGCCGGTGGAAGTCATGATCGGGGAGCAGACCGTCACGCGCTGGCCGGTGGGCGGTAATTATGAGCGCTTCGAGGTCGAGGTGCCCGCCGCGCTGATCGCGAGCGACGGCAGCTTCAGCCTGACCCTCAAGGGGCCGCCGCCCATCGCGCCGCGTGATGCGGGCCTGGATGCCAACAAGTTTCCCGTGGGCCTGCGCCTGGATGCGCTGACGCTGCGCTCACCGCTGGGGCTGACGCCCGCTCGAGCGCAGCCCTGAATGGATGAATGGCCTGTCAGGGCACGCGGCCCCGGGCGCAAGAGCACTGACGTGACGCCGATAGTCAGGTAAATTGTGTGCGCGTGAATACCCAATGATCCGTTCGGCCGAGTGTCAGTGCGTCCCCGGCGCGCGCCTCGTGCCCTATAACGATAAAGCACCCGGTGGTCTGCTGACTGCCACGCAAGGGATGCTCAAGGAGTTGTCGTGGAATTTTTGAATGCCATCCCCATGGATACCAGTCAGCTGTTCGAGATAGGGCTGCAATGGGGCGGAACCCTGCTGTCGGCGCTGGCCGTGCTGGTCTTCGGCATGTGGGTCGCCAAGCGTCTGACCCAGTGGGCGACCTCGCTGCTGCACCGCAAGAGCATGGACGAGGCGGCGGCCGGTTTCGTCGGCCAGATCGCCTACGCCATCCTGGTGGTCATGGTGCTGCTGACCGCTCTGGACCAGCTCGGTGTCGATACCACCTCCATGATCGCCGCGCTGGGTGCCGCGGGTCTGGCGATCGGTCTGGCACTGCAGAGCTCGCTGTCCAATCTGGCCTCCGGCTTCCTGCTGGTCACGCTGCGTCCGTTCAAGAAGGGCGATTACGTCGAAGCCGCCGGCACCTCCGGTAGCGTCGATCAGATCACCATGCTGCAGACCCGCCTGGTGACGCCGGACAACCGCAAGGTCACCGTGCCGAACTCCAGCGTCATGTCCAACACCATCACCAACTACTCGGCGCTGCCGACGCGTCGTCTGGATCTGGTCGTCGGTGTCAGCTATGACGACGACATCCGTCAGGTCAAGGCGGTGCTCGAGGAGCTGGTCGCCGGTGACGAGCGCATCATGAAGGAGCCGTCCCACCTGATCGCCGTGGCGGAACTGGCCGACAGCTCGGTCAACTTCAACTTCCGCATGTGGTGCCAGGCCTCCGATTACTGGGCGCTGAAGTGGGACATGACCGAACGCATCAAGTTGACCTTCGATGAGCGCGGCATCAGCATTCCCTATCCGCAGCGCGATGTGCACTTCCATCAGGCCAGCACGCCGGCCGAGTAACTTCTGCATCACGTAGGCAGGTCGACAACGCCACCCTCGGGTGGCGTTTTTGATGGGCTTTCGTCGGGGCATTCCATCGCGCCCCGAGTCAGGTACTCTCGACGTCATCCGTCCTGGGTATCGTTCTGATCGGGAGTCCAGTGCATGACAAGCTCGCAGCCGTTGTCCCAAGCGTGTGATGCCGCTGATGCCAGACGGCGTCAGGCATGGCGCATCCTGCTTGCCAGTCTGGTGGTGATCGGCCTCGGGCTTGTGCCGCTGATCGCCACGCGCGCGCTGTATCTGGATGACATGAGTCGCGCGCTGGATGGCTATTACGGCTGGATGCTCAATGCACGCCCGGCCGCCGAGGGCATCATGCGTCTGCTGGGCTTCGGCGACGTGCTGGTCAATGTCGCGCCCTTGCCACAACTGGCGGCCTGGGGGCTGGCGGCGGGCATGGCGCTGGCCTGGTGGCGATGGCTGCCGGGGCTCTCGCTGGCGGGCTGCGTAGTGGGCAATGCGCTGATCTGGCTGACGCCCTTCACCCTGCAGAATTTCAGCTACACCTTCGACAGCCTGCCGATGAGCGTGGCGCTGGCCAGTGCCATACTGGCCAGTCTGGTGCTGCGTGCTGGCGGGAAAAGCAGGGAAGAGGGAGAGCAAGCCGGAGGGATAAGCGAAGGGCCATGGCAGGCCTGGCAGCCACCGCTGAGCGCCTTGCTGCTGTTGTTGCTGGCGCTGTGTTGCTATCAACCGGCCCTGAATGCCTTTCTGGTGCTGAGCCTGCTCGAAGCCCTGTTCGCGGGCGCTGCCAGCACGTCACTGTGGTCGCGCTGGCGGATGCTGTTGCAGCGTGGGGCGCTGGCCGCCGTCGCCTTGCTGCTCTATCTGCCCATCACGCGGCTGCTGGTGGCGGGCGAGTACAGTCAGCAGCATGGCCAGATGCTGCCCTTCGCCGACCCTCAGGCCTTGCTGGCGGGTCTCGAGCACAACCTGAGCGTGGCGCTGGGCGCACTGCGTGAGGGGTTGGGGCAGGTCACGTTGCTGCTCAGTCTGGCGCTGCTGGCCGGGGTGGCGCTGCTGCGACTCCTGTCTCACGGCGCGCTTGTGCGACAGGAAGCCGCTACTGGCGCGCCCGAGGGCAGGTCTCGCTCGGCGCGCCAGCTATCCCTGCAGCGCATGAGCTGGGCCCTGTGGGCGCTGCTGCTGGTTCCCGCCCTGTGGGGGCCGATGCTGTTGCTGGCCGAGCCGGTATTTCATTCGCGCACCCTGATCGCCTGGGGGCCGCTGCTGGGTGGCGCCCTGATGCTGGCACTGAGCGTGAGAGCAAGAGAGAGCGTTAGATCGAGCGCGGAGGCAAGCGCAACGCCGAGCATGACTGAATCGGCCAACACGCAGCGCAAGACATCTGTCTGGCGGCGTCTGGCGCAGTGCCCGTTGATGCAGTGTCTGTTGATCGTCGCCGGCCTGTTGCTGGTGCGCCATGAGGTGATCTTCGCCGCCTGGAGCAATGCGCTGGCCGCCCAGCAGGCCCATGAGACACAACTGGCGCGCACTCTGGTGGCTCAGGCGCGGGAACAGGGCCTGCCGCTGGACTCGCCCCGCGACGCCGAGCGCTACCAGCCGCGCGATGCCTTGCCGGTACTGGTGCTGGGCGAGGCGCCAGTGGCGCCACTGGCGCGGGTCGCTCGCCAGCAGGTGGCGGCCGTGGGCCAGAATCTGGTCGCCGCCTTCACGCCCGACAACTACTGGGCCGTGGTGCGGCTGCGCCTGGCGGGCGCCAGCGCGGTGACCTTGCTGCGCGATGAGGCGCTCAAGGCACGCCTGCAAGCACGGTCGCCCTGTGCGCCGGGCGATGCTGCCAGTCAGGCCTCCGATCAGCCCACCCGCCAGCCTACCGGTAAGTCCTCCGCCCCTTCATCAGTTCAGTCTCAAGTTCTGCCTCAAGCTCGGTCTCAAGTGCCATCGCCAGCGCTGTCACTGCAAGAGGGAGTCTGGGTGATCGATTTCCGCAAGCCTCGCCAATGTGATTAGGCCGTGCGAGTCACTCATGTGACCAGGCCATATGAGAAAGCCATGACAGCCAGAGTCAGTGAGGACAAGTTGCCATGAACGACAACGCCGCCCCGAAGGGCGGCGTTGTCGTATTGCCGATATGAACGGCAATAGGTACAGGCTTCAACAGTGTCTTGTCACACCTCAATCAGGCGTGGTTCTCGACCTTGTCGAATTCCGTGGTGATCTCATCAGCCGGTGCTGCGCTCATGATGCTGACCACGTAGATGGCGATGTAGGCGAAGATGACGCCCGGCACGATCTCGTAGAGATCGAAGATGCCACCGGAAAGCTGCTTCCAGACCACCACGGTCACGCCACCGACGATGATGCCGGCCAGCGCGCCGAAGCGGTTCATGCGACGCCAGTACAGCGACATGATCAGTGCCGGACCGAAGGCGGCACCGAAGCCGGCCCAGGCGTAGGACACCAGACCCAGCACGCTGGAGTTCGGGTCCAGCGCCAGGATCCAGGCGATGATGGCGATACCGACCACCGCGAAGCGACCGACCCACACCAGTTCGGACTGGGTCGCATCCTTCTTGAACAGCGCCTTGTAGAAGTCATCGGCCAGGGCAGAGGACGACACCAGCAGCTGGGAGTCAGCGGTGGACATCACGGCAGCCAGGATGGCGGCCAGCAGCACGCCGGCAACCGCCGGGTGGAAGATGAAGTTCACCATGACCATGAAGATCTTCTCGCTGTCGGCCAGGTCCTTCGGCACGTAGACGAGACCCAGCAGGCCGATGCAGATGGCCGCGAACAGACCCAGTGCAGACCAGACGACGGCGATGGTACGTGCCGCGCCGATGTCCTTCTCGCTGCGGATGGCCGCGAAACGCGCCAGGATATGCGGCTGACCGAAGTAGCCCAGGCCCCACGCCAGTGAGGAGACGATGCCGACCAGGGTCAGCGCTTCGCCGGTGGAGGCGTCACGGAACCATTCCAGCAGCAGCGGGTTCTCGGCGGTGATGCGCGAGGTCGCTTCTGCCACGCCACCCATGTCGGTGAGTGCCACGATGGGCACCACGATCAGGGCAGCGGCCATCATCAGACCCTGGATGAGGTCAGTCCACGACACGGCGAGGAAGCCGCCGAAGAAGGTGTAGGACACGATGGCGATGGTACCGACGGTCACGGCGATGGTGTAGTCGAGGCCGAAGACGGTCTCGAACAGCTTGCCACCTGCCACCAGACCGGAGCTGGTGTAGAAGAGGAAGAACAGTAGGATGAAGACGGCCGAGATGACGCGCAACATCTTGGAGTTGTCGCGGAAACGCTTCTCGAAGTAATCCGGCAGGGTCAGCGAGTCGCTGGCGACGAAGCTGTAGATACGCAGGCGCTTGGCGACGATCAGCCAGTTGAGCCAGGTACCGGCCAGCAGACCGATGCCGATCCAGGCAGCGGACAGGCCACTGAGGTAGGCGGCGCCGGGCAGGCCCAGCAGCAGCCAGCCGGACATGTCGGACGCACCGGCGGAAATGGCGGATGTCCAGGGGCCCAATGAGCGGCCACCCAGGATGTAATCCGACATGTTGGAGGTGCGCTTGTAGGCCAGCAGGCCAATGCCGAGCATCACCGCCAGATAGATAGCGAACGTGATGAGTATGGTGGGGCTGTTATCGACCATCGTGGAGTAAATCCTTTGCATTTATTGTTGTCGGACGGCGAGCGTCGTGATGATTCACTGCCAGTGACGGTTCCTGTCAGACCGTCGCCGGGAGTCCTGCGTCATGCATCGAACGTCCTTCGAGGGCCTTGTCGCGGTGGCTCTCGCAAGTTCCTGCCAATCTTGTACGTTCAGACTAGCGCATAAACGAATCTTCTGACGTTCGTCCGTCCCCGCATATTGCCGTCGAGTCAAAAGGGGAAACGGCAACGGACACCGCAGGGCACGAGCATGAGGGGCCAGTCGCTGGCGATTCATGTCCGTGGGCGTCCCTGTCGGTGTCCGGGGCAGATGACGGCCTGGCGTGCTGCCGTCATCCACTGGGCATCGTCCTGATGCCCTGTCACCTGGCTACCTCATGCACGTCCAGCATGCAGTCTTCCGCCAGGCATGACCTCTGCTGCTGCCGCGAGAGCAGGCAGCGTCGGTCATTCGTCGCCCATGGCGAGAAGAGACGCGTTGCCGCCGAGAGCCGTGGTGTTGACGGTACGGGTCTTCTCGGTAGCGAAGCGGTGCAGGTAGTGCGGGCCGCCGGCTTTCGGGCCAGTACCAGAGAAGCCCTGACCACCAAACGGCTGTACACCTACCACAGCACCGATGATATTCCTGTTGACGTAGACATTACCAACACGAATTTTCTGTGCAACGGCATTAGCAAAACTTTCGTTTCGCGAATGCACACCGAAGGTCAGGCCGTAGCCGAGGCCATTGATGGTATCGATGACCTTGTCCACTTCGCCGCCTTTCCAGGTCGCGATGTGCAGGACCGGACCGAACTGCTCGCTTTCCAGGCTATCGATGCCATCGATGCGCAGGGCGACCGGCGCGACGAAGGTGCCGTGCTCGGTGATGGTCTTGTCGACGGCGGCTTCGGCGATCACGCGGCCCTGGCTGCGATATTCCTCGATGTGCTTGAGCAGGCCGGCACGTGCTTCCTCGTCGATGACCGGGCCGACGTCGGTGCCCAGGTCACGCGGGTCGCCGATTTTCAGCTCGTCCATCGCGCCCTTGAGCAGGCCGATGACGCGCTCGGCGACGTCTTCCTGCACGTAGAGCACGCGCAGGGCGGAACAGCGCTGACCGGCGCTCTGGAAGGCGGACTGCACCACGTCATTGACGACCTGCTCCGGCAGGGCGGTGGAGTCGACGATCATGGCGTTGAGGCCACCGGTCTCGGCGATCAGCGTCGGCAGTGGAGCGTTCTCACGCGCGGCCAGCGAGCGGTTGATGATCTGCGCGGTCTGGGTGGAGCCGGTGAAGCACACGCCAGTGATACGCGGGTCGCTGGACAGCACGCTACCCACGGTCGGGCCATCGCCCGGCAGCAGCTGGACGACATCGTGCGGCATGCCGGCTTCGCGCAGCAGCTCGACCACGCGGTGAGCGACCAGTGAGGTCTGCTCGGCGGGCTTGGCGACCACGGTGTTGCCGGTGACGGCGGCGGCGACCATCTGGCCGCAGAAGATCGCGACCGGGAAGTTCCACGGGCTGATGCAGGCGAAGACGCCCTTGCCGCCGAGCATGATCTGGTTGTGCTCGCCGGTCGGGCCCTGCAGCTCGGTCGGCTCGGCGAAGTCGGCACGCGCACGGTTGGCGTAGTAACGGCAGAAGTCGACCGCTTCACGGATCTCGGCGATGCCGTCGGTGAGCAGCTTGCCACCCTCGCGGGAGCACAGGGTCATCAGCTCGGCGGTGTGGGTTTCCATCAGGTCACCGAAGCGCTCGAGAATCGCGGCGCGTTCCTCGACCGGCGTCTGCTCCCAGCGCGGGAAGGCAGCCCAGGCGGCGTCGATGGCCTTGGAGGCTTCCTCGGCGCTGGTCCACTGCACGTGGCCCAGGGTGTCACGACGGTCGAACGGGCAGGTGACGGCCTGACGACGCTCGGCATTGACCTCGACATCGAAGGCCAGCTGCGGACGCACGTCGTAGGTGGTGTCCATGTGCGTGGCCATCTCGTCGATCAGCGGCTGGTACTGGCTATTGATGTTCAGATTGATGCCCCGTGAATTCAGGCGGTCTGCGCCATAGATGTTCGGCGGCAGCGCAATGCGTGGGTTGTGGTAGGTCTTGTACTGATTGAGCGTGACCACCGGGTGGGTGCACAGGCTCTCGACCGGCACGCGCGGGTCGACCAGCTGGTGAACGAACGAGGAGTTGGCCCCGTTCTCCAGCAGACGACGCACCAGGTACGGGAGCAGGTCCTTGTGCGCGCCGACCGGCGCATAGATACGGCACCAGGTTCCCTTGGGGGCGCGCTTGAGCGCGGCTTCATACAGGGCTTCGCCCATGCCGTGCAGACGCTGGAATTCGAACTGACGTGTCTCGCCGGCGTTGGCCACATCCAGAATGGTGCTGATGGTGTGGGCATTGTGGGTGGCGAACTGCGGGTAGATGCGTCCGCGAGTGTTCTCGGACAGCAGGAAGCGCACGCAGACCAGGTAGCTGACATCGGTGGAGGCCTTGCGGGTGAACACCGGATAGCCTTCGACACCCAGCTCCTGGGATTCCTTGATCTCGCTGTCCCAGTAAGCGCCCTTGACCAGACGCAGCGGGATCTCGTCGCCTTGCAGGTCGGCGATGCGGTTCAGGTACTGCAGGGTCGGCAGGGCACGCGTCGAGTAGGCCTGCACGACGAGGCCGAACTTGCCCCAGCCACGGCAGGTGTCGCTCTCGTAGACGGCGCGGAACACTTCCAGCGAGATCTCGAGGCGATCGACTTCCTCGGCATCGATGGTGATGGCGACGTTCAGCTCGCGGGCGATGCCGGCCAGTTCACGCACGCTTGCCACCAGCTCTTCCAGCACCTGCTCACGACGGCCGAATTCATAGCGCGGGTGCAGGGCGGACAGCTTGATGGAGACGGACGGTGACGGGGTGCCTTCCTTCAGCTTGCGCGAGGTTTCGCCGACGGTGCGGATGGCACGTGCGTAGTCGTCGAAGTAGCCCTTGGCGTCGTCGCGGGTACAGGCCGCTTCACCCAGCATGTCGTAGGAATAGGTGTAGCCCTTGTCGAACAGCGGCTGGGAGCGCTTGAGCGCTTCCTTGATGTCGCGGCCCAGCACGAACTGCTTGCCCATCACCTTCATCGCCTGGTACATGGCGCGGCGGATGACCGGCTCACCGAGACGATTGACCATGCGGTTGATGAAGGTGGCCGGCTTGCCGTCACCCTTGGGCAGATCCATCTTGATGACGTTGCCGGTCATCAGAAGACCCCAGGTGGAGGCGTTGACGAACCAGGACTCGCTCTGGCCCAGGTGGGACTTCCAGTCGGCCACGCCGAGCTTGTCCTCGATCAGCGCATCGGCGGTTTCCTTGTCCGGAATGCGCAGCAGCGCCTCGGCCAGGCACATCAGCAACACGCCTTCCTGGGTGTCGAGGCTGTACTGCTGCAGCAGCTCGTCGATGGAATCGACGGCGGTGTCCATGGTGCGGATCTCGCGTACCAGCTCGGCCGTCTTGTCGCCGATGCGCTTGGCATCCTTGTCTTCGGCGTTCAGTAGCCCGACCAGCTCGCTGACGTAGGCGCTTTCATCGACCAGGTAGTGGTCGCTGACGCGCGCGAACAGCGCCTCCGGAGACTGCTGCCAGGTACTGGCGGCCAGCATCTGGTCACTGCGCAGGATGTTGTCCTTGAGCACATTGCCCTTGAGCACCTCTTGCTTGCCGTTTGTTGAGGACTGGGCGGTTGTGGACGTGGCCGAGGTGATCGCGGCATTCACTGCACTGGGCTGATCGGAGGAAGTGGAGGTGGTCATGGTGCGAACCCCTTGCTGCTGGGCGTCGAAGCGCCGAATGGGATTGCCGAGTCACAGCGCCGGGAGTGATGCAGAATGCATCAGAAAGCGCGACAGCGGCACGTCTGGATGTATGACTGAGAATGTAGGGTGGCGCAGGGGGGCGGGTCTTTCCAATTTCTCGGCTGCGCATGTCAAATTCACGGGCATGTCAGAAAAGTGACACGCTTCTCCGACCTTTGTCGGAGGCTATGCCGCGAAATGACGCGATCTTGTTATACCAAGGTGGTAGAGGCTTGAGGGGGGGAACTGGCTTGCAGCTGACGGTAGGAGCGTCGTTGAACGGCGTGCGTCTCCCTGGTGACGTACTTCCAGCGAGGGTGAATTGAGGAAGGGCGTGCTAGAGAGAGGGGCGAATCAAGGAGGGCGTGCTAGAGAGAGGGCGAATCGAAGAGCGGCGAATTCAAGAGCGGCGTGCCAGACACACGGACGGATCTGACACGCGATCCTCACCGGCTCCTGCCGACTCGATCACGACTTGCGCAGTGCCGAAGGCGGGAAGCCGAGATGCTTGCGGAAGGCGTGGGACAGGGCGCTCTGGTTGGCAAAGCCGCAGCGATCCGCAATCTGGGACAGGGAAAGCTCGCTGGTGCCCAGCAGCTGGCGTGCCTCTTCCAGCCGACGGCGCAGCAGATACTGATAGGGCGAGAGGCCGGTCAGTACGCGGAAGCGCTCGCTGAAATGCTGCTCGGAGAGATGTGACTGGCGGGCAAGATCCGCCACGCTGAGGCGCTGGCCGAGATTGGCGTCGATGAAGCGGTTGAGCGCGACCAGATCCAGCTGACGGCCACTGGTGCTCAGCGCGCTCATTGGCTCTTCGATGCGCGTGTTCAGGCAGGCGAGGAAGGTGGCGGCGAGCAGGTCGCCCGGCGCCTGCTGGTAGTCGTTGACTTCCGCGAGCATGAATTCGAGATAGCCACGCAGGCGGGTGTCCAGCGTGAAGAAGCGTGGGCGCTCGAACAGACGCTTGAGGTCGCGATGATGGCCGGTCAGGTAGGGCGCATCATCGGGCAGGTCGAGAATCAGCTGGCGATTCTCGCCGATGCCCGCGTAGTAGTGGACATGATCGGCCGGCACGATGCAGCCGGTCAGCGGGCGAATCTCGCCGCCCTGGCCCTCGATCTCGAACTCGGCCAGGCCATCGAGGCCGATCACCAGCTGGTGATAGCTGTGATCGTGGTGCTCGCGCAGGTTGGAGAGCGGGATCAGGCGCATCTCGCTGGCGGCCATCAGGCGCGAGTCTCCGCGACACCGGTGCGGGCACGCAGATGGCCCAGCAGCACGTTGAGCTCTTCACGACCGGCGCGCGAGAACAGCGCACCGCCCTGGGCCAGCTGCCACGGCCTGGCATGGTTGTCGAAGATGCCCTGGCAGCGGCGACGCAGGCTTTCCAGGTACTCATCATGGCGAATCGGGTAGCCGATCACGCTGTGCCACTCGTTCTCGTTGATCTCGCCGCTGATCGCCTGGTCCAGCACGCGGGCGATATCGCTGTAGTCGGTACGAAAGCGCGGCGTACGCGACATCATCAGCATGGCCACGGTGCCGACGGTGACGATCAGGCAGACCACGAAGGTGATGATGAAGATGGACATGAGCGAACCTTGTGCGGACGTAACCGGAAATAGTGTGGTAGCTCACCATTCTACCACGCTGCACGGCCAGTATCGTCAGTGCGACAGGCGCGTCATGTTCTGTCTGTCAGAACGTTATGGCATGATTCAAGTCCATTGAGACGGCATGGCGCACGTTGCCTGTCAGCCTCGTTCTTCACCTGCCGTGGGAGTCCCGCCGCATGGCCAATCAACGTGTGGAAGCGGTCGAGCGTGCCTTGACGCTGCTGGAAGCCTTTACCCCCGCGACCCCTCGCCTGACGCTCAATGAGCTGGCGCAGGCCAGTGGTTTCTACAAGAGCACGATTCTGCGGCTGATGGGCTCGCTTGAGCACTTCGGCTATGTGGCGCGTGACAGCCATGGCATCTACTCCATCGGCGCGGCGCTGGGGCGTTTTGCCCAGCTGGCACCGGCGCTGCCGGCCCGCGAGGCTCAGCTGCGCGGCTGGTTGGCGGCGCTGAATGCCGCCAGTGGCGAGACGGCCAGCCTGATGCTGGTCGAGCATGGCCCGCTGGCCGAGGCGCGACCGGTGGCGGGCGTGACACGCCCGCGTCAGGCGATGTGCCAGTACGCGCATGTCAGCCAGTGGCCGCTGCGTCATCAGCTGGAGGAGGGCGAGCTGGTCGATGAGGCGCTGTCCGCCTTGCTGCAGCAGTGTGTCGACAGTGGCGAGATCGAGACCGGTGAGGCGGCCGGCCTGTCGGTGGCGGCGCTGGCGGTCAGCGTCGCCCAGCATCACGACGAGGGGCTGGCACCGGCGGAAGTCATCGTGCTCAGTGGCCCGACGGCGCGCCTGACGCCTGCCCAGGCCCACCGCCTGCTCGCCCAGTGGCAGCAGGGCGACTGATACGCGACTCGCCAGTGACACGTTATGGAAAGTGCTGAAATGACAACGCCCCCGCCGGCAAGACCGGCGGGGGCGTTGTCATTCAGGGAATGCCACCTCGCGAGAGGCGCAGACCCTGGCCTGGATCAGGCGTCGGTGGCGGCCTTGGCGGCGCTCATGCGGCGACGCAGGATGGGGCCGACGATCACCGGCAGAAGCAGGCCGGCGATGGCGATGCACCACAGGGTCACGGCCAGCGGGCTACCGATCAGGATGGTCCAGTCGCCGTCAGACAGCTGCATGGCGTGGCGCAGGTTCTTCTCCATCTCTGGCCCCAGCAGCATGCCGAGAATGACCGGCACCAGCGGGATATCCAGCTTGCGCAGGAAGTAGCCAGCGACCCCGAAGGCGACCATGAAGTACAGGTCGAAGGTCGAGTGGCTGATGGAGTAGATGCCCACGAAGGCGACCATGGTCACCACCGGCAGCAGGTACTTGGGCGGCACGGACAGCAGCTTGACGAAGATGCCGACCATCGGGATGTTCATCAGCAGCAGGATGACGTTACCGATCAGCAGCGCCGCGATCACGCCCCACACGATGTCGCCGTGCTGGGTGAACATCAGCGGGCCCGGGGTGATGTTGAGCGAGATCAGCATCGCCAGCAGCACCGCGGTGGTACCGGAACCCGGCACGCCCAGCGTCAGCATCGGCACCAGGGCACCAGAGGCGGCACCGTTGTTGCCGGCTTCCGGGGCGGCCACGCCGCGCGGATCACCTTCACCGAAGTTGCCTT
The DNA here is from genome assembly GCF_029846355.1 of Cobetia sp. 2AS. NCBI lineage: Bacteria > Pseudomonadati > Pseudomonadota > Gammaproteobacteria > Oceanospirillales > Halomonadaceae > Cobetia > Cobetia sp. 2AS. The sequence continues at coordinate 640,218 of NZ_JARWKQ010000001.1, forward strand.
TCTTGCCGAGGATCTTCTTCTCCAGCGTGTAGCTGATGAAGCTGCCCAGCGACGCACCGGCGCCCGGCAACACGCCGGAAATGAAGCCCAGCACACCGCCGCGGAAGGAGGTCGGCAGGATGGCGACGATATCCTTCAGCTTCAGGGTCATCTTGTTCATGGCGATCATCGGCTTGCCTTCACCGGCGTGCTGTTCGATGAAGAACAGCAGCTCCGAGATGGCGAACAGACCGACGATGGCGATGATGAAGTCGATGCCCTCGAACAGCTCCAGCACGTCGAAGGTGTAGCGTTGGGTGCCGGTAGAGCCATCGATGCCGACGGTGGCGATCATCAGGCCGATGGCGGCGGCCATCAGCGTCTTGACCGGATTCTTGCCGGTGATGCCGCCCAGGGTGGCGAAGGCCAGCACGAACAGCGCGAAGTATTCCGCCGGGCCGAAGGTCAGCGCGAAGCTGGCCAGCCACGGCGCCATCACGATCAGGCCGATGGTGGCGATCAGGCTGCCGATGAAGGAGGCGATCGCCGAGATGGCCATCGCTTCGGCGGCCTTGCCTTTCTGGGCCATCGGATAGCCATCGAGACAGGTCATCATCGCCGGCTCATCGCCCGGGATGTTGAGCAGGATCGAGGAGATGCGCCCGCCATACATGGCACCGGCGTAGACCGAGGTCAGCAGGATCAGCGAGGTTTCCGGGCTCAGGCCCAGGGTGAAGGCCAGCGGAATCAGGATGGCCACACCATTGGCCGGGCCCAGGCCCGGCAGTGCGCCGATCAGGGTGCCCAGGAAGGCCCCCAGCACGGCGAACATCAGATTCTCTGGCTGCAGGGCGATGCCGAAGCCCTGCATCAAGAAGCCAAGACTTTCCATTACGCCACCTCCAGGATGCCCAGCGGCAGTGGTAGCTCAAGCACGAAGTTGAACAGGGCAAAGACGACGATGCCGCCAAGCAGGCCAGTCACGTAGGCGCGAACCGGCTTGGAGCCCATGCGCCAGCACAGGGTGCCGACCGCAGCGGTGGTCGTGACGATGAAGCCCAGCGGCTCAAGCAGTGCGGTGTACAGGCACAGGATGACGATGGCCAGCACCATCTCGGCGCCGGTGCGGCTCCACGGCCATTGCTGGTCCGGGTCGGGACGCACGATCAGATACAGGCTGCTCAGCGCCAGCACGATCGAGAGCACCGTGGGGAAGGTTTCGGGCCCGATGGACTCGGCCCCGCCGAAGGGTTCCGGGAACTGCTGGGCACCCCAGCCGTACGCGACGGCCAGGGTGAGCATCAGCAGACCAAAGATGCGGTCATTCATCAGCGAATCAGCCCAATGTCCTTGGAAAGGGTCTGGATGTCCTTGATCTGTGCCTTCACGAAGGCATCAAACTCGGCACCCGATTTGTGGAACGGCATCAGGCCGCTCTTGGTCATCACGTCTTTCCATTCTTCGCTTTCATAGACGCTGTCCAGCGTGGTGGTCCAGTACTGCTCGGCATCGTCGCTGACACCCGCCGGGATATAGAAGCCGCGCCAGTTGGGGGCGACGGCATCGATGCCCTGTTCGCGAGCGGTCGGCACCTCAGCCAGCTTGCCCGGCAGACGCTCTTCTGAGAGCACGGCCAGCACTTTCAAGTCGCCGGATTCCATGAAGCCCTGGATCTCGGAGATATCACCGGTGAAGGCCTGCACGTGGCCGCCGACGACCTGGGTAATGGCTTCGCCGCCGTTGTTGTAGGACAGGTAGGAGACCTTGGGCAGGTTCTCGACATCGGCTGCCTGGGCAGCGATCAGCACCTTGAGGTGATCCCAGCCACCTGCGGCACTGCCACCGGCGAACTTGACGGATTTCGGGTCTTTCTTCAGCGCGTCCATCACCTCACTCAGGGTGTTGTACGGCGAATCCTTGGAGACGGCGATGGCGCCGTAGTCCGCACCCAGTGCGCCGATCCACTCGACCTGGTCCTGATTCATGCCCGGGAACTGGCCCTGGGCCAGACGGGTGGTGGTCGCGGTGGAGGCGGCCACCAGCAGCTGCTCGTCACCGGCACGCTTGGAGACGGTGTGCGCAAAGGCGACGCCGCCACCGGCACCGGCCATGTTGATGGTCTGCACGTTGCCCGGCACGAAATCGAGCTCAGACAGGATCTTGCCGACGCTGCGGCAGGTGAAGTCCCAGCCGCCGCCCGGGTCAGCCGGAGCGATGCAGTCAACCTTGCCTTTCGGTTCGAAGGCGAAGGCCTGGGCGGACATGGCGGTGACCACCGCGGCTGTCAGGAGTTTGAGTGTCATATGACGTGTCATGGCGACCTCTAGTGTTATTGGATTGTGGTAGCGGCACATGTCGTGGGCCAGGCGCTGGCAGCGGTCGAGCGAGAGACTCGCCCTGCGGCCGCGAACCTGACAGCAACCTTACAGTTCTGTAAGGCGGAACTTTATTCTGTATGGTGAAATTAGACTGCCGCCCGATGGCTCGCAAGATACCCATTCGTCGCACCGACCTTGGTCGAAAGGCATATTTGCGCACCTTTGCGGTGCATTTTTGTGAATGATCTGGCTGGGTGTCGTGTCGGAATCTGGCGGTTTCCGACGCTCTCTTGCTTCTCTCTTGTTCCTCTCTCGCTTCTCTATCGTTGCTCTCTTGTTTCTCTCTGGCTGCTCTTGCATGCCTCCCTCGCACCTCTCCCAGCAGGCCTGAGCGGGGCACTTGCGCCGCCTGCGTGAGCTGTCCGTCCACGAGTGCTCTGGCTTGCTTGTCGTGTTTGAAACGTTATGCGGCGTTGCAGCAGAAGCGTGGCCATTGGGCTTTGGTCTAGCGTGTAGCCGGTGGCCAGACTGCGTGCTGACCGGGTGCCATCGGCAATCGTGCAAGGGGACAGGGGAGGGGAGAAGACTCATGGCCAAGGTGTTGGGCAGTGTGTGGGCGTTGTTGCTGGGTATCGTGCTGATCATGCTCGGCAATGGCATGCACTTCACGCTGATCGGTCTGCGTGGCGGCATCGAGGGCTTCTCCTCGGCGGAGCTGGCGATCGTCACCTCGGGCTACTTCGTGGGCTTTCTCTCCGGCGCGCGCTATACGCCGGTGCTGATCCAGCGGGTCGGGCATGTGCGGGTGTTCGCGGCGCTAGGCAGCTTCATCTCGGCGGCCTTGATCGCCTTGCCACTGCTGACCGAACCCTGGGCCTGGACGCTGCTGCGCCTGCTGATCGGCTTCTGCATGTCGGGCATCTATGTCACGGCGGAAAGCTGGCTGAATGCGGCCGCGAGCAACGAGACGCGCGGCAAGGTGCTGTCGGCCTACATGATGGCGCAGACACTGGGCATCATCGGCGCGCAGGGCCTGTTGACGCTGGGCGACGCCGCGACCTCGGTGTTGTTCATCTGTGCCTCCATCCTGGTGTCGATCTCCTTCGGGCCGATTCTGCTGTCGGCGGCCGTGGCTCCGGTGGTCGAGGTGTCGCGGGCCATGTCGTTCGCGAAACTGTTCAAGGCGTCACCGCTGGGCGCCATCGGCATCTTCCTGCTCGGCAGTGTCTATGCGACCCAATCGGGGATGGGCGCGGTCTTCGGCACCCAGGTGGGCCTGTCGGGCTCACATATCGCTCTGTTCATCGCCATGCTGTTCGCCGGTGCGCTGGTGTTGCAGACCCCGATCGGCTGGCTGTCGGACCGCATGGACCGCCGCGTGCTCATCTGTGGCCTGTCCGCCGCCGGGGCTGGCTCATGTCTGTTCGGCTGGATGGCGGGTGATGCGCTGTGGCCGTTGATCGCCTCGGCCTTCTTTGCCGGGGGCGTGACCACACCGTTGTACGCGCTGCTGCTGGCCTTCACCAATGATTCGCTGTCGGTCGAGGAGATGCCGGGTGCCTCCGGCGGGCTGGTGTTCGCCTTCGGGCTGGGCGCCATCGTCGGGCCGCTGGCGGCAGGTGGCGCGATGGAAGTGATGGACCCCTACGCCTTCTGGCTGGTGCTGGCGACCACCTTCGTGGCCATCTCGCTGTATGCGCTCTATCAGATCACCCAGCGCGAGATGGTGCCGGTCGAGGAGACCGACAGTTACCTCAACATCCTGCCGACGGCGTCACCGATGGCGGTCGAGGTGGCGGTGGAGTGGGCGCATGAACACGCCGAGGATGAGCAGTTGGCCGCCGAGGCCGCCGAGGCAGCGGCGCAGGAAGAGGCCTTCGAGGTCGCGCTGGAAGAAGCCTTCGAGGAGGCATTGGAAGAGGCGCTGGATGAGGCGTTCGAGGCCAACGTCGCGCCACTGGAAGAGGCGGAACTGGTGGAGCCGGACCACGAGTACGTGGCAGAGCCGCTGCTCGAGGCTGATGCAGACACGGAAATCGCGTTCGAGACCGAGCGGTTGTCCGAGCTGTTGCCGGGAGCGGAGCTGACAACTGAGACAGATTCAGAGAGAGATTCTGAGCCGCACGAAGAGAGCGACCCGCAATCGCCCTATCAGTTCGACCCAGAACATCAGCCGCCCAAGGGGCCGTGGCCCTCCATGCCCTGAGGTCGTTGAAGAGAACCAGCCAGTAGCCAAAAGCCGCCACCCCGGCAAACGGGGTGGCGGCTTTTTTGGGGCTGCCATGAGCTTTTGCCAGTCTTGAGCGTTTGCCGGGCGAGCGCGGCGCTCAGGGCTCAAGGGCCTCAGAGAGCCAGTACCTCAGTGGCTCAGTTGATCACTGCAGGCCCAGCTCCTGCGACATCTGCTCGACATCGCTGACCTGCTGGGTGATGAAGCGATCCAACGCCTTGCCGGACTTGTGGAACGGCATCAGGCCGTTGTCCTGCATCACCTGCTGCCACTCGGGCGTCTCGGCCATGCGGTTGAGGGTCTGCTCCCACCAGTCGAAGGCGGCATCCGATGCGCCACCCGGCAGGTAGAAGCCGCGCCAGTTGGGTGCGACCACATCGATGCCCTGCTCACGCGCGGTGGGGATGTCGCTGTACTGACCGGGCAGACGCTCTTCACTGAACACTGCCAGCAGGCGCAGGTGGCCGGATTCGACGAAGCCGCGGGCTTCGGTCATGTCGCCGGTGAAGGCTTCCAGGTGGCCGCCCATCACCTGGGTGATGGCGACGGAGCCGGAGTCGTAGGCGAGATATGGCAGGGCGCGCAGATTGTCGATGCCCGCCTCACGCGCCGCCATCAGCACCTTGAGGTGATCAAACCCGCCCGCGACATCGCCACCGGCGAAGCGCACCGCCTTGGGGTCTGCCTGCATGGCGGCCAGCAGCTCGTTCAGCGATTGGTAGGGCGAGTCCTTGGCCACGGCAATCACACCGTAGTCGGCGCCGAGCGTCATCAGCCAGCGCACGTCGTCGACCTTGCCGTCCTGATAGGCATGCTGGCCCAGGCGGGTGGTGGTCGCGCTCGAGGCGGCGACGATGACCTGCTCATCGGCGTGGCGCTTGGACTTCACATGCGCGAAGGCGACGCCACCGCTGGCACCGGGCACGTTGAGGGTCTGCATGCCGGCAGGGATGAGGTTCTGCTCATCCAGCAGGCGGGCCACGCTACGACAGGTGAAATCCCAGCCACCGCCGGGCTTGGCGGGCGCGATGCACTCCGTCTTGCCCAGCGGGGCGAAGTTGGTCTTATCGTTTTGAGCGTCTTGGGCGGCGTTGGCGCTCAAGGGCGCCAGCAGGCCAAGGCTGAGCAGCAGCGCAGCGGGCAGGGCGCCAGCGCGCTGTCGAGCATGCTTTCTGCGTGAGAAGGGATGGCGGGCAGGGGATGTAGCGTGCATGGCTATCGTGTCCTTGGTGTTCAGCGTCGATCGTTATGGTTATGTCAGTCAGCGCGGCATGGAGCTGGGCGTTGCTGGCTGTCGCACGCTCATGACTGTTGTGATGAGCTTGTGTCGTGAGCTTGCGAGAGTGCGAATGAACGAAAATAGCCTATTTCGGCGAGTCGCGAAAAGGCACGGCAGGCGGGCATCGCGCAGAGAAATCGCATTTCCCGCGCCGTCTCTCCTCAAGGTGGTCTCGGGATTGCTAGAATTGCGCCATCAGGCTGTGGTGAGCGCTCCGCTATCTTCCAGCCGCCGCCTTTCATTGAGGAGACGGGCCATGACCCTTACCCCGCGCATGCATGACTTTCTCGCCCGCCTGCCCAAGGTGGAGCTGCACCTGCACATCGAAGGCTCGCTGACGCCGGCATTGATGTTCGAGCTGGCGGCGGAGCAGGGCATCACATTGCCCTACGCCACCCTGGAGGAGGTCGAGGCGGCCTATGACTTCGCGGATCTGCCTGCCTTCCTCGCGCTCTATTACCAGGGCATGGGCGTCTTGAATGACGAGTCACACTTCTACCGCCTGGCGCAGGACTACTTCCGCCGTGCGAGCGCCGATGGCGTCAAGCATCTGGAGCTGTTCTTCGATCCGCAGGCGCATCTGGCGCGTGGCGTGAGTCTGGAAACCCAGTTCGCGGGGCTGGAGCGCGCCTGTCGTGAGGCGGTGAAGGAATTCGATATCACCTCGGCGCTGGTGCCGAGCTTCCTGCGCTGTCATTCGGCGGCGTCTGCGCGCGAGCTGTTCGACGCGCTGATTCCCTTTGAATCGCGCTTCGTGGGTGTCGGCCTGGACAGCGCCGAGATCGGCAATCCGCCGGAGAAGTTCACTGAGGTCTTCACACTTGCGGGGGAGCGCGGCTGGCATCGTGTCGCGCACGCAGGCGAGGAAGGCCCGGCAGAGTACATCCGCACGGCGCTTGAGGTGCTGGGGGTGGAGCGTATCGACCACGGTGTGCGCTGTCTGGAAGACGCCGCCCTGGTCGCGGAACTGGCCGAGCGGCGTATCCCGCTGACGGTGTGTCCGCTGTCCAATGTCGCGCTCAAGGTGGTGGAGCGCATGGAAGACCACCCGCTGCCGAAGCTGATCGAGGCGGGCCTCAATATCACCCTCAACTCGGATGACCCGGCCTATTTCGGCGGCGGCATGCTCGACAACTTCATCGCCGTGCAGCAAGCGCTGAATCTCAGCGAGGCGCAGTGGCTCACCCTGTGCCGCAATGCCATCGACGCCGCCTTCCCGCAGCGCGCCGAAGGCCTCGGCATGAGTGACGCCCGCCGTGGCGTGCTGCTGGCGCAACTCGATAGCTGCGCAGCCTGAGAATTATCACCGGCGCTTGAATACTGAATGCAATCAACGGCTTGGCCACCAACATCGCCAGTACGACGCCGCCTGCGGCAACCGCTCCATCAGATGTTGCTTGACCGCGCTAAGTCGTTGAGTACAATGCAGTTCTGGCGTGCGCAATGCACCGCCCTGCGGGTGTAGCTCAATGGTAGAGCAGAAGCTTCCCAAGCTTAAGACGAGGGTTCGATTCCCTTCACCCGCTCCAGATTCTTCAAAAAAGCCTCCCGAAAGGGGGGCTTTTTTGTGCTCCCTCGTTCTTTTAATTTCTGTGAATCTCTATTAACCCTGGTATCCCGTTGTTGGCATTATGGATGAAAAGTAAGCTATCCATTCTTTCAATAATTTCCTGGCGTTCTGAAGTAGCCCAAGAAACCCATTCTCTGCCAGCTGAAACTATATCTTCGCAGAACTTATCTACTTGTAATTGCAATATGGTTCCATTTACCGTATTTCTATGAGCTGATCCCCATTCGGGTGGCTCGATAAAATGAAACCTTTCAAGTGTATGTTTAGCTTTACTTTCAAGCTCGGCGCCGCCAGCATGTAAATAACTGCATCTTAATCCATAGCAGTCCTCATCACTTAGAAATATATGGCCTCCTACCGCAGGTCCCTTTCCAGTATATGTTTCTTGCAGCCATTCCCTGTACCATTGTTTATATCGCTGACCAACGTTAAGTTGAGGGTTTTCAAATTTACCGGCAATGTCTGGAATTGTTAAAGCAGTTGAGAGAGCTCCATACCAGTCATTACATGCTATAGCTCTTTCGATTGACTGAAAAAATCTTTCCATGAGATTGTATTCCTGCGATAGTCAAGCCAGATTTTAATTGTTTCGTAATTATGGTAGTGCTTAAATAGTTGTACGTCTGCTAGATCTGTGAGTATTTTTTGTTAATCGCACTGGTTCAGATTTCGTTGAAGTTAATTTAAATGCTGTCATGTTCAGCGGAGCGGGTTTGGCATTCAGGTAGTTGACGCCCTAGCCCTCGAAAGTGATAGCGGTGCGTGCTCTCCCGCAGAAATGGGTATCGGCAGCAGCAACATGCTCAAAGAGGGGAGCGGCTGTCTTGCCGAGCCGATCGGAGCAAAAAGTGTTGCTGACGTGGCGGAGAGTCGCGATATTGGCAGGTCACCTTTCAGCAGTTCGTCACTCGTTGAACGACAAGGAACCCCAGTGGAACTCACCGTCTGGCTGGCATATGTCAGCGTCATCACCGCCTTGATCACCTTTCCCGGACCGTTTGCGTTGTTGTGCATGGATCATGGTCTGCGCCACGGTCGACGCCGCTCGTTCGCGACGGTGGCAGGCGGGGCGGCGGCGTCACTGGTGTTGATGGCCTTGTCGTCGCTGGGTCTCGGCGCGGCATTGGCGGCCTCCGAGACAGGGTTTCTGGTGCTGAAGATCGTCGGGGCGCTCTATCTCATCTATCTGGGCATTCAGGCCTGGCGGGCGCCATCCCAGCCGGTGGTGTTCGATGCCGTGGGGGAAGACGGGCAGATGCGCGCCCGAGCCACGCGTTGGCAACTGTGCCGCAAGGGCTTCGGTATCGGGATCAGCAACCCCAAGGACCTGCTGTTCTTCGGCGCGCTGTTTCCCAACTTCATCGACATGGCCCAACCGCAGCTGCCCCAGTTCGTGGTGCTGGCGCTGACCTGGCTGGTGGTGGACCTGCTGACGATGAGCACCTACGCCCATGCGGGTTCCAGCATCAGTCGCTGGTTTGATAGCCACCGGCGCGTGCGGCTGTTCAATCGCACCACGGGCAGTCTGTTCGTCGTGGCCGGCGCGGGACTGGCGGCGTCGCATCGCTGAGCAGAGCCCCGCTCTATTGCACAAGACGTGAAGCGCACGAAGACGACAACGGCACCCGAGGGTGCCGTTGTCGTGTCTGGAGCCTGACGATCATCAGTGCTTTCGGGCTCAGCGCTCGGGCCGTGATTCGAGATACTTCGTCAGCAGTTCGCGATCCTCACTGGTGACCTTCTGCTCCCAGCTTTCCACCACATGCTGGCTGGCCTCCTCGAGGGCATCCTGCAGCTCAGGTGGGGCCGGGGTGATCAGCTTCGCGCCGTTCTCCTGCAGAATGGTGTAGGCCTCGTCCAGCACGCTGTGGGTGGCCGTCCAGCCGGCAGACTCGGCGGCATGCGCGGCATCGATCAACGCCTGCTGCTGTGACTCTGTCATGTCGTCGAAGCTATCGCGATTCATGTGAATGATATTGAGCGGCATCGCGTAGTTGAGCGTGGTGAAGTGGGGCATGTAGCGGTAGAGCTCCGCACTGACACCGCCCATCGCGGAGGTCAGCGCGCCGTGGATGCTGCCACCGGGCAGCAGGGGTTTGAGCTCTCCCCAGCTCATCACCTGAGGCGCCGCGCCCAGATTGAGCAGCACACGCTGCGTGTTGCGGTCGTAGGTACGGATCGGCATGTCCTTCAGGTCATCACCGTCAGCGATGGGCGCTTTCGACCACAGGCCGCTGGGCGTCCACGGCAGGGCATACAGCAGGATCTGGTTGTATTCGGCGAGCAGTTCCTCGTAGCGCGGCTTCGCGACCACGTACAGGCGGTGAGCTTCATCGAGGTCGTAGGCGATCGCCGGCAGCGAGGAGATGCCGAAGAAGGGGGCTTCCTCGGCGAGCGCGCCACTGAGTGTCGCGGCGATGTCGATGACACCGCCGGCAGTGGCCTGCAGGTGACTGGCGGAGCGAATGTCCGAGCGCAGCGTCAGCGTCAGGTCGCCTTCGGACTGGCTGGCGACCTGCTGGCTGAATTCGGCAGCGCGTTGGCCCATCATCGTGTCGGGCTCGTAATCGCTGCTCATGCTGAGGGTCGTCTGGGCGTGCGCGCTGAGTGCGCCGATCAGGCCTGCCGTGGCCAGGCCAGCGGACAACTGGGCGGAAATGCGTGAGGAAGACGTCATGGGGAATCCTTTCTTTTTGTCTTTGACCTTTGCCCGCTAGGGTAGTGCATGCCTGCGTTTATGCTCAGCTGCAGGGTGACGTCGCGCATTTTCCCTGCGCTATCGGGAAGGCGGCCGTCGTGGCGGCGGCTGGTGACACGGTCGCGCGCCTGACTCAGAGGGTATCGCGTTGTGCGAGATAGCGATCCAGCAGCTCGTTATCAGCAAGTTCTACCTTGCTGCGCCAGCTCTCGATCACGCTGACACTGGCGCGTGCCAGTGAGCGCTTGAGTTCGGGCGAGAGGGGGTTGCTGACCGTCACGCCGGCCTCTTCCAGCTGAGCATGGGTCTGTTCCAGGACACTGGCGATGGCGTTCCAGCTGGTGTCTTCAATCTCGGTCGCGGCGCTGAGAAGGGCCTCGCGCTGGGTCTCGTCGAGCGCTTCGAAGCGTGACCGGCTCATGTGAACGATATTGAGTGGCATGGCGTATTGCAGCGCGGTGTAGTGATCCAGCGTGCGGTTGAGCTCAGCCGTCAGGCCGCCCAGGGCCGAGGTCATCACCGCCTCGATACGGCCTTCGGCCAGTTGCTGCTGCATCGGCTCCCAGCCGAGCACGGTGGCGATGGCGCCAAGGTTGAGCAGCACGCGCTGGGTATTGCGGTCGTAGGCCCGCACGGGCACGCCCCGGAGGTCATCGCGTGTGGTGATCGGCTTGCGTGACCACAGCCCGCTGGGCGGCCAGGGCAGGGCATAGAGCAGAATCTGGTCATGCTCTTCCAGCTGCGCTTCATAGCTGGGGCGCGCCAGACGGTAGAGTTCGCGCGCCTGATGCGGGTCATCTACCAGGGTCGGCAGCGAGCTGAGGCCGAACAGCGGCATCTCGGCGGCCAGCGCGCCGCTGTGGGAGTCGGCCAGTTGGATGATGTCGGCGTTGATGGCCTCGAGGTGATTCACCGAGCGCAGCCGACTCAGCGGGCCCTCTCCGAAGGTGATCTCGAGCTCGCCCCCGCTGAGCGATGCTACCTGATCGACGAACTGCTGGGCGCGCTGGCCCATCATGGTCTGGGGGCCGTATTCGCGGCTCATGGTCAGCGCGACCGGCTCTGCCTGGGCGGGCGTGCCCAGGGTGGCAAGGCCCACTGCCAGGCCCACGCCGAGCGCTCTCTTGATGCCGAACATTCTCTTCATGTCGTGCACTCCCTGCATGACAAGCACTGCCTTCATGCCGCTACGCTGTCCGATTGGCATTCGTCGTCATCCATCCATAGGGGGTAAATCAAGTATCCCTCAAAAGTGCAGGGCGTGCTGTCGCTGTCCCGGTCAACGCTTCCCTGGTTGGCCTGTTTCACGCCTGCACCGGCACGATTCGGAAGGGGCAACGGGCGTTGAACTGCCAGTTGGCGCAATGTGGTCTACGCTCAATTCATGGCTGTGCAACTGCCCTGACACGAACTCCGCGCCGGGACCGCATGGCCGGATTGTCGACGACTGTCAACGGGAGGTAGACCACATGCTGACCCACGTATGGGGCTTGATGGCGCATCCGCAACGGGAATGGCAGACCATCCGCAAGGAACACGAATCCATCACCCACCTCTACGCACATCATGTGCTGCTCATGGCGCTGGTGCCTGTCATCTGTGCCTACATCGGGACCACGCAGTTCGGTTGGAGCCTGACGGAAGGCCACGCCATTCTTCTGGAGCCACTGGATGCCTTCTTCGCCGGTATCGCGTTCTATATCGCCATACTGACAGCGATCGGCTTCATGGGCACTGTCATTCACATGCTCTCGCAGCGTTTCTCGGGGCACCCCAGTCGCCGGCGTTGCATCATCTTCGCGGGCTATGTCGCCACGCCGATGTTCCTCGCGGGGCTGGTCGCGCTCTATCCCGTCATCTGGGTGTGTATCCTCGCGGGCACCATTGGCCTGTGTTACAGCGCATACCTGCTGTATCTGGGCATTCCGCCACTGCTCGACATCTCCAACAAGGAAGGCTTCCTCGTCACCGGGTCGACACTGGGGATCGGGGTGCTGGTTCTCGAGGGCCTGCTGGCGGTCACCGTGCTGCTGTGGGGGTATGGCGCACGCTGGTTCATGTAGTCATTCACGGCACACTGGCATCAGCCAGCTGATGCCATCGGCGCGAAAAAGCGTCTCTGCAACGCCTCGCCTTCATCGGCGGGGCGTTGTCGTTTTGCGCGCGGGTTGGCGCGTGGCACTTGTGCTCGGTGGCGGCGGCGTGGAAAGTGTTGGACTCAATCGACAGTGTGGAAGAAAGCGCATGGACAAGTTTGAACAGCGACTGGAGCAGGCTGCGCGGGCTGCATGGTTGTCATATGTCGGTGGACGGACCCAGGATGACATCGCGGTTCAGCTGGGGGTGTCGCGCCCCGGCGTGCAGCGCCTGCTGTCGTTGGCGCGCCAGGAGCGGCTGGTCAAGATCTCCATCGATCATCCCGTGGCCAGCAGCATGGCGCTGTCGGATACGCTGGTGGAGCACTTCGGGCTGAGCTTCTGCGATGTGGTGCCCTCGGACACCCAGTCACCGGAGAGCATCGCGGAGTATCTGGCGGTGGCGGGTGCCGAACGTCTGGCGTTCTATCTCGGTCGCCAGCAGCCGCAGACCATCTCGCTGAGTACCGGGCGTGCGGTGCGCGCGGCGGTGGAAGCGCTGAGTCGCAGCGAGCGCCCCCAGCATCGCATCGTGTCACTGGTCGGCAATGTGGCGCTGGATGGCTCATCCAACCGCTATGACGGCGTGATGCTGCTGGCGGACAAGATCGGCGCTGATCGCTTCCTGCTACCCGCGCCCGTGGTGGCGGCCAGCATCGAGGAGAAGGAGTCGCTGCAGGGGCAGAATCTGGTCAAGGCGGTGTTCAAGGTCGCCTGCGAGGCCGATGTGGGGATGATCGGCATCGGGCGTCTCGATGCCCAGGCGACGCTGTTCCAGGATCAGTTCATCAGCGCCGCCGAGCGCGATGAGCTGATGGAAGTCGGTGCCGTGGGCGAGTTGATGGGCTGGCCGCTGGACACCCATGGCCGGCTGATCGATTGCCCGCTGGCGCAGCGCATCACCAGCGTGCCGCTGACCTCGCTCAAGGCGCAGCCGCTGATCGGGCTGGCGGGCGGGCACGACAAGGTGCCGGCCATCCTGAGTGCGTTGCGCGGTGGTTGGCTGCAGGGGCTGATCATCGATGAGGTGGCTGCCCAGCGGGTCTGCGCGGCCCTCAGGGAGTGAGCAGAGAACTGCCGTCTTCGTATGGTTTCATCGAGATGTCTGCAGCCTATTAGTTTTCTGCTGACGGCTTGCGCTTGACGACTGGCTCCCGATGACAGGCTCCCGTGGATACGCGTCGTACAATGCGCCGAGCGAGTCATCGGGAGCAGGGCGGGGCGCATGGCCCCATGCCTTGCTCCTGGTGTCGTTCTTGGTGTCGTTATCGTTGCCAAGGTTCAGCATTGTCGTTGTCCGCGCGATGCTCGCGTGAGGCCCAGGCGTCCCGTTACCTTCCCGGTGCTATTGCTCTGCTATTTCTCCGTCACTCCTTCGCCATTCCTTCGCCATTCCTTTGCTATTTCTCCTCGATACCTGCTTTTTTTCTTGCCCTTTGCTCTCTCTTGATTCGCTCTTTGTCCTCTATTTATTTCCCCTTGGTTCTCCCATCATTGCGTCGGAGCCATGACTTTTGGGGCGAACACTGCCTTCTCTTGTCTGACAATCGGACGCGTTTGTTCGCCTCAATGATAAAGAATCGGGGCGGCAATCGTGGTCTGCGTTGTTTCGTTTAACGCTAATATCTGTCTATGCTGAATTGCACGCAAGCTCAGTGGCCATGCCGCCTTGTGGCCTACACCCAAAGGATCAGATCCCAAGGTTGTATAGCCCAAGGTATAGCGCTTCAGAGTTTGCTTTTTCACAGGTCTGATCCGATCATTTGTTCACTGAATGACGTTTTGATCGAACGTGTTTGCGTCGCGATGTCTCGCCAGGACATCCGTTCACCAAGCCGGTTGATGGGAAGGTATCGGTGCTCAAGGCGCCGCTGCCCTCGAAAAGAACAATGCCAATAACGCCCCGATGGAGTGCCCTCATGCGCCTACCTCACATCACCAAGTCCCGCCGTCATCTGCTCTCGCTCGCCAGTGTCGCTGCCCTGGCGCCACTCAGCGCCCAGGTCAGTGCCGAGACCATCACCGTCGCGACCGTCAACAACGCCGACATGGTGGTCATGCAGAGCCTGACCAGCGAATTCGAGAAGGCGCATCCGGACATCACCCTCGACTGGGTGGTACTGGAAGAGAACGTGCTGCGTCAGCGTCTGACCACCGATGTGGCGACCCAGGGTGGCCAGTTCGATGTCATGACCATCGGCACCTACGAAGTGCCCATCTGGGCCAAGCATGGCTGGCTGACCAAGCTCGACAACCTGCCGGAGGACTATCAGGTCGATGACCTGATCAAGCCGGTGCGTGATGGTCTGAGCGTGACCGAAGGCGAGAAGAAAGGCCTCTACGCGCTGCCGTTCTATGGCGAAAGCTCCATGCTCTACTACCGCAAGGACCTCTTCGAGCAGGCCGGTATCGAGATGCCGGAGCAGCCGACCTGGAGCCAGGTCAACGACTGGGCTGCCAAGCTCAACTCCGCGGATGAAGGCGTCTATGGCATCTGCCTGCGCGGCAAGCCGGGCTGGGGCGAGAACATGGCGGTGCTGGGCACCATGGTCAACAGCTTCGGCGGTCGCTGGTTCAATGAGGAGTGGGAGCCGCAGCTGGATTCCCCGGCCTGGAGCGAGGCCATCAACTTCTACGTCGACATGATGGGCAAGTACGGCCCGCCGGGCGCGACTTCCAACGGCTTCAACGAGAACCTGGCACTGTTCTCCAGCGGCAAGTGCGGCATGTGGGTCGACGCTACCTCGGCGGCCGGCAAGCTCTACAACCCGAAGGAATCTTCCGTGGCCGACAAGCTGGGCTTCGCGCCGGCACCGATCGCCAAGACGGAGAAGGGCTCGCATTGGCTGTGGTCCTGGGCGCTTGCGATTCCGGAATCCTCCAAGTCCAAGGATGCCGCCCAGACCTTCATCACCTGGGCCACTTCCCAGGAATACGTGAACCTGGTCGGCGAGCGTGAAGGCTGGGCCAGCATCCCGCCGGGCACCCGTGTGTCCACCTACGAGAACCAGTCCTACAAGGACGCCGCACCCTTCGCCGGCTTCGTGATGGACGCCATCACCAGTGCTGACCCGACTGACCCGACGCTTGAGCCGGTGCCCTATGTCGGCGTGCAGATGGTGACCATCCCGGAATTCCAGTCCATCGGTACCCAGGTGGGTCAGATGATCGCCGCGGCGCTGGCCGGCCAGATGTCGGTCGAGCAGGCACTGTCCTCCGCCCAGCGTTCCACCGAGCGCACCATGCGCCAGTCGGGCTACTGATCTGATCCAGCCGGTCTGATCCCAACCGATCTGATCTGAACGTTGCAACGGCCTCCCGCCTTGCCTTGAGCCTCAACAGAGATTGACTCGAAGCACGGCGGGAGCCCCGTCCGGCACCCGCGGTACCCCCTTCCTCTCGAGACTCCTGCAACGCCCTCGCGGCGTGGCACGGGGAGTCTCGGCCTGAAGCCCACCGCATTGCCTGACTTCCTCACCGTATCGAAGGACTCACCATGCGCACGAGAGCATCCGGACGCACCGTCGGGGGATTGCGAACCCTGTCGCTGCAAGCCCCAGCCGTAAGCCTGTTGTTGATGTGGATGCTGGTACCACTGGTCATGACCCTGTGGTTCTCCTTCCAGCGTTACAACCTGATGATGCCGTCGGTGTCCGGCTTCGCCGGCGTCGACAACTATTACTACCTGCTGACCGACCCGTCCCTGTGGACCGCCATGGGCAACACCTTGCTGCTGGTGGGCTGGGTACTGGTCGCCACCGTGGTCGGCGGCACGCTGCTGGCGGTATTGCTGCAGCAGGAATTCTTCGGCCGCGGCGTCGCGCGCCTGTTCGTGATCGCGCCGTTCTTCATCATGCCCACCGTGAGTGCCCTGGTGTGGAAGAACATGATGATGCACCCGGTCAACGGCATTCTCGCCTGGGTCGCCGGGCTGTTCGGTCTGCCGGCCATCGACTGGTTCGCCAGCCTGCCGCTGACCTCCATCGTGATCATCGTCACCTGGCAGTGGCTGCCGTTCGCGGTGTTGATCCTGCTGACCGCCATCCAGTCGCTAGATGACGACCAGGTCGAGGCGGCGCGCATGGATGGGGCAGGGCCGGTGGCGATCTTCTTCTACATCACCCTGCCGCACCTCAAGCGTGCCATCAGCGTCGTGGTCATGATCGAGATGATCTTCCTGCTGACCATCTTCGCCGAGATCTTCGTCACCACCTCCGGTGGCCCGGGGCTTGCCTCGACCAACCTGGCGTACCTGATCTATATCCGCGCCCTGCTGGACTTCGATGTGGGTGGTGCCTCCGCCGGTGGCGTGATCGCCATCATCCTGGCCAATATCGTGGCCTTCTTCCTGGTGCGTACCGTCGCCAAGAATCTCGAGAACTGATGACAAGCGCTCAGCACAGGGAGACTCAATGATGTCGACTTCAACTTCCAATTCCGTGGCCGCCGCCAGCGCTGCCGTCAGCGCCAGTCGCGCGCGCCGCAGCGTGATCAACAAGAAGCTTGTCCTGACCCTGGTGGCCTGGACCATCGCGCTGGTGATGTTCTTCCCGATCTTCTGGATGATCCTCACCAGCTTCAAGACCGAGGCCGAGGCGATTGCCACGCCGCCCAGCCTGTTCTTCACGCCCAGCGTCGAGGGCTATATCGAGATCCAGGCACGTGCGGACTACTTCAAGTACGCCCTCAACAGTGTGGTGATCTCGCTCGGGGCAACGCTGCTGGCGCTGCTGATCGCGATTCCGTCCGCCTACTCGATGGCCTTCCTGCCCACCAAGCGCACCCAGGGGACACTGCTGTGGATGCTGTCGACCAAGATGCTGCCGTCCGTGGGCGTGCTGCTGCCGGTCTACCTGATCTTCCGCGATCTGGGCCTGCTGGATAGCCGCACCGGCCTGATCATCATCTACATGCTGATGAACCTGCCGATCGTGGTCTGGATGCTCTACACCTTCTTCAAGGACATTCCCAAGGACATCCTCGAAGCCGGGCGCATGGATGGCGCCAGCACCCTGCAGGAGATCTTCCACCTGCTGCTGCCGCTGACCCTGCCGGGCATCGCTTCCACCGGTCTGCTGTGCGTGATCCTGAGCTGGAACGAGGCGTTCTGGAGCCTGAACCTGACCACCTCCAACGCCGCACCGCTGACCGCCTACATCGCGTCCTTCTCCAGTCCGGAAGGGCTGTTCTGGGCCAAGCTGTCCGCGGCTTCCACGCTCGCCATCGCGCCGATCCTGATCTTCGGCTGGATGACCCAGAAGCAGATGGTACGCGGCCTGACCTTCGGCGCCGTCAAGTAACCCGCGCCAGTCAGAGACATGCAAGACGCACACGCAAGACGCATAAGCCACAGAGAGGTACGCCGCCTGCGCCACATTGGCTGATGAACATTGCCTGATGAACATTGATTGATAGCAGATCAGCGCAGGCGGCCGAGAGCCACACGCATGTTGCACCCTTGCCATGCCACCCAAATTTGCCATCACCTGCCCTCGGGCAGGTGCGGATAAGGAAACTTCCCATGTCCACACTCACGCTCAAGAACATCGTCAAGGAATTCACCTCCGGCAGCGGCGCCAGCGCCTCCACCACCCAGGTCATCAAGGGAGTCGATCTGGAAGTGAAGGACCAGGAGTTCGTGGTCTTCGTCGGCCCGTCCGGTTGCGGCAAGTCCACGCTGATGCGCATGATCGCCGGTCTCGAGAACGCGACCTCCGGTGACATCCTGATCGATGGCAAGCGCATGAACGATATCGGCCCGGCCGAGCGCGGCCTGGCGATGGTGTTCCAGAGCTACGCGCTCTATCCGCACATGACGGTGGGCGAGAACATGGGCTTCAGCCTCAAGCTCGCCGGCGTCTCCAAGGAAGAGCGCGCCGAGAAGGTCAACGCCGCCGCCGAGGTGCTGCAGCTCGGGCCGTTGCTGGACCGCAAGCCCAAGGCTCTGTCCGGTGGTCAGCGTCAGCGTGTCGCCATCGGCCGCGCCATCGTGCGCAACCCGAGCATCTTCCTGTTCGATGAGCCTCTCTCCAACCTCGACGCCGCACTGCGTGTGCAGATGCGCATCGAGCTGGCGCGGCTGCATGCCGAGCTCAAGGCGACCATGATCTACGTGACCCACGATCAGGTCGAAGCCATGACCATGGCCGACAAGATCGTCGTGCTGCAGGGCGGCGTGGTCGAGCAGGTCGGCTCGCCGATGGAGCTCTACCATCACCCGCGCAATCGCTTCGTGGCCGGCTTCATCGGCTCGCCGAAGATGAATTTCCTCGACATCACCGTCACTGGCGTGGCCGGCGAGGGTGTCACGGTGAGCCTGCCCGATGGCAGCGAGCGCCTGATTCCGGTGGTGAGCCAGACCGAGGATGGTGCCTCGGTCATCGTCGGCGACAGCCTGACGCTGGGCGTGCGCCCCGAGCATCTGATGCTGGACGCGCAAGGCCCGTTCAGCGGCCAGGTCCAGGTCATCGAGCGTCTGGGCGGGGTGACCTCTCTGTACCTGGCGACTCCGGATGGTTCCGGCGATGCGCCGATCGGCGGCCTCAAGTCCGACGAGCAGTCCGACAGCGGCTGGATCCTGATGGCGGATGGCGACGTCAACAGCCGCGTGGGTGACAGCATCCGCTACGGCTTCGATACCGAGCGTGCGCACCTCTTCACCCGTGAAGGGCTGGCGCTGCAGAATCTCAACCGTCACCCGCTGACCAGCCTGACGCGTCAGGACAATTCCCTGTCCAGTGCCAGCGCCGCACAGGAAGCCCGCGCATGAATCGGGCAGCCGCGAATCGGGAAGCCAGAGAGGATGATGAGATGAGTACACCCTTGCAGCAGGTGATCTTCGATTGTGATGGCGTGCTGGTGGACAGCGAAGTGCTGGCCGAGGAGGAGCTGTCGCGTCAGCTGGGTGAGTGGCTGCCGGACCTCGACACCGAGGCCGAGCTGCGCGCGGCGCTGGGCATGACCACCGAGGCCATCCTGGGGCATCTGGAGGCCATGAGCGCTCACACCCTGCCGCCGCAGGCGATGGAGCGCATCGACCACGCCATCGAGTCACGTCTGGCGAAGGAACTTGCGCCCATCAGCGGCATGGCGGAACTGCTTGGCGGGCTGTTGGCGAATGGCGTGGCCGTGGCGATCGTCTCCAACAGCGCCGAGCGGCGGGTGCGTGCCTCGCTGGCCGCTACCGGTCTGGATCGCTGGCTGGGTTCGGTGCCGCTCTTCACGGCCGAGCAGGTCGCGCGCCCCAAACCCGCGCCGGACGTCTATCAGCTGGCGCTGCGTCAGCTGGGGCGTGATGCCCAGCAGTGCGTGGTGATCGAGGATAGCCTCGCCGGCGTCAGCGCGGCGGTCGCGGCCGGTCTGCGCGTGATCGGCTTCACCGGCGCCGGGCATATTCCGCCGGGCCACGCCCAGCGTCAGCTGGAGGCGGGTGCCTGGCAGAGCTGTGCGAGCATGGAGGAGGTCAGCGCTCTGATCAGTCAGCTACGTATCGGTCAGGCCAGCGACCTGAGCGCCACATGAGCACCGTCAGGGAGTGACAACATGCAGACGCTATCCGAGTCGGCCAATAATAGTGAGCCGCTGACCTCGCCGCGCAGCGCCCGACTCGCCGGCAAGGTGGCGGTGGTCACCGGCGCTGCGGGCGGTATCGGCCTGGCCATCGCCACCCGCTATGTCGCCGAAGGCGCCTATGTGGCGCTGGCGGACATCAATGGCGAGGCGGCGGAGCGCGCCGCCCAGCAGCTGCGCGAGCAGGCCGGGCCACAGGCACGCGTCCTGGCGGTGACGCTGGACGTGACGTCGAGCGTCTCGCGTCAGAGCATGCTGGAATGCGTGCAGGCACAATTGGGGCCGATCGATATCCTGGTCAACAATGCCGCCGTCTTCGCCATGGCGCCGGTGCTGGAGGTCAGCGAGGGCATGCTGCGTCACCAGCTGGCGGTCAATGTCGAGGGCCTGTTCTTCACTCTGCAGGCGGTGGCCAGAACGATGGTCGAGCGCGGGCAGGGCGGCAAGATCATCAACATGGCCTCGCAGGCCGGACGACGCGGCGAGGCGCTGGTCAGCGCCTATTGTGCCTCCAAGGCCGCCGTGATCAGCCTGACCCAGTCCTGCGGGCTTGATCTCATCCGCCATGGCATCAATGTCAATGGCATCGCGCCGGGCGTGGTGGACACGCCGATGTGGGATCAGGTCGATGCGCTGTTCGCCCATCATGAACAGCGCCCGTTGGGTGAGAAGAAGCGCCTGGTCGGCGAGGCGGTACCCTATGGACGCATGGGGCTGCCGGATGACCACGCCGGCGCCGCGGTATTTCTGGCCTGTGAAGACAGCGATTTCGTCGTCGCCCAGACACTCAATGTCGACGGTGGCAACTGGATGAGCTAAGGATGAGAGACACCTTCCGTCCCGCTGCAAGGGTGCGCATCCATGAATGAGGTAGTCACGTGACATCTTTACCCGATTCTCGCCTGGCCCACATGTCGCCCTCGTTGGACGACATGGCCAGCCGTGTGCTGGCGGAACACGCCTCCAGTCAGCGCACACGTACCATCGTGGCCCTCGCCGGCCCGCCGGCGGCGGGCAAGTCGACGTTGTCGGAATCCCTGTGCGAGACCCTCAATGCGCTGGAACCCGGCATCGCCGTAGTGGTGCCGATGGATGGCTATCACTACGACAATGCCGTGCTGGCGCCGCAGGGCCTGCTCTACGTCAAGGGCGCACCGGAGACCTTCGATGCGCGCGGGCTCTATCATGATCTCGTCAGGGTGCGCGCCGATGATGGCCCGGTCGCCGTGCCGGTCTTCGATCGCCCGCTGGACCTGGCACGTGCCGGTGGCCGCGTGGTCGAGACCCACCATCGCATCGTGCTGGTCGAGGGCAACTATCTGCTGCTGCGCCACGCGCCCTGGGACGCGCTGCTCGGCTTGTTCGACATCAGCATCTTTCTGGATATCGAGGATGAGGTGCTGGTGCCGCGTCTGCTGCATCGCTGGCGCGAGATGGGCCAGGATGCCCGCGGTGCCCACGAGCGCACCCATCACAAGGACATGCTCAACGCGCACCTGATCAAGCAGGACTCGCTCAACGCCGACTGGCGTTGGCGCCTCGCGAATGCCCCCATCGGCCCCGATGGGGAAGACCGCTGAATGACGGATGGCAGGGAGAGCCCCATGTGGGTAGGCGTTGACTGTGGGACTCAGAGTACCAAGGTGGTGATCGTCGATCCGGCCTGCGGCAGCATCGTGGCCCAGGGCCAGCGCAGTCATGCGCTGCAGGAAGGCGCCAACGGGCGTCGCGAGCAGGACCCGCAGGACTGGGTGGCGGCGCTTGAGGGCGCCTTCGCTGATGCACTGGCCGCCTCGCGGCTGGACCCGCAGCGCATCACGGCGATCGGGGTGTCCGGTCAGCAGCATGGCATGGTGGTGCTGGATGCGGCCGGCGTGCCGCTCCATCCGGCCAAGCTGTGGTGTGATACCGAGACCAGCGAGCACAATGCCTCATTGATTGAGGCGCTGGGAGGTGAGGCGGGCTGTCTGGAGACGCTCGGCCTGGTGCTGCAGACCGGCTACACCGCCTCCAAGCTCGCCTGGCTGCGTGAGCGGCATCCCGAGCGCTACCAGCGCATCGCCAGCATCCTGCTGCCGCATGACTATCTCAACTTCTGGCTGACCGGCGAGCGCGTCGCCGAATATGGCGATGCCTCGGGCACCGGCTATTTCGATACCCGGCGGCGCTGCTGGCATCTGGATGTCTTCGCGCAGATCGCCCCGGAGCTTGATGCCCGGCGCGTGCTGCCCCGATTGATCGAATCCCACGAGCCGGCCGGACGCATTCGCCCCGAGATCGCCGCGCGCTTCGGGCTGCGTGACGACGTCATCGTCTCCAGCGGCGGCGGCGACAACATGATGAGCGCCATCGGCACCGGCAACATCGCGCCGGGGCGGGTGACGCTCAGCATGGGCACCTCCGGCACGGTATGCGCCTGGTCGGCGGACTATCCGGCCGGCTGCGACCCTCAGGTGGCCAGTTTCAGCGCCAGCGATGGTGGCTGGCTGCCGCTGGTATGCACCATGAATGTGACCTCGGCGACCACACGGGTACGCGAGATTTTCGGCTTCGACATCGCCACCTTCTCCGCCCAGGTGGCAAGTGCCCCGCGCGGAGCCGAGGGCGTGCAGGTGCTGCCGTTCTTCAATGGCGAGCGCGTGCCGATGCTGCCGCGTGCCCAGGCCAGTTTCCATGGGCTGGACAGTCGCAATGCCACCCCGGCCAACCTGTGCCGCGCGACCATGGAAGGCGCAAGTTACGGCCTGCGCTACGCACTCGAGTGCATGGGGCCGCTGGGCAGTGAGGCGCGCCAGATCCGCCTGGTGGGCGGTGGTGCCAAAAGCCCGTTGTGGCGTCAGATGCTGGCCGACATTCTCGGCCTTGAGGTGGTCTGCCCGCAGGTGACCGAGGCCGCCGCCCTGGGCGCCGCGATTCAGGCGGGCTGGTGTCTGGGACAGTCAGGCAATGAGGGGCAAGGCCGCCACGGCGAGACGCTTGAGCAACTCTGCGAGCGGCTGGTCGCGCTGGATCACGCGACACTCGCCCAGCCCCAGGCCGAAGGCGTGGCCGCCTACCGCAAGGGCTACGCCGATTACCGCGCGTTGCTGGCCAGCGAGCACGGCATTGCCGCCGGCGGCTGAGCACGTTGTCAGAGCTCGTTGTCAGAGCACGGCGGCTGAACTCAATACATCAGCACGTCACGCCAAACACATCGCCCCCGTCGAGTCTCACTCGGCGGGGGCGATGTGTTTCACGCGCTTCACGGCATCAGTCGCGGCTCAGGCACGAGCTCAGGCATTGGACGAGCGCGCCCACAGATTGACGCCACCATCGACGGCGTAGCGATCGATCTCGTCGAGCTCGGCCTGGGTGAAGTCGAGATGATCCAGTGCCTTGACGCAATCGCTGACCTGTTCCGGACGGCTGGCGCCGATCAGTGCGGTGGTGACGCGGTTGCCACGCAGCGCCCAGGCGAGGGCCATCTGGGCCAGCGACTGGCCACGGCGCTCGGCGATGGCGTTGAGGGCGCGCACCCGCTCCAGATTGTCCTCGGTGAGGTGGTCTTCCTTGATCGCTCCGCCGCGAGCCAGACGGCTATCCTGTGGCACGCCGCCCAGATACTTGTTGGTCAGCACGCCCTGGGCCAGCGGCGAGAACACGATGGAGCCGATGCCCTCGTCATCGAGGGTGTCGAGCAGGCCGTCTTCCTCGATCCAGCGATTGATCATCGAGTAGCTGGGCTGATGGATGATGCACGGCGTGCCCAGCTCGCGCAGGATAGCGGCGGCTTCGCGGGTACGCTGGGCATTGTAGGAGGAGATGCCCGCATAGAGCGCCTTGCCGGAACGCACGGCACTGTCCAGCGCCCCCATCGTCTCTTCCAGCGGCGTGTCCGGATCGAAGCGGTGCGAATAGAAGATATCGACGTAATCAAGATCCATGCGCTTGAGGCTCTGATCCAGGCTCGAGAGCAGGTACTTGCGGCTGCCCCATTCGCCGTAGGGGCCAGGCCACATGTGATAGCCCGCCTTGGTGGAGATCACCATCTCATCGCGGTAGCCGGCAAAATCGCGCTTGAGCATGCGACCGAACATTTCCTCGGCGCTGCCCGGTGGCGGCCCGTAGTTGTTGGCCAGATCGAAGTGGGTGATGCCCAGATCGAAGGCGGTCTGGCAGATGGCGCGCGCATTGTCTTCGTGGGCGTTGTTGCCGAAGTTGTGCCAGAGCCCCAGTGACAGGCGGGGCAGTTTGAGGCCGCTCTTGCCGCAGCGCTGGTAGTGCATGCGTTCGTAGCGATCTTCAGCCGGGGTATAGCGCATGGCGGAGTCCTTTCGCGAGTGGAGGCGTCGATGTCTCACAGGGGTGAGGTGACATCGAATGACGCCTTCAGTCTAGGTCGCGTCTGCAGGTCTGATAAGCACATGCGAACGAATAGATTGTTCGCCAGAACGTACAATGCTGTGGCAGTCTCGATCACTGAAATCCCGGATGGCTGGCATGAGGAGCAGGCAGGATGCGGTATCACAAGCAGGTGGAGCGACTGATGTTGTTCGCTCAGGTGGCGGAAACCCTCAGCTTCACCCGGGCGGCCAAGGCGCTGGGCGTGTCGCGTGCCCATCTTTCCGAGCAGGTGCGGCGGCTGGAGCAGGACATCGGGGCGCCCTTGCTGATCCGCACCACGCGGGCGGTCCGTCTCACCGAGGAAGGTGAGCGCATTCGCCAGCGCATGCAGTCGGTGCATGGCGAGTTGCTGGCACTGGAGCGCGAGCTTGAACACGACCTGGAGCAGACGAGTGAGTCGGAGTGTCAGGGCTACAGCGGGGTGTTGCGCATCACGGCGCCGGTACTGTTCGCCGAGCGTTATCTGGTCGAGGTCTGCAATGCCTTTCAGGCGCGCCATCCGGCAGTCGAGCTGCGTCTGGACGTCAGTTACGAGAGTCATGACCTGACCCGTGAGCCATTTGATGTGGCATTTCGCGCCACGCGCACGCCACCGGACAACATGATCGCGCGTCGCCTGCTCGATTACGTCCACTGCTGCTGCGCCTCGCCCGAGTATCTTGCCGCGCATGGCACGCCGCACACGGCCGCGGCGCTTGGCGATCATCGCTGCCACGTCTGGTCGGGGCAGTCCGGCTGGCCGCTGGCCAGTGGTGAGGTCAGTCTCGCGGGGGGATTGGCCATCAATGATCACCGCCTGCTCAAGCAGCAGGCGCTGGGTCATGCCGGCATCATCCGGGTCGCCCATTATCTGGTCGACCGTGAGCTGGCCGAAGGTCGTCTGGTGCGTCTGCTGGCGCATGAGGAGGGCGAACCCAACAGCATCTACATGCTCTATCCCCAGCGCCTGCCGCAGTCGGGCAAGCTGCGCGCCTTCATGGCCGCGGTGGAGGCCGCCATGCCGCCTCGCGGGGCGTGACCGAAAGACCCAGACGCAAGAGTGGCGTATGCCAAAAGACCGCCGTGCCCTGATGGGCGCGGCGGTCTTTTCATTCGCCATTTATTCAGGCCGGCGAGGGCTTTTTACCTAAACCGGTGAGGACTTATTATCCAAGCCGGTGAGGCCTCTTTATCCAGACTGGCGGCGCCTCAGAGGCCCAGTGCGGCGACCCCGGCCTTGGCGATCTGGGCATCCTGCTCCGGCTTGACGCCGGACACGCCGATGCTGCCGGCGATCTGGCCTTCGACCATCACCGGCACGCCGCCGCCCAGCATGCCTTCAAGCTGCGGCGCTGACAGGAAGGCGGTGCGCCCGCCGTTGATGGAGTCCTCGAACAGCTGAGTCTCGCGGCGACCCAGGGCAGCGCTCTTGGCCTTCTCCTGGGCGAAGTAGCCGGTCATCGCCGGGGTGTCGTCTAGGCGACGCAGGCCCAGCGGGTGGCCGCCATCGTCGGCAACGGCGATGGAGACGGCCCAGCCATTGGCCTCGGCTTCCTTCTGGGCGGCGTCCAGCATCTGATTGACGTCAGCGAGGGTCAGTACGTGGCGAGTGATCATCGGGCTTCCTTGGCAGTGGTGGGGGAAAAAGACAGTGAAAGAGATAGTGAAACAGATACTGAAACAGATAGTGACGCTTCATTCCTGCGGGAGCGTCTCGGGCAGGGCATCATCCACCAGTTCGATCCAGTGACTCACCGGCGTGCGTCCGGCGCTCGAGAGATGCGTCTGACAGCCGATGTTGGCGGTGGCGATGCGCGCAGGCCCGTTGGCCTCCAGCGCCTCAAGCTTGCGGTCTCGCAGCTGGCGTGACAACTCCGGTTGCGTGATCGAGTAGGTGCCGGCGGACCCGCAGCACAGATGGCCCTCCATGACAGGGGCCAGCGTGAAGCCCAGTTGCGACAGGATCTTCTCCACCTCGCCGCCCAGCCCCTGGGCATGTTGCAGGGTGCAGGGGCAATGGAAGGCCAGCGGTTGTTGGTCGGGCGCGGCCGCGAGACTCTGTCGATCTTGGCGGGCGATCTCCTCACCCAGCACTTCGACGATATCGCGGGCCAGGGCGCTTACGCGTGCAGCGCGCTCAGCATAGTCCGGGTCATCGGCCAGCATCTCGCCATATTCCTTGACGAAGGCCCCGCAGCCACTGGCGGTCTGCACGATCGCTTCCGCACCGGCCTCGATGGCCGGCCACCAGGCATCGATGTTGGCACGCATGCGCGCGCGACCGGCCTGCTGGGCGTTGAGGTGATAGTCGATGGCACCGCAGCAGCCGGCCTCGTGGATCGGCGTGACGCCGATGCCGAAGCGCGCCAGCACGCGGGCGGTGGCGGCATTGATGTTGGGGGCCAGGCCCGGTTGCACGCAGCCCTCCAGCATCAGCACCTGGCGCGGAAGCGCCTGATCAGAAGGCGTCGCGGTGACAGGGGCAGTCGGGTGCTTGGCTTGACGGTCTCGCTCGCGGGTCAGCGGGATCTTGTCGGCCAGCGCGCCAGGCGCGAGGGGACGAAAGCGCACGCCAAGTGTCAGCAGGGCCTTGAAGCGCGCGGGTTCGACCAGCGCATGGCGCAGGCCACTGCGCAGCAGGCGCTCTCGCCACGGGCGGCCGACGCGGCGCTCCAGTTCCTGACGCCCGATATCGAGCAGGGTGTGATACTGCACGCCCGACGGGCAGGTGGTCTCGCAGCTGCGACAGCTCAGACAGTGATCCAGATGCCGCTGGGTCTCGCGGGTGATCTCGCTGGCCTGCTGGCGGGTACTTGCGTCCGGGCTTTCGGGGTCGCTCTCCAGCAGCTGCTTGATCAGATAGATGCGCCCGCGCGGTCCGTCACGCTCATCGCCCAGCAGCTGATAGGTAGGGCAGGTGGCATTGCAGAAGCCGCAATGCACGCAGCTGCGCAGGACCTTGTCGGCCCGCTGGATATGCGGTCTGGCAAGCGCGGCGTCACTGAAGTGGGTCTGCATTCAGGTGCGTCTCCTGTCGTGGCGTGAGTCACATCTCGGCATACAGGCGACCGGGATTGAGGATGCCGTGGGGGTCCAGCTGCTGCTTGAGCTGAAGGTGATAGCGGGCATTGGGGGCGGCCAGCGGCATCAGCGGGCTGTCCTCGGCGGCGACGGTGCCCGGGGTATAACAGATGGCATGGCCACCCAGCCGGCTGGCCAGCGAGCGGATGCGCTGGGCCGGGGCATCGCTTGCGAGCCAGCGCTGGGCGCCCGCCCAGTCACACAGCAGGTCGGCATCCCCCACAGGGCCCAGCAGTTCGCTGACGGCGGCTTGCCACTCGAGGTGGTCCAGCGCCAGCGGCAGCGACAGTCGCCACAGCGCCTGATGCGGCGCGCGCGCGCTGAAGAAGGGCAGGCGGTGCTCACGCAGCTCAGTCCAATGCGCCGTCGCCTGATCCGCCGTCAGGGCCTCGCCGCCCAGCTGCTCGCAACCGGCCTGGACCGAACGCTCGCCTCCTTCCAGACGCAGGCTGAGGTGGCCGTCATGCCAGCTGGTCGCCGTGATCGGCAGCGGCGTGCGGCCCCAGGCATTCAGGCGAGTCAGCGCCTCGGCGAGGCTGAGTTCCAGACACAGCGATTCGCTTGCCACCGGGCGCGGCATCACCTTGAGCGAGACTTCACTGATCACGCCCAGCGTGCCCTGAGCACCGCACATCAGGCGCGACAGGTCGTAGCCCGCCACGTTCTTCATCACTTCCCCGCCGAAGCGCAGCGCCTTGCCGTCGGCACTGATGATGCGCGTGCCCAGCACCAGGTCGCGCAGGCTGCCGCTCCAGGGGCGGCGTGGGCCGCTGAGTCCCGAGGCGAGCGTGCCACCGACGGTCGCCGCGGGGCCGAAGTGGGGCGGCTCGCAGCTCAGGTGCTGACCTTGCTCGGCGAGTACGGCCTCCAGCGTCGCCAGTGGCGTGCCGGCGCGCACCGAGACCATCAGCTCCACCGGGTCGTAGTGGGTGATGCCATGATGCGCGCGCATGTCGAGCACTTCCTCGGCGGCCACTTCACGGCCGAGAAAGGCCTTGCTGCCACTGCCGGCGATGCGCAGCGGGCGCTTTGCCTCATGGGCAGCGCGGACCTGTGCGCGGAGTGCCTCACTGGCGTCCTGCTGCTGCGGGTGCTGGCTGGCGGCAGGCGTAGCGCACTCGGCATGGCTCGGCACCTGATCCTGGAGCGAATCATCTGGCTCTGGCATGGCATGTCTCTATTGAAGTGGCTATGAAGTGGCGATGAAGTGGCGATGAAGTGGCGAACGTCAGGTAGCGAAAGGTCAGGCGGCGGCGGATTCGAGAGCTGTCCATGACAGAGAAACCGTCCAGCCACGCGGCAGCTGTCCAGCCACGTGGCAGCTGTCTAGAAACGCGGCAGATCGGGATGCGGCAACTGGTTGTCATGCACATGCATGGCACCGAATTCGGCGCAGCGCGCCAGCGTCGGGATGTTCTTGCCGGGGTTGAGCAGGCCAGCGGGGTCGAAGGCGGCCTTCACGGCATGGAAGACGCTGATCTCCTCGTGGTTGAACTGGGCGCACATCTGATTGATCTTCTCGCGGCCCACGCCATGTTCGCCGGTGATGCTGCCGCCGGCGGCCACGCACAGTTCGAGAATCTTGCCGCCGACCTCCTCGGCCAGTTCCAGCTCGCCGGGCTGATTGGCATCGAACAGGATCAGCGGGTGCATGTTGCCGTCACCGGCATGGAAGACATTGGCCACCGCGAGCCCCGATTGGCGCGAGAGCTCCGCGATGCCGTTCAGCACGGCGGGCAGCTCGCGGCGCGGAATGGTGCCATCCATGCAGTAGTAGTCGGGCGACATGCGGCCCACGGCGGGGAAGGCATTCTTGCGCCCGGCCCAGAAGCGCGCGCGCTCGGCCTCGTCCTGTGCCTGGCGGATCTCGGTGGCGCCGGCGCGCTCCAGCACCTCACGGACTCGCGCGCAGTCATCCACGACATCGGCCTCGGCGCCGTCCAGCTCGCAGAGCAGAATGGCGGCGGCCTCGACCGGATAGCCCGCGTGGATGAAGTCCTCGGCGGCGCGGATCGCCAGGTTGTCCATCATCTCGAGCCCGCCGGGGATGATGCCGCAGGCGATGATGTCGCCCACCGCGCGGCCGGCCTTGTCGATATCGGCGAAGCTCGCCATCAGTACCTTGGCGGTCTCGGGCCTGGGCAGCAGGCGCACCGTGACTTCCGTGACCACCCCCAGCATGCCTTCGGAGCCGGTCATCAGCGCCAGCATGTCCAGGCCGGGCGAGTCGAGGCTGTCGGCGCCGATCGTCATCGCCTCGCCTTCGATGGTCAGCATCTCGAGCTTGAGCAGGTTGTGCACGGTGAGGCCGTACTTGAGGCAGTGCACGCCACCGGCATTCTCGGCCACGTTGCCGCCGATGGAGCAGGCGATCTGCGAAGAGGGGTCCGGCGCGTAGTAGAGCCCGAAGGGCGCGGCGGCCTCGGAAATGGCGAGATTGCGCACCCCGGGCTGCAGGCGCGCGGTGCGGGCATCGGGGTCGATCTTGAGAATCCGCGCCATGCGCGACATCACCAGCAGCACGCCTTGCGCCAGCGGCAAGGCGCCGCCGGACAGCCCGGTGCCGGCGCCACGTGTCACCACCGGCACGCCCAGCGCATGACATTCACGCAGCAGGGCGGCGACCTGCTCGACCCGCTCCGGGAGGGCGACCAGCATCGGCATGACGCGATAGGCGGACAGGCCATCACATTCGAAGGGGTGCAGGTCCTCCTCGCGGTGCAGCAGCGTCAGGTCCGGCAGCAGGGTGGTGAGATGCGCCAGCACCTGGCCCTTGTCGTGCTGGGCCAGCGGTCCATCCAGCGTCGGGTCATAGAGGATATTCATGCACTGCCTCCCGGGAGGTTGGGGTCTGCGCGGCTGCTGTCTGTCGTTACTGTCGGCTGGTGCTGTCTGTCGTTACTGTTGGCTGGTGCGGGGTTCGAGCGAGTCGCCTGTCGACTCCGCCGCACCTGATCTGCACACAATCTGGCCTGCCTCCCCGGCCTTGTCCATGCTTCACATCAGTGGTCTGACCAGACATTCGTCTAGTGTTTGTGCAAGGAAAACCACGCTTTACTGGCCTCACGTCTGCTGCCATCAGGCGGCTTTGCGCCCGCTGATCGACAGGTCTGACCAGTCGGAAATCGCCAGGCGCTGCCGGCGGGTCGATCAAGAGCCACGAGCGGGTTGATCAAGGCGAGCACACAACGGTCGAGCAAAAGGGGAGGGGCAGGATGCTGCGAACCATCGGCGAGTCAGGGGCTGACCCGCGCGCCGCGGATCAGGCAGCGGCGCGTCTGGAGCAATTGATTCTGGACGGCGTGCTCAAGCCCGGGCAGATGATCCCCTCGGAGCGCCGGCTATGTGAGCGGCTGGGCATCTCGCGGGCCTCGCTGCGTGAAGGGCTCAGGCTGTTGCGTGGCAAGGGCATCATCGAGACGCGACACGGCAAGGGCTCGAGCGTCGCGGCGCTGTTGCCGAGCGGCGATATCAGCCCGCTGATGCACCTGTTTCGGGATCAGCCGCGCACCCTGTATGACCTGCTGGAAGTGCGGGCCCTGCTGGAAGGGCAGTCGGCGCGACTGGCCGCCCAGCGCGGCACGCCGGCGGACCGGGTGCTGATCCGACGTCATTACGAGGCGATGGCGGCCTGCGTGCGCGAGTATCCGCCTGATTTTGAGTCCTCAGCGCCGGGCGATGAGGCGCTGCCGGATGCCCAGCAGCTGGCGCGTCACGACCACGCCTTTCACCACGCCATCTGTGAGGCGTCCCACAATCCGGTGCTGGTGCATACGCTCAAGGGCATCAATGATCTGCTGCTCAGCTCGGTATTTGCCTCGCTGCGCAATCTCTACCATCGCCCGATCCCCCGCAGCCAGATCAATGCCCAGCACACGGCCATCTACCGCGCGGTGATGGACCAGCAGCCGGAGGCGGCGGAGAAGGCGGCGCTGGAGCATCTGCACAGCATTCGCGACAACCTGCGAGAGCTGGAGGCGGAGGACGAGCGGCTGGTGCGCTCGGCCATGCGGCTGGAAGGCTTCGAGTAGCGCGTCAGGGTTCTGGCTCAGGCGTGCGCGCTGGTGGACAAGCAGGCTGGCAAGCGGGGCGGACTCAAGGCAAAGTGGGCAGCTCATCGCCCAGGACAACGTGCTGCCTTCATGTGGAAACTCTCTTCCGCGAGTGATTGGCTCGACCGCCTCAATCACTCCCGCCACGCCATGCTGTGGCTGTTCATCGCCTCGATGCTGGAAACCCTGCTGATCCCGATTCCCATCGAGGTCGTTCTGATCCCGTGGATGCTGCGCCACCCCGAGCGCCGCTGGCGCGTGGCCGCGGTGGCACTCGCCGGCAACCTGACCGCGGCGTTGCTGGGCTTCTATCTGGGGGCCTACGCGCTGGCGATGTGGGGCGATGGGTTGATCGGCTTCTTCGGCGGGCAGCAGGCCTTTGAATCCTTCCAGCAGCGCTTCAGCGAGCAGGGCTTCCTTGCCATCATGCTGATCGGCATCGTGCCGATTCCCTTCCAGAGCGCCATGCTGGTCGCCGGTGCCAGCGGCTATCCGGTCGCGTTGTTCCTGCTGGCGGCGCTGATCGGGCGCGGGGTGCGCTATTTCGGGCTGGCAGCCCTGGTGGCACTGGTCGAGGATCAGGCGCTGGCGCTCTGGCAGCGCTACTCGCGCCCGCTGGGAGTGATCGGGCTGGCGCTGACCGGCGTGTGGTTGTGGCAGGCCTTCATCGCCTGATCGCTCACTCTTGCCGGCTTGCGCTGGCCTGTGACAGCAACGCCTTGCCGCGCTGATAGTCGGCCTGCCAGATCGCCTCGGGTACCATGCTGCCGCCGGTGGCCCAGACGACATGGGTGGTATTGGCCTGCACCTCGCCGTCATCCAGCCCGTTGGCCGCCCGCCAGGCGTGCCACTCGGGGGCGTCATTGCGCAGTACGTGGTGGATACCGGGTACGCCGGCCAGCGCGGACGGCTCAAGCATGAGCCCTTCGCTGTCATATGCCAGCGCGAGCAGTTCGAGCAGATGCTCATCGCGCACGGTATGGATGCCGCTGAGCAAGGGGGCCATCACACGCCCGACGAAGGCCGAGGCGCGACCCACCGCCAGGCCATCGGCGCAGGTGCGATTGTCCAGCCCGATATCCTCCACCGCGATACCGTCATGTTCTCCGGTCAACATGCCCAGCAGCATGCAGGGGGAGTTGACCGGCTCGGCGAAGAAGCAGTGCACGGCGTCACCGAAGACCTGCTTGAGGCCGTAGGCCACGCCGCCCGGGCCGCCGCCGACGCCACAGGGCAGATAGACGCAGAGCGGGTGGCGGGCATCCACCGGGATGCCCTGCGCTGAGAGCTGCTCCGCGAGGCGGCTGGCCGCCGTGGCGTAGCCCACGAACAGGTCCCGCGAGCTTTCATCATCGATGAAGTGGGCGTTGGGCTGCTGCGCTTCCTCGCGCCCAGCGGCGACGGCCTTGCCGTAATCCCCGCAGTGCTCCACGACCTCCGCGCCCCGCGCGCGCAGCAGGTCCTTCTTCCATTGCTTGGCATCCGCCGACATGTGCACGGTGACGCGAAAGCCGAGCCGCGCGCTCATGATACCGATGCTGAGCCCCAGGTTGCCGGTGGAACCCACCACGACCTGTTGGCCGGCCAGCAGGTCACGTATCTCATCACGCTGGAAGGCGCGGTAGTCGTCTTCCTGATGCAGCAGCCCTGCGTCAACGGCGAGACGCTCGGCATGCTTGAGCACCTCATGGATGCCGCCGCGCGCCTTGATCGAACCCGAGATGGGCAGGGCGTTGTCACACTTGATCATCAGGCGGCCGGGCAGCGGGGATTCGGTTGCGCTGAGGGGATAAGCGGTCGAGGCTATGCCGCTCAGCGCCTGCTGTAAGCCAGGCGCTGCCACCAGCGGCGATTCGATGCGCCCTGACGCGGCGGCGGTCTCGGGGAAGGCCTCGGCAATCCAGGGAGCGAAACGCATCAGGCGTGCGTCGGCGTCCTCGATGTCCTGGACTCCCACGCCACTCGCCTGCAGCGCCGGTGAGGCGAGCGCCTTGGCGGTCGCGACGTGTTCAGGGTTGAGCCAGCCGATTTCGCGGCCGGCCATCAGGCTGGCGATTTCCGGGTGACGCAGCGTCAGGGCGTGGAGGTCATGGGGCGTGGCAGACATGCGGTGTCCTTGTGGGGGCTCGATCCAGCGATCAGGTCAGATCACAGGTTAGCGCGTCTTCCACTGGCAACGCACGTAGCCCAGCTTTCACATTCCGTAAAGGTCAGTGACAAAAAAGACCGAATTTTTTGGCAACCGTCGGGATAGAAATGCAAAAGGTGCAGTCATAGTAAGCAAGGACATGATGTTATCGCGATGTTATGTCTGGCTTTAACTGTTCTTTGGTCCGCCACGGTTTTCCTGGCGGATTTTTTTATGCCTGAAATACGCGGGTTTTGGCAGGTTTTCGCCTGGGACGTTCGAATTTCCCCAGGCTTTCAGCGACTTTCACTGTGGTCAGAGGTCTTGTTAGCAGGGCGCGGCACAGCGCTTTCCAGCGACTGTCACCGCCTCGGGTTGCGGCGCGTAAATTGATGGGCGTCAGGCTGGCGGCAGAGATTGATTAGCCATTGGGTAATCTTCGAGGCGTTGGCCTGCTGGTGCAAGCATGCTGAAGACGCTCTCGATGCACTTGGTTTTCTCAGACCTAACGCACAGAGCCCCCAGCGGTGATGACCGCTGGGGGCTCTGTGCGTTAGGTCTGGCTCCAAGCAGTTTCTTGATGGGTGAACTGTCTCAACAGCCGTTCTGCATCACCAGCAGCGCACTCAGGACATCGCGGCGGGTGACCATGCCGATCAGGCGGCCCTGCTCGACCACAGGATAGACCTTGGGACGCTGGCCATTCATGTGCTGCGCCAGATCCGTGATGCTGTCATTCGGGCCGACGCTGAGGACTTCGTGACGCATCAGGTCGCCGACCTGGGCGTGCTGGCCGCAGTGATAGGCACTGTCGAGCAGCTTGCCGAGGATGTCCTGTTCGGAGATGAAGCCGATCAGGCGGTCCAGGTCATCCACGACCGGCACGCCGGGCAGACGGTGGTGGGTCAGGCCCTGGGCGAGTTCGAGAATGCTGGTGCGTGCCTTCACGCGATAACAGTCGCGGGACATGATGTCGCGAAGGGTCGAGGGCACCTTGAACTGGGTGGCTTTCATGGGCAGGTCTCCTGCGTCACTGCTCTTCGACTCTCCGGTGAGGGAGTCGTGCGATGAATGCCGGCAGCCACTTTCGTGACTGCCGGCGACATTCAACATCTGTTCAGAGCATAGGGCATCACTGCGTGAGCTGCGCGTCCCGTTGCCTTGAGGGGGTGTCAGTCACCCGGACCGCATTCCATGCAGCGCTCGACGATGGCCGGGCCCAGCTGCAGGTTGGCGTTGAGGTCACGCAGCGCAGTGCGCAGGCCTTCCTCGATCACCGGGTGATAGAAGGGCATTTCCAGCATCTGCTCGATGGTCATGCGTTGCTGATGGGACCAGGCCAGCAGGTGGGCGAGGTGCTCGGCACGCGGACCGAAGATCTCGGCGCCCAGCAGCAGGCCGGTGCCTTGCTCGCCATAGACGCGCAGCATGCCCTTGTTCATGCGCATCACGCGGGAGCGACCCTGGCCGGTGAAGTCGACTTCGCCCACCGCGTAGCAGTCGCAGGCACCGTAGCGCTGTTCGATCTCGGCGGTCGAGAGGCCGATGGTGGCCATCTGCGGATCGCTGAATACGACGGCGATGGTGCTCTTGCGCTGACCGGCACGCACGTCGGGGAAGCGACCGGCGTTGTCACCGGCGATACGACCCTCATCGGAGGCTTCGTGCAGCAGCGGCAGGTCGTTGTTGGCGTCGCCGGCGATGAAGACATGGCTCGGCGTGTCGTCGCTCAGACGAGTCTGCAGGGTGTGACGATTGAAGATCGGCACGCCGCGCTCGTCCAGCTTCAGACCCAGCGCCTCGATATTGAGGCGATCGACGTTCGGGCGACGGCCGGTGGCCGCGAGCAGGTAGTCGAAACGCTCGGTGAGACGTGCTTCGCTGCCACGCTCGATGAAGGTGATCTCGACACCGGCGCCATTCTCGTCCTCGACGCGTTCGATCTTCTCGACCTTGGCGTCCGGGTCGAGATAGAACTCCTCGTTGAAGACGCGATCGGCATTGGCACGCAGCTTCTCGTCACGCAGCGGGCCGATGGCACCGCCGACACCGAACATGCGGATGCGCACGCCGAGACGCGTGAGCGCCTGGCCCAGCTCCAGTCCGATGACGCCCGGGCCGAAGACGGCGACGGATTCCGGCAGGTCGTCCCAGTCGAAGACGCTGTCGTTGATGATCAGGCGGTCACCGGCATTCTCGAAGAAGCCCGGGTAGCTGGGGCGTGAGCCGGTGGCGATCACGACACGCTCGAAGGTGACGCGAGTCTCGTTGTCGCCGATGATCAGGCTGTTGGCGGTCTCGAAACGCGCATTGCCGCGCAGCTTGTCGTGGGAGGGAATGCCTTCCACGGACTCGACCACGAAGCCGACGAAGCGGTCGCGCTCACGCTTGACGCGGTCCATCACGGCGCGGCCATCCACCTTGACCTCGCCTTCGATATTGATGCCGAACGGTGCGGTATCACGGGCGTGATGCGCGGCTTCGGCCGCACTGATCAGCAGCTTGGACGGCATGCAGCCGACACGGGCACAGGTGGTGCCGTAGGGGCCGCCTTCGATCATGACCACGGAATCGGTGTGTGCCTTGGCGGCGCGATAGGCACCCAGACCGGCACTGCCTGCACCGATGATGGCGACTTCAACCTGGCGTTCGTTCACGTCGTACTCCTCAAGGCGCGCCAGTGGCGCACCTGACAATGGGGTCTCAAGCGCGAGCGTGGCCCGCGCGTGATGAAAAGAGAAAGTTATCGGGGCCTGTCAGCGTGATGCGTTCAAGCGCTGGTCAGGCTGCCGAAGTAGCGAGCGACTTCATCGCTGCCGCCGACATGCTCGCCGTCGATCCAGACCTGCGGCACGGTGGCCTGGCCGGTCATGGCGCGCAGGGTGCGTGAGGTCACGCCGCGGGTGCCGACTTCGATGACTTCGTAGCTGATGCGTGCTTCGTCGAGCATCTGCTTCGCACGTGCGCAGTACGGGCAGCCCGGCTTGCTGAACAGGGTAGCGAAGCTGGGACGGCCGGCGTCCGGGTCCAGATAGTCGAGCATGGTATCGGCGTCGGAGACTTCAAAGGGGTCGCCCGGCTTCTGCGGCTCGATGAACTGCTTCTCGACCACGCCGTTGCGTACCAGCATGGAATAGCGCCAGCTGCGCTTGCCGAAACCGATGTCGCTCTTGTCGACCAGCATGCCCATGCCGGCGGCGAAGTCGCCGTTGCCATCGGCGATCAGGCTCAGGTTCTCGGCTTCCTGATGCTCGCCCCAGGATTCCATGACGAAGGCGTCATTGACGGACAGGCAGACGATCTCGTCGACGCCGACAGCATAGAAGCGATCGGCCAGCTCGTTGTAGCGCGGCAGGTGAGTGGAGGAACAGGTCGGGGTGAAGGCGCCCGGCAGGGCGAAGACCACCACGTTGCGGCCCGAGAAGATCTCCTCGCTGGTGCGCTCGACCAGACGGCCGTCGCGACGGATCTTGAAGCTGACGTTCGGGACCTGCTGGCCTTCGTGTGATTCGAGTTGCATGAAATTGGCTCCGGTCTCGATGAGACGTATCTAAAGGGGATGGCAGGCGACTGAGGCTCGATGACAATGCCGAGTGCATGAGAAATCAGTGCCTTGCGAAACTGGAGCCAGTCTAGGGGCAAGCCTCTTGCGGGTGAATTTGATTGCATCAAGCGAGGCGATAGCTTTTCTTGATGATGATGCTGACAGTCAGTCGTGTGCTGGCGCATGGCCTTGTTCTCGGCAGGAACGTGCTGGCCGGCAAGCGGCTTTTTTGCCGGAAATAGTTATACAGACTTGATATTTGCCCCTGTCAGCCATAGGTAGTGGGTACGTCACAGCATCGTCAGGCGTCGAGTCTGGCAAGCGAGGCAATAGATGAACGCACGAGAGTACATGGCGAAGCACGGCCTGGACGGCGACAAGGACAAGGAGGAGGACAAGCCTCAGAGTCTGGAAGAACATGCCTGGGCACGTGCACGTGAGTCCGGCAGCCATCGGCCCCGCACCGGGACGCCGCATGACTGGGAAGACTGGGAGCGCTACCACGAGCAGCTGGCCGCGGACTCCGAGAAGCTGTCCCAGAAGATCGATCGTCAGGCCCGCGCCGGCGGATCCGCCTCTGCGCACGACGATGACGTCGACAAGGTCGACGCTGATCAAGACGGGCAGTGATCGAGAAGGACAGTGATCAAGAAGGACAGTGATCAAGAAGGACAGTGATCAAGAAGGACACTGATCAACACGAGTACCGAACATTCATGACCTCCGTGGAGTCACGGTTGTCACAATCGCAAGGAGCAACTCATGGATATCATTCGCATCGTTCTAGCCATCATCCTGCCGCCGCTGGGCGTTCTCATGCAGGTGGGTGTCGCCAACAAGCATTTCTGGATCAACATCATC
The DNA here is from genome assembly GCF_029846355.1 of Cobetia sp. 2AS. Taxonomy (NCBI): domain Bacteria; kingdom Pseudomonadati; phylum Pseudomonadota; class Gammaproteobacteria; order Oceanospirillales; family Halomonadaceae; genus Cobetia; species Cobetia sp. 2AS. The sequence goes on from NZ_JARWKQ010000001.1 coordinate 678,024, forward strand.
CTGACCTGCTTCGGTTTCCTGCCGGGGATCATCCACGCGGTGTGGGTCATTACCAAGTTCTGACCGCCGCTGAGCCCCAGAGGCTCTGACATGGCTGCCCAACTCGGGTAACCCAGAGTTGAAAGACCCAAAGCCCCCGCTGCCTTGTGTGCAGCGGGGGCTTTTCAGTGGGCGCTCACCGGGGAAGCGCCATGTGGCGTCGGTGATTCAGCGGCGGGGCTTGCCGAGGGCCCTTGGCGAATGGCAGGCGACGGTAGTTCAACATGTAGACTTTCGCATAGCCTGATTTCAACGCTTTTCAGCGAGCGCTGCGCTTGTCGCCTCTCGCTTGCCCCCGTAGGGTCAAATGGGACTGAGGGCAGCGATCAGGGCCGGTGAAGCCTGTTCGATCACATGCTCCACGATAACAACAACACGTATGGATACCACGCATGGTCACGACTGCTGAGCCCGACGCGCCGCAGGAGACCAGCTCCTGCTTCGCGATCTTCAATGATGTGCAAAAGAGTTATGACGGCGAAACGCTGGTGGTCAAGGGCTTCAATCTTGAAGTCCAGCGCGGCGAGTTCGTCACCCTGCTGGGGCCGTCCGGTTCCGGCAAGACCACCTGCCTGATGATGATGGCAGGCTTCGAAACGCCGACCCACGGCGACATCCTCCTCGACGGTACCCCCATCAACGACTTGCCACCGCACAAGCGCGGTATCGGCATGGTCTTCCAGAACTATGCGCTGTTTCCGCACATGAGCGTGGCCGAGAACCTGGCCTTCCCATTGGAAGTGCGCGGCATGAGCAAGGAGGAGATCTCGACCAAGGTGGCCAACGCGCTGGACATGGTGCGACTCGGCGAATTCGGCGATCGCCGCCCGGGGCAGCTCTCCGGGGGGCAGCAGCAGCGGGTCGCTCTGGCACGTGCGCTGGTCTTCGAGCCGGAGTTGGTGCTGATGGATGAGCCGCTGGGGGCGCTGGACAAGAATCTGCGCGAGGAGATGCAGTTCGAGATCAAGCGTATCCACCAGCGCCTCGGCGTCACCATGCTCTACGTGACCCACGATCAGACGGAAGCGCTGACCATGTCGGACCGCATCGCGGTCTTCAATGACGGCATCGTCCAGCAGCTGGCAACCCCCGAGGCGCTGTATGAAGCGCCGGAGAATGCCTTCGTCGCCTATTTCATCGGCGAGAACAATCGCCTCAACGGCCAGGTATCGCAGCTCGACACTCAGGGTGAGCATTGCACGGTGACCCTCGACAGTGGCGAGCAGGTACGGGCACTCAAGGTGGCCGTCAATGAGGTCGGCGAGCGCACCCAGCTGTCACTGCGCCCGGAGCGGGTGCGCCTGCTGTCGGCGGAAGAGCCAGGCGCCGCGGGCACGCAAAGCCCTCCCGACAATGTCTTCTCCGCCGAGGTGCTCGAGGTGATCTATCTTGGAGATCATCTGCGCACGCGCGTGGCGGTCTGTGGCAGTGACGAATTTATCATCAAGACACCCAATGCCGAGGGCTATCCGCCCTTGCGGCCCGGGCAGACCTTGCAGGTCGGATGGGACGCCTGCGACTGCCGGGCGCTGGATGCCTGAGGCCAGCAAGGGTCAGAGCAGGCTGGAAGCACAGGCGAGAAAAGGACAGGAGAGAAAGGACAAGGCAGCACGGGAGGTGGAGCACGCTTCCTCAGCAGAGCAAGAGCAGATTTCGCGACAAGAGTGCAGCACAACAACAAGAAATCAGGGAGATTCATCCATGTCAGTCGTCAATCAGTTCACCGCGTCATTCACTACCTCGCGCCCGGGCATGCCGCTGCGCAGCCTGCTGGCGGTCGCCGTGGCAGCGGCCGGCATGAGCGCCGGAGCGGCCCAGGCCGAGACGCTCAATATCGTCTCGTGGGGCGGCGCCTATACCGACAGCCAGAACAAGGCCTATCACGAGCCCTGGGAAGAGAAGAGCGGCGACACCGTCGTCAATATCGACAAGTCATCCAATGCGCTGTCCGGTCTGCGCGCTCAGGTCCAGGCCGGCAACGTCACCTGGGACCTGGTCGACATGCTGCCCAGTGATGCCTTGATCGCCTGTTCGGAAGGCCTGATCGAGCCGCTGGACCCGGACACTCTGTTCGCGGCAGCGCCGGATGGCACGCCGGCCAGCGAGGACTTCATCGAGAATTCGCTCAGCGAGTGCTTCGTGCCGCAGATCGTCTACTCCAACATCGTGGCCTTCAATACCGAGATGTTCCCCGAGGACAAGCAGCCGGATTCCATCGATGACGTGTTCAATCTCGAGGAATTCCCCGGCAAGCGTGCGCTGCAGAAGAAGCCGATCAACAACATGGAGTGGGCGCTGGTGGCCGATGGCGTGGCCCCGGAAGATGTCTACGAGATGCTGGATTCCGAGGAAGGCATCGAACGTGCCTTCGCCAAGCTCGATACCATCAAGGACAGCGTGATCTGGTGGGAAGAGGGCGCACAGCCGCCGCAGCTGCTGGCGGACAAGGAAGTGGCCTTCGCCTCGGCCTACAACGGACGCATCTTCGATGCCGAGGTCAACGAGAAGCAGCCATTCTCCATCGTCTGGGATGCCCAGGTCTTCGAGCTGGATGGCTGGGTGGTGCCGACCGGCAAGCTCGACAAGGTCAAGGATTACCTGATGTTCGCCACCGATACCCAGCGTCTGGCGGATCAGGCCAAGTACATCTCCTACGGGCCGGCGCGTACCTCCTCCGCGGCTCTGGTCTCGACCCATGCGGACACCGGCATCGACATGAAGCCGCACATGCCCACCTATGGCCCCAACTTCGAGACCGCCATCCCCAAGGATGACGAATTCTGGGCCGACAACCTCGATGAGCTGAGCCAGCGCTTCAACGCCTGGCTGGCACGCTGACCCCTGCACTGACCCGCTGGCCCCGGTGGCGCACACCCGCGCGCCGGGGCCTTTTTGATCATGCCTGATGGCCCCTCGGCCATGCTTGATTCCGCCAGGTTGGCTTCCGTCACTGTCACGCGGAAGCCGGCTGGCGGCCCAGGCATCCTCGGATAGCCGATCAAGGAGTGCAGGATGAGCGATTCCTCCGCCCCGGCCACGTCCGGAAGCGCAGCACATGACCCCAATGGTGCCCCCGGCGCGGCGCTGACCACCGCCGATGGCGTACCGCTGAAACAGAGCCTCAATCGCGCCATCCGTCGCAGCCGCATCAAGGCGTTGCTGCTGGTGGCGCCGTTGCTGGTCTTCATCGGGCTGGCATTCGTCATGCCCATCTTCGACATGCTGTCACGCAGTGTCGACAACCCGGAAGTCTCCACCTATCTGCCGCGCACCAGCGAGGTGCTGGTCGACTGGGACGGCGAAGGGTTGCCGGAAGAGGCCGCCTACGCCGCCCTGGCGCAGGATCTGGCCGCGGGACTCAAGGCGCGCAATCTCGGGCGCGTCGCCTCGCGTCTCAACTACGAAAAGTCCGGAATGCGGTCGCTGTTCATGAAGAGCGCCCGCCGTGCCGGTCGCATGGAGGCCCCTTACAAGGCCGCGCTGATCAAGGCCGATGAGGATTGGGAGGACCCGGATATCTGGCGTCTGATCAAGCGCGAATCGTCGCCTCTCACCGCTTCCTACTATCTGGCGGCGGTGGATCGCCAGTTCTCACCGACAGGGGAGATCGTCGAGAAACCGGAGTATCTGCAGATCCACGTCTCGCTGTTCATCCGCACCTTCTGGATGAGCGCGGCGATCACCGGGCTGTGTCTGTTGCTGGCCTATCCGGTGGCCTGGCTGCTGGCGACCCTGCCGGCCAGTCGCGGCAATCTGCTGATGATTCTGGTGCTGCTGCCGTTCTGGACCTCGCTGCTGGTGCGAACCACCACCTGGATCGCGATCCTGCAGCAGCAGGGGGTGCTCAATGACATGCTGGTGGGCGTCGGGATACTCGCCGAGGAGGCGCGTATCCAGATGATCTACAACAAGACCGGCACCATCATCGCGATGACCCACATCCTGCTGCCGTTCATGATCCTGCCGCTGTACTCGGTGATGAAGACCATCCCGCCCAGCTACATGCACGCGGCGCGCTCGCTGGGCGCCGGGCCGATCACCGCCTTCCGGCGCGTCTACTTCCCGCAGACCTTGCCGGGCATCGGGGCGGGCTCGATTCTGGTCTTCATCCTCTCCATCGGCTACTACATCACGCCGGCACTGGTGGGCGGGCAGTCGGGCCGCTTCATCACCAACTTCATCGCCTATCACATGCAGACCTCGCTCAACTGGGGGCTGGCAGCGGCCATTGGCTCGATACTGCTGGTCGTGGTGATCCTCTTCTATCTCGTCTACAACCGCCTGATCGGTGTGGACAAGGTCAAACTGGGGTGACAGATGGCCATACCTTCCTATGCAACTCGTGGTGAGCGGATCTGGCATTGGGTGTTCTGCGTGCTGTGCGCGCTGATCTTCCTGTTCCTGATCGGGCCGATCCTGGTGATCATTCCGCTCTCGTTCAATGCCGAACCCTACTTCACCTTCTCGGAGAAGATGCTGTCGCTGGACCCCGATGGCTATTCGTTGCGCTGGTATCAGGAGTTCTTCACCTCGGATGAGTGGATGCGCTCGATCAAGAACAGCATCATCGTGGCGGTGTGCGCGACGGTGCTGGCCACGGTACTGGGCACGCTTGCCGCACTGGGGCTTTCCAGTCGCTTCATGCCGTTTCGCAACACCATCATGGCGATCCTGATCTCGCCGATGATCGTGCCGCTGATCATCAGCGCCGCGGCGATGTTCTTCTTCTTCTCGAAACTGGGGCTGACCCAGACCTATCTGGGCGTGATTCTGGCGCACACGGCGCTGGGCATTCCCTTCGTGGTGATCACGGTGACGGCGACGCTGTCCGGCTTCGATCACTCGCTGACACGTGCGGCGCACTCGTTGGGGGCCAGTCCGAGTCGCACCTTCTTCCGCATCATCCTGCCGCTGGTGACGCCGGGGGTGGTCTCCGGGGCGCTGTTCGCCTTCATCACCTCGTTCGATGAGGTGGTGGTGGTGCTGTTCATCGCCGGGCCGGCGCAGACCACCATCCCGATCCAGATGTGGTCCGGTATCCGCGAGGAGATCAGCCCGACGATTCTGGCGGTGGCCACGCTGCTGGTGCTGGTCTCGATTCTGCTGCTGACGACACTGGAGCTGATTCGCCGGCGTAATGAACGACTGCGCGGCCTGACGCCGAGCTGACCTCTGTCCTCTACCCTCTACCCTCTACCCTCTACCCTCTACCCTCTACCCTCTACCCTCTACCCTCTGCCCTCTGCCCTCTGCCCTCTGCTCTTGAGTGCTGAGCGCTTGATAGCGGTGAGAAACAGGAGTCGCAAGAAACGCCCGCGCCCCCGCAGACAGACTCTGCGGGGGCGCGGGCGTTTCAGGGCCAGGGCTTGAAGACAGGGCTTGGAGATAGGGCTTGGAGACAGGGCTTGAGGAAAAGCCTGCTGCGTCAGGCCGCGCCGAGCCGCTTGTAGAGCGTGGTGCGACTGATGCCCAGCTCCCGCGCGAGACGCGAGACGTTGCCGCCCAGCGCGTCCAGCGCACTCTGCAGCTCCTCGGCACTGGAGAGATCATGCAGCGAGGGCAGGCCGCTCGGTTGCGAGGGCTGGTGGGCAATCTCGCCCTCTGCAGCGGGACAGTCGCCTTCTACCGCGAGGCAGTCGCCCGCCAGCATCACATGGCACGGCTCCAGGGTCGGCCCATCGCACAGTGCCAGCGCCAGACGCAGCACGTTGTCCAGCTCGCGCACGTTGCCGGGCCAGTCATGCTGGGTGAGGCGATCGAGGAAGGCGGGCGTGATGCGCGGCAGCTCACGTTGCTGCTCCCGGCACAGCCTGGTCAGCAGGGCACGACTCAGGCCGGCGATGTCGTGACGCTCCCTCAGCGGCGGCAGGGCGATGGTGGCGCCACACAGGCGATAGTAGAGATCCGCCCGGAAGCGCCCGGCCTTGACCAGCTCGCTGAGGGGCTGATGGGTGGCGGCGACCAGTTCGAAATCGACCCGCTGCGGCTTGCCGCCGCCCAGCGGGGTGACTTCACGCTCCTGCAGCACGCGTAGCAGACGCGCCTGCACATGCAGTGGCATGTCGCCGATCTCATCCAGGAACAGGCGCCCGCCATTGGCCTCGAGCAGGCGGCCTTCGCGTCCGGCGGGGTCGGCACCGGTAAAGGCGCCGCGCCGATAGCCGAACAGTTCGGCCTCGACCAGCTCATCAGGCAAGGCGGCGCAGTTGATGGCGACCAGCGGCTGATGGGCGCGATGACTGGCCTGATGCAGCGCCTTGACCACTTCCTCCTTGCCGACGCCGGTCTCGCCCTGCAGCAGCAGTGGCAGGCGGGCGTTCACCAGCCGCGTCAGCAGTTCGCAGACCCTGGCCCAGCCGGCATCGCCATGATGCAGGCGCGCAAGGCTCGGGTGGCATGCAGTCTCTCGAGCGGCGGTCTCGGTCGGCGGCTGGCTTTCTGGGTGCTTGGCTGGCGCGCGGGCCACGACCCTTGGCCTGGGCGGGGCTGCACACAGAGTGTAGCCCGTGAAGCGCGGGTGCTGTGTGAGCGTTACACACTGCGCCTCGGCGAGCTGGGCCAGCGGCGCCCAGTCCAGCTGCCAGCGTGCCAGCGGCTGGCCCAGCAGCAGGTGGATGTCATCGCGGGTGGCGCAGCTGTCGCTGTCCGCAGCATGGGCTGCGCTGTTCGATGCATTGGCTGCATTGTCTGCGTTGTCTGCGCTGTCGGAGGCGGGCGTGAGTTCAAGGTGAGCCGCCAGCAGCTGCAGTCCCCGGCGACTGGCAGCCGCGACCTGACCTTGCGGCGTGATGGCCAGCAGGGCCGCGCTGGGCGAATCCAGCTGCGAGCGGTTGAGATGCAGGCGCAACAGGTGATGGTCGTGCCCATGCGCCTCGCCCAGACGGCGTTGCTCGATGTCATCCGCCAGTACCCCGAGCATGCCGAGGCTGTACTGGCGCACACGGTAGGGGTCGCAGATCAGTCCCAGGCACCCCTCGCAGGCGCCGGGCGTCAGGCCGCGACTGGCACTCCAGCTGGCGGGCGCCAGCAGCGCGGCACTGGCACTGGCCAGCCCCTTGAGGCATTCGGCGTCATGCGCCTCGAGGGCGATGCGTGCCAGGCGATTGGCGCGCGGCGCATTCAGGGTCTCGGCGATGGCGTTGTGGCCCAGCGACTCCTCACGCCAGCGCGCGCCGGGGTGCAACAGGGCGGCGTCATTGCCCAGCAGCTGTTGATGGCCGTAGCTTGCCAGCACCACGCCGTCGCGGTCGGTCAGCACCAGACACGCCTGCCAGTGATCGAGCAGGTTGAGGGTATGGCCGGCCACTGCTGACGCCACCGTCGCCATCAGGCTGGCGGCCTGACGCTGACGCCAGACGAGCTCCTCCGGCGGACACCTGAGAGTTGAGGGCGGCAGCGCCGAGGGGAAAGAAGAGGGAAGAGAAGAGGAGGGAGCAGAGGGCAGAGCAGCCGCAGAAGATGCGCAGGCGGCGCCTCGATCGAGCGCCTGATCCTCTGCGTGGCGGGCTGAATGCTTGGCCGAATGATGGGCAGCGTGGCGCGCTGAGTGCTTGGCGGCGTGGGGTAGTGGCATGCGACGTCCCTTGTGCGGCGGGCCTTTCAGGCCTCTGTTGTTATTGGTGCTGTTATCGATGCTGTTATCGGTCTGGGGGAGTGTTCACGGTAATGTTCACTTGTGCGTGGTGAGTGTTCAGTTCCGAGAACTTTAGTGTTCAGACACTGTTCATCAGAGTAGCGGCAGACACGGCGGATGACGGGCTAGACCATGGTCTGCCCCTGCCTTGGTCGCATCTGGCAAGTAACTGAATGATCGACAGAAGAGCGGAATCCGGCGCCCTCCGAGGGCTGAAGGAGGGTGTCTGTGGGCAGGGGGTTGCGCGCGGCTGGCACAGGGTTCGCTTGAGGATAGTCACCAGGTGGGTGTGAACACTCGGCAGTGGTTGGCCGTGTCCTTGCCCCGATGATTTTCACCAGACGAGACAGCGCCATGTCCTTGAGCCTTGAGGCGGTCACCCGCCGGGTTGGCCGCGAGACCCATATCGACAGGGTGGACCTGACCTTCGAGCCCGGCTCCTTCAATGTGCTGCTGGGACGCACCCTGTCCGGCAAGACGTCACTGATGCGCCTGATGGCGGGTCTCGATGTGCCCAGTGACGGGCGCATCGTGATGAACGGCGAGGACGTGACCGGTCGGCCGGTGCGCGAGCGCAACATCTCGATGGTCTATCAGCAGTTCATCAACTACCCGAGCCTGAGCGTCTACGACAACATCGCCTCGCCTTTAAAGCTGGCGCGCATGGCGCCCGAGGAAATCCGCCGCCGCGTACACGAGATCGCCGAGATGCTGCATATCGAGCAGTTCCTTGCACGTCAGCCGGCGGAGCTGTCCGGTGGCCAGCAGCAGCGCACGGCCATGGCGCGGGCGCTGGTCAAGGACGCCGACCTGGTGCTGTTCGATGAGCCGCTGGTCAATCTCGACTACAAGCTGCGCGAAGAACTGCGCCACGAGATGCGCAGCCTGTTCGCGACCCGCAACACCATCGCCGTCTACGCCACCACCGAGCCCGGCGAGGCACTGGCACTCGGCGGCACCACCACGCTGATGCATGAAGGGCGGGTGCTGCAGTCAGGACCTACCGAGGCCGTCTACCATCATCCGCTGAGTGTCGAGGCGGCGAAGCTCTACTCCGAGCCGCAGATCAACCTGTTCGAGGCCGAGGTGCGCGGACGTGAGCTGGCGTTCTCCGGCGCGGCCAGTGCCGGCGAGCAGAGCAGCCGTTTCGTGCTGCCCGCGCCACTGGCGGGGATCGAGAGCGGGGCCTACCGCTTCGGTATCCGCCCCAGCCATCTGGGGCTGGCACCGCTGGCCGATGATGATCTGGAGTTCGCCGTCACGGTGGATATCGCCGAGATCTCCGGCTCCGAGACCTTCCTGCATGTCAGCAATGACGATCACTCGCTGGTCCTGCATCTGGCCGGTATCCACGACTTCGCCGTGGATGATGCCATCCGCGTCTATGCCCCCGCCCACAAGCTGTTCGTCTATGCCGCCGATGGTGGTGACGGGGCGGAACAGCGTGGCGATGGGGCACTGATCCGCTCGCCCGAGCGACCCACCACGACTGGCGGAGGGCTGGCCTGATGGCGGAAATACACCTCAATGATCTGGCGCATAGCTACCTGGCGGCGCCCACCGCGGACAGTGATTACGCCATCCGGCGCATGAATCATGTCTGGCAGCAGGGCGGCGCTTATGCACTGCTCGGCCCGTCGGGGTGTGGCAAGAGCACGCTGCTCAACATCATCTCCGGGTTGCTGGCCCCCTCCGAGGGTGAGGTGCGCTTCGATGATCGCGTGGTCAATCGGCTGCCGCCGGAAGAGCGCAACATTGCTCAGGTGTTCCAGTTCCCGGTGGTCTACGACACCATGACGGTCTTCGACAATCTGGCCTTTCCGCTGCGCAATCAGCGCCAGCCGGAGCACAAGGTGCAGTCCCGGGTGCGTGAGATCGCCCAGGTGCTGGAGCTGGAAGACCTGCTGACTCGGCGTGCCAGCAACCTGACAGCCGACGAGAAGCAGAAGGTCTCGATGGGCCGTGGCCTGGTGCGCGATGACGTGGCCGCCATCCTGTTCGATGAACCGCTGACGGTCATCGACCCCCACCTCAAGTGGAAGCTGCGCCGCAAGCTCAAGCAGATCCATGAGCAGTTCAACATCACCATGGTCTACGTCACCCATGATCAGCTGGAGGCCTCGACCTTCGCCGACAAGATCGCGGTGATGTATGAGGGCCGCATCGTGCAGTTCGGCACCCCGCGCGAGCTGTTCGAGGACCCCGCGCACACCTTCGTGGGCTACTTCATCGGCTCACCGGGCATGAACCTGGCCAGCATCACGCTGGAATCACAGGGCGTGCGACTCGGCACGGGGGAGGATGCGCCCTTGCTGCATCTTCCTCGGGCGCTGCTGGCGACGCTTGAGGAGCGAAAGGGCGAGCTGAAGCTGGGCATCCGGCCGGAATTCGTCGAGCTCGAGGCCAGCGACAGTTCACCAGCGGCGGCGGTTCCCGACACCCGCGAGCATTGGCTGAGTGGTCAGGTCACGCTGGTGCAGGATCTTGGCACCTACAAGGTGGTGGATCTCGACATCGGTGGCGGCTGCCTGTTCAAGGCGCGCATCGAGGAAGATGCGCCGCTGCCGGCAGGCCGCGTGCGCCTGCGTCTGCCCGCCCGCTGGCAACGCTTCTATCTCGATGAGCATCTGCTGGATCTGTCGCAGGCCGGCGCGCATGACAGTGGCGAGGCGGACAGCCTTGCCAGAGGGGAAGATGACGAGCGGCCGGGAGGTAACGCCTGATGCAACGCACACACAACAATCGCGCCTGGTGGCTGGTGCTGCCGGTGGTCATCGTGGTGGCGTTCTCGGCCATCATCCCGATGATGACGGTGGTCAACTACTCGGTGCAGGACATCTTCGATCCCTCCACGCGCTTCTTCGTCGGCACCGAATGGTATCGTGAGATCCTGCGTGACGAGCGCCTGCACGACTCGCTGATCCGGCAGTTCGTCTATTCCTTCGCGGTGCTGGCCATCGAGATTCCGCTGGGGATCGCCGTGGCGCTCTCGATGCCGCGCAAGGGCTTCATGGTCTCGCTGTGCATGATTCTGCTGGCCTTGCCGCTGCTGATTCCCTGGAACGTGGTCGGCACCATCTGGCAGATCATCGGTCGTGAGGACATCGGACTCTACGGCTGGGCACTGGGCCAGCTGGGCATCGACTACAACTACGCCTCCAATCCGGCAGACGCCTGGGTGACGGTGCTGGTGATGGATGTCTGGCACTGGACGTCGCTGGTGGCGCTGCTGTGCTATTCGGGGCTGCGTGCCATTCCCGATGTCTATTACCAGGCCGCGCGCATCGATCGTGCCTCGCCCTGGGCCGTGTTCCGCTACATCCAGTTGCCCAAGCTCAAGAGCGTGCTGTTGATCGGCATCATGCTGCGCTTCATGGACAGCTTCATGATCTACACCGAGCCCTTCGTGCTCACCGGTGGCGGGCCGGGTACCACCACCACCTTCCTGTCCCAGACCTTGACCCAGATGGCGATCGGCCAGTTCGATCTCGGACGTGCCGCAGCCTTCTCGCTGATCTACTTCCTCATCATCCTGCTGGTCTCGTGGCTGTTCTATACCGCCATGACCCATCAGGACAGTGACGACGCCTGAGGAGACGAGTGATGACCACACGCAAGCGTCTGGTAATGACGATCTATCTGCTGTTTCTGCTGGTGCCGATCTACTGGCTGCTGATCATGTCCTTCAAGTCGAATCAGGAGATTCTCGGCGGCCTGACCCTGTGGCCCGAGAACTTCACCTTCGACAACTATCGGGTGATCTTCACCGACCCCAGCTGGTACATGGGCTACCTCAACTCGATGAGCTACGTGGTGCTCAACATGCTCATCTCGCTGGCGGTGGCGCTGCCGGCGGCCTATGCCTTCTCGCGCTATCGCTTCCTAGGCGACAAGCACCTGTTCTTCTGGCTGCTGACCAATCGCATGGCGCCGCCGGCGGTCTTCCTGCTGCCGTTCTTCCAGCTCTATTCCTCGGTGGGACTGTTCGATACTCCGCTGGCAGTGGCACTCGCGCACTGTCTGTTCAACGTGCCGCTGGCGGTCTGGATTCTGGAGGGCTTCATGTCCGGCGTGCCCAAGGAGATCGATGAGACGGCCTATATCGATGGCTACAGCTTCCCGCGCTTCTTCCTGACGCTGTTCATTCCGATGATTCGCCCGGGAATCGGGGTGACCGCCTTCTTCTGCTTCATGTTCTCGTGGGTGGAGCTGTTGCTGGCGCGAACCCTGACCTCGACGGAGGCGAAACCGATAGCGGCGGTGATGACGCGAACGGTCTCGGCCTCGGGCATCGACTGGGGCGTGCTGGCCGCCGCCGGTGCCCTGACGCTGATTCCCGGCATTCTGGTGATCTACTTCGTGCGCAACCATGTCGCCAAGGGCTTCGCCCTGGGGCGGGTGTGATCGGCACCAGGACAAGCGCCGCTGTCATTGCCGTCAGCAAGTCTCTGCTGGCGGCCCACAAGAGGACATGATGATGGAATGGATGGCCTGGACACTGCCCACGTCACTCTTCTTTGCCGGTATCGGCACCCTGCTGCTGGGCATGACCGCCTGGCAGTTCGTGACCCCGACACTGAGTCGGCAGGGATTTCTGCCCATCGCGACCACGCGGGGCGACAGACTGTTCATCGGGCTGCTCTCCAGCGGCTGGCTGCATCTGCTGTGGCTGGGCTTTACCGATCAGGTGCTGTGGATGATCAGCATCGTGTGTGTCGTCTGGATGCTGGTGTTGATGAAGTGGGGATGAAATGCGGGGAGATGTGGAGAGGAGAGAGCGCTGACGACAGGCAGCGTCGCCCGGTGGCAACACGGAACCGGACAGCCTGAGAGGAGTCCCAAGCGGTTCTGACTGGCATCCGCCAGTGACATTCGCCGCTCTGGAACCTCGTTGCATGTCGTCATCTCGCTCACCGCATCGCTCGTCTACTGATAGTGCTTCAAAGGGTGCTTTACATGGCGCTTCACATGGCGACTCTCCCTCGCCGGGCCGCAAGAACCGCCGTCGTCTCTGGGCGGGCGTGATAGGGCTGAGCATTGCCTGCGTTGTCGCCCTCGGTTGGTGGGCCGGTACACCGCTCGACAACCCGGACACCACGACGCCTGATCAGCAGGTCGGGAATGGCGAAACGGAAGATGCAGGGCAATCAACATTGTGGCAGCAGTATCAGCGCGTGTGGCAGGCCAATCAGACCCGCCCACCCGAGGCGCGCAAGCCACTGCCACTGCCTGACGTTTCCCGTGCCGGCTACCACCAGGGCGAGGCACTTCCGGCGCTTGAGCTCGAGTCCCGTGACGAGGGTGAAGCGCCAGGAAAGGGCGAGGCAGAAAAGGGCTCGGCAGGTGAGAGCGAAAAGGGCGCGCTGCGCCGGTTCGATGTCACGGCCTACGGCGCGGATGGCAGTGACACCCTGAGTGATCGCCGCGCCATTCTCGAGGCGCATGCCGCCATGCGTGACTGGCAGCGCCAGGGCAGTGATGACGCTGACCGCCCGGCGCGACGCGGCGTGCTGTATTTCCCGGCGGGGGATTACGTGGTGTATGGGGCAGCCGAGCGCGACTGGTTTCACTCCCGCCTGGTGGCACTGAAAGCCGCGGTGGCGGATGCAGAACGCCAGCAGGCGCTGCGCGAGGCATTGCTCAAGATGCAGGGCTTGAGTCTGGCAGGCAGTCATTGGACCTTGATGGGCGCGGGCAGTGATGTCACGCACCTCAAGCAGACCCGGCCGATGCTGCCGTTGCACGCCAGCTGGTACTGGAGCACTCCCTGGCTGCTGCATCTGGGCAATCTGGCCGAGGGGGGCAAGCAGGAAGAATGGCAAGCCGTCACGCCGACGAGCCACCGGCAGCCGGCAGATACGCAGGACACGATCACGCTGGCGGGTGAGGCGGGTGAGACAGATGGCGCAGCGCTCGCGCCAGGCGACGAGGTGTTGCTGGAGAGCATCGACAAGCGGTCTGAGGCAGTGGCCCGTGCCCTGGCACCCTATCAGATGGAAAAGGACGCCAGCACCGGCGAGTCACGCTGGTTGATCGAGCGTGACGGAGTGATCAAGCGGGCGCGCTACCGCGTGGTGGCACGTGACGGCAAGCGTCTCACGCTCTCGTTGCCGGTGGTGCATGAGCGCTTTCCCGGTGAGCAGTGGCGGATCGCACGCCTGCACCCGGCGCGGGAAGTCGGGGTGCAGGGCATCACGCTCAAGGGCAACTGGCGGGGGCACTTCAAGCATCACCGCAGCGCCGAGGACGACAGCGGCTTCGGCCTTCTGGACCTGGATGGCATCACGGATGGCTGGGTGCGTGACGTACGGCTCGACAGTTTCAATAAGGGGGTGAAGGTGCGCCACAGTTCACAGCTGACACTCGAGGACGTGACGATGACCGGCAAGCCCGGGCATATCGCGATGACGATCAGTGACAGCAATCAGGTACTGGCCCGCCAGGTAGTCGACCAAAGTCATGCCTGGCATGCGCCCGGGGTGGCCCGCTACGCGACCCATAACGTCTACCTTGAACTGGAGCACGCCGGTGACAGTGGTATCGAGCTGCATGGTCAGCAATCGCGCGACAACGTGTTCGATCGCAAGCGTGGCGGTCATGTGCGCGACCGCTGGGGCGCCAGTGTCGGCCATCAGCCCAATCATCTGCGCGGGCTGGTGCTGTGGAACCCGGTCAATACCGGCAAGCCACATGCTGCCTGGCCCTTCATGCGCGCCGATTCTCACTTCGGCAAGGTGATCATGCCGACGGTCGTCGGGGCGACCGGGCATGCGCTGGGCATCGCCAATCGCCATGACTATGCCCGGGTGATGAATGCCAAGGGCGTGACCGAGTATGACCCCTTGCCGCCGATGGATGCCTTGCAGGCCCGCGTCGAGTCACCGGGCGAGGCCGTGAAGCCGGCCTCGCTCTACCGCGCCCAGCGCGAGCTGCTGCAGGAGGCGCGAGAGTGACAGCAAGCCGCTGAGTATCAGTGCATCAGGGCATCAGCGCAGCAGAGCAAGCAGGTCAGCAAGGACAACAGAGCAGCAAGAACAACAGAGCAGCAAGAACAACAGAGCAGCAGCCAACGACAGCCGATCGCAACGGCAGGAGGACGAGCAGCACCGAGAGCAAGCAAGGCGGCGAATCGCGCCGCGCGACACGTGATTGACGGAAGTGGTTGTTGGAAGACGCGACACAACAATAACGCCAATGAAGGGACATCCCATGAGTCAGCACATCATTCGACCCGCACGCCTGCGTTACGCCATCGCCTTCGCCACGGCGGCGGGGCTCGTCGGCCTTTCCAGTCAGGCCATGGCCGATCAGTATCAGGATGCGGCAAGGAAGTGGATCGATCAGGAGTTCTCACCCTCCACGCTGAGCAAGGACGAGCAGATGTCCGAGCTCGAATGGTTCATCAAGGCCGCTGAACCGCTGCGCGGCATGGAAATCAAGGTGGCCTCGGAAACCCTGACCACCCATGAATACGAGTCCAAGGTGCTGGCCAAGGCCTTCAACGAGATCACCGGCATCAAGCTGACCCACGACTTGATTCAGGAAGGCGACGTCATCGAGAAACTGCAGACCCAGATGCAGTCCGGGCGCAATATCTACGATGGCTACGTCAACGACTCCGACCTGATCGGCACGCACTTCCGCTATGGCAAGGTCGTGCCGATCAGCGACATGATGGAAGGCGACGGCAAGGCCTTCACCTCGCCGACGCTGGATCTGGACGACTTCATCGGACTGGATTTCACTACCGGCCCGGATGACAAGCTCTATCAGCTGCCGGACCAGCAGTTCGCCAACCTCTACTGGTTCCGTGCCGACTGGTTCGAACGCGAAGATTTGAAGAAGCAGTTCAAGGACAAGTACGGCTACGAGCTGGGGGTGCCGGTCAACTGGTCGGCCTATGAGGACATCGCCGACTTCTTCACCAATGACGTCAAGGAAATCGACGGTGAGCGGGTCTACGGCCACATGGATTACGGCAAGAAGGACCCGTCACTCGGCTGGCGCTTCACCGATGCCTGGTTCTCGATGGCGGGTGCCGGCGACAAGGGCCTGCCCAACGGCCTGCCGGTGGATGAGTGGGGCATTCGTGTCGAGGAATGTCAGCCGGTGGGCTCCTCGGTGACACGTGGCGGCGCGGCCAACGGCCCGGCGGCCGTCTATGCCACCACCAAGTATGTCGACTGGCTGGGCAAGTACGCACCGCCGGAAGCCCAGGGCATGACCTTCTCCGAGTCCGGCCCGGTGCCGTCCCAGGGCAACATCGCCCAGCAGATCTTCTGGTACACCGCCTTCACCGCCGACATGACGCGGGATGGCCTGCCGGTGGTCAACGACGATGGCACGCCGAAGTGGCGCATGGCGCCGTCGCCGCATGGCCCGTACTGGGAAGAGGGCATGAAGCTTGGCTATCAGGACGTGGGCGCCTGGACCTTCTTCGATTCCACGCCGGAGAAGAATCGTCACGCGGCCTGGCTGTACGCGCAGTTCGTCACCGCCAAGACCGTCTCGCTCAAGAAGACCCTGGAAGGGCTGACGCCGATCCGCGAGTCGGATATCCAGTCCCAGGCGATGACCGATGCCGCGCCGAAGCTGGGTGGTCTGGTCGAGTTCTATCGCAGCCCGGCGCGGGTGCAGTGGTCGCCGACCGGCACCAACGTGCCGGATTACCCCAAGCTCGCCCAGCTGTGGTGGCAGTACATCTCCCAGGCCGCCAGTGGCGAAGCCACGCCGCAGGAAGCCCTCGATGGCCTGGCCAAGGCGCAGGACCGCATTCTCGAGCGTCTCGAGCGTGCCAAGGTGATGGACAACTGTGGGCCGAAGCTCAACGAGGAGCGTGATGCGGAGTACTGGTTCGCCCAGCCGGGTGCGCCGAAGGCCAAGCTGGACAACGAGAAGCCCAAGGGCGAGACCATCGCCTACGACGAGCTGCTCAAGAGCTGGAAGGAGTAAGTTTGGCTGGCGCGACACTGCGCCTTCGAGCAGTTTCCTGAAAGACAGCAGCAACGACAACGCCCCTGCCGGTTTCCCGGCAGGGGCGTTTTTGTGCCAGAGCGATCAGCGACAGTGTTTCATCACTGTCTCATTGCTGGCTCTCAATCACGGCTCTCAATCACGGTAGAGATCGATGCTCGGGCAGGAGCAGATCAACTGACGATCACCGTGCACGTTGTCGACCCGGTTGACCGCCGGCCACTGCTTGGCGGCCTTGACGTGCTCGCTGGGGAAGGCGCCGATCTCGCGGGAGTAGCTGCGCGTCCACTCGGCGTCCATCAGGTCGGCCTGGGTGTGCGGCGCGTGCACCAGCGGATTGTCTTCCAGTGTCCACTCGCCTTGCTCGACACGGGTGATCTCGGCGCGAATCGCGATCATCGCCTCACAGAAACGGTCGATCTCGTAGAGCGACTCGGACTCGGTGGGCTCGACCATCAGGGTGCCCGCCACCGGGAACGACATGGTCGGCGCGTGGAAGCCGTAGTCGATCAGGCGCTTGGCGATGTCTTCCTCGCTGATGCCGGAAGCGGCCTTGAGCGGGCGGATATCGATGATGCACTCATGCGCCACGGTGCCGTTCTTGCCGCGATAGAGCACCGGATAGTGCCCATCGAGACGCGTGGCGATGTAGTTGGCGTTGAGGATCGCAAGCTCGGTGGCTTCACGTAGCCCCTGCGCGCCCATCATCTTGATGTAGGCCCAGGAGATCGGCAGGATCGCCGCGGAACCGAAGGCGGCGGCCGAGACGGCGGTGCATTCCGGCTTCACGCCTTCCAGCGGGGTGACCACGTGGTTGGAGACGAACGGCGCCAGGTGGGCCTTGATGCCGATCGGGCCCATGCCCGGGCCGCCGCCACCGTGGGGAATGCAGAAGGTCTTGTGCAGGTTGAGGTGCGAGACATCGCCGCCGAAGTCCCCCGGGCGGCAGATGCCGACCTGGGCGTTCATGTTGGCACCGTCGATGTAGACCTGGCCGCCGTGATCGTGAACGACCTGACAGGCCTCGCGCACGGTTTCCTCGAACACGCCGTGGGTGGACGGGTAGGTGATCATGATCGCGGACAGCTTGTCGCTGTGCTGCTCGGCCTTGGCACGCAGGTCGGCGATGTCGATGTTGCCGTTGGCGTCGCACTCGACCACCACCACCTTCATGGCGGCCATCGCGGCCGAGGCCGGGTTGGTGCCGTGGGCGGAGCTGGGGATCAGGCAGATGTCGCGCGCGCCTTCGCCGATGGAGGCCTGATAGCGACGGATCGCGACCAGCCCCGCGTATTCCCCCTGCGCGCCGGAATTCGGCTGCATGGAGATGGCGTCGTAGCCGGTGATCTCGACCAGGAAGGCGGACAGCTCATCGATCATCTGCTTGTAGCCGACCACCTGATCTGACGGTGCGAAGGGGTGGACGTTGGCGAATTCGGGCCAGGTCACCGGGATCATCTCGGTGGTGGCGTTCAGCTTCATGGTGCAGCTGCCCAGCGGGATCATCGCGTGGGTCAGCGACAGGTCCTTGTTCTCCAGACGCTTCAGATAGCGCAGCATCTCGGTTTCCGAGTGGTAGCGGCTGAAGGTCGGGTGGGTCAGGAAGTCGCTGTCACGCTGGCAGGCCGCCGGAATCGCGCTTGCGCCCTTGGCCAGCAGGTCCTGGTCCAGCGCGGCGACGGATAGGCCGTGCTCCTCGCCGAGCAGCACGTCGAACAGCACGCCGACGTCAGCGGCGGTGGTGGTCTCGTCGAGGTTGATGGTGATGCGGCCGTCGCCGTGGTGGCGCAGGTTGATCTCGTGGGTCAGCTCGCGACCGTGGATCTTGCCCTCATCCACGCCGGTCACGGTGATGGCGTCGAACCAGCTGTCGTGGGCCAGTGCCATGCCGCAACGGCTGACGCCCTCGGCGAGAATGCTGGTCAGGCGATGCACGCGGGTGGCGATGCGCTTGAGGCCCTCGGCACCGTGATAGACGGCGTAGAAGCCGGCGATGTTGGCCAGCAGCGCCTGGGCGGTACAGATGTTGGAGGTCGCCTTCTCGCGGCGGATGTGCTGCTCGCGGGTCTGCATCGCCATGCGCAGTGCCGGGTTGCCGCGCGAGTCCTTGGAGACGCCGATGATGCGGCCCGGGATGGAGCGCTTGAGCTTGTCGGTGGTGGCGAAGAAGGCCGCGTGTGGGCCGCCGAAGCCCATCGGCACGCCGAAGCGCTGGGAGGTACCGACGACGATGTCGGCGCCGAGGCTGCCCGGCGACTTGAGCAGCACCAGGCTCAGCAGGTCGGCGGCCACCACGGTCATCGCGCCATTGGCGCGCGCGTCGTCCAGCAGCGGCGCGAGGTCGCGCACCTGACCGGTGTTGCCCGGATACTGGAATAGGGCGCCGAAGATGTCGTGCTCGCCGACGTTCTCGGCGGCATCGATGATCAGCTCGAAGCCGAAGTAGTCGGCGCGGGTGCGCATGACGTCCAGGGTCTGCGGCAGCACGTCATCGGCGATGAAGAAGCGCTTGCTCTTGCTCTTCTTGTTGCCGCGCTGACACAGCGCCATGGCCTCGGCAGCGGCGGTGGCCTCGTCCAGCAGGCTGGCGTTGGCCAGCTCCATACCGGTCAGGTCCATTACCGCCTGCTGGAAGTTGAGCAGCCCTTCGAGACGACCCTGGGCGATTTCCGGCTGATACGGCGTATAAGCGGTGTACCAGCCCGGATTTTCCAGCACGTTGCGCTGGATGACCGCCGGCAGGTGGGTGTTGTGGTAACCCTGGCCGATATAGGTCTTGAACACCTTGTTCTGACGCGCGAGGCGCTTCAGGTAGTCCAGTGCTTCGGATTCCGTGCGTGGCCCTTCGAGATCCAGCTCACGGCCCAGACGAATGGCGGTGGGCACCGTGCGGTCGATGAGCGTGGCGATGCTCTCTTCGCCCAGCGTCGCCAACATGCGCGTCACATTGGCATCGGTCGGCCCATTGTGGCGGGAGATGAAATCGTCGTGTCCGGCCAGCTGGGCCAGGGTAAGCGTCTCGTGAGCCATGCAAGAAATCCTGTGCTGCAACGGGGACTGCAGAGGGCAGTCCGCGGGAGGAACATCACCGTGCCAGCGAGGAAGCTGCGGGCAGGGCGTCGGGAATCATGGGGGCATCGACATCACTGCCGAGCATGCTGCAGTTGCTTCACTCCCCGCGCGACCTGCAAGGGCAGTCGCGTCAGGGGTGTCGTGCCATCGAAACGGGGTGGCGCAGTCACGAGGGTGGCTGTGCGCGAGTGCGACTTTATGCGAGCGCGGAAAGGCGCTGAAACCTCCTGCCCTGAGCGTCTTCGGCATGGACAGGAGGCTGACGGCGATCAGGCTTCGCTTTCGACCAGCTGAGAATAGGCATCAGCGTCGAGCAGCTTGTCGAGTTCGGCGCTGTCAGCGACCTTCATCTTCAGAATCCAGGCATCGTCATAGGGGCTTTCGTTGACGGATTCCGGCGCGTCTTCGAGGCTCTCGTTGACGGCGATGACTTCACCGGCCAGCGGCGCGTACAGATCAGAGGCCGCCTTGACGGACTCGATGACCCCGAACTCTTCTTCCAGCGCCAGCTCACGGCCGACTTCCGGCAGTTCGACGAAGACGACATCGCCCAGCGCTTCCTGGGCGTGGTCGGTGATCCCGATGGTCACGGTGCCATCACCGTTGTCCTGAACCCACTCGTGACTCTCGGTGTACTTCAGCGTGGCGGGAATATTGCTCATGAGTGTTTTCCTATGTGAAAAGATTTTCTGATTCAGGGAATCGGTACGTCATTATGCCCCAAGGTCCCGGCGTGTGGCAGTGGCAGACTGCCGCGTGATGCTACGACTTTGGGCGTGTATTGCTGACGGCCGTACCTCTATCGTGGTCTGTCACTCTTCGGGCGTCCAGTGTCTTGCGTGGTTCACTCATGAAGCCCGCCATCACGGGCTTGCCTGGCCCGTGGCTGCGCATCGCTGGCCAGGCCGCCCGGCGCCTTTCCAGTGCGCCGTGACACCTCGTGAGAGGTTGAGTGCAGCGCAGCAGTGCGGGAGATCGGTCGCGCCAGTGGGCGAGGATGTCCGAGTCACTGTTGCGAGGCGCTCAAACTCGCGTTATGGTGCCGACAGTTTCTTATCGGAAACTTGTTTCCATGTTGTGTCGTGAAGACCCGGCTGTCAATGCCTGATGCGTTCAAGCAGAGCGAACCTGATGAGAGCGCATGAGAGCGCTGGTGGCATTGAGAGAGTCTTTACCTGAGCGTGACCGCGTCGGGCATACGGCTCTGCATCTAGCTCGTCATTCGGCTCGGTTTGTTGTGAGACTTTTTTCGCCAGTCTCGAGATCACCCGGCGCAGGATCTGCTGCCAGAAGACACGATGAGGCGATGAAACATGCGAGTTGGCGCAGTCTCATCGTACTTTTTACGCAATGATTGCCTCACCTGCCAGCGTAAAGCCCTGTTGGGCTAGTGAAGTGAGATAGCTTCCGCTAATGTGAGCTGTCCCAACGGTGAAAATGCCGTGGGAGGCTCGTCGCGGGTCGATCACCCGCCTGGGGATGGCACCGCCACGAGTCACTGCGCATCGTGTGATAACAACAATTCAGCGGAGGAAATCTGCGTGGAAATGATCAGTTCCGTCTTTAGTGCCATCAATGGCGTCGTCTGGGGCCCATTGATGCTGATCCTGTTGCTCGGGGTCGGCTTCTATCTTCAGGCAGGCCTCAAGGGCATGCCGCTTCGCAAGTTGGGTACCGGCTTCAAGCTGTTGTGGAATGGTCGTGCGCCGGGCAAGGATGGCGACGGCGAGATTTCTCCTTTCAATGCCCTGATGACGTCGCTGTCGGCGACCATCGGTACCGGTAACATCGCGGGCGTGGCAACCGCCATCGCGCTGGGTGGCCCGGGGGCGATCTTCTGGATGTGGATCACCGCGCTGGTCGGCATGGCGACCAAGTACGCCGAGGCCGTGTGTGCCGTGCGTTATCGTGAAGTCGATGACACCGGCAACCATGTCGGTGGCCCGATGTACTACATCCGCAACGGTCTGGGCGCCAAGTGGGGCTGGCTGGGCGGTGCCTTCGCCTTCTTCGGTTGCTTCGCGGCCTTCGGCATCGGCAACACCGTGCAGTCCAACTCGGTCGCGGATGCGCTGGAAACGTCCTTCGCCATCCCGCACTGGGTCTCCGGTGTGGTGATGATGGTGCTGGCCGGCGCCGTGATTCTCGGTGGTATCAAGCGTATCTCCAGCGTGGCCGGCAAGCTGGTGCCGTTCATGGCCATCGCCTACTTCCTGGCCGGCATCATCATCCTGGTGATCAACGCCGACCAGATCGGCCATGCCTTCGGTCTCATCTTCACCTATGCCTTCAATCCGGTCGCGGCTACCGGCGGCTTTGCCGGGGCAGCGGTGATGGCCGCCATCCGTTTCGGTGTTGCGCGCGGTATCTTCTCCAATGAAGCGGGCCTGGGCAGTGCGCCCATCGCCCACGCGGCGGCGCAGACCAAGAACCCGGTTCGTCAGGGTCTGGTCGCGATGCTGGGAACTTTCATCGACACCATCATCATCTGCACCATCACGGCGCTGGCAATCATCACTTCCGGCCTGTGGTCTTCCGGGGAAACCGGCGCGGCCCTGACCTCGATGTCCTTCGATCAGGCGCTGCCGGGGGTGGGCAACCACCTCGTGGCCATCGCGCTGGCGGTCTTCGCCTTCACCACCATCCTTGGCTGGTCCTTCTATGGTGAGAAGTGCTTCCAGTACCTGTTCGGCACGCGTGCCATCATGCTGTATCGCATCGTGTTCGTGATCGCGATTCCGCTGGGCGCGATGGCCAAGCTCGACCTGATCTGGCTCATGGCTGACACCTTCAATGCGCTGATGGCGATTCCGAACCTGATCGGTCTGGCGCTGCTGTCGCCGGTGGTCTTCAAGCTGACGCGTGATTATTTTGATGGCAAGGAAGTGCTGGCTGGCGAAGATCGCTGAACGACGCTGATGACTCGCCTGGCCCTACCGTGCCACTGACTGCCTTCTGCATCGCCCGGGTCGCCTGACCTGGGCGGTGCAGGCACAGGGCGCCCTGTTCAAGTCGGCAGTGCCCTTGAGAGCAGTGCCCATGACAACAAGCCTCCAGAGAGCGTGTGCCGTTCGGGCGCCATCTCTGAGAGTCATCGCAAGCCAACCTGGAGAATGACGATGTCCGATTCCGCCGCAGTGACGGGTCTCAAGCAGACCGCCCTTCATGACCTGCATGTCGAGCAGGGGGCCAGGATGGTCGAGTTCGCCGGCTATTCCATGCCCGTGCAGTACCCGCTTGGCGTCAAGAAGGAGCATGAACACACGCGCGCCAAGGCAGGGCTGTTCGATGTCTCGCACATGGGGCAGTTGATCCTGCGGGGCGAGAATGTGCAGGCGGCGCTGGAGGCCCTGGTGCCGACGGATATCATCGACCTGCCGGTGGGCATGCAGCGCTATGGCCTGCTGACCTCCGACACCGGCGGTATCCTGGATGACCTGATGATCGTCAATGGCGGTGATCACCTCTACGTGGTGGTGAACGCTGCCTGCAAGGATCAGGACATCGCGCACCTGCGGGTCGGCCTGCCGATGGATATCGAGCTTGAGGTGCTGGATGATCGGGCACTGCTCGCACTGCAGGGGCCGATGGCTCACGCGGTAATGCAGCGTCTGTCACCCGAGGCCTGCGAGCTGACCTTCATGCATCATGCCCACGTCACCATCGAGGGCATCGAGTGTTGGGTCAGCCGCAGTGGCTACACCGGCGAGGATGGCTTCGAGATCTCCGTGCCCGATGCCGATGCAGAGCGCTTCGCGCGTCTGTTGCTGGCGATGGAAGAGGTGGAGTTCATCGGTCTTGGCGCGCGGGACTCGCTGCGTCTCGAGGCGGGACTGTGCCTGTACGGTCACGATCTCGATACCACCACCTCGCCGGTGGAAGGCAGTCTGATCTGGGCATTGGGCAAGGTGCGTCGTCAGGGCGGCGAGCGTGAAGGCGGCTTCCCGGGGGCCGATGTCATCCTGACCCAGATCGCCAACAAGGATCACACCCGCAAGCGGGTGGGGCTGGTCGCCCAGGGGCGTGCGCCTATCCGCGAAGGGGCTGAGCTCTATGATGCCCAGGACAACCGTATCGGTGTGGTGACCTCCGGCAGCTTCGGGCCGACCTATGGCAAGCCGGTGGCGATGGGCTACGTGGGCATCGCTCACAGCGCACTCGAGACCGAAGTGTTTGCCGATGTGCGTGGCAAGCGTTTGCCGATGACGGTGACGAAGATGCCGTTCGTCGAGCAGCGCTACTATCGGGGGTAAGCGCACCGTGGCCAGGTGAGCCACAGTCAGCGCTCGCTGCGAGGCGTGACGACCCGTCGCGGGTAGCAGCGCCTTGAAGAGATGCGAAAAGGAAGAGAAACGAAAAAGGGACTGCCCAGGCAGTCCCTTTTTTCATGTCTGGCACTCGGGCATGCGGAGGGATGCGATACCCCGCGGCGTGCGCGAACGCCAGACGCAGAAAAGCCCGCCGAAGCGGGCTTTTCTGGCGGAGGAGGGGTTAGCCTCTTCCAGCTAAAATCAAAGCTTAGTCGATCAGCTTGATGTTAGCGGCCTGGAGGCCTTTCTTGCCCTGGGTGACGTCGAAGGAGACCTTCTGACCGTCTTGCAGAGACTTGAAGCCTTCAGCCTGGATTTCGGAGAAGTGTGCGAACAGGTCGTCACCGTTGTCGTCCGGAGAAATGAAGCCGAAACCTTTGGTGTCGTTGAACCACTTGACTGTGCCAGTTGCCATGATCGTAATTCCTTACTGATGATATTGCCGGGAGTTACCCGATAAACGTGGGTAAAACAAGGAGGATATACACCAGGTACCGAAGTGCTTCGATCACGACTGACGATATTCGACTTGCTAACCAACGAGAGCAATACTGCGCTGCTCGGGCGGCAAGGTCAAATGAAATATCAAAAACTTATCCTTTTGCCTAATAATCGTGCGCAGAATTCGCCCGCAAAGCCGTGCCAATAGTGCTGAGAATTTCGCCACACCGAGGGCAGGGAGTTCGCTTGTTTTTTATCCCGTTATCTTGGTGTGAGCGATGACACCTGTAGGAAAAAGACCATAGTGCGGCTTTGCTTGTATAGGGGGTTGAATGGCGCAAAGCCCCGTATGGCGGGCGATGGACACAAAAAAGCCGGCAGCGATGGCAGCGCTGCCGGCGGATGGCGTCGAAGCCATCAAGGCTCTCGGAGAGAGGATGTGATGCGCCCATCACATCATGAGAGATTTTCCTCAAAAGAGTCGGCAAAAATCCGTGGGATGCCGGGGGCGTGATTCGCCACCCTCGAGCGCAATTGTTTCATGAGTCAAAAGTGGCTCGAAGGTCAAAAGCGGCGCGAGGGTGGCCAGTGCCCGGGGCAGAAATTGCCTCAGGCGTCCAGCTGCATTTCCGGCACGTGTTCGGGGACGACCAGCTTGCCTGCGGTCAGGCGCTCGATTTCCTCGACGCTCACGCCTGGCGCGCGCTCCAGCAGATGGAAGGCACCATCCTTGATCTCGAGGAAGGCGAGGTCCGTCAGCACGCGACGGATGCAGCCGGCACCGGTCAGCGGCAGTTCGCACTGGCTGAGCAGCTTGGATTCGCCGTGCTTGGAGGCGTGGGTCATGGTGCAGATGATGTTCTCGGCACCGGCGACCAGGTCCATGGCGCCGCCCATGCCCTTGACCAGCTTGTTGGGGATCATCCAGCTGGCGATGTTGCCGTTCACGTCGACCTCGAAGGCACCGAGCACCGTGAGATCGACGTGGCCGCCACGGATCATGGCGAAGGATTCGGCCGAATCGAAGATGGCGGCGCCATCGATGGCGGTCACGGTTTCCTTGCCGGCATTGATCATGTCGGCGTCGACTTCGTCTTCATAGGGGTAGCGGCCCATGCCGAGCAGGCCATTTTCGGACTGCAGCATCACCTCGATACCGTCGGGGATATAGTTGGCCACCAGTGTCGGGATGCCGATTCCCAGATTGACGTAGGAGCCGTCCTGGATTTCCTGAGCCACTCGCTGGGCCATCTGTTCGCGTGTCAAAGCCATGATTGTTTCCTTGTCTTGGGTGCCATCAGCCATGAGGCACTGTGCCGTGTCGTGAAGGCGGTCGAGAAAGTTCGCCGTGGGGCCTGTCGCCCTGATGGCGGCGATTCATGCCGGCGGAGCCCTGGGCTCAACGCGAGCGGACGGTGCGTTTCTCGATGCGCTTCTCGAAGTTGCCCTTGATGACGCGATCCACATAGATGCCGGGCGTGTGGATGTCGGCGGGGTCCAGTTCCCCCGGCTCGACCAGCTCTTCGACTTCGACCACGGTGATCTTGCCGGCGGTGGCGGCCAGCGGGTTGAAGTTGCGCGCGGTATGGCGGTAGACGACGTTGCCGTAGCGGTCCGCCTTCCAGGCCTTGACGATGGCGAAGTCGCCCTTGATGGACTCTTCCAGGATGTAGGGGCGGCCATCGAACTCGCGCACTTCCTTGCCCTCGCCGATCGGTGTGCCGTAACCGGTGGCGGTGAAGAAGGCGGGGATACCGGCGCCGGCAGCACGCATCTTCTCGGCCAGCGTGCCCTGGGGGGTGAGGATGACTTCCAGATCGCCGTCGAGCAGCTGCTTCTCGAACAGCGCATTCTCGCCGACGTAGGAGGCGATCATGGTCTTGATCTGACGGTCTTCCAGCAGGATGCCGAGCCCGAAGCCATCGACGCCGCAGTTGTTGGATACCACGGTGAGGTCCTTGGCGCCGAGGCGCTTGATCTCTGCAATCAGGTTCTCCGGGATACCACACAGGCCGAAGCCACCGGCGATTACCGTCATGCCATCTTCGAGGCCTGCCATGGCCTCCGCGTAGCTGGTCACCACCTTGTTGAATCCTGCCATGCGAATCTCCTTGAGTATCCAAGCTGTTGTTGTCGGGATGTCTTCATCATTGCCGACAATCCTGAGTCTGTATATATTTAATAAGTTTGTTTTTTCTATCCATTGATCAGTTTTTAATAAGAATTGATCTGCTGTTTATCGCGCCTTTTCGCGAGGAAAAAGTCCGCCAAACCCCATGCTGGCGGGGCTGACGCGGTAGCGGGGCGGAACGGCCTGAGCTGAGCGGTCAGTCATGTGAGAGCTTCGTGGCTGTCATCTATGACCAATGGCCTAGATGCCCTGCGAGCGCCTGCCCTGCGAGCGACAGACGACGAACTGCGCCGCATCACCTCTTGTGACATCTCTTGAAACAACCCCGGGACAGGACACGACATGACTCTCAAACAGCTGAAGGCCTTCGTGGCCGTGGCGCGCACGCTGTCCTTCGCCGAGGCGGGCACGCTGGTACATCTCTCGCAGCCGGCCCTGTCGTTGGCGGTCAAGAATCTGGAGGAGTCGCTGGGCGGGCGCCTGTTTCAGCGCTCGACCCGACAGGTCAGCCTGACGCCGGAGGGGCGCGCCTTCTTCCCGCTGGCCAGGCGCCTGCTGTCGGACTGGGAGCATGCCGAGGATGAGATGCGCCAGCGCTTCAGCCTCGGGCGCGGCCGCGTGGCTCTGGCTGCGATGCCGACCTTCGCCGGCAATCTTCTGCCCGGGGTACTGGCCGATTTTCGCCGCCAATATCCGGAGATCACCATCGAAGTGAATGACGTCATCGCCGAAGAGGTGGTCGAGCGGGTCACCGATGGCCGTGTCGAGCTGGGGATCTGCTTCGACCCCGGCGTGCGCCAGGACCTGGTGTTCGAGCTGCTGTTCGAGGACCGCTATGTGGCGATCATTCCCCCCGGCCACGCCTTGCTGGAAGAGGCGCCGACCTCCATCGAGTGGTCACGGCTGCTCAAGGAAGACTTCATCACGCTGCAGCGGCCCTCGGGGGTGCGTCGCATGCTCGAGAAGCGCCTCGAGGATGCGGGCATGGCGCTGCATGTCGCCTTCGAGACCCACCAGCTGGTCACCTGCGGGCGCATGGTGGCGGAAGGTCTGGGTGTCAGCGCGGTGCCGGTGATGAGCGCGGCGCAGATGAGTGCGCTGGGCTGTCAGTGCCTGCCGCTGACAGGCCCCGAGATTCAGCAGCGGGTCGGAGTGATCCGTCGCGGCCGCCATGAGCTATCGGTGGCGGTACAGGCGATGCTGGAGACCCTGCGCGCCCGTTATCCGTCGGCGGAATGAATGTGGGGTGGCAAAGTGAAGCAGAGAGAAGAAACAAGAGAGAGGGCGTTAGAGCTGGAAGTGAGCATGAAGAAGGCAAGAGGAGAGCGAGAAGAGAGAAAGCAGAGTGCACAAGAAAGACGACCTCAGCGCGAGGGCGTCAGCAACTGGCGATAGGTCAGGCTGATGCGCAGCCCCTCCAGCTTGCGCGGCGGCAGCGCATGATGGAGGCGGTCCTGACAGCCACGACCCATCACCAACAGCGAGCCGTGCGGCAGCCACAGATTGAACGCCGGCGTGTCGGCATAGGGGCTGCGCGGATGGCCCTTGAAGCGCAGGGGGCGCTCTCGTCCCAGCGAGATGGCGAGCACGATCGGGCGAGTGCCCAGTTCCGGCTCGTTGTCGCTGTGCCAGCCCATGCGGTCGGCACCATCGGCGTAGCGATTGGCCAGCAGGCTGTTGAAATGCTCCGGGATCACGGGCTCGCTGCGCCCCAGGTCATCGCGTTGCGGGCTGAGCTCGTGATTGATGGCATGACGCGACAGCTCGCCCAGCTGCCAGGCGGTCATGTGCCAGGGGTTGGGTTCGAACAGGCTGCCGGAGTAGCGATAGCGGGCGCCGACATCGCCCATCCACACCTGACGGCGTGGGATCGGGTGCGTCTTGCCATGCACGCTCAGGCTGGGGCGCTGCCAGTCGAGATCGCCCTCCAGCGTGACGAGGGCCTGATCGGCCTGCAGCGGCGTCAGGGCGCGCGGCTTGAGATACAGCGGATGCAGCGGGTGGCGGTACCAGCCGTGCGTGAGGGTGAGCCAGTCATCGGGCAGCTCGCGTGGGCGAGCTGCCAGGGCCGAGCCATCCGCCGCCGTCTGGCGCGCAGCTCCATCAGCCGCGGACGTCGAATCAGAGGTCGAGAGGGCGGCGAAGAGATCATTGCCAGCAGAAGGAGTCGTCATGCGGCGAGAGTGCCAGAGCCGCGTCAGGTTGGGCAAGTGGCTCTCGATTCGCGCCGCCCCCGGGCTGGCGCATGCCTCGCGAGCGTCAGGTCGTCAGCAGCGCCTCGAAGGTCAGGATGGCCACCTCGGCAAGGCCCAGCCCCAGCAGCGCGCCGGCCAGCACATCACTGACGTAATGCAAGCCGAGGATCACCCGGGAAAGCGCGATCAGCAGCGCCAGCGGCGTGACGAGGATGGCAAGCTCCGGCAGCTGTTGAGCGGTCAGGCTGGCGAAGAGGGCAGCATGCAGGGTGTGACCGCTGGGAAAGCTGTAGCGGTCCAGCGGCGGCATGGTGCAGTTGATGGTGTTGAAGGTGATGAACGGACGTTCCCGACATAGCCGCGTCTTGAGCGCGCGGTAGAGCAGCGCCCCGGCACCGGCCGCCAGGCCGAATTCCAGAAACAGCCAGCCGCCCATGGCATGGTGCAGCGGCAGGCTCAGCGTCAGCAGCGCCCATACCGGCCAGTCGCCCAGGCGCGAGACGATACGAAACAGGGTGAGTATCGGCCGGAACAGCGCCAGGCGTGCTACCTGGCGGCACAGGCGCCACTCAAGAAGGTCCAGTCGCTCAAAGACGGGAAGGCTGCGATCGTGCATCGGGCTTCTCCTCGGCGTGGCGCAAGCAGGTCAGAAAGCCCTCGGCGATGCGGCTCCAGCCCAATGGTTCGACGCGCACGCGGGCGGCACGTCCCAGTCTGGCGATGCGGGCCGGCCGCTGGCAGGCCTCCACCGCCTGTTCGATGAAGCGCTCCGGCTGGCTGCAGGGCGCCAGCAGGCCCTGGTGATCATCGCGGATCACCTCGGCGGCCGCCGCGTAATCGAAGGCGATCACGGTCAGTCCGCTGGCCATGGCTTCCAGCACCACATTGCCGAAGGTCTCCGACAGTGACGGGAAGACGAACAGGTCGGCACTGGCGTAATGGGCGGCCAGCGCCTCACCGGTCTGGAAGCCGGCGAAGATCGCCTCGGGCAGGCGCTGTTCCAAGCGTTCGCGCAGCGGGCCGTCTCCCACCAGCACCAGGGCGAGGTCCGGTTGCACGGCCAGCATGGCCTCATAGGTGCGGATCAGCAGCTCGATGTTCTTCTCGGCGGCCAAGCGCCCGACGTGCAGCGCGACGGGTTGCTGTGAGCTGACGCCCCATGACTTGCGCAATGCTTCGCTGCGATGACTGGGCGAGAAGCGCTCGCAATCCAGGCCGCGTCCCACCACCTGCACATGCTCGAAACCTTGCTGCATCAGGCTGTCTGCCTGGGTGCGGGTCGGTACCAGCGTCATGTTGGCGGCATTGTGGAAGCGTCGCAGGCCGCGCCGCACCAGCGGACGTAGCGCCTTGAGCCGGTAGTGGGTGCTGTATTGATCGAAATTGGTATGGAAGCCCGCGACCACCGGCAGGCCCAGACGGCGGGCGACCATCAGCGCGCTGATGCCCAGCGGGCCTTCGGTGGCGATATAGACGACGGAGGGGCGATGCTCGCGCCACATGCGCATCAGGCGCTGCGGTGCCGGCACGCCGACCTGCACGGTGTCATATCCGGGCAGGCGGAAGCCGCGTACCTGAAGCTCCTGCTGGACACGCGGCTCCAGGCTGCCATCTCGGGTGGCGGGACGAATGAGTTGGAGCTCACAGCCGCGTGCGATGAGTTGATCGCATAGATGACTCAAGGTATGAGCCACGCCATTGATCTCCGGATGCCAGGTTTCACTGACGAAGGCAATGCGCTCCATGACGTCTCCCTAGATGACTATTGTGGTCATTATCGAGAGAGGGAGTGACGGCGGCATAACAAGCAGGTGACGAAGCGATGACACACCCTCAACCCCTCACAACTCAGAGGTATGTGGGTTGTCTCATGAATCGTCAAGCAAGGACGACAGTCACCGGCGTGGCACCGGCGCTGTCGTCATCTGGCGGGGATTGGAGGTGGCGCCATGTCGGGCTGGCGCCGTGAAGCAACGCTGGTTCAGCGCTTCTCGAGAATCTCGCGCGGGTCGATCGGCTTGCCGCCGTGGCGCACGTCGAACAGCAATTCATGCTGACCGTTGTTGCCGCGTGCGACGCGACAAAGCGGCGTGCCCGGAGTGACCTGCTGACCCACCTTGACCAGAATCTCGCCGCACTGGGCCAGCACGCTCTGCAGGTTGCCGGAGTGGTGCAGGATGACCACGTTGCCCAGTTGGCGCATGGAGTCGGCGAAGCGCACTTCGCCCCGCGCCGGTGCACTGGCGATGCCGCTGGCGGCGGTACGAATCTGCATGGGCGCCAGCTGGCCATTGCCGTTGGTGCCGAATTCACGCGTCACGCTGCCGGCGGCAGGCCAGCGCCATGACTGGCCCGGCTTCTGCAGCGGGCCGGGGTCCGGGCGGGCGACCAGGCTGCCACCGCTGGCGCGCGCGGCCGGGGCGCTGCGGCTCGGGCCACCGTTGAGCGGCACCGAGATCAGCATGCCGACATCGAGATCATTGGGGTCCTTGCCGGGGTTGGCGGCCTGAATGCGCTGCGGGCTGGCACCGAAATAGCGACCGACCTTGGAGTAGGTGTCGCCGGGGCGCAGCTGATAGCGATACGGGCCGCCGGAGGGAGCCCGCTCACGCGCGGTGGGCACCAGGATGCGCTGACCGACCTTGAGGTCACGAATCTTGACGCCCGGATTGAAGCGCGTGAGGCGCAGCAGGGGAATGTCGGCATCGCGCGCGATCTGCCCCAGGGTATCGCCCTTCTGGATGGTGACCCACTGGCCGGCCGGCGAGCCGGAGTAGCTGCCGGTCGCGCAGCCGCTCAGCCACAGGCCGAGGCAGATCAGCGCCAGCCAGCGCAGCGCGAGGCCGGCCCGCTGCAGAAGTGGACGGTTCACGTCAGGTCCGGCCTGCGCTCGTGCCGAGAAGTCCGCGGCATTCAGGCCGTATTCAGTGTTCATCAATGTCATTCCCTGCACGTGACAGTCGGGCATCCTTGTCCTTCCAGACCTGATTGAGCCATTGCTGGAAGCGCTCGCGATAGGCGGCGTCCGCATGATAGTTGCCGTCCAGCATCCAGGGCTCCAACGGCCGCTGAGTGATGACGAGCGTGATGTCGCCCCCGTGACCGCACAGGAACTGCCAGAAACTGGCATCGGCATGTCGGTAATCGAGGGTGGCATCCAGAATACCGGAAAGTCGATCGCCAAGCGTGTTGATCACCTGGGCACTGCCGCCGGCACGCGGCTTGAGCAGGTGCTGGAAAGGGCTTTGCTGCTGGCTGTGCTTGGCGGGCGTGAAGCGAGTGCCTTCCACGAAGTTGAAGATCGCCATCGGCGCCTGGCGCGAGCGCTCGCACATGCGTCGCGTCGCTTCGCGATCACGCTCGGCGAGCCGCGGATTGCTGGCCAGTTTCTGCTGGCTGTAACGGCGCATGAACGGGAATTCCAGCGCCCACCAGGCAAGGCCGATCACCGGTACCCAGATGAGCTCCTGCTTGAGGAAGAACTTGGGCATCGGCGTACGACGGTGCAGGGCGTACTGGAGAACGAAGATGTCAGTCCAGCTGCGATGATTGGCGATCACCAGCCACCAGCGACGTCGGGCAGACCCATCGCGCAGCGATGGCGGCACGTGGATGTCCCAGCGCGGGCGCAGCACATGGCGAATCCACAGGTTGTTGGTGCCGATCCAGCCCATGGCGAGGCGGTTGAGCCCCTCCAGCATGTGCAACTGCAGGCGGCGCGATGGCGTGATCAGCTTGAGTGCGGCCAGCAGATACAGCGGCAGCGCCCAGCACAGGGTATTGATGATCAGAAAGACAAGGCTGATGA
This sequence comes from Cobetia sp. 2AS, assembly GCF_029846355.1. Lineage (NCBI taxonomy): Bacteria > Pseudomonadati > Pseudomonadota > Gammaproteobacteria > Oceanospirillales > Halomonadaceae > Cobetia > Cobetia sp. 2AS. Next base: position 710,626 of record NZ_JARWKQ010000001.1, read on the forward strand.
CACCTCTGATACTCGACATGCATGACTCCTTCATCAGGTGGCGCCATCGTAATTCACCCAAGAGTGGATGCCCACCCCGCTTGCGTGGGGGATGGCAACCCTGCGTTGCACGAAGCGAACGCCCCCTCAGGTCGAATGGCGGGGCGCACGCAGCTGTGATGAGATGCATCGCCGGTCGTGTGACGGGTCGGTGCAAGGGAAAGGTCGTGGCAGGGCTCACGCTGAAGTCACGCCGGGCACCGTCAATCATCGCCGCCGCTGCGCGGCGATATCTCAGGGAGTGAGAGTGGCATGTGGTTGCAGGGATTATTGATCGGGCTGGCGCTGGCCGCCTTCGTGTTGATTGCCATCGAGGATGTGATCCATCTCAACAAGGCCAAGACGACCTTGTTGCTGGGCACCTTCAGCTGGTTGCTGCTATTCATCTTCGGCCCCGCGGCCCTGGCGGTGGATGATGTCCCCGAGGTCTTGAACGAGAACCTGCTCGAGATCGCCACCTTGTGGCTGTTTCTGATGGCGGCGATGACCTTCGTGGCCTTTCTCAATGCCAAGGGGCTGATCGCCAATCTGATCTACCGCCTGCTGCCGAAACGCATCGGGGAGCGCGGCCTGCTGTATCTGACGGGGCTCTTTGCCTTCGCCTTTTCATCGCTGGCCGACAACATCACCGCGACGCTGGTTTCGCTGACCCTGGTGCTGTCGCTGGGCTTGGCGCCGAAGAAGACGCTGCGCTTTGCGGTGCTGGCGGTATTCGCCGTCAACTCCGGCGGGGTGGCGCTGATCACCGGGGATGTGACCACGCTGATGATCTTCCTGGCGGGCAAGGTGCGCATCAGTGAGCTGATGCTGCTGGCGCTGCCGTCCTTCCTCAGCGTGATGCTGCTGGCGACGCTACTGCTGCCCGGGCTGGGAGGCGAGGTGAACCTGGTGCGCGAGCCGCGCGAGACCCGGCGTCTTGATCGTCTGGTCGCCTGGCTGTTTCTGGCCACCATCCTATCGACCCTCGGGCTCAACGTGCTGTTTGGCGTGCCGCCGCTGCTGACCTTCCTGTTTGGGATGTCGTTGATGTTCCTGCTTGGACATGTCGCCGAACGGCGCAGCGACAGCGAAGAGCGCCGCATACTTGATTACATTCGTATTATCGAATTCGATACATTGCTATTCTTCCTCGGCATCCTGCTGATGGTCGGGGCGCTCAAGGAAGCTCGTCTGCTGGAAGGCCTGGCACAGCTCTATGCCCTGATGCCGGCGATGCAGGCCAATTATCTGGTCGGGCTGCTTTCGGCGCTGGTGGATAACGTGCCGCTGACCGCCGCAGTGCTCAAGGCGGATGTCAGCATGAACGATGCGGAGTGGCTGGCGCTGACCTATGCCGCAGGCGTGGGTGGCTCGCTGCTGGTGATTGGCTCCGCCGCCGGGGTGATCGCGCTTTCCAAGGTGCGCGAGGTGAGCTTCATGAGTTATCTGCGCTTCTTCCCGGCGTTGTTGCTGGCCTACAGCGTGGGCTATCTGGGGGCATACTGGCTGGGCGGGCAGATCACGAACACGCCAGTGACATTGGCGCTCTCGTCTCTGGGCTGATGTGGAAGTTGATGGGGGTGTTCACTACGGCCACAGCCGCTGCCGTAGTCGCTGCCACAGCGGCCGCCTGATGCACTGCCAGATGCGTGGTCGGAAGGGGAATTGGCGCTGTTTGCGGTCGACTGATCATTTTTTGATCAATCTGTCTGCGCTCGCCTGATCTCGATGGCGATACCTAGATGTACAGAGATTCTTCACAGCTTTTTCCACAGCTTCTGTTGATAACCTGTCTGCGACGTTAGGTTTAGAGGCTCAGACACAAGACGCAGGCATGGCGGGGGAAAGCGGCGAGTCGTGCGGTGATGACACCATGGGGTGATGCCATGAAGGGTGATGGCAAGAGAGGGTGTGAAGGGTATGGCATGACAGGGCATGTCACCCGCTGAACACAAGAGCCCCCTACACATGCGTAGGGGGCTGAATGCGACTCATCTCATTGCGCAGTGCTGCCAAGAAGCCGTTACGCGCTGAGCTGGCACAGCGTATGTTCCGGCAGCAGTTGTTCTGCGGGACGCTGTTTTCCTTCTTGTTGAGTCGTCACCGGTGCCGTCGCCAGCAGGGCGATGCCGCCCAGCACCACCATATGCTCGTCACCGTCCGCGAACACCATGCGCTGGGCGTGGGCCGGGTAGTAGTGATACTGCAGCTTGGGATTGATGGGCAGTACCGCATGATGGCGCCCGGTCTGCGGAGCCATGCCGTAGGCCAGCATGCCCTCGCAGACCGCTTCCAGCGTTTCGCCAAGCTCTTCGGCATTGAAGCCGACATGGTGCAGGCGCGGCCCCATCACGGAGAGCCAGGCAGCCAGCGGGTTGGCCTCGAGCAGGCGCTCGAAGGTCGGCCAGTCCGGCATGTCCCACGGACGGCAGGGCGCGAGCAGGTTCTGTCCCTTGCAGTCATCACGATGACTCTGACTGATCAGGCGCTTGAGCAGGTCGCGGTGCATCGGCGGCAGGCTGTTGGCCTGCAGTTCCGCCAGCATGACGGCAGCGCCACCATCCGGGGGAAGCAGCAGATCGACCAGCAGGCCGCGGTCGGCCATGGCGTACTGTTTCACGCGGCGATAGCCCTGGTGATACAGGCTGGGTAACAGTTTCTCGCTTCTGAAAGGCCCCTGATTCAGCGTCAGGAACATCAGATATTCAGGGTTGATGCTGTCTGGCCAGATATCCAGCGCCCCGATGTCGGGATGGCGATGGACGAAGTCCAGCCATAGCTGCTGTTGGAATTCCTTGCGTTGCATGATGCCTCCTTGGACGGCCCCTATGACCTCAGTGCTGGAGCGATTATAGGTAGTCGTGCAAAGGGGTATTCAACGCCATTATCCGTTTTTTCGCGTTTCTTGATCGGAGAGTAAAAATGCCAGTGCTGGTGGCGTATTGCGTGGTTCTCATGGTGTGGTCGACGACACCGCTGGCCATCTCGTGGAGCGCCTCGGGCTGGCTGCCTGCCTGGTCGGCGATGGGCAGAATGTTAATTGCCGCATGCCTCGGTTACCCATTGTTACGCATGATGGGGCTGAAAATTGACCTTTCGCGTGGGGCGCTGCGCAGCTACTCGGCAGCTGCTCTGGGTATCTGGGGTGGCATGTACTTCGCCTACCTCTCTGCGGCCTGGTTACCAAGCGGTATCATGTCGTTACTGTTTGGACTGGCACCTTTGCTATCAGGGCTTTATGCACGCTGGTGGTTGAAAAGTGCTCCACTTGACAAGTTGCAGTGGATGGGGTTTGCGTTGGCATTGAGTGGACTGGCCGTCGCGGTCTCGGATTCCCTGGCGTTGCCGCCGGGCAGCTGGAAGGGAGTGCTGACCATGCTGCTGGCCGTCAATTGCTTCGCGGCCTCTGGGGTACTGGTGCAGCGCGAGCGGGCAGGGCTGCATCCGCTGGTGCAGACGGAGGGGGCGCTGCTGGTCTCTCTGCCGCTCTATCTGGTGTGTGCGCTGATCGTCGATGGCGTGCCGCAGGCCCTGCCGGAGGGGCGTCCGATGGCGGCCATCCTCTACCTTGGCATCTTCGGCTCGCTGATCGGCTACCTGTGCTACTACTTCGTGCTGTCACGCCTGTCGGCCAGTACGGTGGCGCTGGCGACCTTGATCACCCCCATCTTCGCCATGAGCCTGGGCGCGGTGCTCAATGATGAGCTGATCTCCAGCCGCGTGCTCGCCGGGGCCTTGCTGATCGTGATCGGGCTGTGCGCCTATCTGTTCGGCCCGCAGTGGCGGGCGCGCCTGACGTCCCGCCGCCTGTCGCAGGGCTGAGCAGGCCTCGGGCCGCCCGTCTGTCTCTCGAGAGGGCGGGTCTGCACGCAAGGTGTTGCCGAGTCCACCAACGACAAGGGCCGCCCCTGCCGGGGCGGCCCTTGTGTCTTTTCAGGCGCGACTGAGCGCTCTGGCGAGTCGTGCGACGTCAGTCCTGATTGTTCTGGAACAGACGCTTGAGCTCGACCATGGCGGCCTGCTCGCTGTTGACGAGTGCTTTCTGGTCGTGACGGTGCTCGTAGTTCTGCTTGAGCATGTTGTCATCCATTTCCCGGAACGCACGCGCCACTTCCGCCGCGCGAGCACTGGGATAGCCCATCGCCACCAGCAGTTCTCCGCCCATCTCCAGGCTGCTGGCGTAGGTGTCACGAATCACGTGCTCCACGCCCAGTTCCATCAGCTCCCAGGCGTGGTGGCGGTTGCGGGCACGCACGAACAGCTTCAGGTGCGGGAATTGATGGCGCACCATGCGCACGATGCCTGTCGAGGTCTCGGCATCATCGACCGCCACCAGCATGATCCTGGCCTGCTCGGCGCCCGCCGCCCGCAGCAATTCGGCGCGGCTGGCATCGGCGTAGAAGATACGCGACCCGAACTGACGCACGAACTCGACCTGGGTGATATTGGGGTCAAGGGCGGTGAAGTTGATGCCCTGACTCTTGAGCATGCGCGCGCTGATCTGGCCGAAGCGGCCGAAGCCGGCGATGACCACCTGCGGTGTTTCCTCACCGAAGTCCTCATCATAGGGACGCTTGGCTTCGCTGGTGGCGCCGAGGTGGCGGGCATAGCGATAGAGGAAGGGCGTGGCAGCCATCGACAGGGTCACCGCACTGATCACCAGGCTGGTGAGGGTCTGATCGAAGATGCCGGCGGCCATGCCGGCGGTCAGCAGCACGAAGTCGAACTCACCACCCTGTGACAGGACCGCCGCCAGCGGCAGGGCCTCGGCCATCTTGAGGCGTGCGACGCGTCCGACCAGCGTGATGACGATGACCTTGCCGAACATCAGCGCCAGCGTCAGCGCCAGCACGGTCAGCGGACGCTCTATCACCAGCGACACGTCGACCGACATGCCCACGGCCATGAAGAACAGCCCCAGCAGCAGCCCCTTGAAGGGCTCGATGTTGGCTTCCAGCTCGTGACGGTAGACGGTATCGGCCAGCAGCACCCCGGCCAGGAAGGCGCCCAGGGCCATGGACAGCCCCACCCACTCCATCAGCAGCGCCGTGCTGATCACCACGAACAAGGCCGCGGCGGTGAAGATCTCGTGGATCTCGCTGCGCGCGACCATCTTGAGCAGGCGCGGCACGACAAGGCGGCCGACGATGATGACCGCCGCGATCATGCCGATGCCCTTGGCGATGCCGATCCAGTTGGTGCCGGTGGAGGCATCGAAGTTGTCAGCGAACAGCGGCATCAAGGCCAGCAGCGGGATCACCGCCAGGTCCTGGAACAGCAGGATGGCGAAGGTCGACTGGCCGTGCGGCGTCGCCAGCTGCTGATTCTCGCTCAATACCTGCAGCGCGAAAGCGGTCGAGGACAGCGCCAGAATCAGGCCCAGCAACACGGCGGCGGGCAATTCCAGCCCCAGCCACAGGCCGACAGGGGTGAGCAGGGCGCCGCACAGCAGCATCTGGGCGCTGCCCAGGCCCGCAAGCTTGAGGCGCATGTCCCACAGGCGCTTGGGCTCCAGTTCCAGTCCTATCATGAACAGCAGCATGACGACCCCGAATTCGGCGAAGTGCAGTACTTCGCCAGGCTCCGAGATGAAGCCGATCAACGACGGACCCAGCAGTACCCCGATGGCCAGATAGCCCAGGATGGAGCCGAGGCCCAGACGCTGGAAAAGTGGCACGGCAACCACCGCGCACCCCAGCAGCACGGCGCCTTCCATCAACATGTTCATGTGCGTGTCCTTGTGCATACACGGGCGGAGAAGGCAGCGATTGTCGCTGCCCCCTCCTTTTGTCGCAAGCGGCAAGGTGCGCAAGATGCGACCCTGTGCACAGCGTTGTGGTGCGAGTGAGTGTCGTGACCAGGGGCGGGAGGCGGTGACGCAGGCACAAAAAAGCCCCCGCCAATGGCGAGGGCTTCAGCAGTGAAGCGGCTGATGGCGGCGATCAGGCCTGCGGCATCAGAGCTTCGTCCTGCACGTACTGGTTGAATTCGGTGAAGCCACCAATGTGGGTCTGATCGACGAAGATCTGCGGCACGGTCTCGACCGGCTTGCCGATGGTCTTTTCCATGTCGGCCTTGCTGATGCCTTCGGCATGGATGTCGATGTAGCGGAAGTCGAAATCATCGCGCTTGGCGGTGAGCTCTTCCGCGAGGTCCTTGGCGCGGACACAGAAAGGGCAACCCGGACGACCGAAAATGACTGCAAGCATGAGACTCTCCTAAGGTTCGTGACTCTCGTTCAGCCCGTACTGGGTGGGCCGAGAAAATGGCGCCGGCACTGCCGGTGAGTAATCGATGGCCGCCATTGTGCTTGAGCCTGCCCGGGTTTGCCAATTGAGCCGTACTACCAAAGTCATTGGGGCAATCAATCACTGCCGTGCTGAGGATTAGCCCATCAGCAGCAGATTGGCGCCAAAGCCACCGACGATCAGCAGCGTGAACAGGATCAGCGCGAGCAGGAAAGGCTTCATGCCCAGTGAGCGCAGACGATCGATGCGAGTCTCGACGCCCAGGCCCGCCATGGCCATGGTCAGTGCCACGCTGCCGAGGGTAGAGAGGCTTGAGTGCACTGCCGCCGGGATCTCGCCGGTGCTGTTGATGCCGGCCATGGCGATGAAGCCCAGCGCGAACCACGGAATCGTCATGCTGCCGCCGGTTTCGCGGTCATCGCCCTCGGTACGGGCACGCATGGCCCACAGCTTCGGCAACAGCAGCAGGAAGGGTACCAGCATCATCACGCGCATCAACTTGACGATCAGCGCATTGGCCAGGGCGTCCGGGCCGACCGCTTCACCGGCGGCCACGACCTGAGCGACCTCGTGGATGGTGGAACCGATATAGATGCCGAACAGGCCTTCATGCATGCCGCTCAGCGGGTAGAGCAGCGGGTAGACCAGCATCGCCAGCGAGCCGAACAGCACCACCGTGGCGACGGCCATGGCGGTGGCCGCCGGGCGTGCCTTGATCATCGATTCGGTCGCCAGTACCGCCGCGGCGCCACAGATGGCGGAACCGGCACTGGTCAGCAGTGCGGTGTCGCGGTCCAGCCCCAGCCAGCGCGTGCCGATGAAGTAGCCGCTGCTCAGCACCGCGGTGATCACCAGCACATCGAGGAAGACGACGCTCCAGCCCAGGCCGAGAATCTGCTGCAGGGTGATGGAGAGGCCGAACAGGATGATGCCGAGACGCAGCAGCTTCTTGGTCGCGATATGCAGCCCCGGGGAGAGCGCCGCGGCGTGCCGGCTGGTGATCGGCAGGTTGCCGACCACGATGCCGCACAGCAGGGCGAAAACCAGCGGGCTGATGCCGGTGGAGGCCAGCGCCGGAATGGAATGCAATGCCAGTCCCACCAGGGTCAGGCCGCCACACAGGGCGAGGCCCGGCAACATGCGGCGCAAGCGCTCGGCAGTGGCGGGGGGAGTCAGGGTCTGTGCGTCCATGAGCATTCTCCTTGAGGAAAGTGGCCTATCCCGTGCGGAACATGGCCTGTCTTGTTATGGGTCGTGCGCTGGCGTGGGGTGCACGGCTGTCATCGGCAAGGGCGCTTGAGTCTGCGTCGCTTGCTTAGTGTCTCTGGTTTGATGATTAGTCTATTCGGGAATATTATTCGGCAGTTAGTCGATTATTCTTTTATTACATACCGGAAAAACCGATATGCAGATCCACATCACGCTGCGCCAGTTGCAAGTGTTCGTGGCGGTGACCCGCCATGGCTCCGTCAGTGCCGCGGCGCGCGAGATCGGCCTGTCGCAATCGGCGGCGAGTCAGGGGCTATCCGAGCTTGAGCGTCATCTCGAGGTGCAGCTGTTCGAGCGCCTCGGCCGCCGTCTGGCCCTGAACGCCAATGGCCGTCGCCTGCTGGCGCGCGCCGAGCAATTGCTGGAGCAGACCCACGCGCTGGAGCTGGAGGCGCGTGAGCCCGGCGTGGTGGATGGCAACCTGCGTGGCGAGCTGGAAATCGCCGCCAGCGCGACCATCGGCACCTGGTTGTTGCCGGGGCTGGCGGGGGCCTTCATGCGCGAACATCCGGGTACCGAGCTCAATCTGCGCCTGCGCAATACCCATCAGGTGGTGGAAGCGGTGCTCAACTATGACGCCGAACTCGGCCTGATCGAGGGTGACTGCCATGCGCCGCGCCTGATGAGTCAGACCTGGCGTGAGGATGAGCTGGTGGTGGTGGCGCCGCCGAGCCATCCGCTGGCCGTGCGTGGCGTGGCGCTCAGCGACGAGGACCTCGCCACGGCCGACTGGATTCTGCGCGAGGGGGGCTCGGGCACGCGGGCGGTCTTCGAGCGTGCACTGCACGGGCGGATCGAGCGCCTCAAGGTGCGCATGGAGCTGGGCCAGCACGAGGCTATCAAGCAGGCCGTGTTCGCCGGGCTGGGGCTGGGGTGTCTGTCGCGGCTGTCGGTGGCGGCCGAGATCGCGCGTGGCGAGCTGGTGGTGCTGGCCACGCCCCAGCTCAACCTGAAGCGGCGCTTCTCGATGCTGTGGCACCCGGAGCGTTATCGCAGCCCGCTGTGGCAGGCGGTCAAGGTCTATCTGGAAGCCAGCCCGCGCTGAGCCGTCGAGGACGGAGCCGCCGCGCGCTTGATAGTTTGCTAACATAGGCGCTCCCCGCGAGCCGGCTGCCGCTGAGCCACGCCGCTGAGCCACGCCACTGAGCCTGAGCTACCGCGCCTGAGCTACCGCGCCTGAGCTACTGCGCCTGAGCTACTGCGCCTGAGCCACGGGGAGCGTAACGGTCTGTCTAGCGTCCATGGAGATGATGATGAGCACAACGGTCGAGCTTTATTACCACGAGAGCGATGCTCGTGATGGCGCCGAGGAACAGACAACGAGCCAGCAGGACGCGACGCCGCTGGTCATTCTTCACGGCCTGTTCGGCAGTGCCGACAACTGGCGTTCGCATATCAAGTCATGGTCGCGGACGCGCCGCGTGATTGCGGTGGATCTGCGCAACCACGGCCGCAGCCCGCACGTGGCCGGCATGAGCTACCCCGAGCAGGCCGCGGATGTCATCGCGCTGCTCGACAGCCTCGCCATCGAGCGCTGTGACCTGCTGGGCCACTCGATGGGCGGCAAGGTCGCCATGCAGGTCGCGCTCGAGGCGCCCGAGCGTCTGCGCAGCCTGCTGGTCGCCGATATCGCGCCGGTCGCTTATGGCCACGGGCATGACGATATCTTTGCCGCCTTCGAGGCGGTACGTGACGCGCGCCCGGCCTCACGCAAGGAGGCTGATACGGTGATGGCGCAGCATGTCGATACCCCGGCCATTCGCCAGTTCCTCGCCACCAATCTGGTGCGTCTCGACGATGGCGCCATGGGCTGGCGCGTCGGGCTGGACCATATCGCGGCGGGCTACCCGCAGGTCGTCGAGGCGCCGCACGGTCAGGGGCCGGTCGAGCTGCCGGCGCTGCTGTTGTGGGGCTCGCGCTCCAACTATGTGCAGTCCGAGGGCCTGGCGACGATGCGCGAGCACTTCCCTGCGCTGGAAGATGACTCGCTGGAGGCCGGCCATTGGCTGCACGCCGAGCGTGCCAGCGAGTTCCAGCAGGCGGTGGTGGCGTTCCTTGATCGCGTCGCACGCGCTTGAGTACGCCGAGCCGTCACTCCGAAAATCGTCAGCCGGCCGCGAGCGAGCGGGTCATCCCGCCGGTGACCACCCACGAGCGCCTGGTGGTGGCACTGGTCACCCTGCTGCAGTTCGCCGTCATCATGGGCTTCACCATGGTGATGGCGCTGGGCCCCGACTTTGCCACCTCGCTGGGCATTCCGCTGGATCACCTTGGCTATATCGTCGGCAGTTATCCGCTGGCCGCCGCGGTGGGCACTCTGCTGTGGACGCGACACGCCGATCGCTTCGACCGGCGCTGGGCGGTGCTGGGCTTCCTGTTCGGTGCGGCGCTCTGTCACCTGATCGCCAGCTTCGCCACCGACTTCGAGACCCTGCTGGCGGCGCGCATGCTGGGCGGACTGTTCGGCGGGCCGGCGGCGGCGACGGCGCTGGCCATCGTGATCGACGTGGTGCCGGGAGTACGCCGGGGGCGTGCCATGGGCCTGGTGATGGGCGCCTTCTCGGTGGCCTCGGTGCTGGGGCTGCCGTTTGCGCTGTGGCTGTCGCAGGGCTTCGGCTGGCAGGCGCCATTTCGCGCCGTGGCGCTGTTGGCGCTGCTGGTGTGCGGGCTGCTGGCCTGGATACTGCCGCCGATCCGCGGCCATCTCGATAACCCCGAGACGCGTCAGCGCAGCCGCAAGGGCACCACGATCCTGGCCATCCTGGCCCAGCCCGACCATCGGCTGGGGCTGGCGCTGATCGCCACGGCGATGTTCAGCAACTTCCTGGTGATTCCCAACCTGGCAAGCTATCTGCTGTTCAATCTGGGCCTGCCGCGCGAGGATCTCGGTGGGCTCTACATGATCGGTGGCGGCCTGTCGCTGGTCGGCATGCAGCTGACGGGACGGCTGTGTGATCGCTATGGCTGTGTCTGGCCGGGCACCATCACCTGCCTGATGACGGCGCTGGTCGGCTGGGCCTTCCTGCTGCATTCGCCGGGACCGTCGCTGATCTGGATCGGTTTTGGCGCCTACATGCTGTTCTCGTCGGCGCGGCGTGTGACCCAGAATACGCTCAACAGCTTCATTCCCGCCGACCACGAGCGGGCAGCCTTCACCAGCACCCAGAGTGCCGTGCAGCATCTGAGTTCTGCCGCCGGCAGCTATGTAGGCGCCGGACTGCTGGTCAGCACGCCGAGCGGCGCGTTGGAGGGCATGCCGCTGCTGGTCGCGGTGCTGATGATCGCGCTGGTGATTCAGCCGCTGCAGATTCTGTGGCTGTCGCGTCGCCTGGCACGCCGCTAGCGCTTGTGGAATAGGCACAAGACGGCGAGAGTGAGCCGGTCCTGAACCCAAAACGCCCTGTCGGAATCTCCGGCAGGGCGTTTTGCATTGGGCGCGCTCAAGCGCTCAGCGTCTCAGGGCGCGTTGACGTCGACGGCCAGGTGGCTCAGCGACTGGCGCTTCTTGATCATGCCGCGCTCGAACAGGAAGTCCTCGAAGTCACGGTAGCGGCCGGCATCCAGCGCGGCAGGACGCAGCGCGAAGCGCGGCAGGGTGGCGTACCAGGCTTCCTTGTTGAGCTCGGTATCCAGTGCCGGGTCGGAGTCGCGGAACATTTCCCAGCCCTGGTCCGGGTGATTGATGATCCAGGCGGTGGCTTCGCCGACGGCGGCGAGGAAGCCGGCGTACTGGGTCTGCTTGCGCTCGTAGCTGTCGCTGTTGGCGACGAAGATCAGCTCGTCATAGGTCGGCACGCCTTCTTCCTCGATGTAGAAGGCGCGGCCCTTGACGCCTTCCTGGGCCATCTGGGCCAGCTCGAAGTTGCGGAAGGCGCCGGTGACGGCATCGACCTTGCGCGTCAGCAGTGACGGCGTCAGCGAGAAGTTGACGTTGGTCAGCGTGATGTCATCCAGCGTCAGGCCGCTGTGCTGCAGCATGGTGGATAGCAGCACTTCCTCGACACCGCCGACCGAGTAGCCGACCCGCTTGCCCTTGAGGTCGGCGATCGACTGGATGTCGCTGTCGGCGCGTACCACCACCACATTCAGCGGCGTGGCGACCAGGGTGCCGATACGTACCAGCGGCAGGCCCTGATCGATCTGCAGGTGCAGCTGCGGCTGATAGCTGATGGCGATGTCGACGCGCTCGGCGGCGGCCAGCTTGGGCGGCACGCTCGGGTCGGCGGGGGCGATCAGCTCGACATCAAGGCCGTGCTTCTTGAACAGGCCCAGCTCCTGCGCCAGCACCAGCGGGGCGTGGCCGGGGTTGGTGTACCAGTCGAGCATGACCTTGAACTGCGTCAATGGCTGCTCGGCGGTGGCAGCGTCCTTGGTAGCGTCATTGGCAACGTCCTTGGAGTCAGCATCAGCGCTCTGTTCGTCGCTGGCGGCTGGCGGGGCATCCGCGGTCGGTTCAGTACCGTTCTTCGCCTGTTCGGCGGCGCCGGCGGTCGCTTCGACGGCTTCCTGGCTTGCCACCGGCGCCGAGGCGGCCGAGTCGCCGTTCACTCCGACCTCGGCCTGTTGAGCGACGATTTCCGGCGCTGACTGGGTGCTGGTGGCGGGTTCTGCCTCGGCGGCGTGGGCCGACATGGCGGTGGCTGGCAGGCTGCTCAGGCACAGCGTGGTCAGCAGGGTGGCGAAGGCGGTGGACAGCAGTGAGGCACGCGGTGAACGTGTCGGCTGCGCTTTGCGCCGTGGCGCCGATGACGAAAGAGACATGGCGGAGTTCCTTGTGATCACAGGGTAGTGGTGCTGCCGTTCGTGGGCGGCAGTCGTCAGGCTCATGCAATTTGTGTCGAGCGTCGTTGCGTCTTTCGGTAACGCGATCTTGCGGTCATGCGGTCATGCAGTGTCTGCCCGAAGGCCAGTCGTCTTGACCCGGGTGTATCAGCTCAGGCGTGTCAGCTCAGACGTGTCAGCCGGTCGCGGTGCCATGGCATCAGGGCGCGCAGCAGCGCATCCAGCGAGAAATAGAGCAGCAGGGAGAAGGCGACCAGCACCAGCAGGGCGGCGAACATCAGGTCGATTTCCATGCGCGCGTTGGCGTTGAGCATCAGATAGCCCAGCCCCTGACTGGCACCGGCCCATTCCCCGATGACGGCGCCGATGGGGGCGGCGGTCGCGGCCATGCGAATGCCGGAGGCCAGTGCCGGCAGCGCGGCGGGCAGCTGGATGTGGATCAGTCGGCGCCATGGGCTGGCACCCAGGGTATGGGCAAGATCCAGCCAGCCCTGTCGGGTCTGACGCAGGCCGTCGTAGCCGGTGGAGGCGACCGGGAAATAGATGATCAACGTCGCCATCACCACCTTGGACAGCATGTCATAGCCGAGCCACAGCACCAGCAGCGGCGCGATCGCGAACAGCGGTATCACCTGGCTGATCAGCAGCATCGGCAGCAGCGTGCGGCGCAGGCGGGGAATGAAGGCCAGCGCCAGCGCGGTGGCAAGGCCGAGCAGAATGCCCAGCACCAGCCCGGCCAGTATCTCGCTGATGGTGACGCCAGCGTGATGGGCCAGCAGCGGCGCCTTCTGGATCAGTACCTCGAGCACGGCCTGCGGTGTGGGCAGAATGTAGGGTGGTACGGCGGTGACGGCAATGATCAGCTGCCACAGCCCCAGCAGGAGCAGCGCGCTGATGACGAGGTGACGCATGGCGTGCAGACGTTTCATGCGGCCTCCTCGCTATCACGCAGGCGGGCGATCAGTTGCGCCTGCGCCGGTGGCAGGGCCGGGTCATCCAGCGGCACCGGGCGTGCGGCGCCAAGCCCCGGCAGGCGTTCCAGCTCGGCGCCGTGGCCCGGGATGCGCGAGGGGCGCAGCACCAGCAGTTGATCGGCAAGGCGCAATGCCTCCAGCGGGTCATGGGTCACCATCAGGACGGTGCGGCCCCTGAGCAGGCGGCTGGCCAGATCATGCAGCTCCAGACGGGTGATGGCATCCACCGCCGAGAACGGCTCATCCATCATCACGACCGGTGCCTGCTGGTAAAGCGTGCGGGCGAGGGCGACGCGCTGGCGCTGACCGCCGGAGAGGGCGTCCGGCCAGGCCTGCTCACGGCCCTCAAGCCCGACCGCGGCCAGCAGCTCATGGGCAAGCTTGCGATTGCGCGGCCGCCGGCGCAGGTCATCGCCCAGCCACAGGTTGTCGATGACGCGCCGCCACGGCAGCAGCAGGTCCTGCTGCGCCATCCAGGCCACGCGGTCGGTCAGCGGCTGACCGTCATCGGTGGCGAGGTCGAGCTGGTGGAGGTCTGACATCTCCAGGCCGGCCAGCAGGCGCAGCAGCGAACTCTTGCCGCAGCCGGAGCGCCCAAGCAGTGCCGTCCAGCTACCGGCCTCCAGACGCGCGGAAATATCGCGGAACAGCGTGTGGCCGGCGTAATCGATTCGTGCGTTGTTGAGGGTGAGTCCCAGCGACACAGGCAATTCCGTGGTCAGGCGGCGTGCCGGCAGGAGGAAGCAGGTGACGCGCCATGCAGGGCACGCGTCGGGGATTCCCTCCGCCGGTATCAACCGGATCAGGTTCCAGGGGTTGTCGCGCGACGTATCGCTGCGGCTCTCAGCCCATCCTCGGGCACCCCCATCCAGGCCGACAGTGTAACGTCACTGTCTTGCCGGTGTCTTGTCCGACGCGGGTCAGGTGGGCAGGGCAGGCGGGCAGGGCAGGCGGTGGCTTTCCTGAGTGGGGCGAAACGGACTATGCCGATGTGCCACGCCTTGGGTATGCTGAGGTTTACTGTAACAAGACGTGTAGCCCAAGGAGATCATCATGCCCGACACACCGGATCTCTCGACCTGTTCCAGTTATCCCGTTCCCCCGCGGCGGCCGAGCACGGCTGAGGCCGTTGGCGAGCCGCGTCCCGTGCCCAGGGGCTGGCCCGAGGAGTCACTGACCCGCCGGCTCTCGACCTATCTGGGCCAACCGCTCGAGCCGCTGGCACTCGCCTGGCCGGATAGCGCCAACTGGCTATGGCGCCAGCGTGGCGGCACGCCCGGCCTCATCAAGCTGGCGCGCACCGGCCCAGACCATGACCCCTTCTGGCGCGCCATGCGCGGGGTCTTCGGCGCCGATCGCTGGGCGACCCCGGAGGGCCTGACGCGACTGGCGGGCGCCTTGCCCGCGCGCCTGCCGATTCCGCCGCTGCCCCTGACCTTTCTCGGGCGTCTCGATGGCGCGCCCATCTGGCACCTGCCGTGGTCCAGCGGGCAGCCGAGTGATCTCAGCATCACCTTCTGTGAGCTGCTGGGCGACCAGCTCGGTCGCCTGCATCAGGATACGGTGTCGGGCTTCGGTCAGCCGCTGGCGCAGCCAATGCCGCTATTGCACTGGAATACCCGTGTCACGCGCTTTCTCGCCCATCACCCGCGTTGCGCGGAACTCGGCACGCTGCTCAAGCGCACCTTCCCGGCACCGACTCGCGCGGTGTGGTGTCTGCCGGACATGCGCGCCGATCAATACCTGTGCGCTGCCACCGGCTGGGTATGGAGCGATTGGGAGGCGCTGGTGTGGGCACCGATCGAGTTCGACTGGGCGCTGGTGGAGTTGCTGCTGGAAACGCCGGAGCAGCGTCAGGCCTTCATGAAGGGCTATTCGCGCCATGGGCGCATGATCGATCTCGATGGCCAGCGTGAGCTGTGTCGTGCGCTGTTGTGGGCGATGGAGGCCTTCGGTCCGCGGTCCTATGCTGAGCTTGCGGCAGCCCCGGCCTGGGTCTCGCCGCGCAGCCTGGCGTGAAATCCGCGTGCTGCACACTGCAAGTACATGAAAGGTGTGAAATTTCTCTGCAGCCCCATCGCTGACATGGAATACTGTGGGTGAGTCGTCGTGGACGTCACTCGAGATCTGATGTAGGGCTTGGCGGGGGAGCACTCGTGGTAGAGAACCTGAATTATTATTTCTTGCTGGCAGGCACGCTGATCGCCTTGAGCGTGTTGGCCAGCCGCGTCTCGGCGCGTCTTGGCATGCCGCTGCTACTGCTGTTCCTCGGCCTTGGCATGCTGGCGGGTGAAGATGGCGTGCTGGGCATCCAGTTCGACGACGCCTCATCCGCTTACATGATCGGTAACCTGGCGCTGGCGCTCATTTTGCTCGATGGCGGCCTGCGCACACGGCTGTCCACGTTTCGTGCCGGCCTGAAACCGGCGCTGGTGCTGGCCACCGTCGGGGTCTTCATGACCAGCGGCCTGGTGGGCCTTCTGGCCATGTGGCTGTTTGACCTCACCCTGATCGAAGGCCTGCTGGTCGGGGCCATCGTCGGCTCCACCGATGCCGCGGCGGTCTTCTCGCTGCTGGGCGGCCAGGGTGTCCACCTCAATGAGCGTGTCGGTGCGACGCTGGAAATCGAGTCCGGCACCAACGACCCGATGGCGATCTTCCTGACCATCACGCTGGCCGAGATCCTGACCGGTCAGCTCTCCGGTGTCGCGTCGGGCATCATGAGCTTCCTGCTGCAGTTCGGTGTCGGCGCCGCCATGGGCATCGCCGGCGGCTGGCTGATCGCCCGCCTGATGCGCTATCTGGACCTCGCGCCCGGCCTCTATTCGCTGCTGGCGCTGGCGCTGGGCTTGAGCCTGTTCGCCACCACCAACGAGATGGGCGGCAGCGGTTTCCTCGCCATCTATCTGTGCGGCCTGATGATCGGCAATCACCCCGGCCGGCATCTGGAGCACATCCTGCCGGTGCATGATGGTCTGGCGCATCTCTCGCAGATCGTGCTGTTCCTGATGCTGGGCCTTTTGGTCTCGCCCTCGACCATGCTGCAGTTCGCGCTGCCGGCCGCCATCCTCAGCGTGGCGTTGATTCTGGTGGTGCGCCCGCTGGCGGTCATCCTGTGTCTCAAGCCGTTCTTCCGCTTCCGCTGGCGTGAGTTGTGGTTCATCAGCTGGGTCGGATTGCGAGGGGCGGTGCCGATCGTGCTGGCGATCTTCCCGGTGATCACCGGGGTCGAGAATGCCGGTCTCTACTTCAATGTCGCCTTCTTCGTGGTCATCATCTCGCTGCTGGTGCAGGGCTCGTCGCTGGCGCCGATGGCGCGCAAGCTGAGGGTGGTGGTGCCACCGGGCGCACAGCCCAGTCGCCGCAACCTGCTCGGCATCATGCCGGTCAATGACTATGAGATGCTGGTCTATCGCGTCGACAACACGGCGCTGGAAGGCGTGGCGCTGCGCATGTTGCGCTTCCCGTCGGGGGCCAAGGTAGGGGCGCTGTTCCGCAATAAGGTGCTGATCCACCCCAAGGGCAGCACCTGTCTGCATCAGCAGGATGTGCTGTGCGTGGTGGGGCGCTCGTGTGATGTGCCGAGCCTCAACCGCATGTTCAATGGCGAGAGTCTGCAGCACGAGCAGCGCGCCTTCTTCGGGACCTTCACGCTGGAAGGCGATGCCAACATGCAGGATATCGCCGATGTCTACGGCTTGACGCTCTCCCAGGGCGAGCACCACCTGACCATCGCCGAGTTCATCACCCGTCGGGTCGGCGGGGTGCCGGTGGTCGGCGACGATGTCGACTGGCATGGCATCCACTGGGTGGTGAACGAGGTGGAAGGCAATCGCATCACCAAGGTCGGCCTGCGACTGCACTGAGCCTGAGTCCGTGTCAGGGCCTGAGCCTGTGTCTGCACCTGCGCCTGCGCTTCACACACTACGACGCCCCCATTGCACTGCGTGTAATGGGGGCGTCGTGTTTGGACTCATCAATATCGTATTCTGTTGATGTCAGGCCAATTTGTCCGTGACAGCGCCTGGCCACCGATTGTGGCCAGCGACAAGGAGGTGACTACATGGCCAGCCCACATCCTCATCTCGCGGGCTTTCTGCGACGATTCGAGCAATTCCCGCCCGGACTCACGGCGGATGAGAAGACCTTTCATGCTACCTTCAACGTGGTCTACGTGCTGGCGGTCAGTTGCCATCTGCTCTACGCCATCCTGCTGTTGTGGCTGGGCGAGATGGGCATTCTGGCGCTGAATCTGGCGATGCTGATCGTCGATCTGGTCTGCCTGCAGCTGCACCGTGCTCGCCGTGAAGCCCTGGCGGCCACGCTGATGGCGTTGGGCACCTGCGCGCAGATCAGCTTCTCGCTGCGCTATTTCGGCTCGGAGGCCGGGTTCGACTACTTCTACTTCGGCGCCTTGCTGTGCATCTACTCGATCCGCATGTCGTTCATGCGGCGCGTTCTTCTGTGTGCCGCCTGCCTGAGCATGCCGCTGCTGGCCTACATCATCCTGATGCTGGAAGGGCCGACCAATCCGCTGCCCGCTGGTTGGATGCTGGCATTTCGCATCATCAATCTGGGCGTCTTGACCATCTTCTTCACGCTGGTGCTGGTGCAGATGGGCTGGTCGGTGGAGCGCCTGCAGCAGCGTTTCGAGACGGGAGGGCGCTTCGATGCGCTGACCGGCGCCCTGAGTCGCGCCGAGCTGGTCGACAGCGGGCGTGGCATGTTGATCAACAACGGGGCGCTGAGCGTGATGATGGTCGATGTCGACCATCTGGCGCTGATCAACGAGACCTGGGGTCGCCAGGCCGGTGATCAGGTGCTCAAGGAGCTGGTGCGGCGCATGCGCAGCATCCTGCGCGGGGAGGACCTGGTCGGGCGCTATGGCGGCGAGGAGTTCGTGCTGTTGTGCCCGGGGCTGCATGGCGAGCGCGTCGATCAGGTGGCAGAGCGTCTGTGCAAGGGCGCCTCGGCGTTGCCGTTCGTCATCAATGACGGCCTCAACAGTCTGGATGTCAATCTGTCGATCGGTGTCGCCCAGCGCCAGTCCGGCGACAAGGACCTGGAAGGCCTGATCGCCAAGGCCGACGTCAATCTGTTCCGCGCCAAGCAGGACGGCGGCAATGGCTTCGTCAGTGACACCCAGCTGGGCCCCGTGGGTGGGCCGGGCATCGCCGTCATCAATTGAGCGCAAAGCTCTGTAAGCAGAGCTTTGCGCATAGAGATTTGCGAACAAAGCTTGGTATACAACCCAGCACGCCCCCGGAGAATGACGTTCATGTCTCCGGGGGCGTGCGTGTGTCAGGGCGTTATCAGGCTTGCCTTGAGAAGAGTCAGCGGCGGTTGGACTGGCGACGACGGCCCTTGCTTGCGGACTTGGGGGCATAGTCGCTGTTCGAGGCCGGCACCGCGAGCTTGGGCGCAAAGCCTTCCACGACTTCGCGCGTCACGAAATAGCCCAGATGCTGCTCGATGGCGCACAGGTTGCGGAAGTCATCACGCGAGACCAGCGAGATGGCTTCACCGCTGGCTCCGGCACGACCGGTACGCCCGATGCGGTGGACATAATCCTCGGCGGCGTCCGGCAGGTCATAGTTGACCACGCGCTGGAGGTCATCGATGTCGATGCCCCGCGCGGCAACGCCGGTGGCCACGAGATACTTGATGGTGCCGGCCTTGAAGTCGGCCAGCAGCTGCTCGCGCATTGCCTGGCTGCGACCGCTGTGGAAGGACTCGGCGGCGATGTCACGCTTCTCCAGCTGACTCACCAGCTTGGCGGCGCCACGCTTGGTCTCGATGAAGATCAGCGCCTGCTGCCACTGTTTCTCGTGAATCAGATGGCTCAGAAGGGCGGACTTGAACTCCTTGTCGACCGTGATCAGATACTGGCTGATATCCGGCGCGGTGATGTTCTCCGGTGCGACCATGATCTCGACGGCGTCCGTCACAGCGGTCTTGGCGAGCACGCGCACCTGGGCCGAGAGCGTGGCCGAGAACAGCAGGTTCTGGCGCTCCCTGGGCAGCTTCTCGACGATCTTGTTGATATCGGCGATGAAGCCCATGTCGAGCATGCGGTCCGCTTCGTCGATGACGAGGGTGCGTGTCTCGTCGAGGTGGATCGCGCGGCGGGTCAGCATATCCAGCAGGCGGCCGGGCGTCGCCACCAGGATGTCCACGCCCTCGATCAGGCGCTGTTGCTGGGGTTCGATCTCCACGCCGCCATACATCGCCATGGAGCTGACTTCCAGATACCTGGAGTAGTGCTGGATGTTGTCTTCGACCTGAATCGCCAGCTCCCGCGTCGGCGTCAGGATGACGGCATGTACGCGCTTGGCGCGTACCTTGGGCGCCTGCTGCAGGGTCTGCAGGATGGGCAGCACGAAGCTTGCCGTCTTGCCGGTACCCGTCTGGGCGGCGGCGATCAGGTTGTCACCGGCCAGCACGACGGGGATCGCCTTCTCCTGGATGGGAGTCGGGGTCTGGTAGCCTTGCTCGGTGACGGCCTTGACGATGGAATCGCTCAAACCAAGGGCAGAAAATGGCATGGTGTCTCGACTTGTCTAAAGGGGGAGGGGCAAGCGCACATTCTGCGGCAAGGAATGTCTGGCGCAGTGATGCTCACTGTAGCCGAAAGTCCGCTGACGGCCCGGCGCATCATTGGCCATCGCTGCTCAGGCAGGGTAGCGAAGTGGCGGCGATGGGCGCTGCGCGGCAACAATGAAAAAGCCCCGCCTACCTGAAGTAGACGGGGCTTTCGGAATTCAAGGTGGTGGAGGGACAGGGATTCGAACCCTGGGTAGGCTATTAACCTACGCCGGTTTTCAAGACCGGTGCATTCAACCGCTCTGCCATCCCTCCGACTCACGGAGCGAAATACTACCGAACCTGATGAGAATAGCAAGAGCTAGGCGAAGAAAAATCTTCGGAAAAGCCATCGCGGACAATCACTTGCAGCAGGATGGCGCCGGGGTGAGGCCGCCGGAGCCGCCTGCTGGCACCAGACCATGAATCAGGTCATGACTCAGGCCACGAAAAAGCCCCGCCTACCTGAGGTAGACGGGGCTTTCGGAATCAAGGTGGTGGAGGGACAGGGATTCGAACCCTGGGTAGGCTATTAACCTACGCCGGTTTTCAAGACCGGTGCATTCAACCGCTCTGCCATCCCTCCGACTCACGGGATGAAATACTACGGATTTTTCAGTCAGGGTCAAGGACTTGGCGTAAATTTCCTTGTCGTTCAGATGCTTGAAAGGTCGCACATGCCACAATGGCTGCGGAGACTGACGATGTCGTTGCCTTGCACGCGCCGGATGGTTGCCTCAATAGGGCTTTTCATCGTTCTGTCTCTTGATTAGGCAAACCCCTGAGGGCATGCTGGGGTCAAATCGATGAATCCATCGTAGCAACCTGAGGATAGACACCATGGCTAACAGCTCCTGGCAGGTCTCGCAGGATACCGCGAGCCGCTCGCTCAGTACTCACAAGGTACTGCGCAACACTTACATGATGCTGGCAATGACGCTGCTGTTCTCCGCGCTGACCGCTGGCGTGGCGATGAGCATGGGCGTCGGCCGCATGAACATCTTCGTGCTGCTGATCGGTGCCTACGGCCTGATGTTCCTGGTCCACAAGACCGCGAACTCCACCGCCGGCATCTTCGCGACCTTCGCCTTCACCGGCTTCATGGGCTTCACGCTCGGTCCGGTACTGAATGCCTACCTGAGCCTGCCCAACGGCGGCCAGCTGGTGATGACCGCGCTCGGCATGACCGGCATCACCTTCGCCGGCCTGTCCGCGGTAGCACTGGTGACGCGCAAGGACTTCTCGTTCCTTGGCAACTTCCTGTTCGCTGGCGCCATCGTGCTGATTCTGGCGATGCTGGCAGCGATGATCTTCAACATCAGCGGCCTGGCACTGGCCGTCTCCGCCGGTTTCGTGCTGTTCGCCTCCGCGGCGATCCTGTTCGAGACCAGCCAGATCATCCACGGCGGGCAGACCAACTACCTGCTGGCGACGGTGAGCCTGTACGTCTCCATCTACAACATGTTCGTCAGCCTGCTGGCCCTGCTGGGCTTCGCTTCCGACGATTGATCGTCAAGCGAAGGAACATGAGACCTGCAAACGACCCCGCCTCGGCGGGGTCGTTTGCGTTCGGGTGTCAGGTGGCGTGACACGCGCTAGAATGGCGCCCATTCATGAGCAGTCACACGAGGTTCGCATGCGTTATGCTCTGGCCGTCTACGGCGGCCCCTACAGCCAGCAGGCCAGCCATTCGGCGCTGCGCTTTGCCGACGCCCTGCTGGCGCGCGGCCATCAGCTGACCACGGTGTTCTTCTATCACGATGGCGTCTACAACGCCGCCAACATGATGGCACCGCCCCAGGACGAGCCGCATCTGCGCGATCGCTGGCTGTCGCTTGCCGAGAATCACGCCACCCGCCTGCAGGTGTGTGTCGCGGCGGGCCTGAGACGCGGCATGCTCGATGAGCGCGAAGCGGCGCGGCATGGCAAGCAGGGGCATACCCTCGAGGCGCCGTTCGAGCTGACGGGGCTGGGCCAGCTGGTCGAGGCGACGCTGGACAATGACCACCTGATCACCTTTGCATGACGTCATTTCTTGTCGTCACTGATGATGTCACTTATCGAGTGAGGAGCAGACCATGAGCGATGTGATGACGGCAGCCCCAGCAGGCGATGACGCCGGGATAGCCGCCGGTGATCTGCTGGTCATGCTGCGCCATGGCCCGCATGGCAGCAGCTGGCTGCGCGAGGGACTGGAGGCGGCGATGGTCGCGGCGGCCTTCGGGCGCGAGGTCGGGTTGCTGTTCACCGGCGATGGCGTGATGGCGCTGCTGGAAGGGCAGCAGGTCGGGCCGCTGGGGCAGAAGGGCAGTGACAACCTGCTGGCGGCGCTTGAGATGTATGACGTCGAGCGCTGCTACGTCGATGCGGCGGCCCTGCGCGCACGCGGCCTGACAGCGCAGGATGTCACGCTGTTGCCGGTCACGCTGCTCGAGCACGACGAGGAGGTCGCGCTGACGACCGCGTTCTCGCGCGTGTTGAGCTTCTGACACGTCACTGCCGCCAACGCTGGCGACTGATATGCTCGCATCAGTTTCCTGATGCCATGTCATTGATATCTCTTGATTGATGGCCAGTGGCAGTCCCAGCTTCCCTTGCCTGGATAATTGCATGAATCTACATCTACTCAATCGTTCGCCATTCTCCAGCCGCATCCATGATGATGTGCTCAATGCCATGGGTCCGGAAGACCAGCTGCTGTTGATCGAGGATGGCGTCAATGGCGCCCTCGACAACGCCGAGCAGCACCTTGCCGGGCTTGAGGGACGGCTGTTCGCGTTGCGCGAAGACCTCGAGTCCCGCGGCCTGCTGGGGCGCTGCGCGGAGAACGTCATCGTGGTCGACGTCGACGGTTTCGTCGCCCTGACCGAGGCCGCCGACAAGACCGTCAGCTGGTTCTGAGGCGCCAGACGCTTCTCCCTTTCAATTTTCATGCAAGACAGTGAATCAGGATCTGTATGGCCAGTAGTGAAGCGGTGCGCACACTGACGCTTGATGGGCGTGATATCGGACTGGATGCGGAAGGTTATCTGGTCGATCTGGATGACTGGAGCCCGGCGCTGGCGGAAATGCTGGCCGCCGAGGAGGGGCGTGAACTGACGCCGGAGCACTGGGAGGTGATCGAGGTGTTGCGCGACTTCTATCAGCGCTTCTCGCTCTCGCCGGCCATGCGCCCGCTGAGCAAGGCGATGACCCAGCGGTTTGGCCCCGACAAGGGTCGCTCGCTGCATCTGATGCGGCTGTTCCCGGACAGCCCGCCCAAGGTGGGCGCGCGCATCGCCGGGCTGCCCAAGCCGACCAACTGTCTGTGACGGTCAGTCGCATGCCTGAGTCGTCTTGCCCGTCGTGGTGCGCTGCGCTCAACGCGCAAGACCCGGCAGGGATGGCGACGTACGGCGTTGTCTGCGTTACTATTCGTCACAGCGTTGCGGTGTCGGCCAGGAGGCCGATGCTGCTTCAGGTCCCGCGACATGGTCGCAAGGGCATTTGAATTCAGGCGGACAAGAGTCGACTTGCATGGGAAGAGCATTCCAGAACCGTAAAGAATCAATGGCGCGTACCTCTCTCAACAAGGCACGCGTGTATTCACGTTACGGGCGCGAGATTTACGTCTCGGCCAAGAGCGGTGGCCTCGACCCCAACGGCAACCTGAGCCTGCGTCGTCTCATCGAGAAGGCCAAGAAGGACCAGGTGCCGACTCACGTCATCGACAAGGCGATCGACAAGGCCAAGGGCACCGGCGGCGAAGACTTCGCTCTGGCGCGCTATGAAGGCTTTGGTCCGGGCAACGTCATGGTCATCGTTGATTGTCTGACCGACAACAACAACCGCACCTTCGGCGAAGTCCGCACCTGCTTCAACAAGGGCAAGGGCAAGCTGGGCGCGCAGGGTTCGGTGTCGCACATGTTCGACCACCGCGCCATCCTGGCCTTCAAGGGCGCGGAAGAGGACGAGGAAAAGGTCCTGGAAGCGCTGATGGAAGCCGACGTCGATGTCAGTGATATCGAGCTCGACGAAGGCATCATCACGGTTCTCGCGCCGACGACCGAGTACTTCAAGGCCAAGGGTGCGCTGACCGACATCTACGGTGAAGACCTCGACTTCGAAGTCGATGAGATCAGCTTCATTCCGCAGATCCATACCGAAGTCGGCGGCGATGACGCCGAGCTGCTCAACAAGATGCTCGAGCTGCTGGATGATTGTGAAGACGTGCAGCAGGTCTATCACAACGGCGAGTTCGTCTAAGTCAGCGTCTTGAACGTGATGCGACTGACAGCTTCACGCTGACTGGGATGCGAATGTCAGTGTGAGAGGTCAGTCAGAAAAAAGCCCCATCGGCATGCCGACGGGGCTTTTTCATGTCTCGACACTCTGCACGTTTTGACACCCTGCACGTTTCGACACTCTGCACGTATCGACAGTGCGCGCGCCTCAGCAGTGCGCGCGCTTCAGCAATGTGCATGGTGCTGCGCTTGCGGGTCCGTCTCGCGTGGGTCCGCCATGCCACCCTTGACGCCGTGCTTCACCAGCCAGACGTTGACGGGCCAGGCGGCGAGCAGCCCCAGACTCAAGGAAATGATCAGCGAGTTCCAGAACAGCGGCTGATGCATGCCGGCGCCGCCCGCAAGCCAGAGGTCCACGGAGATCGCCACCACTTCCATCACCACGATGGAGGCCGTCTCGCTCTTGAAGGCATCACGAATTACCTGCGGCTTGTCATCACTGCCGCCCTGCAGCATCGGGCCGACCGTCAGCAGGAAGCCGAACAGGTAGGCGAAGAGGAAGGTGATGATCGCGGTGGAGATATTGCCCATGGCCAACAGGCCCACCGCCAGGCTGACGCCGACGAATTCCCCCAGTCCGCAGCCCGAATAGCAGTGCGCGACACTTCTCAGTCCCTTGCGGGCATCACCGTTGGCGGCGATCTGGCGACGCCCGGCAAAGCGATAGACCAGCAATCCCACCACGCCGGAGTAGAGTGTGGTCAGCCCCCACACCCACTTCATCATCGGGGCCAGATGGGCATTCTTCGTGGTCAGGTCACGCACGACCCAGATCAGCGCCGGTACCATCAGCAACAGCCAGCACAGCAGCAGGCTCCAGTGGGAAAGTGACTCACGTAATAGATCTTGCATGGTGACCTCCTGTCGAGTGGATGTCGTAGATGGCCGTGCGCCGATAGCAATGCGCTGATAGCAGTACGCTGATGACGCGGCCCTCCTTGATAGCTGGTGGGGGCAGCGCGCCATATCAAGGGTGGCCTGTCATCGCCTGCTCGCAACCGGCCGTTGCTTTCGCCTGACAGGGTGACAGACGAGGGTGTGTTCTCACGCCTTGTTAACCTTGGCGCAAGCCTCCATGGTGAAGGATGTCGGGCATTGCCCTTGCAATGTCGCCACTTTTTCCAGGAGTCACCATGTCGAGACACGCTGCTACATCCCTTGCGCGCGCCGCCCGTCAATTCGCCGGTGTCGGCTTGATTGCCTCGCTCGCCGCGCCAGCCGTGGCCCAGGCGGCAGACGACAAGGTCTTCGGCTGGGTGGAAAAGGCGACCATCGAGCCGTGGGGCGTGATGGTGAAGGCCAAGCTGGATAGCGGCGCGCTGACCTCCTCGATGCATGCCGAGAATATCGAGACCTTCGAGCGTGATGACGAGGAGTGGGTGCGTTTCGATGTGGAAGTCGAGGACGAAGCCAAGGGTGACAAGGTCGAGAACACCTTCGAGCGCCCCCTGTATCGCGACCTGACGGTGTCCGGCGCAGGCGGACGCGATACGCGCCCGGTGGTGCTGATGACGCTGTGCATGGGCGGCGAGCGCTACGAGGAGCAGTTCAGTCTGCGCGATCGTGACGGCATGAATTACCCGGTGCTGCTGGGGCGCCGCACCATCCAGAGCCTGGGCGTACTCGATGTGCGCAAGACCTTCCAGACCAGCCCGGACTGTGCCGAGGACGCGCCGCTGCATCGCTATGAAGACAAGGAGTATTCCGATCGCATCGGCGCGGCGTCCTGATCTGATGTCGCGCTGAACGCTCATTGAGAAACGCGCACCGCGCACATTCATCACAAGAGGGAGGCCAGCATGTCGGACACCGCCAGCCAGCAACCTCAGCGTGACGGTTTGCCACTCATCAGGATCTACTACGACGCGCGCTGCCCGGTGTGTCGTCGTGAACGCGCCCGCTACGAGCGGCTGTCGCGCCAAGACGCCAATGTGGAGTGGTGGGATGCGACGGATAACGCCGAGCATCTCGCCGCTCGTGGCATCGGGCTTAAGCAGGCATTGCTGTCGTTGCATGTCGAGACAGCGCAAGGGCAGATCCGTGAGGGCATGCCGGCGTATCGCCTGCTGCTTGCGCGCATCCCCGGTCTTGCCTGGCTGGGGTGGCTGATCACGCGGCCGCTGATCGAGCCGGCGCTGACGCGAGTCTACGATGCCTGGGTGCGTCGTCGGCTGTGTCGGGACGGCAGGCTGTGAGTGCTGGCGAGCCCGACGCAGCGAGCTGGAAGCCCCATTGCAAGCCCTGCTGGTTCATCATGCTTTTTTGATATGCAAATGCTAATAGTTTTCGTTAGTATGTGAGGCACTGTCTGTTTCTTCACGTCTGCGAGCTTCCCGATGATCGACGCGCTTTCCCCGCTCTTTGCCGGTCCGATGGTTGCCTATCGGGACCTGATCACTACCTACGCTCAGGTGCAGGCAGGTGATGAGGCGTCGCTTCAGCGTGTAGTACCGGCGCGCGATGTGCTCAGCCCTGGGTGGCTGGCGGCGTGCATCGCCGCGCATGGCATGCAGTACGAGACCGGCCCGGCAGACGCCGCCTCTCACCACAGCGCTCCCGATGAGCAGGCGCTGCTTTCCCAGTGGTCCAAGTACCTGTTGTCCTCGATGGTATCGCTGCCGCTGGCGGCCAACCTGCTGCTGGATCATCAACTGCCGCTGGAGCTGCGACATCTTTCGCTGCGCCTTGGCGAGCATGGCGTGGTCACGCAGCTGATACTCGATGATGCGGCGGGGCAGGGCACAAGCCTCCCGGCGGAGATCGAGTCGGCCGATGAGGTGACGCGTCTCCAGGCGCGCTTTCAGGGCTACCTGGCGCATCTTGAGGCCGTCATCGAGCGCCTGGTGCCGCACACTGCGCTGGGGCCCAAGGTCTTCTGGAGCAACGCGGCACATTACTTCGTCTATATCGTCGGCATGCTGGAAGAGCAGGGCTGGGTCGCGCAGGCGGCGCCGGCACGTCAGCTGATGGCGACCAGAATTCTGGCCGACGGGCGGCGCAATCCGCTCTATCAGCCGGTCAGCGACGTGATGGACCGCCACGGCGAACGGCATACGCCGCGCAAGGTATGCTGCGTGCGTTATCGCATCGAGTGTCTGGGCTATTGCAGCAATTGTCCGCTGAGCATCGAGCGCGCCACGGCCCGCCGTGCCCAGACGCGTCGGGTCGATCAGCGTGCCAACTCGCGCGCAGCGCTGATCGGTAGCGACCTGTCCTGATAGGCAGCGTTCTGAGCGGCAGCGGTCTGTGTTGAACGGCGCCCTCTGGTAAGATGGCGCCCCCTGTCATTGTCCGGTATGTCGTCATGTCCTCGTCTTCGCGCCGCCCACGCGGTGCTCCCCTCGCCAAGTCCGGCGCATCCCCCCGACACGACTCGGCTGACAGACGTCAGCAGGCCGCCCCGGCTGGCCGTCGTGATCCGGCCGCGCGCGAGAAGCCCAGCGCGGCCAAGGCGCCTTCCGTCCAAGCGCCTGCCATCAAGCTGACCCCGGCTCGCAAGGGTCAGCTGCACCCCCGCAACCCGCATCGTGGGCGCTATGACATGGCCGCGCTGGTCAAGGCGAGCCCGGCACTGGCGGCCTTCGTGATCAAGACACCTGCTGGCAGCGAGTCCATCGACTTCGCCGATCCCGTGGCGGTCAAGGCGCTCAATCGGGCCTTGTTGAGTCGCCATTACGGCATCGCCCATTGGGACATTCCTGCCGGCTATCTGTGTCCGCCCATCCCCGGGCGCGCCGATTATCTGCATTATCTGGCGGACCTGATCAGTGAGGCGAATGGCGGTCAGCTGCCGGCGGGTGAGCACGTGCGCGCGCTGGATATCGGCACCGGCGCCAACCTCATCTACCCCCTGCTGGGCAATCGCAGCTTTGGCTGGCAGATGGTCGGCAGTGATATCAGCGCGCAGGCGATCGACTCGGCTCGCGCGATTGTGAGCGCCAATGTGCGCCTCAAGGGCCAGATCGAGGTGCGTCTGCAGGCCGATCGCACGCGTCACTTCGCTGGTATCTGGGGCGCGGATGAGCGTTTTGATCTGGTGCTGTGCAATCCGCCGTTCCATGCCAGTGAAGCCGATATGGCGCGGGAATCGCAGCGCAAATGGCGCGGGCTCGACAAGTCGCGCCGGCAGCGCGGCAATGCCTCACGCAAGGGTGGGTCACGCACTGCGCCTGCGCTGAATTTCGCGGGTCAGGCAGCCGAGCTCTGGTGTCCGGGCGGGGAAGAATCCTTCGTCACCCGCATGATCCAGGAGAGCCGCAACGTCGCCTCGCAGTGCCTGTGGTTCACCTCGCTGGTCGCGCATTCGGCGAGCCTGACCGGCATCAGGAAAGCCCTCAAGCGCAGTGGCGCCAGCGAGGTCAGGGTGATCGAGATGTCCCAGGGGCAGAAGGTCAGCCGCTTCGTCGCCTGGTCGTATCTCACGCCCGACCAGCGTCGGCAGTGGGGGCGGGATCACTGGCAAGGGAAGTGAAGCGTCTGCCGCGCTGAAGTCAGGTCAGGTCCAGAAGAGGTCAGCCCCCCAACGCAAGGAGCCCCGCCAGTGAACTGGCGGGGCTCCTTGCGTCTTGCCTGTCAGCCGCTATCAGCAGCGACCCTCGCAGTTGGCAGGCTTGTCATTGGCGATGCGCCAGTCTTCCTCGTTGGCCAGCGTGGCCAGCGGCGACAGCATCGAGAAGTCGAACTCGGTGAGGCAGGTGCCGCGTTGTACGCGCTTGGGCCAGTCATGATTGGCCAGCGCCGAGCGACCGATGGCGACCAGGTCCGCGTGCTGCAGGGCGGCCTGCGCCTTCGCGACGTTGGCGACATTGCCATTGGTGATCAGGCTCACCTCGGCGGCCTTCTCGCTGCGCACCTGTGCCGCCAGTGCGGTCAGGCTGAGGCTGCGCTCGCGCTCGTCGTCTGCCTCGGGGAAGGCGGGAGCATCGACATCGCTGCCGGTCAGGTGCAGGAAATCCAGCCCGGCCTCCATCAGCTTGGCGAAGCGCTCGCGGGCCTTGTCAGGCCCGCCCTGCCAGGTGAGGTCCGGCTCAGTCACGGTGCCCTGGGACAGGCGAATGCCGATGGCGAAATCGGCGCCGACTGCTTCACGCACGCTGCGGATGACCGCCAGCGGGAAGGCCAGACGCGCGATGGCGTCGCCGCCCCAGGCATCGTCACGCTGATTGAAGCGCTCACTGATGAACTGGTGGATCAGGTAGCCGTTGGCACCATGCAGCTCGATACCATCGAAGCCGGCTTCCTTGGCGCGACGGGCGCTGGTGGCAAAGCCGGCGATCGCATCATGGATTTCCGCTTCGCTGATCTCGCGGGCCAGCGGGAAGGGGCCGGAGCCACCGTAGAAGCTGAGCATCTCGCCACTGGCGCGGCTCTCGGAGGGGGCGACGACCTCATCCTTGAAGCGGTTGTGCTGGGTCTGGGCGCCGGCATGCATCAGCTGGGCGATGATACGGCCACCTTGTTGATGCACGGCGTCGACCACCGGACGCCAGCTGTCCTGCTGCGCCTGGTTGGCCAGCCCCGGTTGGTTGGCGTAACCCTGGCTGAAGGCTTCATCGGTGTAGATGCCTTCGGTGATCAGCAGCGAGAAGTTGCCCCGCGCGAAATCGCGATAGTAATCGACCATGTCAAAGTGCACCTGGCCGTCATCCTGCGCGCTGGTACGCGTCATCGGGGCGAGCACCAGGCGATTGCTGAGCTCCAGCCCGGCGAAGGCATGGGGGGTAAACAGTGCGGTGGTGTCTGTCATCTAGTACGTCTCCCGCGGAAAGCATTCCGCTGTCGTATCCGGTCGTAGGCCCTGAGCGTCTGCGTGCACAAAGAGGTGAAGATCGACGCAAAGCGGTGGCCTGAATGAATGATCGACGGATCATCTGCATGCCCTATATCGTGCCTGCCGCACCTGGGTGTCACAAGCCGGAACGCTGGAAGGAGAGTGTTGTCGTTTTGACAACCTGTGCATGTAATTGACTGAATTTGCGAGACTTTTTTCAAATAATTCAGGGTTGCTGCATGAAGTGGCAACGCAGTGCTGCTTTCCATGCACATAAGCATATGCGCGCAACGACGCAGGCCCCGCAACCGTGGGTTGCGGGGCCTGCGTCATCAGCGCCAATCGTGCCTATGGCGAGTGCTCCGTGCTGTTGATCACTTGCCGTCGCACTGGGCGTTCTGCTTGCTGCTGCCGGAGGGCGGGCAGCCGAACCAGTTCTCGGTCGGCTTGGCCTGGCCAGTGTTGGCGTGTCGGCCGCCCTGGCTGCCGATCTCGCCGCCATCGAGGCTTTTCTGTACCTGGCGCGTGGCGTTGTCCTTGGCTTGCTGGCGTGCTTCGGGCTGTTCGTTCTGTTGATAGTGCGCGCCGTTGTCAGCTGCGCCGTCCGCGGTGCGCTTGGAGTGGCTGGGCGTAGGCTGGCCCTGCGAGGAATGCTGGGAAGAGGCCGCGCCGCTGGTCCCTGTCTCGGTGTTCATCTCGTCGAAGGCCTGGGCCGAGGAGAGGCCCAGCAGGCCCAGCATCACTGCGGCGGCGCCGATGCCACGGCGCAGGCGGGCGCTCGCGGCAGGGCGCTGGCCTGAGAGAAGGCCGGAGCGCTGGCCATTGAGAGAGGCGTTGTCGTCAGCGATGTCTGTCGAGGTCTTGTAGAACATGATGAGGGGACTCCTTGCGGGTCTGGCTGCCGGTGTCGGCAGCCGCGCGGGTGAGGGATTCACCGGCGACGTATGAGGTGTCGGCGAATGCTGCGCCAGCTTGCGAGCGCACGATGCCAGACATGAGAGGGTGACGTGAGTGACTGCAACTCGGCGTTGCGCGCCAGGTAATCGATAGAACAGTTATCGGGGCACGCGGCGCGAATTCAACTCTTGTTCAATAATTGGCCGTGGCGACGGGCGCTCTCGACGGGGAGGGTGGCGTGTCTTGCTCACTCGATTGAGGCGCAGCCGACACGCGATCGATCAGACACTTGTGATGGCAAAAGGGCAGACGCCCCTTGAAGTCGCGACGCGCCATGACAATGTGAGAGGGACAGGGCAACGGCCCTGAGTGTTCACCCAGGTCAAGGAGACAGGCATGACGATCAAGAAAACCGGTTCCGCGCATTGGGAAGGTAGCGTCAAGCAGGGTAAAGGCACTGTCAGCAGTGAAAGTGGTGCGCTCAAGGATCAGCCTTACGGCTTCAACACGCGCTTTGAAGATGGCGCCGGCACCAATCCCGAAGAGCTGATCGGGGCGGCTCACGCCAGCTGCTTCTCGATGGCACTCTCGATGATGCTGGGCGAGGCGGGGCATGAGCCCAAGGCCATCGATACCACCGCCACCGTCCATCTGGACAAGGACGACAGCGGCTTCAGCGTGACCAAGGTCGCTCTGGTGACCAAGGCCGATGTGCCGGGCATCAGCGAGGCAGACTTCCAGTCCACCGCCGAGAAGGCCAAGGGTGGCTGCCCGATCTCCAAGCTGTTCACCGCCGAGATCTCGCTGGAAGCCTCGCTGGTCAACTGAGGCGTCGCTTGTCGACCCAGTCGTCGCGGGCGAATGGCCGTCAAGCGTCGACCACGACGACAACGACTCGCGTGACCGCAGGTATCATCTCTGCGATGCGAGCATGAAAAAACCGCCCCCCGGGGCGGTTTTTTCGTTGTGCGCGGTGAGCTTTCCGAGGGCGTGTACTAGCGCTTGTCTGAGCCGTTTGCTGAACCGTTTGCTGAGCCGTTTTCTGCAACCTTGTCTGAACCCCTGTCTGGGCTCATTGCCAACTCCTCCTCCTCGCTGACCTCGCCGGCATGCTGCATGGCATTGCGGCGCGATTGCAGTCGCGTCAGCGGCTTGCGATCCGGCGTGCGGTACCAGCGAATGTTCTCGCGTGAGCATTGCTCCAGCTCGGCGATCACCTGGGCGCCGAGCAGCAGGATCACGGCGCCGATCTCCAGCCCCAGCAGCAACACGATCAGCGTCGCCAGCGAGCCGTAGACGGCACCCACGAAGGACAGGTGGGTGAAGTACCAGCTCAAGGCGAGACGCGTCAGCTCCCACAGCGTGGCCGCGACCAGCCCACCGACCAGCGCGCGGCGGGTCGAGACGCGGGTCTGGGGCAGTATCTTGTAGATGGCGCTGAACAGCCCGAACATGCCGACGATGCTGATCAGATAGATCACCTCGCTGCCGGCATCGCCCAGGGTCAGCTCGATACCGGTCAACAGCGTCAGGGCGTCATTCATCGCCGAGGCCAGCGCCACCAGCAGGGTCAGCGCCAGAAGGCCCGCGCCCAGCACCATCACGAAGGCGTAGGGCAGCAGGGCGGAAATCCAGGCGCTGCGCTTACGAATCACCGGATGCTGATGGAAGATCAGCGCGATGGCGTCTTCCAGCATGCGAAAGGCCAGTCCGGCGAAGAACAGCAAGCCGCCCATGCCGATCCAGCTGATCACCTCGCGATTGGCCAGCAGCTTGCGCACCGCGTCCAGCAGGATATCTTCCTGGCCCGGCCCCAGATGCTGGACCTGAATGGCGATGATGCTCATCAGGCGCGTTTCATCGACCAGGTGCGTCAGCAGCACGCAGAGCAAGGCGAACAGCGGCACGCTGGACAGCAGGATGTTGTAGCCGACGCCACCGGCCAGCAGCACGCCACGGTTGGCGATGAACTGTCCGATGACGCGCAGGGCGAAGGCCAGCAGGCGCGGCAGAAAGCGCAACAGGCGGCTGCTCACGGAGTCTGCAGCAGGGTCTGGCATGGCTGGGCATCCTCGCTTTGGTTCGTGGTGTCAGTTCAAGGGTGATATCAGCCGCGCTGTCGGGCGCGATGCTGGAAGAACGTCGAGGCGGTATAGAGCGCCAGACCACTCCAGATCAGCACGAAGGTGATCAGCATCGTCGGATGCAGGGTTTCCTTGAAGATCAGCAGCGCGATCAGAAACTGCATGGTCGGGTTGATGTACATCAGAAAGCCCACCGTGGCGAGGCGCAGGCGACGCGCTGCACCGGCAAAGGCGAGCAGCGGCAGCGCGGTGAGCACGCCGCTGGACATCATCAGCACGCTGGCGGGTAGCCCCAGCGGGCCGACATCGCTGTCCGTGAAGTGCGATTCGCCGGAGAACCACTGACCGCCGATCAGCAGCAGCGCGAGTGGCGCGAGCATCATCGTCTCGACCAGCAGGCCCGACAGGCCATCCAGCGCGATGCGCTTTCTGAGCAGCCCGTAGGTGCCGAAGGTGACGGCCAGCGAGAGCGTGATCCACGGCAGTTTCGTCAGGCCGATCAGCTGCAGGCTCAGGCCGAGAACGGCCAGCCCCAGCGCGAACAGCTGTACGCGCGACAGGCGCTCCTTCAGGAACAGCATGCCCAGCCCGACATTGACCAGCGGCGTCATGAAGTAACCCAAGCTTGCCTGCAGTACCTCATGCACCTCCACCGCGTGGATGTAGATGCCCCAGTTGAGCGCGATCAGGATCGAGCAGGCCAGCACCGGCACCAGCTTGCGGGGTTCGGCGAAGGCGGCGCGCACCGGCGACCAGCGTCGGATGACGCTGATCAGCAGCACCATGAACACGCAGCTCCACAGGATGCGGTG
Organism: Cobetia sp. 2AS; assembly: GCF_029846355.1. NCBI lineage: Bacteria > Pseudomonadati > Pseudomonadota > Gammaproteobacteria > Oceanospirillales > Halomonadaceae > Cobetia > Cobetia sp. 2AS. Next base: position 744,345 of record NZ_JARWKQ010000001.1, read on the forward strand.
CAGCAGCACTTCCCAGGCGGGAATGCTCTCGAACAGCGCGAAGTAGAGCGGAAAACAGCCCCACATCACATAGGCGCCCAGCCCGAAGCCGACACCCTTGGCGCTCTCGCGGCGCGCCTGAGCCAGGCTCTCGACTGAGGGGCTTGCCTGCTCCCGCCTCATGCGGAGTCGCTCGAACCATCCTGCGCCAGCGGTTTACCTGCGATGTAGTAGCCAGAAGGTTCAAGGGCGATGAAGAAGCTTTCGGCCTCCGGATAGCCGGCCTCTTTCATTGCCTGCGCGATGGACTGGGCGCACAGATCGCGCACCTTCTGGCCACGTTCGAACCACAGCACCTCGACGAAGGGGAAGGCATCGACGAGCTGACCATCGAACACATACTGGGTGGTGATGCATTCCAGCGTGAATTCGTCGCGCGCGGTGGCGGTCGCTTCGCTCAGCTGATCGATCAGTGCGCGCGAGACAGGGGCAAGACGGGCAGGCGTGACACCGTGGAAGCGAAGCTGAGGCATGAAGCTCTCCTGTGAGTCGGGATAGGGAGGGGGCGAGCAAGCTCGCGGTGAACAGACGTCGCCGCAACCTGGCGTGGCGACTTTGCGTTCATCGCCAATATATCACTGGCTTCTGATGCTCACACCCGCCGCCAGGGATTCGTGCGCGTGCTGAGCAGTGCGGTGGTGACAGATCATGCTTTGCCTCTCACATCTGATCGCCACAGACGGTAGAATGAGCGCTTTCAAGGCGTGGCACGACCAGCGGCAGGGTGGGCAAGGCTCACGCCGCCGCGAATCCGCCAGTTGCCACTCAAGCGTCCATTCAGTCAGCAGGGAGGCACGACGACCATGACGACACAGCCACAGGCGACTTCCTCGCAAGCGAATGCTGGCGATGCCTCGCGAGGGGCGACACTGCGTGTCAGCCTGGTGCAGGCGGACCTGCGCTGGGAAGACCCGGCGGAGAACTGCCGTCTGCTCGGCGAGCAGCTGGATGCCGCTGGCCTGGTCATGGGCGCCGATGGCCGCAATGCCGCAACCGATCTGATCGTGCTGCCCGAGATGTTCGCCACCGGCTTCACCATGAATTCGCGTGAGATGGCGCAGCCGATGGAGTCCAGCGAGAGCGTCGACTGGCTCAAGGCACAGGCCATCACCCGCGGTTGCGTGATGACCGGCAGCATTGCGGTGCTGGATGACGGCGAGTGTTACAACCGCATGCTGTGGGCCACGCCCGACGGCGAGGTGACGCACTATGACAAGCGCCATCTGTTCCGCATGGCCGGTGAGCATGAGCGTTATGGCATGGGCTATGAGCGGGTGCTGGTCGAGCTCAACGGCTTTCGGATTCAGCTCTCGGTCTGCTATGACCTGCGCTTCCCGACCTGGCTGCGTCAGCGTCCCGTCATCGGTGGCGTGAGTGCTGCCGAGACCGCCGCCGACAGCGCCTTTGAATATGACCTGCTGCTGTGCGTGGCCAACTGGCCGGGCGTACGGCGTCATCCGTGGCGTACGCTGCTGCAGGCGCGCGCCATCGAGAATCTGGCCTATGTGGTGGGCGTCAACCGTGTGGGTGACGACGCCAACGGGCTGCACTATACCGGCGACTCCATGGTCTGCGACTTCAAGGGCGAGCCCATCCTCGACCCTGCGCCAGACCAGCCCTTCATCGAGACCGTGACGCTTGATCGCGGCGCGCTCGACGAGTTTCGCACCAAGTTTCCGGCGTGGATGGACGCCGATCATTTCACTCTGGAGGCCTGATGCGCCTGGACAAATTCCTTACCGAAACCACGGATCTCAGCCGTAGCGATGCCAAGAAGGTCGTGCACCGCGGCGATGTCACCGTGGATGGTGAGGTAGTCAAGAACACCGCGAGCGCCGTCAAGGATGGCATGCGCGTCGAATGGAATGGCGAGCACCTGGAGCTGATGGGGCTGCGCTATCTGATGCTGTACAAGCCGGCCAATGTGGAATGCACCAGCAAGCCGGGCCTCTATGAGCGCGCGCATGACCTGATCGATCTGCCCAATGTCGAGCGCCTGAGCATCGTCGGGCGTCTCGATGTCGACACCACCGGTCTGGTGCTGATGACAGACGACGGCCAGTGGAACCACCGTGTCACTTCGCCCAAGAAGGCCTGTGCCAAGCGCTATCGCGTCACTCTGGCGCGTCCGCTGGAAGGCGATGAGCTGGCGCGCGCCGTGGAGGACTTCGATCACGGCCTGATGCTGGATGGCGAGGAGAAGCCGACCCGTCCGGCGCGTCTCGAGATGGAAACCGCCACCGTGGGCCTGCTGTGGATCACCGAAGGCCGTTACCACCAGGTGAAGCGCATGTTCGCTGCCATCGGCAATCACGTCGAAGCCCTGCATCGCGAAGCCATCGGGGCTGTCGAGCTGGACCCGGAGCTGGAGCCGGGCGAATGTCGCTTCCTGCGTCCGGAAGAGATCGCCAGCTTCTGATCATTCGCTTCTGGTCGCTAGCTTCTGATTCATCGACGCATGCGTCATGAAAAGCCCCCGTCATTTTCACGAATGGCGGGGGCTTTTTCATGCGCGTCGTTGGCCGCCGAGCCTTGTATCGATCCAACGATCGCGCTTAAGGTAGGCAATTGTCTGCTCGTATTGTGAATTATTTGCTGGAAGTGGGTTTTGCAGAAGTGGTATTTATGCAGAGGCCGTCTTCAATCAAACGCTTGTTTCCAGTATTTTCATGACAATGGCGTATTCATAACAACAACGAGGAAAATCCACTATGTCGTCCCCCTTCTTCAAGTCGTCTCCCTTCACCAGGTCCCACCTGCTGAAACCTCTGCCACTGCGCATGGCGTTGGCGGGCAGTGGTCTGCTGCTGGCAACGCTGTCAGCGCCGGCGACTGCCGCGGAAGATGCCAGTGTGGTGTTCGCGGCGCCGCCATGGCCGGGCGTGACCATGAAGACCGAGATCGCCTCCGAAGTCTTCGAGGCACTGGGTTACTCCCCCACCACCCGCCAGCTGGGCGCGCAGATCACCTACGAAGGCATCTCGCTCGGGGAAGTCGATGTCTACCTGGCCGCTTGGTTGCCGGGTCAAAGCACCATGTACAAGGCGGCTATGGCAAAGGATGCCATGGTCGACTTCGGCAACAATGTGGATGGCGCACGTGCCAATTTCGCCGTGCCACGTTACGTGGCCGAAGCCGGTGTCACCTCACTGCATGACGTCGACAAGCCGGAATTTGCCGACAAGTTCGAAAAGACCATCTATTCCATCGAGATCGGCTCGGGCTCCAGTGAAATCGCCAACCGTGCCGTCGATGAGGATATCTATGGCCTCGGCGATTGGGACCTCAAGGAGTCTTCCACTGCCGGCATGCTTGGGACAGTCGCCAATGCCATCAAGCGTGATGAGTGGGTCATGTTCGTCGGCTGGACTCCGCACTGGATGGGCGTCGAATACGACATGGTCTTCCTCGATGACCCGGAAGACCTCTGGGGCCCGGGTGGTGGCGCCAGTGATGTGAAGACCTTGGCCAACAAGGCATGGTCGGAAGCACACCCCAATGCATCCATCTTCCTGGATCAGATCTCCTTCACCTCCGAGGAGCAGAGTGAACTCATCTATGGCTATGGCAAGGAAGAGCGCCCGCAGGAAGAGGTGGCGGGAACCTGGATGAAGGCCAACCCAGCCAAGGTCAAGGCCTGGCTGGAAGGCGTGACCACCCGTGATGGCGAACCTGCCTGGCCGGCCGTCAAGGAGGCTCTCGGCCTGCCGGAGGCATGATCGACAGCTTGAAAAGGTGCCGCTGATCTTTGTGGATGCAACACCTTGAATATTGTGGTCAGTGTACGAAGCCCGCTCATTGAGCGGGCTTCGTGCGTTCTACAGCAGTGAACGTGTCAAAAGCGTGCGCAGTGTCAGGGCAGAAAATGACCTCTGGCGTGCTGCCCATCAGGGGGAGAATTCGTCGTCATGCAAATCTTGCATGGAAAATCCAAATAAAGAATTGGTCGCGAGATAGGGGCCTGTATCACCATCAGTCTGCACTCTGCGCTGCTTCCACGCGTAGCCAACAATAATGACAAGAAGGAAACACTCATGGCTGATTCAGGCTCTTCCTCCGCCCCGATGCCTCGCTCTCCCGGGCCCATTGCGCGCTTTCTGTCTCCCTGGACACGTCTGGCGCTGTGGAAGCAGATCTTCATCGCACTGGTTCTGGGTCTGGGGCTGGGCATCGTGCTCAACCAGACCGGGCGCGCCGATATCGCCGCCGATATCAAACCGCTGGGTGACCTGTTCATCCGCGGCATCAAGATGCTGATCGTGCCGCTGGTCTTCATCTCGCTGGTCACTGGCGTGGCCTCGCTCAACAACCTCTCCAAGATCGGCCGCCTGAGCGTCAAGACGCTGGTGCTCTATCTGGGCATGACGGCAGTCGCCATCACCATCGGCCTGGGGCTGGCCACCGTCTTCCAGCTGGGCGTCGGGATCGACCTGGGCAGCGCGGCCAATGTCGAGGTGCGTGAAGCGCCGACCGCCGTCGATACCCTGCTCGGGCTGGTGCCGACCAATGCCGTCGAGGCCTTCGCCGAAGGCAATGTGCTGCAGATCATCGTCTTCGCGATCCTGTTTGGCCTCTCCATCACGCTGGTGGGAGAGAAGGCCCGTCCGGTGCGCGTGTTCTTCGAATCCGCAGCGGAAATCATCTATCGCATGACCAGCATCATCATCGCCTTCACGCCCTACGGTGTCTTCGCCCTGATGACCTGGGTGGCCGGCACCTATGGCCTGGCAATGCTCGCGCCGCTGGCCAAGGTGATCGGTATCGTCTATCTCGGCTGCTTCGTGCATGCCATCGTGGTCTATGGCGGCATGCTGCGCTTTCTGGCGCGCTTGAACCCGTTGCGCTATTTCCAGGGCAGTGTCGAGCCGATCATGCTCGCCTTCACCAGCACCTCCAGTTCCGGCACCTTGCCGGTGACCATGATGGCCGCCGAGCAGAATCTGGGCGTCAAGCGAGGTGTCTCGAGCTTCGTGCTGCCGCTGGGCGCGACCATCAACATGGATGGCACCGCGCTGTATCAGGGCGTCTGCGCGCTTTTCATCGCCCAGGCCTATGGCGTCGATCTGGGCATGACCGAATACGTCACCATCATCATGACCGCGACGTTGGGCTCCATCGGTACCGCCGGTGTGCCGGGTGCCGGCTTGATCATGCTCTCGCTGGTGCTGACCTCCGTCGGCCTGCCGCTGGAAGGCGTTGCCATCATCGCGGGTATCGATCGTGTGCTCGACATGGCGCGTACCGGCCTGAACGTTGCGGGTGACTGCGCCGTCAGCTGCCTGGTGGCCAAGAGCGAAGGCGAGCTGGACGAGGAAGTCTTCAATACGCCCCACGTCATGCGCTCAGAGCTCAGTTGAGCGCTCTTGTCTGAACACCTACCGCGTCATCATCATCGGCTTGTCGGCATCCGCGTGATAAGCGTGTCAAAGACATCAGGAGAACATCGTCATGGAACGCCCCAACGCACCTTCCCATAAAGCCAGCTCCTCTGTCGTTCGCTACGGCGTCGTGGGTGGCCTGGGGGCGATCGGCAGCGCGGATGTCTTGCTCAAGACGGTGCGCGCGGCGCAGTACTGCAAGCCGCCGGGCGGAGTGGATATCGCCTTCGAGCAACGCCATTTCGATGATGGGCCGGGAATCGCGGCGGAGGCCTACGACCCGCTGCGGCGCAAGTTCTATGTCTACAACGTGCTCAAGGACATGCAGGGCAAGGTCGAGAACGCGATGGTGCCATGCTTTCTCTCCCACACCTTCCTGGCCGAGATCACCCCGGAAATCAGCTTCAACGTCGTCGATATCTTCGATGCGCTGCTGGCGCGCATTCGCCGCGACTATCCCGAGGTGCGCAAGATCGGCGTGCTGACCTCAAGCTACGTGCGCGCCTCCGGTATCTTCGAGCAGCGCTTCGGTGAGCCGGAGGCCACGATGGCTGTCACGGATGCCACGCAAGACGAAAGCCTCGCGACAGCTGGCGGCCTCGAGGTCATCTACCCAGATGCCACGCTGCAGCGTGATGCCCTGATGCAGGCCATCTATGGGCCCAGCGGCATCAAGAGCGGCCATCATGGTGGCGAGTGTCTGCAACTGTTGCTCGAGGCCTGTGATGACCTGGTCAGTCAGGGCGCGGAGATCATCGTGCCGGGCCTGAGCGAGATTCCGGTGCTGATGGAGTCGCTGCAGCCGCTGGTGCCGGTGCCCTTGCTCGACTCCAATCTCATCTACGCCGAGTACGCACTGGGCGTGGACCGCGAGCGCGAGAATCGCAACTTCAAGCTCGGTGTGCTCGGTGGGGTAGGGCCGGCGGCCACGGTGGACTTCATGCGCAAGGTGGTCAGCCTGACGCGTGCCGAGCGCGATCAGGACCACCTCAAGATGGTGGTGGAGCAGAATCCGCAGATTCCCGATCGCACCGCCAATCTGATCGGCAAGGGCGAAGATCCGAGCATTCCGATGCTCGCGACCTGTCAGCGGCTGGAGGCCGATGGCGCCAATGCCATCGCGATTCCCTGCAATACCGCGCATGCCTTCGTGGCGCGTATCCAGCCCTATATCGGCATCCCGATCATCAACATGCTGACGGCGGTGGTTGACCATATCGCGGCGATGCAGACGCCGGTGACGCGGGTCGGGTTGCTCGCAACCAGCGGCACCGTGACCAGTCGGGTCTACCACGACATCATCGAGGGCTCGGGGCGGGAAACGCTGGTGCCTGATGCAAGCTGTCAGACCCAGGTGATGGAGGCGATCTACGGGCATCACGGTGTGAAGGCGGGGCATACGACAGGGGAGTGCAGCGAGCATCTGCAGGCTGCCATTTCCCACCTGCTGGCGCGGGGCGCAGAAGTGATCATCCTGGGCTGTACCGAGCTTCCGCTGATCGAGCTCGATGCGGCACTGCGTGAGCGGGTAGCGCTGCTCGACCCCGCGGAAATTCTCGCGCAGCGCTGTGTGGCACTGGCGCAAGCCGAGGCTTGATCAGCGCTGCATCCATCCGATCAGCCAGTGAAGAGAGCTTGAAGAAAAGGCACGCAGCGACGCGATATACTGCGCTCACCCAGGCGCGCTGTGTGCCTTTGCCTCATTCATGCCTCTCTTCAGGTGCTCGCCGTGGAAATGAACTGGCTGGAAGACTTCCTCACCCTGGCGGTGACGCGTAACTTCTCGCGCGCCGCCACCCTGCGCAACGTGACGCAACCTGCCTTCAGCCGTCGTATTCGCAATCTGGAATACTGGGTCGGCGCCACCCTGATCGACCGCAGCCTGTTCCCCGTCGGCCTGACCCCCGCAGGCGAATCCTTCCAGCGCACCGCCCAGGATGCGCTCTCGGTATTGCGCGTCGGCCGCGATGAGGCGCTCGGCTTCGTGCCCAAGATAGAGGAAGTCGTCTCGATTTCCGCCTCGCACACGCTGGCGGTCAGCTTCTTCGTCGACTGGCATGAACAGCTGCAAAACCGACTGGGCAATCTCAAGGCACGCATCGTGCCCGACCACGTCGCCGGCTGTGTCGATGCCCTGATCAGCGGCAACTGTGATCTGATGCTGGCCTACAACAGCCCGCTACTCCCGACGCTCACCGACATCGTGCGTTATCCCTCCATCGTGCTCGGCTCCGAGCGACTGGTGCCCGTCAGTGCCGTCGATGACGCAGGCCAAGCGCTTTACACCCTCGACAGCGACACACCGCAACCCTATCTCTGCTACTCCAGTGACAGCTATCTCGGCCGATTGACCGCACTGATCATCGGCCGCCAGAACCTCGCCGCGCGTCTCAACTTCCGCTACGAATGCTCGATGTCTGACGTGCTCAAGCGCGGCGCACTCGCCGGCAGTGGCATCGCCTGGGTGCCGGAACGCGCCGTACGCGACGAGCTGGCCGCCGAGCGCCTCGTCATCATCAGCGATGATAGCCACACCGCGCCGTTGGACATCTGCCTCTTCCGCCACGCCGAGCATGACCAGCGCGTGGCCGAACGCATCTGGCAAGCCTGCCTGACCGCCGAAGACGAAACCCTCGAGTCAGGCCAATAGTCCGCTGGCGGCGTGCCAGAGAAGGGATAGGTAAAGAAAGGGCCCGGAGAAGAAAGAGTACGGAAAGGGCACGCAACGGAAAGGGCACGCAACGGAAAGGGCACGCAAAGCAAAGAGCAGGGCAATGAACTGAAATCATCGCCAGAGCACAACGCAAGACGGGAGCCACCAGGGCTCCCGTCTTGCGTTGTGGCATCTGAGCGCATCTGACCATAGCTGAGCGCATCTCAGCTCACAGCCTATCGGCCGCAGCTGCAAGTCATGCAACGCCTCTCACGACAGTCGACGCGAGTTGGCCGTCGTACGCTTGTGCAACGGCTTGATGAAGAGGGTGCCCGTCGTCCACCACGGCGCCACCTTGCCGCCCGTCATCGCGTTCATCCACGCCTTCTGCATCACGAACCACATCTCCCAGCTGGCCGCGATCTTCTCCGACACCATCTTCTGGTTCTCGGTAATCATCTTCGGGTCCAGCGGTGACTGGGTTCCCCACAACTGAGTGCGCGACATGATGGTCGACATGGCCGTCGACCACATCTCCACCGACGTCGTGCCCAACTTCCAGACATCGAACATCGCAGCCGGCGTCGTCGGGACCAACTCTGACCAGGCAGGTTGTTTAGCCATTGTGCTCTCCAAGTAAGGAACCTGAGTACATTGATACGCCTGTTTTTGCTGCAGTGCAATATGAGTTTTGGCTGTGAGATGAGATAGGGCGAATCGGAGCCTCAATTATCACCACTTTCTATGAAAATCAGTTGGTTAGCGACGCGGGGGGCCTGAAGAACCAGAATTTTCCGGGCTGAGGCGGGGATTTCCCGTGGGGCTGGGAAAAGTGGATTTTGGGATTCGTTGGCAATGTCTTACGTAGGCGTATGAATTTTATGAAGCTGGGTATCAGTTCAGTTAGACAGAGCAAGTAGGCGTTGGCGAACATCGCAGAAATTTCCGGCGTGGAGTTAGATGCGATAGAGAGGAGGGCGCAGCGAGGCGCGCTGGGGGACCGAGACAGCGTACCGTTCAGGCGACGCAGGATGTCGCATTGAACTGACGATCTATACCCGAAGTGCACCAAGTCAGCTACTATTAGGTTTCATGAAATTTCACATATTCGGGTTTACGATTGTTGACTGACTCAACAGGACGTTGGGTCGTATGATCCCTTGACGGAGCTTGCCCTGCTGCAGCGCCGTGCGGTAGCCGTGTGAAGAGATGAGGCAAGCGATACACACCACCAATGAGCACTGCAACTGGGATGCTGGTTTACAACAACCTCGAGATACAATTCATTGGTGATATCCAGATCAATGTGAGCATTAAGGCCAACAAGATGAGGTGCCACGTAAACTAAGCCGTAATTCGCCGCACAACGAGGTGGCTTCTTGGGTTACTCTTTGCGCTATCACGATAGCTGCTTTCCATGATGAGGGGATATACACTCCTGCAGAGTGGCTCTGAATTACAATCTGCCGTTGACGAATCACTAAGTGAGTTTCATCCTCACTGGAATCTTTAATTGTTTTCTTTAGGTATAAATAAAATATTAAAGTATTCTTGAGATATCGTATAGCATCGGGGTTTTATAACATTTGGTTTTGAATTGATTTTTTTTGTGTTATGATTGACAAGTTTTGCTTCTGGGTTGCCGTAAGGCTTGTTATTCCTTAAATATATATGGCTCAATGAATAAGACTGTTGTTGATTTATGTTGCGGTGCAGGTGGCTTTTCCTTGGGAGCGCACCTTGCAGGTTTTTCTACGCTTGCAGCAGTGGATATTGACCAAGATCTTACTTCTAGCTGGCGAATGAACTTCCCTGGTACAAAAGTTCTGCATGCTGATATACAGAAATTAGATGAGAGATTTTGGCAAGTAGTTCTTGATGGCAGGCAGCCTGATGGTGTGATAGGAGGTCCCCCTTGCCAAGGATTTAGTAGGATAGGCAAGCGTGACAGTTCTGATCCTAGAAATAGTCTTGTTGTAGCCTTTGCTAACCAAGTTAATATTATATCCCCGTTATTTTTCGTCATGGAAAATGTTGAAGGGATCTTAGATAGTCAGAATAAGAAGTCACTCGATGCTGCTTTGGAAGTGTTCAAAAAGCAATACGTAGTTTTAAAACCTATGGTGCTTAATGCAAGTGATTACGGTGTGCCTACAAACAGGAAACGAGTAGTAGTTGTTGGTTATAAGCCTCATAGTGGATTGTCTTTAAAAGAAGCTGATTTTTCGAGTACAGTTGATAGGAAAGTAACCGTTCGATCTGCTATATCAGATCTACCTTCTCCATCCATAGCTGTTTTGAAAGGGGAAGAAGGGTTTCATGTGGGGAAGTACCCCCGAACTATAGTACTCAGTGATTATGCATCTTTCTTGAGATCATTGCCCAATGATGAATTAGGCGATCAATATTTTAAAAATAAAATAACCCAAGGTTACGTCACTGGTTTAAATTTCACTAAGCATACACTAGAAGTACAGAATCGGTTCAAAAAAGTTGTACCGGGAAAAGTGGACAGTGTAAGTAGATTTCCAAGATTAAAATGGGATGCACAAGCTCCTACCTTAAGGGCGGGTACAGGGAAAGATAAAGGGAGCTTTCAATCTGTCAGGCCCATTCACCCTGAGCAGCCCAGAGTGATAACTATAAGAGAAGCAGCTAGGATTCAAGGGTTTCCAGATTGGTTTGTATTTCATCCAACCATTTGGCATAGCTTTAGGATGATTGGCAATAGTGTTTCTCCTATCTTTGCGGAAAATGTTTTAAATGTGATTTTAAAAAAATTAAATACAGAAAGAGAGCTTGGAAAAGGATAAGGAAAATATGATAAAAGAAGACAAAGGCGATGATGCAATAGTTAATGCCGCCCCAACAAAAAGATTTTTTGTAGAAATGCTAACGAGAGATATAGATTTAAAAGATGCTATTCTAGATCTTCTCGATAACTGTGTGGATGGTATTGCACGAACGATTATGGGGAGTGAAATCTCCGCTGCGGATAGGCCTTATGAAGGTTTTTTTTGCAAGATAAGTTTCGATGAGAATTCATTTATAATATATGATAACTGTGGAGGTATACCATCTAAAACTGCTAAAGAATATGCTTTTAGGATGGGTAGGCCTGATGATAGGGAGGAAGATCTAAGTACTGTAGGTATTTACGGAATAGGCATGAAGCGTGCTATTTTTAAAATGGGGCGTCAGGCCTCAGTTATTTCAAAACATGGCACAGATTCGTACGTTGTAAATATCTCCCCTGAATGGCTTAAAGATACAAATAATTGGGATTTGGGTTTAAGCCAGCCAGAAGAAGCTTTAGATCATGATGGAACCAAAATAATCATAAGTAAACTTGTTCAAACAGTTGCCAATGAGTTTTCAGAAGAACAGCATGATTGGTTCCAAGATCAACTATATGAGCTAATCTCGACGCATTATACATATATTATAAAAAAAGGATTTAGAATTACTCTTTCTGGTAAGGTTGTAAGCCCAAAGCCGTTGACTGTAATGGCATCTTCATTTGAAGATTATGAGAATAAGAAAGGCGTGTTGCCATATATTTACGAAGGTGAAATTAACAATGTTAATGTGCGGCTTGTTGTCGGTTTTCTAGCAGAGCCACCGTCCGAGTCAGAACTAGATGAGTGGAATGAGTCCCCTAAACGATCAAGTGAAGAAGCAGGTTGGACCATTATAGCGAACGAGCGCGTTGTACTCTATAAAGATAAAAGTAGATTAACCGGCTGGGGGGTTGCAAAAGTTCCTAATTATCATAATCAATTTATAACCATCTCGGGAGTTGTTGAATTTACATGTAATAATGCTAATAAACTTCCGATAAATACAACGAAGAGAGGCTTAGAAGCTAGTGATGATCTTTATCTACAAGTAAAAGACTACATGATGGAGGGTATGAGGTTATTTACTCAGCATACTAATCACTGGAAACAGTATAAAGAGGAAGAAAAGCAACTCTTCAAGACTTCTGCAATGAAAAGCGTTAGAGATGTTTCTGATGTTATTCCGCATGATAAGTGGGTGAATCCTAGGAAAAATCAAAAAGAGAAGAAATTTATTCCTGAGTTGCCTAGGCCAGCTTCTTCTAGAACCTCCTCTAAGCAGATTAGGTACTCTAAACCTCAACTAGAGATAAATCAAGTTTCTCAGTTTTTATTTGGTGACTCAAATCGTGAACCAAAGGAGGTTGGCGAAGAGTGCTTTAATATTATCCTCAGGGATGCCAAGGAGGAGCTATGAGCGGTGGCTTTATTCCTTACCACCTAAGGCCAGGAAAGGCTGTTGATAGAAAACTTTTCATAGAGTCTTTGCAGATTATGTCTAGGCATTTTTTAATGAAAAAATATACTTATATTGGTTTTGGAGGCCCATTTCTAGAGGATTTTAAACAAATCCATTCTGAGCTTTATGTTGAAAAAATGATAAGTTTAGAGGAAGATGAAAGTGTAATTGAAAGACAAAGGAAGAATCTTCCTTTTGGATGTATTGACTGTAAAAATCAAACTGCAGAAGATTTTATTGATAGTTTTTCTATCGAAGGCAATGTCATCTTTTGGCTTGACTATGCATCCTCCAAAAAAATAGGTGCTCAACTCCAAGAGTTTAGACAACTACTATCGAAGCTCCAAGAAGGGGATGTTGTAAAAATAACCCTTAATGCTAATATCGATACATTAGGCTCGCATAGTGAGAAAAGCAGACAAGAGCTTAAAAGAGCTAGGCTACAATGCCTAAAAAGTAAGCTAAACGATTATCTTGCTTTTGATATTAGTGAAGAGCAGTTAACCTCTAAGAACTACCCCAAAATTTTATTAGATGCTGTTATTAAGGCAGCATATCTTGCTTTGCAAGGCAAAAATGTTTCTTTTTGCCCAATTGTTGCATGTACTTACCAAGATACTCATAGAATGGTTACTGTTTCTGGAGTCTTAGTCTCTAGCGAGGAGAAGAGTTGCTTGCTAAGCGATAGGGTCTTCGGAATGTGGCCTTTTTTGTATGATAAAAATGATTCGATTTTAGATGTTAGGGTTCCAGTGCTCTCTCTGAAGGAGCGACTAGAAATAGATGCGACAATGCCTTCTGATGATGCGGCTGCTGTACAAAGTCAACTTGGATTTCTATTTGACTCTAGTGAAGAGAAATCACTAAATATGATTGAAAGCTACCTAAAGTTCTATCGACAGTATCCTCATTTTAGTCGTATAGTTATATAGTTGTGTTATGTGCTGATGCTTTAAAATTCTGGTCCGAATGAAAGTCATGACAGGGAAAATTATAGGTTCTGTACGAAAAGTCGGCTCGTAGACAGCGGCGTATGTAAGCTACGTATACGATCGCACAAAAGCTACGGGCCAACCTTTCATATCGCGTCGCAATACGATGGAACTCTTTCAACCAACTGAAAGAGCGCTCCACGATATTTCGCTGACGGTACATGGGTTTATCGAAATCCCGTAGGACTTGGACGGGGTATTCGCTTCATCTTTCGTTGAGCGATGATCGGCTTGATTCGAACGCGGTCGCAGTAACGGTGCAACTCATCACTGTCATAGCCTTTGTATGCCACGATGTAGCGGCAACGCTTTCGTGGCCGGCTACGACACCCCGGTAGATGAACCTTTTCCAGAGTGGGCATGAAGTACCGCGTATCCGATTCTTGCCCCGCCGACAGCGTGAAGTCGATGGACCAACCAAAGCGATAACAGATCAAATGGATTTTGGTCGTGATGCTGCCACAACCCCGGCCCAACGCATGGTCTAAGGATTCTTCAGATCCCCCTTTGTGCCTCCAACAGCGGAGCCGCGTGTTGCACGAACGGCGGTTGAGTCGATCATCCAGGTCTCGAGATCCATCAGGCCATCTTCGCGAAGCCGCAGTTGTAGCTGCGAGAAGACTGCCTCAAAGGTACCGTCCTCACGCCATTGTCGAACCTTGGGTAGATAGTGCTCCAAGGGCCATAACATTCGGGAAGGGTCGCGCCACTTGGTACCAGAATAGAGGGCCAAAAGATGCCGTTCAGTATTTGTCTGTCGTCTTTCCTGGGCCTGCCCACCGATTGAGCCGGTGAGACAATGTCTTCGCTCAACTGCCATTGGCTATCCGAGATTTCGTAGCGTCCTGTCATACCGCACCTATGCTGGATGTTCATGAGTCACATTAGCAAAAATGACTTTTCGTACAATACCTAGCAGGTGAAGTTGATCGGTTCGTCCTCGACCTAGATGGTAATTAGCTTGATCCTCGGGGCGAGATAGCTGGTGACTTCACGGAAACTTGCGAGTTTGGTGGTAACATTATAGCTCGATATATCAGTTTTAGTAAGATTGAGATTTAGTTAAAACCTGCCTTGAGTAAGGCGTTGAAATGTTACAGATCACCATGCGATAAAGCATCTAAAACAATTAATGCGATTATTTTATTTTGTTGGGTTTAATTTGGGTGTTATTTAATTTACATAATCCATAGTAAGGTTTGCAATGAATTACAACTCTAGATTTATGGCTGCAGTGAAATATACAGAAAGCTTGGGTCTAAATGTTAAAGAGATGCCAGCTGCATTCACTGAAAAATTGAGTCATTCAACTCTTCAAGAGATATTTCAATTATGTGGTGATGCTCTATATCACTATGGTTTTAATGACTCTACAGATCTTGCTTCACAATGTGTGCGTGTTCACTCATTAATCAAGCAGCATTTGAAAGATGATATGGGAATAGATAGTTATATTACCATTGGTGATAGATATTGGGATGATTATATTTATTGTGAGATGAGCCGTACTGCGATAGAACAAGAATTAACTAGTCCTGAGGTTGATCAACCAATAAAAGCACATGTTTGGCTGACTTTAAGTGATGGAGCGATAATTGATTGTACGGCCGAAGCGCATGCCGATATAATATTTGGAAGAGATGTTCATCCCTCTCATCAGTGTATCATGCTGATTACTCCGGATCAGGAGGAAGATGCTAAAGTCGGTTATCACCGTCCTTACCTTGTAGGGGAAGATTTTATCAACAAAACAGGTATGGTAAGAGTTTTTGCTATGTAGGTCAAAAACTGCTTGAGTCTATGAGGATAATTTAAAATATTCAATTAAGTGGAGTTTTGATAACGGCTATGGTGATATTATCTGAGTTACCATGGATTATATAAGCTTTGTTTTCTATCCATTGTACTGAGGCTGCTATCGACTAGATAGCAGCCAATCCAAGTATTACTACTTAACTCCAGCCAAGCCCCCGTACTGCCCCTTGAAATACAACAAAGGCCGCGCGGACCCCGTAACATCCAGATTCAGTCCCTTCACTTCCCCGATCACGATCAGGTGATCACCTGCGGGGTGCTCAGCGTGAATCTTGCAGTCGAGCCAGTGCAGGCTGTCATTGATGACCGGGTTGCCGAGGGGGGAGAGCTGCCAGTCGATGCCTTGCCATTTATCCGCGCCGCGCATGGCGAACTGGTTGGAGACATGGCTTTGTTCGCTGGAGAGGATGTTGACGGCGAAGCGTTCTGCCTGGCGAATCTTTGGATAGCTGAACGAGCTTGCCTTGACGCTGAAGGAGACCAGCGGCGGGTTCATCGAGACGCTGTAGAACGACTGGCAGGTGAAGCCGATCGGTTCGTCGTCGACCTGGGTGGTGATGATCGTGATGCCGGAGGCGAAGTGGCCGAGGGCTTCACGGAAACTGGCGGGGTCGATGGGTGTGTCTGAATGGATGTCAGCTTTGGTGTCGGGGAGTGACATGGCAAATCCTGGGAGAGTGGGGAGGTGGTAATTGTCAGCCGTGGGGGAGGGGCTGCAGCGATAGCGCGGGACTGGGTGATTGAGTGACAAGGATGTGAGTGATGAAAAAATGGCCGTCGTGAATTCTTCACGATGGCCATTTTTGTTTGCGGCGGTATCAGCCGCAGCTGCTTCCACTCTCGAGCACTATCGTCGGGCCAACTCGGTTCGGGACTAGCCTGGCGCTATCTGACAGTGCTGTGCCTTGGCCCGCGCTGTATCTTGGCCGGTTCAGTGTTTCGCCAAGCGATCAGCGCTGCGCTTCGAGTTCCTTGCGTACGATGGCGGCGCCGGCGCTGAGTGCCTGCAGCTTGCCGCGGGCGACTTCACGGGAGAGCGGAGCCATGCCGCAGTTGGTGCAGGGGTAGAGCTTGTCGGCATCTACGAACTGCAGCGCCTTGCGCAGGGTCTCGGCGACTTCTTCCGGCGTCTCGATGGTGTTGTTGGCGACATCGATGGCACCGACCATGACCTTCTTGCCACGGATCAGCTCGATCAGCTCCATCGGCACGTGGGAGTTGTGGCATTCCAGCGAGACGATATCGATGTTGGATTGCTGGAGCTTGGGGAAGGCTTCTTCATACTGACGCCATTCGGAGCCCAGGGTGTTCTTCCAGTCAGTGTTGGCCTTGATGCCGTAGCCGTAACAGATGTGGATGGCGGTCTCGCACTTGAGGCCTTCGATCGCACGCTCCAGCGTGGCGATGCCCCATTCATTCACTTCATCGAAGAACACGTTGAAGGCCGGTTCATCGAACTGGATGATGTCGACGCCTGCCGCTTCGAGTTCCTTGGCTTCCTCGTTGAGGATCTTGGCGAATTCCCACGCCAGCTTCTCGCGGCTCTTGTAATGGCCATCGAAGAGGGTGTCGACCATGGTCATCGGTCCCGGCAGTGCCCACTTGATCGGTTGATCGGTCTGCGAGCGCAGGAACTTGGCATCCTCGACGAACACCGGCTTCTGGCGGGAGACCGGGCCGACCACGGACGGCACGCTGGCTTCGTAGCGATCACGGATCTTGACGGTTTCGCGCTTCTCGAAATCCACGCCATTCAGGTGTTCGATGAAGGTGGTGACGAAGTGCTGACGCGATTGCTCGCCATCGCTGACGATGTCGATCCCGGCGTGTTGCTGCTCCTGCAGGGAGACGCGCAGGGCATCCTGCTTGCCCGCGATCAGTGCCTCACCTTCGAGCTTCCAGGGGGACCACAGGACCTCCGGTTCGGCGAGCCAGGACGGTTTCGGCAGGCTGCCAGCGGTAGAGGTCGGGAGTAATCTCGTCATGATGAATAACCTTGTCCTTGGAATGGTTCAGATAGCGAATGTCGTTCGTCGATCAGCGCGCGCTGTTTGCGGATCAGTGAGCTGACCAATGATGGAGTTATCGGTTGGCGGACCAGTTGGCGGACCACTGCTCGAGCAGGCTCTGGTAGGGCTTGATGAAGCTCTCTTCCACGAATTTGCCCTGCTCGATGGCGAGCTGGCTGCGCTCTTCGCGGTCGTACACGATGCGCGTCAGTGAGTGGTCCTGCTGCTTCAGGCTCGCCTGATAGGATTTGCCGGCCACGGAATTGGCGTTGTAGACCTCGGGACGATAGATCTTCTGGAAGGTGTCCATGGTGCTGATGGTGCTGATCAGTTCCAGATTGCTGTAATCGTTGAGCAGGTCGCCGGTGTGATAGAAGGCCAGCGGCGCAACGCTGCCCGGCGGCATGAAGTAACGCACCTTCAGGCCCATCTTGCTGAAGTACGCATCGGTCAGGGAATCGTCGTCCTGGCGATATTCCACCCCGAGGATCGGGTGCACGTTCTCGGTCTGCTGGTAGGTCTTGGTGGTCGACACACTGATGCAGATGACCGGCGGCTTCTTGAAGCATTCCTTGTAGGCAGCAGAGCCCACGAAGGCCTGGAACAGATTGCCGTGCAGTACGCCGAATTGCTCCGGCACGCTGAAGGAGTCCTTGCCCTTGTTGTGCTCCAGCAGTCGCACGCTGAAGTCATAATCGCGCACGTAGGACGAGAAGTTGTTGCCGGTCACGCCATCAATGCGTTGATTCGTCTGGTGGTCGACGATGGTGGTCTGCAGGATCTCGATGATCGGCAGGGCGTTGTCGGAACGCGCGGCATCGAGATTCAGCTCGACGGAGATGATGTCCAGCTCGACGGAGTAACGATCGCCCTTGGGGTTGTCCCAGTTGGCCAGCGCATTGAATCGGTTGTTGATCATGTTCAGCGTGCTGCGCAGGTTCTGCTGACGGCTCTCACCACGCGCCAGGTTGGCGAAATTGGTGGTCAGGCGGGTGTTTTCCGCCGGAACGTAGTTCTCGTCAAAGCGCAGACTGTTGATGCTGAAACCGAATTCGTTGCTCATGGCGTTCACCCTGATCCTGAGAGAGAAAATTCACTGTGTCGTCGACATCTTCCCGTGATCTTTCAGGCGTCTCGTGAGCGGGTTGCTCTCTGTGAGAACGCATCCATGCCGGGAGAGGAGGCACGCTGCTCGCCATCACGTTCCGTGTGCTGGCTGTGAAGTGCAGCGTCATGGGAAGTCTTCATCAACGATCTGATGGAGGTGAGTATCTAGTGACTGTCTCCATGAGACAAACTGGATTTTTTAATGTTCAAGTTGAGTGAAATTCATGATGGAGGCGGGCGTCATGTCTGGCGCTGTGAAAGCCGGCGAATCGAGTGGGGAGAGGCGGACTCAGCACGTGCGCAACGTGAGCCGCTGAGGCGTTGATGCGTCGTGCACCGGAGCGATTGGGTCGTACGCCCTGCAAAGATGCTGCACGGCGAAGGAATCCAAGCTGCGACCAGGATTGTCGTATCAGTAATTAAAGCTAATTCTTATGACAAGAAGTGAAATGAGTGCCTGTATTATGAAAATATGCCTCAAGAATCATCGCTCTCGGTCGATATGCATAGGGTAATACCTAGGTCTTGGCGGATAGCTGCGATATCTGATGTGATCAACTTGTTATATCGATCATAGTCTATATGGCCAAGGTCGCATTGAAATTTGGGAATTTATTTTTTATAGCTGATCAATAAGGATATTGTTATGCCACTTCCCTTAATCCTTGCTGGAGCAGCCCTGGCTAGCGCCGCCTACGGCGCGAAGAAAGGCTATGACGGTTATCAGAGTCATTCGGAAGCCGACGAAATCGTTAAGAGTGCCCAGCAGCGCTATGACGAAAAACGAGAAGTGTTTAATAAACAGGAGAAGACGACAACGGGGGCACTCGAAGCGCTGGGAAAAAAAGAGCTGGAGATTGGCAAGCGTCTAGGTGAGTTCAAGGTTTTGGCTGACAAGCTTCAGCAGCAGTTGAATGAGGGTCGAAAGAATAAGCTGAAAGTTAATATTCCCAAGCATAAGCTCCAAGAAATTGGGGAATATAGCTACACAGCCGTTGGCGTGCTGGGAACGATCGCAGGAGCCGGCACCGCCGGTGCTGCTGCCGGGTTTGCAGTCTACGGTGGCGTTATGGCTTTGGGCGCAGCGTCAACGGGCACTGCGATATCCTCTCTGGCAGGGGCTGCCGCCACCAACGCCACCCTGGCGGCCATTGGTGGTGGCTCTTTGGCAACGGGCGGTATGGGCATGGCTGGTGGAACGGCAATTCTTGGGGGCGCAGTAGCTGGCCCTGTATTGGCGATTGCAGGCTGGGCTTATAATAGCCATGGTAAAGAAGCGCTCAGGAATGCTCGCAAGGCCGATGAGGAAGCCAATGAATCCATCAAAAAGCTGGAACGAGCTATTGAGCATCTTAGTCAGACCACGGCTTATGTGCGTAAGATAAAAAGTGCACTCACATTACTTGATGATAAGTTTATTTTGTATTTTGATAAACTTAAAGAAATTGACGGTTATCTGCAGTATATTAAAAGCCATGATCTCGGTGTGGCGAAAGAAATAAGTAAGATGAATGAAGAGATCATGCGTACTATCGAAAATGGCTATGCATTGGCAGCCATTATGGTTGATTTGATCACTACTCCGATATTTAAGGTCAAAGCTGTAGATAGTGGAGTACTCCTGGATGAGAAAGGTGTGCCTGTTATGGAGGCAGATGCAGAGGGCTCTATGATACTCAATCATAGTGAATTGGATAATCAGCTTGAAGAAGCGACATCCAGTGCGGAAGGCATCAAGGAAGCTTGATGTCGCCAGTGGGGAGTGAAAGCTCCCCACTATCACCTTTTCTTTTCATGAGTCTCCCTATGCACACTTCAGCGCAGGATTTTAACTGGGCGAAAGAGCTCGAAAAAACCGTCGTCAATAGTTTGACAACCAGTTTCGGTTTGGACTTTCTTCTGTTTGAGGACAAGATAGGTGGAAACGTCGACACCGTTCATAACGCTCGCCAAGGGGTTTGGGCCACAGACAGAGAAAAGCAGCGCTATCAAAATCGAGAAAAGTATAATAGCGGCTTATATCATAAGGACGCTAGGTTTAAAAAGACCGGGAGTGATGACAAGCTACGGCATCAAGCTGGGGGTCTTCACGATCCTTATCGAAATACCACCATGGGGCCGGGAGAGAAGCGTAATCTCGATCATGTGATCAGTGCCCAGGAAGTTCATGATGACCCAGGGCGCACCCTAGCGGAGATGGATGGGGTAAAACTGGCCAATCAGGATAGCAACCTCCAATCCACGCAGGAAACAGTCAACAAGTCGAAGAGTGCGACCCCCATCAATGCATACCTGGAAAAGCTACCGAAGCTCATAGAGCGTAAGGAAGAAAAGCGGGACAGGGATATCCAGCGGCTGGAAAGTATGCCAAGAAACACTCCCGAGGAGCGGCACAAAGCTCGAGAACTTGAAGACAGGATTCGTCAGAAGGAAAATGCGATCAAGGAGCTTAAGTCCATTGACTCCGAGGAGATGCGGAAAAGGGACGCGGAAGCCAGAATGCCCTACGAACAGCAGATCAATCGCTCTTATTACACTAGCAGCAAGTTCGTAAAGCAGACCGCTAAGGCATCGGGTATGGCGGGGGTGAAGATGGGCACCCGCCAAATGTTGGGGTTGATCATGGCTGAGGTCTGGTTCGAACTGCGCGAGCAAATTCCAGCCTTGGTAGAGAAGAATAGAGAAAACTTCGATTTTTCATCATTCATCGACAGTATCAACAAGACACTGAAAGGTATCTGGATACGAGTAAAGGCACGCTTCAAGGACTTTCTTACGGCCTTCAAGGATGGCGTCTTCGGTGGCGTATTTGCCAGCCTCACAACCACGCTATTCAATGTGTTTGCTACAACGCAGCGCATGGCAGTAAAAATCATCCGAGAGGTCTGGGGTCAGTTTGTAAAGGCCTTGAAGTTGCTGATTTTTAACCCCGACCAGTTAGGCTTTGTTGATCTGTGTAAGGCTGTCGTCTCCGTGCTGTCCATTGGGGCTGCTACGGTGGTGGGATCTGTGGCCTATACCCAACTATTGCCGATGTGCAATTTTCCGCTGGGTGCCGAGCTGGCGGCTTTCTGTAGCGCGCTGGTAACTGGCGTCGTCACTTTGGGGCTGAGCTACTTCATGCTCCATAGCGGCATAGCAAAAAAAATCTGGGCGTTTGTTGAGTCGATCATGCCGCATGCCGACATGATCGCGAAATTCCAGTCCATCAACGCTGAGCTGGATCAGTATCTTATAGAGCTGAGCAAGCTCGAGTTTAATCTTGATGCAGATGAGCTGGAAGATTTCTCGCAACAGTTAGTAGCTTGTAACAATGAAATTCAGAGGGGGTCGCTCTTACAAGACGAAGTTGATAAGAGAGGTATAGAATTGCCCTACGAGATGGGGAACTCTGAGAGTACGCGGAAATGGTTGGCATCATGCATCAAGGGATAAGCACGTTTCCATGCACCCAATGTGGCCTTTGTTGTCAGCATGTTAATTTGGCGAACGAGACTAAGCCTCTTGATCGGGGAGATGGTACTTGCAAGCATTACAGTGATGCTGATAAGAGATGTAACATTTACGCCGATCGACCTGATATTTGCCGGGTCGATCGGCAGTATGAGTTGCATTATGCTGATCAATATAGTTGGAATGAGTTTGTAGATATTAACTTGGAAATATGTAGTATCTTATGGGAAGTATCTGAAAAAAGTTAATCATTAAGTCGGTGCTGTCTAAGGGGGGAGCACCGGCGTATGTCGTGGTTTTCGTTCAGATGTATTCCCTTTCAGCAAAGATCTGGCATCCCTCGCGACCCACCATGATGTAATCAATGACTCGAAACTCTACTGACGGCTCTCACCACGCGCCAGGTTGGCGAAGTTGGTGGTCAGGCGGCTGTTTTCCTGCGGCGTGGAGTTCTCGTCGAAGTGCAGACTCTTGATGCTGAAACCGAATTCATTGCTCATAGCGTTCACCCTGATCCTGAGAGAGAAAATTGACTGTGTCATCGATATCTTCCCGTGATCTTTCAGGTGTCTCGTGAGCGAGTTGCACTCTGTGAGAATGCATCCATGATGTGAGAGGCACGCTGAGCGGGGGGAGACGGACTCAGAAAGCGCGCAACGTGAGCCGCTGAGACGTTGACGTGAGGAGTGGGAAAGAGGGGTAAGAGGGGTAAGAATAGAAACACACACGCTGGCCCGAACTTCCGCTCGGGCCAGCGTGTGTGGCAAGCACCTGACGCTTCAGAGCACGACATCCTCATGCACTCTTCACGTTCTCCATACTCGGCCATGAAGATGCGGCTGGTTCATGAGGCGAGCGGCTGATGATTGGGCGCCACCAGACCGTGGCGGCGCATGCGGCGGTAGATGGTGGGGCGTGAGACACCGAGTTGGCGGGCGACCTGGCTGACGTTCCAGTCCGTGTGACGCAACAGCTCGAGCAGTTCGCTGGCGTCCGCATCAGTCCCCGCATCAGCCCCTGCAGACGCGAGCGCAGGAGAGGCAGGGTTCGGGGAAGCACCGGAGGCAAAGGGGGAGGCAGCGGCAAGCGAGCTGGCAGCCCCGCGGGCGCTGCCGGTGTGGGTCTGGCAGACCTCCGGCAGATCATGCAGGGTGATTTCATCGCCCTCCGCGGTGGCCATCGAGAAGGCAATCGCATTGCGCAGTTGGCGTATGTTGCCCGGCCAGTGATGACTCAACAGCGCACTGATGGCGTCAGCGCGCAGGTGGAGTGTCTGGTCGCGTTCGGCTTGCAGTTCCGCATGCAGCTTGCGAATGAGGTAGTGACGATCGGCACGCTCACGTAGCGCGGGCAGCAGGAGTTCGGCGCCGTTGAGTCGGTAGTAGAGGTCTTCGCGGAATTGGCCGCTGGCGATCAGCTCCGTGACATCACGATGCGTGGCAGTGATGACGCGAATATCCACCTTGATGGGCGTCTCGGCCCCCAGTGGCGACACCTCCCGCTCGGCGAGGACGCGCAGCAGGCGTGATTGGAGCGGCAGCGGCATGTCGCCGATCTCATCCAGAAACAGTGTGCCACCGTCGGCCTGTTGGATCAGGCCTCGCATGCCCTTGGGCCTTCCTCCCGTGAAGGCGCCCGGCAGATAGCCGAAGAGTTCACTTTCAATCAGCGATTCCGGAATGGCGGCGCAGTTCACCGCCACGAAGGGCGCCTTGGCACGTGGCCCGCTGTCATGCAGCGCTCGCGCCAACACTTCCTTGCCGGTCCCCGTCTCGCCACGAATCAGGATGCTCACGTTTTCATGGCGCATGCGGCGCGCCAGCTTGAGCAGCCGATGCATGGAAGGATCATCTCCCGCGAGCTGGTCCAGCTCGGGCACCGGATCATCCTGCTGACTGACGGTGGGGAGGGCCCGTACCGGATAGCCGCGTGGCTCGATCAGGGTCACGAAGACGATGGCGTCATCCGCCCGCAGGCGGAAGGCGCGAATCTGATCCCGGTTGGCGTGCGGAATGCTCAGCAGCTCATTGAGCTCTCCATCGAACAGTTGCGTGACGGCGGGCAGGGTGGAGACCGTCCACGGTGGCCAGCGTTCAAGGTGCGCATCGATCAGGCGTCGGCCTTCGTGATTGGCGGCGATCACCTTGCCATCTTCCTGAATGGCAAACAGGCCACGACCATTCAGGTGCACGAATTCCCGCGCCGTGTCGAAACGCAGGATCAGACAATCCCGATAGCGATGCAGGAAGTACGCATCCTCGATCATGCGGGCATGCAGGGTGACCAGGGAGAGCGCAAAGGTCTGGCTCTCCTGCGGGCGGGGTGATTTCAGCGCCGAGATGTCGAGGGCGGCGATCACTCGGCCCTGGGGATCGGTGATGGGGGCTGCGGTGCAGGTCAGGTCGATGTGGGTAGCATCGAAGTGCTCACGCTGATGGCAGGTGACGGCTGCGCCATCGTGCAGACAGGTGCCCGCCGCCGAGGTGCCGGCATAACGCTCGTTCCAATCCGACCCAAGGTAGAGGCCCGCGCGCCGCAGCTCACTCAATTGATCACGTTGGCCCCGGAAATCCACCGCGATACCGCGTTGATCGGTGAGGATCAGCGCATAGCCATGTTGTGCGATCTGACTATAGAGCCGCTCCACCCCGGCACGTGCCACGTGCAGCAGCTCATCCGCCGATTCCTGATGATCGCGCAGCGCCTGCTGGGTGAGAACACGGACTGGGCGAGGGCGGCTGGGGTCGAGCTGATATTCCTCCAGACAGCGCTGCCAGGAACGACGGATGACGTCGCGCTGCGTCTCGGGGAAGACGTCGCGGCCTTCGCCCAGTTGCATCAGGGTCTGGATATGCTGCCGTTTGTCGGGCTGCATCGTTTCGAGTTGGCGGATCATGGCTGCCTCGGCGCTGGCCGTCTCGAGACGGCTCTTTTGATTGTGGCTATGGCTCTTGTGCAAGTGGCGATGGCTCTTGTGAAAGTGGCGGTGGCAATCGCGGTTGTCACAACAGCGGCCATAGCGAAAGCGGCGTGTGCTCCTTCAAGCGTATGCGGTGTGGCGGGAGCGTCAATCACCCTGGCCTGCATCCTTGGTCGGGGCGTTACAGGTGTAACGCCCCGTGTCAGGCGTACGGCGTACAGTTGTCACGAGGACGGTGGAATGCCCAGCGAGGCGAGGAGGTTGGTGGCGCGGTAGTGGCGAATTTTTGTCATTCATGACAAGTGTTTACGAGCTTTGTCTGTCGTGCATGACGAAGCTGGCATGCTTGATGCCTTGGATGGAAGGCGTGACTACAACATCCAACAACACGCGGAGAGACGCCATGACCGCACGCACGCCAACTCAGATCGCTCAGCAATGGCTCGATGATTTCGAGTCCTCCCTGACTCAGCGCGATATCGCCCGGGTTCTCTCGTTGTTTGGCGAGGAATGCTACTGGCGCGATTTGATCGCCTTCACCTGGAATCTCAAGACGTCGGAAGGCAAGGACGAGATCCAGTCGATGCTCGCGGCGACCCTCGAGCATGTCGCTCCCTCTCGCTGGCAGCTGGATGGTGAGGCCAGTGAGGCTGGCGGCATCGTCGAAGCCTGGTTCACCTTCGAGACCGCAGATGCACGCGGCAAGGGCTTGTTGCGCCTGAAGGAAGGGCGCTGCTGGATGCTGTTGACCGCCATGCGCGAACTCAAGGAATTTCCTGAGCCGCTGGGCATGCAGCGCCCCAAGGGCGCCGAGCATGGAGCCAACAAGCAGCGTGAGACCTGGCTTGAGTCGCGTCAGCGCGAAGAGGCCGAGCTGGGCTACGAGCGCCAGCCGTATTGCGTGATCATCGGTGGTGGTCAGGGCGGCATCGGGCTGGCCGCGCGGCTCAGACAGATGGATGTGCCGACCATCGTGATCGACAAGAATCCACGTGCGGGCGATGCCTGGCGCAATCGCTACAAGTCCCTGTGTCTGCATGATCCGGTGTGGTACGACCACATGCCTTACATCCCCTTCCCGGCAAACTGGCCGGTGTTCGCGCCCAAGGACAAGGTCGCGGACTGGCTGGAGATGTACACCAAAATCATGGAGCTCAATTACTGGAACTCCACGGCTTGTGAGAGTGCTCAGTTCGATGAGGCGAGCGGCGAGTGGGTGGTCGAGGTGGTACGCGATGGCAAGCCCGTGACCTTGCGTCCCAAGCAGCTGGTACTGGCCACGGGCATGTCGGGCATGCCCAATGTGCCGCACTTCCCGGGAGCCGAGACCTTCGAAGGCGAGCAGCAGCACTCCAGCCAGCACCCGGGGCCTGATGCCTATCGTGGCAAG
Organism: Cobetia sp. 2AS; assembly: GCF_029846355.1. NCBI lineage: Bacteria > Pseudomonadati > Pseudomonadota > Gammaproteobacteria > Oceanospirillales > Halomonadaceae > Cobetia > Cobetia sp. 2AS. Next base: position 770,400 of record NZ_JARWKQ010000001.1, read on the forward strand.
AAAGTGGTCGTGGTGGGTGCCAACAATTCCGCTCACGATATCTGCGCCGCGCTGTGGGAGAACGATGCAGACGTGACCATGCTGCAGCGCTCCTCCACGCATGTGGTGAAGTCCAACTCGCTGATGGAAGAGGCGCTGGGGCCGCTCTATTCCGAGCAGGCGGTGCAAAACGGCATCGATCACCACAAGGCGGACCTGATCTTTGCCTCGATTCCCTACCGGATACTGCCAGACTTCCAGCGCCCGATCTTCGAGGCGATCCGCAAGCGCGACGCCGACTACTACCGTCGACTGGAGGCGGCAGGCTTCCTGCTCGATTTCGGCGATGACGACTCGGGCCTGTTCCTGAAATATCTGCGCCGCGGCTCCGGCTACTACATCGATGTGGGCGCCTGTGATCTGGTCGCCAATGGTGACATCAAGCTGCGCAGTGGCGTCGGCATCGAGCGCATCAATCCGCGCTCGGTCACCTTGACCGATGGCTCGGAATTGCCCGCCGATCTGATCGTCTATGCCACCGGCTACGGCTCGATGAATGGCTGGGCGGCACGAATCATCTCGCAGGACGTCGCCGACAAGGTCGGCAAATGCTGGGGCATGGGCTCCGATACGCTCAAGGACCCCGGGCCCTGGGAGGGCGAGCTGCGCAACATGTGGAAGCCGACCCAGCAGCGGGCGTTATGGTTCCACGGCGGCAACCTGCACCAGTCCCGCCACTACTCCCAGTATCTGGCGCTGCAGCTCAAGGCGCGGCTCGAGGGTATCCCGACGCCGGTCTACGGCCTTCAGGAAGTCCACCACCTGAGCTGAGGCCAGTGGCGCTGGGCAGTGTGCCAGCGTCATGGCAGCAGCGCAGCATTTGCAGATTTCAGTGAGAGATTCAGGAGACGACTCATGCAACTGAACGACAAGATTGCACTGGTGACAGGGGGTGGGCGCGGTATTGGCCAGGGGATCGCGCTGGCATTGGCCAAGGCGGGCGCAGATATCGTGGTGGCGGATCTGGATCTCGCCAGCGCCCGCGAGACGGCGGAAAAAGTGGAGGCACTGGGTAGACGGTGTCTGGCGCTTCAGGTCGATGTCGCGGATGCGGCGTCCGTGCGGCGCTTGATTGAAGAGGCCGAAGCCGGACTCGGCCCGCTCGATATCGCCGTCAACAATGCCGGCATCATCGGCATCCATTCCATCGATGCGCTGACGGTGGAGGAGTGGGACCGCGTCATGAACGTCAACGCCCGCGGCACCTTCCTGTGCACTCAGGCCGAGGTCGCCGTGATGCGCGCACGCCGCGTCGGGCGGATCATCAACGTGGCCTCGATGGCCGGCAAGGTCGGCTTCCCTGATCTGTCGCACTACTGTGCCTCGAAGTTCGCGGTCATCGGCTTTACCAATGCCGTCGCCAAGGAAGTGGCAGCGGAAGGCATCACCGTCAATGCGATCTGCCCGGGCGTGGTGGGTACCGGCATGTGGCGGGGCGAGAGCGGGCTCTCGGCACGCTGGAGTCAGGAAGGCGAAAGCGAGTCCGCTGCATGGGAGCGCCTGCAGAAGAGCCTGCTGCCCCAGGGCGTCGCCCAGACACCTGAGGACATGGGGCAGCTGGTGGTCTACCTCGCCCAGGCCGAACACGTGACAGGGCAGGCCATCGCCGTCGATGGTGGCTTCACGCTGTGAGTCAGCAATGAGCCCGCATTGAGTCAGCACAGAGAGCAAGGTTGAGCTCAGTAGCTGACGGCAAGGGGGGATCTCATGACACAACGCCGCCTTCCGGCAACGGGAGGCGGCGTTGTGGTGTTGTCGGGTGAAGGAATGGTTGTTATGGCTCCGTCGGTAGGAGGGGGCAAAGCGGCATCGTAGCGAAGCGGCCGCAATGTGAAGAAGGCATAAGAGGTCTCATCTGTCCTACCACATCTCATTTACCTTGGGTGTGGATGAACCATTACACACCAAGACTACAAGCCCAACTCAGTCGCTCTTTAAAAAGGCCCGCGAGCAGTGTTCAGGTGCCAATCACCGCTCCCCTCTGTGTTGCTGGAACAGATGTCTAAGACCTGATAAAAATTTCAAAGTAAAAAAATTTTGACGAAATGCAAAAATGTAGATATTTTTCCAGAGCAAGCTTACTAAAACTGGAGAATCTACATGACTGTGCTGAACCAGCTTACCGACACAGCGATGCCTCTACCCACTGATATCCACGGGTTTTTCTTGGCGCCCTCTCTCGTTTCACCACGACTGCTGCAACTGACAATTTCCCGCGATGTGGTCGCGGCCTTCATCGCCGCCACCGACGAGTGGCCGGTGCAGGCGCTGGAATACAAGTCGATGCTTCGTTTCCGTGTAGCTAAGATTCTCGACGACCTGTGCGACAACACCTTGCAGTCAGTGCTCGTCAACACCTTGGTGGATCGCGCCACTGGGGGGATCCAAGTCGTGTTGGAAGGACTTGACTCCGTGGAACAGGCCGAGGACATGGTCAAGTTATCTACTGCTGTGGCTCACTTGATTGGACGCTCTAACTATGACGCCATGAGTGGTCAATACTATGCACGCTTCGTGGTTAAGAACGTCGACAACTCCGACTCCTACCTTCGGCAGCCGCATCGGGTGATGGAACTGCATAACGATGGTACCTTCGTCGAGCAGGACACTGATTATGTGCTGATGATGAAGATCGACGAGCAGAATATGGAGGGGGGTAATTCTCTGTTGCTTCATTTAGACGACTGGCAAGATCTTGAGCGCTTCTTTGCCCACCCGCTTGCCCACCGCCCCATGTGCTGGTCCGTGCCGCCTAGCAAGAATGTTACCCGGAGCACCTTCCACCCGGTGTTTGATGTGGATTGCGAAGGACGTCCGATCTTGTCTTATATCGACCAGTTCGTGCAGCCTAAAGACTTCGAAGAGGGAAATTGGCTGGCTGACCTTTCAGAGTCACTCGAGAATAGCCCGAATATCCTTTCGGTGCCCAACCCGGTAGGGAGTTTCCTGCTGATTAATAATCACTTTTGGTTGCATGGTCGCGATCGGTTCAAGCCTCATCCGGACTTGCGTCGTGAGCTAATGCGTCAACGTGGATACTTTAACCACGCCAAGACCCTCCGTAATCCACACCAAGTATGATGGTGCTCGAAGTTATTATGACCCTGTGAAGACATGCACATGAGTTTTCACATGTCTTTGCAGGGCTACTTGTATGGTTCCAGCGAGCACATTGAGCGAGACACACGATGCACGATTTTATTATCATTGGTGGCGGTATCCTCGGGATGTCTACAGCTATGCAGCTGCAACAGGCTTACCCTGAACGACGGATACTGCTACTGGAGAAAGAGAAAGCGCCCGCAATGCACCAAACTGGCCATAATAGTGGCGTGATTCATGCTGGGGTTTACTACACCCCAGGAAGTCTAAAAGCGCGCTTCTGTTTAGCAGGTAACCGAGCCACAGTCGAGTTCTGCGAAGCCCACGGCATCCCCTTCGATACCTGTGGCAAGCTTCTGGTGGCCACTAGCGATCTCGAGATGCAGCGCATGAAGGCGTTATGGGAGCGAACCGAGGCCAACGGCTTGGAGCGGGAGTGGCTGTCAGCTGGTGAGCTGGCCGAACGCGAGCCCAACATTACTGGCTTGGGTGGGGTTTTCGTCCCATCTAGTGGTATTGTGGACTACGCTGAAGTGACGCGAGTTATGTCAACCGAGTTCACGCGTAGGGGGGGGGAAATTCTCTACGGCTATGAGGTGGTCGGCCTAGAAGAGCGTAGCCAGGAAGTCGTGGTGAAAAGCCGTAAGGGTGACTTCACAGGACGTTATCTAGTGACTTGCTCGGGATTAATGGCAGACCGCGTGATTCGTATGCTGGGGCAGGACCCAGGGTTCACCATCTGCCCCTTCCGGGGTGAGTACTACCGGCTGCCAGCGCAACACAACGATATCGTCAATCACCTAATCTATCCAATTCCAGACCCTTCGATGCCATTTCTTGGTGTACACCTGACCCGTATGATTGACGGCAGCGTGACCGTGGGACCCAACGCGGTACTTGCCTTTAAGCGTGAAGGATATCACAGGGGCGATGTCTCGATTTCAGATCTGTCAAGAATGGCAACCAATCCGGGGATTCTTAAAGTCCTGGGCCGTAACCTGCGGCCTGGTCTTTCAGAGATGAAGAACTCTTTCTATAAAAGGGGATATCTTGAGTTGGTGCGCAAGTACTGTCCTAGTCTGACATTGAAGGACCTTGAGCCCTATCCAGCTGGGGTTCGTGCTCAAGCGGTTTCGCGTGACGGTAAATTAGTTGATGACTTTTTGTTCATTAATACTCGGCGCACGGTGAACGTTGGAAATGCTCCATCGCCGGCGGCCACTTCGGCGCTACCGATCGGAGCTCGCATAGTTGAACAGGTAAGCTTGATGGCTGAGTTCTAAATTATTGTCAATTCTAGCGTATGGTGGATAGGTATTGGGTGTCGGATGATCAGATTCCTTGTCGGTGCTGCGTGTGGCTATGCGATTTGAGAGCTTAATTTAGTAGCTTGTGCTTCGTCTTTAAGAAACATCTATCTCGGTTGCACGTAACCCAATAGTTAAGACAATTCAACCCTATAATTGATATAAAAACTGTGCTCCATAACTCACCACAAACTGCACGATTATTGGTAGTATTCAGGAGGGTTAAAATTTGTAAGTCTTTGGCTTGACTATTTTCCTGACTTATAAAAGCACTGTACTCTAAAGAATACGCTTTGCTATAATGCACTTCGCGTAGCGATGAAGATTTGATAAATTAAATCGTAAAGCTAATTAGTCTGAGCGCGGGCTATGGGACGGAGTCTGAAAATAGGTAAAGCAAGCGTGAGCACTTTTGCACAATTGTTGAGCAATTCTGCATTGCCAGGGAATAAGTTTATACCTTAGTCTACCAATCTATAGGCTACATTCTATTGGTTAAAACAAGAATCTCTATAGAAATTTCTGCAACCAGCTGTTTTGAAAAATTATTTTTCACATGATGAAGAAGCGCAAACTATTGAGTTAGGAGCGTGTCATGGCATAAACCATGCTTGTATGAATGACTTTGACTATCTGCATAGCGAATTGCTTGAAGAAAAAAGCACAGAGTTGAGTAAAGAACAGACACGATGAAAAATAATAGTATGAATAGGGGTATAGTATGAATCTTCAAGGAACATCTCTAATTGGCCGTGAGTCTGTTAAAGGCAACCAGTCAGTCGTTCGAGCCATAAACCCTGCATCAGGTGAGATAATTGCACCGGACTATCCAGGGATAGAGTTAAGTGAAATCGATAAAGTCTGCCGCTTGGCTGAAGACGCCTATGATACTTTTCGTGAAAGCGATCTAGAGGATCGAGCAGCCTTCTTAGAGGCTATCGCAAATGAGATCGAGGAAATCGGTGATGCTCTGATTATTAGAGCCATGACTGAAACTGGCCTTCCGCGCACGCGGCTAGAAAGCGAACGTGTTCGTACTTGTGGCCAGCTAAGGCTATTTGCCACTGTAGTGCGTGCCGGCGAATGGCTTGATGTACGTATTGATTCAGCACTTCCGGATCGACAGCCCTTGCCGCGAGTTGATATACGTCAACGCCACGTGGCTTTGGGACCCATAGTAGTGTTCGGTGCCTCTAATTTCCCTCTCGCTTTTAGCGTGGCAGGAGGAGATACCGCATCGGCGCTGGCTGCTGGCTGTCCGGTGGTGGTCAAAGCGCACTCAGCCCATCCTGGGACATCCGAACTGGTAGGGCGGGCGGTGCAAAATGCTGTGGCCAGCTCTGGTTTCCACGAGGGAGTGTTTTCGCTTCTCTTCGGGGCGGGAAATGATATTGGGCAAGCATTAGTCGCTGATCCGCGGATACAAGCAGTGGGTTTCACTGGCTCGCGCTCTGGAGGTCTGGCACTCATGGCTACGGCACAAAGTCGACCGCAGCCAATACCTGTCTATGCCGAGATGAGTTCGATCAACCCGGTTTTCCTACTACCGACGGCATTGAGCTCCCGTGGTGCTGAGCTGGGTGAGGCTTTCATTGGTTCGCTGAACATGCAAGCAGGTCAGTTCTGCACCAACCCCGGGCTAGTCATTGCGATTAAGGGGGAGGGGCTGGATATCTTCGTCGCCGCAGCTGGTCAGGCAGTAAAGCGAAGCGCTGCGCATACCATGCTAACCCCTAGCATTCATACAGCCTATCAGGCTGGGGTTAGTGCTTTAGAACGTGAAGCCCGTGAGATTGCACGTGGCCCTGTCGGCGATGGCCTGTGCGCCTGTCAGCCAGCACTATTTGCTTGCTCGGCGAGTGATTTACTTAAAAACGATGCACTGCATGCAGAGGTATTCGGTGCAGCCTCGTTGGTGGTTGAGTGCAACGATTTCGAGGAAGTTGAAGCCGTGGCCAGGCACTTGGATGGGCAGCTCACCGCTACGCTTCAGATGGACGAAACTGATCAAGGTGTAGCGCGTAATCTGCTGCCAGTGCTCGAGCGTAAAGCTGGCCGCATACTAGTAAACAGTTGGCCCACGGGGGTCGAAGTATGCAATGCCATGGTCCATGGCGGCCCCTTCCCATCAACATCTGATTCCCGTACCACCTCGGTGGGTAGTGCGGCGATTAATAGATTTTTACGACCTGTATGCTATCAAAACTTACCCGACGAGTTATTACCAAAGGCCCTTAAGGACGATAATCCTTTAGGTGTCACCCGTTTGGTTGACGGTAAACGAAATTGAACATTTAAAACTTATAGCAGTTAGATTTTTGGCGGTCTATGGACCGCCATTTTTATCGATAATCATAAGGAAAATTGAAAATAAAATAACTTTGAGAAAGCAGCTAATCTTATTATTCGGCGAGTAATTTAAATTCAACTATATAATATATCTAGGTGCGCTATGCGATCTGAAAAAATAAAAGAAGGGAAGGAGCAACCATTCATTCCTGCTGGGCCATTCAAGCTAAGAATTCCATTTGTTCATTATCGCTTTGAAATGGCTGAGTGTGTTCAGGCAATCACACTGTCTGTTGTTACAATAAGCATGATCCCGTTACTACAGCAGTACTTGGGGATTCCTTATGATGTTGCAGTAGCATTTATCATTGTATGCGGTATAGGAAATATGATCCCCTCACTTCTGGGGACACCCTTAGTACCAGGCTGGATTACTCCAGCTATACCTTTGGTAGTATTGTTTTTAGGCGATTACGAGCCAGGACCAGAAGCTATTCAGGCATTGGTTGCAGTCCAATTATTAGTCTTCTTTATATTTGCATTGTTTGGTTTAACAGGCTTAGGAGGTAAAATAGTAAATATCGTACCTAATTCACTAAAGTCGGGTATTGTGATGGGGGCCGGTATAGCCGCCTTACTCGGAGAGATTGAAGAGGGCGGCAGGCTTCTACAAACTCCAATATCTATCACGGTTGGAGCTTTGTTGACTGCTTATTTGATGTTTTCTATCTCTTTTAAAAATTTGAGGAAAAGAAACGCTATAGTAAAATTTATTTCTAACTATGGAATGGTTCCCGCTATTCTTATTGCTATCTTAGTAGGCTTGCTTAGCTCGGAATACTCTATTCCAGTTATTGAATGGGGTATTGTATCTCCAGCGTTTGGGGAAATGTGGAGTTACTTGCCATTTACTATAGGTTTTCCTTCACTCAATACATATTTTCTAGCGGTACCCACTGCTGTTATTGCATATATAATTGCCTATGGTGATATTATTGTTGGCGATACACTTGTAGACAAGATGAACTCATTGAGGAATGACGAGTTTATCGATAATAATCCAGATAGAGTACACCTTGTAACAGCGATAAGAAATATCCTTCATGCACTATTTGCGCCATATGTGGGATTAGCTGGACCGGTATGGACTGCAGTCACAGCTACTGTCTTGGAGAGGTATACATTCGGTAAAAAAGCAATGGAGTCAGTTTTTAGCGGCTCTGGGACATTTATGCTGGTAAATTTTATTTCTCTTTTTTTACTACCTCTTATGACTTTTTTTCAACCTGTTTTACCAATTGCACTCTCTCTAACCATGCTTGTAACAGGATTTCTCTGTATTCAAGTTGGTATGGAACAAGCTAAAACCAGCACGGAAAAAGGTGTTGCAGGTATAGTCGCTGTTGTCTTGGCAGTATACGGAGCTGCCTATGGAATAATCATTGGGATAACATTATACTTTATCGTGCAAAAAGAGTATAAACCGAATAATTCTCGAAATTAGAGTTTGTATAAAAGTCCTTGATTGAGATCATTAATGCTAGAGATTGTTGCTTCCAATCTGATTAACTCATAGAGTTTCTAAAAGTATTTCAACTAATATCAATCTTTAGCGGCTTACGAGCCGCCTTGTTATGACTCTTCGAATTTTCACACCGGCGATAACATTATCACGAAAAATCGAAGAGCCATTGTTATGTCGGATATAAAAATAAATTTATTGCAAATTATATTTTTTCAATTTTCTCAGCAAAGTAGTACGGTGTACACCTAATTTTTCTGACAATCTATTAATATCTTCTGATTTGTTTGAATGATTAGATAAAAAGTTTTTCTCATGAAATTCCAAGAATTCTTTGAGAGTCATTTCACTACTTGAATCAATCACTCGCGAGTCATGCCTGCCAACAGATGTAATATTTTGGGTGTCGTCATTAAATATTTTACAAGGTAAATCGTATGGCCTAATTATATCATCACTAGAAAGCACAACCATTTGCTCTATCGTATGCTCCAACTCTCTAATGTTACCTGGCCAATGATATTTATCAAGGTAGTAAAAAACTTCATTAGACATTCTTTTCTTTAAGTTATGCTTCTTGTTAGATTTATCTAGCATGTATGTTGTGAGACTTGATAAATCTTCCATTCTTTCACGAAGAGACGGAACCTTTAGATTAACTAAAGAAAGTCTATAATATAAATCTTCCCGAAACATTCCTTTTTCAATAAGGTCTTCGGGGTTTTTATTGGTAGCTGATATAACCCGAGCGTCGACACTTCTATCTAAAGACTCACCAAGTCTTCTTATTTTATTAGTTTGGAGAAATGTTAGTAATTTAACTTGTAATGAAAGTGGCATTTCACCAATTTCATCTAGAAAAAGCGTCCCCCCATCAGCAGACTCAATCAATCCCACTTTTCCTGACTTTAATGCACCAGTGAAGGCACCTTGTACATGCCCAAATAGTTCAGATTCAAAAAGAGTTTCAGGAATTGCCCCACAATTAACTTCAATAAAAGGTTTGTCGTAGCGATCGCTACTATTATGAATTCGATATGCCATATTACTTTTTCCGGTTCCTGTTTCCCCCAGTAATATTACCGGCACGTTAAATTTTGATAGTTTTTCGCAAGTCTTATTTATTCTTTTCATTTCCATATTAAAAGAGTTTACATTTTCACTTTCTACAATATAGCCTCGTAGACGTTTAAGTTCGTTCTCTTTATGTTTAAGAGTTACTTTGCTTTTATCCAGACTATCTTGCAGTTTGTTAAGCTCTGTAAGGTCCAAAGCTGAATTAACGACAGCAATTATCTGTCTATCCTCATCAAAAACAGGAGCGCCAGTTACGAGACAAATTTTATCGCCGTTTATTTTTTGCATCTTAGATGATGTCACTTTATCATGCATTACGGTAGCTGTAACAGAGCTATCGAAAATCCCCTGGTTAACTAACTCTAGAACATGAATGCCTTCGACGTTCTTCTTCGTCAAACGAGTTAGAGCCGTGTATGCATGATTGATACGTTGTGTAAAACCTTCTCCGTCAGTTATATAGACTCCTTCTTGAAGTGATTCCATGATGCTATTAATATTACGACCTAGAATCGTATCAAAACCATCAGACGCTATATTCTTAATAGTTACATGAGTGAAATTTTCCCCATCAATAACGATACTTCTTAATAAAGCATATTGTTCCGAACTGATTTTCAAGGATTCGGAGGTTGCTAAATTTTTTTTTGCGTAGCTCTTTACTTTATCGGTGATTGACCCAGGAAGTGACGTGTAAATATGCTGAGCTGGTTTATTTATGTATAGAGGCTGACCAGAAGAATCGGTTAAACAACAAGGAGAATCAGAGTAATGTATAAAATTCTCTAAATCTAAAAAAAGTTTATTTTTCATCTCTATTATCCTAAAAATGCACAAACGGTGAAGTGCGGTCTACGCAAAATTGTCGTATTTAGAGCACTATATTTAATAGCTAGTTTTATCTGGTTAGAACGCAGTGTTATACTCATCCTTGATATTCCTCATGTTACTTTCTCCATGGTAGCAGCGACAATTGTCAGTTATGATGAAATTCTGAGTATTGGCTTCCCATCGTTGGTCGAGTTGAATCAGTGGTCTTTCTAATCGAGATTCTGTCAGATCGTCCGGCACAGTGCCAGTTGCGTGTGGTACTTCTCTACTGCCAGAGATATTGCCGTTCGCCTTGGTATGATGGTGTTTAGACTTTGCTGTTCCTCGTTATCTATATCAGCATCGTGCGCATCCAGGGGAGAGCTACGCCGGTGTTCCTGGTTATTGGGCATGACTAGGCAATAGAGAACATCCACGATGTACGTGGTTGGGAATATTCAAATAAAAAATTTGAAGTGCATAATTGCTCAATTGTGCATAAATGCTCAGTATCAGTGCATAAATGCACTAATACTATACTTTTATCTCTATGCTAAAGTCTATAGTTTAGGGGTAAGAATAAATATAGACAAAAGTATAGTAAGTATATTGTTTTTTTAACACATTGATTTTGAAGGATATTTTTAAATATTTTGCCCGCTGATCAAAAAAATAAAATATTGGCATGCGGAGTGCTTATGTCTACCGTAGGAATAAAAAATGTGAAAGATAGTTATCTTTTTGATATTGCTAATTTAAGGCAGTGGAGGTATGAAGTGGCTACAGCTATGACATTCACAATGGATACGAAAATTGTATTTGGAAATCAATGTATTAATCAGGTTCCTGAGCTGCTTGAGAAAAATTCATTCAAGCGTGCCTTCTTGGTTAGCGATCAAGGAGTTAAATCAGCCGGAATTCTGTCTATTGTAGAGGATGTTTTAGAATGTAATGGCATCTCTACATGTGTTTATACTGAAATTTCACCTAACCCAACTGTAGAAGAGGTGCAGACAGCTCATTCAGCATCCCTGGATTTTGCTCCAGATATTATTATCGGTATAGGTGGAGGAAGTCCTATTGATGCAGCTAAAGTCTTAGCCGTTCTCTCAACAAATCCAATCGAAGTTGCAGATCTTGAGGGTGTGGATAAATACCATAATTTTCCGGTGCCATTACTTGCTATTCCGACCACGGCAGGTACTGGTAGTGAGGTAACTGTTTTTTCTGTAATAACAGATAAAAGTCGAGATTATAAAATAACTATAGGTGGTAGAAGCATGGCACCTAAATGGGCGTTTCTCGATCCAGGGCTGACCCAGAGTCTGCCGCAAAGTATTACTGCCTCAACAGGTCTTGATGCTCTTGTTCACGCTATTGAATCATATACGTCCACAATGTCTTCTCCGTTGAGTGAGTTATTTTCTACTGAAGCCATAAAACTCATATCACGCAATCTTAGACAAGCTGTATTTAATGGGAGTAACTTAGAAGCAAGATCTTCCATGATCTATGCAAGCTTACTCGCTGGGGTTGCTTTCAGTAACACCCGTCTTGGTAATGTTCATGCCATGAGCCACCCACTGAGCGCCATATATAACGTTCCACATGGAGTAGCGAATGCCATGCTTCTTCCTACGGTAATGAAGTTCAACTTGCTTTCGGTTCCAGAAAAATTCTCCGATATTGCTCTTTTGATGGGAGTACCAAGGACTAGTTCTGATACTATCTTATCACATGCATATAAATCGATAGATACTGTAGAGACACTCTCAAGAGACATCGGCATACCGGACAGTTTTACTCAGTTTGGTGTCGTTAAATCTTCTATACCAAATATGGCAAAAGATGCTATGAAAAGCGGAAATATTTCAGTCAACCCGCGTAAGAGTAAGCTACAAGATATCATTGAATTGTATGAGTCTGTTATAGACTAAAGCACATGTTTGAATAGTATTCTGCTTCACTTTATTATACGTAAATGAAGTGAGTTGATGGCATGAAGTTTTTAGGGTTCTTCAGTCTAGACTGATAGTATTGTTATGGCGTCGGTATCGATGATTGCCTGTCTATATCAGTGGAAACTGTATGATTTCGATGGTAGGTCAAGTTGTTTGTGTTCTTGACTTTCACTAGGCTGTTTTAAATAGGACAACGGAGGTAGGGACTATCAAAGATTTATAAATTGTTTGCTGATATGTTGTAGGGGAAATGATCTACAGTTTAGATAATAAAACGCCAGATAAAGGAAGTTTATAAAAATGACAGTAAAAAATATCTACAAAACAGCCGCCAGTCTACTGCTTTTGGCTACATTCAACGCTTATGGGGCTTCTTCAGAAAGAGGTGACTTGGTTGACGACTGCGTAAAAAATAGCAATGGAGAGTATCCGCATGATATTGCTCCCGCCTGTGAAGCTACTGATGTATTTCTCGAAGCATTCAATGCTGTAGATGAGAAAGCTCTTTCGGAAACTCTAAATTATCCACATGTGCGTATTTCTGGCGGAAATGTTCACGTGTGGCAAAAGCCTGAGGATTATGCATCTGATCAAAATAAAAGCTCTCTTAAAGCTATTGGCTGGAAGGAATCTCGCTGGGACTACAGAAATGTTATTCAATCCGGAATGGACGGTGATACTGGTGAAATGAAATATCATGTATCGCTTTCTTTCACTCGATATGATGAACAAGGGAATAATATTCCCGGTCAGACATTTGATTCATTCTATATTGTAACCAAACAAGATGGTAACTGGGGTATAGCTGCCCGTTCAAGCATGGCTGGGTCTTTGCAGGGTAGATCAGGTTTTTAATATATTTTAAATGAAAGGCCTCTTATCTGAGGCCTTTCATTAGAAGCCTTTATCATAGTATGGTTTTTATATCCAACAATTAGAAGCAGTTTTATCAGTATGAGGGGGCGTTATGCTTAACCGAAATTTACGAGTCGTGGCGGATGGATTTTCCTACACTGAAGGACCTCGCTGGCATAATGGCGAACTTTGGTTTGTTGATTTTTATACCTATACCGTCAATAAGGTATGTAGAGATGGTGCGATAGAAACAGTTGCCCAGGTTGAGCATCAACCCTCAGGTCTTGGTTGGTTACCCGACGGTCGAATGTTGGTGGTCTCAATGAAAGATCGCCGTATTTTACGCATGGAGCCTGACGGCACTTTGGTTGAGCATGCTAACATCTATGAACTTTGTGGCGGTCATGCTAATGATATGGTGGTGGCAAAGAACGGGCAGGCTTATGTGGGAAATTTTGGATTTGATCTGATGGGGGGCGCTGACCACGCCACCACGAATATTGTTTTGGTTAACCCTGATGGTTCGGTAAGAGTAGTTGCTGACGGTCTATCGTTTCCTAACGGTATGGTGATCACGGAAGACGGTAACACCCTGATCGTCAACGAGCTCTTTGGTAACAAGCTCTCAGCCTTTGATATTTTTGAAGATGGTACTCTCGGCTTTCGTTATGATTGGGCGAACTTTGGCGATATTGGGGAGGAGTCGAGTATCGAAAAACGCTTAGAGGCAGCGACCATCGTGCCCGATGGATTGACATTAGATGCTGAAGGTTGTGTCTGGATTGCTGACTGCACAAATCAACGTGCTCTGCGGATCTCTAAGGGTGGCAAGATACTTGATGAAGTAAGTGTTGCCCCACACCAGGTTTTTGCTGTTGCACTAGGCGGCGCAGAGGGTAAGACACTTTACCTCTGTGTAGCACCTGATTTTGACGAGGGAAATCGTAGCGCTGAGCGTGAAGGCTTTATCGCTTCCATTGATGTTGATGTGCCCATGCAGGCATTTTCTAGTTAGCGTTAATGATTATATTGAATGATTTTTGTCTTTTGAATGTACTACAAACAAATTTAACAGACTGTAGTGTTATTTGATATAGGATAGAATATAAGGTATTATTGAGCACCCGATGTGTTGCATCGGGTGTCTGGGATTTGAGTAAGTATAGATGTCAATCTAACAATTGCTGAAACCGCACTATCAAATTATAAGTAACCCTTTCGGTTATAAAGCAATTTTACTGCAAACGCTGTATGGCTAAACAATTAATTTTATTGCTTTCAATAACAAGTACCTATACAGTGTCTTGACCTCTGTTGTATGTTTCCTCAAGCTTTTTTGATTTATATTTTTAATATTTGGTCTTGTTTGCTAGTGGCTCTTGGACTTCATACTCTATGTATTCATCTAGTGCGCCTGGTTATATTGGTTTAATCAGTGCGGCTGATGTGACATTATGATTAAGCGTACCTCTATTATTGGTCTAGTTTTTCCAATATATCGCCTATCAAGGGCACTGGTGTCATTAAGTGTTTCCGGATTAGCTCACCTGCGGCACTAGCATTACGTGTTAAAATTACTTCGATAATTTCGGAGTGTTCTTTTCGTTTGTTTGTAAGTGCCTGTGGTGAAAATACAGTCTGACATAACCATAAGTGCCGGTAGCGCTCAGCCTGAATAGAGAGTGATTCACGTACGTGCAATAAGTGAGGAGAGCGGCATCCGGCCGCGATAGCTGTATGAAAACTTTTATGACGAGCATCCCACACATCAAGCATTTGTTCGGGGCTATGAATTTCGCTAACTTTATTTAATGTATGTCCTTTCGCAATAATGTCAGCCTCCCAGTCATCTCCTCCCCGTTCTATTGCCAGCTCTACTATTAATTTTTCCAAGTTCGCCCTGGCATCATAAATATCTTGCAACTCCCTTACTGACATTGGTGCCACACGATAACCGCGTTGACTAATAGCTATTACTAGTCGCTCGCCTACAAGTTGTGATAAGGCTTCCCGCAACGGCCCAACACCGAGCCCATAGCGTTCTTTGAGATGGCTCATTAACAATTTTTTACCTGGAGTATGCACCCCCCTGATGATATCTTGCTTTATTTGTTGATAGGCGCTAACAGCTAGGTTGGGGCGTGAAGACTTTGGCATGTGGTACTCCGGATAACAAAGGGGCGTGAATGATACCTACTCCAGAAGCCGTGTGTGGAGCTATGGCGATTCCTAGTGTACGGGAGGATGTAGGAAGGGTAGGGCTCTATTGATTTTTTTACAGTCAGGATCTCACCTACAAGATAGGGTACGCCCTGTCTGATTTTACCCTCCTAGCCCTGCCGCTGCTAGAAGCCGTGATCAGCGCCCCGTCCCCCCGCTGTCATGCTAGTTGGAGTTTCAGAGGCTGTTAGGCTCTGAACCCCATGAGGCGTGATGAGGTTCCGATGAAGTACTCCGACGAGCTCCGAGAAGCCATCCTTAAAAAACTGCTTCCGCCGCACAACCGCACGGTGGCCGAAGAAGTCGCTCAGGAAGAAGGCATCCCCCAGCGACACTTCATAACGGCGCAAGAAGGCTCGGCAAGCCGGCTATTTACTACCTGACCAGAGCGATGATCCCGAAAGCTGGAGCTCGCATGACAAGTTCCATACCGTACTGGAGACGGAGGCTCTCAGCTAGGCTGAGCGTGCTGAATGCTACCGGCAGCGTGGCCTCTAACTCGTGCAGGTCCAACGCTCGCGATCCAGCTGCGCTGTCGCTAAGAAGCAGTAGAGTGAAGCCCGCAAGTCTTCATTGGAACTTTGACCTTTCAATAGAGATGAACTGCTTGGAAACGTGCACGCGACACACCTTGCTCATCGGTCAGCGTGAGTGTCTTGCCTTCAATCTGCCAGCCCGACACGTCGTTGAGTGTCGCGAGGAAATCGCGCTCGAGTGAGCCAGCTTCACCGGGACACGCCATGCGTGTGGTGGCCAGACGGCCGAAGCCGAGTTCTTGCGCATCATGGTGATATTCCCCCATCAGGCGATTGCAGCCGGTGGAGCCGGCTACTCGCGAGTCTTGTGTCGAAGAGTCAGGGGTATGCAAGACGATATGGGCTTCACGCTTGCCTACCACCACGGGTGTTGGCTGGTTGTCGAGTGTCACCAGCTTCCAATAGGTGTTCTCCAGTGGCTCGTCGACACCTTGATAATCCTCAGAGGATTGAGCGCCTGCGCAGCCGCCCAGGGTGAGTGCTGCGCTCATCACGGCGGCCCATGTCATCACTTGCGCTTGTTTCATGCGGGTGTCTCCCTCACTAATAGGGTGTCTACGGCGATTCGGGGCTGGGCTCCGGTAGCGCTGCAAGCCCTCGCAGACAGCGTCATCGCCAGTGTGGTCAGCTGATGCGCGGTCATCGCCAGCGTGGTCATCTGAAGCGTTGTAGGCTGAGTCAGGAAGACGCGTTACGCATTCTGAAACAATCGCCAAGGAGTTGTCATGCCAGCCACCCGCACGCCCTCGTCCGCCAGGGAGCGGATACATCTGTGGTGGGATCTGTTCATCATCGTGCTCGTGATCGCCAATCTGGCATTGCTGCTGTTCGATAGCCTCTTCCTGATTCCCCCGCTGAACACGGCCTTCGAGGCCGTGACACCCGGGTTGCATGCGGCCTATGAGCAGAACATCCACGCCAATTTCCTCTCCATCGATCTGGCGTTCGTCGCCGTCTTCCTGCTGGATGTGCTGGCGGGGTGGGCAGTGGCCATCGCGGAGCGGCGTTATCACCGCTGGTTCTTCTATCCCTTCGTGCACTGGTATGACGTGCTGGGCTGCATTCCGCTGAGCGGCTTCCGTCTGTTGCGTGTGCTGCGTGTGGTCTCGTTGTTGTTCCGTCTTCAACGTCTGGAATTGATCGATGTGCGGCAATGGTATGTCTATCGTGTTGCCGCCAAGTATCTCGACATTCTGCTGGAGGAGCTGACGGATCGTATCTCCCTGCGCATGCTCGACAACGTTCAGCAGCAGTTGCGCGACAGCGATGACCTCTCATCCTCGGTGATCGAGCGTGTCGTGGAACCGCGCAAGCAGGCCTTGATCCAGGAAATTACCCAGCGCCTCGAGACCATGGCAGGGGACGTCTATACCCAGAATCGCGACGATACCCTGCGCTATGTGCGGGGCCTGGTCAGCCGCACTCTTGCCGAGAGCCCGGAGCTCCAGCGTGTCTCGCGCCTGCCCATGGGCACCCAGCTGACCAAAGGGCTCGAAAGCTCGCTGTCCGATCTGGCCTGTCACCTTGTCGATGAAGCACTGGTCGGCCTGCGCTCCAAGGAGTTCTCGGCGCTGGTGGGGCACCTGGCAGAGAGTGGTTTCGATGCCTGGTCGCGCACTGACCCGAGGACGGAGCAGATCACCGAGCAGGTGCTGATCGACATGCTGGATCTGCTCAAGGAGCGGATCGCCGTGAAGAGTTGGCAGAAGAAATACGAGTGACGTGATTGACCAACGTCACCCTGATGGGCCACTCGCAGCGTTCGGGATGAGATGGGCCGAGGTTTGGCGCACGGGAATGTGTTTGCGAGAATGCTGATACATTCATCCCACGCTGAGAGTCTGTGAGCCGCGGGTGTCGTCACGCAGCGATAGCGCTGTCTGATGACACATCAGCGTCTCGTCAGCGTGGGAGCCGCGACAGGAGGTCAGTGTCATGGCGAATCCAACACGCACTGAGGTAGCCGAGTCAGCGCCGGGCGTTCAGCTCGACCCGGCACAGGTGGCTGTCATCGAGCAATTCGGCGGCAGCATCACACTGCTGGAGCCGATTGGCGCCGAGGTGAGGGGGATCGATCTGTCCGCTCAGGACGCGCCGCCCGCGCCAGTGCTTGAGGCGCTGGAGCAGA
This sequence comes from Cobetia sp. 2AS, assembly GCF_029846355.1. Taxonomy (NCBI): domain Bacteria; kingdom Pseudomonadati; phylum Pseudomonadota; class Gammaproteobacteria; order Oceanospirillales; family Halomonadaceae; genus Cobetia; species Cobetia sp. 2AS. The sequence goes on from NZ_JARWKQ010000001.1 coordinate 788,246, forward strand.
TCATGGCCGAGCGCGGCTTCCTGGTCTTCAAGCGCGATATGCCCCTGGAGGCCGATGACTTCCTGCGCGCCAGTTGCTGGTGGGGCGGCAAGGAGCTGCACAGTACTCACGGCATGCACCCGGCCACGCCCGACGGCAACCGGCATATCTTCCGGCTGTCGAACGATCGCCGCCACGGCATTCCCGGTGTCGGGCCGCAGTGGCATAACGACGGCAGCTTCAATACCGATACATTCTCGCACTCGGGCTACCACATCATCCGCCCGGCCGAGAAAGGCGGCGGTACCTGCTTTGCCCATCAGGCGCGGCCCATGACGCCTTGTCTGCCGAGCGTCAGGCTTTCTGGCGCCGTCTTGCTTCGGTGAATTCCTCCTCCGGGGCCGTACATCCTGTGGTACACGAACACCCCATCACCGGTCGCAAGTGCATCTGGCTTCATCTGGGCATGACCGGTGCAGTGATCGAGAAGCTACCCGATCAGGATGCCTTCCGACTGCTGACCGCCGAAGAGCTGACGCAGCTCTGCCGTGAGTACAACACCATCCTGAATGCCGGCTTCACCGAGGGTTACGCCCTCGACTTCGAGTATCAGGAAAACGACTGCGTGTTCATCGATAACCTGGCGGTGGCGCATCGGGCCGCGCCCGGCGCGCACTTGCCGGCACAGGAGCAAGGCCTGCGGATCATGCATCGCAGTACCGTGCGTGGCACTCAGGATCTGGCACCTGGCTTCGGCCTGCCGCTGCAGGTGGATATCCATGGCCCCAGCCCGCTGGAGAATGGTGTATGGCAGGGCGGCGGTATCGGCTTTCGTTGGGAAGAGAATATTCCGATGCAGAACTGAGGCTGGCGCGCTCAGGCAAGTCACTTGCAGCGGGACGTGCGTTACGGCGAAGTGAAGGCCAGGGCAGATCAGGGCAGATCAGATCAGATCAGGGGGGAGATCAAGGTGCAGACCTAGTTTCAGAGGAAAGACCAGAGCCCGTGAAGAGTTGGCATCAGCAACACGAGTGATAGGGTGGGGACATCACCCCGGCCAAGCGCTGATGGGGCAGGGGAGGCGTGTCAGCCGTGCTGGCCGTCAGAGCTTGTCCGATCACGTTTCAGGGAGAGAACCAGACTCGCAAAGGAAGCCATCATGTCATCTGCCCATGACACCGTCATCGAAAGACCCGATAGCCTGCATGCCAAGGAGTGGCTAAGCGCGTACCAGCGGGTACGCGCCGCCACCGAGGCGATCTGTGCGCCGCTGCACAAGGAAGACTACATGGTGCAGAGCATGGCAGATGTCAGCCCGCCCAAGTGGCACATCGCCCATGTCACCTGGTTCTTCGAAGCCTTCATCCTGAAGCCGTTTCAGCCGGGCTATCAGACGCTCGATCCCGCCTACGACCACCTCTTCAACTCCTACTACGAGACCCATGGCGTACCGTTCCCGCGCGCCGAGCGTGGCACGATCTCGCGCCCGACCGTCGACGATGTCTATCGCTATCGCGCGCACGTCGATCAGGCCATGCAAGCGCTGCTTGAGAATCCGCCACGGGAACATCTGCCCGAGATTCTTCGCCGCCTGGAGCTGGGGCTGCCGCATGAGCAGCAGCATCAGGAGCTGCTATTGATGGACATCAAGCACATCCTGGCGCAGAACCCGCTGTGTCCGGCCTATCGGGATGATCTGACTCCGGGATTGGCACCAGCCCCTGAGCAGGAGGTGCCGTCGCTTGGATGGCTGGCCTATCCAGCCGGGATTCGCGAGATCGGTCATGATGCAGCCGAAGGTGGCTTTGCCTACGACAACGAGATGGGCCGTCACCGTCAGTTTGTCGAAGCGTTCCAGATGGCCGATCGTCCGGTGACCAACGGCGAGTTTCTCGCGTTCATGCAAAACGGCGGGTACGCCACCCCCGAGTACTGGCTGGCGGATGGCTGGGCCACGGTCAAGGCGGAAGGCTGGCAGGCGCCGCTTTACTGGGTCGAGCGCGACGGCGTCTGGCATCACTACACCCTGGGTGGCCTGGTGCCGGTGGATCTGAGCGCGCCGGTCTGCCACGTCAGCTTCTTCGAGGCCGATGCCTACGCGCAATGGGCGGGGGCTCGCCTACCGACCGAAGCCGAGTGGGAAACGGTGGCCCAAGATGTCCCCCTCACGGGCAACTTCGTCGATCAGGATCATCTGCAGCCAGTCGCGGCCGCGAGAGCCGAAGGCACGCCGGGTCAGATGTTCGGCGATGTCTGGGAGTGGACGGGCAGTGCCTATCGTCCGTATCCGGGCTTTCGCAAACTGCCGGGCAGCTTGGGAGAGTACAACGGCAAGTTCATGTCCGGTCAGATGGTGCTCCGCGGGGGCTGTTGTGCCACGCCGGCAGACCACATCCGCGCGACCTATCGCAACTTCTTCCCCCCCGAGGCGCGCTGGGCGTTCTCCGGCTTCCGTCTCGCCAGGGACGGTGGGGCATGATGGGCTGACCCCTTTAGAACGCGCCTCCAAGCACCTTCATCTGCCGCTTCTATCTTCCAACCCGTAAAGGAGTCTTCATGGCCGACCACCCCGAACCGCGTATCACGCTGCACCCGCTATCTTCGCGGGTGCGAATCCTGGTCGGTGAGACAGTGATCGCTGACACCGGCAACGCGCTGGAATTGCACGAGAAGGGCTATCCACCGAGGCTCTACCTGCCGCGCGCCGATGTGGCGATGGCGAAGCTCTCGGTCTCCAGTACCGTCACCCATTGTCCCTTCAAGGGCGACAGCACCTATTACTCGCTATCAGACCTTCCTGATATCGCCTGGAGTTACGACCAGCCCATCGAGGAAATGCAGGCGATCGCAGGGCGGTTGGCGTTCGATACCGACAAGGTTACGTTGGAAGTAGAGTGATTCAGGTGAATGACTCGCGGCCAACCTGATTCTCTCTCGTCGGCGTATAAGGTCCTGTCGTACTCTGCTTCAGAGATAAACCGATAGAGAACAGTAGCTTGGCGTTCGCCGGATAGTTAGAATTCGGCAGCTTGCTGCACAGCGCTCCTCCATCGGGCGCGGTGCAGCATTACCTTTCCCTTATCAAGACTCAGTACTCCGGTTGGACGAATCACCTCGCTTGATTCCTTTCCGTACAGGCTGCACCAGGAGTCATGACAGTGGTTGTCCCTTCGAACATCGCGCCAGTGATGAGTGTACTGCTATGCCTCGTGCTGGCCTCCTGCGTCAGTCGTTATCTCAAGTCTTCCCGCATGAAAGGCCGCATCGGCGAGTGGCGGGTGCGCTGGATGGCGCGTCGACTCGGCAAGCAAGGCTATCGGGCCTTGCACAATGTCACTCTCAATACCGCCAACGGCACCACCCAGATCGATCATGTGCTGCTGTCGCGTTTCGGCTGCTTCGTGCTGGAAACCAAGAACATGAAGGGCTGGATCTTCGGCAGTGAGCACGAGGCGAACTGGACCCAGCAGTTTCCTCGCCAATCGTTCAGCTTCCAGAACCCGCTACGTCAGAACTACCGTCACCTCAAGGCGCTGGAGACGACGCTTGGCGTGCCATTCGAACACCTGCATTCGGTGATCATCTTCATCGGCAGCGCCAGGCTCAAGGGTGAGATGCCGTCCAACGTGACGCGCGGCACTGACTTCGTTCCCTTCGTACAGTCGTTTAAGACCCCCGTCTTCAGCGAGGCGCAGGTCGAGGCCATGCACGAGGCGCTGCTGACAGGGCGTCTGGCACCGACTCGGGCGACGCAGCGTGCCCATGTACAGCATCTCAAGCAGCGCAATGATCCACAGGCGAGACGTGAATGCCCGAAATGCGGCAGCCGGATGGTGCTGCGCACTGTCAAGTCCGGTGCGCGTGAGGGCCAGCAATTCTGGGGATGCTCGGCATATCCTGAGTGTCGTGCGACACAGGCGGTGTGAGCTCTCGGTCAGGTCATGATCCGCGCACTTGAACCCCTTCACGCTTCCAGCAAGGGGTTGGCGCGATAACGTGACAGCGTCACCGACGGCCGCTCGCCAAACAAATGACGATAATCCTGCGCGAATTTTCCCAGATGATAGAACCCCCAGTCATTGGCAATCTGGCTCACCGTACTGGCGCTGTTCGGGTCACATAGCCGACGTCGTACATGGTTGAGGCGGTTCAGGCGAATGAAGTGCATCGGGCTGATACCGAGAATGCTGACGAAGCTGTTGTGAAGCGTGCGCTGGCTGACATGGGCGATGTCACACAGGGTGTCGATGCTGATGGGGGCAGAAGCACTGCCATTCACGTAGTCACGTATCTTCGCGACGACTTGACGCCGATGGTGATAGCTCGGGTAGCGCTCAGGGAGAGGCGTCTTTTCGTGCAGGATGGTGTTGATTGCCAGAGATAGAATGTCCTGGTGGACCTGCACCTCGAACCCCGCACCTTGACGCTTGAGCAGGCATTCCATCAGGAAGGTGGCGGCCTGCCGAGTCTTGGATGATACCTCCAGACGCATCACCTGTTGTGGGTCTGCCTCCAGCAATGCCAGTGCCGACTCTCCCGCGACGTTCACCAGCCAGTCCCGCCGGATCACCAGACTATAGATCGCGAAGTCATCAGGTGTGGTCAGTTCAAAGTCATGGTCTCCCGGCTGACACATGATGTCCTGCGTTTGCAGAGAGTAGCCATTGATACGGCAAGGTACCCGAGCTGCCGGGATGCCCAGCCACAGCGAATCCGGCCAGACATGACATTGCTGCCCGAGCGCATGACTGGTGTATTCCTTGAATACCTGCATGTGAGGCAGGTGAAGTTCATCGATACGGCCATAGAATCTCCCCTCGCCGTATTGATCATATTCCTGTGACCAATCGGTCAGGTTGCCGGCCTGTTCATTGACGTCCCATGCCTCCCGCGTGCACTTGCCTGGTGCGAGTGAATCTTTCCTGTTCTTCCCTGTGGCATCGTCTGCGCCTGCTAGTGACACATATTGTGGCATATCGCGTGTAACTCATTGTTTTTCGTGGTTAAGCAAGGTTTGCCGGATGCTGATAACGCTCTCCCTTGCTGTGTCGTTAGTCTGTACATGCAACTTTCGCGCACATCTTCAAAGAGGGAGCGGGGTTTCGGAATATCGATTCGCATACCCATGCCTGTTTCTTCCGCGAAGTGGCACCGAGACCACAAGGACAAGAATCGCCGAGGAGGGCATGGCTTCGACCATGAGGCCGCCCTTCATGTGACATCGCGAGGCAGTGAGTATTTCGCAGCGTCCCGGCCTTTCTGATGTCAGCGAGGTAGTGAGATGTATACGGACACTCTTACAAATCAAATAAAAATTGAGTTGGCACGCTGTCTGGAGAAATGGGGCCTATCGAAACAGGCTCAGGTATCGCTCCTGACCCTGTCGGAGAACGCGACCTTCATCGCTGAGGAGAGTGCGACAGGTCGCAAGATCATTATTCGTGTCCATCGGCCGGACTATCACTGCCGAGAAGAGATCGAGTCTGAATTGGCCTGGATACGCGCTATTCGGGCGACCACCGAGGTCAACACGCCAGCCCCTTTGCCGACTAAGACGGGGAGCCCTGTGCTGAGCATTTCCGTGGGAGAGCTGACATTACTGGTGGTGGCCTTTGAGTATGCAGCGGGAGCCGAGCCAGATATCGGTGACGGCTTGCCGGAATGGTTCGAGCGTCTCGGGGCTGTCACTGCGACCTTGCATGCGCACAGTCGTCGTTGGCAGTTGCCAGAAGGGTTCGTGCGCAAGCATTGGAATCTCGAGACGATGATCTCTGCACAAGGGCTATGGGGGGATTGGCGTAATGCCCCCGGCATGACGATGAGCGAGGCCCACGCCATCAGTGAGGCCATCCCCTACATCAAGTCAGAGATCGCGTTATACGGCACGGCACCCCATCGCTATGGCCTGGTGCATGCCGACCTGAGGCTGACCAACCTGTTGGTGTCGGGAGAGGGCATGTCGATCATCGACTTCGATGATTGTGGCTTCTGCTGGTATGCCTATGACTTCGCTGCCGCCATCAGCTTCCATGAGACAGACCCCTGTGTTCCGCAATTGCGGGACGCCTGGCTCAAGGGCTATCGCTCGGTTGCTGAATTCTCGGCAGCGGATGAGGCGATGCTCGACACCTTCATTCTGATTCGCCGCATCTTGCTATGTGCCTGGTTGGCAACTCATCAGGAGAGCCAGGAAGGCCAGGCGTTGGGCAGTGACTTCAGCCGCGATACCGCGGTGATGGCACATCGCTATATGACACAACGTGGCCATCCGGTGCGCGATGGCTACCTACCTGATGATCTGCAACGACACCACAAAGTGAGGATGGCGTGATGGAAAAGGTACGCGGAATACTGGATCAGAATGCATTCAATATGGCGCACATCGACAAGGCGGATGTGCGAATCAGTGAGCTGGTGCGCAAGCGACTCGATACGGTCGGGCCGACGACGATGCTGTTCTACGAAGAGCCGCTTCACATCGTGCGCGGTGAGCGAGTGTGGCTGTATGACAATTCAGGCAAACGTTATCTGGATGTCTACAACAACGTGCCCTCGATCGGGCATTGCCATCCTCGTGTCGTGCAAGCCGTGGCGGAACAGATGGGCACGTTGAATGTGCACAACCGCTACCTGCATGAAGGCATTCATCGCTACGCAGAGCGCGTATTGGACACGCTGCCGACAGCGCTCAACCGGCTGGTCATGATGTGTACCGGGAGTGAAAGCAATGATATGGCGTTGCGGCTGGCGCGTGGCTGGACGGGCCGCCACGGTATCATCGTCACCGAGGCGGCCTATCACGGCAACACGGCGGCCGTGACCGAGGTGTCTCCGTCTTCCTACAAGCAGGGCACGCCACCGGATCATGTCCATATCCTGCCGATTTCCGAGATGTCCCAGCAATCGGACCCCGCCGCCTGGTTCACTGAGCAGGTACGGCATGGTATCGAGCAGCTAGATGCTCGGGGCTACGGATGTGCGGCCTTGCTAGTGGACTCGATCTTTTCCAGCGATGGCATCTACGCGGACCCCGTCGGTTTTCTGAAACCCTCGGTCGAGATGCTGCAAGCACAGGGAGGGCTATTCATCGCTGATGAGGTTCAGCCCGGCTTCGGGCGGACCGGTGATGGCATGTGGGGCTTTGCACGTCATGGTGTCACGCCGGATGTGGTCACCATGGGCAAGCCGATGGGCAACGGCTTCCCGATGTCGGGGCTGGCGGCGCGCGAGGAGTTGCTGGCGAAACTCAATACCGATGTCGGCTACTTCAATACCTTCGGGGGTTCGCCCGTCGCGGTGGCGGCAGGAACAGCAGTGCTCGATGTCATCGCTGAAGAAAACCTGATGGAGAATGCGCAGCGTCAGGGCGCCTATCTCATGCGCCAGCTACGCGATATTCAGTCACGCTTCGAGGAAGTGAGTGGTGTCCGAGGCGCTGGCTTGTTTCTCGGCGTAGACCTGTGTGATCCGGCGCGTGATGGAGCCGCGGATGCGGCACGGACGACCGCGTTGATCAACGACCTCAAGCACAATGGTGTCTTGATCGGCGGGGCGGGCAAGTCAGGCAGTACCCTCAAGATTCGCCCACCACTGTGTATCACGCAGGCTGAAGCGGGCCTCTTCCTAGAAAGGTTCGAGCAGTCACTGAAGGCGACCGCCACCTGAATCGTTGCATCCGAGTCAAGCGACATGGACATTTCACTCACCGCTCAGTGTGGTGAGGGATTATCGCGGGGACTTCAGATCAACATCAAATGCGTTGCCTATGAAGTGTCGCGAGGCATTCGCATCAACGCCATCAATCCCACCGTGCTGGAAGAGGCCTGAGAGGTGTATGGCGAGATGATACCGGGCTTCCAGCCAGTGCCGAGCGCATTGGTCAGCAAGGCATTCGAACGCTCCGTCGATGGCTTCATCACTGGGGAAGTGATCTTCGTGGATGTTTGAAGGGGGCATGATAAAGGCACCTGATGCCGTGATTGACGTTCAGCATTGAGACTCTGAACCAGCATCGCCGACAAGGAGGGCCGAGGCTCCCCTTGTCGGCGATGCTGCAAAAGCCTGCCGTGACTGGGGCGTTTTCGACGCTGGAGTACATCAATTGCATTGGGTGCAACGCACAGTTGCAGGATTACGGAAGAAAGGTGTGCTAGTTTCCAGAACACAAATCGAACCAATTATTATTTGCACCAAGGGAATGTCGATGAAAGTGTCTGGACTCACGCTATCTGTCACCACGTTATTGCTGGCCTCTCTGCCATTGAGCGCGCAAGCTCACGAGGTTGAAGGAGGCGCGCATGGTCCCTCAGTCGTCAGTCTGGACTGGGGGGCTGCCGATACGCTGGATGAGCTCGGCCTGTCTGAGCATCTGATCGGTGTGTCGCACAAGCCCGCGCCTGCCTACGTGGCGCATCTGGTGGAGGGGCGAGCAGACATCGGCGGGCTCAAGGAGCCTGATGTCGAGGCGATCGCGGGACTGGAGCCGGACCTGATTCTCGTCACCGGCCGTCAGTCTGGATCGCTAGAGGCGCTGAAGGCGGTGGCGGAAACACGCGATGTGACTCTTGCAGAAGGCGACTATTTCGAGGCACTGAGCGGCAAGGTACTGAGCCTGGCATCTGAGTACCATGCCCAGGAAAAGGCACGTGAGCACTTGGCAGCGCTTGAGTCGGATATCGCGACGGCTCGTGAAGGGCTGGCGGAGGATCTCGAGGCACTGGTCGTGATCCATAACGACGGTCGCTACATCCTGCGCCAGGAGCCGGTCGTGACGGAGCTTCTGCAGATCGCCCAGCCTGAGCTGCCGGATTCCGTGGAGCCGGTCAGCCGTGGCAAGCGCACCTTCTACCCGCTGTCACCGGCAAACATCGCCGAGATGGCGCCGGATGCGCTCTATGTGATCGATCGCAGTGCCGCCATCGGTCAGACCCCGATGGATGCTGAGGCGCTGAAAGCCGCGTTGGCCGACGCTGGCGGTGAGACCATTGGCGTTACCGTGCTCTCGCCTGGCCTCTGGTATCTCTCCGGCAGTGGGCTGCAGAGCGTGCGGGCCCAGATGAATGAGATTCTCGAAGGGCTGTAAGATCACGCTTGGACCACTATCAACACCGCTCTGGCAGTCTGCAGAGCGGTGTTTTTCGTTCTATGCATTGTGTTGCATGCTTTGCGTTGCAGGGTGCGGCCGCCACGGAGACAGATGCGCCCGATACGGGGTCTGACATTCCCGAGAAGACAAATAGAACACCTTCCTTTGCATCCGCGCGCGAGGAACTGCCGTATCTCATTGCATCAGTCATGCAGGAAGCTTGGCCGTGGAGACATCACTGCCGGGGAGCATGATGAACGCTGAGGCCGACAGGTTTCGTGAATCAAGATGAGTGGAGTGAGGATGAGGCATGCAAGGTAATTATCAAGGAATCAAGCAGGGCAGTATCGGCTATTACGTTGGCGTATTCGGTGTTGCGTTGCTCTTGCTATGGCTGGGAGCCTACAAATTCACTCCCACGGAAGCGGGCCTCATTCATCCGCTGGTCGAGAACCATTTTGCCATGGGTTGGCTCTATGACGTGATGTCGGTACAAGCGGTATCGAACCTGGTCGGCCTGTCCGAGATCCTTGTCGCTATCGGTATTCTGCTTGGTCTCAAGTACAGGAAGGTAGCGTTCTATTCTGGTCTCGCGGCCAGTGCCATATTCTTGACGACACTGAGCTTTCTGTTCACGACTCCCGACGTTTGGAAAGTGACCGATGGCGTATTGATCGCCAACTTCTTCTTGGTAAAGGACGTACTTTTCCTGGCGATAGCCATCAGCATGATCGAGAGAAATGCCCCAGAAAAGCGTTGATACGCTGAGCGACTTTTTCGTCGCAGTAGTGAGGTATTCGCACATCCTTCACCCTCGCCAGGTAGTGCTTCAGCCGGTTGGAGAATACTGAGCGACGAGGTGACTCAAGGGCCCGCTGCATCAGCAGCGGGCCCTTGTCGTTGTGATGCACTGCTGGCGAGTCAGTGCACATCTGTTCGCGTCAGCTGCCAGTTGGCATGGCTCAGCGCTGCTTGAGCTGATCGCGCAGGCCGGTCGGAACCTGCTTGATGATCAGACGGTCACTCGCTTCATCGTATTCCACCGAGTCGCCCAGCAGGTGCGAGTCAAAGCTGATCGAGACACCCGCGGCGCGCCCGGTGAAACGCTTGAACTGGTTGAGCGTCTTCTTGTCCGGCGGGATTTCCGGCGACAGTCCGTAGTCACTGTTGCGAATGTGATCGTAGAAGGCCTGCGGGTGCTCTTCATCGATCAGCTCAGACAACTGATCCAGCGTGATCGGCTCGCCGAGCTTGGCCTGGTCGGTAGCGTAATCGACCAGGGTGTCGGTCTTCTGCCGGCTGGCTTCCTCGGCCATGTCTTCCTTCTCGACATAGTCGCTGAACGCCTTGAGCAGGGTGCGGGTTTCCTGGCCGGCATCCCGCTGCTCCTGTGCGCCCAGCGTCTCGGCGAAGGCCTCGGCGAGCTTGGTGCGTCCGCGATCGCGCGCCCAGGACAGATAGGGGTGAGACGTCGAGCTGCCTTGCCACTGACTGATATCCAGTCGTGCGGCCAGCGACATCTGGGTCATGTTGAGCTGACGGGCAGGCGTTACCGCGAGGGACTCGTCGATCGCGAAGCCATCACGATGGTGCAGCAACGCCATGAACAGGTGGCGCGTCTCGCCCTGTTGGTGATCCACCACCAGCAGATGGCCGCCTGTCGGGAGGTTGTCATCGATCAACGGCATGAGTCGACCGGCAAGCGTCTGGGTCAGGCTCGCGAAATCGCTATCACCTGCGAGGAAAGACGCCAACTCGGCGGGGAAGGGGGCAGGTGCGTCTTCATTGAAACGCCCCCAGTTCTTGGCCTTGCCGTGGTAGGCGTCATTGAGCCCGGACACCAGATTCTCCAGTGCATCGGATGCCGGCAGGGCGGTGGCGGCAGGCACCAGCTGGGCCGGCGTCTCGCTATTGCCCTTGTCGATACGGTGAATGATGCTGTGCAGGATCGGCATGGAAACCTCCCTCGGCTGCGATGAACGGGCTGGGGATGATACCTGCCACGCCCCATAGCGTCACTCCTGGCGACATCTCCTCACGGGCAGGTCTCGCCCTGGATCAGCTGTGTCGAGAGTCGGTGTGATGAGGCGGGCTCCAGCCCCAGAATCATTCGCGCGGCAAGGCGGCCTTTCTCGGTACTGTCCTGGTGGACGGTGGTCAGGCGCGGTGACCGATATTGTCCTTCCTCGATGCCATCGAAGCCGGTGATACGCAGATCCTCGGGAATTCGGATGCCACGTTGTTCGGCCAGGGTCACGGCGGTCAGAGCAATGCGGTCTGACATGCACAGCAGGAGGTCTGGCCGCTCGCTGGCCGGCAGGTCGAGTATCTCTGCCAGCACCGGTGCGCAGACTTCATAGGTGTTTTCCTCGATGTTCCACATCGCGACGTCTTGCAAAGACACCTCTTTCTCAGCCAGGGCGCGATGAAACCCTGCCAGACGCGAGCGAGTAATGGTACGGCCGGCCGGAAGCAGCGTATGGGCGTCGGTGATGGGGCCATTGCAGGGCGTGTCGGTCAGGCGCAGGTTGACGATGCCGATGCGACTGGCGGGTGTCTTCAAGGCATGTTGCGCGATGGCGTAGCAGGCGGGCTCATCATCCACGTGGATGGCAGGGTGATCGCCCAGATCGAAGTCGACCGCCACGATGGGCTTGTGACCCGCGCTCTGGAGTTCTTCCACCAGCGCCATGCTGGCCATCAGCCCGTAGACGATGAAGCCATCGGCAATGCTGGAAGACCCCGGCACCTGAGAGGCATCCTGGCGACCCGAGAGCAGCAGCAGGGTATGGCCGTGGGCGTCCAGCACTTCGGCGATGCCCGACAACAGCTCGCTGGCGACGGCATCCTTGAGGCTGTAGGTCAGTGTCTCCGCGAGTACCACGGCGATGATCCGTGAGCGCCCCGTACGCAGGCTTCGCGCCTTGGCGTCCGGACCACGATAGCCCAGCCGTTTGGCCTCCTCGAGAATCCGCTCGCGCAATGCAGGCGAGAGCTGGTCAGGGCGGTTGAAGGCGTTGGAGACGCTGGCGGTGGAGACGCCGAGTTGTGCGGCTAGCTCCTTGAGAGTGATGCGGCGAGGCGATGACACAGGCGTCGGGTTCCTGAAGATGAAAAGCTTGAACGATTAAGTGCAGAGATAGCATATCGCCGCGTACCAGAAATGCCCAGAAAGTGTCGGAGTTGGCCGACCGAGCGGCCAACTGCGCACAAGGCGTCCAGCCGGGAAACGCCTGCTAGCGGCCCTGTACTTGCGAGGTATCGGCTGGCACGACCAGCCAGGCTGCCATCCCCGGCGCCAGACTCAATTGGCCCGCCTCAAGGATAGGCGTGGCCATGCCGGGCAAAGAGATGATCTCTATCGGGTCATGATGCTGGCCATGCAGTGTTCGCGAGCCCAGCAGGGCTGTCAGGTCGAGCATGACGGGGGCGTTGTCGTTTTCCGGGGCGTGGTCTGATTGGTGTCCCAGGTTGGCCAGGCACATCATCTGCTGATGACGGTCGTGACGTATCACACCAAAGACACCCTTCGGCAACACGGACGGGGAGATGAGCGTCTGTTGCCCCGTCTTGAGCAGCGTGCTTTCGCCACGCAGTCTCAGCAGCCGGCGAACGTGATTCAGCAGACTCTCGGGCACCTCTTGTTGCAGCGAGACCGCCTGTGACTGGTGTTGGGCATTGACGGGAAGCCAGGGCGATAGGGAGTCGGCGCAGAAGCCACCATGGCGATGAGGCTCCCACACCATGGGCGTGCGACATCCATCGCGTCCCTTGACCTCGGGCCAGAGCGCGATTCCGAAGGGGTCCTGCAGCTCGGCGTAGCTCAGCTTTGCTTCCTCGAATCCAAGCTCTTCGCCCTGGTAGAGACAGAGGCTGCCCCGCAATGAGCAGAGAACCGTCAGAGCCAGCAAGGCGCGTGCGCTCCCCCAGCGACTGGCGCTGCGCGGAACATCATGATTGGACAATGCCCAGCACGGCCAGGCGTCACCGGCATGTTCGGCAAAGCGTGCCAGAACGGCGTGCAAGTCCACGGCATCGCCCGTGCTGTTGAGCAGGTCGAAGGTGTAGGCCATATGCAGGCGGTGCTGGCCCGCTGTGTAGGCTGCCATGGCGGGAAGCGGGTCGCTGCCCCCGACCTCGCCGACGCTGGTGGCGCCGGGGTATTCCTCCAGCAGGGCACGAATCTCTTCCAGATAGTCGAGATTCTCCGGCTGATCCGCATTGTGTTTCAGCAGTTGATAGCTGCGGGGATGACCACGGCTACGGTAGTCGTCCGAGGACGGCGGATTGTCCGTCAGCGCCTGGTCATGGAAGTAGAAGTTGGCGGTGTCGAAGCGGAACCCGTCGACGCCCAGCTCCAGCCAGAAGCGCAGATTGTCGAGCTGTGCCTGACGCACCTCGGGATGATGGAAGTTGAGGTCCGGCTGGCTGGCGAGAAAGTTGTGCAGATAATACTGGCAGCGCCGTGAATCGAAGGTCCAGGCCGGGCCACCGAAGGCGGCTAACCAGTTGTTGGGCGCACCGCCATCCGGGCGCGGGTCTGCCCAGACATACCAGTCAGCCTTGGCATTGTCCCGGGATTGGCGACTTTCCCGGAACCACGCATGCTGATCGGAGCTGTGTGACAGCACCTGATCAATGATGACGCCCAACCCGAGCTCATGTGCGCGGGCGACGAGCCGCGAGAAGTCCTCCAGAGTGCCGAACAGGGGATCGATGTCACGGTAGTCCGAGACGTCATAGCCGAAGTCCTGCATGGGCGAGGTGAAGATGGGGGAGACCCAGATGGCGTCCACCCCCAGGGTCGCGAGGTAGTCCAGACGTTGGATGATGCCGGCAATATCGCCGACACCATCGCCATTGGCGTCCATGAAGCTGCGCGGATAGATCTGATAGAGCGTTGCGCCGCGCCACCAGTCGTGTGCGGCATGGCGATGGAGTTGGGTAGATGTCATTGCACGATCCTTGTTGTCGAGGCGGCAGGGGGCACGGGCATGCTAGAGCGCCGGAAAGGCCCCGCGTCTCTGCGCGAGACCTTCCGGGCGTCATCAGTCTGCAGGCGCAAGGCCTGGCGGGGTGAGGCCGTTGGCGTTACCAGCCGCGGCGTCCGATGCGGGTGAGTTCTCTCCCGAGCGCTTCCACCGCCTGAGCACCGGTTCCCTCGCCCGACAGCACCTGATGGGTGCGATTGAAGAAGGCATTGGAGACGCGTGCGTAGGCATCTCCCGTCACCGAGGCCGGGCGCGCGACGCCGGTTCTGAGCGCTTCATAGAGCTCCCCCATCGAGGGGTTGCTCGCCAGCACCTCGTCATCCTGATAGAGGTGTTCGATGGTGGGGTTGCGCCCCATCTTCATGGCGTGGGCCTTCTGCTGCGGAGCGGCGGTGATGTAGGCGACCAGCTCCGCTGCGGCCTGTGGGTGCTCCGAGTAGCGTGATACCGCAAGATTCCAACCGCCCAGGGTTGCGCGTGACTCGCCCTGCGGGCCATGAGGGAGGGGCGCCATGCCGACCTTGCCTGCCACCGGACTGCCCTCGGCCTGGCTGAGCTTCCAGACATAGGGCCAGTTGCGCAGGAACAGCGCATTGCCCGACTGGAACAGACCACGTGACTCCTCCTCGGTATGATTCAGCGCGCCTTCCGGAGCGATGCTGCCGATCCAGGAGGCGGCAAGGTCGAGTGCCTCGGCGGCGCGCGAGTTGTCGATGGTGACCTCACCGGCATCATCCACCAGGGTGCCGCCGCCCTGGCTTGCGACCCACTCCAGTGCGTTGCAGGTCAGCCCCTCGTAGGCGCGCCCCTGGAAGCTGTATCCCCAGAAATCGGCATTGCCGGCGTCACGTTCCGCCGCCTGGATCGTGCGCGCCGTCTCGGTGAGTTGCTGCCAAGTCTCCGGCACCTGCTGGTCGTATTTTTCCAGCAGGTCCTTGCGGTAATAGAGCACGCCTGCGTCGGTGTACCAGGGCATGGCCACCAGACGTCCCGCTACGGTGCCGTTGTCGACCAGCACGGGGAAGAAGCCCTCGGTGGCATCGTCGGGCAGGTAACGGGAAAGGTCGACCAGGTGATCGTCGAGCAGCCCAGGCCACGCCATGTCGACGATCAGCACGTCGATATCACTGGAACCGCTGCTCAGCAGCTGCTGATACAGCGAGAGCTTCTCGGTGGTGTCGTTGGGAGTGGAGATCACATTGACACGATTGCCGGACTGCTCGGCCCATTGCTGGGCGAGCTCCGGACACATGTCGGAATCTCCGCCGGGGCCACAGGCAATCGTGACCTCGGTGGCCAATGCGAGGGGTGCCGTCAATGAGGCCCCGCTCAACAACAGGGCACCGGCGCTACCCTTGAGGGTCGTGAGCATCCGTTGGCGTGGGGTGCTGATAACAGAAGGCATGGCGTGCGACTCCATCATTGTGATTGTTGTTGCGGCGTCCGGGATGACCGTCATCCACCGAGCATCCCGTGAAGCATCGAATCTGCCAGGCGTCAGTTGAGGGCGAGCCACATGGCGCTGCCTGGCATCAGCGACAGGGGGTGGTGAGAGGCGTGTGTCGCCGTGACACCGGCGATCTCGAGGGTGGTCCAGGTGGTGATGTCTGGCGCCAGTTGACTCGGGTCGATCACGCTCGGCGTATCGCCTGTCCCGAGGTGTGCCAGACACAGCAGGCGTTGCGCTCCATGCTGGCGCACGCTGGCGAAGACGTCGTCCGGGAGCCGCTCGGGGGCAATCAGGGTCTGATCACCCTCGCGCAGCACCTGGCTGGTGCCGCGATAGCGCAGCAGGCGACGCGCTCGCGACAGGAAGCTGTCATCACGGCGTTCCTGCTGCGCCACCGACAATGGCAACTGGCGTGGGGAGACCGGTAACCAGGGCGTGGCCTCAACGCCGGACTTCGACGCACAGCGGCTGAATCCACCGTTCAGGCTGTCATCCCAGACCATCGGCGTGCGACAGCCATCGCGGCCCTTGATCTCGGGCCACAGGTTGATGCCGAAAGGGTCCTGCAGGTCCTCGAAGGCCAGCTCCGCTTCGGGAAGCCCCAGTTCTTCT
Organism: Cobetia sp. 2AS; assembly: GCF_029846355.1. Lineage (NCBI taxonomy): Bacteria > Pseudomonadati > Pseudomonadota > Gammaproteobacteria > Oceanospirillales > Halomonadaceae > Cobetia > Cobetia sp. 2AS. The sequence continues at coordinate 804,363 of NZ_JARWKQ010000001.1, forward strand.
CCCTGATAGAGGCACAGGCTGCCACGCAGCGAACACAACACCGTCAGGGCGAGCAGGGCGCGCGATTCTCCCCAGCTGGTCGCACTGCGTTCCACGTCATGATTGGACAGGGCCCAGCAAGGCCAGGTGTCTTCGCCTTGCTCGGCAAAGCGCGTCAGCACGTCGTAAAGCGCGCGGGCATCGCCATCACTGTTGAGCAGGTCAAAGGTGTAGGCCATGTGCAGGCGGCGTTGGCCGGCGGTATAGGCAGCCATGGTCGGGAGAGGGTCATTGCCGGCGATCTCGCCGACACTGGTGGTGCCCGGGTACTCATCGAGCATGTCGCGGATGCGCTCCAGATACGCCAGATTCTCCGGTTGCTCGATATTGTGCTGCATTCGCTGATAGCTCTGCGGGTTGCCCGGGTTGACGCCTTCGCGCGCCATCGCTGGGTTGTCGGTCAAGGCGCGGTCATGGAAGTAGTAATTGACGACGTCGAAGCGGAAGCCGTCCACCCCCAGATCCAGCCAGAAGCGCAGGTTGTCCAGCTGCGCCTGGCGCACCTCGGGATGATGGAAATTCAGATCCGGCTGACTGGCCAGGAAGTTGTGCAGATAGTACTGGCGGCGCTTGGCATCGAAGGTCCAGGCGCGGCCACTGAAGGCTGCCATCCAGTTGTTGGGCGGGTTGCCATCTGGGAGCGGGTCGGCCCAGACATACCAGTCGGCCTTGGCGTTGTGGCGGTCCTGACGGCTTTGCTGGAACCAGACGTGTTGATCGGAGCTGTGAGACAGCACCTGGTCGATGATCACGCGCAACCCCAGCTGGTGGGCTTGCGAGACCAGGTGCTTGAAATCCTCCAGGTGGCCGAACATCGGGTCGACATCCCGATAGTCCGCGACGTCATAGCCGAAATCCTTCATCGGCGAGGTGAAGAAAGGGGATAGCCAGATGGCATCCACGCCGAGACTGGCCACATGGGGCAGGCGCTCGATGATGCCGGCCAGGTCGCCGATGCCGTCGCCGTTGGCATCCATGAAACTGCGGGGGTAGATCTGATAGATCGTGGCACCACGCCACCAGTCGAGGCGTGCGTGAGGGTCGAGTTGAGACAGGGTCATCATGACCTCCTTGTGAGTCGCGTGATCGGCAAGCGGGAGATTCAGTGCGCCTCGCCAACACAGCGCGCGATGGCAACGCCGTGGGGCGGCAGCGTCAGGCGACCTGCCTGCCAGTGACCATTGATCATGCCGGGGGCATCCTCGAGGGCTTCCGCTCGCCAGGCGGTCTCCAGAGTCAGGGCCTGGGCAGAGAAGTTGAGCGCGATCAGCAACGACTCGCCGTCTGAGAGACGCGTGAAGCAGATGACCTCCTCATGCAGCGAGTGGAAGTGGATCTCCCCTCGGCTGAGAGCGGAGTGACGGCGGCGGAAGGCGAGCAGCTCCCGACTGGCATTCAACAGCGATGCCGGGTCGTGTTCCTGATGGTCGACGGCCAAGGCATGGTGGAAGTCGGGAACCGGCAACCAGGGAGACACGCGAGAGAAGCCCGCATGCGACTCACCGGCCTGCCACGGCATGGGCGTCCGGCAGCCGTCGCGTCCCTTGTAGCGTGGCCAGAAGGTGATGCCGGCGGGGTCCACCAGCTGGTCATGGCGTAGCTGGGCTTCGCTCAGTCCCAGCTCTTCGCCCTGATACAGGCAGACGCTGCCGCGCTGGGTCAGCAGGAAGGCGAGATAGAGGCGCAGGCGCGCCGGCGAGGCTTCGGCGTCCCAGCGCGTTGCCAGACGTGTGACATCGTGGTTTCCCAGCGCCCAGCACGGCCAGCCGTCCCCGATCTGTGCTTCCATCGTCTGCAGGGTCGCCAGGAGGTGGTCGGGTGAGGCGTTCTCGGTCAGCAGATCGAAGGAATAGGCCATGTGCAGCCGCTGGTCGCCCCGGGTGTACTCGGCCATCACGCGCAAGGAGTCATCGTCGCCGACCTCGCCAACGCTGGTGGTGCCGGGGTATTCATCGAGCAGACTCCGCAGCCGTTCGAGAACGGCGAGGTTCTCGGGTTGGGTCTTGTCGTGAAGATGTTGTTGATAGCCGTAGGGGTTGTCCGGGCGCACGCCAATGAAGCCCTCAGCGATCTCGCGCCGCGGCGGGTTATCCTTTAGCTCACCATGTGTACAGAAGTTGATGGCATCCAGGCGGAAACCATCCACCCCCCGCTCCAGCCAGAATCGCACTTCTTCAAGAATGGCCGTCACGACATCGGGGTGATGGAAGTTGAGGTCCGGCTGCTCGATCAGGAAGTTGTGCAGGTAGTACTGGCAGCGGCGAGTATCCCATTGCCACGCGGAGCCCCCGAAGATCGATTGCCAGTTGGTGGGCGGTGCGCCATCGGGTCTGGGGTCTGCCCAGACATACCAGTCGGCGCGCGGGTTATCGCGGCTCTGGCGGCTTTCCTCGAACCACGGGTGGGCGTCGGAGGTGTGTGAGAGCACCTGATCGATGATGACTTTCAGGCCGCGCGCATGCGCTGCCTCGACCAGACGGTCGAAGTCCTCCAGGGTGCCGAACATCGGGTCGACATCGCGATAGTCGCTGATGTCATAGCCGAAGTCCTTCATGGGCGAGGTGAAGAAGGGAGATAGCCAGATCGCATCGACATTCAGCGAGGCGATGTAATCCAGGCGCTCGAGGATGCCCGGCAGATCACCGATGCCATCGCCATTGCTGTCCTGAAAGCTGCGCGGGTAGATCTGATAGATGACGGCACCGCGCCACCAATCGTGGGCCGACACCTGGGTGTCTCGAATCGTGGACATGCGAGTCTCCTGGGCGGGAGCCATGGCTCCCGCCCGTGCGGTCCTTGCGGAGAATGAAGCGGTTGGCCTGAGGCGCCGTGAGTAGGCGCTGGATACTCAGTCCTGGCTGCCAGGTCCTCGAGGAAAAGCCCTGCAGAACAGGCCCTGAACGTCAGGCTGCCTGGCGTTGCTGGGTCAGGCTCAGCGCGCGATCCTGGCTGTCGAAGAGATGCACGTGCTCCAGGTCCGGCACCAGCGCGACGCGTTGGCCGATCTTCCACTGACTGGGGGCTTCACTGCGGTGGATCAGCAGGCTGTCGCCGTCTTTCGGGTCCAGATAGACATAGACTTCGTTGCCCAGGTACTCGACGTTGACGATCTCGAAGGCGTTGTCGCCACGGGCCTCTTCCAGGCAGAGGTGTTCGGGACGAATCCCCAGCGTCAGGCGGCTGCCAGTGCGTTCGTCGCCGGCATCGCGAGGCAGATCCAGTTCGCCGATCCCGGGCGTCGAGATGCGACAGCCATTGCCCTCGCTTCGCAGCAGCTCTGCCGGCAGGAAGTTCATGGTCGGGGAGCCGATGAAGCCGGCCACGAAGCGGGTCGCCGGCGCCTGATAGAGCGTCTGGGGGCTGCCGACCTGTTCGATACGCCCATCACGCAGTACCACGATCTTGTCGGCCAGCGTCATGGCTTCGACCTGGTCATGGGTGACGTAGACCATGGTGGAGCCCAGGCGATGGTGCAGGCGGGCGATCTCGTTGCGCATCTGGACGCGCAGCGAGGCATCCAGGTTGGAGAGCGGCTCGTCGAACAACAGGATCTTGGGCTCACGCGCCATGGCGCGCCCCATGGCGACGCGCTGGCGCTGGCCACCGGAAAGCTCCTTGGGCTTGCGATTCAGCAACTCCTCGAGCTGGAGGATGCGCGCCGTTTCCATCACGCGCTGCTCGACGTTGTCCTTGTCGGCCTTGGCAAGCTTGAGGCCGAAGGCCATGTTCTCGTACACCGTCATGTGCGGGTAGAGCGCATAGGACTGGAAGACCATGCCCACGCCGCGCTCACGCGGGGGGAGGTCATTGACCAGATCGCCGGCGATATGCATCTCACCTTCGGTGATCGATTCCAGCCCGGCGATCAGGCGCAGCAAGGTCGACTTGCCACAGCCTGACGGCCCGACGAAGACCACGAATTCTCCGCTGCCGATCTTCAAGTCCAGATCCTTGATGATGTGCGTGCTGCCGAAGGTCTTGTTGATCTTGGAGAGGGTTACGCTTGTCATCTTGCGACTCCCAGCCGGTGCTCGGCACCGGCTTTCGAAAGAAGGTTAGTCGAGTGCCAGGAAGGCAGCCTGATAGGCCGGCAGTGCCAGGCGCGCTGCCTGGGGCTGAGCCTCGTCCAGTTCGGCAGTGAAGCCCGTGCCCTCGAGAAGGCGCGCGCCGCCTGCGTAGGCTTGCGGCAGTGCGGTGGTCCGTTCGGTGCCGGTCAGGTTGAAGAGACACAGCATGCGCTGGCCATCGTGCTCGCGCTGAAAGCCCAGCAGCTCGTCACCCACGTCCACCAGTTCAATGTTCCCCTCGCGCAGGACCGGGTGTTGGCGGCGGAAATTCAGCAGGGTGCGTGTGGCATGCAATACCGAGTTGGCGTCGTCTTCCTGATTGGCCACGGCCAGTGGCAGGTGGCGTTCATCGACCGGCAGCCAGGGCTCGACATTCGAGAAGTCCCCCCGGGCCATCTGACGCCAGGGCATGGGAGTCCGGCAACCGTCGCGGCCCTTGAATTCCGGCCACAGCACCTTGCCGTAGGGGTCCTGAATGCGCTCGAAGGGCACCTCGGCTTCCGGCAGGCCCAGCTCCTCACCCTGGTAGAGGCAGACGCTGCCGCGCAGTGACAACACCATGGCCAGGGCGACCTTGGGATAGGCCACCGGGTCTTCGTCGGCACCCCAGCGTGTAGCGCTGCGCACGACGTCGTGGTTCGACAGGGCCCAGCATGGCCAGGCATCACCGGCCAGGCGCTGGAAGCGCTCGATGACTTCTCGCAGATAGCCTGCGGAGTGCGGGGCATTGAGCAAATCAAACCCGTAGGCCATGTGCAGCTTGTCGCCCCCGGCGGTGTACTCCGCCATGCGCTCCAGCGGCTTGTCATCACCGATTTCGCCCACTGTGGTGGTACCCGGGTATTCATCCATCAGGGCGCGCAGGTCTTTGAGGAAGTCGAGGTTTTCCGGGCGGCTCAGGTCATAGACGTGGCGCTGCCAGGTATAGGGGTTGGAATCCGGCGCGCCCAGTGTCTTGGCTTCGCCTGCCGGTACCGGCGGATTGTCGCGCAGGGCCTGGTCGTGGAAGTAGAAGTTGACGGTATCCAGTCGGAAGCCATCGACGCCAAGTTCCAGCCAGAAGCGCATGTTGTCGAGCTGAGCCTGACGGGCCTCTGGGTGGTGGAAGTTCACGTCGGGCTGGCTGGTCAGGAAGTTATGCAGGTAATACTGCTGGCGGCGCGAATCGAAGGTCCAGGCCGAGCCGCCGAAGATCGACAGCCAGTTGTTGGGCGGCGTGCCGTCGGGCTTGGGGTCTGCCCACACGAACCAGTCGGCCTTGTCATTCGTACGGTCCTGACGGCTTTGCTGGAACCAGGGATGCTCATCGGAGGTGTGGCTGATCACCTGGTCGATCATGACCTTGAGATTGAGCGAGTGAGCGCGCTCCAGCAGCACCTTGAAGTCCTCCAGGGTGCCGAACATCGGGTCGACATCACGGTAATCGCTGATGTCATACCCGAAGTCGAGCATCGGAGAGGTGAAGAAGGGCGACAGCCAGATGCCATCCACGCCCAGGGAGGCCACGTAATCGAGTCTGGCGGTGATGCCCGGCAGATCCCCGATCCCGTCGCCGTTGCTGTCCAGGAAGCTGCGCGGGTAGATCTGGTAGATGACGCCACCGCGCCACCAGCTGGAGGAGGTCTGCATTTGGGCTTCGAGCAATGACATGAAGATTATCCTTTGACGGCGCCGGCGGTCAGGCCGGATACGATGCGGCGCTGGAAGATCATCACCAGGATGACCAGCGGTATGGTGACGGTGACGGAGGCGGCCATGATGGGGCCCCAGGGGAGCTCATGCTGGCTGCCGCCGGAGATCAGGGCGATGGCGACCGGCACGGTGCGTTCGCTGTCGGTCAGCGTGAAGGTCAAGGCGAACAGGAACTCGTTCCAGGCCGCGATGAAGGCGAGCAACCCGGTGGTGGCCATGGCCGGCCACATCAGGGGCAGGAAGACCTTGGTGATGGTCTCCCACGGCGTAGCGCCGTCCATGATCGCGGCCTCTTCCAGTTCCATGGGCAGCTGACGCATGAAGGTCGTCAGCACCCAGACAGTGAAGGGCAGCGTGAAGATGGTGTAACTGAGAATCAGGCCACCAGGGTTGTTGTAGAGATTCAGGCTGCGAATCACCTCGAACAGCCCTGACAGCACCGCGACCTGAGGGAACATCGAGACCCCGAGGATGATCAGCATCACGGTGGAGCGGCCGCGAAAGCGCACGCGTCCCAGTGCATAGGAGGCGGTGATACCCAGCAGCAAGGCGATCAACACGACGCTCAAGGCGATCAGGATCGAGTTGCCGATCGCCTGCAGGAAACTCTTCTGCGCAAAGATCTGGGCGTAATTGCTGAAGTCCAGTGAGGTCAGCCAGTAGTTGACCTCGAACAGCTCACTGGACGGTTTCAGTGAGGTGATGACCGCGTAATAGAAGGGGAACACGGCGTAGACGATGATGATGGCGATCAAGGCCCATTTGCCGACCAGCTTGGCGAGTCGGGTCATCTGGTAACGATTCATCGGATGCTGATTCATTTATCCACTCCCAGTTGGCGGCGGCCAAGGTAGAGGTAGACCACGACGGCCAGCGCGATGATCAGGAACAGCATCGTGGAGGCGGCACTGCCGTAGCCCACGTCCTGGAACTCCACCAGTTGCTGGCGGGCGTAGATCGACATGGTCATGGTGCTGGACGAGTTGGAGGTCAGCACATAGATGACGTCGAAGACGCGCAGTGCATCGAGAAGACGGAAGATCACGGCGACCAGCAGGGCCGGGGTGATCAATGGCAGGGTGACACGGAAGAACACCTTCACCGGGTGGATGCCATCGACCTCGGCGGCTTCATAGCAATCCTTGGGCAGCATCTGCAGCGCGGCGAGTACCAGCAGTGCCACGAACGGGATGGTCTTCCACACATCGACCATGATCACGGCCCACATCGAAAGATCGGCATCCGCCGTCCAGGCCAGTGGCGCATCGATCAGCCCCAGCCCCATCAACAGGTGGTTGATGATTCCGAACTGGTCATTGAGCATCCAGGCCCACATCTTGGCGGAGACGATGGTCGGGATGGCCCAGGGGATGAGCACCGCGGCGCGGACCAGCATGCGCCCCTTGAATTCGGCGTTGAGCAGCAGGGCCACGATGATGCCGAAGACAACTTCCAGCGACACCGAGATGACGCTGAAATAGACGGTGTTCCAGACGGAATTCCACCACACCGGGTCAGCCAGCAGGCCGTACCAGACGCCGTCGTCCTTCACGAGATAGTTTTCAAAGCCGATGAAGGCGGCGCCGGTCGTGTCCGAGAGCGAGGCATCGGTCAAGCTGAGGTAGAAGGTTCTCAGCAGTGGCCAGCCGGCCACCAGGGCCAGCGCGACCAGCATCGGCGCGAGATAGGTCCAGGCCGCACGTACCCGCTGGCGTCTGACCTTGGTGCCGCGTTTGCGGGTCCGGGCCGAGGGCGTGTCCGTCGGCACTGACTCATTGAGCGTGGTTGTCATGCGAAACCTCCCGGGTTACCAGCGACGACGTTTGATGCGAGACAGCTCGCCCTTCAGCTGAGCCACGGCCTGGGCGCCGCTCTGCTCGCCGCTCAGCACACTGTGGGTCGCATTGAAGAAGGCGTTGCTGACCTGGCCGTAGTTGTCACCGGTGACGGCAGACGGACGTGCCACGGCATTGGTGAAGGTGTCGTAGAGCGTGCCGAAGAAGGGCACGGCGGTGAGCACCTCTTCATCCTGATACAGCGCCGTGAGGGTCGGGTTGTAGGCGGCCTGGATGGCCCGGCGTTTCTGCTCGGACTCACCGGTGAGGAAAGCCACCAGCTGTGAGGCGAGCTCGGGGTTCTCGCTGTACTTCGAGACCGCCAGGTTCCAGCCGCCCAGCGCCGCTGCGCTTTCTCCCTCGGCGCCGTGAGGCAGCTTGACCACCCCGACCTTGCCAGCCACCTTGCTGTCATCGCTCTGGGTCAGCGACCAGGCGTAGGGCCAGTTGCGCATGAAGACGGCGTTGCCGGACTGGAAGATGCCGCGGGCTTCTTCCTCGGAATAATTGAGCGCCCCTTGCGGGGTGATCTCGCCGATCCAGCTGGCGGCCAGGTCGAGAGCGGAGGCCGTATTGGGGTTGTCGACGGTGATCTCGCCATCGGCATCGACAATGGCGCCACCGTCATTGCTGGCGACCCATTCCAGCGCATTACAGGTCAGGCCCTCATAGGCACGCCCCTGGAAGACGTAACCCCACATCTTCTCGCTGCCGGTCTCGCGTTCCTTGGCCTGGATCTGCGTGGCAGTCTCTGTCAGCTCCTGCCATGTCTCGGGAGGTGCGAACCCGTACTTCTCCAGCAGGTCCTTGCGGTAGTAGAGCACCCCGGCATCCGTGAACCAGGGCATGGCCACCAGGCGGCCATCGACCGTGTTGTTGTCGATGATGGTCTTGAAGTGGCCCTGCGCTGCCTTTTCGCCGAGCGTCTGGTGCAGATCAAGCAGGTGATTGCCGAGCAGGCCCGGCCAGACCACATCGATCTGCAAGACGTCGATGTCACCGGACTGGGCCGACAGAATCTGCTGGTAGAGCGAGAGGCGTTCCGTCGAGGAATTGGGCGTGGAGACGATATCGACCTCATGGCCGGTCTTGTCTTCCCAGGCAGCGACGCCCTGTTCACAGAGTTCCAGTTCGGCTCCGACCGCACCGCAGGAGATGGTCAGGTCCGCGCCCATGGCAGGGGCGGTGGTGGCTGCTCCCAGCAGGGCGAAGCTTGAGGCGATTAGCGTCTTGCGTTGCATGGTGGATCCTCGTCACTTGTTGTTGTTTGACCCGCATCGGACGTCTGGGTGGGGGAGAGTCACAACGTCGTCTGATGGTGGTTTCTTAATCGATTAAGGCGTAGTCACAGTCAAGCGATTGGCGTCGATATCCGCAACCTGAACTTTGGTCTTGCTGTCACCGATATGTCGCCAGAAATGGGAGTTTTACGCGGTGATCGCTCCCCTTTGGTCGAATTTCGACATAAGTCGTGTGTCTGGAGCGCCGGATTGCCACTAGGGTCTTAAACGATTAAGTGAATGTGGCCACCCCTCCAACGCCAACGCCAATGATTCGGGCGCCACTTCGCTGATCATCGCCAAGCGAGTGATTCGTCAACAACAACAAAGGCTCTCTTCAACATGACAACTCCCCCTCAGCACCCGCTCAAGACCCCACTCGTCATGGCCGTTGCCATAGCGGTCATGAGCACCAGTGGACTCGCCAATGCCGACGGGACAGGCGATATCGAGGCGCGGCTCGCAGAGCTGGAACAGCGTATCGATGACGCCGAACAACGGGCCAGAGCGGCTGAGCGTCGCGCCGCCGAGGCAGAGCGCGCGATGGCCGTTCAGCGCCAGTCGAATGAGGCTGATCAACCCGCGCGCGTGACCGCGCAGACCGAGGACCTCGAAGAGCGTCTGGCGGCCGTCGAGCGCCAGGCCAGTGGCGAAGAAGGTTTCTCCTTCAATGCCTATGCCCGCTCTGGGCTATTGATCGGCGAAGGAGGCAAGAGCATCGAAGGCGGCCCCTATCTCACGCCGGCGGGCTCGGTGGGCGGGGCGGTCGGGCGGCTGGGGAACGAGCCCGACACCTACGTCGAGTCGGTATTCAACTACAAGACCCGCTACGACAACGGGACGAAGGCGCTTTACCGCACCATGATTGCCGACGGAGTAGAGACCAGTAACGACTGGACCTCGGACGAGTCCAGTCTGAACGTACGACAGGTCTTCGTGGAGTTGAGCGATCTGCCGAGCTTTACCGGCGCCTTCGAGAATTCCTCCATCTGGGCGGGCAAGCGCTTCGATCGGGACAACTTCGATATCCACTGGCTAGACAGCGATTTCATCTTCCTCGCCGGGACCGGCGCAGGTATCTACGACGTCCAGCTTGCCGATGACTGGAAAGCCAACTTCTCGGTCTACGGGCGCAGTTACAGTGAATACCCGACAGAGGACTCCGATACTGGCGGTAATACCGACAACCTGACGTTCACCATGAACAACTATGTCGGCCACTGGCAGTGGATGGTCAGTGCCCTGTCGGCGGCAGACAATGAAGAGCGCGCCATGGACACGGGGGCCGAAGCGGCCGATTCCGGCTTCCACACCATGCTGGCCTACCATGGCGACAGCTTCTTTGGCCTCGCCGATGGCAGCTTCAAGGCCGCCGTGCTGCATGGCCGCGGGCTCGGCGCGGAGACCAAGGTCATCGGGGCTGACGGGAACCTGACGGATGACGCCACCTCTACTCGCCTGGGGCTTTACGGCACGACCTATCTCGCACCCAAGTGGCGCTTCGCACCAGCCGTTCTGGCAGAGGTGAGCAAAGATCGCTACGACGATGGAGATGAGTATTCCTGGGCGACCTTCAATGCGCGTCTGGCCAATGAGCTGACGACGAATTTCGAGATGCAGTACGAGCTGAGCTATCAATGGATGGACCTGGACCCAGGCTCGACAGGCACTGCCGTGGAAGGCGGGTATCGCAAGTTCACCATTGCACCGACCTTCAAGCCTGAAGTCGGTGGCTTCTGGAAGCGTCCGGAAATTCGCCTGTTCGCGTCCTGGAGTGACTGGGATGAGGAGCTCAATGATTACTCCGAAGACGATGCCCTCGGGAGTGCAGGCTTCACGGGAGGCGAATGGGCCTTCGGTGTCCAGAGCGAGGTATGGTTCTAGGAGCAGGATGCCAAGCTGATCATCGTCTGCCAGTGTTTCGATCTTGCCCGCGGTCAGCCGCGGGTTTTTTGTAACGTCATCGCTGGATGGTTGAGACGCTGACCGCAAACTGACGAGCGAGATCTTGTTCGTAATGCTGGGAGGAGCTGCTTAGGAAGTCGGCATGAATTTTCAGTATCGTTGTCTCTTGATTGTGCAGCTTGATACCCATGATGCCTTTTCTGTATGGATTGCTTGATGGGCATGCGAGAGGCTAATAAAGGATAGATTCGTTGTAAGAATCGATCATCCGGCACCTTATAGTGAGTTATTGATGGGGTATGCTGAATATTTTGCCCTATACATTTAATGACAGTTGTCACATTGGTTGTTGAAGGCTGGGAAATGGCGGTATGCCACGGAAAGATGAAGGGAACTTTCTGTCGATGATGTTGTATTGACTCGGCTGGCTCGCGCTATATTTTATGTAAAGTCAGTGGTCGCACCACCAATGAGGTGAAGCGGTAGGGCTGTTGTTGAGCCCTAATATCTGTGCTAGCTTATATTCGTGGCCTGCCATGAGGCTCAATCACAGCATGTGACTGGTCATTGGTAGATTTTTATTTATCGCATTATCTGTTTGATTTAGGAGACTGCCATGAATAGTGATATCGCCGAAGGTAAGTGGAAGCAACTCAAAGGTAAGGTCCGCGAAGGTTGGGGAGAGCTTACAGATGAAGATGTCGACGAAATTGCGGGTCGCAAGGAGCACTTTGTCGGAAAGGTTCAAGAGCGTTATGGCATGAACAAAGAAGACGCTGAAAAGGAATGGAATAAACTGTCCGATTCGTAAAGCTTTTTTAATATATATTTCCATGTTACCGATGCTTGCGCTTTGCAGGCATCGGTTTTTTGTGTCTGAGCTCCAGCAACAAGAGCAGCACGCATGGTATACAGGGTTTTAGAACATTCTCTCGAGAATACTTGGGATGGCTATTCGATAGCCGAGGCGCTGTCGAGAATGGTCATTCCATTTCTCGACGCACCTTGCGTAGCTCAGTATTACTGACATTCTTGGAGACTGCCCCTTGGAGAAGTACTGGCGTGTCAAGCCATTGATATTCTCCTTGGTCCCTCGCCAGGTGGGGCTATAGAGGGCATAGCAATACATTTACTGTCAAAGCCCTTTGCACATCTTCGTGATTGGCGACCTCCGAGTCGTATCCAAGGTCATCGTCTGGGTGTGCCACGACGAGGCTCCAGCAACCGATGCATCGGCTGTTGCGTCAGTTCTACTGTGGTCCTGAGCCGTCGTGCTGCCAGAGATAGTCGCCAGGGTCGTGTTATCGAAAGGCGGCTATTGACTCCCTGGTGGCACACGTCAAAGCCAACGTGATATGGCTGTATTCTTCATCATGCGCCTGCTGCATGCTTGCGTGATCCGCGGTATGGTCGGCCAATGATTATCCAATGTGGGGTGGAATGCCTTGATGAGATGTTGAGCATTGAGCCCCGTTAGGGAGTGAGCATGAAGAAGTCCGAGGACATATCCTCATCCAAGCGTGTCACCATCACTGAAGTTGCCAAGGAGGCCAACGTCTCGATTGCGGCGGTCTCTCGGGCAATGAATCCTGAAGGCAGCAGCTCCCCCGAGATGCGTAGCCGGATCCTGGCGGTAGCCGAGCGAATGGGGTACAAGCCGAATCGTCTGGCACGAGGCATCAAGTCGCAATCCAGCCTGATCGGGATTCTCGTGACCAATTTCGAGAACCCTGTCTACCTGGCGATTCTCAGCGAATTTTCTGCTGCGATTCAGCGGCATAACTGCCACACCTTGTTGATCAACGTGAATACCGAGAAAAGCATCTCGGAGGCTGTCTCGTTGGTGATGGAATATCATGTCGATGCCTTGATCGTCACTTCTGCATCGGTGCCGCCGGAGTTGGTCGAGGCCTGTGCGAAGCAGAATACGCCTGTGGCCATATTCGGGCGTGATGGAGAAGATTCCGGCGCCTGTGTGGTGACCTGTGACGATGTCGAGATGGGGCGCATGGCAGCAGATCATCTCATTGATCTCGGTTATCGTCGGCTGGCTTATGTGGGGGCGTCGACCAAGGAGCAGGCCACGCTGGATAGAAAGCGTGGCTTCATCGAGCGGCTGGAGCAGCGCGGGCTGACCTTGCATGGCGTGGGGGAAGGGCATCGCCACAGCTACGATGCGGGTTATGAAGCCACCTGTGAGTTGTTCGCAGAGGCGGAGGTCATTCCTGATAGCATCTTCTACTTTGACGATATCATGGCATGTGGCGGCATGGACGCCATACGTCATGAGTTCTCGCACCGCATACCACAGGATATCGGTATCGTCGGGGTGGATGACATTCGCTTTGCCTCAAGCAAATCCTATGATCTGACGACGATCTGCCAGCCATTCACGGAAATGGTCAACAAGACGGTGTCGTTGTTGTTCGCGCGCATCAAGCAAGGTGGCATGGCGCCCAGTCGGGTCATCATGCCGTGTCAGATCACGCAACGCGGGTCGACTCGTCACGTCAACTGACACGCGCACTGCAGAACGCTTGATAGTTTTCTCGTGAAATCTTCTCTGGTGGCGGAGCAGCACTCTCTTGGTAGTCCGCCTGGAATACTGGCGATTCGTTGGCACATCGGTGGATTTTCGTTCTTTCTCGTCCCTTGGTCTAAATGGCTTTGAAAACATTTTCAAAGCCGGTTTGGCTGCGCTAGGCTGCTTGATATGCAGCGTACCAAAGCCAAGGAAAAGCCCCTGTGGTACGCGATAGAACAATAACGCCATCCACGCCTGAAGCCGAGACGCCCAATGACTCAGCAGACACCGCCCTCACTCGATCACCCTTCAAGCTCACAGCAGACAGCGGAACACCAGTCGAGCACTTTGGCCCCCAAAGTGCTGCGCATGGGGATGATCGGGGGAGGCGTTCAGTCTTTCATCGGTCAGGTCCATCGTGCGGCGGCGCAGATGGATGGACGGTATCGTGTCGTCGCCGGTGCGCTGTCATCGAATCCCGAGCGTGCTCGCCAGCAGGCGGAACAACTCAACATCGCACGTGGTTATGGCGATGGTGAATCACTGCTACGCGAGGAAGCTGCCCGCGAAGATGGTGCTGAGGTGATCGCCATTCTCACGCCCAACGATAGTCACTTCGTCCTGGCCAAGCTGGCTCTGGAGCTGGGCTTTCATGTCGTCTGTGAAAAGCCGCTGGTCAATGATCCGGCTCAGGCTCGCGAGCTTGAAGCGATTGCCGAGCGGGCAGGGCTGCGCTTCTGCATGGCCTATGGCTATACCGGTTATCCCATGGTGCGTCAGGCACGCGCCATGATCGAGAATGGCGAGCTCGGTGAAATCCGTCAGCTGCAGTGTGACTACGTTCAGGGGCACCTGGCCTGCCTGACGGATGCGGAAAAGGCAGGCCACGACTGGCATATGGACCCCGCCATCGCGGGGGAGTCGATGATACTCAATGATATCGCCACCCACGCCTTTCATATGCTCGAGTATGTTTCCGGGCTTGAGACCAGTGAATTGAGTGCCGATGTCACGGCCAGCGTGGCCGGACGCGAAGCGCACGATAATGCCAACGTAATGTTGCGCTATGGCAATGGTGCCCGCGGCCTGATGTGGATTACCCAGGCGGCTGCCGGCGCCGAGCATGGCCTGAGCTTCCGGATCTTCGGCAGTCTCGGGGGGCTCGAATGGCATCAGGAAACCCCCAATCAGCTCCTGTTCCGCCGTCTTGATGGCGCTCCTGTGCTGCTCTCCAAAGGGGCAGCGGGACTTCATGAAGCCTCCACGCGCATCTCTCGTGTGGCCTTTGGACATCCCGAAGGTTATCGCGAAGCCTTTTCTTCCCTGTATAGCGACCTCCATGAGGACATCACTGCCTGCCAGCAGGGGACTGAGCCGCACCCATTGGCCTGCTGGTATCCCGACCTGCGCAGTGGTGTGCGTGGTGTCGAGTTCGCCGCCACCGCGCTCGACTCCAGTCGACGAAATGGCGATTGGGTGTCTCTCCCATCACGGCGGACAGTCAATTGACGCGCTGATTCGGCTGTGGAATTGAGATAGCCAATGCCACTTCATTCAGGAATGACGCAATGACGGGCCGCCCTCGAGGCAGCCGGTGCGGATTCTGCTACGCCATTGTTCGGTCAATTACGTTGTAAGGAGTACGGGATGAACAGGAAAGGGGTCGACGATCTGCGCAGTAATCGCTGGTTCAAGCAGGATGATCTGCGCTCTTTCGGGCATCGCTCTCGCGTCAAGCAGATGGGTTACTGGGGAGAGGAGTTCGTCGGCAAGCCGGTGATCGCCATCATCAATACCTGGAACGACCTCAATACCTGCCATTCTCACTTTCCTGAGCGGGTCAAGGATATCAAGCGTGGTATCACGGCAGCGGGGGGCTTTGCTGTCGAACTGCCTGCCATGTCATTGGGTGAGCAATTGATGAAACCCAGCGCCATGATGTATCGCAACATGCTGGCCATGGAAGTCGAGGAATTGCTTCGCAGCTACCCCGTGGATGGCGCCGTGGTCATGGGCGGGTGTGACAAGACCACGCCGGGCGTGCTCATGGGCGCGATCTCCATGAATCTGCCGACCATCTATGTCCCCGCTGGTGCCATGCTGCGCGGCAATTACCGTGGTCAGGTGTTGGGGAGCGGTACGGATGTCTGGAAGTACTGGGATGAGCGACGTATCGGCAACGTCAGTCAGAGTGACTGGAACGAGATCGAGAATGGGATTGCCCGCTCTCCGGGCACTTGCATGACCATGGGCACGGCGGCAACGCTGATGTCGATCGGTGAATCGCTGGGCATGAGCCTGCCGGGGGCCTCAAGCATCCCCGCGGTGGACGCCAATCACAACCGTATGTGCTACGCCAGCGGCAAGCGAGCGGTGGAAATGGTCTGGGAAGATCTCAAGCCGACCGATGTCATGAGCGAGGCCTCCTTTGATAACGCGATTGCTGTCGACATGGCGATCGGTGGCTCGACCAACGCCATCATCCACATCGTGGCCATGGCACGTCGTCTCGGAATCACGCTGCCGATGGAGCGCTTCAACGAGATATCGCGTCGTGTGCCGCTGGTGCTGAACCTCAAGCCTTCCGGCGAATATCTGATGGAAGACTTCTTCTATGCCGGAGGGCTTCCGGCATTGATGACGAACATCGGCAGTGAGCTGAAGCTCTCCGCCATGACCGTGACCGGCCGCACCCTCGGCGACAACATCGAGGGCGCCAAGGTCTGGCGCCCGGAAGTCATTCTCCCGCTGGACACGCCGGTCAATGCCTCGGGCGGGACTGCCGTACTGACCGGCAGCCTGGCGCCGAAGGGGGCCATCATCAAGCCGACCGCGGCGGACCCTCGTCTGCATGTCCATCAAGGGCCTGCCTATGTGTTCGAGAATATCGCCGACCTCAAGGCGCGTATCGATGATGAAGACCTCCCGGTCACGGCTGACAGCATCATCGTGCTCAAGAATGGCGGACCGGTGGGCGGCCCCGGCATGCCGGAGTGGGGCATGATGCCGATTCCGGCCAAGCTGCTGAAACAGGGCGTGCGCGACATGCTGCGTATCTCCGACTCGCGCATGAGTGGCACCAGCTACGGGAGCTGCATTCTGCATGTGGCGCCGGAAGCCGCCGTCGGCGGCCCGTTGGCCATCGTCAAGACCGGCGACATCATCGCCGTGGATGTCCCCAATCGGCGGCTGGACCTGATGGTCGATGAGGAGGAGATCCAACGTCGACTGGCAGATTGGCAGCCGCCCAAGGACCGGCACCCTCATGGCTATGCCTCTCTCTACAAATCGCATGTCACCCAGGCAGATGAAGGCTGTGACTTCGACTTTGCCAATGGTGCCCCTGGCAGTACTCCTGAGCCCGATATCTATTGAGCGCCGCTGCCTGAAGCAGGGAGATAAGGTCGAGGGTATCGGGGGCAGAGAGATAGAAGGTGTAAGCCCGCAGGGGTATCCACGCATGTGCCATAGCCATCGTCGACGGGAGTCCAGGAAATGGCGGAAATCGAACTGTTGATAGAGAGCCGGGCGGAATTGGGTGAATCCCCGGTCTGGGATGCCAGTCGCAACAGCCTGTTATGGGCGGACCTTTATGCCCCGGCGATCGAGCGCTACTGCCTGAGTGATGGCAAGCGAGAGCGTCGCGTGCTGCCAGAGACCTTGGGTGCCTTCGGGCGCTGTGCCGATGGGCGTTTGATCGTTGCCATGCGTTCGGGTATCCATCTGCTCGATTTCGAGTCGGGTGCACTGGAGTTCCTGGCCTGCCCACCCGGTGAGCCGTTGGCTGGCACGCGCTTCAATGACGGCAAGGTCGCACCGAATGGACAGTTCGTGATCGGCACCATGGATGAAGCGAGCCGCTCCCGGCCGTTGGGGCATTTCTACTCGGTCACGCCTGAGCGCGAGACGCATTGTCTGCAGTCAGGCCTCATTGTCGCCAATGGACTGGCCTGGAGTGCTGATGGACGGCGCATGCATTTTGCGGATACGCGGCGCGACACGATCCATGTCGCGGACTACTGCCCGGAAAATGGTGTCATGGGAACGCCGCGAGTGTTTGCCGAGACCCAGCCTGCACTGCACGGTCGCCCCGACGGTGGGGCGATGGATATGGCGGGAGGCTACTGGAGTGCAGGTGTCTTTGGCGGAGTCCTCAATTATTGGGATGCCCAGGGACGTCTGGCGCGCCAGGTCCGCCTGCCATGTCCCGGCCCGACCATGCCGTGCTTTGGCGGGGCCGATATGACAACGCTTTACGTGACCACCTTGCGCAAGGGCATGAGCCCTGAGGCACTGGCCGCAGCCCCCTTGTCTGGCAGTGTCTTCGCGCTGGAGGTCGAGGTGCCGGGTGTCCCCATCGCCACCTTTGCCTCTCGCTCTCCAGCATCACCCGACGTGCTGAATGGAGAACGCTCACCCTCCCTGGACACGACCCGTGAACCTCACGCGTGACTGACCTTGTGACTGCTCTTGTGCCCCGTCCCTTGTGACCTCCACCGTTGATGAATTCCAGAGGGAGACCCCATGCGCCTCAATCGCCTCAAGCAACGCATTGCCCAAAAAGAGGGCGTCGTGAATGGCTGGCTCTCCATGCCGTGTGCCTTCTCGGCAGAGATCATGGCCCATCAGGGCTGGGACAGCCTGACCATCGACATGCAGCACGGGGTGATCGATTACAGCGATCTGCTGCCGATGCTGACGGCCATCTCCACCACTGACACCGTCCCGCTTGTCCGAGTGCCAAGCCTGGAGCCGGGGTTGATCATGAAGGTGCTGGATGCGGGGGCCTATGGCGTGATCGCGCCTTTGATCAACACGGCCGATGACGCCAGGGCACTGGTGGCCGCCTGTCGTTATCCCCCGCTGGGGATGCGCAGCTTCGGCCCTCATCGCGCCATGCTGTATGGCGGAGCGGATTATGCGAAGCATGCCAATGACGAGATGCTGGTGCTGGGCATGATCGAGACCCGCGAAGGCGTGGCGAACCTGGAAGAGATTCTGGCCGTGGAGGGGCTGGATGGCATCTATATCGGCCCTGCGGATCTGGCGTTGTCACACGGGCACACACCTGGGTTTGATCACGGTGATGGCCCCATGGATATCTTGATCGACGAGATTGTCGCACGGGCTCGGCAGCACGGCAGCGTCATCGGCATTCACAACGGCAGTGCCGCGCATGCGCGACGGATGTTGGCGCGTGGCTGTGATCTGGTCACGGTCGGAGCCGATACACGTCTGTTGATGGCAGGGGCACAGGCAGTACTGAAGGACATGGAGCGCAGCGCGAATCATTGTGAAGGCTATTGAATGCACCTGGCCGTGGCAGTCGTTCGCCTGAGCCAGCGATACGCTATCAGAGGAGAGGCAAAATGAATCAGTTCGCACGTTATCCCAGCCTGGAAGGCCGGCATGTCTTCATCAGTGGCGGCGCCAGCGGCATCGGCGCGACCTTGGTAGAGCATTTCTGTGAGCAGCAGGCGCGAGTGAGTTTCATCGATATCGATGATGCCTCAGGCGAGGCCCTGGCGGCGCGTCTGACCGATCAGGGAGGAGAGGTGCATTACCGACATTGCGATGTGACTGACATCCAGCAGCTGCGCACGGTCATCGAGGCTGCAGCAGATGAGTGGGGGCCGATAGGGGCCCTGGTCAACAATGCCGCGCGTGATACCCGGGTACCGCTCACGGAGCTGGATGTCGAGACATGGGATGACCTTCAGGCCACCAATCTTCGCCATGTGGTGTTTGCCTGTCAGGCAGTCTTTGCCGGGATGCAGGCGGCGGGCGGCGGGTCGATCATCAATTTCAGCTCGCCCAGCTTCCTGCGTCGCTCGCGGGACATCTCGGCCTATTCGAGCGCAAAGGCGGCCACCATCGGTCTGACGCGCACCTTGTCGCGTGACATGGGAGATGCGGGGATTCGCGTCAATACCGTGCTGCCGGGGTGGATCATTACCGAGCGTCAGAAGGCGCTGTGGTGGAATCCCGAGCTGGAGAAGCAGGTATTGGAAAATCAGAGCCTGCACCAGCGGGTACAGCCCGAGGATGTGGCTCGGATGGTGTTGTTCCTGGCAGCGGATGACAGTCGCATGATGACGGCCCAGACCTATATTGTGGATGGTGGCCTCGTCTAGCCATGCTGAAGTGGTCATGGCGTTTTCGCAGAGCGTTTTGGGAGGCTGCGTTTTGCATGCATCACTCCCCATGAAGCGCTTTTCGTGCCAGCGCCACTGGCAACGAGATGGCGGCTTTCGCCGGAGTGGTATCGAGTGCTCCTTGGGATGATCAATAGGATAAGGGTGATCGAAGCGACAGTTTTATAGGCTGCTTCAATCATGCCAAGACATCCTTATTGAACTTTGATCCAAGGAAAGCACTTTTTTTGAAAATGAGGGTGAAAACGTTTTCAAGCGCTGCTAGTGTCTTTTCAAACGGCGAAGAATTCAGCGCTGACCATCATTTTCCTACGTCATCATCACTGAGCTTCAGGTGCGGATTTTTCGACCTGAATGCACACAATAAAACAACGCCATATGCTCGTCGGGAGAGAGGAATGAAAACGATAAAATTGACCGTCTCCGAAGCCATCGCCAGATACCTGGCGGCGCAGAAGATTGAACTCGATGGCAGTGTCGAGACCTTGTTCGGTTGCGGGTTCGCCATCTTTGGCCACGGTAACGTGACCTGTCTGGGGCAGCAGCTGCACAACATCCAGGACACGATCCCGATCTGGCGCGGCCAGAATGAGCAGTCCATGGCGGTTGCCGCCGTTGCCTACGCCAAGGCCAACAAGCGCCAGCGCATCGGGATCGCCAGCACCTCCATCGGGCCGGGTGCCACCAACATGATCACGGCTGCGGGTATCGCGCACACCAACCGCCTTCCGTTGCTGATGTTCGCCGGCGATGCCCATGTCTCACGCCTGCCAGACCCGGTGCTGCAGCAGGTCGAGCATGCCCATCAACCAGGCCTGAGCGTCAATGATGCCTTCAAGCCCGTCACTCGCTATTGGGATCGCATCACTCATCCCGCACAGATCATGCAGTCCTTGCCGACAGCGATCGCGACGCTGACGGACCCCGCCAATTGCGGGCCGGTCATGATTTCATTGCCACAGGATATTCAGGGCGTTGCCTATGACTATCCAGAGGCACTCTTCGAAGAATGCATCCATCATATTCGTCGTCCGGAAGCCGATACGCGTGCTGTACAGGATGCCATTTCCCTGCTGGAAAAGGCGGAGAAGCCGCTGATCATCGCTGGCGGTGGCGTTCATTATTCCGAAGCCAATCAGTTGCTGGCCGACTTTGCACAACGTCGTAATATTCCGGTGGTCGAGACGATTGCGGGCCGTTCTTCGCTGCTGCAATCCCACCCCTGCAATATCGGCCCGATTGGTGTGACTGGCTCGAATTCCGCCAATGCCATGGCGGCACAATGTGATGTGCTGGTGGCCATTGGCACACGCCTGCAGGACTTCACCACCGGATCCTGGTCGGTGTTTCGTAATCCAGCGCTGAAGATCGTGTCAGTCAACGTGGCGCATATGGATGCCATCAAGCATCGCGCCATGGCGGTCATCGGCGATGCTCGCCACACGCTGGAGCGTCTTGATTCCGGGTTGGGTGAATGGCAAGCCGATCAGCGCTGGCTGGAAAAGGGCCAGGCTGAGGTCGCCGAGTGGAAATCCCTGTGCGCCAACCGTGGCGAGATCATGCCCGGCGAGATGGCGTCCTACGCCCAGGTCATTGCCAGCGTCAATGCGGTGCAGGAACCCGGCGATACCGTGCTGACTGCCGCCGGTGGCTTGCCGGCAGAGCTCAACATGAACTGGCAGAGCAAGCAGCTCGGCAAGTTCGATATCGAGTTCGGCTTCTCCTGCATGGGATATGAAGTGGCGGGCGGCTGGGGCGCCAAGATCGCCAATCCCGACAACGAGGTCGTGGTCCTGGTCGGCGATGGCTCCTACATGATGATGAATTCCGACATCTACAGCTCGGTGCTGACGGGCCACAAGATGATCGTGCTGGTGTGTGACAACGCCGGGTTTGCGGTCATCAACAAGCTGCAGAACAACAGTGGCAATCCGTCCTTCAACAACATGCTGGCCGATTGTCGCAGCCAGGCCGATGAGCTGGTACGCGTCGACTTCCTCAAGCATGCCCAGTCGCAAGGTGCCTATGGTGAGCACCTGAGTGACATCAGTGATTTCCGGGCCGCCTACCAGCGCGCCAAGGAGAGCCCGCGGACCTACGTCATCGTGGTGGATATCGATTCCAGCAAGTGGTCTTCCTGTGACTGCTGGTGGGATGTGGGGCTACCCGAAGTCGTCCGCGAGGACGTGGATGAAGCGCAGGTCACCGCCATGAATGCCGGCCGTGTCCATCAGCGTCGCGGGCTCTGATTCTGCGTGAGGCCTGGCGCACACCGCAACGGGCCTCATGAACACGCTTGGAATGACAACGCCAATTACCAGCACCCATGCATTTGCAGGAGAACCCTGATGTTCAATGAAGAACACAATATCGCACCGCTGCGCTGGGCCATGGTCGGTGGTGGCCGTGGCAGTGAAATCGGCCACGCCCATCGTGCTGCTGCCCATCGTGACAACTTGTTTCAGCTGGTCGCCGGTGCCTTCGATCTCGACGCTGAACGCGGGCGTGAATTCGGCACCAACCTGGGACTCGATCCAGAGCGTTGCTACCCGGATTACGCCAGCCTGTTCGAGGCCGAAGCTGCTCGCGAGGACGGCATTCAGGCGGTCAGCATCGCCACGCCCAACAGCACCCACCATGCCATCAGCCTGGCAGCGCTCAAGGCCGGTCTGCATGTGATCTGCGAAAAGCCGGTGACCTTCACGGTTGCCGAGGCCGAGGAGCTCAAGGCCGAAGCACAGGCGCGCGGTCTGGTCTTCGGTGTCATGTATGGCTATAGCGGCTATCAGATGCTGCACCAGGCACGTGCCATGGTGCAGTCGGGTGAGCTGGGGCAGATCCGCATGGTCAACATGCAATTCGCTCATGGCTTCCATAGCCAGCCGGTGGAGCAGGTCAGCAGCGGCGCCAAGTGGCGTACCAGTCCTGCCGTTTCCGGGCCGACTTATGTGCTGGGGGATCTCGGGACGCACATCTTCTATGCCGGCCAGTTCATCACCGGACTCAAGGTCGAACGCCTGATGTGCCACCGCCAGAGTTTCGTGGCCTCGCGTGCGCCGCTGGAAGACAACGCCCAGGTGTTGCTCCAGTACCAGAACGGCGCGGTGGGGTCGCTGTGGGCCAGCGCCGTGAACGCGGGTTCCATGCACCAACAGAAGATTCGCGTGGTGGGAGAGAAGGCCAGTATCGAGTGGTGGGATGAGTATCCCAACCAGTTGCGCCTGGAAGTGCAGGGCGAGCCGGCCCGCATTCTCGAGCGTGGCATGGGCTATCTCGCCGAAGGCGACAGCGCCGTGAATAGCAATCGCATCGGCGGCGGGCATGCCGAAGGCTTCTTCGAGTCCTGGGCCAATGTCTATCACCGCTATGCACTCGCCATGCAGGGCGCCGAAGCGCGCCGTGATGGCAGAAGTACTCAGCATCTCGGTCTGTCAGAGCAGGAGTTGGAGTCGCTCTGGTTCCCCAATATCGACGCCGGTATCGAAGGTGTGCGGTTGCTGGAGTGCTGTGTGGAATCGTCTGACAACGAGAATCGCTGGGTCGCGTTCTGACCTGACTGCCGGCATCTGGAGCGCCTCACTCTGACGTTATCGCCGCCATGGATTGGTGGTTTCTGTGAGGTCGCTTCGCCATTGCGCCACTGACGATGGTTATTTCAAAAGACAACGACAACACCAAAGAGAAGGACATCCTCATGCAAATCAAGCTTTCCAACGCACCGTGTTCCTGGGGTATCGAGTTTGCCGACAATCCCGCCAACCCCAGCTGGCAGACCGTACTGGATGAGATCGCCGGTGCCGGCTTCAAGGCGACGGAGCTGGGTCCGCTCAACTATCTGCCGACCGAGCAGGCAGCACTGGCGTCCGCGTTGGACAGCCGAGGGCTCGAGCTGATCGCCGGTACCATCTTCAAGCATCTACATGACGCGTCACGTCGTCAGGAAATCCTGGATTACACCCGCGCGACCTGTGAAGTGCTCAAGCCGCAGCAGGGCAACTATATGGTCATCATCGATCACGTCAGCTCGCCGCGCACCGATGAGGCTGGCCAGCAGGAAACCGCGACACGTCTCAATGATGAGCAATGGAACGAGATGATGGTCACTATCCGCCAAGTGGCTGAAATCTGTCAGGAATATGACGTGATGCCGGTGCTTCACCCGCATGCCGGCACCTATATCGAGTATCGTGATGAAGTCGATCGCGCCATGAAAGAGCTGGACTCTGACCTGGTCAAGCTGTGCATCGACACTGGCCATTGCACCTATGCCGGGATCGACCCCGCCGAGCTGATTCGCACCTATGGCAAGCGCGTCGCCTATATCCACTTCAAGGATATTCAGGCGCCGGTGCTGGAAAACGTGGTGAAGGATGGCATCGACTTCTATACCGCCATCGGCCAGGGCGTGTTCTGCCCGCTGGGCCAGGGCTGTGTCGACTTTGACGCGGTCCGCGAGAGCCTGGAATCCATCGGCTATCAAGGCTGGATCACCGTCGAGCAGGACGTGGACCCGACCAAGGACAACAGCGCGCTGGAAAATGCCCGCGAAAGTCGTGAATTCATTGAACGCAGCATTCTTGAAAAGGGCCTGGCGGAAGCCTGATCCGCATGAAGCCCTGTCGTCATCACGCCAGAAGACGGCAGGGCACGGAAGGTACAGCAATGACTTGTCTCGATAGCGTGGTGCTCAGATGCCACGAGCACTCGAGCCACATCTGCCTCAGCAGTTCTCGTAATACTATAACAATCGATCACGAGAGGTCGTCATGCCCACTTCACACCCCGGTAGCGACACCGCTATCCCCTCAGCATCAACCGATTCCTCCTCACCCGACAATCAAGAAAAGTTGACGCCAGCGCAGCTTGTCTTCCTGATCAAGATCATTCTAGTGGCCGCCCTGGGTGGCCTGCTGTTCGGTTATGACACCGGCGTCATCTCCGGGGCCATCGGGCCCATCGCGCAGTATTTTGATCTGTCCGCGGCCGAGAAGGGCTGGGCAGTCTCATCTGTCGTCATCGGCTGTATCGGTGGCGCACTCATCGCCGGACGCCTGTCCATTGCCTATGGGCGCAAGGCCGTCTTCATGCTGTCAGCGTTGATGTTCACGGCGTCAGCACTAGGCTCCGGTCTGGCGAGCACCTTCGATGCCTATATCTGGTGGCGCATTCTCGGCGGGATTGCCGTCGGCATGGCCAGTGTCATGGCACCGATGTATATCTCCGAGATGTCACCCGGGTATATGCGTGGGCGCACCGTCAGTCTGTTCCAGCAATCCGTGGTCTTTGGCCAGATGGTGGTGTTCTTCGTGAACTACTTCATTGCCAAGGGCATGGCGGAAACCTGGATCCTGAATCACGGCTGGCGCTGGATGCTGGGGTCTGAAGCGATCATTTCCATTCTGTTTGCGGTGCTGATTCCTTTCGTGCCGGAATCTCCACGTTGGTTGGTGCTGAAAGGGCGCCTGGACGATGCCCGCCGAGTCCTGGCGCGCTTCTATCATGGCGACGCCATTGAACGCACGCTGGGGGAGATCCAGAAATCCTTCCAGCACAATGAGAGCAAGCGTCACGCGTCGCTGCGTACCAAGGGGATGCTGGGGCTGGTGGCCATCGGGATATTCATCGCGGCTGCTCAGCAACTGACTGGCATCAATGTGGTGATGTACTACGCCCCGGATGTGTTGTCCGCCGTCACTTCCAGCAATGAAGATGCCCTGTTCCAGACCTCCATCATGGGGGTGACCTTCGTCGCCGGTAACCTGTTGGGCATGCTCTTGATCGACAAGGTCGGCCGTCGTCCGCTGTTGATTGCGGGGAGCCTGGGCAGCATCGTCGGCATGACTTTCCTGGGTGTCGTGATCGGCAATGGCGAACCGGGCATCAGCGCCTTGATCGCCCTGATCGTCTATGTCGTCTCGTTTGCCATCTCCTGGGGGTGTGTCTGCTGGACACTGGTCTCCGAGATATTCCCCAATGCCATTCGCGCACGAGCCATGTCACTGGCCGTGGCGGCGCAGTGGCTGCTGGGCTTCATCGTCACTCAGACCTTCCCGATGATGCGCCAGAGCGACTTCCTCAATGAACTCGTCGGT
Source organism: Cobetia sp. 2AS (assembly GCF_029846355.1). Classification (NCBI taxonomy): domain Bacteria; kingdom Pseudomonadati; phylum Pseudomonadota; class Gammaproteobacteria; order Oceanospirillales; family Halomonadaceae; genus Cobetia; species Cobetia sp. 2AS. Next base: position 829,952 of record NZ_JARWKQ010000001.1, read on the forward strand.
GGTGGATTCAGCTTCTGGCTCTACGCTGTCCTGACCTTCATCAGCTTGATGATCGTGCTGCGCTACGTGCCGGAAACCAAGGGCAAGACATTGGAGGAGCTCGAGAACATCACAGGCACTCGCTTGAGCAAGCGTCGCCGTCGTCTTGCTCGTCAGGGCTTGCCACTGACCGCTGAGTAAACCAGGAGCGCTCTGGACTGTTCATCAAGCCGTCGTTATCTACTCCCGCTGGCAATCTTCACGTGCTGGCGGGAGCATGTCTTGCACCGGGCACTATCGTTCTGCCCCGATACCGATGGCATGATCAAAGGACACCAAGCCACAGCCAGAGGACACATGGATGAAGCATAACGTCGCGCGGTATGGCCTTATATTGAATACAGAACGGTTCGAGGAGTGTGTCGCTTTCTATCAAGGTCTTTTCGAACTGCCGCTGATGTTCAGCAAGGAAGATGGCAGTTTCAGGCTGACCTGCCTGTCTTATGGGGCGGGCTATCTGATGATCGAGCAGGGTGGGAAAGCCATTGAAGGCGGCAAGACACCAGAACAAGGTAGCGCCAAGCTACGCTTCAATGTCAGGGATATCGATCAGGCATTGGCAGATGTCAAAGCCTGGGGTATCGACGCCGAAATTGAAGAGACACCATGGGGCAGGACCATACATCTGCATGATCCCGACGGTAACCGGGTGGGGATTCGGGATGAGTCCGGGTTCGAGTTACAGGTCTCGAAATGAGAGCCTAACCCATTTGCACGATATCTTCTGAGAAGGCGAATCGTGTTCGCGTGTTTCTGGCCTCAAACACTTGCCCCTTGCGAGCCATCGCAAAATGATGGCAGGCAAGGGGCAGGTGTTACGACAAGTCAGTCTTGCGATGGCGAGGGTAGAGTATCAACTGCTGGCATTGGCGCTTGCGAGCTCCCGGCGGCGCTTACTTAGACGTGTACCAGTAATATCTTCCAATTCTTCCAGCGTCTTGCCTTTGGTCTCGGGCACATAGCGCATCACGATCAGCATGCTGAGCAAAATCAAGACGGCATATAGCCAGAAACTGAAGCCAGTGCCGAAGGCCGAGTTGAGGAACTCACTCTGACGTAGCATGGGGAAGGATTGGGTGACCACAAACCCCATGAACCATTGAGCCGCCAGAGCGATGGCCATTGCACGGCCGCGGATGGCATTGGGGAAGATTTCTGACAGTAGCGTCCAGCATACGCAGCCCCAAGAGACAGCAAAGGAAACGACATAGACAATAAGCGCCAGTAGTGCGCCGTAGCCAATGGCATCGCGCGAAATGATCAGCCCTAGTGCGCACATACCGATCATGCTGCCAATGCTTCCCGCTATCAGCAGCGGACGGCGGCCGACCTTATCGATGAGTAGCATGCCCAGCAAATTCCCGCCCACGAAGGTCACACCCATGATGGAGGTTTGTAACAGCGCATCTTCACTGCTTGAAGTTACGGTGGAGAGGACTTCCGGCGCGTAATACATCACGACGTTGATTCCTGTCAGCTGCTGGGCGCAGGCCAAGAATGAGCCCAGCACCACTAAACCAAGCAGGCCACGCTCTTTGAGGCTGATGCGATTCTCCAGGGTGGCGTCACGATAGGAAGAGACGATTTCTTTCAGCGTGCTCTCGACACGAGAGGCAGGGGTAAATTTGGCCAACACTCCGCGTGCTTGCTCGTGTCGTCCACGGAGGACCAACCAGCGAGGTGATTCGGGAATGAACATCAACAGAATGGCAAACAACAGGGCGGGCAAGGCTTCTGATCCCAGCATCCAGCGCCAGCCATGCTCAATGATCCAGGCCTCTGCCATGCCCTTGGCAATGAAGTAATTCACGAAGAAAACGACCATCTGACCAAAGACGATCGATTGCTGGAACAGGCTGACAGTGCGGCCTCGCAGGTGGCCTGGTGACATTTCTGATATGTACATCGGGGCGACGACACTTGCCAGGCCGACGGCCATACCACCGATGACTCGCCAGATACTGTAAACGGTGAAGTCCGTAGCTGTCGCTGAGCCAATGGCAGACAGGAAAAAGAGGATGGCAGCAATCAGGAAGGCCATACGCCTTCCGAATCGAATAGAGACCCAGCCTGCACAGATGGCGCCGCCGATACAGCCGATAACCACAGACGATACGGCCCAACCTTTCTCTGCTGGTGCTAATTGGAAGTAATCCGTGATGGGACCGATAGCACCTGAGATGACGCCGGTGTCATACCCGAATAGCAGTCCCCCTAGGGTTGCAATCAGCGTGATACGAATCAGATAGCCCAGTTGTCCTTTGGTCAGCCCCTGATGTTCGGAGCCGGTCTTGTGATGTGTCGATCCTGACGTGACTGGCATGCATGTCCTCCAGCGTCATGCTTGTGCAAGACGCGGTTGGCCAGGGTTCCGGCGGGTTGGCGTGGCCGGTCCTGATATTGTTCTGTTCTGAGGATGGACGTCTTGACGTTCTTGGCCCATGCGGGCCTATCCATCCTGATAAGACCGGAGCCAGCCATAAGGCTGACTCCGATATAGTGGGCACTATGAAGTTAGATTGCGGTAGCGGGGGCGAATTGCTCGCGGAGCGCTGTAACGCTCAGTGACAACTGATGTTCAAGCTTGGTGAGGTAGTCGCCCTCTTTGACAGGAGTGAAGGGGTCAGGGCCCATAGCTGGCGCCTCGATGATAATCGGCCCTGGATAACCCATTTCAGCCAGTTGTTCGAATTGTGGCTGCAGGGCGCTGTGGCCTTGGCCAATTCCGCCTCGATTGGAATCTGCGACGTGGTAAAGGCCGAGCTGCTGGCCGGTCTGCGCCAGTGCCTTCACAGGGTCGGCTTCCTCGATGTTCATGTGATAAGCGTCCAGCAACACTTTCAGCTGATCGCTGCCGACATCCTTGATCAGTTGGCGGCATTGCTCCCCAGTATTGATCAGGTGAGATTCGTAGCGGTTGAGCACTTCGAAAACCAAAGGTACCTGCCGCTCTGCAGCATAGGCACAGATTGGCCTGAGGAATTCAACGAGATAGCCGTATTCAGTGGCATGATCGCTACCTGCGGAGGGGCGGATGCGTCCCACCAACCCATGGAGTGATACTCGAGCACCGCCAATTGCATGCGCAAAATCAATAAGATCTCGGTAATACTTATCAGCGGCTTCCCGATCTGATGCATCCGGAGATGCCGGATCACAGTCACCCGGCGTCAGGGAAAAGACTTGCAGGTTGTGCTTCTGGCACAAGCCCAGTACATACTCGGGAGTAAAGCTTTCCAAGTCTCCGTGCAGCTCGACACCGTCAAACCCCAAGCGCGAGACGCGCTCAAAGGTATTTTCCAGAGAGATCGGGCCGAAAGTCCAAGTGCAGACACCTAGTTTCATGAATGACTCCATTGATCGCTATTGTTGTTGAAGGAAGTGAGTGCCCCCTGCCAGGATTAGATGTATGGCAGGGGGAGACATCAAAGTGTTGGCATCGTGAAGTGGCTTGTCTGCTCGCTTCTGAGTCCATCCGGCCAGCGAGTCGTTACGGCCTTCATGCGGGTATAGAAACGCACACCATCCGGGCCGTGCATGTGAAGCGGACCAAAGAGTGAGCGCTTCCAGCCGCCAAAGCTATGGAATGCCATCGGCACAGGTATGGGGACGTTTACGCCGACCATGCCGACCTGAATACGGGTGGTGTATTGGCGGGCAGCATCACCGTCGCGAGTGAAGATGGCCGTGCCATTGCCATACTCGTGGGCATTGATGAGGGAAATCGCCTCGTCGAGTGATTCCTGGCGAACCAGACACAAAACCGGCCCGAAAATTTCTTCGGCATAGATGCGCATATCTGGGCGCACATGATCAAAGAGGGTAGCGCCCACGAAATAGCCGTTCTCGTGCCCGGGAACCTTGATGTCACGGCCATCCACGACCAGCTCCGCACCTTGCTCGACACCGCTGTCGATGAACTCGATGACCTTGTCGGCATGCACGCGCGAGATCAGCGGTCCCATGTCATTTTCTTGCCCCTCGACTTCGCCGGGGCCAACTCGCAGGGTGGCCATCCGCTCGAGGATCTTGTCACGCAGTCGCTGAGCGGTTTGCTCACCGATCGGTACTGCTACGGAGATCGCCATGCAGCGCTCACCAGCACTGCCGTACGCCGCTCCCATCAGAGCGTCTGCGGCCTGATCCAGATCGGCATCCGGCATCACGACCATATGATTCTTCGCCCCCCCCAGGGCCTGAACACGCTTGCCATGTGCAGAAGCTGTGGAATAGATGTATTCGGCGATCGGGGTGGAACCGACAAAGGAAACGGCCTCGACCCGCTCATCGGTCAGCAGGACATCGACGGCTTCCTTGTCCCCATTGACGACGTTGAATACGCCCGGCGGCAGTCCGGCTTCTGTCAGCAGTTCTGCCATGCGCAGCGGAGCAGAGGGATCTTTCTCCGAAGGCTTCATGATGAAGGTATTGCCGGTTGCCAGGGCAATGGGGAACATCCACATCGGTACCATGGCCGGGAAGTTGAATGGGGCGATGCCTGCGCAGACACCTAGCGGTTGCATCAGAGAGTGGCTGTCTACGCCGGTACCGACGTTAAGAGAGTGTTCACCTTTTTGAAGGTGAGGCATGCCACAGGCGAATTCGACGACTTCCATGCCGCGAGTCACCTCACCGAGCGCATCCGAATGCACTTTGCCGTGCTCACGCGAAATCAGTGTGGCGAGTTCGTCGCTATGCTTTTCCAGCAGTGCCTTGAAGCGGAACAGGATGCGTGAGCGCTTGAGGGCTGAGGTGTTGGACCAGCCGGGGAAGGCGGCGCTGGCGGCAGCAATGGCGGAGCGGGTTTCCTCGGCACTGGCCAGTGACACACTTGCGGACTGCTCGCCCGTGGCCGGGTTGTAGACTGGTGCATTACGACCGCTGTCGCCGGGTTGCGTTTGACCATTGATGAAGTGATGTAACTGTTGCATGAACGTGTCCTCGTGGAGAGTGGTATTGGCGCTGACTCAAGCGAAGTGATCTGAGTCGTGCGGGCTGTCTATGCAGCCTAGTGGCCTAGAGCCGGCTCCCTCCGTGCGCAGAGGAATAAGAACCGTTCTATTTGTTGAGCGCGGTTGCCACATCATCCCGGCCCAAATATTTCGGATAACTTTGAAATGGCAGATGAATCAGGCGTTGATCAGCTCTGCCTCGCGTGCGAGATGAGCCAGATTGTCGTGACCGAGCGTTGCGTAGGTCAGCGGGTCGGCGACGGCAGGGTCTTGCTCGGCCTCTACAACTAGCCAGCGATCATCGTGCTGACCATATCCCTGACGCTTCAGCTCGGCGAAAAGCGCGGCAAAGTCGACACCGCCGTCTCCCGGCACGGTGAAAACGCCATCCAGTACGGCATCCAGGAAGGACTTGTCACGGTTGATCGCGTTGTCCATCAGTGCCATACGGATGTCCTTGCAGTGGACGTGGGTAATGCGGTTGCCATGCTTGCGTGCCACAGCGACGGGATCGCCACCGGCATAGGTCAGGTGACCGGCATCCAGCAACAGCTTCACCTGCTGGGTGGAGGCCATCAAACGGTCCACATCGGCTTCACTCTCGATGACGGTGCCCATGTGATGGTGATAAGCCATTTCCACGCCTTGAGACGCCATCTCTTTTGCGACTGCATCCAGGCCGGTTGTTAAACGCTCCCAATCGGCATCATTCATGACGGGGCGGCGTGAGACAGGAGTGTCTTGATCCCCATGTACACAGCGGCTGACTTCGCAATACACCATGACAGTAGCGCCACACGTCTTGAGCAGCTGAAGATGATCATTCAGGGCTTCCAGCTCTTCCTCGACGCTACGCTCCAGCAGACGGCTTGAGTACCAGCCAGATACCAGCGCCAGATCGTGAGCATTGAGCACCTTAGACAGGGCATCGGGTGTGCGAGGGAATTTGTTTCCTAGCTCGAAACCGGCAAAACCTGCTTGGCGGCCTTCGCTGAGACAGACTTCCAGCGGTGTGTCGGCACCGAGGCTCGGAAGGTCATCGTTGGTCCAGGTCAGCGGGTTGATGCCTAGGCGAATGCTCATGGCGGTATCCTTCTTCGAGATATTAAGAGTGCAGGGAGACACGGTGGCCTCCAACGGCATGGCGTAGCTTCAGGGCCGGAGAGACTGGCTGTCTGTTGTCGCCCGACCCTGTGAATGTCTTAGTGAGCTTGTTGCTGTTTTTGCGTCACATAGCCCTGGTAGGCGTCACGGACCTCAGTACGTTCGCTGACCTCGGGAATGGCGACCTCCCACCAGTGCCCGCCTTCCTGGGTGGAGGGCAACGGATCAGTGTCTAGCGCGATGACGTAGGTTGTCTCTGAGGCCCGGGCACGCTCGAGGGCGGCTTCCAGTTCGCCAATCCCTGTGACCTGTTCGGCCTGACAGCCCAGCGCACGAGCGTGTGCCGCAAAATCCACCTTGGGAGCGCCTTCCGGAACGGTGCGACAGTCCTTGAGCAGATTGTTGAAACCGGCACCGCCAGTCGCGTGTTGTAGGCGATTGATGCAGCCGTAGCCTCGGTTATCGAGCACGACGACGGTCAATTTGTGGCCCAGCATCACTGAGGTGGCCAGCTCGGAGTTCAGCATCAGGTAACTACCGTCTCCCACTACGACGGTCACATCACGCGATGGGTGGGCCATCTTTACGCCCATCCCGCCGGCCAGTTCATAGCCCATGCATGAGAAGCCATATTCCACGTGATAACTGCCGGGGACAGTGGCTGCCCATAGCTTGTGAAGCTCACCTGGCAAGCCACCGGCGGCACAGACTACGGTGGTGTCTTCTGTCGCTTGACGATTTACGGCACCGAGTACCTGAGCATCGGTTGGCAGCGAGAGTGCCTGGTTAGCCATCACGCTTTCCCTGATCGCTTCCCATTCCTGCTTGAGCCCGGATTGGCGTTGCACCCAGCTGTCTGGCGCGGTCCAGTCACCCAGCCCTGCCGTCAAGGCCTCAAGTCCCCGCAGGGCATCGCACTGCAGTTGCTGTGCGCCATGCTTGACGGCGTCGAAGCGACCGACATTGAGGCTGATGAGTGTTTGATCGGCGGCTTCAAAGAGCGTGCGAGAGCCGCTGGTAAAGTCTTGGAGTCGTGAACCGATGGCCAGAATGACATCTGCTTCACGTGCCAGCTGATTGGCGCTGGCCGCGCCCGTCACTCCAATCGCGCCCATATTGCGAGCGTGGCTCCAAGGCAGGGCACCTTTGCCTGCCTGTGTTTCGACCACGGGGATACCGTGTTGCTTGGCAAATGTGGATAGAGCATCGCACGCCTCGCTGTAGTGCACGCCACCGCCTGCAATCAAAAGTGGGCGCTTGGCTGAGCGGAGCGTGTCTAACGCCATCACAAGCTCTTCCTGAGCGACAGGAGCACGGCGGATACGATGGAGCTGGCGGTCAAAGAAATCGGTAGGCCAGTCGTATGCCAGCGTCTGGACGTCCTGTGGCAGACACAGGGTGGCAGGGCCGCAGTCCACGGGATCCAACAATGTGGCCAATGCTTGGGGAAGGCCGGTCAGCAACTGTTCCGGCCGTGTGATGCGATCAAAGAAGCGCGAAACAGGCCGGAAGCAATCATTGACGCTCAGGCCGGGGTCGTTGAAATGTTCGACCTGTTGAAGCACCGGGTCTGGTGCGCGGCTGGCGAAGGTGTCGCCTGGCAAGAACAGCACCGGTAATCGGTTGACATGGGCAAGCCCGGCAGAGGTCACCATGTTGGTGGCACCAGGTCCGATGGACGAGGTACACGCCATGATTCGGCGACGGTTGTTCGCCTTGGCATAGGCGATGGCAGCATTGGCCATGCCTTGTTCGTTATGAGCACGATAGGTGGGGAACGCATCACTTGCGGCGTGCAAGGCCTCGCCAAGGCCTGCCACATTGCCGTGGCCGAAGATGGCAAAGCAGCCACCGAACAAGGGGACTTCCTGTCCGTTTTGCTCGATATATTGCGCACTCAGGTATCGCACCAATGCCTGAGCGACTGTCAGGCGCACGGTACCCGGCGCTGCCGCTGAGTGAGAAACAGAGCTCATTGCAGGACTCCTTCTGCGAGCGTGGTGGCAGAACTGGCATCCTCTGCGTTGCAATAGGCATCACGCAGTTTCTGCCAATGGGTAATCAATTCGAGATAGTTGTCAGCGGCCTGTCGAGTCAGGGTCGCGTCATCGATAGTGCCCGAAAGCCAAGCTTGGCTGGGGGCGGTGAATAATGTACGGCCGACGGTGAACCCTTTGCAGATCGGGAAACGTGCTGCTTGCTCGAAACCACGCTTTACGTCTTCGATGGGGGCATCAAGTCCCAGAAGTACGACACCGTGACACCAGCTATCACGTGTACTGATGATTTGGCTCACCTTTTCCCAGCCTTGGGCTGAAAGAGCCGGAAGCTTCCACCAATCAGGACGAATGCCGAGGTTGTAGAGACGCTCCAGACTGCGCGGAATGGTGGTCTCGTCGCAGGTGGGGGCGTCTGCCTGACGTGGCGGAATCACTTCAATCAGCAGTTCATGTCCGGAAATGCAGCAGGCGTCATACAGCTGGCGCAAGCGGGCTTCTTGGTCAAGGCGCAGTGTGGCTTCGTCATCGGGGTGGTAGAACACCAGGCACTTCACGATGTGATGGCGCGGCCAGCGTCTCAGCTGGCTACCGATGTCATCGCCATGCTGGAAGCGAAGTGGGCGTGAGCTGGGGAGCTCGACCGGGCGGCCGACCCACCATTCCAGTTCAGCGGTGTCATTGAGTGCATCCTGGCCCAAGACATCATCACAGAGGATCGCCGGCCGTGCGATGCCGGCCTGCTGTGCTGCTGTGCGGGTGGCTTGTACCAGTAACTGCTTCAAGCGAGGCAGACGCTCGGGGTTACCCTCGACATCGCGTGCCATGTCCATGAATTGGCGGCGATGGTCGAATGCCAGTCCCAACACGCTGTCCCAGTGCGCTACACGACGGGTGGTGACGCGATGCAGGTGGGTTAGATGATCATCAAGATCCGGGCGAGGCACGGACTCGCGGCGGCTCAGATAATCGAACAGTTCCGCTTCTGTGGGCATGGCTGGTGCACACCCGTGACGGGACACCACCAAGGCGCCGCACGCGTTGGCGTAATGGCCGCAAGTTTCCCAACCTTCATCGCGCAGGTAGCCACGCAGGAAACCGCTCATGAAAGCATCGCCGGCACCGAGTACATTCATGACCTCGACCTTGACGCCTTCGACCAGAATGCCGTCTTCCAGTTGTTGCGGGATCTCTTCTTCGAAGATGACGCAGCCACGCGCCCCTATCTTGCACACGAGCACTGCCTCGCTATGACGGCGAACTTCACGCAGCGCTTCTAGCGTGTCGGTACTGTTGCCGGCAATGTGAAACTCTTCTTCCGTGCCGACGATCAGGTCAAAGTCGCCAAGCCAACGTGCCATGTGCTGGCTTACGCTTTCATCCGCGACGAACCGAGTCTCGCCATCGCCAATGCTGGTCAGCCCCCAGAGTACTGGCCGGTAGTCGATGTCCAAGACACGCTTTACACCAGCGTTTCGTGCAGCATCCAGTGCCTTGCGAGCAGCGCGCTGCGTACGCGGTGTAGAGAGATGAGTGCCGGTGATGGCTAAGGCACGTGCTCGGGAGATAAATGCCGGATCGACATCATCTGCATCAATGGCCATGTCAGCACAGTCGTTACGAACAAAGAGTAGGGGGAACTGGTCTTTGTCCTTGATGCCGAGGAGCACCAGGCCCGTCAGGCGTTCAGGATCGCGGATTAAGTGGCTGACATCACAACCGGCCGAGGTGAGCTCTTCGCGCAGAAATTCCCCCATCTGCTCGTTCCCAACTCGAGCTAGCATCGAGGATTTGAGTCCAAGGCGTGCCGTACCATACGCCATATTGCCGGAGCTCCCGCCCAGGTATTTCTTGAAGCTGGTGGCGTCCTCGAGACGCGCACCGATCTGTTCAGCGTAGAGGTCAACGGCGACGCGGCCGAGGCAAATGACATCCAGATCCGGTGAGTGAGGAGAGTGGCGCGTCATGGGCATATCCCTTAATGGGCCGGTGTTACCCGGCATTGACAATAATCGATGTAGATCGAGGTATCGGGGGGAGCCCCGTAGTGCTTATTGATGATCTACGTGTACGCCTGCTAGCGGTCAGGCAACAGAGGCGGAATCCGTCCGTTGGAACTCCGCCAACTCTGCATCCAGGCTGGCCATTTCCTCGCCACCGGCCATCATGTTGAGCACTTCCTCACGAGTGATGTCCTCTTTGCGCCAGCTTCCTAATGAGGTGCCGCGCTTGAGCAGAGTAAAGGCATCACCGATGGGGTAGGCGTGATGGACGTTATGCGTGATGAAGATGACGCCGAGCCCTCGGTTGCGCGCCTGAGCGATATAGCGCAGTACCTTCGATGCTTGCTTGACACCTAGTGCTGACGTTGGCTCATCCAGAATGAGCACCTTGGCACCGAAGTAGACAGCGCGTGCGATTGCGACACACTGGCGTTCGCCGCCTGACAGCGTGCCGACTGGTTGAGACGGGTCACGCACATCGATCCCGATCTTGGCCATCTCTTCACGTGCCACCCGATCTGCAAACTCCCAGTCCACATATTTGAAAGGACCGAACCCCTTGGTGGGCTCACGGCCCATGAAGAAATTACGGGTGATCGACATCAAGGGAATCATTGCGAGGTCCTGGAAGACCGTTGCGATGCCGGCATCGAGTGCCTGGCCGGGGGACGTGAAATTGGCAGGATTCCCCTCCAGCAGCAGTTCACCGTGAGTCGGGGCATGCACTCCTGATAACGTCTTGATGAGGGTCGACTTGCCGGCGCCGTTATCGCCGAGCAGGCACATGACCTCGCCTGCGTAGACTTTCAATGAAATATTGGAAAGGGCGACTACGTTGCCGAAGTGCTTGTCGACAGCCTGCATCTCGATAAGAGGAGTGCGGGTGTCAGCGGCTTTCGGAGTATCACCTCTGGCGCGATCGGCGGCGGTCGTAGTCTGTTCCGGCGTCTGTTGCAGGTTGGCGTTAGTAGTCATTACTTAGCCTCCAGAGCTTTCTTGCGCACGTAATTGTTGAACAGTACTGCGATCAGGAGCATGGCGCCGAGGAAGACCTTGAACCAGTCAGTGTTAACGCCGGTGTAGAAGATGCCCATCTGTACCGTGCCGAAGATAAGCGCACCGAATACGGCACCCACGGCAGAGCCATAGCCGCCTGTCAGCAGAGCTCCGCCGATCACGACGGCGATGATGGCTTCCAGTTCCTTGAGCAGACCGCGAGTCGTGTCGGCTGAACCGGTATCCATGACTTGCAGGCAGGCAAAGATGGTGGCGGCGACAGCGGTAAAGATGAACAGCAGGATCTTGACCTTCATTACAGGGACGCCGACGTTGCGTGCAGCATTCACATCACCGCCGCAGGCGAATATCCAGTTGCCGAAGCGGGTGTAAAGCAGCAGCCAGGTCGCGGCAGCGGCCAGTACAATCCACCAGACGATAGAGACCGGGACACCAGTGACACTTGGATTTCCCGCGAAGTTGGTGGCAATCCAGCCTTGGGCTGCCATCCAGCTGAAGAGGCCAGTAAATACCTCGCCGGAGAAAAACGGTGCCAACCAGTCATGATCGGCAATCTCTTGCAGACCGCTGACTTGGGTGCGTCCAGTCGTCAAGCGGGTCAGGCCGATGGCCAGGCCGCGCAGGATGAACAGAAAGCCCAGTGTGACGATGAAGGAGGGCAGACCTGTGCGCATCACCAGATAGCCGTTAATCCAGCCAATCAGGACGGCGCAAGCAAAGGCGAAAGTAATGGCCAGCCAGAGGGGCCAGCCGTATTGCACGGCAGGGATGGCAATCAAGATGCCGGCAAAGCCGATCATTGAGCCTAGGGAAAGGTCGAATTCACCACCGATCATCAGGAGCGATGCCGCGATGGCGAGAATGCCTAGCTGCGCAGAGACTTCCAGGAAGTTGAGGATGCCCGCCAGGCTGAACATGCCGGTCCCCGAAGCGGCGACAGAGAAGAAGGCAAATACCAGGATGGTGCCGGCAATGGCGCCAAATTCGGGACGTTTCAGTGCGGCCTTGAGAGGGTGGACGCGGCGAAGCCGTTCGTCATCAGCGGCCGGAACGGCACTGATAGTGTGATCAGTCATGATGCTCTCTCCGGGCGTCCTCATAGGGGGAGGACGCCATATCATGGAAATGAAAGTTTTGCCAAATTGAGCTTTTCGCTTAGCGAATGCCTTGCTCTGAAAGCTCGATGACCTGACCTGCATTCTCGGCGGTGACAAATCCGGGGCCTGTGGCGACATCGCCAGCCGGCATCAGACCGTGTATGTGGTACTGATGCATGAAGACCACCGGCAGATAGCCCTGCAGGTACTGTTGTTGATCAATGGCAAAGTTCATTTCACCCGACTGAATGGCGGCGAGTATGTCGGGGGAGAGATCGAAGGTGCCGAGCTGGAATTTTTGAGTAGCGCCAGCTTCTTGCATTGCCTTGAGCATTGGCTCGGAACCGAGAGGCCCCAAGGCGAGGATGGCATCCACTTCGCTGTGCTGATTGAGGTAGGCAACGAGAGAGTTTTTGATTTCGGTGGGATCGGTGCTGGTGGCTAGTTCACTGGCGCTACCGTCGAACCCCTTGATGAAGCCCGCGCACCGTGCATCTAGCCCTACGTTGCCTTGCTCCTGATTGATGCAGAGTCCGTGTTTGGCGCCGCTCTCTACCATGCGTTCTGCCGCACCTCGCCCTGCTTCATATTCACTCTGACCAATGTGAAGTTGTGCGCCGACCTCCTTGGACTTATCGCCACCAGAATTGATGGTGATGACCGGGATCTGCTGATCCACAGCATTCTTGATGCCTTTGCCCAGTGCATCAGCGTCGGTCAGGGAAATGATAAGGCCATCTGGCTTTGAAGCTACTGCAGCATCCAGCAGTTGCGCCATCTTTGCCATGTCAAAGGTAGAAGGTGCGCGGTACTCGACTTCGACGCCAAGTTCTTCAGCTGCATCGTCAGCGCCGCGCTTGACGACTGACCAGAAGGGGTCGGAGTTCTGGCCATGCGTGATCATGACGTAGCGCTCGGTTTCGGCTGCCCAGGCGGCATTGGCCACAGAGACTGCTAACAAGGCTGTCGTGAGACTGGCTATCGCACGACGCAGGCGTGGCATCCTTCTGTGAGAGTTCGGAGAGGTGGCGAGAGGCTCGACTTTGTACATGGTTGGCTCCTGACGTTCTTTGGTTATTGTCTTTGTCAGTGAGGAAGAGCGGACTGGCGCTGCTCTCTTCCAGTATGCGAGTGCCCGGTGGTCTGGAACATGGCGTATTCCATCGCGACCGGTAGTTGGAATGTAGATTCCATTCGGATGGAATGCAATCGGAATATTCATTTTATTTTGATCTTGGAATTTTCATTCCATGCGCCTAGACTCCTCCCTATCGCCTACCGGGGGATCGCCAAGATCTCAGCGCCCAGTCAGGTAGGCACAGCGAGGAGTATTTATGCCAGATCCCAATTCCTTGCAGCGCGCCGCGCGTCAGCTGCAGACTTTTGAAGCCCTAGAGGCGCATATAGGCGAGCAATATCCCGAGCTCTCCAAGCGCTTGCAGCAGAGTGCTCGCTTTCTTCTGGATCATCCCCAGCAAGTGGCATTCGGCACGGTAGCCGCACTGGCTGACAAAGCTGGGGTGACACCCTCCACCATGATCCGCTTTGCGAATGCGCTGGGATTCTCTGGCTTTTCGGAGATGCAGAAGCTGTTCCGCTCACGCTTGGTTGAGGCAGAGCCCGATTACAACGAACGCATTCGTGTGGCTCGTGAGGTCACTGGGACGAGCCCAAGCGTCAACGAGCTACTGATGAATTTCGCCGAGGCCAATCTGCAAGCTTTGGCTCAGTTGCCTCATCGCGTGCCGACGCAAGATATCGAGCGGGCGCTGGACCTCATGCAGGCCGCGGAGGCCATTCATCTGTTGGGTGCTCGCCGTAGCTTCGTGGTCTCAAGTTACCTGGCCTATTCGCTGCGTCACGTGGCCAAGCGTGCGTTTCTCATGGATGGGATGGGGGCGATGTATCGCGAGCAGGCCGAGGCAGTGTCTGAACGGGACTGTCTATTGGTGACCAGCTTTGCCCCCTATGCCGAGGAGGTACAAAACGCCGTCAGGTCGGTCAGGGAGCGAGGGGTCCCCATCATATTGATTACGGATTCCTCGTTGAGCCCTCTGACTCGCCAAGCGGATGTGGCATTGGTCGTCAATGAGGCGGAAGTACAGGGATTCAGAGGATTGACCTCCACGTTATGTCTGGCACAAGTGCTGGCAATCGGGCTGGGGGTTCGCAATGAAGCCAATATGGCAACAGATAGTCAGAAATTGCAGATAGAAAACTGATGTTTCAATAACCAGCGGGTTCTCTTGGCAAGTCAACACAGGAGGTGTTGCCTTCCAGCCCCGCGACTTCTCGCAATGCAGTTGCAACAAGCTCAACAACAAACGCCATGAAGAGGAAGTCTTATATGAAAATCGCTCTGTTAGGTGCCGGTCGCATCGGCCGTGTTCATGCTCGCGCTATCTCTGACCACCCGACGGCCGAGCTGGCTTCGGTTAGCGACGCCTTTTCTGCAGCAGCCGAGTCACTGGCTAGCGAGTACGGCGTGCCGGTGCTAAGTGCTGATGATGTTTTCAGCTCTGACGATATTGACGGTGTCTTGATTGCGTCTTCAACACCAACGCATTCTGACTTCCTGGAACGCGCCGCTCGTTCTGGCAAGGCCGTACTGTGTGAAAAGCCGATTGACCTGGATCTAGTGCGTACGCGCCATTGTCTCGCGGTGTTGGAAGAGTATCCGGTCACCTGCGCTCTGGGGTTCAATCGTCGTCACGACCCCCAGTTTTCCGCGCTGAAGACCGCAATGGACTCAGGACGCATTGGCAAGTTGGAAATGATCACGATCACCAGCCGTGACCCTGAGCCGCCCCCCGCTGAATATATTGCAGCCTCGGGCGGTATCTTCCGTGACATGAGCATTCATGATCTGGATATGGCTGCCTGGTTGCTCGGAGAGCCTGTAACGGAAGTGACAGTAAGTGGCAGCTGTCTTGTGGACCCGGCTATTGGTGAGGCAGGTGATCTCGACAGTGTCCTGATCAATCTGAAGAGTGCGTCGGGCAAGTTGGTCAATATCAGCAATTCTCGCCGGGCCTGCTATGGCTACGATCAGCGTATTGAAGTGTTTGGCAGCAAGGGGATGTTGGAGGCGCGCAACGAAACGGATACTCAGTTGCGTTTCACAGGTGCCGAGGGGGCCGTGGATGAGCGTCCACAGTGGTTCTTCCTCGAGCGTTACTCGCGCGCTTATGCACAGGAAGTCGCCGACTTCGTGGCAGCCTGGCAGGAAAATCGGGCGCCGTTGGCAGGAGCGCAAGATGGTCTGGCGGCACTTGAACTAGCAGAAGCCGCGCTGATTTCCTACCGAGAAGGTCGGCGAGTCTTGCTCAGTGAAATCCGCTGAGACCTGCTTAGTAATTTGAATTGCCATCGCCATGATAGGAGTCGACCAATGAGCCTTCTGGTAAGACCGCATGCCCCGAGTGAAGATGGCACCTTGCTCGAGGTAACCCCGGAATCTGCAGGCTGGACACACGTGGGCTTTCGCGTGCATCGCTTGAAACAAGGTGAGCGTTTCGAGCGCCACACCGAGAGTCGTGAGCAATGCCTCGTGCTGCTCTCGGGGCGCGCGACCGTGCGTACCGGTGACCAGACTTTCGAGAATATCGGCGAGCGCATGAGTGTTTTCGATCACTTGCCTCCCTATTCGGTGTACTTGCCAGATGGCGTCGCCTACTCGGTAGAAGCCCTGACAGAGCTTGAAATAGCAGTTTGTAGTGCTCCGGGGCATGGCAACCATGCCGCGCGCCTGATTCGCCCCGAGCAGGTGGCCTGTTCGACACGAGGCGAGGGGACCAATACGCGCCATGTGCAGGACATTCTTCCGCAGACAGAGCCTGCTGATAGTTTGTTGGTGGTTGAGGTCTATACACCGCCGGGTAATTGGTCCAGCTACCCGCCGCACAAGCATTGTGCGGACAACCTCCCGGAGGAGTCTTTCCTTGAGGAAACCTATTATCACAAGCTCAATCCGTCACAGGGCTTTGCGTTCCAGCGCGTCTATACCGATGATCGCTCTCTGGATGAGACCATGGCGGTGGAGGACGGTTGCTGTGTGATGGTGCCGGAGGGATATCATCCCGCCGCCGCCCCGCACGGCTACGAGCTCTACTACCTCAATGTCATGGCCGGCCCCAAGCGGGTGTGGAAGTTCAAGAATGATCCTGCGCATGAGTGGATCGTCGAGCAGGCGTGATAGACAGGCTATTCTTCGGTAAGTCGTAAAAAAGCCCGCCTCTGGACATTCCAGAGGCGGGCTTTTGCGTTCCTGGCGTCACATTACGCCAGGAGCTTCATACCAGCTCGCGCTTTTCTTCCCGTGCACTGCGGCGATCACGTGCGACCGCGCGGCAGATGACGATCAATACCGCCAGGGTGAGCACTGGCCATACCAGTACGTAGGTGGCAAATAGCAATGTCATGTGTGTTGTCTCCCTGTTCTGTCTAGGACGTATCCAGAATCATGCGCCGGTGGAGGCGGCAGGCTGAGTCTGGATCGGTGTTGTCGTATCACGACCGTCTGAGTCGAGTGCTTCGTCATAGTTGCCGACACGTGCGGTGATGGTGTCGAAGTCGAAGCGTTCCTGGCGGCTGGCGAGGCTCATGACCACACACACCAGGGTGCTGGTGCCGTAAGCGGTCAACGATGCGAGCAGGACGGTGTAGTCGCGCAGGAAGTCAGTCGCGAAGATCAGCATGGCGATCATGGCCGCGATTCCCGCAAGGATGCCGAGAATGCGCCCCAGGAAGCCGAATACCATCAGGCCGATGATCACGCCGCCGCCGATGCTGGCGAGCAGCTCGAAGAACAGGCCGCTCATGCCCGTCAGCGGCACCAGTTCAAAGCGTGCCAGGCAGAACATCACCATCGCGACGAGGACGGAAGTGGTGAAGGCGGTATTGGTCACCCGGTTCCAGAAGCAGCTGGCGATGACCGGGAAGACGATCGCGCCCCACAGAGCCCCGACG
The DNA here is from genome assembly GCF_029846355.1 of Cobetia sp. 2AS. NCBI lineage: Bacteria > Pseudomonadati > Pseudomonadota > Gammaproteobacteria > Oceanospirillales > Halomonadaceae > Cobetia > Cobetia sp. 2AS. The sequence continues at coordinate 847,129 of NZ_JARWKQ010000001.1, forward strand.
AAGACCAGCATCACCAGGATATCCAGCGAGAAGCTGGCGAAGACGATACCCAGCACCGTGGCGATGATCATGGTCAAGCGGCCGATGAAGAGCATGCGCTTCGGGTCTGGCTTGCCGCGGGCGATATTCTTGCCATAGACATCGGCCATGATGATGGCGGACAGCGCGGAAAGGTCGGAATCCGCGGTGGAGGACAGCGAGCCGATCACCAGAATGAAGAACAGCGCGATGAAGAACGGCGGCAGATACTCGGACACCATCTGCGGGATGAGGTTGTTCATGTCGCCGTTGAGCGGCTCCACCCCGAGAGTCAGTGCCATCAGGCCAATCATGCCCAGGCCGATGACGATGGCACCATAGCCCAGCGTCGCGGTGAGGAAGGTCGGCTTGATGTGGTCTTCGTTGACGGCGAACAGGCGCTGGGAAATGGTCTGATTGCCGATCGCATAGGCCAGTACCGCGACGAAGAAGGGCGCACCCTGATTCAGGATGGCATCCGTCGAGAAGAAGTTGGCCTGCTCTGGCGTCAGATTGTCCAGGCCTGCGACCAGCTCTGTCGGGCCACCCATGGCAAAGAACACTGCCGGGATGATGACGATAGCGATTGCCATCAAGGCAACCAGTTGCGCGAAGTCGGTCAGTACCGAGGCGCGGAAGCCCGACCACAAGGTATAGAACAGCACCCCCACGCCCGCCATGATCACACCCGCCTGGAAGGAGAGCGGCGAGAGCACGGACACGAGCGCCCCGGCGGCGGTGAAGTTGACCATCAGGCTGATCACGCTACCCAGCAGGTTGGAGAGCGCCAGAATCAGCTGACTGGAGGAGCCATGACGCGCGTGGATCAGCTCGCCCAGTGTATGTGCATTGGGCGCCAGCTTGCGGAAGCGGCGGCCGAAGGGATAGATGAACAGAATCATCAGTGCGCCCCACAGGCCATAGTGGATCGGCCCTGAGACACCATAGGTATAGCCGGAGGTGGCGGCGGCATAGAAGGAGGCCGCCCAGATCCAGGTAGCCGTCATGCTCGCCGCGCCCATGCCGAAGCCAACGCGATGGTTGGAGACCATGAAGGCATCGGCATCTTCATTTTTCTTGCGGATCCCCAGCGTCATCAGATAGGTGCCGCCATAGAAGGCAAGCAGCAGCAGTACGACAGTCAGGGTAGAGAATTGATATAGCGATTCGTTGTTCAAGAACTGGCCCTCGGTAGGGAAACAGGGCGCTACGCAACGCAGTTGCCCGAGGGCAAACGGTTGTCGATAGCGACGAGTAAGGAGGGGAAGGTTCTTAGCCGTGGACGTAGTTCTGCGTCATTTGCTCAAGCAAATGGCATCCAGCGCAGCACGTGGGCCGCGTCATCAATAATCGGCAATCTCGGTCAATGAAGACGGAGTTGGTGGCACTTCCCGGTCAGGCGGGAACTTGGGGGAGGGCGGCGTGGCATGCATCTGCCTTCATCGGAATAATGATATCGCATACGCGTCCTTGTTATCGGTCAAGCCTTGCAAGAGCGCTGATGCGAGTTGTTGGTCAGCCCCAAGCTTGGCGAAACGGTGTTTTTATTTTCTCTCGTTATCAAATTCGTTGACAACGATAAATTATGCGCATGTCAATGTCTACACCCTGGCGGGCAAAGCTTGCCTCTCATTCACGTCAACGGTGGTTGGACGAGCGGGTGCGACGATGTTCAGTTGCGTGACACGTGCCAGAGCAGCATGGAAGACATGACGTATTATATAAATAATATTACTCGGCATGAGTTGTGTTTATTTGCTGAGTGTTCTGAATGGTGCCAGAAAGTGGAATAAATCGTTGTCATTACGTCATGCGTATTACTTGTCCAATGCTTGAGGAAAAGACTCCCTCAATGGCTCAGGCAACGACTGACTCGGCTTGGAGGGGGTGTTGACCCATGGGAGAGCGAGTCTTCAAAGCGGCCTACCCACAGTAAAACGCCCTGTCCGAAGACAGGGCGTAGTGGGCATGCTCAACGCAGGGTTTGGCTTACCGAGAGCTTTCTGCTGTCTTGCGAGTGCTTTCCCAGCGCAGGTGCGCTTCGGGAGAATAGCTACGTGATGGCGTGTGCTCGAGACCGATCTTGGCGGTACCGATCGACACCAGACGCAGCAGGGACGCCGTGGCGGCAATCACGATGAACAGCGCCGGCACACCGCCGAGGTTGGAGAGCATCTTGATGCCATCAATGCCCACGAAGGCCGTCATGATCCAGGCGACGGCGCCGATGGTGCAGCCCCAGATGATCTTCATGAGCAGACGATCATGGGTATTTTCATCACTGTCACCGGCCATGGCGGCCTGGCTGTCAGTGCTGCACAGCTGGCTGATCGCTTCGGTGTTGGAGTCGGCTGCCGTCACGAAGGACAGGAAGGCGATGATCAGGAAGACGGCGCTGACCAAGGTGCTCATCGGCAGTTCGTCAAACAGGGCATAGATGACGGAGCCTGCACCAGACTCATTCAGCAGTTGGTAAAGCGCACCGCCACTTTGCATGTCGAACTGGATAGTGGAGCTTGCGAAGACGCTCACGTAGGTGATCGAGAACAGTGCCGGCGCGACCAGGTTGATCAGCATGAACTGTCGCACGGTATAGCCACGGGAAATCTTGCCCAGGAACAGGGCAGAAATCGGTGCCCATGCCATCCAGTTGGCCCAGTAGAAGATACTCCAGCTTTTCGGCCACGGATCGTCATCGAAGGCCCCGGTGAACAGGCTCTTTTGCATGAAGTTGTTGAAATACTCACCCGCGGCTTCGGTGCCATAGCCAAGAATGGTCTGGGTCGGGCCGCACAGGAAGACGAAGGCCATGAAGACGAAGAAGGCCTTGGCGTTGATGGCGGACAGACGCGCAATGCCTTTCTGCAGACCACTGGCCGCGGAGGCGGTAAAGCAGGCCACGATGGCGAGAGTCACCAGTGCCAGCATCAGCGGGCCAGTGCCGGTCCCCATGAAGCGGTCCAGGCCGCCGGCCAATGTCATGGCGCCCGTACCCAATGACGATGCCATGCCGCAGACCAGTGCGAACAACGCCAGTGCATCCAGCGCGCGGCCCTTGCGACCGATCAGGCGATCACCCAACAGCGGCACGAAGAGCGTGCCGAGCGAGAACGGCTTGCCCAGGTTGTAATGCATGAGGGCGAACAGCAATGCCGGGACGGTATAGATCGCATAGGGCGTGAATGACCAATGCAGGAACATCGTCGAGAGCGCAAAGCGCGCCGCCTCGGGAGAGTTCGCCGTCAGATCCAGCGAACCGGGGGGAGTATGCAGATGATAGAGCGGTTCTGCGGTCGACCAGAACATGATGCCGACGGCCAGCGTGGTACATAGCGTGATGGAAAACCAGCGCCAGGGTGTCAGGATCCGCGTGGCATTTTCACCACCGATCCGGGTCCGACCCAGTGGTGACAGGTAAGTGATCAAGCATGTCACCACCATCGCCAATGCCGTAATCGAGAACAGCCAACCGAACTTGTTGAGTACCCAGTCATTCAAGGCCGTCGTGGTGGCGAGAAAGCCTTCAAGATTGATGAGGCTTGCTGCCACCGCGACCATCAACAGGATGAACGGTGGCCAGAAGACCAGGGGGCGGATGGAAGAGCCAAACATACGCATTCCTATAATTTCTTGTGAGGGTGCGGATCCTAACTCATAAAATTCTGTTTTGTCAGCGTTGAGATTCGCTCATCAACGGCGTATATACGCGCGCGTTCATGTAATGCGCTGGCGGGATTTCCAGAAAGTTCTGTCCGGAAATTGCGTCAGTGGCTAACGCACCCGAGCCGTCACGCAGGCTGCATGGCCCACGCCACTGTGCGGGCCATGACACTCAAGAGAAAACCACGACACCCCCGTCGCCTCTCGGCCCGGGGGTGTCATGGTTTCTCCTTGAGGACTTGAGTATCACGCCATCTCGAGTTGGCTCAGCTGGACTGGGAAGATTGCCAACGCTGATGGGCTTCTGCCGAATAACTGCGTGACGGCGTGTGCTCGAGGCCGATCTTGGCGGTACCGATCGAGACCAGACGTATCAGAGACGCCGTGGCACCGATCACGATGAAGAGCGCTGGTACCCCGCCGAGGTTGGAGAGCATCTTGATGCCGTCGATACCGACGAAGGAAGTCATGATCCAGGCGACGGCGCCGATGGTCGAGCCCCAGATGATCTTCATCATCAGGCGGCCCTTGCTGCGGTCTTCGCTTTCGTTGCCTGCCAGAGCCTCCTGGCTATCCGAGCTGCAGAGCTGGCTGATGGCGTCGGTATTGGAGTCGGCCGCTGTCACGAAGGACAGGAAGGCGATGACCAGGAAGATCCCCCCCACCAGAGAGCTCATCGGTAGCTCATCGAATAGTGCGTAGATCACCGAGCCAGCCCCGGCCTCGCTGAGGATGGTGTTGAGTGCCCCGGTGGTATCCATGTCGAGCTTCAATGTCGTGCTGCTGAACACCGCGACATAGATGATCGAGAAGAGCGAGGGCGCCACCATGTTGATCAGCATGAACTGTCGCACGGTATACCCCCGTGAGATCTTGCCCAGGAACAGAGCCGAAATCGGTGCCCATGCCATCCAGTTGGCCCAGTAGAAGATGGTCCAGCTCTGTGGCCAGGGGTCATTGTCGAAGGCCCCGGTGAACAGATTCTTGCTCATGAAGTTGGTGAAATACTCGCCAGCCGCTTCCGTGCCGTAGCCCAGGATGGTCAGCGTCGGACCGAAGGCAAACACGAAGATGAGAAAGGCGAAGAAGGCCTTGGCGTTGATGGCGGACAGGCGTGCGATGCCTTTTTGCAGACCACTGGCCGCCGAAGCGGTGAAACACAGCACGATCGCGAGGGTGACGATGCCCAGCATCAGCGGGCCCGAGCCAGTGCCGAGGAAGCGGTCGATGCCGCCTGCCAGTGTCATGGCCCCTGTGCCGAGGGATGACGCCATGCCACAGACCAGGGCGAAGAGCGCAAGTGCATCGAGCGCACGTCCCTTGCGACCGATCAGTCGATCTCCCAGCAGCGGCACGAACAGGGTCCCGAGCGAGAAGGGCTTGCCGAGGTTGTAATGCATCAGGGCAAAGATCAGCGCAGGAACGGTGTAGATCGCATAGGGCGTGAATGACCAATGCAGGAACATGGTCGAGAGCGCGAACCGCGCGGCTTCCGGGCTATTGGCGGCAATGTCCAGCGAGGTGGGCGGCGAGTGCAGATGATAAAGCGGCTCTGCGGTCGACCAGAACATGATGCCCACGGCCAACGTGGTGCATAACGTGATGGAGAACCAACGCCATGGGGACAACAGTCGCGTCGCGTTCTCGCCGCCGATACGGGTGCGGCCCAGCGGCGAAAGATAGGCTATGAGGCAGGCCACCACCATGCTGAGCGCCGTGATGGAAAACAACCAGCCGAACTTGCTCAGTACCTGGTTGTTGAGATTGGTGGTGACAGCCAGAAACCCTTCGAGGTCGACCAGGCTGGCGACGACGGATACGAAGAGCAGTATGAACGGGGGCCAGAAGACCAGTGGTCGAATGGAAGATCCAAACATGGGTCACTCCTTGATCTTGTTATAGTGTTTCTTGCGGGAAGGGGATTCGGTATAGCGCGGTGTCGGGGTCGGGGGGCCTCATTGTAAGATGCGAAAGAATCGAACGTTTGTTTTTGTTGAGAATATCATGTTTATCGCACGTTCATGGCTGGCCATTCCAGATCGGGAAACCTCGCCCAGGTGTGGCAGTGGGTTGCGCATGCAGCCTATGGCAATGAACCGCGAGAAATCTTGCGCCCTGTCGTAAAAAGAAACGCGAAGGTCGCAATCGGGATAGTAAAGACTCCCGCATAAGCAGCAAGACCCATGCAAAGCCAGGAGCCTTACGAGCCCCGATGGGTTTGGTATCATCGAAGGCAATTACGCGGGTGGCTGTCTGTGACAGTCACCCGTCTTTGTCATTGTCTTTTCGGCGGAGGTGAGAGCGGCATGCGAGGCGTTTGTCAGTTTCGAGAATGGCTCCTGCTCTCCCATCGTCCGCCTTTCGTGAGTGTCGTCTATGCCAACCCCTCTGCCACTGCAGAAACTGCCGCCCTTGAGTTCGCTGAAAGGGTTTGAAGCTGCTGCGCGTCTGCTGAGTCTCCGCGCGGCCGCCGAGGAACTGAACCTGACGCATCCGGCCATCGCCAACCAGATTCAGCGTCTCGAAGAGAGTCTGGAGGTGAAACTGTTTGCCCGTGAAGGTCGTCATGTGGTGCTGACGGCGGCTGGCGAGCGTTTCTATCCGGTAGTGCGTGAAGCGCTGGCGGGCCTGGTGCAAGGCGCCGAGTCTCTGCGCCAGATGCAGCATGCCCAGCCGCTGACGATTCAGGTCTATGTGACGACCTCGATTCGCTGGTTGGCACCTCGCTTGTCGCATTTCCAGGCCATGCATCCTGAAGTCGAGCTCAAGCTGATGACGTGCAGTCTCGGCTGGGAGTTCGATGAGGCCAATGCCGATGTCGGTATCGTCTTCCGCGATGCGCCGCTGGCGGACCACCTGCACTGGCAGCCGTTGTTCGAGTCACGCCTCCTCCCGGTATGCAGCCCCCAGCTGCTGGGCGACGATGCACACCCGGTTCCCGCGGATGCCTTGAAGACGCTGCCGTTGATCGGGGTCTACACCGAGGGCTGGAATTGGGAGAGTTACTTCGAGGCATTGTCGCTAGGCCCTTGTCCCACCCGGAATTGCATCGTGGTCGACACCCTGGCAGTCGCCCTGGAGATGGCGGCGCGCGGGGAGGGCGTCGCACTGGTCAACGGGCCCTTTGCCGACGATGACCTGGCGAACGGTCGACTCATCAACCCGACCGGGCAGGTGACGACCGGGCGCGGTGAATGGGGGGCTGTCTGTCATCGCGAGCTGGAGCGGGATCCGCGCGTCGCGACCCTCCTTGGCTGGCTGGAGGCACAGAGTCGCAGCGTGCCCACCTGATCCGCCAGAGCGAGAGCTGTTACGTGACAACGCCACCTTCGGGTGGCGTTTTTTGTTTCCGGGTTCTGAGTTCTGAGTTCTGGGCTCTGGGTTCTGTGTTCTGAGTTATGGGGGGCTGGGCATCTGGCATCTGCCGGTTGATCGCTGTTCGCTATTTGCTGTTCGTTCGGAGACGTGGGGTCTGGGGGACTCACAAAAATTGTTACCAATTGCCAAATTCTTATGAATTGTTGGCAGGCAGGTCGGCCAGTAGGGTGAGCTTCAAGATGACATGGGCCACGACGGACAGGATTCCACTCCGTCCCAAGCGGCCCGGTGCAGTACACCGGACAGCCAGCAGGCAGACAGCAAAGAGGACAGCACATGAAAGTCGGATTCATCGGTCTCGGTAACGTGGGTGGCAAGCTGGCAGGTAGTCTGCTGCGCAATGGACATGACGTCACCGTGCGTGACCTTGACCCGGAAGCCGCCAAGCCTTTCCTCGCGCAGGGTGCCAAGTGGGCGGATTCTGCCAAGGAACTCGCCGAAGCCAACGACATGGTCATCACCTGCCTGCCGTCTCCGGCTGCCTGCAGCGCCGTGATGGAAAGCGACGACGGCATCATCGCCGGTCTGCGTGAAGGCAAGATCTGGCTCGAGATGAGCACTACCGACGACGGCGAACTGCGTCGTATCGCCGACAAGGTGCTGGCCACCGGTGCCAAGGCACTGGAAGCACCGGTCTCCGGCGGCTGCCACCGCGCCGCCACCGGCAATATCTCCATCTTCGTCGGCGGTGACCGCGAATCCTTCGAGCAGGTGCTGCCGGTGCTGACCAACCTGGGGCGTCGAGTTCTGCACACCGGGGAGCTGGGTACCGCCTCCGTGCTCAAGGTGATGACCAACTATCTGGCCACCGCCAACCTGTGCGCCGTCGCCGAAGCCCTGACCGTCTGCAAGAAGGCCGGCATGGACATGAACACCACCTACGAGGCGATCAAGATTTCCTCGGGCAACTCCTTCGTCCACGAGACCGAGTCCCAGGTCATCCTGAACGGAAGCCGCAACATCAGCTTCACCATGGATCTGGTGCTCAAGGATGTCGGCCTGTTTGACACCCTGGCCAAGAACCTGGATGTGCCGCTGGAAATCTCCCCGATGCTGATGGACATCTTCCGCGATGGTCAGGAGCGCTTCGGTCCGCGTGAGTGGTCCTCCAACATCATCCGTCGTCTCGAGGAAGCCGCCGATGTCCGTGTGCTCGGCACCGGCTTCCCGGCAGAGCTGACTGATGACGAGCCGGAAGAAGTCGGCTACGAAGTCGGCGTTACCGGCCGCAACTGAGCCGTGGAGACTGCCCCGGAGCGCCGTGCGAATGGCCTCCGGGGCATTTGCGTTTGAGACTCACCCTCAGGGAAAGTGTTATCTCCCACCAGCAACGAGAGGTCTGGCATGCAACATCACGACAACTTCTACATCAATGGCCACTGGCAGGCACCCTTCGGGCGCGAGCGCATGGAGGTCATCAATCCGGCCACCGGCGAGCTGTGCGCCAGTGTGCCGCGCGCCGGTGAGCAGGATGTGGAGGCTGCCATCATGGCAGCACGTCAGGCGCTGCCTGCCTGGTCCACGACATCCGCGCAGGAACGCCACGATATCCTGATGGCGGCAGCGGATGAGATGCAGCGTCGCTTCGATGAGCTGCGCGACGTGCAGGTGCTCACTATGGGTTGCCCGGTGCAACTGGCCGGCGCGCTGCACGTGGAAGGCCCCATCGAAGGCATGCGTTACTACGCCGAACGTGCCTTCCAGATGGAAGAGGACGAGCGCAAGGGCGATGTGACTCTGATGCGCGAGCCCATCGGTGTCTGCTCGCTGATCAACCCGTGGAACTATCCGCTGCATCAGTTGATCGGCAAGCTGGCCCCGGCGCTGGCGGCAGGCTGCACCGTGATCGCCAAGCCGGCGGAGCAGACGCCGCTGCAGGACTTCATCATGGCCGAGATCTTCGAGAAGGTCGGTCTGCCTGCTGGCGTCTTCAATGTGGTGACGGGCGAGGGCAGCGAGATCGGCCCGGTGATGTCCGGCCATCCGCAGGTCGACATGGTGTCCTTCACTGGCTCGACCATTGCCGGTAGCAAGGTCGCCGAGAGTGCCGCGCCCACTGTCAAGCGGGTCTGTCAGGAACTGGGCGGCAAGTCACCGCTGCTGGTGACGGAAGATGCCGACCTGGCCGCGGCCGTGCGCTTGAATGTCGAGAACGTGATGGCCAACACCGGTCAGACCTGCGACGCCTTCACGCGTCTGCTGGTGCCGCGTTCGCGACTGGAAGAGGCGACCCGCCTGGCGGTCGAGATCGCCAATGAGCAGGTGGTGGGTGACCCGAATGATCCGGCGACCACCATGGGGCCGCTGGTCTCTCAGCGTCAGCGCGAGCGGGTGCTTGATCTGGTGCAGCGGGCCATCAACGACGGTGTCGAGCTGGCGCTGGGTGGCGTCGAGCCGCCCGAAGGGCTCGAGAAGGGCTGCTATGTGCGGCCGACCATCTTCACCAATGTCAGCAATGAAATGGAGATCGCCCGTGAGGAGGTCTTCGGCCCGGTGCTGTGCATCCTGCCCTACGATGACGTGAAGCAGGGGATCGCCATCGCCAATGACAGCGTCTATGGCCTGTCATCTGCAGTCTATGCGCGTGACGCCGAGGCAGCATTGCCGATCGCCCGCTGCATGCAGGCAGGGCAATGCTATCTGCAAGGGGCAGAGTTCTCCTTCGATGCGCCCTTCGGTGGCTACAAGCGTTCCGGCAACGGCCGTGAATGGGGCGACGAAGGCCTGGCCGAATATGTCGAGGTCAAGGCACTGCTCGGCGCGCCGGTCATCTCCTGACAGGAGGCGATTGACGCCGCCGTGATGCCACGCAAGATACCCGTGATTCGTGAGGCCAGGGTGGCCTTGTGAATCACGGGTATCTTGCATTCGTGCCATCGACCATTCGCGCCATCGACAAAAGGCGCCCTCAAGGTGCTTGTCGGCTGTCGCAGCCGCGTTTCGCTATCAGAGCAACATCGATAACGTCTGTCAGATCGCTGGGTGCTGAAAAATACCTATATTGGGTGCTGAAAATACCTATATATAGTGGCAAGACTTTGTGCGGTGCAGCATGACGGGCTCGCCAGGCAACGTTTTCGGCCTCAGATGATGCGCGAGGACAGCTGGCGCGCCGCCTGGACCAGATGCTTGGAGTAGGCGCGTGCCTGCTGCGGATTCAGGCAGTCCTGGCTGATGACGGCGCTGATGGCGGCAATGGGCTCGTTGCGCATGTTCAGGACAGGCGCCGCGATACAGCTCAGCTGTCCTTCGGCCTCGCCGCTGGACACCGCATATCCCAGGCGTTGTGCACGTTCAAGCTCGGCATCCATCTCGTCACGGCGTTCGGCCAGGCCAGGCGTACTCCGCGTCGCAGCCTCCAGATACAGTTGGCATGAGGCCTCGGGGCGCATGGCGAGAATCGCCTTGCCGGCAGCACAGGCGTGCTGGGCCATGGTCTTGCCGATGTAGAGGTTGTAGCTGCCACTGCCGGAGGCATCGACCTTCGAGATCACCACCACCTGATCCCCGATGGGGATGCACAGGAAGATCGAGCGGTGAATCTCGTTCTTGAGAATCTCGGCGATGGGGTAGAAGACCGGAATCAGGCTCTGCTTGTTGTAGATCGTCGAGGAGATCTGGAAGATGCGCGAGCCGATGCAGTAGGACTTCTTGCGACCGGGATCGTGGGCGACCAGCTGATGGTGCAGCAGGGAGTTGATCACGCGGTGTCCGGTGGCAGGCGAGATGCCGGTGGACTCGCAGATTTCCGAGAGCGTCAGCGGGTAGGAGGCTGCCGCAAGCAGATCCAGAATCATGACACTGTGGTCGACGGCAGGGGCTTTGGTCTTCTCGTGATTCATGAACGCGGGGACACTCCGAAACGCGAATCTCGGTCACAGACGGCGTGCATCCGGGGCTGTGACACTTTGACGACGGATGAACGATGCCACACGGCATCTCTCATGCGCTGAAAATAAAACGGCCCATAGGGTACCAGACCCATGGGCCGTGCGCGGGTTGTTTGGTGGCTGACCTCGGCTCACTCGGTGTGATCGGCCAGCACCAGGTCCGCGCCTTTTTCCGCCACCATCATCACCGGCGCATTCAGATTGCCGGAGGTAATATTGGGGAAGATGGCGGCATCGATGACGCGCAGCCCCGCCACACCATGCACCTTCAGCCGGCTGTCGACCACGGCGTTCGCCTTGTCCGGGCCCATCGCGCAGGAGCCGCACAGGTGGTAGATGGAGCCTCCCTGAGCGCGGAAGTACGCCAGCATGCTGTCCTCATCCTGGACCGTCTCGGCCGGGGCGACCTCGCACTCGGTGATGGCCTTGAGAGCGGGCGCGCCCATCAGCTTGCGCACCAGACGACTGCCCTGGATCACCTCATCGATGTCCTTCTGGGTACTGAGGTAGTTGGGGCAGATGGTCGCCGGCGCCGCCGGGTCTGCCGAGGCCAGTGAAATGCTGCCACGGCTGGTCGGCCTGCAGGAATTGAAGGCCAACAAGAAGCCGGAATACGGCTCCGGCGTCAGCTTGGCCTTCGGGTCGTTGGGAATCTGGTAGGACATCGGATTGAAGTAGAGCTGGATGTTCGGCTCTGACTCCGCCTCGCTTCCGCGGAAGAATCCCCCGGCCTGATTGACGCTCATGCCCAGTGGCCCACTGCGATTGATAAGATACTGCAGTCCCGCCTTGGCCTGGCCCCAGAAGGACGCGAAGTCATCATTCAGCGTGGTGCGATTGGCGCGGTAGTAGTAGCTGGCGCACAGGTGGTCCTGCAGATTCTGACCGACGGCCGGCAGGTCTACCTGTGTCTCGATACCATGCGTCGCCAGCGCCTCACGCCCGCCGATCCCCGAAAGCTGCAGCAGCTTCGGGGAGTCCACGGCGCCAGCGCAGAGGATGACCTCGCGATGTGCTGTCACCTCGATGACCTCGTCATCAAGCCGGTAGACGACACCCGTGGCGCGCTTGCCGCCATCGGGCGCCTCTTCCAGCGTTACGCGCTCCACCCGACAGATATGCTTGAGCGTGAGGTTGTCGCGTGACAGTGCCGGCTTCAGGTAGGCGGTATTGCTGGAGTCCCGCTGTCCCTTGCGGATGTTGGCCTCATAGATGCCAGCACCCTCGAAGTGTTCGCCATTGAAATCATCATTGAGCGTGTAACCCAGTTCGCGGGCCCCTTCCAGCCACGACTGGCAGATCGGGTGCGCGCCATGTTTCAGCGGCGTGATACCGATCGGCCCCTGGCCGGAGCGATACTCGGTGTCGCCATCCGGGTGGCATTCAAGACGCTTGAAGTAGGGCAGTACCTCGCGATAGGACCAGCCGTCGTTGCCGGCGCGCGCCCAGTCATCGAAGTCCGAGGCCTGGCCCCGGACATAGATCATCGCATTGATGGAGCCGGAGCCACCCTGCACCTTGCCGCGGGGGGTATAGATCTTGCGCCCCCCCATCGCGGCTTCTTCCTTGCTGTAATACATGTAGTTGTAGGTCGGGTTGTAGTAGGTCTTGGCGAACCCGACCGGCACCTTGATCCAGGGCGAGGTGTCCTTGCCGCCGGCCTCCAGCAGCAACACGCTGTGGCGTCCGCTGGCGCTGAGCCGGTTGGCGAGGATGCACCCCGCCGACCCGGCACCGACAATGATGAAATCGTATTGCATCGGCATTACGCCTCCGGCTTGCGCTTCCAGTCGGTGCTGGACTGTTCCTTCACGTCATAGGGACGCGGGTCCATGCTCAGGTGCAGGGTTCGGCCGGTGTAAGGCGAATTGGCCTTGACCACGTCCATGTCCAGCTCGACCCCCAGGCCCGGCTTGGTGGACGGGATGATGTAGCCATCACGCCACTCGATCTTCTCCTTGAGCACATCGGCGTGGAAGCCATCCCAGGTGCCGATGCTTTCCTGGATCAGGAAGTTGGGTGTGGCGGTCGCCAGCTGGATGCTGGCCGCGGCGCCGACCGGGCCGTTGTAGAGGTGCGGGGCGATCTGGGCGTAATAGACTTCTGCCAGCGCCGCGATCTTCTTGCCTTCCAGAATGCCGCCGACGCGTCCCAGGTTCATCTGCAGGATGGAGGCCGCGTTGTTCTTGAGCACATCGTGGAATTCGTACTTGGTGGTCAGGCGCTCACCGGTCGCGACCGGGATGGAGGTGTGGTCTGCCACGCGCGCCATGGCTTCGCTCTGTCCCGGCGGCACCGGCTCTTCCAGCCACAGCGGGTCATACGGCTCGAGATACTTGGCGAGACGAATGGCGGATGCCGGCGTCATCTGGCCGTGGGTGCCGAACAGCAGATCACAGCTGTTGCCGACCGCTTCGCGGATGCGGCGGCAGAAGGTGGCGCTCTTGTCCATGCCTTCCAGAGACAGCATCTGGCCGGAGTAGGCGGTGTAGGGGCCGGCCGGGTCGAACTTCAGCGCGGTGAAGCCCTTCTCGCGGTTTTCCAGTGCGCATTCGACAGCCAGCTCGACGTTGTCATAGTCGTAGTTGCCGCGTGCATCCTTGGGGTACAGGTAGGTGTAGGAGCGCAGCTTGTCGTGGACCTTGCCACCGATCAGCTCATACACCGGCAGACCGGCCGCCTTGCCGACGATGTCCCAGCAGGCCATCTCGAGACCGCTGAGCACACCCATCATGGTGAGGTCAGGGCGTTGGGTGAAGCCACTGGAGAAGGCTTCGCGGTACAGACGTTCAATATGATGCGGGTTCTTGCCTTCCAGGTAACGCGAGAAGACATCGGCGATCGCCTTGCTCATGACTTCCGGGTGGAAGGTGGCGGCATAGACTTCACCGACCCCTTCGATGCCGCAAGCGGTACGCAGCTGAACGAAGATCCAGTACATGCCGCCGACGTGGGGCGGCGGCGTGGCGACGATGTGTGTCTCGCAACTGACAACTTTCATGGTGGCAGGCCTTTCAGTGGTCACTGGCTAGCAGGAGATTGTGGAAGCGCACTGCCTGGCATGCCGTCATTCGACGCCAACAGCGCGCTTCCGGAAAGAAATGGGGTAGGGCGTCAGCGCCTCCGGGGAGAGGGTTCCCCGAAGGCGTGACAGGTAAAACGGAATGGCGTGATCAGTAGTTCATCACGACCAGACGGGTCTGGGTGTAGTCGAGCATGCCGTGCTTGCCATCATCACCGCCCAGGCCAGAGCGCTTCCAGCCGGCGTGGTAGCCCTGGTAGGGGTCCGCCGGGGTGCGGTTGATGTAGAGCTCGCCGGCTTCGATGTTGTTGGCGACCTTCATGGCGGTGCGATAGTTCTCGGTGAAGACCACGGAGGCCAGACCGAACTGGTGGTCATTGGCCAGTGCCAGCGCTTCATCCACATCGCTGTAGGTCAGCACCGGCAGTACCGGGCCGAAGATCTCTTCCTGCACGATCTCCATGTCCTGACGGCAACCGGTCAGCAGGGTCGGCGGGTAGAAGTGACCCTTGCCTTCGGGGATGTAGCCGCCGATTTCCAGAGTGGCGCCGTCATCGATGGCGCGTTCCACCATCTGATGGATGTTGAGACGCGAATTCTCGTTGATCAGCGGCCCCATCAGGCTGGCATCTTCCAGACGGTTGCCGAACTTGACGCCTTCCATCTGCTGCTTCAGCTGGGCGACGAAATCGTCATAGACGGATTCGTGCACATAGACACGCTCGATGGCGGTGCACAGCTGGCCACAGTTGGTGAGGGTAGAGGCCGCGATCTGTGCCGCTGCCTTGGCCAGGTCGGCATCCGGCTCGACGATGGCCGGTGACTTGCCGCCCAGTTCCAGTGAGGACTTGGCGATGTTGACCTGGGAATATTCCAGCACCTTGCGACCGGCGCCGACGCTGCCGGTCAGGGTGATCATGCCCACCTTGGGGTGAGTGCAGACGGCTTCCGCGGTGCCGTGGTCCATCGCCAGGATATTGACGATGCCTGCCGGAATGCCGGCATCCTGAATCGCCTTGGCGATCTCGAAGGCGGAGGTCGGGGTGTTGTTGCTCGGACGCACGACCACGGCATTGCCGGTGATCAGCGCCGGGGCGATCTTGCGCAGCAGGGTGAACACCGGGTAGTTGAACGGAATCAGGCAGGCCACGACGCCGATGGGCTCGCGCTGCAGCAGCAGGCTTTCATTGGGAGTGTCGCTGGGGACGATCTCGCCCTCGATACGACGTGCCCACTCGGCGTGGTAGCGCGTGATGTCGGCGGCATAGACGGCTTCATTGGTGGCGTCTTCCAGGCTCTTGCCGGACTCATCTGCCAATGCCTGGCCGATGGCATCCTTGCGCGCCATCAGCGCCTCGGCAAGCTTGTGCATGTAGCCGGCACGCTCGGTGCTGGTCTTGGCACGCCAGTCCTTCTGAGCCTTGGCCGCAATGCTCACCGCTTCAAGCGCTTCGTCAGTGGTTGCTGCCTGCACCTGACCTACCAGTGCTTCGGTGGCCGGGTTGTAGACCGAAATCATCTCGCCCTGGGATGAGGCGACGAATTCGTTGTTGATGAAGTTCTTGTCAGTGCGCATGCATCACTCCTCCTGAATTTGGCCTACAGGCTATGAAGTGACGTCAAAGGTGTCAAACTGTTTTTCACATGCAGAAATAGATTTCCATATATGGAATTAACGACTTGTCTCTTGTCGCGAATATTCGCCGCCGAGAACATTATCCCGCGTATTCAATCGGTATGCGCAGTGGCTGACAGGCTCGCCATTCGCGAGATAACACCCTGGGCCGGGCGCTATCACACAGACTGCCCCGCTGGCTGAGCAGGCGGCAGACTGCAGACAGCAGCAGACAGCAGGGGACAGAGCGAAGAGGGGAGAGGACAGAGCGAAGAGGAAAGACGAGAGATAGAGAGCAGATGGGGAGAACAGATAGAGAGCAGATAGAGAGAGCAGACCACGCGACTGACCGGAATTGATGGCAAGTCTTGTACTGATTTCTGGTGTCGACTCCGTCATGACATATCCTCCTTTATCGCCAGTCATGCTGCGCCTCACGTAGTCGTTAACGAGCTTTCAGCGTAAGTGTTCACTCTGTTGAGTCATTAACTAAATCAGTGCATTCCTATATGCTGTGCAGCCTGATTGAGAGCCATGGACGGTCTTGTACAACAGGGCATCGTCTACGATAACTGCCAGGGATGCAGAACATGTCAGATTCATGGGTACTCGACGCCTTGCTGTCGTCGTTTGATGTCTCACTGAGCCAGAACGAGCGCCTGCTCACGCTTGAGATGAGCGGCGCGGACTTCATCCCGCATCGCCTGGTGGGGGAAGAGCGCATGTCGCGTCCCTTTGCCTACACCCTCGACTGCATCTCCCAGAATGGTGACATCGAACTCAAGACCCTGATGGCGCAGCCGGCGGCGCTCTCGGTGCGTCAGGCCGATGGCAGTTACCGCAAGCTCTCGGGCCTGGTCGAGTCCGCCGCGCTGCTCGGTGAGGATGGTGGCGTCTTCTATTACCAGCTGACGCTGGTGCCGTGGATGGCGATGCTCAAGCTCGGCCGCGACAGCCGTATCTTCCAGGACCTCACCGCCGTCGAGGTCATCGAGTCGGTGTTCTCGAACCACGCCATCGCGCAAGGCGAAGCCCAGGGCGGCTGGCGATTGGACCTGCGTCGCGAGTATCCGGCGCGCAGCTACTGCGTGCAGTATCGTGAGAGCGACTTCCAGTTCGTCAATCGCCTGATGGAGCAGGAAGGGCTGTTCTACTACTTCGAACATGCCACTGACGATAGCGACTTCAATGGCCACCGCCTCGTCATCACCGACGATGTCGCGACCTGTGCGCCGGTTGAGCCACAGGTGATCCGCTTCCACCGTCAGGATGCCACTGAACTGGAAGACTCCATCACCCAGTGGAGCGGCCGTCGTCAGCAGCAACCGACGCGCGTCAGCCTCGGCACCTTTGATTACAAGCAGCCGAGCCTGGAGAAGCGCTCAGGCCAGGATACGCGTAGCGATCAGGGCAACCTCAGCGAGCAGGAAGTCTACGACTACCCCGGCGAGTACTACTTTGATGATCACTCGCGCGGCGAACGCCTGACCGTCAACCGCCTCGAGGCCCATGAATCCCGTGCCAAGCGCTTCTACGGCGCCGGGGGCACCCGCCAGTTGAAGGTCGGCCGCTGGTTCGAGCTCAGCCAGCACGCCCGTCATGAAGACGGCGACGCGAGTGAGCGCGAATTCCTCGTGCTGGGCCTGACCGTCTGCGCCGAGAATGCGCTGCCGGTCTCCGCGCATCTCAAGGCGCTACCGGGCAGCCTGCAGGCGCGCATGGCCGAGGCGCGCCAGGCGCATGGTCTCAATGAGAGCGCTCACGAAGACTACGCCGATGTCGGCACCGGTCAGTACCTGATCGACTTCGAGAGCCAGCGCCTCAGTCAGCCGTACCGACCGTCTCTCGATCATCCGCGGCCCAACCTGGGTGGCCCGCAGACGGCGATTGTCGTCGGCCCCGAGAACGAAGAGATCCACACCGACTCGCTCAACCGCGTGCGCGTGCAGTTCCATTGGGACCGCAGCGAGAAGGGCGCCGCCGATGCCAGCTGCTGGCTGCGTGTTGCACAACCCAACGCCGGTGCTGGCTGGGGCAGTGTCTTCGTGCCGCGTATCGGCCAGGAAGTCATCGTCGATTTCCTCGAAGGCGATGCGGATCGGCCGTTGATCACCGGGCGGGTCTACAACGGCGATCAGACGCCGCAATGGCACTCCAACGGCCTGCTCTCCGGCCTCAAGAGCAAGACCTATCGCGGCAACAAGTACAACGAGCTGGTGTTCGATGACGCCACCGACCAGGAGCGTGTGCGCCTGAATTCGGAGCACGAGAAATCCCAGCTCAATCTCGGCTATCTGATCCATCAGCAGGGCAACACACGCGGCAGCTTCCGCGGTACCGGCTTCGAGCTGCGCTCGGACGCCTATGGGGCGATTCGTGCCAACAGCGGCCTGATGCTCAGTAGCTGGGGCCAAATCGCGGCCAGTGGCGAACAGCTAGATCTCTCTCCTGCGCAACAGCAGCTCGCCAGCGCCTATCAGCTGGCCAATACGCTCAGCGATAGCGCCACCAGCCACAACGCCGAGGCGCTCGCGGCGCGTACGCAGATCAAGCAGGCCAGCGACGATACCCAAGGCACCTATGGCGCCGATGACAGCGGTAGCCGCTTCGACGGTAGTTCAGCCCAGAGTGCTACCAATGGCGGGCGGGGGCAGGCGGCGCGCCTGAATGCGCCCTGGCTGCATCTCACATCGCCCGCCGGCATCGCCACCAGTACGCCGGAATCGACGCACCTGGCACAGGGCCGCTCGCTCAGCGTCACCAGTGGCGAAGATATCAACCTGGCCACCGGGCGCAGTCTGGTAGGCGCCGTGGTCGAGAAGTTCTCGCTGTTCGTGCAGCGCTCCGGCATCAAGCTGTTTGCCGGCAAGGGCAAGGTCGAAGTGCAGGCGCAAAGCGATGCGATGGACCTGACGGCGGAAAAGGACGTCACCATCACCTCCACCGAAAACGACATCGATATCAACGCCGCCAAGGAAATTCTGCTCACCTGCGGTGGTGCCTACGTCCGCCTCAAGGACGGCAATATCGAACTGCATGCGCCGGGCAAGATAGATGTCAAAGGCGCGCAGCACAGCTTCGGTGGGCCGACGAGTCTGAATGCCGCGATGACGGAGTTGCCGGAAGGCGAAGACTTGCTGTGTCCGAGTAAAGGACAAAGCGCTGCCGCCAATGGCGACGGTGTGGTGGAGTCCTGATATGGCCATGCTGGATGATGCGGAATTCCTGCAGATGGCAAGACAAGCGGCTACCGAGTCACGCCTGTATCGCGTGGTAGACCCGAGCAATACGCCGCAGCGCGCATTGAGTGCGAAGGACCAGACATCCGCGGGCCTGGTACGCAACGGATTCTATGCCCAGACGCCATCGCAGAAACTCTATCTACAACCGGTGCCGCCAGAAACGCACCTGGGCAAAGAGCTGGAGAAGGAGAGGCAGCAACGCTCTGCAAGTCTCACGACTCCGGTCGCGTTCGGTGGTTGGATCATCACAGCTCAGCCGCTCTCCAGCGTGGTGTCATATATCCAGCGCCAACTTGAGCAGACGACCCCGGAAGGCAAGAAGGCGCTGCTGCGTTTTCATGACCCCCGAGTATTGG
Source organism: Cobetia sp. 2AS (assembly GCF_029846355.1). Lineage (NCBI taxonomy): Bacteria > Pseudomonadati > Pseudomonadota > Gammaproteobacteria > Oceanospirillales > Halomonadaceae > Cobetia > Cobetia sp. 2AS. The sequence goes on from NZ_JARWKQ010000001.1 coordinate 866,310, forward strand.
AGCGCCTCGAGGTCATTCTTGACCGCGAGCAGCTATCGGCACTGCTGGGGCCTGTCGATCAGTGGATCTACCTGGATAACGCCCACGCACTGCAGAGCATCGCACCACACAGTGAGCAGCGTCACCTCGGGAGATTGAACCTGACATTGACGCAGTGGTCTGCCATTAGACGGATAGGGATGCTGAACCATTGTCTGGAGCTATATCGCACGCTTCCGGAAGAGAGCAAGGCAGCTTCTGCGGATGCCGCAACTGCCGATGCGTTACTGGTCGCCGCAAAGGAGTGTGGTCTGGAAGAGCGACAGGATATCTCGGTCTTCGTGCTCCACGGGATGGTCACATATCCGAAGTTCTATCAGCATCCGATCATGCGCCAGTTACTGAGCGCCAGAGCGACACCTGATTCACGCAGCACTCACAGCTATATCAGCTTGACCAGCAAGCTTGGTAGCGCCGATTGGGACAAGATCATGGAAAGCAGGGAAAAGGTATAACCTCATGTCAGGTCAAATAGTAAATCAGCATGTCGCTTTGAGTGTCGTGAATGGCGAATGTCGTTTCTGCAAGCGTACTGGCTTTCCGATCCTGCCTGTTCGATATGCTGTCTGCCAACGTAATGATGCCAATCAGCAAATCCCTGAATTATCAGAAGATAGGGTGAAGGCTTTTACTGATATAAAGCTTGACCAGACACTTGAGAATGGTAAGCGCACCACGCGCGTGGTTCCCTCTGAGGTCAAGGAAGAGATAGCCCATAGCACCTCCAGTCAGGTCAATAAATATATCCTTCGCCAATTGCGCAGCGGTTATCTTTACTTGTTCGATAAAGATAATCCCGATGGCATGTATTGGTCTGCATTTGCGATTACCGCTGATGGAAAATATTACCAGTTCCCCGTCAAGCAGCCTCCATCTCTGGACAAGATGGCGATGCCGTGTACGCTCGAGACTGGCAATAGAGATGGCGAGAGTGATGAAGAAAAAGTCACACGCGTCAAGAATGAATCCCTACAAGCCTCTCTGGTCACTATCACGACTCCTGACAAGAGCGGTGATGTGTATTATGCCTACACGGAACATGCATGGCCTGAAGGATTTCTGGATGAGGTGAAATCCAGGATTCTTAGCGGTGATCCCTGGTGTGACAAGTATCTGCAAAAATTCAATGTTCCTGACTGGAAAGCAGGGGTGGCACAAGATCATGCTTTCAGCTTGGAAGAGCTGGATCAGGTCGCTGAATATAGTCCCGGCGCAGCAGGGCTGGATGAGCAATTCTGGTCCAGTGGACCAAAGCGTGATCTCTATAGCCCAGAAGAAATGAAGCAGACGATGAGCGAGCGTCTCAGATATGCCTCGACGGATTACGAGGGCAGAGGCTTGATCCTCGCGGTCAATGATGAAATAGGCATTATCCAGGAGCTCAACGCTTATCGTCACCAAGCACTTGCCGCGGTAGAAGACTTTTTCCATCCAGGTGAAGATGAATCTTCTAAAAGATTGGGTGAGGAGCGGCGTCGCAAACTTCTTTGTAAACAAGCAATTGATGCATTTCAGAAGAATTTTGAGCGTTCGTATGATGCCAGTCAAAAATCTGAGATCGAAGCACCACTTAAAAAAGCGAAAAAAAAGCGAGAAGATTATCTGAATGCCGGGAATAATCGCAAAGAATATGCTCGGGCGAAAAACAATGATATTGATGCACGTAACAACGAGATATATTTAAATGTCCAAGCGCTAGACAAAGAAATCTTGAGAGCAAGATATCAACGGGATCAGGAGCTCATTGAATATAATAATAAATCAGAAAAAAACACGAATGTGGGTAGTAATAGCAATGAAGTGATGTCTCAAAATCCTGGGTTTAAGGTTTTGAATCGAAATGATGAAGAAAATAGTATTTTTAAAACGCCATCAGAAAGGCACTTAGAGGAGCTAAAGAAGCAGTATGATGCTAGCTCACTGAAGTCTTTTGAGGAGGAGTATGCAACGCATACTTATATGTGTGACAAGTTGCTCATGGTGCAGGACAGTGATTATTCATTATGGGTACAAGATCACTTGATTTCGGCAGTCATGCGTAACAGCCAAAGTGATTTTTGTGTGGGTTTAGAAGTTTGCAAGAATATATTTAACTCGTTGCACGGTGGTATGCTGTCGCCTGCTAGCGTAAGTTTGTGGAAATACTTGGCTGACGACTTTTCAAGCGAAGACTCTCTCTTAATGTTAGGGCTATTTTTTAATAACAAAGAGATGGTTTGTAAGGCCTTAAAACAGGTTGATAGCCTCTCTGAAGAAAGCTATTTGGATGCTGTAATGCTTCGCAAGTGGGCAGAAGTATTTAAAGCTCTTCGTGAAACTTCAAGTCCCTCTATGTTTAATGAAGATAATGCTGGACTAGCTATAAAAATTGAAACAGCGAGTGCTATCATGTCATCTATGATAGGTACCTCATTCTCTTCGTTGAAAATCTACAGCCACGTTGCTAAATACAATGGTGAAGAGGATTTGCAACAAGAGCAATCACTAAATATAAAAAAATTCCTATGCTATAATCAAGCAGTTTATATGGCGAGTCCGTATGCACTCAATGATAACTTTCAATTACCCTTAATTCAATCGATTGATGTAAAGCTCTCTAGCTACCAAAATTGGCTTAAAGAAGTAGTTTCAAAAATAGATGGTGGCGATAGTAGTGACATAGATAAATCTCAAGCTTTGAAGAATATCCAGGGCAATATAGGGAATTTTGTAGCCCCGCCTGCTGGCATGGATAGTTATATAAATGTTGCACTGCCGGCTCCAGCTGGGTTAGTAGATATACAAAACACTGAAGGAGAAGAATCGACTTATAGGTATAAAGATAAAAAAGTTACTGATTCAGATCGAATTTCTCAGACATACGACATGCTGAGAGCAATAAGTACAACTATCAGTAGTGAAAAAATTTCAAATCATGGCGGCAGTGGTCGCTTAGGTAATGTATTCGTACTTGTTGTAATTTCAGCTACTACCTTTAATGCAAAGTGGGATGACTTAGCCCTAAAGAATGATGATGAGTACTTTGCCAAATTCTTGGGCGCAGCTTCTAGTGTGGGTAGTAGTGTTACAGCTATATTAGAAGGCGCACAGAAGGTAGGATGGGTCAGTTTTGCAACAGACACTAATGTATTTTGGAAAATAACAGGTAAAGGTGTTGGCTTGATAGGTGCAGGTGCATCTCTACTCGATGCTGCATCAAAGTTTGGTGAATCTCTAGATTCTACTAAAAAGGGACACTCAACTTCTTCAACTTACAGCTTAGCTATGAGTGGTGCATCATTAGTTAACGGCCTAGTGACTATTGCAGCTGTTATGATGGCTGGTGCAGTAGTTGGTATGGCAATTGGTGTTGCCTTGGGTATATTGACTTTATATATTGCCTACCAGTTTATCAGTATTGTTGCGCCATCAGTACAAGCTTGGGTTGATAGAAGTATCATTGGCCGGCATATATCCCAGGTTTTACCCTTTGACGATATCGAATCAGAACAAAGCTCTCTTGAATTAGTGTTTAGTGGTATACTTGTGGAGTTTACTTCTAGCAGCTCAGATACACAAAGCGTTAAAATGGCAAGAGCATTAATAGATAAAGATTATGATGAATATGAAAGACAGTTACATTTCGATGAAATGCATAGCAATCTTGCAATTAACATCGAAGTTCCTCGAGATGTTTGTAAATCTATGAATGTTAATTTAATTGCAAAGCAAAGTTCTGATTCGGTTTTAAGCTGGAGCTGGACAAATGACGACGCGAATAAAACATCTAGAGAAGGGTTATTGAGTAACATTTCAGAGCCGCAGCACACTACACAAGGATTTTCTCAAAATAATGATGTAAATATAATAAGAAAAGATAACAAGCTAGTATTTTCATGGGAGAAAGATGTATCAGAATCTTCTTTAGGTAGGAGCTATGAGTTAAGTATAAAGATTGCTACTAATGGTTCTGAAAAATTGCTAAGTGATTTCTTTAATTTAGAGGTGAAATAATGAAGATTTTAGTCCTTATATTAACATTAATTTCTAGCAATAATGCTTTTGCTCTAGTTTTAGTGCAAGAGCCTACAGGGAAAGTACTGTCGCAAAAAATAAGTAAATATACTGAAAAAGAAATTAAAAACGTTGGATCGAGTAAAGAAAAAAAATATTATTTGGGTTTGCTAACGATCAATGGCGATAAAGGGTTTAATATAGAAAAAAATTGTGGTAAAGGTGTAGAGTTATTAAAGATGGCTAGTGCTGATGGGGTTTCTGATGCTGATTATGTCTTAGGTTCTATTTATTATAATGGATATTGTGTAAAAGAAAACAGGGATTTATCTTTAAAATACTATTTGACTTCAGCTAAAGATGGATACCTGTTGTCTCAGCGTGCGTTGGGGAGAGCCTATTGGGGGCGGCAATGGGAAGATCTGGTTCCAGTCGATATGAGTAAATCTATATACTGGTTATCTTTAGCAGCTAAGTCTGGGGATAGACAGTCAGCTGGGAATCTTTCATATATTTATAGAGACGGTATTGGCGTCGAAGAGAACCCAAGCAAGGCCTTTTATTGGATGAAAGCCTCAACTAAAGCTAAGTACACAGAGTCGGAAGGAATTGGTTTTTCTACTCTCGCCTCTTATTACGAGCTAGGATATGGTACTAATGTTGATCTAATTAAATCGTATAAATATTATGATCTTAGCGGAACTGCTGGTGTCGATGGAAAAAATAGAGTAGTAAAAAATATGACTGATGCTGAGATCCAAGAAGCCATCAAGCAGTCTCGTGTGTGGCAAGAAGAGCATAACACGTTTGTTCCTAGTTATTACGGGCTTGAGCATCAATCTGATGGCAGCTACCGCTAGTCGACTCTCTTGACCCCGATGTATGCAGACAGCCCGAGCCCCTCCAGGTCTCGGGCTTTTCAGTCAGCAGATTAATCTTTACTCAATATATTAAGTATCGATGAGTACTCACTATGAAATTTTTAGTTATATTTTTTACTATATTCATGAATATAAGCCACGTTGATGCTAATGTATACTTCGATAATCCTAATGAGGATAATATACAGAATGAAGTCGAAGCGTTAGACTTTGATGTTTTAAAGGAAGCTGGCTCGACTATCAAGCCTGTAGAAAGTTATTTGTTGGGGTTGCTATATGCGCAGGGGTACTCAAAACAAGATATAGAGGTTGATAAGACTAAGTCTGCAAAGTTTATGAATCAGGCGTGGGAAGGCAATGTGGCTGATGCGGGTTACGCATTGGCACAATTCTATTATAATGGCATTGGTGTTCATAAAAGTATTGAAAAAGCAAAATATTTCTTAATGGAGTCAGCTGCGCAAGGCTATTCGAAATCTCAGACAAGTTTGGGTATTGCTTATTGGGGGAAGTCTATTACATTCCCAAATATAGTTAATAATGATCTGGATAAAGCTGAGTACTGGCTGTTGAAAGTTGCGGAAAGAGGCTATGGGCAATCTGCGTCCTCTTTGTCTAAGTTTTATTTGTCACAAGGTCAGGAAGATAAATCATTCCTATGGGCTAAAAGATCTGTCGACGCAAAATTTAAAGGGGTTCAAATGATCAATTTGGGAGATTTGGCTCCTTTTTATGAAAAAGGAATAGGCACCACGAAAGATCTTGTTTTGGCTTACAAATATTACGATCTATTAGGTACAGCTGGTGTAAAAGAAAAAAATAGAATTGCGAAAGATATGACTGATACTGAGATCGAGAAAGCTATTCAACAGTCGCGTGCTTGGCAAGAAGAACACAATATATTCGTGCCTAGTTATAATGGTCTTCAGCATCAACCTGATGGTAGCTACCGTTAGTAGACTAAGTCCACCCCAGTGTTGTGCAGACAGCCCGAGCCCTTCCAGGGCTCGGGCTTTTCGTGGTTGGGGCTTTCAATGCTGGCTGATGATCGTGAGTCAGCTCCGACGAAGGGGAGCGGGTGCCATGGGTCTGTAGCAGGGCAAGGCGATCAGGATGGCCCGTGACTCGCTAGCGCATGGGCGAGAGAGGCTGGCTGCAGTTCTGCTGGCGCTGGTCGCCATGAGTGAGCGTGAAGAGGCTGCATGGTTGCGCAATGGTCGCCTGCATGACTGAGAGGTCAGGAAGTGCGGCATGCGAAAAAAGGAGACATCGCTGGTCAATAATGAGGGGTTTCATCAACGTGATGACTCTGTCATTTCACTCAGTGAAAGGGTCGTTTATAATATTAGTTTAAACTGATTCAAAGTGTCAGAAGAAATGTCGTCGCGTAATGGGCAACTGTCTTGTCATATTTGTGTTATCCAATCTCGGTATTTTTGTAACACTTTTGTTCCAGTATGGTATATGGCAGCATGTCATTGTTCTGATGGTGTTTTCCAGACCTGCGTGCTAGGTGGTGGCGAGTCGGGAGTGGCGGGGCAGGATTGAGTCCTTACTATCGCTCCAGGGTAGGTACGGCAGGCCTCCCTGTCAGATGATTGCGACACCATGGGAGATGGCGCCGTCCGCTCTGCGGCGTGGCAAGCATGGCGTTAATCGTTATTTAAACGATATTTGCCTTGCGTTTCTTGCTGGAATCTCCACCTGCAATATGTTTCCATATTCGCGTCTGCGCTAGAACAAATATACAGATTTACCTTCTATGTATCGTCAACGCTTTTCCTTCTGTATGCCCGCCGCAAGATGTCACCTATTTACGGTATCGAGCACGTCAATCAGAGGGTAGTGGTGGCAAGACGTTGTCTTGATTTATCTGACAGGGAAGCAGATTGATGTCAAGAAATGGCGGCATGTCCTTACCAGGCGGTGAAACCTTGAAGACTTCTTTTATTGCCATTGTCGGGTCATTGGTGGTAGGGCTCCTGCTGTTGAGCGGTTGCAGCTCTGCTCCGGACACAGGCCCTGCCGACTACACGCCGCCGCCGATCGAGCGCTTCGTCGGCACGCTTCCCTGCCAGGATTGCCGCCTCATCCGCGCGGACCTGACCCTGCATCGCGATTCCGAGAGTGGCAAGCCCACGGCGTACTTCCTGCAGGAAGCTCACGTCGATGCCATCGGGGGCGATTTCGTGACCACGCAGTGGGGCGACTTCGAGGCCGAGACCTCTGACAGCACTACCTATCTGCGTCTGGAGCGGGATGCGCCGCTGATGCTCAAGATGGAAGAGGGCGGCGACACCCTGGAGTTGATGGGGCAGCAGGACACTGATAGCGATTACCAGTTCACCCGTGCCGAGCCGCTTGGCTGAGGTTCATCACGCGTTGCGCAAGGTCTGCGCACGGAGAGTATCTGACATGGATTCGTCCTTTGACATTGAAGCCTTCATCCGTCAGCGCAAGCAGACTCGCGTCGTCAGTGATCTGTTGTATGACAATGCGTCGGATTATCTGACGACGCTGGGGGCCTTGATTCGCCCACAGATGATCTTTGGCGAATACCTGCAAGGGGCGCCGCGCGGTAGCGGCCGTGAGGCACAGCATGCCTTCAAGGAATTCACCGCTCTCTATGACTCCACGGCCAATGCCGAGCCTTTCCGCTTGCTGCAGGAGCTGGATGTGCCGCTGGAGCTTCTGAGCACCGCCCCGCGCCTTTATCCGCATGAATATGACGTACGCCTCACGTCCACCGGCAAGGTGATTCGCGTCACCAGCCCCACACGTTGGGTCGTGGGCTTTGACGGCTTCTCGCTGCAGCGCTTCCGCCACATCATCAAGGACCCCAATCGCAGCACGGCAGAATTGCTGCGCTACGTGGTGCACTACCTGATGCTGTTCTATTGCGTCAATCGTGCCCCGGGCCTCGGGCGCCTGTTGCTGGGCCTGCGCTTCCCGGTCAGTTTCGAGAAGCTGGACGAATTCGGCAGCATGCCGTTCTGCGTGGTGGGGTCGCCCATCCGCTCGCACTTGCCGGAGCAGGACACCATCCTGCGCAGTACCGAAATCGCCGGCAACGACACCTTTGAAGAACTGATCGATGTCGCGGATATCGAGTCGATGGATGACGCCGTCAAGCAGCGGCTACTCAAGGCGATAGCGGCAGTCTGACAGGCTGATGTCGCTCAAAGATGCGCCGGACGGCTCAGTTTGATCCCCCATTTTTGACACGCGCAATCACTTCACAACAGCACATAAGGAAATGCCCCATGGCGGAGAGGGATAGCACACAACACAAGCTGGGACGCATTCGCGCACCACGCGTCCAGATCACCTATGACGTCGAGATCGGTGACAGCCAGGAGCAGAAGGAACTGCCGTTTGTGGTCGGTGCCGTCGGTGACTACACCGGCAACCCGCTCAGCCCGCCGCCCAAGCTCAAGGACCGCAAGTTCGTCGCCATCGATCGCGACAACTTCAACGGCGTCCTCAAGGGCTTGAAGCCGCGCCTTGCCTATCGCGTCGACAACACGCTGAGCAAGGATGGCACCCAGCTGCCGGTGGAGCTGAACTTCAACTCGCTGGAAGACTTCGAGCCGCAGAATGTCGTCAAGCAGGTCGAGCCGCTGCGCAAGCTTCTGGATGTGCGCAACAAGCTCGCCGATCTGCGCAACAAGATGGGCGGCAACGACAAGCTGGAAGAGCTGTTGATGGACGTGCTGCAGAACAGCGAGAAGCTCAAGACGCTGGGCGACGAGTTCGGTCGCGAGCAAGCCGTGCGCAAAGACGACAACTGATTGCGGAGTCAGACCATGAGTGACAATCGTAGTGAATCAGCCACAGTGGCGCCGCAAGCGCAGGATGCCGTCTTCGCGCCGCAGTCTTCCTTGCTCGACAGCATCATCTCCGAGAGCCGCGTGGCGCGCTCCGAGACTGAACGCACCCGTGCGCGCGACCTGATCGAAGAGCTGGTCGCCCAGGTGCTGGATGGCGAAGTCATGCCCAGCAAGGACCTCATCGCCGTGCTGGATGCGCGTATCGCCGAGATCGACGCGATGCTCTCCGAGCAGATGAATGAAGTCATGCACGCCAGTGAGTTCCAGAAGCTGGAATCCTCCTGGCGCGGTCTGCGCTATCTGGTCGATCAGACCGAGACCGGCAGCAACATGAAGATCCAGATGCTCAACGCCACCAAGAAGGAATTGGTGCGTGACCTGAAATCGGCGCCGGAATTCGATCAGAGCGCGCTGTTCAAGAAGGTCTACGAAGAAGAGTACGGCACCTTCGGTGGCGCGCCGTTCGGCATGCTGGTCGGCGATTACGAATTCTCGCGCAGCCCGGAAGACATCTATCTGCTGGAGCAGATCTCCCACGTGGCCGCCTCGGCGCACGCCCCCTTCATCTCCGCGGCGTCACCGGAGCTGTTCGGCTGGGACTCCTTCACCGAGATGAGCGGTCCGCGTGATCTGTCCAAGATCTTCGACACCGTCGAATACGCCAAGTGGAAGTCCTTCCGCAACTCCGAAGATGCGCGCTACGTCGGCCTGACGTTGCCGCACGTGCTGGGACGTCTGCCGTATGGCCCGGACACCACGCCGGTCGAGGAATTCAACTTCGTCGAGAACGTCGATGGCCGCGAGCACAACAAGTATCTGTGGATGAACGCGGCGTACGCCATGGGCTCGCGCGTGACCGACGCCTTCGCCAACTACGGCTGGTGTGTCGCCATTCGCGGTGTCGAAGGCGGTGGCCTGGTCGAGAACCTGCCGACCCACACCTTCCAGACCGACGATGGCGAAGTGGCGCTGAAGTGCCCGACCGAGATCGCCGTGACCGATCGTCGCGAGAAGGAGCTGGCAGACCTGGGCTTCATCCCGCTGGTGCACTGCAAGGGCACGGACTACGCCGCCTTCTTCGGCACCCAGTCCGCCCAGAAGCAGAAGACGTACAACACCGATGTAGCCAACGCCAACGCGCGCCTGTCCTCGCAGATGCAGTACATCTTCGCCACCTCACGCATCGCGCATTACATGAAGGCGATCATGCGTGACAAGGTCGGCAGCTTCGCCTCGCGCACCAGTGTCGAGCGCTACCTGAACGACTGGCTGTCCCAGTACGTCCTGCTGGACGACAACGCCAGCCAGGAAGCCAAGGCGCAGTTCCCGCTGCGTGAAGCACGTGTCGAAGTCGCGGAAGTCCCGGGCAAGCCGGGTGTCTTCAAGGCCGTGACCTTCCTGCGTCCGCACTACCAGCTGGATGAACTGACCGCCTCGCTGCGCCTGGTCGCAGAGCTGCCGCAGTCCACTCGCAGCTGATGGCGTCTCGTCACTGAAGACCCCTCGCTCTTTTCCCTGCGTGTCCTGCACGCCCGCATCGTCAGACTGGCCAACGCCAGCCTGGCGATGCGGTATATCGCCGAAAAGGAGGCGTTATGCGCATGAATGGCACCCGCCGCCTCATTCCCACCTTGTGGGATCGGTTGCAGGACGATGCACCGCATCAGGGAGAGGCCGCGGAGGAGCAACGCTTCGTCAGTCTCGACGAGTACAAGCGCACCATCGTGCGTGACCTCGAGATTCTGGTGAACACGCGCAGCGAATTGCTGGGAGGTCGCTTGAATGACTTTCCCGTGCTGCGCGGCACGGTGCTGGGCTTCGGCCTGCCGGATTTTCTCGGCCGAGGCCTGCACAGCAGTGAAGATCGCCGCTTGATCCAGCGTCAGCTGGAGTACGCCATCGAAAGCAATGACCGTCGCTTTCGTAACGTGCAGGTCAAGCTGCTTGACCAGGACGGCCAGGATCGCCTCTTGCGCTTTCGCGTCGAGACGCTCCTCGTCCTCAAGGATGCAACGCGGCAAGTGGCGTTCGATGCCGTGCTGCATGCCGACACTCAGCAATACAAAGTGCAGAACCTTTCCTGATGCTTGATGAACTGCTGCCTTATTACGAACAAGAAATCTCGCACCTGCGCTTTCTGGGCCGGGAGTTCGCACGTGAGTACCCCAAGATTGCCGCACGACTGCAATTGGAAGGCGACCACTGCGAAGACCCGCACACCGAGCGTCTGGTCGAGTCCTTCGCGTTCCTGTCGGCACGGGTTCACAAGAAGCTGGATGATGATCTGCCGGAAATCGTCGAGGCCTTCCTCGATGTGCTCTACCCTCATTACCTGCGACCGACGCCTTCGCTGTCGATCGCACAGCTCGACCCCGGTGAGCAGACCTCGCTGACCGGGCGCTATCAGGTCGCGCGGCATACCGAGATGTTCTCGCGCCCGGTGGAAGGCGTGGCCTGCCGTTTCCGTACCTGCTATCCGGTGGATGTGTGGCCGCTGCGCGTGGAAAGCGCCGGCTTCTCGCTGTTGGAACGCTCGGCCTTCAATGGCCGCGACAAGGACAGCGTCGCGCGACTGGATCTGGCCTTCGAGGCCCTCAATGACCAGTCGGTGGGCAGCTTCGGGATCGACCGCCTGCGCCTGTTCCTGGACGGCGAGGGTGCCCTGATGCACCCGATGTACGAACTGCTGTTCAACAACCTGACTCGCCTGAGCGTCAGCTTCGATGAAGGCGGGCAGCGTCGTGAAGTCTCGCTGCCGACGGACTCGCTCAAGCCGGTCGGGTTCGCGCCCGAGGAGGGGCTGATCGACTACCCCGAGCGCTCCTTCCTCGGCTATCGCCTGCTGCACGAGTACTTCACCTTCCCCGACAAGTTCATGTTCTTCGATGTCGAAGGGCTGACACGTCTGTTGGCGCGCGCCAGTGGCACGCGCTTCGAGCTGCATTTCCACTTCGCGGACTATGCGCTGGACGAGCGGCTGTCGCGGCTGTCCCAGAGCCTGGGGCGCAATCACTTCCGCCTGGGCTGCACGCCGGTGATCAACCTGTTCGAGCGCCAGGCCGAGCCGATCCTGCTCACGCATACCCAGGCGGAATACCCGGTAGTCGCCGATGTGCGCAACCCGCACGGCGCCGAGGTGGTCTCGATCGATCGCGTCACGCGCGTGCAGAAGACCGCCGAGCGCGATCACGTGCGCTATTGCCCGCCGTTCTTCGAGCCGCAGGGCAGTGCACCGTCACGTGAGACCAGCTACTGGCTGTCGCGGCGGGTGCCTTCCGCCCGTGAGCGGGATGCCGGCACCGAGCTTTTGCTTCGCCTGGCGGACCGCGAACTGAACGCCATCGAAGCCACCAGTGACGTGCTGAGCCTCAAGCTGACCTGCAGCAATCGTGATCTGCCGCAGCGCCTGAGCTTCGGCCATCCGCGTGGCGATTTCACCCTGCCGCGCGAGCAGGTGGTCAAGGCCATCCGCTGCCTGCGCAAGCCGACGCCCTCGGCGCGGCCGCCGATGGGCAAGGGCGTCATCTGGCGTCTGATCTCGCACCTCTCGCTCAACCACCTGTCACTGGTGGAGCGCGGCCGTGAGGCGCTGCTGGAAATGCTCTCGCTCTACAACTATCGCGACCTCGAAGCCACGCGTCGTCAGATCAATGGCATCGCCAGCATCCACAGTGAGCCGGCGATGACGCGGATCGGGCATCCGCGCCCGGCCTTCGTGCGCGGAATCGGCATCACCCTGGAACTGGATGAACAGGAATTCATCGGTAGCGGCATCTACGTGTTCGGCATGGTGCTGGATCACTTCTTCGGGCAGTACTGCTCGCTCAACAGTTTCACCCGGCTGACATTACGCAGTCGCCAGCGCGAAAAGGACGTCGTGACATGGCCCGCCAGAACCGGCACTCAGCCCCTGGTCTGATCGACCAGGCGCGCGCTGAGCCATACCGGTTCAGCTTCTTTCAGCTCGTACGCTTGCTGCGGCTGCACTACAGCCGTGCCGGTCGTCTCGAACCCGAGCTGCGCCCGCACGAAGACCCGCTGCGGTTTCGCAGCCAGTTGTCGCTGAACTTCCCGGCCAGCGAAGTGAGTGACCTTGTCTTCGAGAGCGAGACGCTGCGTTCGCCCACCGACCAGCCGCTGACCCAGGTGCAGGTCACCTTCATGGGGTTGGTCGGGCCGTCTGGCGTACTGCCGCGGCCGTATACCGAGACACTGATCGACCGCCACGTGCAGCTGCGCGATGACGGCGCCCATGCCTTCTTCGATCTGTTTTCGCACCGCATGACGGCGCTGTTCTATCAGGCGTGGCAGAAGTATCGCTTCCACGTCGAGTACGAGCGGCGGGGGCAGGCCGATATCGAGCGCCAGTTGCACGCGCTGTGTGGCCTGTCGGGTGCCTCGGCCGAGCTATTGTTTGCCCCGCAGGCGCCGTTGGCACTGCCTGCCGCCAGGACGTCAGTCGAGGCGCCGGAGGTGGACGAGAACCGCGACAACGCGGCGCCCAGCTGGGGCATTGGCAGTCAAAGCGGCGGCAGTCAGAACCGTGACAACCACGGCACTGACGAGCAGCGCGCCGGCAGCCGCGAGCTGCCGCGTGAGCTGTTCTCCTTCTTCGCCGGGTTGCTCGGGCAGCGGCCACGCAATCAGCAGAATCTCGAGACATTGCTGGGCGTGTTCTTCGGTGTGCCCTGTCAGGTGAAGCCGTTTCAGGGCCGCTGGCTCGACATCAGTGAGCCGGAACTGACGCGCCTGGGTCAGGCAAACGCGCGTCTCGGCCAGAGCGCCGTGGCCGGCAAGCGTGCCTGGGACTACCAGTCCTGCCTGCGCATGGTCGCTGGCCCCCTGCGCCTGGCGGACTTCCGCCGTTTTCTGCCCGGGGGTGAAGACCACCTGCGCATGACGGAATTGATCCGTTTCTATGTCGGGCCGGAGCTCGATTTCGAGCTGGAATTGCAGCTCGACCCCAGTGAAGTCCCGTCGGCCCGCCTGGGAGGTGCCAGCGGCATCTCGCTGGGTCGTCTGGGTTGGCTGGGCCAGACACCACGCAGCACCTCGGGAAGTGTGCTGTTACGAATCCCCTTCGATGGAGTGACCCCGTGAGTCTCAAGACGCTATTCGCCAAGCTCAATGATGTCAGCCGCGGTGCCATGGAAGAGGCGGCGGGTCTGTGCCTTGCCAAGCGCCAGTATGAAGTCGATGTCGAGCATCTGCTGATCAAGCTGCTGGATGGCGATGACAACGACCTGCTGCGCATCGCGCGTCACTACTCGCTGGGCCTGGATCAACTCGCCGATCAGCTGGATCGCTCGCTGGAGCGCCTGAAGACGGGCAGCACCGCGACGCCGGCACTCTCACCGCATATCACGCGGCTGATCGAGAAGGCCTGGCTGATCGCCTCCATCGACCATGAGGTCGCCCATATCCGCAGTGGTCACCTGCTGCTGGCACTGCTGGAAGACCCGGAACTGGCGCGCGTGATCCGAAGCGACATGCCGGGTCTCGAGAGTCCTTTCGTGCGCATCGATGTCGCGGACCTGCGTCTGCACTTCACCAGCCTGTTGGCTGCCAGTCCCGAAGCCGAGCTGTCCCAGCCGTCTCAACATGCCCCGCGCGCGGGTGAGTTGACGTCAGGCGAGGGCGCCAGCGCTGCCCGCCCGGGCAGTCACAAGACCCCGGCGCTGGACCAGTACACCATCGACCTGACCGCCAGTGCGCGTGACGGCAACATCGACCCTATCCTGGGGCGTGATGATGAAGTGCGCCAGATGATCGACATCCTGACGCGTCGGCGTCAGAACAACCCGATCCTCACCGGCGAGGCGGGGGTCGGCAAGACGGCGGTGGTCGAAGGCCTGGCGCAGAAGATCGTCGCCGGCGAAGTGCCCGCGCCGCTGGCACGCGTCGAGCTGCGCACCCTGGATCTCGGCCTGCTGCAGGCCGGCGCCAGCGTGAAGGGCGAATTCGAGCAGCGCCTGAAGGATGTGATCGAGGAAGTGAAGCGCAGCCTGCACCCCATCATCCTGTTCATCGATGAAGCCCACACCCTGATCGGCAGTGGCGGTCAGGCAGGCCAGAACGATGCCGCCAACCTGCTCAAGCCGGCCCTGGCGCGTGGCGAGCTGCGCACCATCGCCGCGACTACCTGGGCCGAGTACAAGAAGTACTTCGAGAAGGACGCCGCCCTGGCGCGTCGCTTCCAGGTCGTCAAGGTCGAGGAGCCGGCCGAGCCGCAGGCCATCGACATGCTGCGTGGGCTGGCGACGCGCATGCGCGATCACCACAAGGTCGAGATTCTCGATGACGCCATCGTGCAGGCGGTGCGTCTCTCCAGCCGCTATATCACCGGGCGTCAGCTGCCCGACAAGGCGGTCAGTGTGCTGGATACCGCCTGTGCGCGTGTTGCGCTGGGCCAGCAGACCACGCCAGCACCGCTGCAAGATGCCCGTCAGCGCCTGCGTGATCTCGAGGCCGAGCGGGAAGCGCTGGCCCGGGAACACGAGCGCGGCGATGACGGCCATGCCCCGCGTCTGGACGAGATCGACACGGAAGTACTGGCCATCACTGCTCAGGTCACGGCGCTGGAAGCCGACTGGACGCGTCAGCGTGAGGCCGTCGAGGCGGTGCTCAAGGCCGACGCCGCTCTGAACAAGATCAATGATGAGGCCAACGACGCGGCCAATGACGCGGCCCGTGAAAGCGCACTGGAAGAACTGCGCGCCGCGCGTGCGGTGCTGGAAGAGGCCGGTGGCGAGGCGCCGCTGGTACACGCCTGTGTCGATGGCAATGCCATCGGCGAAGTCGTCGCCGCCTGGACCGGCATCCCGCTGGGCAAGATGCAGCGTGACGAAATCGACACCGTGCGTCGTCTGCCGGCGCTGTTGGGCGAGCGCGTACTCGGGCAGGACCACGCACTGGAAGAGATCGGCAAGCGCATCAGCCTGTCGCGCGCCAAGCTCGAAGACCCGAACAAGCCGATCGGTGTCTTCATGCTGCTCGGCCCGAGTGGTGTCGGCAAGACCGAAACCGCGCTGGCCCTTGCCGATACCCTGTATGGCGGTGAGCGCAATCTGATCACCATCAACATGTCCGAGTACCAGGAAGCGCACACCGTCTCCTCGCTCAAGGGCTCGCCGCCCGGCTATGTCGGCTATGGCGAAGGCGGCGTGCTGACCGAAGCCGTGCGTCGCAAGCCGTACAGCGTGGTGCTGCTCGATGAAGTCGAGAAGGCGCACCCGGACGTGCTGGAAGTCTTCTTCCAGGTGTTCGACAAGGGCGTGATGGATGACGGGGAAGGGCGCGAGATCGACTTCCGCAACTGCGTCATCCTGCTGACCTCCAATGTCGGCACCGACGAGATCATGAACCGCTGCCTGGGCGTGGCGACTCCGCCGGCGCCCGAGGCGCTGGTCGAGGGCCTGCGCGATACCCTCAATGGCGTCTTCAAGCCTGCCTTCCTCGGCCGTCTCAAGGTGGTGCCCTACTACCCGGTGCACAGCGACATCCTGGCGCGCATCGTCGACCTCAAGCTGTCGCGTCTGTCCGCGCGCTTCACGCGCAATCACGGCGCCCACCTGAGCTTCGACTCATCGCTTGCGCATCATATCGCCGAGCGTTGCACCCAGACCGACAGTGGTGCACGCAGCATCGACCATCTGCTCAGCGGTTCGATGATGCCGCCGCTGGTGGAGTGGGTGCTGGAGCGCATGGCCGATCAGCAGCCGGTGGGCGACATCCGCATCGCGCTGGATGACGCCGGCCAGTTCACCTACGAGATGCAGTGAGGACCATCACATGCCAGTCCGGGGATATCTCTTGAAGGCTGCCCAGCGCGCCAGGTCACTGCGCCCGCGCCATTGGTTGCCGGCCATGCTGTGCGCCAGCCTGCTGCTCGGTGGCTGTGGCGTCGGCAGCCGCCTGGGCCAGCAGATGGACGGCACGGTGGGCGACATCCTGTTCAGTCAGGACGAGACGGTCGCTTTCACCCTCGATGCCGATGAATCACTCAATCCGGATGTCGACGAGGCGTCGCTGTCGGTGGTGGTGCGCATCTATCAGCTGGATGCGCGTGAAGCCTTCGCCAGTGCCTCGCCCGATGGCCTGTGGGACCACGCCGACAAGGTGCTGGGTGACACGCTGCTGGATACCCGCGAAGTGGTGATGGTGCCCGGCGGGCACGTCGTGGATGAGGCGCCGCTGAAGCCGGGTGCCCGTTACGTGGCGGTCGCGGCCTATTTCCGACAGACCCCGGACACGCGCTGGCGCGTGCTGTTCGATGCCGATGCGATGCGCAAGGACGGCCTGTTCACCTCACCGGATGGCGTCGAACTGACCTTGGCCGATCACTACATCACGGTGGCGCCCGACAGCGAAGACCTGCTGGCGACGGCGACCCAGCCCTGACACCCGGGCCACGAACCGCGTGGCTGACACGTCATCGGTGACACCGGACGGACTTTATAAAGGATGGATTCGTGAGCAAGCATAATCGCGTGAGGTGGTCCGAGGGCATGTTCCTGCTGCCCCAGCACTTCCAGTATCAGGACGAGTATCACCAGTGGCAGCTCGGCGAAGCCAGCACGCGCAGCGGGCCCTTTGCCTTTGGCGTGCAGCGTCTGGAAATCGATGAAAGCGCGCTGGCCCAGGGTCGCCTGCAGCTGAGTCGCCTCAAGCTGGTCTTCCCCGACGGCACGCTGTTCGATGCACCGCAGCACGATAGCCTGCCGCGGGCGCGCGACCTGGGTGAACTGGCGGGCCACAGCGAGATCAAGGTGCACGCTGCGCTGAGCCTGGTACAACCCTACGCCGGCAATGTGCAGGAAGATGAGCAGCAGCGGGGCGCGCGTCGCCGCTTCCGTCAGCGCTTCGACTCCCTGCCGGATCTGCTGGACGGCGATGGCGAGAACGAGCTGAGCCTGCTGGAACTCAATGTGCGTCTGCTGCTGGAAGGCGATGACCTGGAAGGCAGCACGCATTGCCCGCTGGCCGTGCTGACGCGCAATGCCGCCGGCGGATTCTCCGTCTCGCCGCGCTTCGTGCCGCCCGCGCTGCATCTCTCGAGCAGCGAGACGCTGATGGCCATGGGCCAGCGCCTGGCCGGCATGCTGCAGGCCAAGCACGAGACCTTGTCAGGCCGTCGCCGCGAGCGCGCCGATCAGGTCGCCGAATTCGGCTCAAGCGACGTGGCGCTGTTCTGGCTGCTGCATACGGTCAACCGTGCCTACCCGGCGCTGGCGCATCTGCTGCAACACCCGCAGCAGCATCCCGAGAAGCTCTA
This sequence comes from Cobetia sp. 2AS, assembly GCF_029846355.1. NCBI lineage: Bacteria > Pseudomonadati > Pseudomonadota > Gammaproteobacteria > Oceanospirillales > Halomonadaceae > Cobetia > Cobetia sp. 2AS. Next base: position 884,327 of record NZ_JARWKQ010000001.1, read on the forward strand.
CACCTTCCTGTCGGATCTGGTCGCGAGCCTGATGACCTTCTCGATGGATTACCGCCTGAGTGACCTGCCGCCGTACCGCCATGAAGACCCGGTCCAGTCATTGACGACGCTGGAAACCATGGCGCGCGAGCTGCTGGATACCGTGGTGCCCAACCAGTACATCCCCATCGCGCTGGAACAGACCAAGCCGTCCTATTACATCGCCCATCTGCACGATGCGCGCCTTGCCGACGCTGACTTCTATATCAGCGTGCATGCCGACATGCCCGGTGCCAAGTTGCTGGAGCTGGTGCCGCGTGCCTTCAAGGTCGGCTCGCCGGATGACATCGAAGTGGTGGTCAACAGCGCCATGCCCGGCGGCTCGCTGGTGCATGCCTCGCGTCTGCCCACCGCGATTCCCTCGCGTCTGGACAACCACTATTTCGCGCTGGAACCCCAGGGGCGCATGTACGAACGCATGATGGCCGCCCAGGCCATCGCCTTCTATGTGCCCGGCGGCTTCCACAACCTCAAGATTGAATTGATGGCGGTGCTGAAATGAACCAGTACACGGCAACCCGGCCGAATGACGCTGCCCAGACCGGCAGTGCCCAGTCTGGCAGTGCTCAGCCCAACGGCGCGGCGGCGCCGGCGGATACGCGTCTGCGCACGCTGTCCCAGGACTTCTTCTCACTGATCCTGATGATTCGTCGCGGCAGTGAAGCGCGCAACGTCGATGAATTCCTGACCCGTGTCGCCGACTACTTCCGTGAGCTGGAAGCCCAGGCGCTGGCCGTCGGTTACAGCATGGACCAGGTGCGTGACGCCCAGTACGCACTGTGCGCCTTCCTCGATGAAAGCGTGCTGGGCGCCGGCGCCAGCAACATTCGCCAGCACCTGGAACTGCACCCGCTGCAGTACACCTATTTCGGGGTGCATCTGGCCGGTGAGGGCTTCTTCGAGCGCCTCGAGGCACTGCGCACCGACGTCAAGGCCAACCTGGATGTGCTGGAGGTCTATCACCTGTGTCTGGCGCTGGGCTTCGAAGGCAAGTTCCGCCTCGAACACCGCGATCAGTTGCGCTACGTGGCCAGCACTCTGGGCCAGGATATCGCGCGCTATCGCCAGTCTTCCGCCGTGCTGTCGCCGGGTTGGCAGCTGCCTGACCAGGTGGGCCAGCTGCTGCGTTACGAAATTCCGGTGTGGGTCTACCTGCTCTTGATCGCGCTGTGTTGTGGCGCGGTCTATCTGGTGCTCGACAACCTGCTGGATGCTCAGGTCACGGCGCTCATCGAGCGACTGTCGTCCCTGTTCGCAACGACATGAGGCGTGACTGAATGAAACGGGTGCTAGGGTTCCTCAAGAGTTTCTGGCTGGCGTCGTCACTGCTGTGGCTGGCCGGTGTCGTGCTGTGTGTCTGGTGGGTGCCGCGTCTGGGTGGCTCGCTGGAACGCCTCGCGATCGCCGTGGCCCTGCTCACCGCGGTGTGGCTGCTGGCCATCGTGCTGCGCAAGTATCGCAAGGTGCGCGCCGAGCGTGATCTGGAAGACCTCGTCCAGCTGGAAGTGGACCGTGAAGCCGCGGATGCCGCCACCGAAGCCGGCGACTACGAAGTGCTGCGTGAGCGTCTCAAGTCGGCGCTGCGCATGCTGCGCGCCCAGCGTGGGCTGCACAAGGGTGGCAGTGCCTCGCTCAGCGATCTGCCCTGGTATCTGGTGCTGGGCCTGTCGTCCTCCGGCAAGACCTCGCTGCTGACACGCTCCGGCCTGAGTTCCAGCGTGGCGGGACTGGGCGGCGATTCCGGCACCCAGTACTGCGACTGGTACTTCGGCAATGACGCCCTGATGATCGACACCGCCGGGCGCTACGTCGCCGAGGAACAGCCGGCGCGTGCCTTCAGTGACTTCCTGCGTCTGCTGGCGCGTCGCCGTCGCGGTGCGCCCATCAATGGCCTGGTGGTCGTGGTCGACCTGCCGGCCTTGCTGCATGCGCCGCGCGACGAGAACCACGCGCTGGCACGCCAGCTGATCGAGCGCATCAATGACTTCCGCGATGCCCTCGATGCCTCGCCGCCGGTCTACCTGATGTTCACCAAGGCCGACCAGCTGCCGGGCTTCACCGCCGCCTTCAATACCCTGGACAGCGATGCCCGCCATGCGCCGTGGGGCATGACGTTCTCGGTGGCCGAGGCACGCCAGAAGGGGGTCGTGGCAGCCTTTTCCAGACACTTCCCCGAGATGGTGGCGGGGCTGCGCGGCCATGTGGAAGCGGCCCTGCGTGAACGTGGTCAGCAGGCGGACAGCGAGCTTTTGCACTTCCCGGAATACATTGCCGAGATGGAAGGCCTGCTGGCCGACTTCCTCGAGCCCTTCGATCTGCGTCGCAACAGCGCGCGTGGGCCGCTGACGCGCGGCATCTATTTCACCAGCGCCTTGCAGGATGGCAGCGCGATGCCGGCGATCCTCGATGAGCAGGTCCGTCAGGGCTTCGCACTCAAGGAGCCGAGTGTCGCCCAGTCCGCGACAGCGGCGAGTGCTGCCGTCGGCGATCGTCCCTATTTCGTCGGCGGTGTCTTCCGCGACGTGATGATTCCGGACCGCAACCTGGTGCGTCACTACGCACGCGATGGTCAGGGCCGCTCCCTGAACCCGCTGTTGATCGGCGTGGGCGGGGTGGCAGGCGCGGTGACGCTGGGTCTGCTCGGCAACGCCTACTACCAGAGCCGCACCAGTCTCGAGGCCGTCGATGCGCAACTGACGTCGCTTGACGGTGCCGTGACGCCGAGCGTGCAGCTCGATCTTCTCCACGACGAGCTGTCGCGCGTGCGACAGGCCCGTGAAGATGGTGGCTTGCCCTGGTATCAGCACATGGGCCTGGATGGCGGCGAGCGCCTGGGCACCACGCTTGAAGCGCAGTATTTCGCGACGCTCAAGCAGCAGGTGCTGGCGCCGCTGGCCGAGGACCTGGACGCCCGCCTGCGGGCCGTCGGGCGCCTGGCGGTGTCGCTGGGCATCGTCTCCGAATCTGCCTCGCTGCGTGCCATGGGCGGGGAGAGCGCGTCCGAGGCCGGGGCCTCCGATGTGTTGATCGAGGATGGCAAGTCACTGCTGACCTCCAGCGGTGAGCGCCTGCGTCAGCGCCTGACCGAGCGCCCGACGCTGGGCAGCGTGCCGCGCTCGCCGGGCGAACTGGCCAGCCAGCTCAAGGGCGAGGCGGATTATCGCCTGCGCGGTGGCGTCAATGACGCCTACTGGAGCACGCGCCAGCAGGGTCGTGAGGCGCTGCGCGACAAGGCAGACGCCCTGCGTGGCTCGCCGACGGGGTTCGGCGGTGATGGCACCGCGCCGGGAGACGGTGGCCCGGCCGAGGGTAGCATGCCCGGCGGGCCTGCTTTCTCGAGTGAAGTGCTCAATCAGCTGACGCCGGAACAGGTCGCCGGTCTCATCGATGCCTACGATGCGCTCAAGCTGTATCTGATCCTGAGTGATCCCGTCGCGCACCCGGATGTCGCCTTCGTGCGTGAAGCCTTGCCGCGTGCCTGGCATCAGCTGGCCGACAGCCGTCGTCAGGTGCCGGGCGGCGATCAGCGCATTGCCGACAACGTCGCGCTCTACAGCGAATACCTGGAGCAGGGCAAGGCGCCTGCACTGGTGCGTGATGAGGACCGCGTGGCGCGTTCACGCCGTGATCTCAAGGCCTTCCTGCTCGACAACTCGCCGGCGGAGCGTGAATACCTGCGTCTGCGTCTGGCGGCCGAAGCCCGTTTCCCGTCGATGACCCTGTCGGTGATGCTGCCGGATGAGGGCGCACGCGGCCTGCTCTATGCCGGGGAATCGGTGCCGGCCTTCTTCACGCGCCGTGTGTGGGACGAGTTCGTACGCCCCGAGTTGCTCAAGACGCTGAGTTCGGACCTGCCGGTGGAGCATGACTGGGTACTGGAAGACGAGAACCCCGATGCGGCCCAGGGCAAGAGCGAATTCGCCGCGACCATTCTGGCCCACTACAAGCGTGACTACGCCGAGGCCTGGGAGCGCTTCCTGGCCGATGTCGGAGTGCGTCGCTTCGAAGGCCTGGCGCTCTCGCGTCAGCGTCTGGCGCGCTTCAGCGATTATCAGCGTTCACCGCTCAAGACACTGATGGCCGTCGTGGATGACAACACGCGCTGGGACAGCCGTGATGCCGAGTCCCGCAAGTCACCGCAGCCGCAAGGTCAAGGTGAAGGTGAAGCCACCGCACCGGCCGTCGAGACGGCAGGCATGTGGGACCAGACAGTGGCGTGGCTGGAAGGCAGTGGCGCCGAGGTGTCCGAAAGTGCCGGCGTGATGCAGGGGCTGCCCCGCGTTCACGATGGCCAGCTTGCGGACCACTTCGCGCCGGTCGCCAGCCTGTTCGCCCAGGATGAAGGCCAGGGCGGTGACGCCTCGGTCATGAATCGCTATCAGCTGCGCCTGCGTCAGCTCAAGGTGCGCCTCGACGGCCTCGAGCGTGGCGATGTCGGCAAGCGCACCAAGCAGCTGCTGGCCGAGATGATCGGCGGCAAGCCCAATGAAATCTCGGCGGCCCGTGACTATGTCGCCGCCAATGTCGATACCTCGCAGGAACCGCTGGTGCAGTCGCTGCAGCGTCTGTTCCGTGCGCCCATCGATTACTCCGTGGCCAGCCTGCAGGGGCCGGTGGCCTCACAGCTGGCCGCCGCCTGGGGTGAGCAGGTCGTCTCGCCGTGGCATCGCATGGTCAGTGGCCGTTATCCGGTCAGTGATTCCGGCAACGAGACGTCCGTGCGCGACCTGCGCCAGTTCATCGACCCCGATACCGGTCTGCTGACCCGCTTCGACAATGAAGAAGTCGGCAATCTGGAAGAGGGCGAACAGGACGGCACGCCGCTGGTAGACCCCAAGATCACCGCCACCATCACCAAGGGCACGGCAGTGGGTCGGGTGCTGGAGAGTCTGGCGGATGTGGAGAACGGCTTCGAGATCATGATCCGGCCTTCCTCCCGGCTGATCTCGATCCAGCTGACACTGGATGGCCAGCAGCAGGTGTATCGCAATGGTCGTCAGCACTGGCAGCGCTTCGTCTGGCCGGGCGACCCGGAAGTCTCCGGCGCGCGACTGGATGTGGTGACACGTGACGGCCGACGCATCACGGTCTTCAACTTCCCCAATCGCTGGAGTCTGTTGAAGCTGATCGAATCCGCGGACGTGACCGATCTGGACACCGCCCGTCAGCGCTTCACCTGGTACACCCCGGTCGGCCCGGTGAGCTTCGAGGCGCGCAACTTCGGCGGCGTGAAGCTGACGGACCTCAAGCAGGTGCGCAACCTGTCGATGCCCTCGGTCGCCGGGAGATGACCGCATGATCGGCTTCTTCGGCAAGCTGCCCGGCAGCGCGGACTTCATCGCCCACCATGCGGGCCACAAGGACATCCGGGAACTGGATGGCTGGTGGCAGCGGGCGCTGAATCGCATGGCCGAGCGCGACGAAGACTGGCAGGCACGCTTCGACGCCTTGCCGCTGTGCTTCTTTCACTACCGTGCCAGCGGTGGGGCCTGGTTGATGGGCGCCATGTCGCCCTCGCAGGACGCCTCCGGGCGACGCTACCCGCTGCTGGTCTTCCAGCGGCTGGCCGTCTCGCCGGTGGTGGAAGGCAGTGTCGGGGTGCATACCCTCGGCGAGACCTTCGCGGGGCAGGTGCGGGAGTTGCTGCGCGATGTGATGCATTGCGCAGACCCCCAGCAGGCGCAGGAGCGTCTACTGGCGGGCATCGAGGCGCTGCGCCCGCTGGATGATTCCGATCTCAAGCTGCATCGGCGTCTGTTCGCGCGCTTTCTGGAAGACGTGCGCTATGGAGACCTCACGCGTGCATTGGCCAGTGGCTTTCCCGATGTGAGTGCCAGCAGATTGACCCGCGACATGCAGGCATTGCGCCGACAGTCGGCAGCCAGGCATGGCCAGCGGGGCCATGTGGCATTGCCGCTGCCACCGGAGCGCGCGCTGAAGCGTCCGGCGGCGGACCTGTGGCTGCACTGGCTGGAGCATGACAATGGCGCGCCGGGGCACATCAGCGTGATCGTCGACGACTTCATGCGCCCGACGCTCGTGCGTTTCACGCGCGATGACCAGGAGGCACTGCGCATCCTGGCCGAGTCGGCCCCCGAGGCACTCGGTGGCTGGCGCCTGCTCGGAAGCGCGCAGGGCGAGGCGGCTCAGATAGCGGGGCCGGCAGCAGATCAGGTATCAGAGGCGGCGCAGACGCTGGGCATGGGGGCCTACCTGCTCGCGTTGAACGACAGCGCCGCGCTGGAAGATGGCGTCGCACTTGCAGATGGCGCTGCGCTTGCAGACGCGGCCGACAAGGCGGGGCAGCCAGCCAGACACCCGGGCAGTGCAGAGATGGCATACGGCGACATATCCAAGGATGAATCGGCACCGACATGAACAAGCTAAAGCTCCACGTTCTCAAGTACTACATCCTCAAATACCGCCCGTATTGGTTGGGCGTGCTGTTCTTCCTGGGCATCTTCCTGATCTGGGGCGTCGGCGTGAGCCTGGGCTTCCCGTCACTGGATAGCCTGCTGGTCGGCATTCTGGCATTCCTCGTCGCCTCCGCCTTCTATCTGTTGCTGCTCTACCGTGGGGTGGGCGAGCGTCAGGATGTCGAGTCGTTGCTGATCCAGAACGCCGATGACGCCGTGCTCAGTGCCGCGCCCCAGGACCGCGAGGAAGTCAGCCTGCTGCGCGAGCGACTGCTGGCGGCGCTGGACCGCATGCGCAAGAGTGCCAGCGAGAAGCGTAGTGGCTGGTTCAATCGTCAGGGGGATGTGCTCTATACGCTGCCCTGGTATCTGGTGATCGGTCAGCCTGCGGTGGGCAAGAGCACGCTGGTCTCGCGCTCCGGGCTGGATTTCCCCTTCGCGGAGCGCGAAAGCGCACGTGTCGCGGGCATCGGTGGCACCCGTCACTGTGACTGGTTCTTCAGCAGTGAGGCCGTGCTGCTGGATACCGCAGGGCGTTACGTCAGCTCCGAGGAGGAAGTCGGCAAGTGGCGTGCCTTCCTCGACATGCTGCGTCGCTATCGTCCGCGTCAGCCGCTCAATGGGTTGATCGTCGCGGTCAGCATCGATGAAGTGCTCCAGAACCGCCATGACGTCGAGGCACTGGCGCATCAGCTGCGCGAACGCATCCAGGAAAGCTACGAGCGTCTCGGTGCGGCTCTGCCCATCTATCTGGTGTTCACCAAGAGTGACCACATCCCGGGCTTTCGCGAGTTCCATGCTCAGCTGGCGCCGGCGCAGCGCGATGAAGTGCTGGGCATGAGTTTCCCGCACCAGGGCTATGCCGAGGCGGATTGGCGTACTCGTTTCAGTGAGGCGATGACTCGTCTGGTGGCACGTTGTGCGGGTACCGGTGAACGCTGTCTGGTGGAGGGTGACATCGTGCGCACCCGCGAGGCACCGGCGGCGGTGGAATTCCCGCGTGAGCTGGAAGCGCTGGCTCCGCACCTGACCGATTTCGTCACGGAACTGCTCAAGGTCAATCCCTATCAGGCGGCGCCGCTGCTGCGCGGCTTCTATTTCACCAGCGCGCTCTCCGAGGGGCAGGCCAGCACGGCAGCCCACGGGCGTAACGTGGCGTCACGCTTCGCCGTCACCGAGCGTCATGCGCCGGGCCATCAGGATGGCAAGCCGCTGTTCGTCTCGGGGCTGTTCTCGCGGGTGGTACTGCCGGACCAGCATCTGGTCGGTCTTTATGGCGGTGCCAATCTCCAGCGTCGGCGTCAGCTGCGTTGGGTGTGGCTGGCACTGGCGCTCGCCGCGGCCATGTGCCTGGCGTGGGCGGTGTCTTTCACCGCCAATACCCGAGAGCTGGGGGCGCTGGATCAGGCATTGGATGCCGCCTACGAGGAAGATGCCGGCGAGCCGAATGCCTATGCCCAGTGGGCGACGCTGGATGCCCTGCGTGACAGCGCGGCCCGCTACGACAGGCGTCATCACGAGAGTGGCGTGCCCTGGTCGCTCGGCTTCGGGCTCTATGAAGGCGAGACGCTGGAACCCGCGCTGCGGGACGTCTATTTCGGCGCGCTGCGTCAGACGATGCTGGTGCCGATCGCCAGCAACCTCAACCAGTCACTGTTCATGCTGCCGACCATCAGCGTGCATGACCGCGAGGATGGCCCGCGCGAGACCGATATCCATGTCCCGGGAGTCGAGGACCACGCCCAGCCGCGTGACAACTCGGCCCAGGCGCTGGCGGACTTCGGCAACAACACCCTGAAGACCTACCTGTCCCTGTCGCGCACGCCGCGCGAGGACATCGAACCGGAATGGCTGCGCAGCGAGATGCCGGTCTACTGGTATCCGGCCATCACCCAGGGGGAGGATGTGCCGCGCGATAGCCGTGATCTGGAATATGCCAGCCGGCAGGTCAACTTCTATGCCGAGCAGGTCGTGCGTCCGGACGTGCCGCGTCTGGAAGACAACACCTTCCTGGTGTCCTCCAGTCGCAACTACATCGATGGTCTGCTGGACCGCTCCCTGAGCACCGTCGAGACCATCACGCTGGAATCCGACACCTTGTTCGCCTTCGGGCGTGCGGATTACTCAGGGCTGCAGGGCGAGGGGCAACGTCAGCTGAATGCCATCGCCGAGCGACTTTCCAATACGCCGAACCTGGGGCGCATCACCATCACTGGCCACGCCGACCCGATCGGGTCCGCCACTGCCAACCGTCGGATCTCGCTGCAGCGCGCCGAGACCGTGCGCACCTATCTGGTGGGCAAGGGGCTGCCGGGTGAGCTGATCGGCGCGGAAGGGGCCGGCAGTGATCGTCCGCTGGTCAAGTGCGATGGCGAGATGTCGCGCACCGACAAGATCGCCTGCCTGGCGCCCAATCGTCGTGTCGAGATTGAAGTGCGTGCGCTGAACTGATGCGCCTGCGCTGAACCGTTTTCACTTTGCCGACTCATGGAGGAGTCGAGCTCTTGGATGACAGGCCTGAAGGCAGGCCCGGAGCACGAGAGCGGAGAAGCATGGACATACGCAGTGGGGGTGCCTGGATGGCATCTCCTGGCGGTAGCGTGTCCAAACGCGCGTTACAGGTGGCAGCCAGGGAGTGCTGCTACCCGTGATGCCTACCCATCACATGACTGAAATGGAGTTTTACCATGGCTTTTGACGCCTACCTCAAGATCGACGGCATCCCGGGCGAGAGCTTGGACACCAATCACAAGGACTGGATCGAGCTGCTGAGCTTTGAATTCGGCGCCAGCCAGGCGACTTCCGCGACGGCCAGCTCTGCGGGCGGCGCGTCTGCCGAGCGCGTCAACCTGAGCGAGTTCGCGATCAAGAAGTTCATCGACAAGGCTTCTCCGAAGCTGTTCGAAGCTTGCTGCCGCGGCCAGCACATCAAGGAAATCACCCTGCAGGTTCACCGTGCCGGTGGCGAGCAGGTGCGTTACATGGAAGTGAAGCTTGAGGAAGTCATCGTGTCTTCCGTGGACCTGGAAGGAATGGCGTCCTTCTCTCAGGCTGGCGGCGCCGGTGCGACCGATTCCGTGCACGACTCGCGTCACGATCTGCCGTCTGAAGAGATCAAGCTGAACTTCGCGCGTATCAAGGTCACCTACACCCAGCAGAAGCGCAGCGATGGCCAGGGTGGCGGCAACATCACCGGTGGTTGGGACCGCACGCGCAACCGCGTCTACTCCTGAGTATCGGCTCATGGCGCGGCGGCGTGAGTCGCCGTCCATGAACAGGAGGGCGGCATCCCGGGGCTTGGCCAGCGTGCTGGCGTGAGCTCGTTTTCAGGGGATATCACGTCCGGGTAGAAGGCATGCCGGGGGAGCGAAAGGCTCTCCCGGCATGTCTGTTTTCCCCTTGCGCATCCCCGTTTGCTTCGATGAGCGCCTGCGAAATCATTGCGCTGTCAGTTCTGTGCCAATAGCTCTTTGCCATCAGGGTCTGTGCCAATAGCGCTGTGCTAACTGGCTCTGAAACAACAGCACTGCGCCATAGTGATTTCGCAGGCGTTGCCTCGCAACGCGATCAACACGTGATTCAGGAGAGACAAGATGGCCGACGAATGGGACCGCGACGAACTGCTCGCGCCAATCGGCGCTCATGGGACAGGAGAGGACCTGGGGTTCTCGCTGCTCTTTGATGAGATCAAGGAAGCGCGTCGCGCAGACCCGGCCTACCTGAGCCAGGGCGAATGGCAGGCCGATCTCAAGAAGTCCGACTGGAACGCCGTCATCTCGTTGACTGCCGACGGTCTGGCCGAGCAGAGCAAGGACCTGTCGCTGGCGGGCTGGCTTTGCGAAGGCCTGGCGCATCGTGATCACTTCACGGGCCTGACCTGGGGACTGGAGCTGATGACGGCGCTGTGTGAGCAGTACTGGGAGACGCTTTACCCGACGCTCGAGGAAGGGGATGAAGAGCGTGTCGCACGTCTGACCTGGCTGGATGACACTCTCGCCGGCATGATCGGCACCTTGCCGCTGGTGGAAGGGCAGCTCTACGGGCTCGACCGCTATGAGGAGTCGCGTCAGGTCGAGAACCTGGCGCGTACCGACGTGGATGCCATGGAAAGCGCGCTGGCGGATGGCAAGATCAATGCCGATATCTTCCAGCGCTCCGTGGTGCTGACCGAAACGGCGACCTTCCGCGAGCGTCACCAGCAGATCGTCAAGTGCCAGCAGGCGCTGGCCGGTCTGGTGGCGCAGCTCAATGCCCAGCTGGGGGTGAGCGCGCCGACCTTCAGTCAGCTGCAGCGTGGTCTGGCGGATTGCACCCAGTTGATCGAGCGACTGCTGGGCGAGCGCGGGGTCAGCCTGGACGATGAGGCCCAGGCATCTGCCGAGAGCGATGCCGAGGTGACGGACGCCGCAAGTGGCGATGCCTCCACCGGGGATGCGAGTGCCACGCCGTCCGCTCAGGCGGGCATGGCGCCGGCGGCACTGCGCACCACGCCGCAGACCCGTGAGGAAGCCTTCGACATGCTCAACGGCGTCGCCCAGTACTTCAAGGGCAGCGAGCCGCACAGCCCGGTGCCGTATCTGGTCGAACGCGCCGTGCGCTGGGGCCGCATGCCGCTGGAGGAATGGCTGCGTGATGTCATCCGCGAGGAACATATCGTCGACGGCATCCGTGAAACCCTGGGCACTCAGCGGCGTGATGATCACTGATGATGTTCAAGAGCTCGATCTATGACCGCCTGCAGCAGGTGCGCCCGGCAGAGCCCGAGGCGCCGGTTACCAAGGTGCGCAGCGACTACCGCACTGACACCCTGTGTCTGCTGGATGGCGTGGCGCTGACCTCGGCTGGGGCGGTGGCCAAGGGGCAGCTGCCGTCATCGGCGGCGGCCGAGATCTCCGCGACCCTGCGTGGCCCGGATGGCTATGGCCTGCTGGTGCACGAAATCGCGCTGGGCCAGGCGGGCGCATCGCCTGCCTCCGGCGAGCAGGTGGCACGACTCGATCGCCGTCATCAGCGGCTCGAGACCTTGATCCAGGCCCTGATCATCGACGCGCTGCTGATGCTAGAAGCGCTGCCGGAGGGCGCGCCCTTCGATATCGTGCTGAGTGCGCCGATCCGTCATGCCAGCCTGGTAGAGGGATTCATCGCACGCCTGCGCGAGACGGTGGCGGCCACGCCCTTCGCCGACGCGCTGGGTAGCGTCTCGTATCGTGCGGCGGCCGAGCAGGACCTGCATGAACTGCTGGCCGCCGAAGCGTCGGGTGGCATGCCGCATGTCATCTGGCTCAGCGTCGACTCGCTGTTGTTCGACAGCAGCGTCTCGGAGCTGTCGCGACGCGGTCAGCTGGCGTATGCCTCCCGCCCGAGCGGTCTGTTCCCCGGCGAGGCTGTCGCGGCGCTGCTCTTCGAGCGTCTCGCGCCTGACTCACCGGCTCCCTTGCAGGGCTGGCAGGTGCCGCTGGCGGCAACGCTGACCCATCCGGCGCGGGGCAGCCGAGAGCTGCGCCGCTCGCCGGCACCGCTGATGCAGCTGATCGAACGCCAGTGGCCCGTGCAGGCGGGAAATGACGAGCATGCCTCTCCCCGCGAGCCGTTCGAGCCCATGCGTCTGGTGATGGATAGCCTCGGGCTGCCCGGTCGCGCGGTGGAAGCCGGCACCAGCCTGATGAACCGCTGGCCGGGACTGGACATGATCGAGGATGGCACCACGCTCGACAGCTTCTGCGGCTGGCCGGGAGATGCCTGGCTGGCGTTGGCGCTGGTGCTGGCGATCGCGGAACTGGAAGACAACGACAGCGCCCTGGTCGTGTCGCTGCGGGACGATACCCGGACCCGGATGCTGACACTCACGCCCTGTGCCGGTTAGCGCTGACGACTCTGCGCTTGCCCTGTGCAGACTGTGCTCGTCCTGTGTTGAACATCGCTGCGTCTTGAGACGCATCACCCGAACTGAACAAGCCGGTGCACTCGCTTGCCGAGCGAACAAGCGCGCACCGTGAGGATGTTAAGGATGGCAGAGAATTCCTGGCTGGATAGCCTGCTGGAGTCGTTCGAGATTTCACTGGATCAGAACGAGCGCCTGCTCACGCTTGAGATGAGCGGTGCGGACTTCATCCCGCATCGCCTGGTGGGGGAAGAGCGCATGTCGCGTCCCTTTGCCTATACCCTCGACTGCATCTCCCAGAACGGTGATATCGAACTCAAGACCCTGATGGCGCAGCCGGCGGCGCTCTCGGTGCGCCAGGCCGATGGCAGCTACCGCAAGCTCTCGGGGCTGGTCGAGTCGGCCGCGCTGCTCGGTGAGGACGGTGGCGTCTTCTATTACCAGCTGACGCTGGTGCCGTGGCTTTCGATGCTCAAGCTCGGCCGCGACAGCTGTATCTTCCAGGATCTCACCGCCGTCGAGGTGATCGAGTCGGTGTTCTCGAACCACGCCATCGCGCAAGGCGAAGCCCAGGGTGGCTGGCGCTTGGACCTGCGTCGTGAATACCCTGAGCGCAGTTACTGCGTGCAGTATCGCGAGAGCGATTTCCACTTCGTCAATCGCCTGATGGAGCAGGAAGGGCTGTTCTACTACTTCGAACACGCCTCTGACGACAGCGACTTCAATGGCCACCGCCTCGTCATCACCGACGATGTCGCGACCTGCGCACCGGTTGAGCCACAGGTGATTCGCTTCCACCGTCAGGACGCCACCGAACTGGAAGACTCCATCACCCAATGGAGCGGCCGTCGTCAGCAGCAGCCAACGCGTGTCAGCCTCGGCACCTTTGATTACAAGCAGCCGAGCCTGGAAAAACGTTCCGGTCAGGACACGCGCAGCGATCAGGGCAACCTCAGCGAGCAGGAAGTCTACGACTACCCCGGCGAGTACTACTTTGATGATCACTCGCGCGGCGAACGCCTGACCGTCAATCGCCTCGAGGCGCATGAATCTCGCGCCAAGCGCTTCTACGGCGCCGGGGGCACCCGTCAGTTGAAGGTCGGCCGCTGGTTCGAACTCAGCCAGCACGCCCGCCATGAAGACGGCGACTCGAGTGAGCGTGAATTCCTCGTGCTGGGCCTGACCGTCTGCGCCGAGAATGCACTGCCGGTCTCCGCGCATCTCAAGGTATTGCCAGGCAGCTTGCAGACGCGCATGGCCAGTGCGCGCAAGGCACATGGTCTTGAGAGTGACACGCAAGATGATTATGCCGATGTCGGCACCGGCCAGTATCTGATCGACTTCGAATCCCAGAGGCTCAGTCAGCCGTACCGTCCGTCTCTCGATCATCCGCGCCCCAACCTGGGTGGTCCGCAGACCGCGATTGTCGTCGGGCCCGAGAACGAAGAGATCCACACCGATTCGCTCAACCGCGTGCGCGTGCAGTTCCATTGGGACCGCAGCGAGAAGGGCGCCGCCGATGCCAGCTGCTGGCTGCGTGTTGCACAACCCAACGCCGGTGCTGGCTGGGGCAGTGTGTTCGTGCCGCGTATCGGCCAGGAAGTCATCGTCGATTTCCTCGAAGGCGACGTGGATCGTCCGCTGATCACCGGGCGGGTCTACAACGGCGACCAGACCCCGCAATGGCACTCCAACGGTCTGCTCTCCGGCCTCAAGAGCAAGACCTACCGCGGCAACAAGTACAACGAGCTGGTGTTCGATGACGCGACCGACCAGGAGCGCGTGCGCCTCAACTCGGAGCACGAGAAATCCCAGCTCAATCTCGGCTACCTGATCCATCAGCAGGGCAATACACGCGGCAGCTTCCGCGGTACCGGCTTCGAGCTGCGCTCGGACGCCTACGGTGCGATTCGCGCGCATCAGGGCCTGCTGTTGACCAGCTGGGGGCAGATCGCCGCCAGTGGCGAGCAGCTCGATCTGACGCCCGCTCAGCAGCAATTGGCCAGCGCCTATCAGCTCTCCAATACGCTCAGTGACAGCGCCACCAGCCACAACGCAGAAGCGCTCGAGTCGCGCGTCAATCTCAAGCAGGCCAGTGAAGATGCCCAGGGGCGTTATGGTGCTGAAGACAGTGGCACCAATTTCGATGGCAGCTCCGCTTCAAGTGCCAGCGCGGGCGGACGTGGTGAAGCCGCACGTCTCGATGCCCCCTGGCTGCATGTCAGCTCACCAGCGGGTATCGCGCTGAGCACGCCGGAATCCACCCATCTGGCGCAGGGCAAGTCACTCAGCATCACCAGCGGCGAAGACATCAACCTGGCCACCGGCCGCAGCCTGATCGCCTCGCTCTCCGAGAAGTTCTCGCTGTTCGTGCAACGTGCTGGCATCAAGCTGTTTGCCGCCAAGGGCAAGGTGGAAGTGCAGGCGCAGAGCGACGCGATGGAACTGACCTCCAAGAAGGACATGACCATCACCTCCACCGAAGGCACCGTCACCATCCAGGCCAAGAACGAGATTCTGCTCACCAGCGGCGGCGGCTATATCCGTCTGAGTGGCGGTAATATCGAAGTGCACGGGCCGGGCAAGGTCGATGTCAAAGGCGCACAGCATAGCTTTGCAGGCCCTGCGAGTCTGGAGGCTGCATTGCCACAAATGCCAGAAGCCATCTGCGTCGAGTGTCTATTGAAAAACCTCTCCAACGGGTCACCATTGGTGAATGTCGCGTGAGATCATTATGCAACTGATAGATCATTATCCACCCAACTGGGCTGTAGAGACTGGTGAGATGATTGAGGCATGGTTAGCTCATGCTGAGCAGCCATCTGTCTATCTACTGGTAGATGCTGCCTTCCGGCGCGACACTTTGTATTCCTGGATACAGTCCTCATGGCCCGCAGCAGAGTGGCGAGCGCTTTATCAGGACTCGCCGAAAACTCGTCGTGAAGTGCTTCAAGTGTCGCCGCTATTGCTACGTATCGGGCGAGACGACCCCAAGTGGAGAGGGCGTCTCGATACGCTGGCTGAGCTGACATCAGGCAGCCCGATGGTCAGCATGATTGTCACTTCGGAGTCTTTGTCAGCACTTTGGGAGCGTTTCTATGCATTCCGCTTGGTGAGTGTGCAGAAGACACGTTACGTATTGCGGCTCTCGGATACGCGACGTTTACCTCAAGTGATCGAGATGCTGACCCCACAACAGTGTGGCCATCTCATGCAGCACATGTTGGCATGGCAATATGTCGGGCGAGATAGTGCGTGGTATGCGCTTGAGCTACCTTCAATTCCTGTCGACATTCCTGCACGTTTTGAAGAGATTCAATGTAATGATGGACAAACCCAAGCGCTTGTCAGCATGAATCGCATTGACGCCTTGATTGATGACTTGCGACGTAACGAGACGGAACTCTATGAAGCCTTCGAGCAACCGTCTCAGCGCCATGATTGGCTTGTTGAAACAATAAATGAAGTCGCGGAAAGTGAGTATCCAGCACAAGTTATGCATTGTCTCGATAAAGCGGCGATCCAAGGTTTAATATAGAACCATTTAGCTCGAATATTACATTTACATACCTCGAGAAATTTTTTTATATGATGGCATAAACCAGTGCCGTAGATTGTACTACCGAATAAAGGAAGTTATATGAAATTATTAGGTAACCTGGTGCTAAGTTTGGGCATACTTTTCTCACTGTCTGCCTGTGGCCAGGAGTCAGATACTGTAGAACTTAATATTACAGGTGCAGACTATGCTGGGACTGGTATTCGTGCCTTTCGCGTCAAAAATCCAGATGTTCCTGATGCTTATGGGGATGGGGGGTCGATGGCTCCCTATGGAGGCGGGGGGATTCGTTGCTGTTATCAAGTGCCAAAACAATGGCATGAAGGGCTGACAGCCGAAATCGAAGTCTACTATCCATTGAAAGGGAAGAATGGCGATGAAATGGTAGAAGACCTAAAAAAACGGGAAGCCGCTGGTAATGTAACTGAAACATTCAATGTATCCGTTCCAAAGTATCAGACTCCTGCAGCAGGTACATTGTGGGTACAGTTCATGCCCGATAAAGAAATAAAGGTTGTGGTAAGTGATTTATCGCCGGATCATGAAGATTTTCCGGGTGATGTCAAAGGGTGGCCTGTGCCTTCGGATGAATACCGGATTAGCTTGATTGATCGTGATCTTAAGCTCGAAAAAGGAGATTTAAAACTTTTCATAGACAGCCTAGATGAGTGGACTAATGAACCATCTGGTGAATCATTAAGAGCAGCTTGGGTTTCTTATGAAAAACATTTCAAAGATAAAATAAAAAGCATTAATGGTTACAAAGACCCACGGTTCTTGGAGCTATTGATAAAAGAGAGTAAGGCAGATATTGCAGCAAAAGAGTTGAAAATAAAAAGATTAAAAGAATATAAGGAGTCAATTAGTGAGCGCTAAGCTTGTTGAAGAGATAAAAGACGAATTTAATGATCCTAGTGCTAGGTTGACTTTTTTTGGTCAAGAAGAACAAAGAGAGATTGCTAGGTACTATAAATCTAGAGAGAACAATAGTAATCCATTGCAGCCTTGTCATACTAATCTATTCATCGGGTCTTTTTTTGATGGCACTGGTAATAACTATGAAGCAGATCTCGCCAAAGGAGATAAAAGTCAATCAAATGTCGCCAGGCTCTATAGCGCTTATCCAGGGTTAAGTGTACCTGGTGTATTGCCCCTCGAAACGGAGTGGATTACAGACATTGCTGACTACCAAAATTATTTTAGAATATATTCTCCTGGAATTGGCACAAAGTTTACACAAGTAGGAGATAGTGGAGAAGGGTTCTGGGATGAAACGCTCGGTGGCGGTACAGGACGCTTAGGAGAAGTGCGTATTGTCTGGGCACTGGCTCAGATTATCAATGTCATAAGTCGCTACTTTATAAAAAGATCTATCATCAGTAACGAGGATGTCAAGAATTTTTATGGAGATCTTACAGCAGAGGCCTTGAGCGTAAATATAAAGCAAGCTCTTGAAGATTACGCCTCGAGGAAAGTAGGTCGAGCTGCATCTCCTACTTCTTATGATCGTGTTGCAGTGATTAAATTAAGTAATTGGTTGAAAAAGTTATATGCTGCTATTTCTCCACATATGATCGAGAAAGGAGGGGATGGCTTACCAAATAATAAAGATCCAGGGGTTCTTCAAAACATATACTTATCAACATTTGGTTTTTCCCGTGGCTCGGCCTTGGCAAGGGTATATTCCAATTGGGTAATTAAACTATTCAAGATTGATGCATACCTGACGCAAAGTAATGGGCTGACTTTAGCTGGTTTTCCAGTGACTTATGATTATTTGGGGTTGTTTGATACTGTTGCATCCGTCGGTATCGTAAATATGATTCCCTTTAAGCACGGTCATATGGCATGGGCAGATGCAGAGGTATCATTGGCAATTCCCTCTGAAGTTGCACGTTGTTATCACTTGGTTGCGGCTCATGAGAATAGAAGGTCCTTCCCTTTAGACTCCATTTATAATAGTCAATCAATGCCTGCTAACGGCGAAGAAGTCGTATTTCCAGGAGCTCACTCAGATTTAGGTGGAGGGTATGGCCCTGGAGTACAAGGGAAGGGAGAGGATGAAGTAGGTAGGGATCAATTATCTCGTATTCCTCTAGCTGTCATGTATCGTGATGCACGAATATCAGGTGTTCCTTTAAAATTGGAGAAAGCCTTAGGGCAAGATAAAGTAGGATTTGAAATCTCACCGAAATTGATAGATGACTTCAATTCCTATATTGCGTCATGTCAAATAAAGTCAGGAGAGACTGGGCGGATCATTCGAGAGCATTGGAAGAGCTGTATAGAGTGGCGCTTCAACTATTATAGAAATGGTGGAATATCTAGTCTGGAAAGTTACAAGCGTGCGTCTCAATTCTATAAAAATAATCTTGATAGTGCATATACACAATTTTGCGATGAAATGGAGGAATTCAAGAACGTTGAGCAGCATCTCGAATGGAGAGATACTGCAGCATGGAAGAAGATACTAAAGTATGCTGTTATGGGGCCTGGCTGGAAACTATATCGAGACTATCAATATGGATTTGATGCTTCAGTATTAGATGACTGGGAGAAAGTCGCAATTGCAAGCAAAAGCTTTGGTACACCAAGTAGTGCGATAAGTACTATGTTGGATAAATATGTCCATGACTCAATTGCTGGATTTTTAACAAAATGGTCTAGCAAAGACGAAGTAATTACCTATTTGAAGACTTTGATCTCCATTCGAGATATAAGAGATAAATACTATTATGGCAAGGTTAATTCAGTTGCGATGCTTACTGAAAAAGAAGAAAGTTATATAAGGCTTTATGAAGAAAATGGTAAAATTCCGCCTATGGATGATTTAGGAGGAAGAGAATCATATTGGTTAGGGGGCGGGTATTTACGTTTCAGACGTATATACGCAGGGGCTAATGACGTTTATCTTGCTCGACTCAAAGAATTTCAAGAGTCACAATATA
The DNA here is from genome assembly GCF_029846355.1 of Cobetia sp. 2AS. Classification (NCBI taxonomy): domain Bacteria; kingdom Pseudomonadati; phylum Pseudomonadota; class Gammaproteobacteria; order Oceanospirillales; family Halomonadaceae; genus Cobetia; species Cobetia sp. 2AS. The sequence continues at coordinate 903,170 of NZ_JARWKQ010000001.1, forward strand.
CAGAAAGAAAATATGCACTGGATAGCATGAAGGAAAAAAGCTTGGCAAGGATGAGTTGAATACGTATTGATAAAGTTGAGTGTCAATTATATATCACTCGGCCGCAAATTTCGAGTGCAACACACTTATAGCGTTCACCGGTATTGCGGTCATACCTGCGGCCTAGATATCTAAATCTTAAGATATATTTTATATAAATTGTAGAGGGCAATAGCCATAAATTATTCATCAAATCTTGACGGACTCTTGGCCCTTCCAAAATCTAGGCAAGACGGGATTATTCCAGATTCTTATGGAAGTTTAATAAAGCTGAATTCTACGTACGCTGAATTCATAGATAGAGCTGATCGGCACCGAGGAATGTCAAAAACAACGTTCGGCTTTTTATTGGTTGCATTGATAAATGGTTTAGGTATTTTTTCTGCAATATATGTAGGCGGCTATATAGATTCCATTGATGTAATGTCAATACATGCGGTTACATTTCTTGTTATTGTTTTGATATTGTCTTTAACTGATTATTTTGTCTGGAAGTATCATTTAGGTAGAGATTTTTTTACTGTAAGCTTTTATCCTATTAGGTTCAATCGTAAAAATAGGATGGTGTATGTTATCGTGATCGAAAATCTGGTGGTGTTCTAAGGGTTAATTGGAATGATATATTTTGGCACATTGGTAAAGGGTATCAACAGGAATATAATTGTGACTTGCGTGGGCATGTAATGAAAAATGGAGTCATTGTCGATACTTTCAGTGTGGGCAATTTTTATGATGATAGTCGTGTCAATCAAATAATGGCTATGTGGGAATTTGTTAGGCGCTATATGGAAGAGCCGCTTGATAGCTTGTTTGATGAGCCTTTGGACAGGCATATAGATAAAACAGCAGAGGTCTCTTTGAAAAACTGCTATATGCATGTTTATGCTAACATGTGGTCCTTTGCTAGCGACTATCGGTATTATCTTGCCCCTATTTTTTATCCATTACTTTTGATTTTGGCGCTTGGCAGATGGTTCACTTTGAGCACCTGTAAGAAGCCCGTATGGCCTTCGTCAGTAGAGGCCGAATGCATCGTTGCATCAGATGATCCAATGATATTACAAGAGCCAAAGTATACAGGTGAGTTTTCAGAGGACCCTGCTGTCGCTGATCGTCAGTTTGAGAGACATTCACAGCAGCGCAAATATGAAATAATGTAAATATTTTCCTTTTCTTGGAATCCCCTAAAGCGGAGATAGTGCTCATGTTCAGTTCCGGAGATGGCGTCATCGTGCTCGGAGATAGCACCACTCATGGTGGCAAGGTGGTGTCTGCCCAGTCCAACTATCTGTTGGAGGGCAAGCCGGTGGCAGTGGTGGGGGACATGGTGACGTGCCCCAAGGATGGCCACAGCACCTGCAGCATCATCGAGGGGCATCCCACTATCAACTTGAATGGCAAGCCGGTAGCGTTTCATGGCTGCCATACGGCATGTGGGGCGGCGCTGATTTCTGCCGCGAGTGGCAAGCACGGCTTGGGGTGAGGGCGTGAGCTTGTCCATGTGGTATCTGTATTCGATGATCCCGTAGCCTTGGCTGCGGGATTTTTCGTCAGGAACCCATGTGAAATTACAAAGTCGGTATATCTGTGAGGACGCGTAAACCTGACCGTTATCCTGGATAACGGCCCGGAATTCGCCGACCAAGAAGTTGGCGCAAAGGCCTTGCCAGCAAAGATATATTTCTGTGACCCCTACTGCTCGGGCCTGCGAGGGGCTAACGAAAACTCCAATGGCTTGATACGTCTGTACTTTCCTAAAGGAACGGTCTATCGACAGGTCAGCAATGCAGAGCTACGCAACTGCTCGAGAAGCTGAATGATTATCCCCCGAAAATACCTCGGCAATCTAACACCAGCGCAAATATTCTTGGGGAGTGTTCAGGATCCTTGGTCACCGTAGATGCTGCACTTGTTACTTGAGTCCAAGGAATATTTTAAGCTGCATTGAATTTGAACATTATCTTTGGGAGTTGCTGTGGATTTCAAAGGTCTAACTCAAGGTAAGCTTCTTAGGTACTCCATAAATAGGAAGTTGTCCGAGGATGAAAAATGCAGGAAATTAAATCGCAAGCATAGAATGCAATGCTTGCCGAAAGATCTTTTTTCGGTTGTCAAGATGAATAATATTTATTTAGAGGTGGTGGATCGTTGGTATGCTCATAAAGGGCACTCATTAATATATTCTTTCGGAATGCTGTTTTTATTCTTTTTTGCAGCAATTGCTTTATTAGTGGCTTCTATTAATAAAGAAGGATATGAGACATGGATCGCATTCATAGGTATGTTAGTGATTATATCTCCGCTCGGTTATTTCGGGTATAAATATTTAAGATTAGAATCTTTTCAGAAAACATATTACCCAGTCAGATTTGACCGATTAGAGCGTAAGGTATATGCAATTTTGCCTAGAGGTAAATTCGTAAGCGAAAACTGGGATGACTTGTTCTTTTATATCGAGGCCAATAATATACCTTTTTCTAGCGAAGGTTATTATGAGATAAAAGCGCACGTGTTAGCCGAAGATAAAGAGACTGTTCTAGAAACCTTCTCTTTAGGTTATCCAGCCTGGGGTGATGAAAATGATGCATGTGCGATTTGGGAGTTTATTAGAAGATACATGGAGGAGCCTGCAGGATATAAGGAAAATTCAAAGCTTATAAATATGTGTATGCCTATAGACAACAAAAGGGAGTCGATTGTCTTTTGTATATTCAGAGCAATGCTTTTGACATCTAACAGCCCTTTTGTTCAATTTATAACCTCTCCTTTTATGGCTGTTTTGGCTTGGTGTCGTCTCTTCGCGGTGTATACAAGTAAGACGCCCGAGTGGCCCGCTTATATTAAGGAGAAATACGAAAATGTGAGTGTAGATAAATTTAGTAAAAGCTCTGAAAATAATGCCCAGTTGAGCTTTGTTGAAGGTACTTGGCCTATTATATGTTTTATTGCAGGCAGCATTATATCAAGCGCCTTGATTTATATTGGGTGCTATAATTTAATTGAGTTGTTATAAACTATGTTCAGTTCCGGCGATGGCGTTATCGTGCTCGGGGATAGCACCACACATGGTGGCAAGGTGGTGTCTGCCCAGTCCAATTATCTGCTGGAGGGCAAGCCGGTGGCAGTGGTGGGGGACATGGTGACGTGCCCCAAGGATGGCCACAGCACCTGCAGCATCATCGAGGGGCATCCCACCATCAGCCTGAATGGCAAACCTATCGCATCCCATGGCTGCCATACCTCATGTGGTGCGACGTTGACCTCGGCGGCGAGTGGTACCCATGGACTAGGTTGATAAACTGTTCGCATTACCCAAAAGCCCTCATGGCTACTCCATGAGGGTTTTTTGATATTTATAGCTCCATACCGATTCATGAGTTGGCCGTGTGAGCAGACTGACGAGAAGAGGGTACTGATACCTACTGATCTTGGCCGCATCTATAACGGTGACCAGACCCCGCAATGGCACTCGTATCTGATCCACCAGCAGGGCAATACACGGGGCAGCTTCCGCGGCACCGGCTTCGAATTGCGTTCGGACGCCTACGGCGCAATCCGCGCGCATCAGGGCCTGCTGCTGATCAGCTGGGGCCAGATCGCCGCCAGTGGCGAGCAGCTCGATCTCACGCCCGCTCAGCAACAATTGGCCAGCGCCTGTCAGCTCTCCAATACGCTCAGTGACAGCGCCACCAGCCACAACGCAGAAGCGCTCGAGTCGCGGGTCAATCTCAATCAGGCCAGTGAAGATGCCCAGGGGCGTTATGGCGCTGAGCACGCCGGAATCCACCCATCTGGCGCAGGGCAAGTCACTCAGCATCACCAGCGGCGAAGACATCAACCTGGCCACCGGCCGCAGCCTGATCGCCTCGCTCTCCGAAAAGTTCTCCCTGTTCGTGCAGCGTGCCGGCATCAAGCTGTTTGCCGCCAAGGGTAAGGTGGAAATGCAGGCGCAGAGTGATGCGATGGAACTGACCTCCGAGAAGGACATGACCATCACCTCCACCGAAGGCACCGTCACCCTCCAGGCCAAGAACGAGATTCTGCTCACCAGCGGCGGCAGCTATATCCGCCTGAGCGGCGGAAATATCGAAGTGCACGGGCCGGGAAAGGTCGATGTCAAAGGCGCACAGCACAGTTTTGGCGGGCCGACGAGTCTGGAGACGATGTCTGATTAGCTACCTTTCACTGATGATGAAATTCATACGTGGATGGGTAGTTACTATTTTGTCGGATATGATGATAAAGTTAGATTTAGAATCTTAAATGAGCAGAAGTTGAATATTAGGTCTATAAATAAATTGGTATCGATATGAATTTTTTGGGATTGGAGAAAAATGGCTTTTTCGCCCTTAAGCTTAATAGAAAGATATCTAGAGAAGAATTAAGTAGCAAGCTTGATAAAAACATTAAAGCTAGCACTAGTCCCCATGACAATCTAAATATAATTCAAGTGAATTCTTGTTATTTAGAGATAATTGATAGCTGGTTTGTACATAAAGGTATAGTAACCTTTGCCGGTGGTTGTTTTTTATTATATTTGTCTCTTGTGCTTGCTATGATGACATATGGAGCAGTTGCAAGTAACGATCCGGCAGCTAAATGGTTCTTAATGATGGTTGTGTTTTTTCATCTGCCCATTTTTTATATAGCATTTCGATTGTTATCATTAGAAATTTTTCAAAAAACATACTACCCAATTAGGTTTGATAAAATAAACAAGAAGATATATGCTATATTACCTAAAAATAGATTCATTGAAGTAGATTGGGATAAGGCTTTTGTTTTTTTTAAAAAAACAAGACAACCATTTTCTATAAGTCATTCTGAGTCTTATCATTACGAAATTTGTGTGCATATTTTGTCAGATGACCGTAAGAAAGTATTGCAAACATTCACACTAGGAAGCTTTTCAGAAACAAAAGCTGATGCAATAAATTTTTGGGAGTTTGTACGCCTTTATATGGAAGATGATTCTAGTCTAGATTATCTTGTGAATAAAGTTAGTTACTATCTTCCAATAAAGAACAAGACTGAAAGTTTTAGGCTCAGTATTGTTCTAGTAATGGCGCCGATCAGCGGTATGCCTATTTCACAATTAATTGTGTCACCGATTAGTTCGCTTTTTGTTTTAGGGAGAAAACTGTCTATAATCACTAGTAAAGCTCCAAAATGGCCCGAAGATGTTATGAATAATGAAGTTTCAAAAGAATACTCATATGTAGATAAAAATACGCATTTGAGTTTTTTAGATACTACTTGGCCATTTGTATGTTTTATTTTTGGACTTTCAGTGACAACACTCCTGATGTTATGGGGGTTGAAGGCATTGTATTATAGCTTGTAGTGTTTGTTGCTATAACGACTGTTTTTATTGTTAATACTCTTGTGGATTATATAATAAATTTCCCGAGTATATCTCTGGTGATTTATGTAGAGGTGCCTTATGTTCAGTTAAGGCGATGGTATTATCGTACTAGGTGATAGCACGACACATGGTGGCAGGGTGGTGTCTGCCCAGTCCAGCTATCTGTTGGAGGACAAGCCGGTGGCAGTGGTGGGGGATACGGTGACGTGCCCCAAGGATGGCCATAGCAAGTGCAAGATTATCGAAGGGCATCCGACTATCAGCTTGAATGGCAAGCCTGTCGCATTCCATGGCTGCCATACCTCATGTGGAGCGGCGTTGATCTCTGCGGCGAGTGGGATCCATGGATTAGGTTGATCAACTGTCCGTATTAATCACGAAATCCTTATGGTTACTCTATGAGGGTTTGCTATTTATAGTGATCTATCTTAACAGAGAGTAATGCAGTGAATATCGAAAAGTATCTTCGTGTTACGGGTATGATAAAAAAAGGGGAGTATCCTGATATTGAAATCCCTGTGATTAAGAAAGGAGAAAGAATTAAATCGCCGCCTCAATCAATATTTTATATTGATAAGAGCCATATGATTCTTGGGGATACTGATTTTAGAGAGAGAGGAAGACTGCTCGGAGCAAGTTTTCTATATGTTCCAGTTATTGTGACACTTTGCTCGATTTTTGCTTATTTTATGTTTTCGGCTCAAGCATACTTCTACGCAATTTTTCAGATTTTTTTTGCTATATTTGTATTTCATCCGTTTATTTTAGGTGCATGGTTTGAAGTGAAAAAAGACTCTGTCTATCCCGTAGTCTTTAACCGTGAAACTAGTAAAGTCTATTTTTTCAGCAATAAGGATTATCAGCCCAAGGAAATGGCTTGGCAAGATTGTTTATATGCTGTTGCTTATAAAGGGAGGTCTATTACGGCCTGCCAATATGAGTTGCGTGGCTTTTTAATGGATGATTTTCGCGTTGAGGATAGTTTCTCCTTCGGCGATACTATTCTTGAAATGAGAGAAGCTCCAAAAAATGAGGTCTTTTATCTTTTTTATTATATCCAATCTTTCATGGAATATGATGATGAGTTTGAAATTCCGCCGACACTCATGTCTTGGCGTCCATCGTTAGCTGAATCTGCTCGACATACGATACCCAGGCTCATCACAGACAACTCGACCATAAATTTCCTTTCTACCGTTTTCTATCGCTCTATGTGTGTCTTTTTCTCATGGCAAATACTTGGGCATTATCTCATCTGTCGATATGGTAAGATTCCACAATGGTCACAGGAAATTATCGATGAGTGCGGTGAAGATATAATTTTAAAGTAACTGCATCTCTTTTGAATGCAATCACGGAATACAATACACTTATCAGATCAGGCAGGGAAATTATCAATGTTCAGTTCAGGCGATGGCGTCATCGTGTTAGGTGATAGCACCACCCATGGCGGCAAGGTGGTGTCTGCCCAGTCCAACTATCTATTGGAGGGCAAGCCGGTGGCAGTGGTGGGGGATACGGTGACGTGCCCCAAGGATGGCCATAGCAAGTGCAAGATTATCGAGGGGCATCCGACTATCAGCCTGAATGGCAAACCTGTCGCATTTCATGGCTGCCATACCTCATGTGGTGCGACGTTGATCTCGGCGGCGAGTGGTACCCATGGACTAGGTTGATAAACTATTCGCATTACCCAAAAACCCTCATGGCTACTCCATGAGGGTTTTTTGATATTTATAGCTCCATACCGATTCATGAGTTGGCCGTGTGAGCAGACTGACGAGAAGAGGGTACTGATACCTACTGATCTTGGCCGCGTCTATAACGGTGACCAGACCCCGCAATGGCGCTCCAACGGCCTGCTCTCCGGCCTCAAGAGCAAGACCTACCGTGATAACAATTACAACGAGCTGGTCTTCGATGATGCGACCGATCAGGAGCGTGTGCGCCTGAACTCGGAGCACGAGAAATCACAGCTCAACCTCGGCTATCTGATCCACCAACAGGGCAACACACGCGGCAGCTTCCGTGGTACCGGCTTCGAGCTGCGCTCGGACGCCTATGGGGCAATCCGCGCGCATCAGGGCCTGCTGCTGACCAGCTGGGGCCAGATCGCCGCCAGTGGCGAACAGCTCGATCTGACGCCCGCTCAGCAACAGTTGGCCAGCGCCTATCAGCTTTCCAATACGCTCAGTGACAGCGCCACCAGCCACAACGCAGAAGCGCTCGAGTCGCGCGACAATCTCAAGCAGGCCAGTGAAGATGCCCAGGGTCGCTACGGCGCTGAAGACAGTGGCACCAGTTTCGATGGCAGCTCTGCCTCAAGTGCCAGCGCGGGCGGGCGTGGTGAAGCAGCTCGTCTCGACGCCCCCTGGCTGCATGTCAGCTCACCGGCAGGCATCGCGCTGAGTATGCCGGAATCCACCCATCTGGCGCAGGGCAAGTCACTCAGCATCACCAGCGACGAAGACATCAACCTGGCCACCGGCCGCAGCCTGATCGCCTCGCTCTCCGAAAAGTGCTTGCTGTTCGTGCAACGTGCCAGCATCAAGCTGTTTGCCGCAAAGGGTAAGGTGGAAATGCAGGCGCAGAGTGATGCGATGGAATTGACCTCCGAGAAGGACATGACCATCCAGCACAAGTTATACATTGTCTCGATAAAGCAAAACATCAAGGTAGGATATAGGGGAGCTTTAGTTCGAATATTTTGTTCAGGTTCTCCAATGACATCTTTATGTGTAATAGCATACGCCAAACAGTAGATCCTACTATCAACCAAAGGATGTTGTATGAAATTATTAGGTAACCTGGTGCTAAGTTTGGGCATACTCTTCTCACTGACTGCCTGTGGACAGGAGCCCGATACTGTAGAGCTGAATATCACCGGTGCAGACTATGCTGGGACTGGTATTCGTGCCTTTCGCGTCAGAAATCCAGATGTTCCTGATGCTTATGGGGATGGTGGTTCGATGGCTCCCTATGGAGGCGGGGGGATTCGTTGCTGTTATCAAGTGCCAAAACAATGGCATGAAGGGCTGACAGCCGAGATCGAAGTCTACTATCCATTGAAAGGGAAGAATGGCGATGAAATGGTAGAAGACCTAAAAAAACGGGAAGCCGCTGGTAATGTAACTGAAACATTCAATGTATCCGTTCCAAAGTATCAGACACCTGCAGCAGGAACATTGTGGGTACAGTTCATGCCCGACAAAGGAATAAAGGTTGTGGTAAGTGATTTATCGCCGGATCATGAAGATTATCCCGGAGATGTAAAAGGGTGGCCTGTGCCTTCAGATGAATACCGCCGACAAAAGATAAATCAAGAGATTAAATTTTTAGAAAGCAGTAAAAACAATCAGCAAGAAGATCTAAATGAATTAGAAAGAAACTCCGGCACGGTTCTAAAAAGTTATTGGAATGTTTTTAGTGATATTATGCATATGGCTAAAGAGATAAAAGGTTTCTCAGATTATCAAGATCCGGGATTTAATGACTTCTTGAAAAGCTATTTAAAAGCAGGTATTGCTAGAGACGATAGAAAAATAGATATTTATAGGAGGTCTAGACCATGAGTGCAAAACTGGCATCTAATGTAGAAAGCTCGAGTCATGACCCTAGTTATTTCGATAGTTTCTTTTCCAAGGGAGAGGTAAGACGCATAAAAACGTATGAAAATAGACATATTAGCAATCCATTGCAATCCTGCCATACTAATCTATTTATAGGTTCTTTTTTTGATGGTACTGGTAATAACTATGAAGCAGATCTCGCCAAAGGAGATAAAAGTCAATCAAATGTCGCCAGGCTCTATAGCGTTTATCCAGGGTTAAGTGTACCTGGTGTATTACCCCTCGAAACGGAGTGGATTCCCGTTGCTGTATCGCGGCCAAGCTAGGCGGCATCAAGAAGATGAAATAGAGCCCGATGATAGAACTGCTGCTGAAGGTCGAGCTAACCAAGGCCACACATCCGTTCCACGTCATCAAGAACCTATACGGCTACCGGAAGGTTCGCTACAAGGGGCTGACCAAGAACTAGGCGCAGCTATGTAGCCTGTTCGGGCTGGCTAATCTAGTGCTGGCGACGCAACGCGATGCGAAGGACGCGTTGACAGAGTCAGTGCGTCTTGCATCTCCCTATCAGCCGGATAATCTGACTGGTAGGAAAATAGGCCACCATTACAGGTCAGAACGCGACCGCTGTTGCGGTTGAAACACCATTCTGCGGTCGAATGAACTTGAGACTCCAAGCCGATACAGTACTCGTTAAGGAAGATCAGGTTTGATTCGCTCAGCACGATATTCTTATTTGGGTATAGATATACATCTGAATGTGTGTTCTGCTAGAGGTAGACTCTTTTTGCTGCCGTCTGTAGCTACAAACTCCCCATTTGCTTTTGAGCTCCTACGATTAAAAGTGAACATAGCTGTAGGGCCTTCACCAAAACCTCCACCTCGCTCGACTTTTTCACTACCACTATTAGGGCCTTGGGGGTTAAGCTGTGGTGAGTTTTTATAGTAACCTTCACTGTACCAGTCATTTGTCCATTCGAATCCGTTGAGCCCCATTTGATAAATGCCTAAAGGGTTCGGTGGTATCGCTTTTATTTTGCTAGGAGATAATGAAGAATTAGCTGGAGTGCTATTTTTAATTTCTTCACGTGTAGGTATATTAACACCTCTCTCAAAAGAGCCATCATTTGTTGCAAAAATATAAAATTGACCTCTTGAGCGCGCAGCAAACTCCCACTGTGCTTCCGTAGGTAATTTATAGGTGCTGTCAGTATTAGCAGAAAGCCAAAAGCAATAGTCATTGGCTTGGTGCCACGTGACTCCCGCTGGAACATTAGGAGCTCTATATTTTTTCTCAATGCCACTGTTGTTTATAGTTTGTTTTCCAGTGGCTAACGTATAGGTATCAAAATCATCATAAGATACTTGAGTCGTAGAAATAGAATAACTATCGAGAGTCACTGTATGTAATGGCTTGTTGTCTTTGTGAACGGAGTAAGGTAGGCCATTGGTCCCCTCATCAATAGGCCCAAAATCGCCCATTTGGAAGGTACCACCTTTGACAGAAATCATATTGTCTTCAGTTTTTTTGATAAGAGCCGCGATTTTTTCCTGATCGGAGGTAGTAAGTTCCTCGCTATTGGACTTAGATTCATTGCAGCCTGAGAGTAGCAAAAGTGATATTGCTAAGATAAAAGTGGAAGATGAATTGCTCACTATATTTCTCAGTTAGTTAAATTTGTTCGTGATATGTTATCATTTTTTTATTCATTAGTAAATGTGGAGCTATAAATGAATGGCCATTTCATGGTGGTCAATGTTTATTCTTATACAGTTGATCTTTGAAGATAAAGTCTTAATTATCGCAGTTGTTCTTGATTCAGTGATAGAATTTTATAAAGCGTTGTATTACTAGCTAGGAGATAAGCATGTTCAGTTCCGGAGATGGCGTCATCGTACTCGGGGATAGCACGACACATGGCGGCAAGGTGGTGTCTGCCCAGTCCAACTATCTGCTGGAGGGCAAGCCGGTGGCAGTGGTGGGGGACATGGTGACGTGCCCCAAGGATGGCCACAGCACCTGCAGCATCATCGAGGGGCATCCCACCATCAGCTTGAATGGCAAGCCGGTAGCGTTTCATGGCTGCCATACGGCATGTGGGGCGGCGTTGATCTCTGCGGCAAGTGGCAAGCACGGCCTGGGATGAGGGTGTGAGCTTGCCCATGTGGTATCTGTATTCGATGATCCCGTAGCCTTGGCTGCGGGATTTTTCGTTCTGGATCTGCGTGAGTGCCGCGGGCTCATGTTTCAAGCGCCGCATTGCTGTGGAGGGGGCTAAATTCACGTTCAAGGTTTCATTGAAAGTCTTTCTCCGTGCCGCGGGTTTTTCAGCCAGGCAGCGAAAGATAGTGTCAGTCACTTCCCAAGACAGAGCTGCTGCCACGTGACGCAGCAGGTCTTGCCGTTGGGCCGATGACAACCATTGACTATAAGGGGCATCTCCATGCTCACCTTGATCGTGAAATTTGACGTCAAGCCCGAACAACTCGATACCTTCAAGCAGGCCTTGGCTGACAACAAGCTGGGCTCAGCGGCTGAACCGGGGATGCTGGAAATGCGTTTCTTCGCGGCCAAGGATTCTCCCACCACCATCTTCGCCTACGAGCGCTGGGCAAGCACCGAAGCGCATCAGGCACATGTGAATCAGCCCTACGCGCAAGCCCTGCTGAAACTGGCTGACACGGCGTTGGCATCGCCATTCGAGGTGATGCCCTTGAACGATACTGACCCGGCGCCATTGCATGAGACGAACCCCAGGCACGTGCAGCCGGAAGATGAGGTATTTAGTATCTTCTTCATCTTCAAGATCAAGGAAGAATATCGCGCTCGGTTGCTGCAACAATTCACCACGCATGTGGCGAAGACGCGCAGTGAGGAGCCGGGCAATCTCGTGTTTGATCTGTATACCATCGACGGGCAGGACGACACGCTGGTGATATACGAGCATTGGCGCACGGAGTCAGACCTGTGGGACATTCACTTCCAGCAGCCCTATGCCATCGAGACAGGCAAGCTGTTGGAGCAGGCCATGGTCGGGGACATGCAGCAGTACCTGAATATCGTCAGCGAGTTCTGAGTTCTCCGCCGCTCATTCGTTTCCTGTTTGCCCATTCAATGCGCGGCCCTTAGAGGCTGCGCATTGTGCGTTCACCCCCCTTGAACATCAGCGTGCCATCCCACCGCCCTCCACGCCTGTGAGCTCAACCAGGCGGCTGTCATGAAATCCTGCAGCGCCACCTGCACGTAAGCTGGCAGGCCAGTGCGAGTCACGCGAATGTGATAGTTTCTGGAGCATCCAGCCGTTTGGCGGCGCAGAGTCCCGGGCATTTTCTTCGCCGGCGGGGCAAGCGGCGCCGTGTTATTACCCGGTAGTGGCAACCCTCTTCATCTTTGGTCAGGACTCCCCGTCATGAGTGATGCGTATTACCTCCACCTTACCGATCGCCTGCGCGAACAGCTGAAGGACCCTGATGCCTTTGAAGAGGGGCGATTGCCTTCTGAACGCGTGCTGGCCGAGCGCTTTGACACCACGCGCGTGACGTTGCGTCAGGCGTTGGGGCAGCTGGAGGGGGAAGGGCGCATTCATCGCAGCAATCGGCGTGGGTGGTTCGTGTCGCCGCCGCGGCTGGATTACGACCCCACGCGTGACTCCGGCTTCAATGACTATGTGACGGCGCAGGGGCGGCGCCCACGCACGGAAGTGCTGCTGACCGATCTTCAGGCCCACCCACCGGCTGCGCAAGCGCTTGGCCTGGCGGCCCAGACACCGCTCTATCTTATTCGCCGCCGGCGTTTCGTGGATGAGCGCGCCGTGCTCAGCGAGTCGATGTGGGTGGTGCCGGAGCGCGCCCCGGGACTGCTCGAGGAGGGCCAGTTCGGGGTGTCACTGTGGGCGGAGCTGCGCGGGCGCTACGGCCTGACGCTGGCCCACCGTGAGCTGCGCTTCTACTCCGAGTCGCTGGGGGAGCAGGCCGCCCGGGAGCTGGGAGTCGCCATGGGCAGCCCCGGTCTGACCGTACGTCGCGCTACCTTCGATGAGCAGCATCGTCCCATCGGCTATGACGAAGAGCGCTGGCTGCACAACGCGCTGTGCATCACCGTCACGCTCAAGAACAAGCCCTGAGCCAGCGCTGCAGGGACACTATATGAGGTAACACTGTTTCACTGGGGTTTCAACTGACTGTCACGGGGGTGTCATTCGGCCCGCCCATACTCTTGGTATATACCAGATGGCGAGAGCCATTCATTCCAAGCGTTGGAGAGTCCCGATGTCCTTCTTGACCCGTTCCTTCCTCACCCGTTCCTTGCTGGCCAGTGCCGTTGGTCTGGTCGTTTCCCTCAATGCCCAGGCGGCCACCGAGCTCACCGTCTATACCGCGGTGGAGTCCGATGATCTGCAGAAATATGCCGAGCGCTTCCAGCAGGCGCACCCGGATATCGACATCAAATGGGTACGCGACTCCACGGGCGTGATCACCGCACGATTGCTTGCCGAGAAGGACAACCCGCAGGCGGATGTGGTGTGGGGCCTGGCCGCGACCAGCCTGCTGGTGCTCGAGAAGGAAGGCATGCTGTCGCGTTATGCCCCCAAGGGAGTCGAGGCGCTGGATACCAAGTTCGTCGACCCCGCCTACCGTGATGGCCAGGACCCGTCCTGGGTCGGGATGGACGCCTGGGTCGCCTCGCTCTGCTACAACACCGTCGAAGGTGAGCGACTGGGAGTGCCCAAGCCGACGTCCTGGGAAGACCTCACGCGTCCCGAGTTCAAGGGCCACGTGATCATGCCCAACCCGAGTTCTTCCGGTACCGGTTATCTGGATGTCGCCAGCTGGTTGCAGCTGTGGGGTGACGAGGGCGGCTGGGAGTACATGGACCGCCTGCACGACAACATTGCCCGCTACACCCACTCAGGCTCCGCGCCCTGCAACCTGGCCGGTTCCGGCGAGGCCGTGGTCGGGGTGTCCTTCGCCTTCCGAGGCGCGCGCCTCAAGGCACAGGGCGCACCGGTGGACCTGGTCTTCCCCGAGGAAGGGCTGGGCTGGGACATGGAAGCCGCGGCGATCATGAAGGGCACCGACAAGCGTGAGGCGGCGCAGACGCTGATGGATTGGGCTGTGTCCAAGCCGGCCAATGAACTCTACAACGAAGGCTATGCGGTCGTGGCCTATCCGGGGGTGGCCAAGCCGATCGAGCATTATCCGGCCAATATCACCGAGATGATGATCGAGGCTGACTTTGCCAAGGCGGCCAACCAGCGGGATGCAGTGCTCGCCGAATGGCAGCGCCGTTACGACGGCAAGTCCGACAGTCAGTAAGTCACGCCCAGCCACCTTCGTCATTGCCCCGGCGCCTTGCGCCGGGGTCGGGAGTTTCTCGCATGTCTCTTGTGACCGCACCCCCGCGTCATCACGCCTCGCGTCAAGCGCCGCCATCGACTGCCGGCGCCTCGCCGCGCGCGGTATCCGCCCCTGCAGCCCGGGCGCCTGCGCGTGACGCAGCGCCTCAGGCACTCACCACGCGTTCTGCGTCGTCAGACAGCATTCACCTCAAGATCAGCGGCCTCACCAAGCGCTATGGCCAGTTCACGGCCCTGAGCGAGATCGACCTTGCGATCCGCGAAGGCGAGTTCGTGTGCTTCCTCGGCCCCTCCGGCTGTGGCAAGACCACCTTGCTGCGCGCCATCGCCGGGCTTGCGCCGCAGAGCGAAGGCACCATCCACCAGCGCGGCCAGGACATCTCGCGACTGCCGCCGCAGGCGCGCGACTTCGGCATCGTCTTCCAGTCCTATGCGCTGTTCCCCAATCTCACCGTGTTCGACAACGTGGCCTATGGGCTGCGCAATCGGCGCGATGCGCGTGATGCGATGCGTCGTCGCGTGACGGAGCTGCTCACCCTGGTGGACCTGGCCGGCAGTGAAGGCAAGTATCCGGCGGCCCTGTCCGGGGGCCAGCAGCAACGCGTGGCACTGGCGCGGGCGCTGGCGACCGAGCCGGGGCTGCTGTTGCTCGATGAGCCGCTTTCAGCACTGGATGCGCGCGTACGCCTGCATCTGCGCAGTCAGATCAAGGCACTGCAGGCACGGCTGGGCGTCACCACCATCATGGTGACCCACGACCAGGAAGAGGCCCTGGCCATGGCGGACCGCATCGTGGTGATGAACCATGGTGTGATCGAGCAGATCGGCACTCCCGCCGAGATCTACCGTCAGCCGGCGAGCGCCTTCGTGGCCGAATTCATCGGCAGCATGAACTTCCTGCAATGCTGTCCCGAAAACGCCAGTACTTTGCGTCTGGGGCAGCAGCGACTGGAATGCGCGGCGCATGATCTGGAAGGCCTGGATCAGGCGCGTCTGGCCATTCGCCCGGAAGCCGTCTCGTTGTGCGCAGTGGGTGAGGGGTTGTCGGCGCAGGTGGATCACGTCGAGTTTCTCGGCGCCTTCCTGCGTATCACTCTGACGCTTGAGGGCTGTGGGCAGACACTGTCGGCGGATGTGGCGCTCAAGGACAGTGAGTCACTGGGCGTGCGGGTCGGTGCCCGGGTGGGTGTGCGTCTGCCGTCCGAGGCGATCCGCCTGTATCCGCTGGTGGAGGCGCAGGCATGATGGCGCGCGCATTGCCCTTGCCGGGTCGGCTGTCAGGCGAGTCCGGCTTGCGTCTGTTGATGTTGCTGCTGGCCCTGGCGCTGCTGGTCATCGGGCTGCTGTTGCCGCTCGCCACCATGCTGATCAAGAGCGTGCAGGACCGCAGCGGCGACTTCGTCGGCCTGGCCAACTTCGCGCGCTATGTGCAGACGCCGGCGCTGGTCGGCTCGATCATCAATTCCGTCAGCATCGCGTTGATCAGTACCCTGACGGTGGTGAGTCTGGCGTTCCTGTGCGCGTACGGCATCACCCGAACCTGCATGCCGGGCAAGCGCGTCTTCCGCATGCTGTCCATCCTGCCGCTACTGGCTCCGTCACTGCTGCCAGCCATCAGTCTGGTGTATCTGTTCGGCAATCAGGGCTGGTTCAAGGATGTGCTGCTGGGGGAGAGCATCTACGGCCCCATCGGCATCGTGATGGGCATGACCTTCTGGATCTTCCCGCATGCGCTGATGATCATGATGACGGCGCTCAGCAACAGCGATGCCCGTCTCTATGAAGCCGCGGATGCGCTGGGAACGCCCAAATGGCGCAGCTTTCTGACCATCACCTTGCCGGGCGCGCGCTACGGCATCATCTCCTGTGCGTTCGTGGCCTTCACGCTGGCGATCACCGATTTCGGCGTGCCGAAGATCATCGGCGGGCAGTTCAGTGTGCTGGCCACCGATGTCTATCGTCAGGTGGTGGGGCAGCAGAACTTCCAGATGGGCGCGGTGGTCAGCGTCATCCTGCTGTTGCCGGCCTTGCTGTCCTTCGCGGTGGACCGCTGGATCCAGCGCCGTCAGGTCGCGCAGCTCTCGGCGCGCGCCGTGCCCTGGCAGCCGACGCCAAGCCCGCTGCGTGACTGGGTCTTCACGCTGCTCTGCTACGGCGTGGCCGCCGCGATTCTGGCCGTGATCGGTACCGCCATCTACGCCTCGCTCGTGCAGTTCTGGCCCTACAACCTGAGCCTGACCCTCGATCACTACGCCTTCAAGGCGCTGGCGGGTGGTGGCTGGAACGCGTGGCTCAACTCGCTGACGCTGGCCTTCTGGGTCACCTTGATCGGCACGCTGGTCATCTTCTTCAACGCCTGGCTGACCGAGAAGAGTCAGGGCTATCGCCCGCTGCGCCAGGGGCTACACTTCATGGCGATGATGCCGATGGCAGTGCCGGGCATGGTGCTGGGTCTGTCCTACATCTTCTACTTCAACCAGGCCGACAACCCGCTGAACTGGATCTACGGCACCTTCGCGATTCTGGTGCTCAACACCCTGGTGCATTTCTATACCGTCTGCCACCTGACCTCGGTGACTGCGCTCAAGCAGCTTGATGGGGAATTCGAGGCGGTCGGTGCCTCACTCAAGGTGCCGTTCTGGAAGACCTTCTGCCGCATCACCTTGCCGGTGTCTCTGCCGTCAGTGCTGGATATCTCGGCCTATCTGTTCATGAACGCGATGACGACCGTCTCGGCAGTGGTATTTCTCTACAACAGCGATACCCGACTGGCCTCCATCGCGGTGATGCATCTCGACGAAGCCGGGCACTTCGCCAGCGCGGCCGCCATGGCAGTGCTGATCTTCTTCACCTGTCTGGGCGTCAAGCTGCTGCATGCGGTGGTCAGTCATCTGCTGTTGACCCGTGCCCAACGCTGGCGACAGGCGACTTGATTACGCCGTTGGCCGTCTTTTTTTTGTGCAAATTAACTGGTATATACCAATGAGCATTCAACATCCGTACCTGCTGACTCCCGGTCCCTTGACCACCAGTGCGAGCGTCAAGGCCGCCATGATGAAGGACTGGGGCTCCTGGGATCAGGACTTCAACACCAAGACCGCCGAGATCTGCCAGCAGTTGCTCCGCTGTGCCAATGCCAGTGAGCACCATGAGTGCGTGCCGATGCAGGGCAGCGGTACCTTCGCGGTCGAGGCGGCGCTGGGCAGTCTGATCGAGCCGACGAGTACGACGCTGGTGCTGGTCAATGGCGCCTATGGCAAGCGGCTGGTCAGTCTGCTGACCCGCATGGGGCGTGACTGCGACGTGCTGGCATGGGGCGATGCCGAGGCGCCGTGTGCCAAGGCCGTGGCCGACAGACTCGCGGAAAGGCCCGAGATTGGCCATGTCGCCATGATTCACTGCGAGACAAGCTCCGGGATGCTCAATCCGGTGGCGGACATCGCCGAGGTGGTGGCAGCACACGGTCGTGAGCTGATCCTCGATTCGATGAGTGGCTTCGGGGCGCTGGAGATCGATGCGCAACGTATTCCGTTTCTGGCGCTGATCTCCTCGGCCAACAAATGCTTCGAGGGGGTGCCGGGGTTCGGCTTCGTGATCGCCCGGCGTGATGCGCTGCAGGCGGCACAGGGGCGTAGTCACTCGCTGTCACTGGACCTGCACGATCAATGGCAGTACCTCAAGCGCACCGGCCAATGGCGTTATACCCCGCCGACTCACGTGGTGGCGGCGTTTCACCAGGCGCTGAAGGAACACGCCGAGGAGGGCGGCGTCGCGGGCCGCCACGCCCGGTATCGCGCCAACATGCAGCGACTGGTGGCAGGCATGCGTCAGCGCGGCTTCACGACCCTGCTCGACGATGCCTGGCTGTCGCCCATCATCACCACCTTCCTGAGCCCGGCACACCCGGACTTCGACTTTTCACGTTTCTACGCCGAGCTCAAGGCACGTGGCTTCATCATCTACCCGGGCAAGCTCACCGACGTGGAGAGCTTCCGCATCGGCAGCATCGGACAGCTGGATGTCCGCGTGATGGATCAACTTCTGGCCGCCGTGGATGACGCGCTGGCCACCCTGGGTGTCGACGATGCCCACCCGTGCGCTGACGCTGTCGCACTCAACTGACTGGAGAACTGTCATGCAATATCACACCCCGGATCGTCTGCAGGCTGCCATCTTCGATTGGGCCGGCACCCTGGTGGATTTCGGCTCCTTCGCGCCGACCCAGATCTTCGTCGAGGCCTTCGCGGAAATCGGCGTGGCCATCAGTCTGGAAGAGGCGCGCGGCCCGATGGGCATGGGCAAATGGGAACACATCCGCACCCTGTGTGATGACCCTGCGATCGCGGCCCGTTTCGAGGCAGCCTGTGGCCACGCCCCCAGTGATGCCGATGTCACGGCGCTTTATGAGCGCTTCATGCCGCTGCAGATCGACAAGATCGGAGCGCACTCCGCACTGATTCCCGGTGCGCTGGAGGTCATCAACGGGTTGCGCGACAAGGGTATCAAGATCGGCTCCTGCTCCGGCTACCCCCGCGAGGTGCTCGAGCAGGTGGTCGCACGGGGCAAGGGCAATGGGCTGGTGGTGGATCATGTCGTGGCCACCGATGAGGTGCCCAAGGGGCGACCCTCTCCGGCGCAGTCTCTGGCCAATGTCATCGCGCTGGGCATCACTGACGTGGCGGCCTGTGTGAAGGTGGATGACACGGCGCCGGGGCTGCTGGAAGGTCGCAGTGCCGGCATGTGGACAGTCGCGTTGACCTGCTCCGGCAACGCCATGGGGCTCGATCACGCGGCGTTCATGGCCCTGTCAGAGGCAGAGCTCAACGAAAGGCGCAGCGCCATCGAAGCCCAGTTCGCGCCGTCCGGTCCGCACTTCATGATCGATACCATCGCGCAGCTGCCCGAGGTGATCCGCGAGATCGAGGCGCGTCTGGCGCGCGGTGAGCGCCCCTGACAGCCTGGTGACGGGGTGGCGACGCCAGGCCTGATGCTGCACTACCTGTCACCTCGCTCGCCACCTTGATCTACCATTTCACCCCACCACTTCACTCCACCCCTTCAGGCGCCAGCCTCGGGTCCTTGCACAAGGCCTTGAGGCTGGCGTCTTCTCGCAAAAGGTAAGGACATATGCTCATTGGCGATTGCCGCCTGGTTGCCCTGAAAGCCCGTAATTTCCGCATGCCCGTCCGCATGCCTGTCCCCATGCACGGGCAAGCTCACTCTCAAGCCCAATTTCATGTTCAGGCCCAATCTCATGTTCAAGCTCAAGCTCAAGTTCAAGCCCACACGATTGCCGTGAGTGCCTCTTGAGCCCACTGGCGCTGGGACTCATCCTGATCTCGGTCTGTCTGCATGCCGGCTGGAATCTGCTCGGCAAGGGGCGGGCGCCGTCGCTGGCCTTCTTCATGCTGGCCATGGCCAGTGGAGCGCTGATCTTTGCGCCGCTGCTGGGGCTGGGGCCGTCGTTTGCCGTGCTGCCCGGTGAGTTCTGGGGCTGGCTGGTGGCCACCGGACTCTGTCAGGTGCTCTACATGGGCGGACTTGCCTGGGCCTATGCGCGCGGCGAGGTCAGTGTGCTGTATCCCATCGCGCGGGCCTTGCCGGTGGTGCTGGTGCCGCTGGTGTCGCTGAGTCTGCTGGGCAGTCAGGCACTTACGGCGTTGGATCTGGTCGGCATGGGGCTGATCGTGCTCGGCGCGTTGGTGCTGCCCTTGAGCAGTCCGCAGGGCCTGCGCCCCTCGACCTATCTGACCCCGGCACTGGGGTTCGCGCTGCTGGCAGCAGTCGGCACCACCGGCTATTCGCTGATCGACAAGCAGGCGCTCGATATCATGGTGAGTGTCGGCTACTCGCCCACCTCGGCGGGCGCTGTCTTTCTGGTGTTGCAGGCCATCATGACCGTCGTCTGGGGCGCGCTGCTGGTGATGTTGCTGCCGGCAGAGCGTCGCCGCCTGCCCGCGCTATGGCGGGGGGAGCGGGGCAGCATGGTGCTGACCGGCGTGATGGTGATGGCGACCTACGGGCTGGTGCTGGTTGCCATGACGCTGACGGCGGAGGTCAGCCTCGTCGTGGCGATGCGTCAACTGTCGATCCCGCTAGGCGTGATGCTCGGGGTGCTCTGGTTGCGCGAGCGAGCGGCAATCGCCAAGTGGATCGGCATCGTCATCATGCTGGCGGGGTTGTGGACCGTTGCGCTGGTGTGAGGAAAGGCGTGGCATGAGGCACAAAAAAAGCGAGACAGGCGGCTGCCTGTCTCGCTTTTGTCTTTCTGCGGGCGCTGGCGGGGCATCACGTTGTCGTGAACCCCTTCACCGCCATGCTTACTTGGCGTCTGCCACCAGCATTTCCAGCGTGGCGCGCGCGCCGTTGTCGTGCAGGCTCTTCAGCGCTGCCAGGTAGGCGTCGCGGAAGCGCGGCTGGTCGACCAGATCACCGAACAGTTCACGGTTGTCCAGGAAGGCAGTCGGCTCTTCGCGCTGACAGCTGGCACGCTCCATCAGCTCGTCCTTCAGCGGATCGACCACGTCGATGGTCTCGCCTTGCTCATCCACGCCTTCTGCATAACGTGCCCAACTGGCCACGACGGCTGCGGTACGACGCAGTTCGCCGTCGGTCTTGAGCTGTGCGTGTGCCACCGGGATCAGGAACTTCGGAATGCGGTCGGAGGTCTCGGCGCACAGACGCGCGAGGGTGTCCTTGACTTCCGGGTTGGCGAAACGCTCGATCAGCGTGCGGCAATGGGCGTCGAGATCGATACCCGGCAGCTGGGCCAGCGTCGGGCGAGCTTCCTCGTTCATGTAGCCGAGCAGGAAGTCGACGATCAGCGGGTCGTTGCAGGCTTCATGGGCGTAGCGATAGCCGGCCAGATAGCCGAAGTAGCACAGCGCCTGGTGACCGGCGTTGAGCAGACGCAGCTTCATCAGCTCATAGGGCTCGACATCTTCCACCGGCTGCACGCCGGCATCTTCAAAGGCCGGGCGGCCATTGGCGAAGTGGTCTTCCAGCACCCACTGGGTGAAGGGCTCGCAGACCACCGGCCAGGCGTCTTCCACGCCGAAACGAGAGGACAGCTCTTCGATGTCAGCCGGCGTGGTCACCGGCGTGATGCGGTCGACCATGGAGTTGGGGAAGGGCACTTCGGCTTCGATCCATGCTGCCAGTTCTGCATCACGTGCACGCGCGTAGGCAGTGAACATCTTGTGAGCGACGTTGCCGTTGCCTTCGATGTTGTCACAGGACATGACGGTGAACGGGGCGACGCCACGCTCGCGACGACGTGCCAGGGCTTCGGTGATCAGGCCGAAGCTGGTCTTGGCTTCCCCCGGGTTGGCCAGGTCGTGCTGGACGTCGGCGTTCTCGAGGTTGAATTCGCCGGTGACCGGGTGGAAGTTGTAGCCACCTTCGGTGACGGTCAGCGAGACGATGCGGATCGCCGGGTCAGCCATCAGCTCGATGACGGCATCCGGGGAGTCCGGGGCAAAGCGGTAATCGATGATGGAACCCACCACGCGCGGCTCATAGTTGCCGTCCGGGTGCTTGAGTACCACGGTGTAGAGGTGGTCCTGCGAGGCCAGGGCTTCCTGCATGCGGCGGTCACCCGGCATCACGCCGACGCCGACGATGCCCCAGTCCAGCGCCTTGCCCTGATTCATCAGCTCGTCGAGATACATGGCCTGGTGCGCACGATGGAAACCGCCCACGCCGAAGTGGACGATACCGGCGCTGACCGCAGTGCGATCATAGTTCGGAGTGGCTACCTTGGCGTCCAGCTGAGTCAGACTGGCATTGGAGAGACGGGTCATGGGGAGGTCTCCTGCCGCGTGTCGCGGTCGAGTCGAGATGGGTAAAGAAAGGGTAGGTCGTAACGGCCAGCGGCGAAGGTCACCCGTGTGATTCAGGCTTCCTTCGCCGCTGGCATGGCAGGGGGCGAGCCCCTGCCGACTCAGCTAGCGGTGGCTGCTTGCTTGGGGGACTGCTTGTTGAACAGCGCCTTGCTGCGCTGCAGCTCCCAGTACGCGAAGATGAAGTAGATGATCGTCGACCAGATGGTCACGTCATAGAACAACTCACGATTCGCTTCGTAGCTGGCCAGGTCCGGGCTGCCGAACAGCACGCGCAGCGCGAGGACCATCGGCACCGCCAGGCCCAGCACCATCCAGACGGCCTTGATGGCCTTGGTCAGACCCGAAGTGTCCTTGACCGGTGCGTGGTTGGTGGTCTCGGCCTGCTTGGCGTGCAGGGCTTCGACACGCTCCTGGAATTCCCGCTCGGCCGCTTCGGCTTTCGGGTAGGAGTCGGCTGCACCGGCAGATCTGGCCATCAGGGTGTAGAGGATGATGGAGACGAACCAGGTCGGCAGGAACAGGTAGTAGAACGGGATCACGTCGACCATCTCGAGGCCAAAGCCGAAGATCAGTGACAGCGCCCAGGTCGCCAGTGCCGGCGTGTTGTGCTTCACGCCCTTGTAGCGCGCCCAGTAACGGCTGAAGCCGAGTTTCGGGAACAGGTGATGCTCAGCGAAGATGATCCCGCCGACCGGTACCAGCACCAGACCCGCATAGGTCAGCAGCGGCAGCATGCTGCGATAGACGAACGGGAAGCAGCTGAGCACGGCAACGCAGATACCCACGGCCAGCGTCGCCTTGTTACGCGACAGGTTCGGCATGGCCGACTGGGCGGCAAGGCCCGCGCGGTACAGGTTGGCGTTGGCGGTGGTCCAGCCTGCGACGACCACGATAACGAAGCCAGCGGCGCCAAGGGCGTGCAACGCCACTTCGCCCGGTTCCAGCACATCGATGCTGATACCGGCGACGGCTGCGGTGGCCGCGCCCATCAGACCGGCGGAGATCCAGGCGACGTAGTGGCCGAACATCATGCCGGTGCTGGTCGCAAGGCCGGAGCGCATGCGCTTGGCATAGCGCAGCAGCGCCATGTCGATCAGACCGAAGTGGGAGAAGGTATTGGCCGCCCAGGAGAAGCCGATGACTTCCCAGATGCCGATGCCTGCTTCGCCCTGGGAGTTGATCCCGGTGAAGACGGTACTGCCGGCGACATCAATGAAACTCGAGAAACTGTTCAGGCTGGTTTCACCAGTGACGGACTCCGCCAGTTCCGGCAGCAGAACCATGCCGCCGACGGTGAACATCAGCATCAGCCACGGGGCACAGATGCTGGCGAATTCGGTCAGGGCGTTGAAGCCATAGACCGCGACCAGTACCACGATGGCCGCCACGGCCAGTGCCAGCAGAATGAACTCGAAGCTGGTGGGATAGGCCTGGGTCTGGGCCGGGATGTCGAACAGCAGCCTGACCGCCGTGGCGGAAACGGTAATCATGGCCGCCGATATGGCGGTGAATATGACCACGTTGGCCCAATTGTAGAGCCGTGACATCGAATCACCGGCAATACGGTGAAGATAGGTGAAGAGGCTCAGACGGGTCTCGATCGCGATTGGCGTCGTGATCAACCAGAAGCTGAGCACTGCGAGGCCATTACCGATCAGCAGGCCCAGCAGGATATCCCAGATACCGGCACCGAGCGCCACGAAGGTGGCACCGATGACGAACTCGGTCGCGGCAACGTGCTCGGCGGCATAGAGACCGGCAAAGTGCGGCCACCGGTGCAGTTTATGACGTGGCACCGGCAGTAGCTCATCGTCCATATGGGCGATCTGCCGATCCAAATCTGGCGCAGTACTGGCCATGATTGGCTCCTGTTTTTTTACGGCTTGTCTTGCTGCTCCTACCCGAGATGTCACGCAGCCGCCTTGGCGATCCTGTCGGCGATGACGAGGGTAGATCGTCTATTATCGATCAAATGACTCAGGTGTGGTGCAAATGATCGGTGAATGGTCATCAAAACGCAAAGCCCGCGTGCTTGAACTTTGGGCTATGACCTCGAGTGATCATGACTATGGAAGTGAGGAAGGCGCTGAAGGCCGCATGAAATCTGGGATTGCGCGGGGGTGTCTCGATTCAATGACACGATTCAGCAAAATGAATTTTTCCGTTCTCACACCCCGTTCGGCGCCTGAAGCATTGTGTCCTGGCTAAAACGGCCAACGATCCAGGGCCAGATATCTCACAACTCTGAGGGTAGTCTTGCACCGATGTGGTGCGATCGGCGTACCAGGCATCGTCGCTTTCTTGCCATGCCTCAGCAGTCTCCTGATCGAGGCCCGGGAGTCGAAGGGGGAAATGGGGCAGCGGCGAGGGCAGCGGAAAGGGCAGCGGAGAGGGCAGCGAAAGTCGGGTCGCTGCGAGAGAGCGCTATAGAGAGCGCTATAGAGGTGGCGACATATAAAGGTGGGTGTTGGTCAGTGGCGACATCGGTTTCGGCACAATGCGACGGAAAGTGCATGAAATAACGACAAAGAACGAGAAAAATGAGACATCTTGCGGCGTTCCCCAGTTCTCGCTAAGGTTGCGCAACACTGTTTCCTAACCAGGAAGCCCCCAACATGACTCCCGGCGCTTGATTGGCGACGGGGCAAGGCGAGGAGGCCAGCCATGCGAACGCGCACACTGACCATTCTGATGATGATATTCACGCTGCTGGGAGCCCCGCTGGCTCAGGCAGGACCGCACGATAGAGGCCACGGGCATCATGACCGTGGGCATGGCCACCACGACCGCGGCCATCACGGTAAACAGCACAAGAAGCACCACAAGCAGCAGCGTCATCATGAACGCCGCCGTCATGAGGCGCGACGCCATCACCAGTGGCGCCGTGGCGATCACCTGCCGCGTCATTACTACTCCGACAGCCGCTACTGGGTGAAGGACTGGCACCATCGTCACCTCTCCAAACCGCCGTGCGGGCATCGTTGGCTGAACATCGATGGGCGCTATGTGCTGGCGGCGGTGGCGGGTGGCGCGATCACGGCCATCATTCTCAATCGCTGATAAAGCAGTCAGCACACCGTGGAAAGTCACAACTGCATGAAGAAAAACGGCCGCCCCTGGGCGGCCGTTTTTGTATGAAGGTATCTCTTGTCGCATTGTCATCGGCGTTGTCTTCGGTGCTGCCAACCTCACGCCTGCCGATACTGAGCACCTATCCAGTTCTGCCTGATTATGCGCACCATAGGTTGAGCCGGCTTTTCAGCAAATGCGCAGATGCTGATAGCGTAAGGCGTATTGAGGGTGGCTGACGTTACCTGAAGGTCACGCAGGGGAGGGGCACATGACGCTTGAGATGACATCGCGGTTTCGTGGTTGCCTGTTGGGTGGTGCGGTGGGTGACGCCCTGGGGGCGGCGGTGGAATTCCTGTCGCACGAGGAGATCCAGGCGCGCTTCGGCAGTGATGGAATAGCCGACTATGCACCGGCCTATGGTGGGCTGGGGCGGATTACCGATGATACGCAGATGACGCTGTTTACTGCCGAGGGCCTGCTGCGCAGTCATGTACGTGGCTGCTTGAGAGGCATCACGACGCAAAGTGGTCTGGTCAGCAGCGCCTACGAGCGCTGGCTTTACACCCAGGGCGAACCCGCGCGGCAGGAGACCGAGCAGGAATTGTTGGACAGTGGCTGGCTGATCAAGCAACGCGAGCTCCATTCGCGGCGCGCCCCGGGCATGACATGCCTGTCAGCGCTCAAGCAGATGCGTGCCTACGGTGACAAGGCGCAGAACGACAGCAAGGGCTGTGGTGGGGTGATGCGTGTGGCACCTGTCGGCTTGTTCGCGCATGCGATGGGAGCCTCCCATGAGATGTGCTTCGAGCTCGGGGAAGAGGTCTGTGCGCTGACCCATGGGCACGTCACCGGCCAGCTGACCGGCGGCGTGCTGGCGGTGATTATTCAGTGTCTGGTGGCGGGGGATTCGATGGCACAGGCACTCGCGCATGCCCTGCGTATTCTCGAGCGCAAGCCGGGCTGTGATGACACCCTGCAGGCCCTGGAGCAAGCCCGCGCACTGGCCGAGTCCGAGACGTCGGCGCCGGCCGCAGTGGTATTGCTGGGGCTGGGGTGGATCGCGGAAGAAGCCTTGGCAATCGCTGTCTACTGCGCGCTCACTGCCCGGGATTTCCGCTCTGCGATTCAGCTCGCGGTCAATCACGCCGGGGATTCGGATTCCACCGGGGCCATCACGGGCAATCTGCTCGGGGCGCAATGGGGCGAGGAGGCGATACCGAGTGACTGGCTGGCGCCACTTGAACTGCGTGACGTCATCGGCGAGATCGCCAAAGACCTGCACGACTGCCCCCGCTGGGAGATCTACACCGATGGTGGTGGCAAGGATAGAAAGTGGGCCTGGGAGAAATACCCGGGCTATTGAATCGCGGTGCAGCAGCATGAAAAACGCGGAGCCATCTTCCAATGGCTCCGCGTTTTCGTGTCTGGACAACAGTTTTCATCGCCCGTCGCGATGCAAGGGGAGCGCAGAGGCGCAGGGAGTGCTTGAAACAGGTGACTTGAGAGGGCGTCCACGGGCTTCGTAAGCGGTTGATAACACTATGCTTATTACCAAAGTCGTAGATGAGTGTCTGTTCAGCTGGTCAGGTGAGTGACGCATTGGTTCGCTGTTGGAATCAATGCTGTTCCAGTGGAGGGATATGTCGTGTGACGGGTTTCGTCCACAATGCGCTCATTCCACATTGCACGAAACGGCAGTCTGGATTCGGTCGATGGCTGGCGCCTGTCAAGACGCCTTCCACTTTTTTGAAGATGGCGTGCATCCAACCCGTTGGCGCAAGCGTAATACTCTACAAGCACAACGGTGAGGGTTTCAGCAGGGCAGGAAGACGCGCTGCTGACGAATACCTTCCTCATGATCGCGACCAAAGTTGAAGCGTCAGGCAGCGGTACCGGAGCAGACCTGAGTGACTGATCGACATTCGATCACTGGCGACATGCACCTTCATGATTGTACAGAAGTGATGCAAAAAGCTTTCAAGGGTTTTGCGTGGTGAGGGACTTCATCACTTGCGGGTACCGAGGCAATGACAAGGCATCGCAATCTGGTTCTTTGATGGAAACAGTGAGCTGCCAGCGACACGGCTAGTGTGATAGCGCAATAATCATTAGTCTGTTAACAAGTTAGGCGGGTGCAGCCGAGACTGCACACGACATCACAAGGGCAACATCGCCCAGGACAAGCAAAGGAAAATCATCATGAAAACTCTGAACCTCAAGACTCTGATCGCCGCCGCCGCTCTCGCTACCGTGAGCACTGCCTCCTTCGCAGCGGATGACAGCCCGGCCGCACAGCGTGTTCAGCAGTCCGTCAGCCAGGACGTCGTCGTCGGCACTGCCCAGCAGGCACCGACTGCCCAGGCCACCTTCGCCGATACCGGCATGAGCGTTGCCGCGGGTCGTGTCGAGACTGCCCTCCACCAGTCCGCCATTGAAGGCAAGGGTGTTGCCACCGTCAGCCGCGAGCAGGCCTTCGAAAATGACGCCGGCAAGAGTGTCGCCGCTACCCGCGTTCAGCACGCCCTGAGCGACAGCAACGTCTGAGCCATTCAGCCGTCTTGCCCGGGCACTCACGCCCACTGACCACTTTGTTCATCGAGGAGATTCATCATGAAAACCATCAAGACTCTGATCGCCGCCGCCGCTCTCGCTACCGTCAGCACCGCCACCTTCGCCGCGGATGACAGCCCGGCCGCCCAGCGTGTCCAGCAGTCCATCAGCCAGGACGTCGTCGTCGGCACCGCTCAGTCAGCCGCTACCCAGCAAGCCAGCTTCGCGGAAACCGGCATGAGCGTCGCGGCAGGTCGCATTCAGCAGTCCATCAGTGCTGATCGCATCCATGGTCAGTCGCACACCGTGGCCACTGCCAGCCAGGCATTCGATAACGATGCCGGCAAGAGTGTCGCAGCGACTCGCGTTCAGCACGCCCTGAATGACAGCAACGTCTGAGCCACCGTCAAGCCTGACCTGGATTGCCGGGTCTGATCATCGCTTTGCTTTTTATCGAGGAGATACACCATGAACACTCTCAAGACTCTGATCGCCGCTGCCGCACTCGCCACCGTCAGCACTGCGTCCTTCGCCGCCGACGATAGCCCGGCCGCCAAGCGCGTCCAGCACAACGTCAGTGACAGCGTCATCCATGGCTCTGCCCAGCAAGCTCCGACCGCCCAGGCGACCTTCGCGGAAACCGGCATGAGCACCGCTGCTGGCCGTTTCCAGGTGGCGTCCGGTGACGACGAGATCCGTGGCCATGATCGTTCCATCCATCTGCAGGAATTCGATGTCGCCAATGATTCCGGCGATAGCGTTGCCGGCACCCGTGTTCGCCACGCCGTGAGCGACGTCAACGTCTGAGACGCCCGACGTCTGCGTCAGGCGCTTGCAGGCCAGGTGTCTGCACTGACATGACCTTTTTCGACAGGAGAACCCCCATGCAATCCCTCAAGTCTCTATTTGCCATTGCCGCATTGTCCGTTGCCGCCACTGGCGTGGCCTCTGCCAATGACAGCGAAGCCGATGCCCGCGTCCGTGCCACCCTCAGTGATCGCGTGATCATGGGCCAGGCACAGCCGGTGACTCAGCAAGCCGCGCTGCATCACGATGACGCCGTGGAAACCGGCATGAGTGTCGCTGCCAGCCGCGTCCAGAAGTCCATCAGC
Source organism: Cobetia sp. 2AS (assembly GCF_029846355.1). Lineage (NCBI taxonomy): Bacteria > Pseudomonadati > Pseudomonadota > Gammaproteobacteria > Oceanospirillales > Halomonadaceae > Cobetia > Cobetia sp. 2AS. The sequence continues at coordinate 932,081 of NZ_JARWKQ010000001.1, forward strand.
AACGCCGGCATCCAGGGCACCACCCGTGCACTGGCGAGCGATTCGGCTGATTACGTCAACGATGCCGGCAAGAGTGTCTCTGCTACACGCGTCGAGCATGCCTTGAACGAAAGCGCATGATCTCTCGTTGGCGGATGAACATCCTCCGACTCTGCAAGACAGCCAAGGATGCCGATATGCCATCGACTTGCCCCTGTCAGTTGCTGAATGGACCCACTGACCATCGTGTCGCGTCATGATGGTCAGTGTCCCAGAGAAGAATACGTGAGAGAGAAGAACGCTTGAGCAAGTGTTTTGGCTGAGTGGAAGCCAGTGTGGAAATGCGCACTCGTCGTCAACTGCAGAGCCCTTGCTCAAACGCTTTCCTGTCCTGAATGTCCTGTCCCGACATTCCCTGCCCGCCATTGGTGGGCTTTTTTCGTTGCATGAAGGTAATCAGCAGCGGCGATCGGCAACAGGGAGAGGCAGCAGGGAGAGGCAGGCGGGACAGAAAGGTGGGACAGGCAGGCGGGTCATGCCGCGACCAGCTTGGCCTCCATCAGGGTTTGCACATAGGGCGGCAGGTCCCCTGTGGCGAGGCTTGCGACATCTCCCAGATGCTCGGTGCGGCCATTGCGCAGCACCAGTACGCGGTCCGCGAAATGACTGACCAGCCCCAGGTCATGGGTGACGAAGACCAGGCTCAGGCCGCGCTCACGCTTGAGGCGTTGCAGCAGGCGAATGATGGCGGCCTGAACCGAGACATCCAGCGCCGAGGTGATCTCATCACACAGCAGGATGTCGGGCTCGGCGGCCAGCGCGCGGGCGATGGCGACGCGCTGCTGCTCGCCCCCTGACAGCTGGCTGGGCAGGCGGTCCAGATAGAGCGCGGGCAGGCGAACTTCTTCCAGCAGCGACTGGGCACGCTGGCGGGCGCCATCGCCCTTGAGATCGAACCAGCGAGACAGCACCGGTGCGAGAGATTCGAACACGGTCAGACGAGGATTCAGTGCCGTGCTGGCATGCTGGAAGATGTACTGGATCTTCTGACGTTGCACCGGACGCCGCTCGGCGACCAATCCCGCCAAGGACTCCTGACGCAGACTGAGCTGTCCGGAGACGGGGGAGAGCAGGCCGGCCAGCGCCTTGAGGATCGAGGTCTTGCCGCTGCCGGATTCGCCGATCAAGGCCAGCGTCTCGCCTTGCTGGAGCGAGAATGCCACATCGCTGACGGTGAGCGCCGGCGTTTCACCGCGCAGGCGCGCCAGCCAGCCGGGCATGCGATAGCACAGGTTCAGCGATTCCACGGCCAGCAGCGGCGCGACGTCCTGCCTCGTGGCTGACTGCGAGTCGTTCTTGACGCGATCGGCCCGCTCATCGTCCGTTGCGTCACTTTTCGTATTTTGGGGTCTTTCCGCACTTTTCCCGCTCTCCTTTGCCGCCATTGCGTGACCTTCCAGCGCATAATGGCAGGCGTAGCGGCCTTGCCAGCTCGGCACGCTGTCACGGCACGTTACACTTGCGCGCGGACAGCGCGGTGCGAAGGCACAGCCCTTGATGGCGCTTCCCACCAGGGGGGGCGTGCCTTCCAGCGCGGCGTCAGGTCGATAGCACTGACTGCCCGGCGTCGCGGCCAGCAGCGCGTGACCATAGGGGTGGCGCGGGCCGTTGAGGAAGTCGCGAGTCGCGGCGACCTCCACCAGCTGACCGGCGTACATCACCGCTACTCGGTCACATAGGTGAGATACCGCGCCCAGATCATGACTGACGAAGACGATGCTCATGCCCAGCTCAGCGCGCAGCGAGGCCAACAGCGCCAGAATCTCATTCTGGGTGCTGGCATCCAGTCCGGTGGTCGGCTCATCCATCACCAGCACTCGTGGGCGTTGCGCCAGGGCCAGCGCCAGACTGGCGCGTTGCTGCTGTCCGCCGGAAAGCTGGTGCGGATAGCGCTGCATCAGCATTTCGGGATGAGGGAGGTGGACGCGTCGCAGCCATGCCACGGCCTGCTGTTCGCGTTCCGCCTTGCCTTTCACGCCCTGTGACAACAGCGTCTCGCACAGCAGGCTGCCGAGCGTGAGGTGAGGCGTCATGGCCTTTTCGGCATGCTGGGATACCAGCCCGAGCCTGAGTTCGCCCAGCCAGCGCCCCGGTTGATGATGAAAGCTCAGCTGGCGGTGCTCGTCGTGAAGAGGGTCATGACTCGTAGAAGTAGAAGTAGAAGTAGAAGTAGAGGCAATGGCAGAAGTGGAGCCAGAGGCGGGCGCAGGTAAGGCGACACTCACCTCGCCGGTGCGCACCAGGCTGCCCCGACGCAACAGACCCAGCATGGCCGTGGCCAAGGTGCTCTTGCCGCTGCCGGACTCGCCCACCAGACCCAGAATCTCGCCCTGGCCCAGGCTCAGATCGATACCGCGCAGCACGGGTCGCCAGGTCTGCTGGCGATCATGAAAGCCGATGTTGAGATCGCGAACGCGGATCACGGCGTTGTCCGTCATGGCGTCACCTTTGGAGTTCGGAATCATTCGGGGCGCCCCGCACGGTCGATGCCCAGTGTCTTGGCCAGGGTGTCGGCGACCAGATTGATGGCGATGATCAGGCTGGACAGCGCCACGATGGGCGGCAGCACGGCCCAGGGCGCAAACGACATGAAGCCGCGGCCATCGGCGACCATCAGCCCCCAGTCCGGGGTCGGTGGGGAGACGCCGAAGCCGAGAAACGACAGCGAGCTGAAGGCCAGCAATGCCCAGGACCAGCGCATCGCCAACTCGACGAGGATGGTGTCGAGCACGTTGGGTTTGATCTCGCGCCACAGAAGACGCATCAGGCTGTCGCCGCGCAGTCGTGCGGCCTGTATATAGTCAAGGCACAGCACTTCGCGGCACGCCGTGACCATCACGCGCACCACCGCCACGCCATAGAAGATGCCCAGAGTCAGGATGAAGACCAGCGGGCCGGGGCCCATCACGCCGATGACCAGCAAGAGGAACAGTAGCCAGGGAATCGACAGCAGGGCGTCCACCAGGCGCATGGCGATGTTCTCGACCCGCCCGCCGATGATGGCCAGCAGCATGCCGCAGGCGCTGCCCCATACCACGGCCAGCACGGCGGCCGGCAGCGAGGTGTAGATGGCCTCGCGGCCCCCGGCCAGGGTGCGGCTGAGGACATCGCGGCCGAGCTGGTCGGTGCCCAGCCAATGTTCGGCACTGGGGGGCAGCAGCGAGGCGAGACTGTCACCCGCAGAGATGTCATGGGGCGCCAGCCAGCGGCCAGCGACGGCCAGCAGAAGATGCAGGCCGATCAACACCAGGCCCAGGCGGCCCTGGCGATTGGCCCACAGCAGCGCCAGGGTGTGTTGACCCGGCAGGCTGGCCAGGGCCAGTCGCGGGCCGCGTGCGGTCGTCGAGGAAGAAGCGTTCATGAGTGACTCAGGCTGTCTTGAGTTTGGGATTGAGCACGATGACCAGCATGTCGGCGACCAGATTGGACAGCACATAGGTGACGGAGAGCACCAGTGCGCAGGCCTGCACCACCGGCATGTCGCGGTCATTGATGGCCGAGATCATCAGGCGCCCCAGCCCCGGATAGTTGAAGACCTGTTCGACGATCACCACGCCGCCCAGCAGCCAGGCGATGGTCATGGCGGCCAGACTGATGGTCGGCAGCAGGGCGGCCGGTGCCAGATGGCGGATCACCAGACGCCAGCGCGGCAGCTGGCGGATACGCGCCATGTTCATGAAGTCGCTGTCCATCACGCTGATGGTGTTGGAGCGGGTCATGCGCATCATGTGTGCCATGGCCACCAGCGCCAGCGTGATGGCGGGCAGCCAGACACCGGGCAGCAGGTTCCATAGGCTCTCGTTGGCACCGGCCACGGTGATGGCAGGGAACCACGGCAGCCAGATGGCGAAGGCCAGGGTCAGCAGGGTGGCGCTGATGAATTCCGGCACCGTCATGGCGATCAGCACCAGGCTGGAGAGGCTGGAGTCGATCCAGCTATCGCGCTTGAGCGCCGCGATCAGCCCCAGCAGGATGGCCAGCGGAATGGCCATCACGGTCGCGATGCCGCCCAGCAGCAAGGTGTTGGCCAGACGCGGCATCAGGGTATCGCTGACCGGTGCACGACTGGTCAGCGAGGTGCCGAAATCACCACTCAGCAACTGCCCCCACCAGCTGACGAAGCGTGTCGTCACCGGCGTGTCCAAGCCAAGCTCGGCGCGACACTGGGCGAGATTGATCGGTGTCATGCTGCGTCCCAGATAGTTGACGCAGAAGTCGCCGGGCAGCATCTCGATCACCCAGAACACCACGCAGGCCACGAAGACCAGCGTGAAGCCGCCATACAGGCAGCGCTGCAACATCATTGCCCACATCTCAGCTCACCTCTTGAAGATCGCGTGCCCGCTGTGGCGTCGAAGCCTCACCGAGGGGCGGCAGGCCCAGCACCTGACGCAGGCGCGGGTGGAGGGCCAGTGACTCGAGCTCAAGACGCTCACCTGCAGTGATTGACGGGCCATGCAGAATGGCGAAGCGCTGGTCCGACATGGCGCCGGGGCCGAAACCGTGTGTGGAGACATAGCCGGGCGCCGCCACCAGCTCTGCGTGATGGGCATGCTTGCAGGCGGGTTCGAAGCTCATGCCCGGCGGTGCCTGATAGAGCTGGATATGCTTCACGTCCGGGGGCAGGAAGTCGGATGCCGCGAGCGGCGTGACGCCAAACTCGGCCAGGCGCGCGGCCTGCTCGCGTTGGCGTTCGTCATCGTCACAGGCCACCAGCAACAGGCCACCATCACATTGCAGCGCGACATCCGGTAGAAGGCGGTCTGCCACCAGCGCCCGCTGGACCGGGGCATGACCATGATCACTGAAGACACACAGGTGGTAGGCCTCGCGCTTGTTGATGGCTTCAAGGCCGGCCAGCAGGCTGCCGAGCTGGGCATCGACCATCATCAGGGCCCCATCGACCAGGGCATCATCATTGCCATGCACATGCAGGCAGTAATCGGGAGTGTTGAGTTCGAGCAGCACCAGCTCTGGCGTTTCGCGCTCGATCAGCGACAGCGCCTCGTTGAGCAGTTGCTGGTCATTGCTCATCGCGCGCATCAGGGCGTCATTGCGGGCATCCCAGTGATTCAGGCGCGGCGCGGTCATACCCTTGGCGCGCAGGTCGCCTTCCTCCCACCAGGGCGACAGATACCAGTCGCAGCTCTCGGGGCGGGCCAGCCCGAAGCCGAGGCTGGCCACCCGCAGTCCTGCCGCGCGCGCGGCCTCGAGCAGGGTCTCGCCACGCAGGTCCTCGACCGCTGCTGGACGAAAATGCCCTGCAGTGGCGCTGGCGTCTGAGGCGTGACAGTCGCTATCCGTCTCAGTCCCTGTAGCAGACGCAAACTCCGTCTCCGTCTCAGAACCGAGGCAATGGATGCCGTTGGAATAGATACCGTTTGAGTAGATGCCGTGCACCTGAGCCGGTTGCCCGGTCAGGATGCCCGCTCGCGCGGGCATCGAATTGGCATTGGTATCGGCACCCAGGCGCTCGATCAGCAGGCCGCCTCTGGCCAGGGCATCGAGATGCGGCAGGCGTGCCCGTGTCTCGGCGAAGCGCTGACTGCTGATGCCGTCCATCAGAATCAGGATCAGGCCAGGGCGGGACATCAGCTCTCTCCCTGCTTGTCGACCTGGTGCCAGCGAATCGCGAAGTGCTCGACTACCGGGATATGCACCTCACGCTTCATGACGCGGTTGTTGTTGAGGTGGAAGGGAATCAGCGTCGCGCCGGTCTCGGTCAGCAGTGCCTGGGCCTGGTGATAGAGCTCGGTGCGAGCTTCGTCATCCAGGGTGGCGCGCGCCTTGGCGAGCAGGGCATCGAATTCGGGATTCTTGTAGGCCGACTCGTTCCAGTTGGCCTCGCTCTGGAAGATCTCGTTGAGCACCTGATCGGTCGGGCGCTGGCCCCAGGCCGCGGTGAAGGCCGGCTTCTTCATCCAGGCGGTGTTCCAGTAATCCGCCGCGGGCACGTTGTGCACGTTGACGGTGATGCCGGCCTCGGCTGCCTGACGCTGGTAGAGCTCCGTCATCGGGCGGAAGTAGTTGTCGACGCCGCTGGTGTAGACGTCGATCTCCAGCCCATCGGCATACCCCGCGTCGCTCAGCAGGCTGCGAGCGGTGTCGAGGTCCTGCGGGCATTGCTGCACCAGCTTGTACTGATCGCCATTCCAGACCGGGTTGTCACAGGTAATGGTGGCGCCGCCCTTGCCGAACAGCAGGTTGACCATCTCTTCACGGTCGGCCACCAGACGCAGCGCACGGCGCACGCGCACATCCTGGAAGACCTCGTCGTCGGCGCGGAACACCATGCCACGCCAGTCGCCGGTGGCGATGGAGTCGTAGTGGTAGGCCGGGTTGCTGGAGAACAGGCGCAGCTGCTGGGCGTTGACGCCGTTCCAGCCCGACCAGTCAATCTGGCCGGCCAGCAATGCCTGGGTGCGGGCGTTGTCATCGGGAATGCCGATCAGGTCCATGCCATCCAGCTTCGGTGCGCCTTCCCAGTAGTCAGCGAAGGCTTCGAAGGTGGTGGTGCCCTGCGGATCGAATTCGACCAGCTTGAAGGGGCCGGTGCCGATGCCCTGCAGTGAGGTGTCGTCATCAAAGCCGACCGGCACGATCTTGGCGCGGTAATCCATCAGCAGAATCGGCAGGTCAGCATGGGACTGGCTGAGGCGGAACACGATCTGGCCGGCCTCATTGACGCTGACATCCTCGATGACTGACAGCGCGGCACGTGCCGGGGCATCGCGCTCGGGGTCGAGCAGACGCGTGAAGCTGTAGATGACGTCATCTGCGCTCAGCGCCTTGCCGTTGTGGAAGCTGACCCCGTCACGCAGCGTGAAGGTCCACTCATCGGCAGCGGGGTTGGCCTGCCACTCGGAGGCCAGGTCCGACACCGGCTCACCCTTGCTGCCCTGACGGACCAGGCGGCTGTAGATCAGCTGGTTGGCCGAGTAGAAGCGCGTCGGGGAGATGGGGTCCAGCGACTCCTTGCCACTGAACTCGACCCAATGCGGGGTGCGCAGTGTCTCGGCAAGGGCCAGCTGGGGGACGGCCAGTTGGGCGAAGGCGGCAAGGCCGATGGCGGCGATCAAGGGCTTCTTCATGTCAGGCTCCAGGCAAGGGCAACGGTCAGGGACAGTAGTCAGGGGCGGTCGTCAGGCACGGTCGGCAGGGACAGCAAGGCAGGTTCCGCAAGACCGGGTCAGGCCGACAGGCAGGCCGTTGGATGGCTCGTGGCACAGCCCGCCGGGACGGTCGAACTGCGTCAGCGCTGTCGTCTTGAGGCGTCATCTTTGGCGCAGATGATGACGTTTCCGTGACAGATGGCGACCGTTGGCCGCAACAAAAACTGCGACTGTGCCTTAGAAATTCTGAGGCTCGCGTCTTGCTGCCCGTGCTAGCGGGGCTGAGAGGGCATCTCGCTGGTGACAGGATTGGCCTGAGAGGTGTGCATGGTGCTGCGCAACCAGGCACAGAAATCGTTGACCGCCGGGGCATGGCGGCGCTCCGGAGATACCAGCAGGTACTGGCTGCTGGTGCTGGGCATGCGCAAGGTGTGCGCCAGTTGCAGGCGTCCGTTCTTGATCAGGTCCATCACGAAGGACTGGCGGACGAGCAGGAAGCCATGCCCCTCGAGCGCCGCGGCAATCGCCAGACTGGCATTGCCGAACTTGAGGCCGGCCGGCGGGATGTGGCCGCGAAACTTCTGCAGGCGGAACCAGTCCAGCCAGCTTTCGCGGTAGCCGATGCACTCGATTCGTGGCGCGCGGGCCAGCTCGTCGAGTGGGCTCGCGGGCGAGGCATTGGGGGCGAGGGAGTGGTGCAGGAAGGTGGGGCTGGCCACGACGACCCACTGCTCATCGGCCAGTTTCTCGTACTCGCGCCCACACCAGCCGCCGTAGCCATTGATGATCTCGATATCGACGTCGGGCTGCTCGTCCGGGAGTACCTGGTTGTGCGGCAGCACCGTGACCTGGATGTTCGGATGCAGGCGCTGGAAGTCCTTGAGCCTGGGGATCAGCCAGTATTCGACGAAGCTGTGATTGGAGCGCAGTGTCAGGCTCTGTTGCTCATCGTGCTGGAAGAGGGTGGCGGTACCGCGCTTGAGGGTCTCGAACACGCCACTGACCAGCGGCAGATAGGCATGCGCCTCATCGGTCAGCTCGATGCGATTGCCGCGGCGCACGAACAGGCTGACCGCGAGGAAGTCTTCCAGCTGCTTGACGCGCTGACTGACGGCGCCCTGGGTAATGCACAGTTCGGCGGCGGCGCGGGTCAGGCTGCCGAGGCGGGCGGTGGCCTCGAAGGCGGTCAGGGCATTGAAGGGGGGCAGGCGCTGAGCGAGGCGCTGGGAAGGGTGATAGGCAGGACGCGACATGCAGAACTCCAGCTTGACTGAGCCAGTCGCCGCATCGGCGGCTGGTGCTGAAGCCATGACTGCAGATCCTGCCGCGGCACGCGGCCGGGCGCTCATTCTTGCAGCCGTGCATGACGATGACATGACAGTCTGCGCGCATAAAAACTAAGGCTCGCCGCCAGAAAGTCTCGCTATGGCCGCGGGTCTGCGTTCACTAGCATGGCGGGCATCCACTGGCGTATCGCTCGTTTGACATGAGCGCCAGCCACACCCGTTCGTCATGCCGTGCCTTGCGGCTTGTGATCGCACTCGACAGACAGGAAGACTCTGCATGCCTCGCCTCGCGTTTGACGCCGAACAGCTTCACCTGACTCTGGATGATGGCCAGACCCTTGCCCAGCATGTGCTGTGGCTGCAAGACCATGACCCCGCTCGTCGCCATGCCAATGGCCAGCGTCTGGACAGTGTGCTCGACCTCGACTGGGACGCCGCCATCAGCGAGGCGGCGCTTGAGGAGGGCGACGTCCTGCGAGTGACACTGAGCAATGCACGCGAGATTCGCTACGGCGTCGATGAGCTGGCCGCCTTGAGTACCGGCTTTCCCGATGAGCGCAGCAGTGCGCACAAAACGCTGTGGCAGGGCAGCGAGTTCTCGGTCGCCCGGGTCGAGTGGGCCGATGTCATCGCCGGGGGAGAGGCACGTCGCAAGGCGCTGGCCTGGGTCCGTGACACCGGGGTGGTGTGCCTGCGTGGCGTGCCTGTCGAGCCGGGCAAGGTGCTCGAGGTGATCGAGCAGTTCGGGTATGTACGCGAAACCAATTACGGCAAGCTGTTCGATGTCCGCACCGAGGTTTCGCCGAGCAATCTCGCCTTCAGCAATCTCGGGCTCGGGGCGCATACCGACAATCCCTATCGTGATCCGGCGCCGAGCATCCAGCTGCTGCATTGCCTGAGCAACGAGGTGGAAGGCGGCCAGACCCTGCTGGTGGATGGCTTCGCCGCCGCCGAGCGCCTGCGCGAACTGGCGCCCGAGAGTTTCGCGCTGCTGACGCGCACGCGGGTGCCGTTCCGTTTCCATGACTCGGACCATGCCGATCTCAGAAGCTGGGTGCCGTTCATCGAGACCGATCACAAGGGCAACATCCGCCAAGTGCGTTACAACAACCGCTCCATCGCCTCGCTGCCGCTGCCGCTTGAGGCGCAACGCGCCTTCTATCGTGCCTATCACGACTGGGCGCGCGTGATCGGTCAGCCGGAGCAGGCCACGCGCCTGCGCCTTACCCCGGGGGACTGCCTGCTGTTCGACAACAGTCGCGTGATGCATGCCCGTACCGCCTTCGTGGCCGGTGGCAATCGTCATCTGCAGGGCGCCTACGCCGATCTCGACAGTCTGTATTCCACTCTCAACCTGCTGGAGAACGCCCGATGATCACGCAGCCTGCCAACGCCGAGGGCATCGTCGGCCTGATCGAGGACATCTTCGCTCTGCACGGTGCGGACTCCTATCTGGGCGAGGAGGTGACCATGGCCGAGCACATGCTGCAGGCGGCGCATCTGGCCGAACAGCAGGGGGAATCCGAGTCGGTGATTCTGGCCGCCTTGCTGCATGACGTGGGGCATTACGCCAATGCGCTGCCGCCGGAGGTCTTGATGAACGGCCAGGACAATCGTCATCAGGTCAGCGGTGCCGACTGGCTGGCGCGCTTCTTCCCGGCCGAGATCGTCGAGCCGGTACGCCAGCACGTGGCGGCCAAGCGCTATCTGGTCGCGGTGGAGCCGAGCTATCGCGCCTGTCTGTCACAGGCCTCGCTGGATAGCCTGGCCCTGCAGGGCGGGGCGATGGAGCCGCACGAGGCCGCGGCCTTTGCCCAGCTGACCCAGCTTGCGGCCATTCTCAAGGTGCGGCGCCTGGATGATGCCGCCAAGGTGGCCGGCATGCAGACGTCGGACTTCGCTTACTACAAGCCGATGCTTCAGCGCTGGGTGCTGGTGGCGGGATGACGGGCTTTCCGGTGCCTCAGCCCTGTTGGACATCCCAATAGGGCGGGCTGCCGAAGTATTCGGAGAAGTAGTCCAGGAAGGCGCGCACCTTGGGGGCCAGCTGGCGGTTGCTGGGATAGACCGCCCAGATGCCGGTCTCGCTGATCAAGGGCGTCTCGGGTAGCACCTCTACCAGGCTGCCTTCGGCCAGGTGGCGGTAAATGCTCCATGTCGAGGACAGGGTGATGCCCAGGCCAGCGGCGCAGGCGTCACGAACGGCTTCGCCATTGTCGGTGCGGATACGCCCCTTGACCCGAATCGGCTCGACGCCGTTCTCGCACTGAAAGCACCACTGGTCCATGCCGATCAGGGTCAGGCATTCGTGTTCGTGCAGCATCGAGGGGTGCGTCGGCGTGCCATGGCGTGCGAGATAGTCCGGCGAGGCGCACAGAATGCGCTTGTCCGGTGCCAGGCGCCGGGCGATCAGGCTGGAATCCTTGAGGGCGGAGTTGCGGATGGCGATGTCAAAGCCGCCCTCGACCAGATCGACGATGGTGTCGGTCAGGCGCAGGTCCAGTTCCAGATCAGGGCAGCGCTCGAGAAAGCCGGCCAGGCCCGGCACCAGGTGCATGCGCCCGAAGGAGGCGGAAGCGGTGATGCGCAAGGTGCCGCTGGGGGAGGTCGTCCCGATGCCGACGGCAGCCCGCGCGGCCTCGGCGCTGATCAGCACCTCCTCTGCATGGGGGAGAAAGGCACGGCCTTCTTCGCTCAGTGCCACATGACGCGTGGTGCGATGCAACAGGCGCACCCCCAGACTGTCCTCGAGCTTGCGCAGGTGAGAGCTGGCGACGGCGGGCGACAGCCCCAGGTCCTCGCCGGCCTGACTGATGCTGTTCACGGCGGCCAGACGGACGAACAGCTTCAGGTGCTCAAGATTCATGCGGGTGTCCTCATTTGCGTCGACGTGCGTGGCTCCCGATGGCGAGAGGCACGCCAGCAACGGCTTGGCGCAATGTTCGTGACGTTCAATACGCCCAATACGTCCAACACATCCATTACTTTCAATAAAACCAATAAACTGATTGTAGTTTATCGCCGTTTATCATTCAGGCACATGACAATTATGCTGGCTCCACATCCACGCAGGAGACAGACTCATGAAAGCGATGCTCGTCAAATCATTCGGTGGTCCCGAGGTGTTCGAAGCGGCGGAAATCGCCAAGCCCCAAGCGGCGGCAGGTCAGGTACTGGTGCGCATCGCCGCCACCAGCATCAATACCGTCGACACCATGATTCGCGAGATGGGCCCTGAGCTGCCGCTGTCTCCGGCACTGCCGGCGCTGCTGGGCATGGACTTCGCCGGTACCGTCGAAGCCGTGGGCGAGGGCGTCGAAGGCTACGCCATCGGGGATGAAGTCTATGGTTGTGCTGGTGGCCTGGCCGACCTTCCGGGCACCCTGGCCGAGTATATCGCCGCCGATGTCCGCCTGATCGCCCACAAGCCGAAGTCCCTGAGCATGGTGGAAGCCGCGGCGCTGCCGCTGGTCGGCATCACGGCCTATGAAGGCCTCAAGCGCGCCAACATCGAGGCCGGTCAGAAGGTGCTGGTTCACGGTGGTGCGGGCGGTGTGGGTCATATCGCCATCCAGCTGGCTCGTCACTTCGGTGCCGACGTCGCCTCTACCGTCGGCCGTGATGAGCACGAGACGCTGGTCGAAGGGCTGGGTGCCAGTGCCATCAATTACCGCAATGAGCAGGTCGCCGACTATGTGGCCAAGCACACCGATGGCAAGGGCTTCGACATCGTGTTCGACTCCGTCGGCGGCGCCAACCTGCCGACCTCCTTCGAGGCTGCCGCGCTCAATGGCCATGTCTCGACGACCGTGTCCTTCATGGAAATCGATCTGTCCACCGCGCACTTCAAGGGCCTGTCACTGCACGTCGTCTTCATGCTGATCCCGATGCTGCATGACTTCCGTCGTCAGCAGCACCACGAGATTCTGGCCGACATGGCGCGTATCGCCGATGCCGGCGCGCTCAAGCCGATCATCGATGATCAGGTCTTCCCGCTTGAGGAAGTGGGCCAGGCCCACGCCCGTCTGGGCAGCGGCAAGGCAACCGGCAAGGTCATCGTCGAGGTCTGATGCCGAGGTCTGTTAGCGAGACCTGATAGCGAGACCCGCCAGCCATCCAGGCGGCAGCATTTTGACACTGCGCTGGCACAGATGAACGACAGGGTGTGGCCATACGGCACGCCCTGTCGTTCGCGTCTCAAGCGTCGTGTGACATTTCAAGGAGAGAGCGCATGAAAACCATCCTTATCACCGGTTCTACCGATGGCATCGGCCTGGTCACGGCCAAGGCCCTGCTGGAGCGCGGCCATCGCGTGCTGATCCACGGGCGCAGCGAGCAGAAGGTCAATGGCGTCGTCGCCGAACTTGCGGCGCTGGCAGGGGCTGAGCGTGTCGCCGGTTTCGTGGCCGACCTGTCCGACCTGGCCGCCATCGATTCACTGGCAAGCGAAGTGCTGGCGGCCAACGCCAGTCTGGATGTCCTGATCAACAATGCCGGTGTTTTCCAGGCCCCCAGCGTCGTGACGGCTGACGGTCTCGACCTGCGCTTCGTGGTCAATACCCTTGCCCCTTATCTGCTCACCCAGAAACTGGCTTCGGCACTGCGTCCGGCCGGGCGGGTCGTCAACCTGTCCTCGGCGGCTCAATCCTCCGTGGACCTGAAGGCGCTGACCGGAGAGGTCGCGTTCAACGACCACTACGCGGCCTATGCCCAGAGCAAGCTCGCGATCACCATGTGGACCCGCACGCTCGCCCAGGACTGGGAAGGCCAGGGGCCGATCCTGATCGCGGTCAACCCGGGCTCTCTGCTGGCCAGCAAGATGGTCAAGGAAGGCTTCGGCGTGCCGGGCAAGGACCTGGGTATCGGTGCCGATATCCTGGTGCGTGCGGCACTGGATGAGGAATTCGCCGGCGCCAATGGTCAGTACTTCGACAACGACGCCCAGCGATTCGCACCGCCGCACGCCGACGCACTCGATGATGCGCTGTGCCGTGAAGTGGTCGCGACGATGGAGAAGACGCTCGGCTCTCTGGCTGGCTGAAGCGCGCCGGGAACCGCTGTCACGCTGCAATATGACGCCCCGCTCATGCTGATGATCTCTCAGCGTGGGCGGGGCGTCGTCGTATGCAAGGGCATGCAACGGCTGGCGGATGGATGGCGCAGGCAAGCCTCAGAGGCGATCGATCGCGGCGCTGACCTGCCGGGCACCGGCCAGGATCTCGGCGATGACCGCCTGGGTCTGATCGACGCTCTGCTGGCCGGCTTCACTGTGGATGACGACGGTGTTCATGCGCTCGCCCGCATGGCGGATCAAGGCCGTGTTGTCGCGCAATACCTTGCTGATCTGCTCGGCGGATTGCGTAGTGGCCTGTGACAGGCGCCGAACCTCATGGGCCACCACCGCAAAGCCTCTGCCATGATCCCCCGCGCGGGCGGCTTCGACCGCCGCGTTCAAGGCCAGCAGGTTGGTCTGCTGCGCAATGTGGGAAATGCTTTCGGCCATCTGGTTGATGCTTCTCACATGATGATTGAGCGCCTCGATGACCTGCCGCGCCGTCGCGACTTCCGTACCGGCGCGGGTGACATCCTCCACGGCGGCCGCCAGTTGTGTCAGGCCGTCAGCGGCGATGGTCTCCGTCTGCTGGGCGCTGGTGCGCGCGGCAGTGACGGCGTCTCGCGTGGCCTGATGCTGCTGCATCTCGGCGGTGATATCGCTGGCGAACTTGATGACGCGAACCACCTTGCCGCGGGCATCGAGCACCGGGTTGTAGGTCGCTTCCAGCCAGATCGGGCTGCCATTGGCCGTGACGCGCGCAAAACGCCCCTGCTTGAAGCTGTTGTTGGCCAGCTCGCGCCAGAAATCAGGGTTTTCCTCATAGAAGCTGTCAGCGCAGAAGCGACGATGATGCTGCCCGATGACGTCATGGGCCTGATACCCCATCACCTTGAGGAAGTTGTCGTTGGCCTTGAGTACGGTGCCATCCGGTGCGAATTCGATCACTGCCATCGAGGTGTTGAGCGCGGTGAGAATGGCGTCCTGACTGCTGGCGCTCTCGTGACGCTCACTGACATCGCGGGCAATCTTGATGATGTAGCGCACACGTCCGCGGCGAGTCATGACCGGCAGGTAGGTCGCCTCCAACCACAAGGTCGCGCCTCTGGCATCGCGTCGCTCGAAGGTGCCACCGCGTGAATGGCCGGCGGCCAGCTGTTGCCAGAAGTGTTGATAGTCAGGGGCCTGATGGACCTCGCTCGAGCAGAACATGCGGTGATGCTGCCCCACGACCTGATCACGGCGATAGCCCGTCGCTGACAGAAAGGCGTCGCTTGCGCCAAGAATGCTGCCATCCGGGCGAAAGAAGATGCAGGCAGTGTGGTCTTCCAGCGCACGGCGCAGGGCCTGGGCACGATCGAGCAGCATGGGAGAGTTCCTGGCAAGAGAGGGGAGGCATCAATCAGTACACCGACTGTCGATATCTTTGATGCGATTGTGCTGAAATAATGTTTATTTACTGTTGAATCCTCTATCGACACGGCTGCGCAGATCTTTAGCATCAAATTCCTGATGATGTGGGTATCAGGGGCCTCATCAATACGCTTGCCCCGCACGATTGCTCGGGCGGGGTGGGATGTGGGATGTGGGATGTGGGATGTGGGATGTGAGGTGTGAGGTGTGAGGTATGAAGCGAGCTGAAGCCAGAGGCTTGAGGCATGCCATAAGCTCGGCGGCTGGTTGATGGACTTCTCTTGGCTAGGGCTTGGGATAGACAAGTCCAGGAAGCATCTCTTCAAGCAACATGGCAGCATGCATCACTTTCATGTCCTGGAATTTTCCTCCCACCAGATGCAGTCCGACAGGCAGCCCATTGTCATCCAATCCGCAGGGGAGTGATGCCGCGGGTTGTTGGGTCAGGTTGAAGGGGTAGCTGAACGGCGTCCAGTCCATCCAGTCAGTGTATTTCTCGCCGGGTGGGACGTTGTGCCCAGCGACAAAGGGTGAAATGGGCAGGGTAGGGGTGACAAGCAAATCCCATTGCTCGTGGAAGGATTGCATGTGTGCGCAAAGTGCAGTCCGCTCTCGTCTTGCCGCCAGATATTGCGACAAGGAAATGTGGCTGCCTCGCTCTGCAATGTCCAGCAAGCCCGGGTCCATTTGTTCTCGCTGGCTGTCGGTCATCTTTTCGACCACCTGGGTGGCACCCGCGAACCACAAGGTATTGAAGATATCGAGGGGACAGGCAAACCCGGGGTCTATCTCGATGACGTCAGCGCCCAGTCTCGAGAGTAGAGCGACCGCTTCGTCCACTCGCAGGCGTATGTCCTGTGCAACGTCGACATACCCAAGCGTCGGGCTGTAAGCGATTTTCCATCCTTCAAGAGACAATGGGAGTGGCGCATTCCAATCAATGCCATGTGGATTGCCGAGCAATCCGTCTCGGGCATCCGGTCTTGCCATGCTGGCAAGCATCAGGGCGCTATCGGACGCCGTCCGCGTCATCGGTCCCAGGTGTGAGAGTGTCGACATGGCGCTGGTCGGCCATTGAGGTATCCAGCCAAACGTGGGTTTCAGGCCGAAGGTGCCGGTAAAGCTGCAGGGTATGCGGATCGAACCGCCCGCGTCACTTCCTTGATGGAGCATGCCCAGGTTGAGTGCGGCCGCTGCTCCAGCCCCGCCTGAGGATCCACCCGACGTCAGCGTGGTGTTCCAGGGATTGCGCGTTACGCCATGCAGGGGATTGTCCGTCACTCCCTTCCAGCCGTACTCCGGTGAGGCTGTCTTGCCGAGAAAGACGGCGCCTGCCTTGCGCAGGCTCGCGGCGACGGGAGCATCGACGTCACTGCCTCCGTCGGGTGATGTGGTGGCGGAGCCGTATCGGGTCGGCATGTCCCGGGACAGCGTCAGGTCCTTGAGCGTTGTCGGTACACCGTCCAGCGGGCCGCAGGGCGAGCCGTTCATCCAGCGGGCTTCGGCGCCTTTCGCCGCCTTCATTGCCCCATCATGGGCGATATGCACGAAGGCATTGACCTTGGGGTTGAGCGTGTCGATACGTTCCAGACAATCCCGGGTCAGCTCGACAGGGGAGAGCTCACCCTGGCGAAATAGCGTCAGGGCCTCAGTGGCGGTCAATTCAGATAATTGCGTGGGAAGAGAGGCTGGGGTCATGTCAGATCCTGTCCATTGGCTATCAAGTGCCGGCTATCAGGTACTGTGATCAAGTACTCGCACGTGGGACGTTCTTGGCACGTGAGATGTGCTCGGCAATGAAAAGGGCCTGCGCAATGCAGGCCCTTGTCGCTGGTCAGCGGGCTTCGATCACCTGAGGTGAGGGAGCCGCATCATCTTCCAGCTGCTCCGGGTGATATTCCGCGGTGTAATCCCGACGCGCCTGCGCGAAGCGTTCCACCACATCGGCATCCTTGCGCTGCAAGGCGAGGCTGATGATGACGAAGGCTGACGCATTGAGAATCAGGCCCCAGATGCCGGCATGCAGGCCAAGCGGGTTGCTGACGCTGGCGCCGTAGGACAGCCAGAGGACGGTCACGATACCCAGAATCAGGCCCCAGAAGGCCGCTTGCGGGTGTGCCTTGCGCCAGGTGATGGCGCCCAGTGTCGGCACGATCAGCTGAGCGGTGCCCGCCAGTGCCGCTATCCCGATGGTGACGAGCAGCCCCGGAACGGTCAGTGCCAGGATGTAGGCCGCCAGAGAGAAGCCGACCAGAGACAGGCGCCCGATGTGGACGATGCGCTTCTGATCCGCTTGCGGGTTCACGTAGCGCTTGTAGATATCCATGGTGACGACGGTCGATACCGCATGGATCTGGGAGTTGGCGGTGGACATCGCCGCTGCCGCGCCAGCCGCCATGATCAGTGATGCCAGCAGATAGGGCGCATAGTTCATCAGCATGACGGGCAGGATCTGGTCAGCATTCTCCAGGCCAGGCTCCAGCAGTACGCCGGTGTACCCCGTGAGTACCGAGCCGAAGTAGGCGAAGGCGGCGAGCCCCAGCAGGAAGGGCATCAAGCCGAACAGCTTGCCGCTTTTCACCGAATACATGCGCAGCCAGATCTGGGGACCCATGAAGGCGCCGATGGCCACGATCACGAACAGAGAGAACCACATGGAGTAGCCCATGTTGCCATTCGGCCCCGGCAGCGTCAGATGCGCGGGCGAGTCGCTGGCGAGCTGAGCGAACATGCTGGTCGGGCCACCTGCCTGGCCGGCGATGTAGTAGCCCGCATACATCATGCCGAAGAACAGCAGCGCCCCGTAGATCACATCTGTCCAGGCGATGGCGCGAATTCCGCCGACCCACACATAGACGATGATGATGAAGTAGAACAGCAGTGCGGCCAGCCAGAAGGGCACGATGCCACCGGAGGCGACCTCGATCAGGTAGGCGCCGCCTGTCAGCTGGATCTGCAGGTATGGCACGGTAAAGATCAGCGTGATGACGGCAACGAGGACTCTGAGTGCTTCACTGTTGTAGAAATCGCCCATCAGGTCTGATGGCGTCAGGTAGTCAAAGCGCTTGCCGAGATACCAGACGCGCTTGCCCACCCAGTAGTACATGAAGCCGAAGAGCAGGTTCCACGCAAGCGCGGTGAGATAGATCGGGCCACTGGTGTAGAAGGTGGCATTCGATCCCAGGAAGGCAAAGGCGCTCCACCAGGTGGCCGCCACCGTGAAGAACACGGCAATGCTGCCCATGGCCCGCCCCTGAACGAAGAAGTCTTCGCTGGTCGTCTGGGACTTGCGGGCCGAGACGAGCCCGACGATCAAGGGAATGATCATGAAGGCCGCGATGATCAAGATGCTTCCAGTCATGGTGAGCTCCTCAGCGCTTGCCGCCGGTGGAAGGGGCTCTGGCGCTACCCCAGTTGGTCAGGTAGGCATACAGGAACACGGCGGTGAGGAAGCCCCACCACACCAGGTTCCAGACGAGGAAGAACGGAACTCCCATCACCATGGGCTCGATCTTGTTGGCCATCAGCATCAATGGACTCTCGAGCATCAAGAATCCCAGCAGCATGCTGCCGTAGATGGCGACCTTGCGGGTCGTGAAGCGCTTTCTCATTGCATTCCCCTTTATTGTGGTTGGTGGGGCGGGTTGTGACCTGTCGTGTCGTTGGCAGGGAACCAGGCATGGCAAAGCATCAATTATTGTATTTATGCGTATAAATTAACCAATAGGTGACAATCCCCCTACCGTCAAGGAAGACACGGCGTTTTCGCTTTTCGCCTCACCCGCGACGCAGGCCCCCAAAATCTGGATAATGGCGGCCATCGCGTAGCCGTCTGACTGGCGTGCTGGCGCCCACACTCTTCACAGCGGTGCATCGTTCATGGAAATCAAGGTCAACTTTCTCGACAACCTGAGGCTCGAGGCGAAATTCGACGACTTCACGGTCATCACCGATCAGCCCATCCGCTACAAGGGTGATGGGTCGGCGCCGAGCCCGTTCGACTACTTCCTGGCGTCGTCGGCGCTGTGCGCGGCGTACTTCGTGAAGGTGTACTGCGTGGCGCGGGACATCCCGACCGAGAACATCCGTCTGTCGCAGAACAACATCGTCGACCCGGAGAACCGGTACAACCAGATCTTCAAGATCCAGGTGGAGCTGCCGGAAGACCTCTCCGACAAGGACCGTCAGGGCATCCTGCGTTCCATCGAGCGTTGCACGGTGAAGAAGGTCGTCCAGACCGGCCCGGGCTTCGAGATCGAGACGGTCGACAACCTCGACGAGGACGCCCAGGCATTGCTGATGGCGGAGCCGCCGGAAGGGCAGAGCACCTGGATCGAAGGCAAGGACCTGCCGCTGGAGCAGACCATCGCCAACATGACGGGCCTGCTGAATGATCTCGGCATGAAGATCGAGATCGCCTCCTGGCGCAACATCGTGCCGCACGTCTGGTCGCTGCACATTCGTGATGCCGCCTCACCGATGTGCTTCACCAACGGCAAGGGCTCGACCAAGGAGAGCGCGCTGTGCTCGGCACTGGGCGAGTTCATCGAGCGCCTGAGCTGCAACTTCTTCTACAACGACCAGTTCTTCGGCGAAGCCATCGCTGACAGCGAGTTCGTGCACTACCCGAACGAGAAGTGGTTCCAGCCGGGTCCGAATGACGAGATCCCGGAAGGCGTGCTGGATGACTACTGCCTGGAAATCTTCAATCCGGACGGCGAGCTGGGTGGCTCCAATCTGATCGACACCAATTCCGGGCGTGCGGATCGTGGCATCGTGTCCTTGCCGTTCACTCGCCGCTCGGACGGTGAGACGATCTACTTCCCGTCCAACCTGATCGAGAACCTGTATCTCAGCAACGGCATGAGCGCCGGCAATACTCTGCCGGAAGCCCAGGTGCAGTGTCTGTCCGAGATCTTCGAGCGTGCCGTGAAGCGCGAGATTCTCGAGCAGGAACTGACCCTGCCGGACGTGCCGCAGGAGGTGCTGGCCAAGTACCCGGAAATCGTCGAAGGCATCGAGGCACTGGAAGCCCAGGGCTTCCCGATTCTGGTCAAGGACGCCTCGCTGGGCGGCCAGTTCCCGGTGGCCTGCGTCACCTTGATGAACCCGAAGACCGGCGGTGTCTTCGCCTCCTTCGGCGCGCACCCGAGTTTTGAAGTCGCCATCGAACGCAGCCTGACCGAGCTGATGCAGGGCCGCAGCTTCGAGGGTCTCAACGACTTCATGCCGCCGACCTTCAACTCGCTGGCCGTGTCCGAGCCGAACAACTTCGTCGAGCACTTCATCGACTCCTCGGGTCTGGTCTCCTGGCGCTTCTTCAGCTCCAAGACCGACATCGAGTTCGTCGAGTGGGACTTCTCCGGCAGCAACGAAGAAGAAGTCGCCAACCTGTTCGGCATCCTCGATGAGATCGGCAAGGAGTCCTACATGGCGGTGCATGAGGATCTCGGTGCGCCGGTGTGCCGTATCCTGGTGCCGGGCTATTCCGAGGTCTATCCGGTCGAGGACCTGGTGTGGGACAACACCAACATGGCGCTGGATTACCGCGAGGACATCCTCAATCTGCATCGTCTCGATGATGAGCAGCTGGCGGACCTGGGCGAGCGTCTCGAAGAGAGCCAGCTTGATGAGCACATGGACATCAAGACGCTGATCGGCATCGAGTTCGACGAGAACACCATCTGGGGCCAGCTGACGATTCTCGAGCTGAAACTGATGATCAACCTCGCGCTGGGTCAGCACGAGGACGCGCTGGATCGCGTCGAGATGTTCCTGCAGTACAACGACAACACCGTCGTGCGCGGCCTCTATTATCAGGCCATGAAGGCGGTGCTGGAGATCACGCTGGATGACGAGCTGGAACTCGAGGACTACCTCTACAACTTCCGCCGCATGTTCGGTGAAGACACCATGGCTGCCGTGGTGGGCTCCGTGCAGGGCGAGGTTCGCTTCCATGGTCTGGAGCCGACCAACATGCAGCTGGAAGGGCTCGATCGCCACCTGCGCCTGATCGAAAGCTACCAGAAGCTGCACGCCCATCGTGCTGCCCTGGCGGCCAAACAGGCCTGATGCTCGCCTGTTGAATCCCGTGGCATGACAAGAACGGCCCCTCACTGGATGGTGAGGGGCCGTTTTCGTAGCCGGGCGCTTATTTTCTGTGCTCAGGGCTTAGCGCAGCACCTGCTGTCCCTCTGCCAGACGCTGACAGCATTCAATGATCTGCTCGCGGATCCAGCGATGCGCCGGGTCCTTCTGATAGCGGCGATGCCAGCTCAAGTGGAAGGGGAAGGAGGCAAAGGCGACCGGCGGTGCCACACGGGTGACGGCGAACTGGCGGCAGAAGTGCTGGCATAGCCCGGT
This sequence comes from Cobetia sp. 2AS, assembly GCF_029846355.1. Lineage (NCBI taxonomy): Bacteria > Pseudomonadati > Pseudomonadota > Gammaproteobacteria > Oceanospirillales > Halomonadaceae > Cobetia > Cobetia sp. 2AS. The sequence continues at coordinate 953,347 of NZ_JARWKQ010000001.1, forward strand.
GGGCAGGCTCGCGATCAGTGGCGAGCGCTCCAGCAGGGAGGGCACGGCCATGAAGTAGGTGACCGCCAGGGCTACCTCACGCTTGAGCCCCTGGCCCTCGAGCTGCTTGAAGATGCCGCTTTTCAGGCGGGTATGGGGCTGTACCAGCACATGGGCGTGGTGCTCGAAATCCGCCTTTGTCATGCGGCCTTCATCATCCAGACGCTCCAATAGCGGATGCCGGTTGCCGACCAGGCAGTCGATGCCTTCCGTGATCACTTCCCTGACCACCAGATTCTCGGGCGGATCGACCTGACGCCCGAAGGCGAGGTCCGTCGTGCCGCTCATCACGCCGGCTTCGCTCATGTCCTGCGAGAGGCGGCGTACCTGGAGGGTGATGCCCGGCGCCTGTTCACGCAGGATCGTCGCCAGTTGCGGCAGGATCAGCACCTCGAAGTAGTCGTTGGCGGCGATCTCGAAATGACGGCTTTCGGTGGTGTGGTCGAAGTGCCGCTCGCTGTTGATCAGGCCATCGAGGTCGGTCAGCGCCGCCTCGATGGTCGGGAACAGGTGGTCGGCCTTCTCGGTAGGACGCATGCGCTGGCGGTCGCGGATGAACAGCGGGTCATTGAACAGCTCGCGCAGCCTGGAGAGCGCCGCGCTCACCGAGGGTTGGCTCAGGTGCAGACGCTCGCCGGCGCGCGTGACGTTCTGCTCGAGATACAGCGCATGGAAGGTGCGCAGGAGGTTGAGGTCGTAGTTGAGCTTCATGATGACTACCAGAGCAGGCGGAGTGTCGCGGCTGCACTCGGGTGAGTGAGCACTATTTGTCTGGATGATAGCAGCTATCTGTACTATCGATTATCACGATGGCAAGTGCAGGCGGTAGGGTAGTGATCAGTGCACGACGAGTGATCCAAGCGACCCACAGGAGTGAGCCATGAGTGATGTGAAGCGGACGCAAGCCGAAGAGGAAAAGATCGTGCTGATCACCGGCGCCTCCAGTGGTATCGGTGAGGCCACCGCGCGCACGCTGGTGAAGGCCGGGCACAAGGTCGTCGCGACCGCCCGTCGCAAGGAGCGCCTCGATGCGCTGGTCGATGAACTGGGCAGCGACAAGGTGCTGGCGATTGCCGCCGATGCGACGGACTACGATCAGCTTGCCAAGGTCGTTGAGCAGGCCGTCGCCCAGCATGGCCGTCTGGATGTGGCGTTCGCCAATGCCGGTACCGGCGTCAGCCAGGCAGGCACCGAGAACGGCGATCCCGAGGAGTGGAAGCGAGTCATCGACATCAACATCAATGCGCTGCTGTGGACCGCCCACGCGACCCTGCCGCACCTGAGAGAGAGCAAGGGCCACTTCATCCTCACCAGTTCCGTGGCCGGCCGCGCCAACCATGCGGGCTCCATCTACAGCTCCAGCAAGTGGTTTGCCTACGGCTTCGGCCAGAACCTGGCGATGGAAATGGCCGAGTGGCAAGGCCGCTGCACCACCATTACCCCGGGCATGGTCAATACCGCCTTCTTCGACCAGCCCAAGCCGGACAAGCTGGACCCGCAGGATGTGGCGGATGCCGTACTCTACGCCATCAGTGCTTCTCCGCGTGCCAATATCCGCGAAGTGCATCTGATGCCGACCTATTGAGCCGGTTGCCGGCATGCGAGTTGGCGAGTGAATGGGTCGATGAGCATGCTGGTGCAAGATAACTATTTGTGTGTGCGATAGTGGCTATCCGGACTATCGATTATGACGATGGTGATGTGAGCAGTAAGCTTCATTCAACACAGGGCGAGCACCACTTGGTGACCATCACGTGGTGACCATCACGTCGCCGACATCTTTCGTGAAGTGACCGTTGCGGGCTATCCCGCACGTTGAGGAGAGCATCATGAGCAAGGTTCTGGTAGTAGTGACATCCCACGATACGCTGGGTGATACGGGCAAGAAGACAGGCTTCTGGCTGGAAGAGCTGGCGGCTCCCTACTACGTCATGAAGGACGCCGGCATCGAGGTGACGCTGGCCTCTCCCAAGGGCGGTCAGCCGCCGCTGGATCCGGCAAGCCAAGGCGAGGATTTCCAGACGGATGCCACGCGTCGCTTCGACAAGGACGCCGCTGCTCAGCAGGACCTCGCCACCACCGCCGTGCTGGCAGACATGAAGGTCGAAGACTTCGACGCCATCTTCTACCCGGGTGGCCACGGCCCGCTGTGGGATCTGACCAACGATGCGGATTCCATCCGTCTGATCGAGCAGTTCCATGCGGCTGGCAAGCCGGTCAGCTCCGTCTGTCACGCCCCGGCAGTGCTGTTGAACGCCCGCAAGCCTGACGGCACTCCCTTCGTGGACGGCGTGCGTGTCACCGGCTTCACCAATGGCGAAGAAGAAGGCGTTGGCCTTACCAATGTCGTGCCGTTCCTGGTCGAAGATGCCCTGCAGCAGAAAGGCGGCATCTATGAGAAGAAGGCCGATTTCACCTCCTTCGCGATTCAGGATGGCCTGATCATCACCGGTCAGAATCCGATGTCCTCCGAAGGTGTCGCTGAGCTGCTGATCGACAGCCTCAAGAAGTAGATCGGGCGAGTCAAGGCAGCATGAAAAACCCCGCGACCGGGTCACCGGTCGCGGGGTTTTCGTCTTTCAGGTGGCGGGTCTCATCTGCGCCCGCCTGGTTCAGTTGTTCTGAGACAGTCGCCTGATTCAGTAGAATGAGCCAGTAGAACAAGCCAGTCGCCATCAGCCATTCGAGGCTTTCGCTGCCCGCGCAAGCTGGGTCACGTAGGCATCGAGCACTTCCGGCATCGAGAGCGGTGTCGGGTTGGCCGCCGTGCCCATCGGGTCATTCTCCAGCAGGATGACCCTGTCGTTGCTGAAGGTGGGCAGGTCATTGTCCGTGAGGTGCTGGTTGAGGCGCTCAATCAGCGCCTGGCCACCATAGGTCAGGATGATATCGACGTCGGCCAGTTCCGCCAGTTGTTGCGGGGGCACTCGCCCGCCAATATTGCCGTCGCTGGCACTCGCCGTCACGAAGGACGGGGAGGTCAGCCCCAGCTCGGCAAGGAAGCGCCCCCGGGCATCGTTGTCGTTGTAGAAGGCGATCCGGGTCGGGTCTTCGGGGTCGATATAGCGCAGGGTGATGGCCGACTTGCCCTTGATCTCCGGATGGGTGGCGATGTTCTCGGCGACCTGGGCCTCGAGACGCTCGATCAGCGCTTCCCCTTCGGCGGCCATGCCCATGCCGGCACTGTCGAGGCGAATCATGTCGCGCCAGCTGGAAGACCAGCGCGGCCCCGGGCGCGCCACGACCGGCGCGATCTTGCTGAGCTTGGCGTAATCGTCTTCGCTCAATCCTGAATAGGCGGCGAGGATGACGTCCGGCTGGCTGGCGGCCACGGCATCGAAATCGAGGGTCTTGCCCTGATCGAACAGATTGGCCGAGTCGGCCCCCAGTGCTTCCAGGCGCGCCTTGACCCACGGCATCATGCCGTCGCCGTCATCATCCCCGAAGTCCTGACGGGGGAAGCCCACCGGCACCACGCCCAGTGCCAACGGCACTTCATGATTGGCCCAGGCGACGGTGGCGATACGTTGCGGCTTGTTCTCGATGACGGTAGTACCGAAGGCATGTTCGATCGTGAGCGGATACTGCGCCGTTGCCTCGGTGGAGGCGGCAGATGATCTGGCAGATGACGTGTGTGCAGTCGCTGACTCGTGTGCCTGTACGGCCGGCGTGAGACAGGCGGCCATGACGGTGGTCAGGCCGATGGCGCAGGAAAGTCGCGTGAGTCGCAAGGGAGACTCCTTGTGTGATCGGCTGGCGGCAGACGCCGCTGGCCAGAGACGAGGTGACAGCCCCTGGCGGGGAGGGGCTGTCATTGGGTAGGCAAGCGTTACGTGTGGAGACGAGTGCCCTGTCGGCAGGGCGGGCCCATGCTTAGAAGTCGTAGGTCATGCTCAGCAGCGCACTGCGCGGCGCGCCGTACAGGTACTGGCTGTAGAAGCCCTGCTGCGTGTAGTACTCCTCATCGAAGAGGTTGGACACGTTGAGCTGGGTGCTGAAGTTGTCATTGAAGCGATAGCGCGCCATGGCGTTGGCTAGGAAGACATCGCCCTGGCCGACCTTCTCGGTACCGGTGGGCGTGTCGGTATCCTTGTAGGTATCCCCCTGCCAGGTGCCACCAGCGCCCAGCGTCAGACGCGACCAGTCGCCGGGCAGCTGCCAGGTGGCGTAGACCTTGGCCTGCTGACGCGGATAGCTGGTATTGAGCTGGGTGCCATCGGAGTCCTCGGCGTCAACCAGTGCGTAGCTGGCGGAGAGATTGATGCCCGGCGCGACTTCACCGGCCACTTCCAGCTCGAAGCCTTCGACCACGGCGCCGTCGGACTCGGTGTAGGCCTGATCGGTGGTGCCGGCGACATAGACGCCTGGGATCTCGACGGCCAGATTGTCCTGCTCGCTGCGGAAGACGGCGAAGGACACGTCAGCGCGGTCCTCGAACAACGCCGCCTTCAGGCCCGCCTCATAGCTGGTGCCCTCGAGCGGGTCGAGCAGGGCGCCATCGGGGGCACGTTCGCTCTGGGTATTGAAGATCTGCGTGTAGCTGGTATAGGCGGTGAGGTTGTCGGTAATGTCGACGATCAGGCCGGCATAGGGCGTGAACTCGTCGTTGTATTCATAGCTGCGCTCGCCACGGTAGTCCTGGTCGATCTCCCAGTCGGTCAGGCGGGCGCCGATGATCAGGTGCACGGGGTCGGCCAGCGAAAAGCGCGTCACGGCGTAGAAACCGCTCTGCTCGGTTTCGGTGTCGTCGGTCAGGCCCCATTCGCCCCATTCCGGCTCGGCCAGCGCCGGGTCATCGCGATCGGTGAAGCTGCCCAGCGCCGGCACGGCGCTCGCCGGGGTGCGGCTCCAGATCTCGTACTCTTCCTTGAGCCGCATGTAGCCAAAGCCCAGCTGGTGCTCACGACCGAGCAGCTCGAAGGGGCCCTCGGCGCTCAGGTTCAGATTCTTCTGGGTGCGATCACCGCGATAGTCGACCAGATAGGAGGTCGTCGGTACCTGACGGTTGCTGTCGTAGTAGAGGATGCCGTTGTCACGATCCACATAGCCGCCACGGTAGTTGTAGGTCAGCCCGTAGTTGGCATCGCCATGACTGTAGGCGGCGGTCGCCTTCCAGCCGTTGGCGAAGTAGTGGGTCAGGTCGGCGAAACCGCGAGTGTTCTCGGTGAAGAAGTGCGCCCATTCGGTATTGTTGGCGACCGACTGGTCGAAGTCGGTGCGCGTGCCGTCGGTGTAGTAGAGCGGCACGCCCAGATAGGCGCCATCCTGGTCATAGCGCTGATACTCGACGCCGACGTTCAGCTCGGTGTCAGGCGTCAATTCGGCGGCGATCACCCCGTAGAGGGTCTCGCGGTCATTCTCGACATCATCCATGAAGCTGTCGGAGCGGTCCTTGGCGGCCACGAAGCGCACGCCGACCTTGCCGGCATCATCCAGTGGTGTGCTGACATCCACCACGCCACGCCGGCGGTCCCAGCTGCCGACGGCGCCTGTCACGCTGGCCGCGGCTTCGTCCAACGGCTTCTTGCGCACGAAGTTGACGGTGGCGGACGGGTCGCCGACGCCTGTCATCAGGCCTGTGGCCCCGCGGACCACCTCGACGCGATCATAGATGGCGGTGTCCCACTCGGCGTCGCCGAACGGCCAGAAGCTGCTGGTGTTGCTCTGTTGGCCATCGAACTGGAAATTGCGGATGGTATAGCCGCGCGACTGGAAGCTGGCGCGGGTACCGTCCAGGCGATTGGAGGACACGCCCGGCAGGCGGTTGATCGCCTCCGTGGTGCTGGTCAGCGCCTCATCATCCATCTGCTGGCGGGTCAGAAAGCTGACAGACTGCGGTGTCTCGCGCGGCGACAGGGTCAAGCCATTGGCGCTGGTGCTGGAGTCGACCGTATACGCCTGAGTCTCTTCCGTGGTGCCGCCTTGCGCCTCACCGACGATGGTCATCGCCTCAAGCGTGCGAGTCTCATCCGCGATAGCGGTGGCACTGAGCAGTGACGAGGTCGCGAGCGCAATGGAGAGGGCGAGTGGCGAGCGAGTGAAACCTGGACGGCGGAGTGAGTGAGCCAAGACTGCGTTCCCTAGTTGTTTATAATAATCATTATTATTTACCCGCTGGCGGCACTTTTGTTTTGCGAAATGCCAGACACGCTTTGCGGGATGCCAAGAATGAAAATTTCGGGGAACTTCATGAGCCCGGCGTGGTGCTATCGGGCGATGGGTCTGGTCATGCGGCAGGCCTGAGACAGCCGCCGGGCCTCTCATACAGGCCATGCATGTGGGCCACGCGCGCGCTCCACGCATTCAGGCCACGCACGCAAGCGACATACTGAAACGCCCCGCGACCGTTCATCCGGTCGCGGGGCGTTTCGTTTCAGATCTGTTGCTCTTTGTCTTGTGGTGCAGGGCGGCTGAGGGTTATGGATCAGGGGTTACGGATCAGAGGCTACGGATCAGAGGTTACGGTGCGCTCACTCGCGCTCGACCCACGCCTTCCAGCCGCCGTACTCGCTGATGTCCGTCATCGGCACGCCGCTGTCAGCGGACACCGAGCAGATGAAGCCTGCGACCCAGCGGCCATCTTCGAGTTCGATCTGGCCCAGTCCCAGCGGGAAGGGGATGCCGGCGAGGAAGCTGCCGACGCTGCCGATGGGCAGTGACCAGACCTCCAGCGCGATGCTGGTGCCGTCTTGCGGGGCGCGCAGCATGGCCGGTTTGGCGGGTGTCGCGTCGTCCAGTTGATAGAGGCGGTAGCTTGGCGCGCTGTGAGTGCGCGCGACCAGACGGGCATCGCGCTGGGTGAGCTGATGATTGAGCGGCATGCCGCTGAGGTGTGCGCCGCAGACGGCGATCTCGAGTCGGCCATTGGCCGCCGCGGGCAGCTGGCTTTCCGCGAGGCGCGCCTGAGGACGGGCGACGGCGCTGGCACCCAGCGGCAGCGCGAATTCGTGCTCGAGCAGGCGCGCGATGCTGAGCAGCTGCAGGTCTTCGAAGGCGGGCGCGAACAGCGTCACGCCCCCCGGCAGGCCCTGGCGGTTGAAGCCCACCGGCACGGCCAGCGCGCTCAGATCCAGCAGGTTCATGAAGTTGGTCCAGGTACCCAGCTCGGAATTGACCGCGATCGGCGCCTCGGCCAGCTCCACCTTGGTGGGAAGGCGCGGCGTGGTTGGCGCCAGCATCACGTCCACCTGCGCCAGCAGCGCCTCGGCCTGACGGCGGTATTCGGCCAGTTGATAGCGGGCGTCGAAGGCATCGACGGCCAGAGGCGTGGCACCGCCGAGGGTGATCTCGCGGGTCACCGGGTGCAGCGCCTCGGGGTTGCGCTCGATCAGCTCGCGCACCGCATGGTAGCGCTCCGCCACCCAGGGGCCTTCATACAGCAGGCGCGCGGCGGCCAGCAGCGGGCTGCAATCCAGCTCGACCAGCTCGGCCCCCAGCGCCTTGCACTGGCGCATCGCGGCTTCCATGTAGCCGCTGTAATCGCTGTCGGTATGCCACTGAGCTCGCGGCGGCACGCCGATGCGCAGGCCAGTCAGGTCGGGCAGCACGCCATAGGCCTGGCCGTGAACGCTGAAGTCATGCTCGCGCGCCCAGCGGTTGTCGGCATCGAACTGTGCGGTGACGGATAGCACCTTCGCGGCATCATCGCAGCCCAGCGCGAAGATGGAGATGGTATCCAGCGTCGCGCAGGCCGGTACCACACCACCTGCACTGAGCAGACCAAGTGTCGGCTTCACGCCGACCAGATTGTTGAAGCAGGCCGGAACCCGCCCGGAACCCGCCGTGTCAGTGCCCAGCGCGAAGCTGACCTGGCCCTGGGCGGTGACGACGGCGGAGCCACTGCTGGAGCCACCCGGCACATAGGCGGGGTCGAAGGCATTGGCCGGGGTGCCGTAGACCGGCAAGGCGCGTTCACCGACCAGCCCGGTGGCGAACTGGTCCAGATTGGTCTTGCCCATCGGAATCGCGCCTGCCGCGATCAGCTGCTTGACCACGAAGGCATCATCGCTCGGCGTGTAGGCAAAGTCCGGGCAACCGGCGGTGGTGGTCACGCCGGCGAGATCGATATTGTCCTTGATCGCGAAGGGAATGCCGTAGAGCGGCAGCGACTCAGGCGCCACGTCGTCCAGACGTGCCAGATAGGGTTCCAGCTGCTGTGCTGACAGGCGGGTGATCCAGGCGGCGTCGGTCTCGGCCTGCGCGGCCAGCAGCTCGTCCACCAGTTGGCGCGGCGTCATCTCACCGGCCTGATAGGCCTTGCTCAGCGCCGTGATGCTCAGGTTGAGCGGGGTATGGGTCATCATCACAGCGTCTCCTCGGAGGACAGGGTCGATTGGGCGTTGTCTGATGCGCTGGCATCAGCGGAATCCGTGGCTTCCAAGGCGGTCGACAGTACGATCAGCGGTTGGCCGGGGGCGACGCCGCTGCCTTCCTTGATCGGCAGGCGCACGACACGGCCAGCGGTGTGGGTGCGAATCTCGACTTCCATCTTCATCGACTCGACCAGCGCCACCACCTGGCCGGCCTCGACGTCATCGCCCTCGGCGACTTCCAGCTTCCACAGGCTGCCGGTGACCGGTGTCTCGATGCCCAGCTCGTCTTCACTCAGGCTGTCGGCTTCCTGCACCTCGTTGATCTGATCCTCGAAGGTGAACTGGCCGCGCGCATGCCAGTCGTCGATTTCCTGCTGGAAGGCGGCCTGGCGGCGCTCACGGAAGGCATCGGTCTCGGCCTGGTGTTCGGCGATCTGCGCCTGATAATCGGCGAGACGGAAGCGCGTCTTCTCGATCTTGAGGTCGTAACGCCCCTGCGGATGATCACGACGGATCTGCTCGAGCGCTGCATGGCTGACCGGATGGAAGCGCAGCTGATCGAACACGCGCAGTAGCCACGGGGTGGTGAAGTGTTCAGTGCGGCGATAGCGATTCCATATCTGCAGCGTGCGGCCGACGAACTGATAACCGCCCGGGCCTTCCATGCCATACACGCACAGATAGGCGCCGCCGATGCCCACCGAGTTCTCGGCGGTCCAGGTGCGTGCCGGGTTGTACTTGGTGGTCACCAGCCGCTGGCGCGGGTCCAGCGGCGTGGCCACCGGCGCGCCGAGATAGACATCGCCGAGGCCCATCACCAGATAGCGGGCGTTGAGCACTGTCTCGCGTACCGCCGCCTCATCGGCGAGGCCATTGATGCGGCGAATGAATTCCAGATTGCTCGGGCACCAGGGGGCATCCGGGCGCACCGAGCGCTGGTACTTGTCGATGGCCTGCTGACACGCCGGGTCATCCCAGGACAGCGGCAGGTGCACGGTGCGCGCCTCGATCTCGATGTCCTCGACATCCTTGAGCGCGACTTCGGCCTGTTCGAGATGCGCCATCAGCGTCTCGAGCGTCAGGCTGCGCGGGTCGTAATGCAGTTGCAGCGAGCGGATGCCCGGGGTCATCTCCATCAGGCCGGGCAGTGGGTGTTCCTTGAGCCACAGCATCCAGGCGTGGGCGCGGAAGCGCAGCGCGATATCCAGCTCCATCTGGCCGAACTCGATCAGCAGGAAGTCATCCCCTGCGCGGCGATAGACGATCTGCTCGCCGCCTTGCTCGGCACTGAGGCATTTGAGCACAGGTGAGTCATCGGGGCGCGGACGTTGCGCGGCGATGGCGCTCAGCATGGCGCCGCCGGTCTCCGCCAGGCGCTGTCCCAGAGTGTCGAGCTGGCCACTGGCGAGGGCGGCGATCACGGCGTCCTGCTGCACCTCGATGGTGCGGGCTTCCTCCAGAGTCAGCGCGACGAAGCGGATGCGATCGCCGGCGGCCAGCTGGCCCAGCTTCCAGCGCTCGGCACGCACCACGGTGGCTGGACACACGAAGCCGCCCAGCGACGGGCCGTCCGGACCGAGGATGACCGGCATGTCGCCGGTGAAGTCGATGGTACCGAAGGCGTAGGCGTTGTCGTGGATATTGGAGGGGTGAAGACCGGCCTCGCCGCCATCGGCGCGCGCCCACTGCGGACGCGGGCCGATCAGCCGTACGCCGGTGCGGCTGGAGTTGTAATGCACTTCCCAGCGGTGGCCGAAGAAGGTGCTGATGTCGTCTTCGGTGAAGAAGTCCGGCGCCCCATGTGGGCCATAGAGCACGCCGATCTGCCATTCGCGGCCTTGTGTCCTGTCTTGAGCGTTCCCGCCTTGTTCATCCGCGACCAAGCTCGCGCCCTGCGGGATCAGCGCCTCGGGCAGCCGGGTCAGGGCGGGCGGGTGGCACTCGGCGAGATCGGCCAGCGGCAGGGTGTCGCCACTGCGCAGCGCACGTCCGGCATGGCCGCCGAACTGGCCCAGGGTGAAGGTCGCGCGCGAGCCCAGATACTGCGGGCAGTCGATGCCGCCGGCGATCAGCAGATAGCTGCGTGCGCCAGCGGCGACCTTGCCCAGACTCAGGGTGCTGCCAGCGGCGATCTCATGCACCTGCCACAGAGCAAGCTCGCGAGTCGCGGCGTCAGCAGCGCCGTCTTGCGGTGCTGAAACGGACAGCGTGGCGGGCAGCGGTGCGCCGGCCAGTACCACGCGTGTGGCGCGGTGGAAGTGCAGCGTCGGGCCATTGAGGGTGATCTCGAGGCCTGCGGCATCGGCGGCGTTGCCCAGCAGCGCATTGCCGAGACGGAAGGCGTAGTCATCAAAGGGGCCGGAGGGCGGCACGCCCACATCCCAGTGGCCCAGACGACCCGGCATGTCCTGCACGGTGGTCAGAGTGCCGGGGACGAGCACCTCGAAGGTCGGCGCGGCCCACTCGAGGCCTTCCAGCCAGCGGGTGTAGATCTCGACATTGATAAAGCGCGGGTCCTCCAGCAGGTGCGACAGCCACTGGCGGTTGGTCTCGATGCCGTAGAGGCGAGAGGCCGCCAAGGCCTTGGAGAGATCGCCGCGCGCCTGCTCACGAGTCGGTGCATGCACCATCACCTTGGCCAGCATCGGGTCGAACCAGGCGGGGACCTCGAAGCCGGCCTCGATGGAGTGATCCACCCGCAGCTGGCTGTCGTCGGCGAGGGCGGCGGTCACGGCGTCATTGGCGAACTCCACCTCGGTGAGCAGTCCGCTGGAAGGGCGGAAGTCGTGCTGCGGATTCTCGGCATAGACACGTGCCTGCATGGCGTGGCCGCGGGGAGTCAGCGGCGCGACCAGCTCGCGCAGATTGCCCAGCTCACCGGCGCCCAACTTGAGCATCCAGGCGACGATATCCACGCCCCACACAAGCTCCGTGACACCGTGCTCGACCTGCAGGCGCGTATTGACCTCCAGGAAATAGAAGGCCTGACGCTCGGCGTCATAGATGAATTCGACGGTACCGGCGCTGCGGTAATTGACGGCTTCGCCCAAGCGGATGGCGGTGGCGATCATGTCTTCGCGAACGCGCTCGGGCAGGTTGGGTGCCGGGCATTCCTCGATGACCTTCTGGTGGCGGCGCTGACTGGAGCAGTCGCGCTCGCCCAGCGCGATCACCGTGCCTTCGCCATCACCGAACAGCTGCACTTCCAGGTGACGGGCGCGGGCGATGTACGCCTCGAGGAAGACGCCACCATCACCGAAGTTGCGCTCGCCCAGGCCCTTGACCGAATCGAAGGCGCGGCTGAGGGAGGCTTCGTCGTCACAGACCTGCATGCCGATGCCGCCGCCGCCGGCGGTGGACTTGAGCATCACCGGATAGCCGATACGGGCGGCCTCGCTCAGTGCGCCTTCGACGTCGTCGAGCAGGCCGGTGCCGGGCACCAGCGGTACGCCGGCATTCTCGGCGATGGTGCGCGCTTCGTGCTTGAGGCCGAAGGCGTGAATCTGTCCGACGGTCGGGCCGAGGAAGACCAGGCCGGCGGCGTCACAGGCCTGGATGAAGCGGGTGTTCTCGGACAGGAAACCATAGCCCGGGTGCACGGCCTGGGCGCCACTCTCGCGGGCGATGGCGATCAGCTTGTCGATATCGAGATAGGTCTCGGCGGCGGCACCTTCGCCGAGGCTGTAGGCTTCATCGGCCTCGCGCACGAAGGGGGATTCACGGTCGGCTTCTGCGTAGACGGCGACGCTCTGGACACCGAGGGCACGCAGCGTGCGCTGGATTCGGGTGGCGATGGCGCCACGGTTGGCAATCAGGACCTTGTGGAACATGACGGAGTCATCCTTCCGGCGGCGGGTCGTCCCGCCTTCAAACTGTAAGCTGCCGGTCGTCCGGTAGCCGGGCAGAGCCTTGGAGAGCTGACGAGTGATGCAAGAGAGATGACATCGTCAGGTGGGGCTCGGCCTATCTTGTCGTGTGCTTGTGTGACGGCGGCTCAACCTAGCGGCGAGTCGCTGATGCGGATGGCGACCGGTGTCGGGTCGTAGCCATTGCAGGGGTTGTTGAGCTGCGGGCAGTTGGAGAGCAGCACGTAGACGTCACGCTCGGCGACCATCTCGACGTACTTGCCCGGGCCGGACAGGCCGTCCTCGAAGCTCAGGCCGCCATCGGCGGTGACCGGCACGTTCATGAAGAAATTGATGTTGTGGCCGATGTCGCGCTTGGTCAGGTCGTACTTCGGGTAGCGGGCGATGGCCAGCATCCAGTTGTCGCGACAGGAGTGCATGTGGCGCTTCTCCAGGTCGTAACGCACGGTGTTGGACTCGCTGGAGCAGGCGCCGCCCAGGGTGTCATGCCGACCGCAGGTATCGCCGGTGATGGTCAGCAGTGCACGGCCACGCGTGGAATAGAGCACCGTGCCGGTGGTCAGGTAGACCTTGCCCTGCTCGCGCACGGTGTCCATCGCGCTGTAGCGCTCGGCGGTGTCGTCGGCTGAGAAGAACAGGGTGTCGGCGGCCTGATTGCCGTGCAGGTCGGTGATACGCAGGTGCTGGCCGGCGCGGACCAGGCCGATGAAGTGATCGCCGGCCTCGATGGTGCGCTCAAGCTCGCGCGGCTGCTGTGCGGGGTCGGCGTAGCTCAGCGGGGCACCGTCCGTCGCGGCCGGGGTGTGGGCATGTGGGTGTTCAAGTGTCGAGGTGCACATGGGGATGTCCTTTGTCCTTGTCATCTGGGGCGTCGTTTGCCACTAGCCAGTCGCCGTGGCGTCCGTCTGCTGTCGAGGGGCGCCTCAGCCCGCCAGGTGATAGAGCTGGTTGTTGGCGTAGGCGCGGGCATTCTCGGGGCGCGACAGATAGCAGGCGTCGTGCTCATCCATCGGCGTCGCGGTGCCGAAGGTCATGTCCACGCCGCGCAGCGGATAGTCCTCGGCGGGGTCGAGCGGATGCGGACAGGTGTGCAGTATGACGAGGGTGTCCATCTCGAAGCGCAGGGTGACGCTGTCGCCGGCGGCGCAGTGGTCCGCGACGTAATGCAGATTGGCGTCTTCATCGGCGCGCACGCGGGAGAACAGGTTGAGGTTGGCGCACAGGTCGCGCTCGCCCAGGCCGTACTTGGCCATCTCGATCAGCAGGCTGTCGTGGCCGCTGGGCGTGAAGTCATTGAAGGCTTGCTGATAGGCCTTCTTGTGCCAGCCCTTGGCGGCGAAGTGATGCTCCATCAGGTTGCCGCTGGCGCTGTCATGCCAGCCGAGATCGTCCTGGATGATGGAGGCGAAGATACGGCCCATGTCGGAATACAGGCAGTGCCCTTCAGTGAGGCGGAAGGTGTGCTGACCCTTGAGAGTATCCGGCAGATTGAGGCGCTCAAGCGTATCCAGCGGGTTGTACATCATCAGGCCGACATTGGCGTTGGCCTCGCTCGCAGTCAGCTTGAGCGCGCTGCCACGCGGCATGCGCATCGACCAGTGATGGCCGCCGGGCAGATGGGTCTTGTACTTTGCAGTAAAGCTAGCGGTAAAGCTGGCGCGGGCGGCGGTTGCGGCATCAAGCGGTATGTTCATTGAATTGGCCTCCGGTGAGAGTGGCTTGAGAAACGGAGTGGGCTGGTGTGGTCAGCGCTTCGTGCTCGGGCGTCGGTTGGTCAGAGCCCGTTTGGACAGAGCCCGGCTGCCGGGACGACGCCTTGGCCTTGCTGCGCTCGGTGGGCAGGTCATAGGTGATGGTCGATCCATAGGCCTGCGGGGCCTGCGCATCGACACGCACCTTGTCGAACACCCAGACGCGCGAGCCCAGCTCGAAGGCTTCCTTGAGGTCGTGGGTGATCATGAAGATGGTCAGCTGCTGTTCTTCCCACAGGCGCAGGATCAGCTGGTGCATGTCCTTGCGGATGCCCGGGTCCAGCGCGCCGAAGGGCTCATCCAGCAGTAGGATGCGCGGCTTCATCATCAGCGCCTGGGCGATGGCGAGGCGTTGCTGCATGCCGCCGGACAGCTCATGCGGGTACTTGTCCAGTGCGTGGGACAGACCGACTTCCGCCAGACGCGCTTCGGCGGCGACCCGTGCTTCACGGCGCTTGGCCCCGAACAGCTTGCCGGTCAGCGGGGCTCGTGCCAGCTCCTCGGCCATGATCACGTTGCCCAGCACGGTGAGGTGCGGGAAGACGGAATACTTCTGGAAGACAATGCCGCGGTCCGGGCCCGGCTCGCCGGGGATGGGCTTGCCATCGAGCAGCAGCTCACCGCGCGAGACGCCCTCGGTGCCCAGCAGCAGCTTGAGGAAGGTGGTCTTGCCGCAGCCGGAGGCGCCGACCAGGGTGATGAATTCTCCGGCCTCGACGGTCAGGTTCATGCGTTCCAGCACGACCTGCTGGCTGTAGTGCTTCTCGAGGCCCTTGGCGTGGATCAGGCTCATGATTGGCTCTCCTCAGCGTGGTACCAGGGGAAGGCGCGGGTCGAGACGAGCACCAGCAGACGGTCGAGCAGGAAGGCCAGCAGCGTGATCCAGGCCACGTAGGGCAGGATGACGTCCATTGCCAAGTAGCGACGTACCAGGAAGATGCGATAGCCGAGGCCATCCTGGGCGGCGATGGCTTCTGCAGCGATCAGGAACAACCAGGCGCTGCCGAGTGCCAGGCGCGTGGCGCTCAGAAGGCGCGGGGTCAGCTGGGGCAGCAGTACGCGGGTCAGCACCTGCCAGGAGCTGGCGCCCAGCGTCTGGGCCTTGATCAGCTGCTCATCGGGCAAGCGCAGGGCCTGATTCTGCAGGTCGCGAATCAGGAAGGGCGTGATGCCGATGACGATCAGCGCGATCTTGGCCAGCTCGCCGGTACCGAAGGCGATGAACAGGATCGGTAGAATCGCCATCGGCGGAATCAGGGACAGCACGGTGATCAGCGGTGACAGCTTGGCACGCAACAGCGGCAGGCCACCGGTGAGCAGGCCGACGGTCAGGCCGATCAGCGCACTGATCAGCACGCCGGCCAGCAGGCGTTCGAGACTGGCGAAGGTGTCGGTCCACAGCGGCAGGTCGCCGGTGCGCACGTTGACCTCGGTGGCCAGTCGCGAGAACGACTCGCCCATGGCGGCGAAGGACGGCAGCAGGCGGTCATTCGGGTTGTCGAGCAGTCGCTGGTTGGACTGCACGATGTAGAGAATGGCCAGCAGCGCGAAGGGCAGGCCACCGAGCAGCCAGCGGCCACCACGGGAAGGTGTCAGATTGATCAGGCGTTTCATGCGCGGGCTCCACGGGTGCGAACGAGGGTGCGGTCGAGGGAGGCGGTCGGTTCACGTTCCGCGAGGCAGGCTGCCCCGCGGAGCGTGTGCGGCATCCACCGCGTGGCGTTACTGGCTGTCGGCCAGTGCGGCGGTGTAGCTCGGGTCGAAGCGCAGCATCACGTTGCCTTCATTGCCGATGACGCCGGTGGGGGTCTCGATACCGATGAAGCCGGCATCCGGGGCGCCTTCGCCCAACAGGCCCTGCGCGAAGCTGAAGTCGGCGATGTGCTGCATGGTGTCCTTGAGGCTCGGCGCATTGAAGGCGGCCACGGCCTCGGCAGGGGTGTAGTACATGTGGGTCGCGGCCAGCTGGGACTGATAGCCGGCGAGGTCGGTGCCGGCGGCATCGGCCATCTGGGAGAGTGCGTCTTCGTCACCGGCCTTCATCTTCTCCATCACCTCATACCAGGCACCGACCAGTGCGTGGCCGAAGTCCGGGTTGTCCTTCAGCGTCTGGGTATTGACGACCATCAGGTCGAGAATCTCGCCGGGGATGTCGCTGGAGTTGAAGACTTCGGTGTAGCCGGGCATCTCCTTGAGCGTGGCCAGCTGCGGGTTCCAGGTCACCACCGCCTGGGTGTCGGTGTTGCTGGCCAGCGCCACGATGTCGGCATCGCCGGTATTGGTGGTGGTGAGATCGCGCTCGCTCATGCCGACGCTGTCCAGTGCGCGTGCCAGCAGGTAGTGGGAGACACTGAACTGCACCAGATTGACCTCGCGGTCCTTCAGGGACTCGATGGAATCGCCGTCGCGGACCATCACGCCGTCATTGCCATCGGAGTAGTCGCCCAGAATCAGCGCG
Organism: Cobetia sp. 2AS; assembly: GCF_029846355.1. NCBI lineage: Bacteria > Pseudomonadati > Pseudomonadota > Gammaproteobacteria > Oceanospirillales > Halomonadaceae > Cobetia > Cobetia sp. 2AS. The sequence goes on from NZ_JARWKQ010000001.1 coordinate 969,773, forward strand.
GTGGAATCGACGCTGCTGGCGGCGGGGAGGGTGAGGGCGTCCATGTTGGTCATGGCGCAGCCATCGACATTGCCGGAGGTGTATTGATTGATGGACTCGACGTAATCGTTGACCTGCACCACATCGATGTTGATGTCGTACTTCTTGGCCCACTTGTCGACGATGCCCTGGGTGTCCGCGTATTCCCACGGCATCCAGCCGGCATACACCGACCAGCACACGCTGAAGGAATCCTGCGCCATGGCCTGCGGGCTCAGCGATGCGCCAAGCAGCAGGGCGCCGGCCAGCGCAGCACGTCTGGAAGCGTTTCTGGAAACGGCGGATGAAGCAGATGAGACAGCAGCGGATGAAGCAGATGAGACAGCAGCGGATGAAGCAGATGAGACAGCAGCGGATGACACCTGGGCGCTGGCATCCGAGGGGGAAGTCGCGGACTGGGAAAGGCGAGTGAGCTGGGTCATTGTCGTTATCTCCGGCGGAAAAAGTGAGAGGCGCCGACCTTTACAGGCTTTGCGTCTCCCGGGCTTTTGTCCCGCCGTGTAACCCCCAGCTTGGAGGTCGAGTGCTCTCGGACCAGTCGTGACGGCTATCAGCCAGTCACCGGAACCCTAGCGCTCCATTGGTGTAGATTTTCGATTGTTGTATGCCTATCGGTGCCTCGGTGAATGTCTAGCAGGAAGTGTGCCACATGATATAAATATCATTCAAAAATAGTATTTTAAATTAATTTTAAGATGAGCTTTGGAATTGGATAAGTCACCAAAAGCACCAACTTAGTGCAACGTAAGCGCTAAATTGATGCAAGGTGGGCGGTAAAAAGTTGATTTTTAATTAATTGTATAAATTTTTGGTCTATGAGTAGACTGCTATGCTTCCTATGTTTTTAAATTCACAAACTCTGAAAGTAGTGCTTTTAAGGTGGTTCCTTAGCTCATCGAATGCAGGAGATAGTCGATTGGAATCGTTTATTATTTCATGATTTTCTTTGTTGAGAAAATCATAAGTAAGTTTGGCTGTATTAATAGCATCATTGGTTTTTATGAAATAAAGAGCTAGCATCCCGAAACTACAAGCATAGATTGGGTTCACCGGCCATAGATGAGAAATAATAGTTTGATTACCTCTGGCCATAGCACTGGCGAATCCTCTACTATATGGATTGCTGCTTATCTCTGAGGTAGCACCATCACATATATTTAGAATAATATTCTTTTTGTTAGAAAGGTGTGATGTGCAGGCTTCTATAGTTTCCATGGGTATTTTTGATGTTTCGGAAAAATATATTTCATCATATCGACTTCTCCCCCAGTGGTCATATTCGCCGTGAGCCGATATGTATATGGTGTTATATAAATCGTTGGATAAGTAATGGGCGAACTCAGTTGCATTAGGGTCTGTTATTATAGTGCTGCCTTCCCCAAATTCTTTAATTATGAAATTTCTCTCTGAGTTGTAAGAATGAGTGCAGCTAGATAGCAAGAATAAAAATCTTTTTTCTTCCGGGTCGTCTATCACTTTTTCTAGACTTACGGAAATAATTGGAGCCGATTTTTTTAATCTGAATAAGCACGCTTGTATTGGGAAGCTATGTGATGGACATAATGTGAGTGCGCTCAGTTCGTCGTAGAGGCCATCATCAAGCTTGAAGTGGTTTGTCACTGCCTCAGCTAAGCCATCTAAGTTATCTTGTATAGGTGGGGTGCCTTTTCTAGATTCTTCATAATAGCTAACGTCAGGATCTTTTTCCCCTAATAGGCTTATAGCAACTGAATTGGAAATATTTAAGCTGTGTATTAATGCGCTGTAGTTGGCTTGGTTATCGTCTTCCGTTATAGTGATTTTTTCAAAGTTTTTTAGTAGTGTTAAATTAACCCCATTTGTTAGTAGAAATGCATGAGGTTGAACGTCTTCAGCGATAGGGCGAATGCCTTTTAGGTTTTTTATTAACTTGAGAAGATACCTATAGTTGTTAGTATCATAAAGATGGACAATCATAGGGTTTAAAAAATCACACTGCCCAGTGCTAATTGTATCGATTAAATCAGAATCGCCGAGCACGTCTAATAGCTCGTGAAAAATTTCTTCATTGCTATCTATATTACAGTAATAGCTAATGATTGCTGACGCTTTGTTGATCTTGTTGTGATGTTCTCTTTCACGATAAGCTTCCGATATGCTGGCTTGATAGTCAGATTGTTCTTTGTTAATGGAAGTGGTTTTGAAAAGACTCCTGTATGCTTTTAATCTACGATCTTCAATGTTTAGTCCTTTGATGTATTCAAGGTACCTTGGGTGTCTTTTTCGATTGTATTGGTAATCCCAAAGTGCAAGTTGGATAGCTGCAGATAGAGCGTTAGGCTGTATTTCTTTAAAGTAATCGACGAAAATTTCGCATAAACCCCAAATGGCGTCTGCAATAGAGGGTATAGCGCTCATGCTTCTGAAATACCAAAAGCTAGCGGTTATCCAGTCTAGAATTATTTCTGGATTTTCTCTCGCCCAGCTCTTGTTTTCATGAGAGGATATCGACCACTCTAAATGAACCGTATTTAATTCTGCTTTTTCTCCAGGTACATATTCCTTCCCTGAAAATAAACTAAATACAGAGTTGCCTACTTCCATCACATCTCCTCGATGCATGTGATGCACAGCTGCCATTATTGATTCTCTATAAAATGTAGGACTGGATGGTGTAACTGTCATTAATATGCCTGTTTGGTATGTAAGGGGATGAATTTTACCTTTAGTGCTGACCTATTTTTGCACTTTCACTAAATTTTTAACAGTGTGGATATGACTAAAAGACTAGTTTTTTAATTGGAGATATTTTGGGGGCTAATGCTAAGTTTGATATATTCAGCAGTGTAGAATTTTTGTGGGTAACTTAGCCAGATCGTTAGGATTGGCCTAGCTCTATTAGGTAGCAACGGTAATCCGCATAACACCCGCCAGTTGGCTAGCATCGTCATCAGAGAGATTGCTCAGGAATCCTCTCGCTGATACCGCATTTTCGTTCTTATTATACCGGCCCAATGGCCGGTGTCTTCACGAATCACTGGCAAGTGTTCCTTTGCCAATTGGCCTCCCTCGATACGTCGTATGGCCTTCCACGGGGTTGCCAATATCGCGGCTCATGGTTGCGCGATCCGGCGCGTCGTTTCGTTGTGCCTCTCACCAAAGTCTTATACGTTGGTGGTGCTTTATTAGCACATACAAAAACAACGGCTTGCTCCCGATTGCCCGTGTGGTTTCACACGAGGGGAAGGGCAGCAGCGACAGACAAAGGACACACGATGACAGACGTAGTCGAGAAGGATCTGCAGGGGTCTTCTGTGGTTCAGGCGGTTGAGAAGGGCTCTCCATCATCGCGTTCGCGTCGTGGTTTCCTGGGCATGAGTGGGGCGGCAATTGCCGGGGCGGCGTTGGGTCAGTTCCTGCCGGGTATTCCCAGTGCCTTGGCCAAGGAGACGGCACCTGCTGCGGCGGTGCTCAAGCCTTCCGCCAAGTCTCCGGTGCGACTCAACTACAACGAGAATGCGCTGGGCATGGCACCGTCTGCACAGCGTGCCGCAGCGGCATCCATCCCGCATTCCAATCGCTATCCCTTCGCCCATCTGGGCAAATTGCAGTCCCTGGTGGCGACTCACCACAAGGTGCCGAGCGAGAGCATTCTGTTCACGCCGGGCTCCTCGGATGCGATCCGTGCCAGTGTGCTGGCCCATGCGACTCCCGATACCCAGCTGGTGATTCCCGAGCTGACTTATGGCGATGGCGCCCTGTATGCCGGCTTCTATGACCTCGCCATTCGCAAGGTGCCGTCCTCGCGCGAGGACTGGTCATTCAAGATTTCCGACATGAAGCAGGCCGTGGCCGACCACTCCGGCCCCTCCATCGTCTATCTGGTGAATCCCAACAACCCGACCTCGACCATCATTTCCAGTGATGAACTGGAGGCCTGGGTCAACGACAGCCGCGACGATACGCTGTTCATCATCGATGAAGCCTACGCCGAATTCGTCAATGACCCAGCCTTCCGCTCGGCCGATCATCTGATTGCTGGTGGCGCGAAGAACGTCCTGCTGCTGAAGACCTTCTCCAAGATTCACGCCATGGCTGGCCTGCGTGTCGGCTACGCCGTCGGCGATGTCGATCGTCTCGAGCACGTCTCCCACTACGTCGAAGACGATGCCATGACGCTGTCGTATCCTGGCGTGATGGCGGCGACGGCCTCCATGCAGTCACCGGAGTTTCTGGTCCACAGCAAGCAGAGCAACGATGAAGCGCGCGCCATCTTCACGGCAACGCTCGACGAGCTGGGCTGGGAGTATCTGCCGGGGCAGACCAACTTCGTCTTCCATCGTATCTCCAGGCCGCTGAAGGAATTCCAGACCGCGATGAAGGAACGCCACGTGCTGATCGGGCGTGCCTTCCCGCCGGCCGATGGCTGGTGTCGCATGTCTCTCGGCACACCGGAGGAGATGCACTATGTCGCTGCCGTGCTGCGCGAAATGAAGGCCAAGGGTATCGTCTAGTCGTGACGGACTCCCTTGTAGAAAGATGAAACGCCCGCCATTTGGCGGGCGTTTCTGTTGCGTGGCTTTTTTCTTGAGTCGCGTAGCGCTCGGGTCAGTGGCTGCGCGTCAGACGGGTGGCCAGCCACCAGCCCAGCAGCATCGTCACCAGAAAGCCCGCCAATGGCAGAGTCATGGCGCTGCTGGAGACGATGGCAGGCCCGGGGCAGTAGCCGCTCAGCCCCCAACCGATACCGAACAGGGCCGCGCCTAGCAGCAGGCGGCCATCGATATCGCGACGCGTGGGCAGCTGGAAGCGCTCGCCCAGCAGGGGAGTGCCACGCCGCCAGACGAGGCGATAACCGAGGAAGGTGGTGATGACGGCACCACCCAGCACGAAGATCAGCGTGGGGTCCCAATCTCCAGCCACGTCGAGAAAGCCGACCACCCGTGCGGGGTCGGTCATGCCGCTGAGTGTCAGCCCGAGGCTGAAGACCAGCCCGGTAAGGAAACCGATGACCGTTTTCATGGTGACTCCCCCAGCAGATGTTGGCTCACGAACACTGTCAGCATGGCCACCGTCACGAATACCACCGTGGCCACCAGCGAGCGGGGGGAGAGACGCGCGATACCGCAGACGCCATGACCACTGGTACAGCCGCCGCCGATGCCTGTTCCGATACCCACCAGCAGACCGGCGACCATCATGCTCAGCACCCCGCTGGCGGGATTGCCGATCAGCGCATCCGTGCTTGCGGCCACATTGCCCCAGTCAAGATTGAGCAGCAAAAGCAGCAGCGGGCCGCTGATCAACCCGAGCACGAAGGCGAGACGCCAGCGGCGGTCCGAGCCTGATTCCAGCAGCGCACCGCGCGTGATGCCACTGATACCGGCGATACGTCCCAGAAAGGCCATCAGCATCACTGCCGAGAGACCGATCAGGACGCCACCGGCGAGTCCTTTCATGCTGCTTATCATGTCCATGTCGTTCATCCTCGTGTCGCGGTCATCCTGCGGTGCGTCGATGATATGCTCGTGGCTGGCGAGCGCCAACCGGCTGTCTGGCCGCTTGGCTGTAGGACAAGGACGCCGACCTTTCGATGGAGGGCACCGCAGGAGCACCATGAACGAACTGACCCAACGCCTGCGCACCTTTCTCAAGGTGGCGGAGCATCAGAGCTTCAATGTGGCGGCGCGAGAGCTGGATATCGCCAGTTCCACGGCGACGCGTCACGTCAATCATCTGGAGCGCCAGCTGGGCGAGCCGCTGCTGGTGCGCACCACGCGCCATGTACGGCTGTCGCCGGCCGGCGAGCGCGCCCTGATCCGCTTTCGCGCCATTCTGGCCGAGGTGGACCAACTGGAGGATGAGCTGGAAACGCTGAGTGAGCGGGTCGCGGGGCCGCTGCGCATCTCGGTGCCGTGGCGCTATTCGCGCCTCTATCTGGCACCGCTGGTGAGCGAGTTCATGCAGTGCTACCCCGAGGTGGTGCTGGATATCGTCAGCAGCGACCAGCGGGTGGACCTGGTCGAGAACCACTTCGACGTGGCCCTGCGCATCGGCCACCTGGAAGATTCGAGCCTGATCGCGCGCCATATCAGTGATCAGCGCTTCGTGCTGGCTGCCGCGCCGTCCTACCTTGCCGCCCAGCCACCTATCCATCAGCCACAGGACCTGGAGCAGCACCGTCTGCTGACCTTCAGCTATACCACCGCCAATCATCACTGGCGGCTGGTGCAGGGCGATCGGGAGCATCGCATCTCGGTGCGCGCCCGCGCGCTGCGCACCAACAATGCCGACATTCTCACCCAGGCAGCACTGGGGGGCGCCGGCGTGGTGGTGCAGCCGCACTGGGCCATCCGGGAAGAGCTGGCAAGTGGCCGCCTGCTGCCGGTGCTGGAGGACTTTCAGGTCACTTCATCGGATTTCGACACCGGTATCCACGTCGTCTTCGCGCGCGAGAATCAGCACAACCCGCGCGTACGTGCCTGGGTCGACTTCCTGCTTGCCCGCCGCGAGCGGCTGTCCTGCTGACAAGCCCTGTGAACGGCACGCGAAAACACGAAGGGCCCGGTCTTGATAGATCGGGCCCTTCGTGTTTTCAGGCTGCGCGCTGGGTACTTACCAAGCAGCATCTACCAAGCGGTGCCTGGCCACTGCTCATCAGGCAGCCATCAATAGAGGATATCGCTGCGGATGATGTACTTGGCACCGTCGCGGATCGGCTCGCCGGCATGCACGCAGTGCTGCGGATGCGAGCCATGCGGGAAGCACAGTACGCCACCCTTGGGCGTGGAGACCGAGACCTTCTGGATATCATCCTGCGACTGGGCCGGCTTGCCGGGGTCGCGACGGCTGACCAGAAACTCGGTGCGCCCGCCGGTATAACCATCGCTCAGGAAGATGAGGAAGGTGTACTGGCTCATCAGGCCCGGATAGGCATCCTGGACGATCTCGCCATTGATGACGCGACTGCCCGGCCAGGCACCATCGGTGTGCGGCTTGAAGAAGTCGCCGGCCTCGTAGCGATAGACACGAAAGCGCGCATTGATGCCCTTGGCGCCTTCGCCCTGGATCTGCTCGGTCACCAGCGGCGCCGAACGCTGCCAGATGACCTGATCGACCGCTTCACTGACGACCCAGTTGACGTTGTGGTTGTGGCGTACCGAACGCGGCAGGGAGACGGGCGCATCTTCCTCGAAGCCCATCTCCTCCAGGGCGGCGACGAAGTTGTCGCACTCGGCGGGTGTCAGCACATTGAGCAGCTGGAAGGCGCTCGGGACACCCTCGACTTCCTGACGGACCACCTCTGGTGCCGCGTCGGCCTCGAAGAGATCAGACACGTCGCCGTTGTCGGTCCAGATGGGCAGGGGCGTGGGAGAGAAGCCGCGTTCGTGGCGGACGACATGGAAAGACAAGCTCATGGCAAAGCTCCTGAATGACGAAGAATGTGTGACGAGAACCTGGTGGCCGCCAAGCGATGGCCGCCAGGCCTGCAAGGAGGGAGGCCTGGACGACGGTCATCTGGCGGCGGGTGCCGATAAGCTCGCGAGAGGGGCGAGAGAGGGGCAGCTACCCGGATGGGCCAGGTCTCTGCCATCTCGACCGCGGCGCTCAGCCGCCACTAGCCAGTCGTTAACGACCAGTCATTTTCAACCAGCCGCCACCGACCAGCCGTTATCAATCAACGGCCGTGACACGTCAGTCGGGATAGCGGACCAATACCCGCGTCTCGAGACTTGTGCGTGTCGGCGCATCGTCGGGCGTATCGAGCAGCTCGGCCGCGGTATGCGCGACCGGCGGCTTGCCGGCGCTGTCGAAGGCATTGAAGACGATGGCTTCGTCGGGGCGCATCTGTGAGGCGAAGTACCAGCGGTGAGCCGGATTGTGCACGAGGCCCTGGATCTGGCCGCAGCGGTCCGGATAGAGGATGTCGATGTTGACCCAGTCCTCGTGTTGCACGCTCTGGGTATCGGCGAAGGCCAGCGGGTCACGTGCGACGGCCTGCTCGACCGGCTGCCAGACATTGACGATGCCGTAGTGGCCGCTCAGCCACTGCTCCGCCTGCTCGGGCGGGAGCAGATCGCGCACGCGCTGCGGGCCAGAGCGCGGTGAGTAGTCGACATGCACATGCTGCGCCGGCACGCGCTCACCCTCGAAGCCGCGCAGGGTATGGTCGAACACCTGCACTTCACTGACGCCGAGCTGCTGCTTGAGCAATGCCTCGATGGCCGGTGTGTGCAGGCGATCGCGCACCCCGGCATCGCGCACATCGACGGCAAGTTCTGGCGTGTCGAGAAACAGCAACCCCTGGCAGGCGAAGCTGGGCGGTGTGGCGCGCAGGTCCTGCAGCCTGACACCGCGGCGGTCATGCTCCGGCTCGATGCGGCGACCGGTCTCGCCGTTCGGGTCCACCTTGATCTGCAGGCCTTCCGGGCAGTCGAGCTGATAATTGACGAACGCCATGCGGGTAGGGACGGGCGCTGACATGAACGAGACCTCCTTCACGATGGGTTGTCAGAGGATGCCGCAGGACAGGCACTCAGGCGGGTGCCTGCGGTGCCGAGTCCAGGAGGCTGGTTCACGAGGCTAGTGCACTGGCGTGGGCAGAAAAAGGCGCCTGTCGGCAATTGGTTATTGCACAAATGGCAATAATCAACCGCCGACCGGCGCTCAATGCCCGCCGGACAGGTGCAGACCGGCGATGGACAGCACGATGACGCCGATGCAGGCCATGCGGCGAAACGAGAAGTGCTCGCGCCAGAACAGTACGCCGATGATGGCGCTGACCACGGTACCGATGCCGGAGAACACGGCATAGGCGATGCCCAGACTGATGGTGTCCATGGCCAGATACAGCAGGCTCAAGGAGGAACTGAAGCCCAGCGCGACCAGCAACACGCCCATGCGGCGGTGCTGATTGGCGTACTGGTTGAAACCGGTGACGCCGACGACTTCACAGCAGCCGGCGGCGATCAGATAGACCCAATCCATGGCGTCACTCCTGGTCATTCACTGAGGGTGGTCTGCGGTGTGGTACTCGCGCGAGGCTGCTTGTCGGCAGGCGCGCTGGGGGCCGTCTTGAGCACGATGATGCCGATCAGCATCAGCACCACGAAGCCCAGCGTGGACCACTGGAATTCGAGATCGAAGAACAGCAGGTCAGCCACCACCGTCCCCACCGTGCCCAGGCCGACGAAGATGGCGTAGGTGGTGCTGGCGGGCAGTGCCTTGGCGATCTGGGTGACCAGACTCAGGCTGATGATGACCAGCAGTACCGTCAGTGCCCATTCCAGCGGACTGTCGGCGACTTTCAGGCCCGTGGCCCAGCCGATTTCGCACAGGGTCGAGATCAGGAAGTAGAGCGTGATGCGCATGGTGATCGGGTGTCCTTGTGGGGTGTCGGGGAAATGTGGTGTTCCATCACCTGTGAGAGACCTGCGTGCCATCAATATCCAACAACCAATACCAGTCTATATGAGTTTTTGTTGATGTTTTGATGCAGGAAAAGGCGGAGGGAAGCCCTCCGCCTGGTGTCCCTCCACCTGCTGCCTGGCAAGTCGTTGGCGCAGCCTTGTTTGGCCAGAGCCTCTGTCAACACGAACCCCTGAGACCAAAAGCCCCTTTGAACAAGCGCCCTTGTGACCAGGAGCGTCAGGAGGCCAGCGGCGTGGTCGTTGCCTGAATGTCTGATTCCGCATCGGATGACGTCGCGGCCTCGGCAGGCTGTGCCAGATAGGCTTCCAGCGAGTCATCCATCGCCTCCAGCCACGGCGTGTGATGCTTGGGCGCCAGAGTGCCGGTCATCAAGGAGCGATAGCCGTGATCGCGGAAGGTCATGATGTTCTCGTGCTTGTGATGCTCCCATTCCAGGAAGGTACGATTCACGCCATCGATATCGAAGCTCGGGTAGTCGGTCTCCTCGATCAGCGATTTCACGTAATCGCCCTGGAAAAGAATCATGTCCTCATCACTTTCCAGCGTTTCCTCGCGCGCACGCCACGCCAGACTGTCTGCACGCATCGCGTCCAATAACGGCAGGGCCAAGGTGCCGAGAATCGCATCACGCACCCACCAGGCCTGGGCATCGAACATGTTGAAGGTGTACCACTGGTCCTGCATGCCGAGATAGAACAGGCGCGGATTCTCTTCCCACGCCACCCCCTTGTAGAGCCCCAGCGGCCACATGCGGTTCTGGGTCTTGAGGCGCAGCGACTCCTCGAGGAACGGGAAGTGGTGCAGATAGCCGGTGCACAGGATGATGGCATCGACGCGCTTGTGGCTGCCGTCACTGAAATAGGCGGTATCGCGATCAACTTTCACCAGTAGCGGCTTCTCTTCCCAGTTGTCCGGCCACTTGAAGCCCATCGGGGCGGTGCGATAGCTGGTGGTGATGCTGCGCGCACCATACTTGTAGCACTGCGAGCCGATGTCCTCGGCGGAATAGCTGCTGCCGAGCAACAGCAGGTCCTTGCCCTTGAATTCCAGTGCATCACGGAAGTCATGGGCATGCAGAATGCGGCCATTGAAGCTCGAGAAGCCGGGGAATTCCGGCACATTGGGCGTCGAGAAATGCCCGGAGGCCACGATGACATGGTCGAATCTTTCGCTGGTCACCAGATCGAGCGCCTGGTCATGCACGCTGACCGTGAATTGCTGGCTGGCATCATCGAAGGTGACCTGGCGCACCGGGCAACCGAAGCGGATGTACTTGCGCACGCCAGCCTTCTCGACGCGTCCCTTGATGTAGTCGAACAGCACCGCGCGCGGCGGATAGGAGGCGATAGGGCGCCCGAAATGTTCTTCAAAGGAGTAGTCGGCGAATTCGAGACATTCCTTGGGGCCATTCGACCACAGGTAGCGATACATGCTGCCGTGGACCGGCTCGCCGTGGGCATCCAGTCCGGTACGCCAGCTGTAATTCCACAGACCGCCCCAGTCATCCTGCTTTTCGTAACAGACAATCTCGGGAATCTCGATGCCCTTGTCGGCAGCGGATTGAAAGGCACGCAACTGAGCCAGGCCACTGGGTCCTGCACCGATGATCGCGATACGTTGGGTCATGGATACCTTCCTGTTCTTGTTGTGTCTTCATGCGTTATCCGAGGCTTCAGGACGTGGTGACGTCGTGAAACACTGACAACGAAACAGGCTAGCGAGATGTGGTCCGGCTGCACATTGCTCGGAAAGGGTAGCCATAAAGGGGTACATCAGTTCATGTCTCAGTTCATGTCTCATTTAATGGTTCAGTCGATGGCGGTACGCCTGAGATATCCGAAGTGTCGACGGCGAAGATGATGCCCTCCACCGCCAAAGGCGTGCCATCCGGTGAATAGATGCCATGGCCCTTTTCCTGCACCCGGATGACCTCGCCGTCGCGATGGCGAATGCGGTAGGCGAGAGTGAAGGGGGTGCGGGCCTCAAGGGCTGCCTGCACCTGATCCCACACGCGGTCGGCATCTTCGGCATGGATCATCTCGCCGTAGGTGAGGGAGGGATGATCGAGCAGTTGCTGGGGGCTGAGGCCGGTGATGGCCAGGCAGCCGTCACTGATGTATTCCATCGACCAGTGGCGGTTGTTGCGCGCGCGATAGACCATCGCGGGCAGCCCCTTGATCAGCCGCGTCAGGCTGCGCAGGTTGGCGGCGTCGATCTGCTCCTGCTGCACGCGCTCGCTGATGTCATGCAGGGTGAGCGTGGCGGGCCAGGGCGAGGCCAGCGAGAGCGACTGGCTGCGCACTTCACACCAGCGATAGTGGTGGTCCGCCCCCATGATGCGCAATCGCCAGCAGTCAGGGCGTTCGCGGCGCGAAACGTGGCGGGCGAGCATGTCCCAGCGCGATTGATCCGCGGGGTGCAGGGCATCGCGGAGGCGCTGCGCTGCCGTGCCGGGCCCGTCCGCCCGAGTGGCGGTGGGCGTGTCTTCTCGTGGGCCGCCCGATTCGTGTCCGCTCAGGGACTGCCAGCCGCGCGAGGCATACAGCAGGGTACTGTCGGCATCCACCACCAGCACGGCATCACTCAGCCCATCGAGAATCGCCTGGGCGCTGAAGGGAGAGGCAGTCGAGGCGGTTGAGGCGATCGAGGCGGAGGCGAACTGTTCGAGAAAGCGCATCATCGCAGGCTCTCCTTTTCGGCCCGGGCCGTATCCTGTTCGGCGCCTGTCGCGTCCGCGGCGGGCGCTCGGCTGGCATCGCTCGCGGGCGTCAGCGGGTGAGCGTAGACCCAGGCGGCCAGTTCCAGTCGCGAATGCAGGTTCAGCTTGCGCAGCAGATTCTTGACGTAGACCTTCACCGTGCTGTCACTGATGCCCAGCTCGCGGGCAATCAGCTTGTTGCTGAGGCCGCGCCCGATCCATTTGAGGGTATCGCGTTCACGCTCGGTCAGGCCTTCGTACCATTCAGGTGCCTTGGGCAATTCAGGTGTCGTGTGTCGGTCAGGTGTCGTGGGTCGGTCGAGAGCGGCGGCCCCGTCGAGCGTGGAGCCAGCAGAGGGCTTCGCCGCGGCTGGCGGCGCCTCAGCCTGCTCCCGCTCCTGCTCCTGTTTATGCTGTTGTTTATGCGTCTGTGCTTGCGAGTGTTGTTCGCGCTGGCGGTGGTCCTGCTGCAGACGCCGGGCGAGCAGCAGCAAGGTCTCTTCTTCCAGCCCCAGCTTGCCGTCGACCACGGCCTGCAGGCGCTCGAGAATGCGTTCGGGGTCGGTGTCCTTCATCAGGTAGCCATCCGCCCCTTGCTGGATGGCATCCAACAGGTGGCGGCTGTCATCTGAGGCGGTCAGCAGCACCACCTTGAGAGTGGCATCACGCTGCTTGAGATGACGCATCAGAGTCAGGCCATCGAGCTGCGGCATCTGCCAGTCGACGATCACCAGCTCCGGGGCGAGGGTGGACAGGGCGTCAAGCAGATCGGTGCCGTCATCGAAGTCGGCCACGACCTCGAACAGGCCACCTTCACTCAACAGCTCGGCAAGCCCGCGCCGAAACAGCGGATGGTCGTCGACGAGCACGACTCGTGTCGGGGGTGTCGAGGGTGTCTGGTGTGTCGAGGGCATCTGGCGAGTCACGGTCATGTGTCGTGGCGCTCCCAGCTCAGTGTCACGCGGGTACCGCCATGGCGGGGTTGGGTGATGGCGAAGTCGGCCCCGAGCTGGCGCGCGCGATCCTGCATGATGCCCAGCCCGAAATGGGCGGGGGCGATGTCGGCAGGGTCAAAGCCGCAGCCGTTGTCCTCGATGGTCAGCAACACCCGCTCCGCCGGCTGAGGCCCTGAAGATTGATAGAGCAATTGCAGGCGCAGGTGGGTGGCCCGGGCATGGCGCACGCTGTTGGTCATCGCTTCGCGCACGATGAACATCACCTGCAGGGCCTGGGCATCGGGGAGGTGCAGCGACTGGATGCGGTTGTCGAGCTCGAACACCAGCCCTGAGCGTGTCTCGAATTCCTCGATCAAGTTATCCAGCACACAGGCCAGCGGCGCGTCTCCCCAGGTGGCGTGTGCGCCGTTGATCAGTTCCCGGGTCTGGCGCAAGGCGCGCCGGGCCTGGGTATGCACGTCGTCGGCCAGTGCCTGCACTTCCTGTGGCGCATGACGAGCGGCGCGAGTCAGGCGTGCGCTCTGCATCTGCAGATAACTCAATTCCTGGGCGAGGGTGTCGTGCAGCTCCGCCGCCAGATGTCGGCGTTCGTTCTTCAGCGCCTGCGCCACCGCTGCCTTGATGTCTTCGGCGTGACGCGCCTGTTGCTGCTGATGCAGTGCCAGGCCACGGCTCAGGGCATCGATGGCGGCGCTCGCCAGCCTCGATTCGAGGGCTGCGGCGGCCGGCTCTCCAAGCCACAACCAGTCATCGTCAGTCGCCTGTCTGTCAGTGGTGTGCGTGAGGGCGATCAACACCCCGTGGGGCTTGCCCGAGACAGGTAATGGCTGGCGGCTGGCGTGCGCGTCGTGAGCAATCTGGCTGACGATCTCCAGCAGGGTCTGACGCGTCTTTGCGGGCAGGGCGAGGCCAGTCGGCGCGATCACCTCATGGCGTTGCTGATCGACCCCGCGATGCAGCACGCAGCTCTCGACAGGACGTGAGCAAGCCTGAGCGCCGGCAACTTGCTGGCTCAGTAAGTCCATCCACTCTCGCAGCAGCTCTCCCAGCAATGATGGCAGCGTCTCCGTGAGGTCAGCGCAGGTGGCGATGCGCAGGGTGATGGCGTCGAGCTTGGGAGTCTCGCGCTTCGCATCGTCGGGGGAGGAGTGCAATGGGTCGTCGGCACGGCGTACATCAACCAGGGCGGCCGCCGTTCGTGCAGCAGGCACCTTGCCTTCCTTCCCTGCGCCGAGAATGACTTGCATGCGTGCTCCTCTCTCTACTTCCTGCTTCGGGGTTCTTTCTTCGGGCTTGCGATGTCGCGTCAGCAAGCTTGATGAGCAAGCTTCATGCCAGTGAACGGCTTACCCCTTCATGGGTACCTCTCTTGATGGATTGTCGCGATCTCCACTGTGAGTAAATTTAATTAACCATGAAGAACGTGGTGCGTCACAGAAGGGGACATGCACCATACAGGCACATCGGGGAGCAGCTTCACCCCAACACGCGTGCAACGCCGGACCCACTTGCCATGACCACAAGAGGTATCACCACGATGGAGCTTGCAGTCGAGATACCCGCTGCCACGCCGTGCCAGCTGTATCGTTATCGAATACCCGGGCTGGATGCGCTGGCGCTTGAGCTGTCGCCGGGGGACAGCGTGCAGGTGTCATCCGTCGATGGTGCCCAGGCCTGCGAGTGGCTGCTATTGCCACCAAGGGACCGGGAGGGAGAGCACCGGGTGGCAGAAGTTGGAGAGCTTGCAGACGCAGTCGATGGACTGACACTCGCGCGCTACGCCAGCATCACCTGTCTGGAAGAACATGCCTTTGCCAGCCAGCCACAAGGGGCAGAAGAGGGTAAGGCCGAGCAGGCACGAAGCCCGTTCACCCAGCAGCGTCTGGCAGCGCTGGGAGTCGCGCAGGTGCCGCTGTCGCAGTGGCAGCGTTTGTCAGTGGCCGGGTTGCCGGCCGAGATTCGCTGGCCGCGTGAAGCACCTGCCGCGCGCCTGATTCTGCTGGCTCCCGGTAATGACATGTCGATCGATGGCAAGCAGCTGGCCACTGAGCTTGAGGTATCGCACTTCTGCGAGGGGCTGGTGGGGCAGGAGCAGCTGCCAGCGCCATTGGCGCCGATCAAGCAGGAGACGAGAGTCTCGGCGGGCACGGTCGAGGTCTATGAGGTCAAGCAGGGCGAGTGGATCCAGATCATCGATGTGGCGGGCCGACAGTGCTCCGACTTCGTGGCCTTCGATGCCAATGCCTGGGCGCAGGGTGAAGAGCTGGGGCTGGACTCCGGCGCGACGCGCAGCCTGTCCGGTCATTGCATGCCCAATCCGGGGCTCTATTCGGTGTTCTTCGATCAGTATCTGCATCCGATGCTGGAAGTGGTGCAGGACACGGTGGGGCGCCATGACAGCTTCATGCTCGCCTGTTCGCCGCAGTATTACGAACACCACGGCTACTTCGGCCACGATAGCTGCACGATCAACTTCAACAACGCCCTGTCGGCGTCGCATGGCATTCAACAGCGTGCCAGCTGGCCGGCGATCAACTTCTTCTTCAATGCCTATGTAGAGCCCTGCGGCACCCTGGCGGTGGATGAGCCCTGGTCGCGCCCCGGCGACTATGTGCTGCTGCGCGCCGACCGTGACCTCATCTGCGCCTCATCGGCCTGTCCGGATGACATCGACGCCGCCAATGGCTGGGTGCCGACCGATATCCAGGTGCGCATCTACGCCGCTGAACATGATTTCCCCCGTGGGATCGCCTATCGCAATCGGCCCGAGGAATTGCCGCGCATGACACTGCCCACTGCCTTTCATCCCTGCACCTCCGCCTTGACCAAGCAGTTCATCGACTACCACGGCTACTGGCTGGCCACGCATTACGAAGGGTGGGGTGCGCGGGCCGAATATCTGGCCTGCCGCGAGCGGGTCGCGATGATGGATCTCTCGGCGCTGCGCAAGTTCGAGGTCGCCGGTCCCGATGCCGAACGCCTGCTGCAATACGCATTGACCCGCAATGTACGACGGCTCTCCATCGGCGAGGTGGTGTACTCGGCCATGTGTCAGGAAACCGGCGGCATGCTCGATGACGGCACCTTGTTCCGCATGGGCGAGCAGACCTTCCGCTGGATCTGCGGTGACCCGGCCAGCGGCCAGTGGCTCAGGGAGCTTGCCCAGCGCCAGGGCTATCGCGTCACGGTGCGTGACTCCACTCATCAGCTGCACAACATCGCGCTGCAGGGGCCGAAGAGCCGCGAGGTGCTGGCGCCGCTGATCTGGAATGCGCGTACCCAGCCAGACGTTCAGGGGCTGGGCTGGTTCCGCTTCATGATCGGTCGTCTGTCGGGGCCGGATGGCATTCCGCTGATGGTGTCGCGTACCGGCTATACCGGCGAGCTCGGTTATGAAATCTGGTGTCATCCCAAGGACGCCCCGGCCGTGTGGGAGGCGATCTGGGCGGCGGGTGAGCCCCATGGCATCGCGCCGCTGGGACTGGATGCCCTCGACATGCTGAGAATCGAGGCGGGGCTGATCTTCGCCGGTCATGAATTCTGCCCGCAGACCTCCCCCTATGAGGCGGGCATCGGCTTCACCGTGCCGATGAAGAGCAAGGAAGAGGACTTCGTCGGGCGGGCAGCGCTGCAACGCGAGGCGCCGGAATCACGGCATCGCGTGATGGGCCTGAAGATGCACAGCAGCGAGTTGGTCAGCCATGGCGATCTCGTCTACCACGGCCGCTATCCGGTGGGCGTGGTCACCAGTGCCACCCAGTCGCCGCTGCTCGATCGCTCCATCGCGATGTGCCGCCTGGCACCGGACTTCGCAAGCCCGGGAACCCAGCTTGAGATCGGCCAGCTGGATGGCCATCAGAAGCGCCTCGCCGCCGAGGTGGTGACATTGCCCTTCCATGACCCGGAGCGCCTCAAGGTGCGTAGCTGATCTCACTGCAAGGCGGGCAAGCATGAGAGGTGAGTCGCGAGCAATGACCTGCGTATATGCAGCGCCCTGCAAGTCATCTCACGGTGCATGCCGTAGCCGGCATGCCTCAATAACGCCCATCCTCCTCGCAGGGAAGGCTCCATGGGCTTCATATCTGAAGAGGAGCCCTCGGTTTCAAGAATGATGCAGTAAAAACAACAAATTGCTGAGGGTGGCCAATGAGGGTCATCTGGCATGTCGCTTGCTTTATCCAGCAGGTCCCCTTGAAAAACAACAACAACCCCCGGACGGGCAGTGCCGCTTGCACAGTGAAGCGCGCTGATCCACAGGCTCCGGTAAAGGAGAAAAGACGATGGATGAAAAGACGTTGCAAAGCATATTGGATATGCATCAGGCGATGAACATCGAGGTGTTCTATTGGTGGTGTACCGCCATCATGTTCCTGATCCATGCAGGCTTTCTGGCCTATGAGATCGGTGCCTCGCGTTCCAAGAATGCGTTGGCATCCGGCATGAAGAACGTGCTGACGCTGGCCTCGATCATCCCCGCCTTCTACTTCGTGGGCTGGTGGATCTACAACGCCTTCCCCAACGGGCTGATCCCCATCGAGGCGTCCGCCGCTCTGCCGTGGAGCGCGAGCATGCGTCCGGACGCCGATGACATGGGCACCGGCATCTTCTTCGCCGCCTTTGCCCTGTTCGGCGCGACTACCGGCTCCATCCTCTCGGGGGCGGTGATCGAACGCATTCGCCTGGGGGCCTTCCTGATTCTGGCGGTGATTCTCGGCGCCGGTGTCTGGATCATGGCGGGCGCCTGGGGCTGGCATCCGGATGGCTGGATGCTGCACAAGCTGGGCTACCACGATGTCGGCGCCGCCGGTGTGGTGCACGCCGTGGCCGGCTTCTTCGCGCTGGGCGTGCTGCTCAATCTGGGCGCGCGCATCGGCAAGTACAGTGACGATGGCAAGCCGCAGGTGATCGCGCCGCACAACATGCCGATGACGTTGATCGGCCTGATGCTGATCATCGTCGGTTTCTTCGGCTTCCTCGGCGGCTGCATCATCTTCAACACCGGTGACATCGGCTGGACCACCATCTATGGCAATCGCACCAACCTTTCTGCCTTCGCCTTCAATACCCTGATGGGCTTCGGTGGCGGCGTGATCGGTGCCTATCTGTCCTCGCGTGATCCCTTCTGGACCATGTCCGGTGCGCTGGGCGGCATCATCACCGTCGCGGCGGGGCTGGATCTCTACAACCCGGGGCTGGCCTTCGTGCTGGCGGTCACCGGTGGCGCCCTGATGCCGAAGATCGGCGCACTGCTCGAGAAGCGTGGCCTGGATGACTCCGTCGGCGCCTTCGCGGTGCATGGCTTCTGCGGCTTCTACGGCGTGGTACTGGTGGGTATCTTCGCGGCTGGCTTCCCGAATGTCGGCGAAGGCGTGCCGGACGTTTCCTTCACCGGCCAGCTGACAGGTGCGGTGGTGATGGCACTGACAGGCTTCATTCCGGGCTGGGGCGTGGCCTATCTGCTCAAGAAGTTCAACCTGCTGCGCGTGCCGCCGCATGTCGAGGTACTGGGGCTGGACCTGTTCGAAGTCCCGGCCAAGGCCTATCCGGAAAGCCTGTCCTCCGAGACGAGCTCCAGCGTGCCGGCACGTTCCGGTGGGGTGGTCGCGGCGCCGATGGACAAGCGTCCTGACATCAGCTGAGCCTTGGTAGCTGAGCCCCCGGCACACATTGTGAAGGGGCCGGTCTGTCAAGATGATGTCGAGATAAGCGCTGACTGGCCCCGTTATTGCAGTACTGGTAGACCCAACCGATATCCGCTTTCGTAAGGAGTCTTGCAATGGAAACTGTCGATACTGTGGTACACGCTGGCAACTACGCCTTCTTCTTCAGCAACTCTGGTGCCGTGGCGGTGTGCCTGCTGGTCGCCGCTGGCGTCTGCATTGCGCTGAGCGCCAACATCCTGCGCCACGAGAAAGCGTCCTTCGAGAGCAAGAAGACGCCGTGACCCTCCGGGCATCAAGACCGGCACATCAAACGCCGCAGCGCTCAGCGCTGCGGCGTTTTTGATAGGTGGCATGCACCCGATTGGCTTTGCGCGAAGAGAGTGTGGCGTGCGTCACGCAGTCGTCACCTGAGAGCTTGATAATGGCGGCCCCTCAAGGTGGCCCTCATGGAACGCGCGATAGCATGAAACTGATCCATCTGACCGACACCCATCTGGTCGCTCCTGACAAGCGACTTTACGGGCTGGACCCACGTGCACGGCTGGCGGCTGCCGTCGCTGATATCAATCTGCACCACGGCGATGCTCAGGGCGTGATCATCAGCGGTGACCTGACCGATCGCGGTGAACCGGCCGCCTTCCAGGCGCTGCGTGAGGTACTGGAAGAACTGTCGATGCCGTATTTCCTCGGCATGGGTAATCATGATGCGCGTGAGGCTCTGCAGGCCGCCTTCCCGGAGCTGCCCTGCGATGACGGAGGCTTCGTGCAGTATGCGCATGCCTTCGGCCCCGGCGCTGATGATTGCGTGCTGGTGATGCTCGATTCGGCGGTCGCGGGGGAGCATGGCGGTCTGCTGTGTGAGTCCCGCCTGGCGTGGCTGGATGCCTGTCTGGCTGCGCATCATGATCGCCGTATCCTGCTGGCGCTGCATCATCCGCCCATGGTCCTCGGCATCCGTTACATGGACGACATCCGCTTGCAGAATTCACAGGCGCTGCATGACGTGATCCAGCGGCATGGCAATGTCGAGCACTTGCTGTTCGGGCATGTGCATCGTCCGGCCAGCGGTGTCTGGCGGGGGCTCTCGTTCTCGACCCTGCCGGGCGTCAATCACCAGGTCGGGCTGGATCTGGTCTCAGCAGCGGATTGTCTCGCCGGCAGTCATGAGCCGCCGGCCTATGGCGTGCTGATGATAGGCCAGGAGCAGATCGTCAATCACCTGCACCTCTACATGGATGACAGTCGCCGCTATTTCTTCCACGACACGCTCGAGGCCGCCCAGTCGCTGGAGGCGCTCGATGAATTGATCGCTCTGCAGCGCGATGAGCGGATTCCGACTCGCGAGCGCGAGCCGTTGAGCAACACCTTGCAGGCAGCTGAGGCAGCAAAAGAATGAACAAAGCGTTATATGTCTTTGATTTTGATGGTGTGATTGCCGACAGCCTGACACTGTGTCTCAAAGCCTGCGCGCATGCGGCGCGTCTGGAAGGGCGGACGATCGTGCTGGAACGCAATAGCTGGGAGTCGCTGGACAACGTGACCTTCGAGGAGATGGCGCGTGGGCAGGGCTTCACGGGCGAGGCCGTCGCGCGCTTTGCCGCGCATGTCTTTGCCTATACCCGCCAGGCGACGCCGCCGGCGGTCTTCACCGGCATGCGCGAGGCCTTGTCGGCACTCGCCGAACAGGGCGACGTCATGGTGCTGTCGGCCAATCACAGCGAGATGATTCGTGCCACGCTGGCCGCCGCCGGCCTGTCGGACTGCGTGTCACAGGTGCTGGGCGGTGAGATCGCGGGCAGCAAGGGGGCCAAGCTGGCGGGTCTGTTGGCAGCGCCGCAAGTGGCGGTGGAGCGCAGCTGGATGGTGGGCGACGCCGTCAGCGACATTCGCGCCGCGCACGAGGCAGGGTGTCGTGCCGCTGCCGTCAGCTGGGGGTGGCAGAGCCCCGAGCGGCTGGCCAGCATGGCACCGGAGCGGGTCATCGCGCAGCCGCAGGCGCTGACATCACTTTGCGATGTGCCAAGCAGCGACAGTCGCGAAGCGGTATAGAGCCTGAGCAGGGCCTACCGCAAGTTTCAGGCCTTTGCGCACGCTTGCTCTGATTCACTCATGCTCTGGTTCACTCATGCACGTGTGAGCTGCTGCACGAGTGAGCTGTTGCACGTGTGAATTGATAGAACGAAGCCGCCGAGTCGTGTCACGACTCGGCGGCTTCGTTGCCTGACAGATCAGGAAGCTCGTCGTCTCAGACGGCTTGCTCGTTCAGACGGCTGCTGACTGAGACGGCCTGCTCAGGCGTCGTCAGTCGCGAGCTGCTCGGCGGTGGCTGTCTCGCCGCCTGCTTGTCTGACGCTCCTGTCGGGCTGCGCCAGGAAGGCTTCCAGCGAATCATCCATCGCGTCGAGCCAGGGCGTGTGATGGCGCGGGGCCATGGTGCCGGTCATCAGCGAGCGGTAGGAGTAGTCACGGAAGGTCATGATGTTCTCGTGCTTGTGGTGCTCCCACTCGAGGAAGGTGCGATTGACGCCGTCGATATCGAAGCTCGGATAATCTGTCTCCGAGATCAGTGACTTCACGTAATCGCCCTGGAAGAGGATCATTGATTCATCACTGTCCAACGTCTCTTCCCTGTCACGCCATGCCTGACTATCCGCCTGCATCGCCTCGCGGCTGGGCAGCGCGATCTCACCGAGAATCACGTCACGCACCCACCATGCCTGGGCATCGAACATGTTGAAGGTGTACCACTGGTCCTGCATGCCGAGGTAGAACATGCGCGGATTCTCTTCCCAGGCAGCGCCCTTGTAGAGACCGAGCGGCCACATGCGATTGCCCGTCTTGAGGCGCAGTGGCTCATCCAGGAAGGGGAAGTGGTGGAGGTAGCCGGTACACAGGATGATGGCATCGATCTTCTTGCTGCTGCCATCGCGGAAATAGGCCGTGTCGCGGTCCACTTTCAGCAACAGCGGCTTCTCTTCCCAGTTGTCCGGCCAGGCAAAGCCCATCGGGGCGGTGCGATAGCTGGTGGTAATGCTGCGAGCGCCATACTTGTAGCACTGTGAACCGATATCTTCGGCAGAGTAGCTGCTGCCGATCAATAGCAGGTCCTTGCCCTTGAATTCCAGCGCGTCGCGGAAGTCATGAGCGTGCAGAATGCGGCCATTGAACTGCGAGAACCCCGGGAATTCCGGCACGTTGGGGGTCGAGAAGTGACCCGATGCCACGATGACGTGATCAAACTGCTCCTGAATGACCGCATCGGCCTGCAGGTCATGGACACTGACGGTGAACTGCTCGCGGGTGTCGTCAAAGCTGACGTGGCGCACCGGGCAGTTGAAGCGGATGTACTTGCGCACGCCTGCCTTCTCGACTCGACCCTTGATGTAGTCGAAGACCACCGCACGTGGCGGGTACGAGGCGATGGGATGGCCGAAGTGCTCCTCGAAGGAATAATCCGCGAACTCCAGACATTCCTTGGGGCCGTTGGACCACAGGTAGCGGTACATGCTGCCGTGGACGGGCTCACCATTCTGATCGAGACCGGTGCGCCAGCTGTAATTCCACAGGCCACCCCAGTCACTCTGTTTTTCATAACAGACTATTTCGGGAATATCGATACCCTTGTCAGCGGCAGATTGAAAGGCGCGCAGCTGTGCCAGGCCACTCGGCCCTGCGCCAATGATCGCAATGCGTTTTGTCATGGGTATTTCCTGTTGAGACTGTAATGAGACGTCATGTTCCGTGAACCCCGAGTTGCGGGATCTCGTGTTGACCAGGTGCTTTTTCCTATGTAGTGGAGCGCGATAATAATGAGCGTTATCCAGCGCTTGGGTGGCCTGGAAAGGTAAAGAATCCAGTTGACTGGCCACCTGACATTTCGCTGAACCTGAACACGGAAGCCGTATTTTTCTTGCCTTTAGAGCAATCTACTGCTCGCGGAACGTGAGGCATCCTCGCAGAAATTATGCGCCATCTCAAATGTGAGGCATTGATTCTGAGTGTATGAAGTGTACACGATCACGAGGATGTTTAGACTTTAGTGGTAAGATTGTTTTGGGTTGTGTCTCTTTGGAAAGACCAGGCGCAAGGATGCGATTTATCGGCTCATGTCTTGGGTGGTTTATTTGTAACCTGTTGATTGATATGCATATTTTTGATGTTGTGGCGGTGACTTTCCATGGCGTTATCTGGCTTGTTTTCCATGTGGAAAGAAAAGAAGATTGCCGTGTTGCAATGTCGATTCGAAGGTGGATGATTTTCTGCCTATTCAAGGCATGCTGAGTCAAGCGGGTGGAGGGCTGAAATGATCTATTGGTCAAGCAGGTGGGGGCTGGTAATTTTGAGATTTTGCGTAAAATAGGGGTGTGAGGAGGATGGAAAAGGGGTGTCACAGTAGTGAGTGCTGTGTGAATGGAGAAAGAACAGGGGGCAGGAGGGAAAAGGGCGCCAGATTATCGAATGATCCTCGCTGGAGGATTTGCTGGGCTATTCATTTGGCAGACGTAGCGAAGGGGCAAGCGGAGGTTGATCACTCTGCATGCCGAAAGGGCGTATACTGGGCCGGTGACGGAAAGTCCACAGGAGAAGACACCATGACTCACAAGCGCAAGGTGCAGGACAACGCGCTCAAGGCGGCGCTGCGTACCCCGATGTTCAAGCAACGCGTGGTAAAGGCGCGCAAGGGCAAGGGCAGCTATCAGCGCCAGGGCAAGTCGCAGGGAAACAGGGGCGGCAGTGAAGCGCCTTCAGTCAGTGTGCACAACGCTGCCTGAAGACGCTTCATTGGTGCGGTTTCCCACGACCTGACATGCATCACTGCAAGGGACTGAAACATGAACGCCGCAGCGTCAGCGCTGCGGCGTTTTGCGTCTGTCCTACTGAAAGCGACTCAGTTCGAGAAGTGCGCATTCCAGGTCTCGGCGCGTGCGGCGTCGCGGGCTTCATAGTCGGCCAGCACCGTCTCCAGTTCGCCCAGTGATTCATGCTCACGATCCTCCCCCAGCTGGGTCAGGCGCAGGGTATACCAGGCTGTCACTCCGCCTTCAGGCGGCGCGCTGAAACGCGGGAATTCTGGCGCGGGGCATTCTCCGGCCTGCCAGAGGGCGGGCAGTGACGGATGCAGCGCCAGTGGGCGGGCCAGGCCGACGAGGTCGACGGCGCCCTGTGCCACGGCGTCTTCGGCCTGGGCGAGTGTCTTGAAGCCGCCGGTTGCCATCAGGGGCAGGGTCGTAACCTCGCGTGCACGCTTGGCGAATTCGACGAAGTAGGGGCCGCTGGCACTGGCATCCGACGCGGAGCTCGCGCCGGGGAAGTAGGTGCCGCCACTGATATCGATCAGATCGATGGGTAGCTCATCGAGTGCTGCTATCACCTGCAGCGCTTCGGCTTCCTCGAAACCGCCTTGCAGTTGGTCGCTGGAGTTGAGCTTCACCAGTACCGGGTAGTCGTGGCCAACGGCCTCACGCACGGCAATGATCACCTCACGCATCAGGCGCATGCGGTTGTCGAGGCTGCCGCCGTAGTCATCCGTGCGCTGGTTGAAGAGGGGAGACAGAAACTGGCTGAGCAGGAAACCGTGTGCCGCATGTACCTGTACCCCGCCAAATCCGGCTTCACGCGCCAGGCGAGCCGTCGTTGCCATGGCGGCAGGCAATGCCTTGATGGCCTCCAGGCTCATGGCCTCGCAACGTAGCCCGGGAATATCCAGGGCACTGGGGCCGTGCGCCGTGCTGGTCGGTGGGTAGGCCATCGCACCGGCGTGGCCGAGCTGCAGCCAGAGGTCTGCACCGTGCTGTTGACCGCGCTGGGCCAGTTGCGTGAAGGCCGCGAGATCGGATTGCGCGTTGAGCACCAGATTGCCCGGTTTCTCGGCATGGTGGTGGTCAGGCTGTACCTCACCGACCAGCGACGCCGCCACGCCACCTTCTGCCCAGCGCTCGTAAAGGCGCAGCTGTGCCTCACTGGGATGCCCCGTGCCATCGCCGAGAGAATCCGACATCGCAGCCTTGACGATTCGGTTGGCGAGCACCCGGCCGCTTGGCAACGTGAAAGGGGTAAACAGGGCGGAGGCTGTCGGCTGGTCTGTCATGGTGGCGATGTCTCTCTTGGTGCGCGTTAAGTAAAAGATGTGGCAAGGGATATGGCGAACAATGTGGCACTGAATCTGTCATTTCAGGAACTGATGACAGGGTGACATGCCTTGCGGACGGTGATAATCCGTTGTGCGCGCACAGTATCCGTGAGCAAATGGAACATATGAAAACGCATACGGACCTCGACATCTTTCACGCCGTCGTCGACGCCGGTACCTTCACCGGGGCGGCGCGCCAGCTTGGCATTACCCACTCCGCGATCAGCAAGCGCATCGCGCAGCTGGAACAGCGTCTTGGTGCCCAGCTGTTGATTCGCTCCACTCGGCAGATGCGCTTGAGTGAAGCGGGGCAGCTCTATGCCCTGGAGACGCGGGAGTTGCAGGAGCGCCTGCGCAATGTCGAACAGGAGATCGCCGAAGGCAGCGGCGCGCTCAAGGGGCGCATTCGCCTCTCGTGTTCCAATGCCTTGGGCAAGCTGCAGGTGATGCCCCTGCTGTTGCGCTTCATGGAGCGCTATCCCGAGGTGATCGTGGACCTGACGCTGTCGGACGCGGTGGTCGACCTGGTCCATGAAGGGATGGATCTGGCGATACGCAGCACCGCACAGCCCGAGCTTTGCCTGATCGCCAGGCGGTTGGCCACCAACCATCGCGTCATCTGTGCATCACCGGACTATCTGGCAAGCCACGGCACGCCGCGCTCAGTGCCGGAGCTGGCAGAGCATGTCAGCCTGATCCTGAATCTTCCCGGCGGGTTCAATGCCTGGGGGCTCAAGTCACTGCCTGACATGCGTTGCGGCTTCCTCTCCAATTCCCTGGAAACCCTGCATGCCGCCTGTCTGGGCAGTCGCGGCATTGCCTGTCTGCCGCACTACCTGATCGCCGATGACCTGGCTTCTGGACGCTTGATCCCGCTGCTGGAAGACATCCGTGGGGACGGCGCAGATACCAGCATCTACATCGTCCGACCGGAGACGTCGATTCTTCCTCGGCGAGTGAGGGTGCTGATGGATGCCTTGATAGAGGGATTTGAAACCGGCTAGGAGGCGTTTGCCAAGGCCATGACTTATCTGGTGATCATCAGGGTCATTACATGACATATTATCCCAAGGAGAGATAACAGGATTTCAGTGACGTACATCATGGAGCGATACATGTCACAGATAGGACGCAATAGATTGGCGGTACTTGTTGATGCTGACAATGCGCAGGCTGCTATCTGCGAAGCGCTGCTGGCAGAGATTTCAAAACTGGGGGTCAGCACCATCAAGCGGGCTTACGGAGACTGGACGACGCCGAATCTTGCGCCATGGAAAGAGCATCTTCTGCGTCATGCCATTCATCCGGTTCAGCAGTTCAGCTATACCCAGGGCAAGAATGCAACTGACTCTGCGTTGATCATCGATGCCATGGACTTGCTGTACTCGGGGAACGTGGAAGGGTTCTGCCTCATCTCTTCGGACAGCGATTTTACGCGCCTGGCGGCTCGTTTGAGAGAGAGCGGCATGCTGGTATATGGCTTCGGTGAAGACAAGACGCCTCAGCCATTCGTGTCTGCCTGTGACAAGTTCATCTACAGCGAAGGACTGCGCAAGGTGGCTGAGAAGCCCGCCCCGGCCATGCCAGTCAGCAAGTCGGCCGCTGAGCCGGTAGCCCTCGTCAAGCCGACCAAGGCACAGAGGCAGTTGAGGTCGCATATCTTGAGTGCGGTGAATGAGCTGCAGCAGAAAGATGGCTGGACTTCCTTATCAGCGGTAGGAAGTTATCTAAAGAAGAAGATGCCTGACTTCAAACCGGCCGATCATGGGGCCAGCAAGCTTGGAGTCTTGATCCAGGGACTGGATTATCTGGATAAATGGAATCGTCCGGTAAAGGGGGGTGTGCAGCATTTATATATCCGGAAAAAGGCTAGCCGGCCTGCAAAGGCCAGCTGATCAGGCAATCTAATGATAGAGGTAGTCAGTCACACAAGCCGATGGATATTAATCGGCCGCTATTTCCAGGTAATGAGCAGTCGTCGCTTTACTCAGCCGCCATCATTCGCTCGTATAGACCATCCTTGAGCAGGCTACGCTGGTGCTTGAGCTGGTGCATGGAGTCATCGCCGATCGGCGATTCATCGACTTCCAGGGCGTGAATCTCGATATCGATACGGGTATAGGCTTCCGCTATGCGGGCAAACTCTTCATTGCCATTGATCAGGCGCAGAATGAGTTCACGTTGCTGAGGGAAGTCGTTGCACAGGGAGTGGTCATCGATATGCATGGTGTGGCTCCGAAATAGGGTGGGAGAATCCAAAAAGAGAAAGGGGGTGGGAGAATCCAAAAAGAGAAAGGGGGTGGGAGAATCCAAAAAGAGGGAGTGTTGCCACTCCCCTAAAGGGCATCCTTGCTTACGTTGCAGGACGTATTCTCAAACGATGGACTGGACGTCGATCACGATCTGGTCCCAGTTGCGCTGGGCGGTCATGTCGTTTTCGACATCGCTGTCATAGGCATTCTGGAAGCGCTTGATGGCGGCGGTCTGGCTGGTGGCCTGATAGAGCCAATAGGCCTCTTCCTTCAAGGCGTCTTCGATGGGCTTGTCGATGGAGGCGTAGACGGCCTGTTTGCAGGCGTTGATGGCGGCTGATGGCCACAAGGAGATTCGCTCGGCCAGCGAGTCGACGAAGGGACCGATCTCCTGCGGGTCCAGCGCACGATTGATGGTGCCGTATTCGGCGGCCTGATCGGCATCGAAGTCCTTGGCGCTGAGGATGATTTCCAGCGCTCGGCCAAGGCCTGCCTGACGTGCCATGCGTGAGGCACCACCCCCGCAGGGCAGAATGCCCATCGCGACTTCCATCTGCATGAAACGGGCCTTGCCACGTGCGGCGAAGCGCATGTCACAGGCCAGGGCAAATTCGTGACCACCGCCGCGGGCAAAACCTTCAATCTTGGCGATGGTCGCTTGGGGCAGGCGGCTTACGCGCTCGAGTACCACCTGCAGGTCCAGCAGCTTGACCTCGCCCTGGTGGACCGCATGCGTCGACATGTCCTTGAGGAAGTCCACGTCGGCATGCGCGACAAAGATTTCCGGATGGGCTGACTGGAAGACCACCACCTTTGTGTCGCTGTCACGCTCGAGCTTCTGCGACAGCATGGTCAGGTCGGCCAGCATGGGAATGTCCTGAATATTGACCGGCGGATAATCGAAGGTCACATACAGAATGGCGCCTTTCTGTTCAGTGCGGAACGTCGTAAATTTCTTGTATATCATTATGTTATCTCGGTTCGTTCGCTGCCCGTCGTGTGTGATTAACGTTAGCACCGAGTCCGGGGATTGATTACCGAGAGATTGGAAGAAAGAAATTATTCGATTGATTGAGAGTAGGGGTTCGCAAGAGGAATCAATGGGTTATCAGGCGGTATCAACAGCCGCCAATAAAAAAAGTCCCGCGATAGTCGTATCTGGCAACGACTTTCACGGGACTTTTGCCTTCGAGCGGGTCACACGCGTGGAGGGACGAGCCTAGCCCTTGCTGTCATCGGCGCTCTTGGCAGGCCCTTTGGCAGAGTTATTGGCTGAGCCCGCATCTTTCTCGGTGTGCTCGTAGACGGGTAAAGCACCTTCACCAGAGCCAGCTTCATCGCCCGAGACAGCACCTTCACCAGCCGCCGTTGCAGCGGAAGGCTGGGTGCTTGAGGTGTTGGCACCGATACGCTTGGTCCAGCGCTGGCGGGCAAAGCGGCGCAGATTGGCCACGTTGTCCGTCTCGTCGATGATGTCCTCGCCCAGAATCGTCTCCATCACGTCTTCCAGCGTGATGACACCCAGCCAGTTGCCGAGGTTGTCGTAGACCACGCACAGATGCTGGCGTTCGCGCTGCATGAGCCCAAAGGCATGTTCGACGTTGTCTTCGGCGTGCAGCTCGCTGATCGGGCGCATCAGGTCCTTGAGCGGCGTGGTGGGCTCTGCTTGATGGGCATCGGCCCGATGGATCATGCCCAGCGTTCGCTCATCGTCGGTCATCACCGGGTAGCGGCTGAAGGGCCAGATCGTCAGCTGGTCATTGAACTCGGCCACGCTCATCTCGGGACTGACCGTCTGGCAGACAGGGCGCGGCGTCAGCACGTCACGCACCTTCATCTCGTGCAGATTGAGGATGTTGGTGATGACGCGCTGTTCATCATTTTCCAGGGCTTTCTTGTCGAGCCCCATCTGGGCCAGTGCCTTGATCTCGCCACGCACATCGATGTCATGAGCATCCTTGCCGATGCGCGAGGTGATCAACTCCGACAGCCAGATCAGCGGCTTGAGCGCGATGACCATGGCATTGAGCACGCCGGGCAGCATCGGCGACAGCTGACGCCAGTAGGTGGCACCGATGGTCTTGGGGATGATTTCCGAGGCCACCAGGATCAGCAGCGTCATCACCGCCGAGGCCACGCCGACCCAGGCTTCCCCGAAGACGACCGATACCTGCGCGCCCACCCCCGTGGCACCGACGGTATGCGCGATGGTGTTGAGCGTCAGGATGGCGGCCAGCGGCTTGTCGATATTGTCCTTGAGCTTGGCCAGAGCGGCGTGGCGCTTGGGGTGCTGGTCTCTCAGGCTTGCCACATAGCTGGGAGAGAGCGACAGCAGCGCCGCCTCGAGCACGGAGCAGATGAATGAGATGCCAATCGCGATGGCAGCGAACAGGATCAACAGAAACATGAGGCGTGCTCCTAGGGGGAAAGGCATCCATTAGTGACATAAGGCGCAGCACTGTCAAACCCGTGAATTCTCGCAGAGTTTTCAGCCTGCTGGCCAAGCTTGCCAGCCTGTGCCGCAAAGTGCCGTTGACTCGAGGGATGCAAAAGGGCTGCAAGAGGGCTGCAGAAGAGAACAGGGCTTTACATGAGACAAGATGCAATACTTATATGATAATGAGATTGTTTTGCTTTCGGTAATCATTGTATTTTGTGGGCGCCAGCCGTATTCGCAAGCCGCGGCCTGGCGTGGCCGCTGAGTGGCATCGTGCGCCCCTTCAGCCGTCAGTGCGACCCGCAGCAGGCGATAGGCCTTCACCAGGATTCACCTTGCAGGGATTTGCAGCGTCATGTCACAGCCGCTTGGAGACATAGCCGACAGTCGGGCCACTCGCCGCGTCATGGCCTCACCTCAACAGCGCCATTCATCGCTCAGCGAGCGGCGAGGCTGGCGAGCAGCGAAATATCCGCATTGCGAGGGGCAGGTGCAGAACCTGCATCCCTGGCGGGATGCGCATCTGACGCTGTGTGATCTAGAGGTGTCACGCGCCTATCACGGCCAGTATCAGTTTCACGAGGGCCTCTATCTCTGCCTGGTGCTGGAAGGGCGACTGACGCTATCAGGCCTGGACGGCGCGGGAGTCGACTTGTCCGCGGGGCAAGGCGGTATCTTTCGCCCGGCGAGAACGCAGTCTGCGCCGCCGACGCTGAAGAGCTATCACCCTCAAGGCCGCCTGCGCTGTATCAGCTTGCATCTGGAGGGTGAGGCCAGCCAGCCCCTGCAGGTACGGCAGGGGCTGGCGAACTGGGATGCATTGCCGTGCGCGCGTCATTCCAGTCCGCTGGGCTGGACGCCGGGGCGCTGGCTTCATCAGCAACTGGATGAGCGTGTCAGAGCCCCTGATGGTGAGGGCGTACGAGGAGAGTGCGAGACGCCGGCGCCCCCCGCGACCCCCGCCTGCGAGGGTGAGATGCTGGAGTGGCAGGGGATCGCGCTGCAGTTGTTAGGGGCGGCACTCAAGCGCCGCGCTGGTGAGGCACAGGAGGTGCCTCCGTTCCCTGCATCGCCATTAGCGTCCCCATCGCGCCCCCACAGCGCCTGTCGACATCTGGAGGCGGTACGCCAGCGTCTTGCCGCCGTGCCGCATGGCACACACTCGCTGGAGGAGCTGGCGCGGCTGGCCTGCATGAGCCCCTCCGGCTTGCGCCACAAGTTTCGCCAGGCCTTCGGGCAGTCACTGGGCAGTTATCAGCGTGAATGTCGCATGCGGTGTGCCGAGCAGGCTCTGCGGCGCGGGGTGAGCATTCAGCAGGTGGCGCATCAGGTGGGGTATGCCCATGCCTGCAACTTCGCCACGGCCTACCGGCGTCATTTCGGGGTGTCGCCACAGGTGGCACGAGCCAGGTTTCATCGCGTCGATTGAACCGTGATGGCGGCGAGCACCTGACAATGGGCTTGGGGTTGTCACAATACGCAAGCGGGCACCCAATGGGTGCCCGCTTGCGTATGTCGTACTCGAGAGTTGAGTGCTGGTGATGCCAGCTGGCCTTACAGGAAGGGAATCATCGGCAGCACCACGTCATCCAGCAGACCCGTCGGGTAGTGCAGATTCATCGCCGCCTGCATGCCGAGCAGGAAGACTGCCACGCCCAGCGCGAAGAGCCCTGCGAAGAGCGGCGACTTGCGTGCGATGGTGAGCTGGAAGCCCAGGCAGAACAGCACGGCGGTGGAGACGAAGCCCAGCAGCGCACTGACGCCGATCAGCACGAAGAAGCCAAGTACCACACCCACTGCCTTGAAGGCCGGTTGCTTGACACGAATCATGCCGCGACGCCAGCCGTTGAAGACCACGGCGATCACCGAGAGCAGCGTGATGAAGGCGGCCAGCGTCGGGAAGGCCTTGCCCAGCGGCATCAGATCCCTGACGTCGTAGAGCGCCCACAGGGCGGCTGCGCCCATCATCAACAGCAGCAGGAAGTCGACGCCACCGAAGCCACGCGATTCCAGCACATCCTCTTCCGGCGACGGCGCGGTCTCGACCACTTCATGGGTCTGGCGACGACGCATGATCGCCTTGCGGATCACCGGCAGGAAGAAGGCCAGCAGGATCAGGCCGAGGATAATCAGCACGCCCGGTCGCAGGAAGGCTTCGGCGCCGTGGAACTGCATGCTCTGATAGAAGTAGTTCTCGGCACCCGGTGCCAGCACGAAGCCGATCAGGAAGGCCGGACGCGACCAGCCAGCACTCTTGAACAGCACACCGATCATGCCGATCATGCCCAGCGCGGCCCAGTCACCCAGCGAGCGGCTGGCCTGGTAGGCAGCGAACAGGATCAGCACGGTGATGGCAGGGGCCAGAATGGCGAAGGGCACACGCGTCAGCTGCGCGACCGGACGCGCCAGCATCAGACACAGGCCCGCGCCCAGAATATTGGCCAGCGCCAAAGACCAGATGATGGTGTAGGTCATGTCCAGATTGGTGGTGATCATCGACACGCCGGGTTCCAGACCCAGCAGCAACAGCCCACCCAGGAAGACCGCCGCCGTGCCGGAGCCTGGCACCCCGAACAGCAGTGTCGGCACCATGGCACCGCAGGCGCAGGCATTGTTGGCGGATTCCGGCGCGATGACGCCGCGGATGTCACCCTTGCCGAACTGGCTCGGGTCCTTGGCGGTCTTGACCGCGAAGCCGTAGGTGATCCAGTCGACCACGGAACCCGCCAGACCCGGAATGGTCCCGATCAGGCTGCCGATACCGGCACAGCGCGCAACCAGCCACTTGTTCTTGACCACATCCTTGATGCCGGCAGACCAGCCCTTGCCCAGGTCGGTGTTGCCGTTCTTGGCGATACTGCCACGTCCCAGCAGCAGCTCGACGATTTCCGGCAGGGCGAAGATGCCCAGACCCAGCACGATCAGCGGCACGCCGTCGTACAGGTAGTCGATATCCAGATTCATGCGGTACTCGCCGGTCGCCGGTGCGGCGCCGATGGCACCGACCAGCAGGCCGAGGCCGCAGGCTGCGGTGCCCTTGAACAGGTTCTTGCCGGACAACACCGCCACCATCGTCAGGCCCAGCAAGGTCAACACGAACAATTCGGCTGACGAGAAGGCCAGTACGAGGGGGCGTGCGACGAGGATGAAGCCGGTCAGGATGATGGCACCGATCACGCCACCACACAGGGAAGACAGGAAGGCACTGGTCAGCGCGCGGGCTGCCTGGCCCTTCTTGGCCAGCGGGAAGCCATCCAGCACCGTGGCTTGCGACGCGCTGGAACCGGGAATGCCCATCAGGACAGAGGCGAAGGTATCGCCGGTAGGAATGACCGCGACCATGCCCATCAGCATGCCCAGGGCGTAGCCCGGGTCCAGTCCATAAAGGAAGGGCAGCAGCAGGGCCATGCCGGCGATGCCGCCCAGGCCGGGAATGATACCGACCAGCAGGCCGACGAAGATGCCGATCATCATGAACAGCAGATGCGTCAGCGTGAAGACGTGTCCAATGCTGGACAGGAGAGTGTCGATCATGGCGTTACTCAACCTCTTGTTCTTCTCTAGATGCTTCTCTAACACTCAGAGGCGGTGCCGGGGAGAGCATGGTGAGGCAGGGAGTGAAAGGCTCACGGGGCTGCTGATCGGCAGCCCCGTGAGTGGGTCCCCATCACACCCGTGGGTTCAGACCGTTACGGGTGTGATTGCGCGCCTCAACGAGATTGCAGGCGGATATTGTGGCGTTCCATCAGCCAGTTCTTGACCCATTCGTGCTCGGCTTCGCTCAGCTGCATGGCTTCCTGAAGCTGGGTCGCGGCGGCCTTGCCGACCATCAGGCCATAGGGCCCGACCTTCTCGGCGGCCTCCTTGAGGAACTCGGGGTCCTTGGCCAGATCACGCGCGGCCTGGCGGTAAAGCTCCAGCAGTTCCGGATCCACGTCCTTCGGCACCAGCAGCATCTTCTGCATGGCGTAACCGGAGGCGAAGAACTTGTGGAAGATCTGGTAGGCCTCGTCGTCACGTGAATGGCCTTCCTGGGCCAGATACAGCTCGGAGAAGGTCGGCAGGTCCGGGAAGGACGGATCGCGCTCGATATGGCCTTCGTCATCCATCACGCCAAGGCTGAACAGCGGTACGGCCTGGCCGGCGTCGACCAGCGGCGTGACGTTGCTCTTGTAGGCGGAGGTGGTCTGGAAGTCGAGGGCGACTTCGCCACGCTCGAAGGCCAAACGGCCTTCACCACGGCTCTTCATGCCGAAGACCGGGTCGACCTGGAAATCGAGCAGATCGAAGGCCATCAGCACCGGCATCTCGAGCCCGGTCGGGTTCTGGCCGGCGAACTTCACTTCCTGGGAGGCGAGGGCCTCGAGCGCACTGGCGCTGTCCTTGCCCAGCGAGCTTGAGGCGTAGACGACACCCCCTGTCGGTGCGGCGAAGATCGGCTCCCAGTCGGCATAGTCATAGCGCACGCGACGGTCGCGCAGCATGGCCGGATACTGGGTAGAGGCCGAGGTGACGACCATCTCGTCGCCGTCATCGCCGGCACGCTTGCTGAACAGGTTGACGCCGGTGATGGAACCACCGCCCGGGACGTTGTCGATGACGACAGCCGGGTTGCCCGGCAGGTCCTTGGTCACCCAGTTGGACATGAAGCGTGCCCAGACGTCCGTGCCGCCCCCGACACCGAACGGGACGGTCCAGGTCAGGGTGTCAGGGACTTCCGCCGCGGCGTGAACGGCTGAGGACAGTGGCATCAGGCCCATGACGGGCAGCATGAAGGCCAATGCGGTGGTGCGGGCATGACGCTTGAGGGTCTGGCGCTTGGGGGTAGACACGATGATGGACATGGTCTGACTCCTGATTATTGTTGGAATGCGTTGTCGATCAGTGATGCGCTATCTGCATGGCGGCGCAGTCAGGCTATTTCGTTTAGCGAAAATTCATTGTAAATCAATATACTGCAGTACCTGCTCGTTGCCTGTCGACGAACTCTTCGCCTCTGGCGCTTGCCAGTGCGGTCGTCTGGCGTGTCATGCACGCCCAGGCATCTCCACCGAGTCGGGGAGGTTCAAGAACACCTCGCCACTCATGATCTTGCGTGCCGTGCGCAGCAGAGACACGCGGCTGGGGGTCATCGGGTCGGCATTGGCATGCTCGACCTCGACATCCAGAAATCCGGCGGGATGTTCCAGATGGACGTTTGCCGCCAGGCTATCCGGTGCCAGAGTGCCGGCCGCGAGAGCCACACGATTGGCCAGGGTGCCCGGGATGCTGGTCGCAACGGCCAGCGTGATGGCACCCGTGACGGCCAGGGCGCCATGGCAGCGATGCGGCACGAAGTAACGGGCGCATAGAGTGCCGTCCTGGGTGCGCGGGGCGGAGAGAATCACCGGCTTGGGCAGCACCGAGCCGCTGACGTCGCCCATGCCCATCAATTCCCCCGCCTTGAGGCGAATCTGCTCGAGACGTGCCATCGCCTCGCGGTTGGCGTCCATCTCGGCCGGCGCTTCGTTGCCCGCCCAGCCCAGACTTGCCGCTTCGATCAGCACCACCGGCGTGGCGGAGTCGAGGCAGGTCACCTCGACGCCATCAATCACGTCGATGACCTGGCCGCTGGGCAGCATCTTGCCGGTCTTGGCGCCCACCGCGCCGAGGAAGCCCAGCTTGATGGCGCTGCCGGCACCGGGCACGCCACTGATGCGCGTGTCGCCCTGGTAGGCCACCGCGCCAGCGGGCGTCGGCACCTGGCTGTCGATCAGCGTGCGGGTATTGAGGTTGTGAATCCGCAGACGCGTCAGGTCACCCTGTGGCGCAATCATGCCGGTCTCGATGGCGTAGGGGCCGACGGCGGCCAGCATGTTGCCGCAGTTGGGCGAGAAGTCGACCTTGTCGCCTTCTACGTCGACCTGAGCGAACAGGTAATCGACATCAGCTTCAGGATGACTGGGCGGCCCGACGAGGGCGACCTTGCTGGTCAACGAATTGCCGCCGCCCAGACCATCGATCTGCAGTACGTGGCCGGAGCCCATGACCTGACGCAGAACTTCGCGTCGGCCTTCGTCATCGGCGGGGAGGTGATCCAGACGCAGGAAGGGACCCCGAGAGGTACCGCCACGTAGGATCATGCAAGGAAGTGAATGCATCATGTTGGAACGCGCTCCTGTCTGTTTGCGCCTTCGTGAAGCATCACAGCCGATGATCTATGCATCAAATGCAAATAAAACCTATACTGTCATCATTGTGCGCATTAATCCGAAAACTGAAACAATAAGGTAGTTGCATGCATAGATTGGAGTTTCTGGATCTGTCGGCGTTCGTCGAGGTCGCCGAGAATCATTCCTTCAATGAGGCGGCAGAACGGCTGCATATTTCGCAGCCGGCGTTGTCGCGCCGCATCCAGAAACTGGAGGAAATTCTGGGCGCCAAGGTGCTCGAGCGCACCACGCGAAGAAGTCGTTTGACGCCCGTTGGGCGTGATTTCCTGCCCAAAGCCCGCAAGTTGCTCGAAGATTACGAGTCGTCTCTGGTCGGCGTCCGCGAGCTTGCCACCCACCGCAAGGGGGTGCTGACCATCGCCTGCCTGCCCACGGCAGCCTTTTACTTCCTGCCCAGCGTGGTGCGCGAATTCAATACCGCCTATCCCGGTATCCGGATTCGCATCCTGGATGTCAGTGCCAATGAAGGGGTCGAAAGGGTGGTTTCGGGGGAGGCAGACTTTGGTATCAATATGGTCAGTGCCCACCATCCGGCGGTGGATTTCACCTCCATCTATCGTGATCCCTTCGTGCTGGCCCTGCGTCGAGACCATCCTCTTGCACAGAAACAGCGCGTGGAATGGAGCGACCTGGACGATGTGCGCCTGATCACGGTCTCGCGTGACAGCGGCAACCGCATTCTGCTCGACAACACCCTGCTGTCCGCCGGCCTGCATCTGGATGGCTTCTACGAGGTACAGCACCTTTCGACGTCACTGGGTCTGGTAGAGAGCGGGCTGGGCGTCGCCATCCTGCCGTCGATGGCCATGCCGGGGCCGGAACACGAGGTGCTGTGTCAGCGTGAACTGCCCGAACCGCGCATTGACCGGACCATTGGCCTGCTGCGGCGGCGCGGTGAATCCCTTTCGCCGATTGCGGAGCTGTTCATCGAGATTTTGCTCAAGCGCTGGAACTGAGTCGCTCGTCTGGGGTGAGGGGGCCAAGGCCACAATGGAGCGCAGAGTGGCAGGCACCTCTCGCCAGGGTTGGCGTGGCGTGGCCTAGTACATAAGATGGTTGTGTATAAGACATTCATGTTTCACGGCAAGGCCGATGAAACCGTCTTGATGTCGCGTGGTCAGCTGCCGCCGGGCGTCGGTGAGGGTCTTCTCCTCATCGCTTGTCTCTGCGGCCATTGACGACGTGGCGTCTTGCCTAACACAAGGATGTACATGCCCATGAGTACCCGCACAGCCACTCACGCCACCTCTCGTCAGACGGCCCTCGCGCTGGGTCTGGCACTCGGGCTCGGCAGCGCGCTGCCTGTCAGCGCAGACGAGCCGATGGCGGCCGATGACACTGGCAAGCGCGCACCGCAGGGTGAACATACGCTCAAGCGTGCGCAGCTGGTCAGCTTGATCGAACAGGGCCGGCAGGAGCTGGCGCCGGACTTCAATGGCTTTCTGACCCAGGTTGCCGAACGCAATTCACAGGACACGGCGGTCAGGGCCGCCATCGAGCAGTATCAGGCCGGTGAGACGCTGGAAGGTGACGCCTTCGTCAACATCTATCGTCTGCTGGGGGTCTACAACCGTCTGCAGTACGGCGATGACGTCCAGGCGCTGCTCAAGGAAATGGTCGCGATCCCGACCGCCAAGGTGGGGGAGAAGCCGCAATTCGAGAACCCGGAAATCGCGCGCTTCGGTGAGCTGATCAAGGCGCGTGCCGAGGCGTTCGGCCTGACGTTCCGTAACGTCGACAATCGCGTCTTCGAGGTTGAGCTCGAGGGAACTGGCGATGACGTGTTCGGCATTCTGACCCACGGCGATGTGGTACCGGCAGGCGAGGAGGGCTGGACACTCGACGACGGTACCCATCTCGACCCGTTCGCGATGACCGAGATCGACGGCAAGCTCTTCGGGCGCGGCACCGAAGATGACAAGGCCTCGATTGCCGCGGCGCTGTATGCCATGAAGTCGCTCAAGGAGAATGAGGTGCCGCTCAAGCGCACCATTCGCCTGATGATCGAGACCACGGAAGAGACCGGCGGTGATGGCTTCGAGTACTACAAGGCCAGAAATGACCTGCCGGAATACAACATCGTGCTCGATAGCGGTTATCCGGCGATCACGGCCGAGAATGGTTTCGGTACCATCGATGCGCGTTTCCCCTTGACGCCCAAGGCGGGCGAGGCGTCATCTGATCAGGCAGTCGACGCTCTGCCGACGATCACCGACTTCAAGGGTGGCCTGGCGACCAACCAGATTCCGGAGCGCTCCACCGCCACGTTACAGGCGGCTGACGCAGCGGGCGCCAAGGCGCTCAGTCACAAGCTTGAAACGCTCGGCAGCCGCTACGTCAAGGAGCATGGCCAGGACTTCAGCGTCGCCAGTGAGGTGGAAGGCGAAGAGGTCAGCGTGACGGTGACCGGCAAGTCGGCCCACTCCTCGGCGCCGGCCAACGGCGTCAATCCTGTCACACGGCTGGCGGGCCTGCTCGCCACTTCCGGCATCGATTTCCATGACAATGCCTATGAAGATGCCATCCATTACCTGAACGACAACTACGGGCTGGACTATCACGGCAAGCAGCTGGGCATCGCGTATTCCCATGATTTCATGGGGCCGCTCAAGGTGACGCCGACCTTCTTCGCCAGGGAGGACGATGCGCTGCGGGTCGCGGTCAATGTGCGTGCGCCCGCCGGCGAGAAATCACCTGAGGAATTGAGCCAGACGATTCAGGACAAGCTGAGCGCCTATGCCAGCGAGCAGGGCATGGACATGACGCTGAACGTCGAGATTCGCGACTGGATGCTGCGTGACACCAGCGGTGCCTGGCTGCAGACGCTGCTCAATATCTTCGGGGATACCACCGGCATGGAGGCCGAGCCGCGCTCCTCCGCGGGCAGCACGACCGCCAAGCTGTTGCCCAATGCGATCAACTTCGGCCCGTCCATGCCTGGCGAGACCTATACCGGGCATACCTCCGAGGAGTTCAAGCGGGTCGATAACCTGATGCTCGACATCCAGATGTTCACAGAGATGATGGCGCGCATCGGCAATCAGGATTCGCTCAAGTAACCGGGGCGGCTCACGGGGCCGCGTTCATGTGAATCGCCTTTTGCATGGTGTATTGAAATAGCCCTGTGAAATAGCCACTTTGATAGCTCGTTGAAATAGTTCTCGGAAATAGTTCCTGGAAATAGCCTGTTGCCTGGATGACAGGCATCACGGCCAACGCCCGCCACCGCCCTGATGAAGGGGCAGTGGCGGGCGTTGTCGTATGTGAAGGCCGGTCGATCAGCCAGTGCGGCCGCGATCTCACCTCGGGCGGTAGGGCTCCGCGGGATGCGCGGTAGGGTAGGCATCCATATAGGCAGCGGCAGCCCGCAGCAGTCGCACATCATCGTGCTTGCCGCCTGCCAGCTGAAAGCCGACGGGCAGCCCCTGAGACGTGAAGCCACAGGGCACTGACGCCGCAGGTTGGCCGCTCAGATTGAAGGGGTACGAGAACGGTGCCCATTCCTCCCAGTCATGCATCTGGCTATCCGGGGGTACCTGATGATTCAGGGCGAAGGGAGTGACGGCGACGCTGGGTGTCAGCAACAGGTGGAAATCCTGATTGAATTGCTCCAGCGCCTGGGTGATCCGGTAGCGCTCCTCGAGTGCCTTGAAGAGATCCAGCGACGACCAGTCTCGTGCACACATGGCATTCTCGACCAGCCCGGGGTCGAGCTGTTCACGCTGCTGGGCATCGCAGTCATCCCAGAGCCCCAGCGAGGCGGTGAACCAGATCTTGCGAAACGTCTCGAGGCTTGTCGCGACCGGGGGATCGACTGTCACGATGTCCGCGCCAAGGTTCGTCAGACGCTGTGCGGCGCGCTCCACCAGGCTTGCGATCTCGGGGTCGACCTCGACACACCCGAAACATGGCGAGTAGGCGATGCGCAGTCCTGCCAGCGACATGCCGATATCCGCGCCCCAATCCTCGGGTTGGCCGCGGTTGGCGTAGGGGTCCCGGGCATCGTGACGGCCGATGACATTGAGCATGGCGGCGGCGTCACGGGGGCTGCGGGTCATGGGCCCGATGCTGGACAGAAAGGCAGCCTTGGAGGGTGGCCACTGCGGTGTCCAGCCGAAGGTGGGCTTGAAGCCGAAGATGCCACTGAAGGCGGCAGGGATACGAATCGACCCACCGGAGTCACCGCCCTGATGCAGCACGCCCAGATTGAGGGCGGCGGCGGTAGCCGCGCCACCGGAAGAGCCACCGGGTGTCAGTTCGGTATTCCAGGCATTGCTGGTGGTGCCATGCACGAGGTTGTCGGTGACGGCCTTCCAGCCGAACTCGGGGGTGTTGGTCTTGCCCAGTAGAATCGCGCCTGCCTCACGCAAGCGCCTGACCGGCGGTGCATCCTGCTGGCATGGCGCGGCCGTCGTGATCAGGGAGCCAGCTCTCGCCGGCATGCCGGCAACATCGGTCAGGCCTTTCAGTGAGGTCGGAATGCCATCGAGCGGACTCAATGGCTTGCCGGCCTGCCAGCGTTGCGTGGATTCACGCGCCTCCTTCAGCGCCGTGTCATGCGCGACATGCACATAGGCGTTGACGAGCGGGTTGAGTCGCTCGATACGATCGAGCACCGCTCGGGTCACCTGTAACGGATTGAACTCACCGCGTTGATACCCGCGTGCCAGTTGCTCGGCGTCCAGCGCCGTCAGGTCATCCTTGGCAGTATGAGGCGAAAGATGTTGAGGAAATTCGACGTCACGCATGGCGGCTCTCCTGCTGCTGGATGGCGATATTCTTGTTGAGGACAGTCATCTGTCTCTTCTGCATGGCCTTGGGTCAGAGAGGGGAAACTCAAGGCATGGCGAGGCTTGAAAAGGGCGAAGGAGGGCCGCATGGCCTATGGAGAGTGACAGCAAGCGGCATGGTCGAGCTCATGGCAGCCGACCATGGTTCACGATATTCGCCCAGAGGGAGGACAATCATGCCAGCCAAGTCCAAGGCACAGCAGATGGCAGCCGGGGCAGCACTGTCAGCACGTCGCGGCGAGCAGAAGGCCAGCGAACTGGATGGGGCCGCCCGCTCGATGTATGACTCCATGAGTGAAGAGGAGCTCGAGAAGATGGCCTCGACATCACGTGAAGACAAGCCGCGACACGACAATCAGAGCTGAGCCCTGCGGGATGCTCATTGCGGCTTCCTGACGCGATAGCTGAAACGACAAGGCGCCTGGCAATTGATTGCCAGGCGCCTTGTCGTAGATGCATGTCGTAGATGCATGTCGTTGGTGCGTGTCGTGGCTTGTGTCGCTGAAGCGCCGCTGGCCTCAGCGGCTGTCGTTCAGGCTCTCATGCGGCGGCTGGTGGGACTCGCTGTCGGGCGGGGTCGAGCCACCGTTGGCCTTGGGGCTGACATCGGGCAGCGGAATCTCGGCGCGCTTCCGGCGGCGCTCCTCGGTGCTGATGCCCAGGCGCTCATCACGGCGCTTCATCAGCTCCTCGTCGATCTGACCGTCACGGGTGAAGGCCATCATCAGCTGCGGGATACCGTAGGGGAAGTCGTCGCGGTCGATCTGCCAGGTGTGGAAGGTCTTGCCGTAGGTGGTGACGAGGTCCTCGAAGTAGCTGCGCTCCGCCAGTTCCGGAATCCCCGGGGCCACCAGGATGCCGGACTTCACTTCATAGTGATGACTGTGCCAGAGCGGCTTCTCTTCCTCGGGCAGCTGCTCGTAGCGCTCGGCGCTGATGATGTATTCGATCCCGATCAAGCGGGCATCACTGCGATTGGAATCGAAGATCACGCATTGGTGCAGATCATGTTCCAGGTGGATGCAGAAGTGGCTGGCCTCCACCTGACGCCCCATGTCATCGGCGTAATGGTGGAAGCCGTTGAGGTAGGTACTCATCGCTTCCATCGGATACTTGCGCTGCATGACCTGCGAGGCCGCATCGAGCACCTGATGCTTCAGCGGATGGCCGCTACTGACCTTGCGAGCACTGTTGAGGCGCCGGCCCAGAAAGAAGGCGGTCGCCGCGGCGGCGCCGGCCAGAAGGCCCGTGCCGAAGCCGGACGAGTGTGAGGGATGTGAGCATGTGCGGGAATGGCGATGACGCATACTTCCTCCTGCATGGGTGTCTTGATAAGGCAAGAATTCCTGTCATGACGTTGCCATTGCAGTGCATTACCCTTGAGCGCGTCAAGTCACCTACCGACAGACTTGCCTCGGAAAATCCTCGCCCAGGTCTGCTGCAGAATGTCGGGATTGCTTTTCAGGTTTCTGCCCTCATCAATGAGGGATATCACTTCTTGTGGCCGCTCAATGCCTTGCGCGACAAGGCGTCTTGTTCATCACGTGTTTCGGCCATCTTTTCTCGAATTGGAGCTCGCATGAAGCAACTTATCTTTGATTGTGACGGTGTATTGGTGGATAGCGAGATCATCGCTGATGGCGTGCTCAAGGAAAAACTTCCCGCCTGGCTGCCAGACCTGGGGAGTGCAGAGCAGATCGAGCATGAGCTGGACCGCTGTCTGGGCATGATGACGCGCGATATCCTGCTGGACTTGGAAGCCCGCAGCCAGCACACGTTGCCCGTGGATGCGCTCGACCAGGTACGCCATCTCGTCGATGCCCGCCTGGCAGACTCACTCAAGGCCATGCCCGGGGTGCGCGAGACGCTGGAGTGGATTCGCGATCAGCGTCTGCCGTTGGCGATCGTGTCCAACAGCTCTGAGCAGCGCATGAAGATCAATCTCGAGAGTTCGGGGCTGCGTGGCATTCTTGATGAGATTGCCGCGGCCAATGGCGATGAGCAGCTGCCGATATTCACCTCCGATGAGGTCATGAATCCCAAGCCGGCGCCGGACCTCTATCTGCTCGCCCTCAAGACGCTGGGACGCTCCGCCGAGGAATGTCTGGTGGTGGAAGACAGCCGCACGGGAATGCAGGCAGCCGTGGCCGCGGGCCTCAAGGTCGTCGGCCATCTGGGCGCCAGCCACATCCCGCCGGGTCACGCCGAGGTGCTGCGGACCACAGGCGCCTGGCAGGTCATGAAGCACTGGGATGAATTCAGCCGCCTGTGCGCTGATGCCGGTTTCGTGGCCAATGAAGAAGCCGTCAGCCAGTGAGGCTCTTTCAAACTCTTCGCGTTCTCGACAGAGCTTGAGCCAGCTGTATTTTGCTGAGAGCTGGTCGGATGGATGACCTTGGATATGGCACAGCAACACATAAAAGCCGCCCTCGGCAGGGGCGGCTTTTATGTGTCTGGGCTGACATCCCCGTGGGGGACTATCTCTCGGGTATCACTTGAAACAGATACGCGTGCCCCAGGCGAGCAGTTCTTCCTGATTGAGGCTGCGCGATTCGACCCCGATCATTTCATCTCCCCACTGGTCCGCCCAGGTCAGCACACCGTGGCTGATGCCGCGTGCGCCCATCAAGTCGCGTATCTCACCGGTGCCCTTGAACCAGAGTGCGCTGTGATCATTGCGCGTCAGGTCCGAGATGCCGTGGCAATGATGGATTCTCACCTTGTAGATGCCATCCAGTGACATGACCTCGACCACCGGCACCATGCCGTGCTGCAGTGCGCGTGCCAGCGACTCGAGTGTCATGCTGGTCTCGTCCTGGTGGGCGAGCGGCTGATCGGCGAGCTGGCTTGGGGGTAGTGGGGTAGCAGGCGACGCGTGGGTGGGGGTCACAGCGGTGCGTGGCGGGTGTGTTGCAGTGGTATGTGCAGGCATCGGGAATACCCTCAGTGGGATGTCATGTCGGCGGTGAATCGCATTTTATAACTATCGTACAACTAATGTAGAGGTTATCTGGCGATCTCGCCATCGTGACTGGCCAGCTTGCCCGGGACTTCCGGTCTCTTTGCTCCTTCGTCACTGTCCTTCCAAGGTCTGCGCTGTCCTTTCAAAGCCTGCACTGGCCTTTCAAAAGCGGCTTTCTCCTCCCACGCGGAGGCTGTGGCCTGGTTGGGGCAAACGCCTACCTGTACAGACGGTGACAAATTTTCCTGTGCTGCTGACGTCGTCTGCCCTTGAAGTTCTGGGGAATCAGGTTCATGTCTAGAAGGCACTGCGAATATTCGTTGGCGATACGCTACTCGTTTCTCGCTGGTGCGCGATCCACCTCACCGCTGTCACAGCTCACAGGGAGTAGCGATTTATGACATCTGGAGGAAAGCGCGTATTCAGCGCGTCGGTCATCATCATTCTGGGGCTGGTCGCATTGGGGGCAGGATTCCCCACCCGTTTCGGTGAATTGGCAGATCAGGCGCTCGGCGCCGTGACCAGCATGTTTGGCTGGTTCTATCTGATATCCGTGTTTGGTTTCGTGATCTTTCTCATCAGTCTCGCGTTGAGCAAGTACGGCAAGATCCGGCTCGGGCCGCAGGATAGCCGGCCTTCCTATACCTTCTTTTCCTGGGTCAGCATGCTGTTGGCAGCAGGGTTTGGCGTCGGGCTGGTGTTCTATGGCATGGCGGAACCCATGCAGCACTATCTGAAGCCGCCGTTCGCCGATATGCCGGGCGAGACGCCCGAGTCTGCGCGCTATGCCATTCAATATGCCTTCTTCAACTGGGGCGTCCATCAGTGGGCTGCCTTCTCGGTGGTCGGCCTGATCATTGCCTATTTCCAGTTCCGCAAGGGACAGGCGGGGCTGGTGTCCTCGGTGCTGTCATCCGTGACGGCCAAGCATCCCAAGGTGCGCCGCTACGGCCCGGTACTGGATGTCTTTGCGGTGGTGGCGACCGTGATGGGGGTCGCGACATCGCTGGGCCTGGGCGTGTTGCAGATGAATGGAGGGCTGCACTTCGTCTTCGGCGTGGAAGAAGGCTGGCAATGGCAGTTCATCATCATGGGCGTGATGTTCTGTGCCTACATGGCCTCGACCTGGTCCGGGCTCGACAAGGGCATCAAGCGCCTGTCCAACCTCAACATGAGCATCTGCATCGCGCTGATGCTGTATGTGCTGTTCACTGGCCCGACGCTGGACATTCTCAAGACGATCACCCTGGGCATCGGCGATTATCTGCAGAACTTCATCGGCATGAGCCTGCGCATGTCGCCCTATGACGGCAATGACTGGAACAGCTCCTGGACCGTCTTCTACTGGGCTTGGGTCATCGCCTGGTCGCCGTTCGTCGGCACCTTCGTCGCGCGTGTCTCGCGTGGCC
Source organism: Cobetia sp. 2AS (assembly GCF_029846355.1). Taxonomy (NCBI): domain Bacteria; kingdom Pseudomonadati; phylum Pseudomonadota; class Gammaproteobacteria; order Oceanospirillales; family Halomonadaceae; genus Cobetia; species Cobetia sp. 2AS. Next base: position 1,014,732 of record NZ_JARWKQ010000001.1, read on the forward strand.
GCACCATCAAGGAGTATGTGGTGGGCGTGCTGATCGTGCCGCCGCTGCTGGCGTGCCTGTGGATCGGTGTCTTCGGTGGCGCGGCGATCAACATGGAGTTGACCAGTGATGTCGGTCTGGCGGCCGCGACGGATGCAAACATCACGTCTGCCTTGTTCGAGATGTTCGACCTGATGCCCTTCAGCAGCGTGCTGTCGGTGGTCGCGATCATGCTGATCTTCATCTTCCTGGTGACCTCCGCCGATTCGGCGTCCTACATCGTGGCGCAGATGACCGACGGTGGCTCGATCAATCCGCCGCTCTACAAGCGTATCGCCTGGGGCGTGCTGATCGCGGCCATCTGCCTGACGCTGATCTCGACAGGCGGTCTCAAGGGCTTGCAGTCAGCCTCGGTACTCTCGGCCTTGCCCTTCACCTTCATCATCTACGGCATGATCGTGGTGCTGGTGAAGGAGCTGCGGGCTGATCGTCGCCAGATGCTCAGTCAGCTGTATCGCCGTCATGGTGAGACACCGGTCGGTGCGGATATCTTCGAGGCTGACAGCCTGGCGGAGGAAGATCGCATCCGCCGTGCGCCCGACGTCAAGAATCGTCGCGTGAACCCGCGCGACCATCATTGAGCCGAGTCGTGGCATGAACTTATCGTCATGAACTCATCGCCTTGAGTTTATCGTTTTAAGCTCATCGCCTTCAGCTCATGACGTCAATACGTGCCTTCACGGCAGGCTCAGAACGACAAGACGCCGCTCACAGGAGATGTGAGCGGCGTCTTGTCTTGGCAAGCCAGTCAGCGTGAAGGGGCTCACGTCATTGACTGGCGGCCGGCGTCCGGCGGCCGGCGACCTCGGCGAGTATCTCGTAGCTCTTCAGGCGGTCGGCATGCTCATAGAAATCCGAGTTGAACATCAATTCGTCGGCCTGGGTTACCTCCAGCAGATGCTCGAGTTCGCTGCGAATGCGCTCTGGCCCGCCGATGATGGCAGCGGCCAGATTCTGGCCGACCATGGCTTCCTCGCGTGCTGACCAGTCCAGTGTCTCGCGTGGGGGCAGGGCACGCGTGCTCTTGCCGCGGATCAGGTTGAGGAATTTCTGTTGCTGAGTGCTGGCCAGGAAACGGGCGCGTTCATCACTGTCGGCGGCGATCAGGGGCAGGCCGAGCATCACGTAGGGCGCATCCAGCACCTCGGAGGGCGTGAAGTTCTCGCGATAGAGCTTGATGGCCTCCAGCATGTAGCCGGGGGCGAACTGGCCGGCGAAGGCGAAGGGCAGACCTTTTTTCGCTGCCAGGCGTGCGCTGTAGTCGCTGGAACCCAATAGCCACAGGGGGACATGAGTGCCTTGCCCCGGCATGGCCTTGACGCGCTGACCGGGTGAGGCTTCGCCCAGATACTGCTCGAGTTCGGCCAGCCGCTGGGGGAAGTCATTCACGCCGGCGGAAGGGTCGCGGCGCATCGCCTGCATGGTGATGCCATCGGAACCTGGCGCGCGGCCAAGCCCGAGATCGATCCTGTCGGGGTAGAGCGTGGCCAGGGTGCCGAACTGTTCCGCCACCACCAGCGGGGGATGGTTGGGCAGCATGATGCCGCCCGAGCCGACCCGCAGGCGGGAGGTCTTGCCGGCCACATGGCCGATCAGCACCGAGGTGGCGGCACTGGCGATGCCATCGATGTTGTGATGCTCGGCCAGCCACAGGCGATGAAAGCCCAGCGCTTCGACATGCTGGGCGAGACTGACGCTATTGTGGAAGGTTTCAGCAACACTGCCGGTATCGCGGATGGGGGCAAGGTCCAGCACCGAGAGCGGGATCGTGCCCAGGCGTGAGGTAGGGGCTGTCGTCATGTGCGCTCCTGATAGCGGATTGGCGTGCAGAGAGCAGCCGGGGCGTGGCCCCTCAAGGGCATGTGGCTGGTCTGCTGAATGGCGTCCAGCATAGTGGACAGCCGCGTCTCTGACAGCGCCTCGCCCCTTCATTTCACTGTTTCTGATATGGCATATATGAGGCGGTCGATACGTCATGCCATTCACGGTGGTCAGTCATCCTGGGGCAGGTGAAGCTCAGGGCAGGCGACGCCCGGGGCAGGTGAGGGCCTGCAACGTGTACAGGAGGCGAACATGAACGGTTTGCAGCACAAACAGCGCCGCAAAGGTATGGGGCTCACGCTGATATGCCTGGTGGTCATCGGCCTGGGCGTTGCGATCCAGCGCGACATCATCGTGCTGGACCGCTGGATACCCGCTCACTATCTCCCATGGGCGCCACTGCAATTGGAGGACCCGCCCGGCATGGTGACCGGCTGGAAGCTCTCACGCTTGAACGAGAACCCGGCCGCCTGTCGCGCATTTCTCGAGCGGGAAGCCCCGCAACGGGTTTCCTTCCTGCCGGACCGCCCCAGCAACAACGGCTGTGACCTCATCAACAGCGTACGCATGCATTCGGCGTCAGGCGCGAGTGGCGAGCAGGGTGTTCGCTTCAACCAGTCCTTCATTGCCAGCTGCCCGCTGGCGGTGAGCTGGTTGCGCTTCGAGCGCCATGGGCTCAAGTCTGCGGCGCAGGAAGTCATGGGGAGCGAGGTGACGCAAGTGTCCCATGTGGGCAGCTACGCCTGCCGCAACATCTACGGACGAGAGAACGCACGTCGCAGTGAACATGCCACTGCGGATGCGCTGGATGTCACAGGCTTCACGCTGGCGGACGGTCGTCAGATTCGCCTGCCGCGCGACTGGACGGCACCCGAGGATGAAGATGCCCCGGGCCGCTTCCTGCGTGCCGTGCAGGACGCCGCCTGTGAGAGTTTCGGTACCGTACTGGGGCCGGATTACAACGCCGCCCATCGTGATCACTTCCACCTCGGCACGCGGGGCTGGCGATTCTGTCGCTGAGCAACACCTGATGCTGCGTCGGGCACGAGTGCGGTAATGCGGACATCCGCGCACGCTGTCAGTGGGTCATTATTGGCTCGGCGTGATAAAGGGGACTCATGTTTGCCACGCCTGTCATCATTTGTCGGCGTCGCTGAAGGAGACTCGCGCTTGCATGGGGGGATTACGACTGATCACGGGCAGATTCCTCGCATTTATTTGTTTTCACTAATACCCTGCGGACAAGCATGCCTTCCATGGCATATCTCGCGATAAAGCCTCTTGTTCAATGACAGGGAGTCAAGAATGACAGGGATGACGAAGGCGTTATTGGCGGCTTCCATCACCTTCGTGATGGCCGGCTGTACCTCGGTGCAGGTTCAGCCTCTGGAACGCATGTCCTATCTGGATACCGTGTGCATCGAGCGCAATGAAGCCGTGATCGTGCCGGGCTTCCTGAGTGTGATCAAACGGGGCTTCAGTCGCAATGGCTTGAATACGCGAGTCTATGACGCTCCGGTCCCCGGCCATTGTGAAGTGATATTGACGTATACCGCTTTGCGCTCCTGGGACGTCACGACTTATCTGTCACACGCAGAACTCTGGCTCAATGATCCGTATGGCGATGAAATCGCCTATGCGCAATATCATCTTGTCGCAGGGGGTGGCCTGACGTTCTCAAAGTTTGCCGGAGTCGAAACCAAGATGAACCCGGTCATCGATGACTTGCTAGTCAACTACTGACGCCTCAGCCGTGATGGGCATCCAATCCATCTTCTTGTACGCCTCACCGGAACGTCATTTCTCGCCATGATGGCGCACTTGATAGCGGGGCCGGCGCTTGTGTCATGCGCCGGCCCAGCGGAGACTCTCGAGCCATCTGGTGTGCTGGAATCTCAGGGTGCCATGCCCATGCCACGGCTGATCGTCGGGGCGCAGCGCTCGGGGTTGATGCTGACCACGCGTAGGCGATGCCCATCGGGGAGCACGCAATCGAGCACCTGCCAGGCACAGCCGGGGGCGCTGCTGCCGTGACTCTCGATCAGATGCGCTCCCTGGGCCTGCCATTGGTCGCGGAAGCGGGCAAAGTCCGTTCGCTCGATCTCAAGCGTCAGCTGGCGGCTGTCGGGTTGCTCGGCACTGCGCTGCAACAGCAATACGCTGGTCTGCTTGTCTCGGCGATGGTTCAGCTCCAGGGTCGCGCTGGTGGCGTTGCGCAACAGGATGGGCAGGGCGAGTGTTTCGGTGAAGAAACGGCAAGCGGCATCGAGGTCGCGCACTTCAAGGATGGCTGGGTGCAGGGAAAGGCGCTGAATCATGGCGAAGCCTCATGGCGTGAGGGGAAGAAGGGGTTGGGGGACTGGCTCAATTGCGTGAGCATGGAGACAGTGTCGTGTTCGTCCGGGTGAGACGCACTTTGAATCTGATGATGGTGGTGATGGCTTTACGCTATCTGGGGCCTTGTCGCGCTTGCGAAGGCCCGGGGCAATCGCTGTGGCAACTTGTCGCATTAGTGGTTTCACGGGTGTGAATGGTTAGCATCCCTGTCATCGACCCTGCTGCCTTTACCTTCTCTGCACGCCACGCTGGAGTGTTCATGTCGCCGCGCAAGCTGATCCTGATGGGACTCAGTGCTTTTGCCCTCGTCATTATCGCGTTGATCACGGGGCTTTCTGCCTCGCATCAACCGCGTGATGCGTGGCCGACGACCCTCGAGCTGCCTTCCACGCGGGGACTGCTGCACGCGGACACCCTGTCTCGGGGGGAAGCGGGTCACCTGAGCGTGCTGATTCCCGGCTTTACGCATTGTCCGGATATCTGTCCGTTGTCGCTTGCCCGGCTGCAGATGGCCTGGCAACGCCTTGACGAGACTTCACGCGCGCATCTGCATCCGATGTTTCTGACGCTGGATCCGGCGCGAGACACCCTGCCCGTGCTGTCACGTTATCTGTCTGCTTTCAGCCTGCCGGTGACCGGCCTTCGCCTCCCGTCACAGGACGACACGCGTCTGGAGGAATTTACCCAGCGCCTCGGTATCCAGTTTCAGCGCCGAGAACCCGAGCAGAGTCATCCCCCTGAACACGCGCAAGCGCAGGCGTCGGCGGGCGAGGCCGATTACATGATCGACCACAGCGTGGCGATCTTCGTGATCGATGAGCAGGGCCGGCTGCGTGACACCCTGCCGCTCAGTCAGACGCCTGCGCAGCTTGCTGATCGCCTGACGTTCCTGCTCCAGTCCGTGGCCGCAGCGCCGTCCTCTGACAGTGTTGCGACCGTCAACACGAGCACAAACGCGAACGTGCCGGTCACGGGGGGCGCATGACAGTGACTTGTCCCTCGACTCGCCACGCCAGGCGTGAATCCGTCTCCTATCATCGCGTCCTGTCGCGCCTGACTGCGGCCAATGGGCATGTCGTCTTCGTGATGCTGATCGCGTTGGCTGCCATGCTGGTCATGCCGCTGGCGGCCCCGCGTGTGGTGATGGTCAACGACCATGCCGTCTTCGAGAGTGTCGGTACCGGGCGTTGGGTGAGTGCCGATAGCGACTGGATAACGCGTGTCGCTCGCGAAAGCGGTTCGCAGGCGCAGATCACCCATAGTTCCGCTGCCTCGGATTGTCCGTTGGCCAGCATGGCGGCCTTTACGCTGGCATTGGTCGCCGTTGCCCTGTTGCTGGCGTTGGGGCGGTTGTCTCGCGACGCGGCCCCGCGTCCCTGCCTTGTCGCGTTCCGCGACATCAATGTCTATCTGCGTCCGCCCGGGCGCGCGCCACCTCACGATTCCCTCGCGCCATGAATTGCTGGGCCACCTCGCGGTGGCTCTCCATAGTGTTCGGTGACCTCACGTTGACCGGCGGACAAAGTCTCCGTCGCGCGTCGTGGCACCTGTCGATGGGTAATCGAGATGAGTTCAACAACCAATACCGACTCCGCGGGTCGCGCCGCTCGCGGTTTCAGCGATATCTACCGCGCCGTGTGGCGCTGGCATTTCTATGCCGGCCTGCTGGTGCTGCCTTTCCTGACCTTGCTGGCCGTCACCGGCGGTCTTTATCTGTTCCGTGAAGAGATCGACCACTTCGTGCATGCCGACCTGATGAAGGTCAACACGCCGGTGGTGCAACAGGCGAATGGCCAGGCACAGGCGAGTGTCCCGCTGAGCGAGCAGGTGCGTGTCGCCGTGGAAAGTCTGCCCGGCAAGGCCGTGCGTGTCGTGCCGCCTGCGGCCAGTGACTTGACCACGGAAGTCGATATCGTGGCAGCCGATGGCAGTGGCAAGCAGGCGGTCTACGTCAATCCCTACAGCGGTGAAGTACAGGGGCAGATGGCCTACCGTGACAGCATCATGTGGACGGTGCGCAATCTGCACAGCCTCGCGATCACCGGCCCCATCGGCAATGCCGCGATCGAGATCGCCGCCGGCTGGAGCATTCTGCTGGTACTCAGCGGCCTGTATCTGTGGTGGCCGCGGGGCCAGAAGGGTGGCGTCGTCACGCTGCGTACCACGCCTGCGCGCCGTCTGTGGTGGCGCGACCTGCATGCCGTGTGTGGCATCTTCGCCGCTGGTTTCATCCTGTTTCTCGCCGTGACCGGCATGCCGTGGTCAATGGTGTGGGGTGCCAAGGTCAACGAGTTGGCCAACGGGCATAACTTCGGGTATCCCGATGGCGTGCGCGTGAATACGCCGATGTCCGATACGCGGCTGGTGGACCAGGAGCGGACGACCTGGTCACTCGAACAGGCCGTTATCCCGTTATCTTTCTTGCCGGCTGCAGCGACAAGCCACGTCGTGGATGAGGGAGAGCATGCTGGGCATGGTGGCGGCACCAGGTCTGGTGCCGAGCAGGCCTCCGGCGCTGCGGGCGTGCCGCTGAGCGCCGCCGCGATTGCCCATGCCGATATCGGCCTCGATCAGGCTGAGCGCATCTTCGCTCGCGAAGGACTGGCGCCGGGCTATGCCATCAATCTGCCGGGCTCGCCGCAGGGCGTCTACACCGGCTCCATCTATCCGGATGCGCTGGAGCGCCAGCAGGTGGTGCATGTGGATCGCTATTCCGGCGATGTGCTGCTGGACATGCATTACGCCGATTACGGCCCGCTGGGTCGAGCGCTGGAGTGGGGCATCAATGTCCACCTGGGGCAGCAGTACGGGCTGATCAATCAGCTGGTGCTGGTACTGGCCTGTATCGCGATGGTGATGATGAGCGTCGGTGCGGGCGTGATGTGGTGGAAGCGTCGTCCGGTGGGCGGTATCGGTATCCCGCCGCTGCCCAAGGAGCGCAAGCGTATCGCCGGTGTCTGGGGCTTGATGATGATCATCGGTGTCATCTTCCCGCTGGTCGGCCTCTCGCTGATCGTGATGGGGCTGCTGGATTGGCTGTGGATTCGCGCCACGCACAAGCGAGGGGATGAACTGCAGGAGGCCAAGGTGTAAACGAGCACACCTCTCTACTGGCAGGCACGTTTACCGTCTTCGCCAGTGGATCTGCCATGCTCGCACCGGTCGTTCGACAAGGCCTACGCCTACCACGTCAATCGCTTCTACGACGATCCGTTCCAGGGTAGTGGGCAGGGCGATGCACAGGTCAATGAGCCGAGGCGTATCTTCTGGACGCATGCCAGCTGGAGCTTCTGAGACCCGTATCCTCTCAATAGTGAGCGCTGGTCGCCGCTATTCGTTAGAACGCAAGAAGCCCGCCATCGGTCATGTCACCGGTGGCGGGCTTCTTTTTACGCCAACAGGCGTCAGTGTCGTTCAGTCAGGCGCTTGGGTTGCTGTTGGGTAATGCAGTGGATGTTGCCACCCCCCAGCAGAATTTCACGAGCATTGACGCCAAGAATCTGCCGAGTCGGGAAGATGGCTTGCAGTTTCTCGCGCGCGACATCATCCAGCGCCGGGTCAAGCAATGGCATGACGATGGCCTCGTTGGCGATGTAGAAGTTCACGTAGGACCCTGCCATGCGGTCGCCGGGACGTCTCGGGTGTGAGCTACCCAGGCGGTCCAGACCATTGGCTTCATCTTCCTGGATATACAGAGGGCCGGGCTGTGGTAGCAGATGCACCTTGAAGGCACGCCCTCTGGCATCCACGGAGTTCTCGAGAACCTCAAGCGCCGCCTTGGAGATCGCATGCTGTGGGTCCTGGGGATCATCGCTCCAGTTGAGGGCGACTTCTGCAGGCCCGACGAAGCAACACAGGTTATCCACGTGGCCATCGGTCTCATCCAGATGGCAGCCATTGGGAAGCCAGATGATGGTGGTGACACCGAGATGGTCCTTGAGGATCTGCTCTATCTGCTCGCGACTCAGATCAGGGTTGCGATTGGCATTGAGCAGGCACTCTTCGGTCGTGATCAGCGTCCCTTCGCCGTCGACATGAATGGCACCGCCTTCCAGCATGATCGAGGCATCAAAGCGCGGAACATCCAGAATCTGCGAGATCTTGGTGCGGATTCTGCGGTCCTTGTCCCAAGGGAAATAGAGCCCTCCATTGAGGCCGCCCCAGGCATTGAACTCCCAGTCGATCATGGCAATACGGCCATCCGGGTGAGTCAGGAAGGTCGGGCCGACATCGCGCATCCAGGCGTCGTTGCTGGATATCTCGACGACACGCACATGCGCGGGCAGTTCATTGCGTGCGTTTTCGTACTGCTCATCATTGACGCCGACGATGACGGTCTCGCTGCCGGCGATGGCCGTGGCGACATCCACGAAAGCCTGTTGGGCAGGCTTGGCACCGTAACGCCAGGTGTCCGGCCGCTGTGGCCATAGCATCCAGCAGGCATCATGTTTGGCATATTCGGCAGGCATGAAGAAGCCCTTGGCAGCCGGTGAGCCTGGAGTGAAGACATCAAGAGAATGAGAGGGGGAGGAGCGGGTCATGATGTTCGTCTCACAGGTAGCCGGCGGCAAGGAAGATAAGCGCGGATATCGATGCCGCGATCAAGACGTAAGGCAGTTGGGTCAAGGCATGCGACATGGGAGAGCAGCCACTGCCCTGTGCCGAGAGCACTGTGGAGTCACCATAGAAGCAGGCGTGACTGCCGAAGGCGCTGGCCGAGATCAGTGCGCCCACGACCAGTGGCATGTTGGCATCCATGCTCATGGCGAGCGGCAAGACGATCGGCATTGCCACCGCAAAGAGGCCCCAGAAAGAGGCGGTTGCAAAGGCCAGCAAGGCCATGGTCAGGAAGATGACCATCGGCAGCAGCCCCGGCGTCATGATGGGTTGCACATGGGTGATGACGAATGTGGTCAGCCCCAGGGTGTCATTGACCTCTTTCAGGAAGAAGCCGGCAACCAGTGTTCCCAGAGGCAGCAGCATCGATTTGAAGCCTTCCAATGCCGTGTCGAAGGTGTCATTGAAGCTGAGCAGACGCTGCGCAAAGATCATCACGAACAGTACCAGCAGTGCCACTATCACGCCGCGTAGAATGTCAGTGTCGAAATACCAGGTGAAGAAGACCAGCGCGAACATCGGCACCAGGAAGTTGAGCAGATGTGGCGGTGTCTTGCCGGTATCTTCGACTTCCAGTGTCGTGTCAGTGCTGTCATCGGGGATGGTCTGTCCAGAGGCGGCACGCAGTTCGGCGGCTTTCATCGGGCCGATATTGGGAATCCAGCCCATGGCGACCATCGGTACGATAGCTGCCGCTACCCAGGCGTAGAACATGTAAGGAATGGCTTCGATATACATGGATATGCCATTTCCCGGGATGCCATTTTCTTCCAGCAGGCCCGAAAAGAAGACTGCCCAGGTTGAGAAGGGTACCAATACACAGACTGGTGCAGCGGTGGAGTCGACGATGTAGGCGAGTTTTTCGCGTGAGATGTTGAATCTATCGGTAATCTTCTTCATCGAGGCGCTGATGGTCAGCGCATTCAGATAGTCATCGACGAAGATCACCAGGCCCAGCACCCAGGTTGCCAGCAAGCTTTGATTCCTGGTCCGGATTCGGCTGCCAAGCGCTGCCCCGAAGCTGAGTACACCGCCTGTCTTTACCAACAAGGCGATAAAGCTGCCAAATAGACCACATACGAGAATGATCCAGGTGACGGTATCATTGGCCAGTACCGTCAGCATGGTATCTGCGCCATCTGAAATGGCATTGTAAGGGTCAATCATCAACAAGCCGACGATTGCCCCTGTCATGAGTGATTCGATTGTCCTGCGTGTAATGAGCGCCATGATGAGCACGATGCCTGTGGGGATCAGGCTCATGTATCCAAAATTGTCCATAACATACCTTTTGTCATTATAATTTTTTATACATATGTGACGGCCGATGCCGCTGGCGCAGCGAAGTTCAAGGGCCAGCGGCAATGTTGGCAACACGCGATAACCTGGGCGAGGCCGCGTCACATCAATCCATTTTCTGGACTGTTACAGATAACCGTCTTGCGTGAGTGATTCGGTGACTGCCGAGAATGAGGCATCGAGGATGGCCACGACCTGATCGATCACGGCTTCATCCCAGATCAACGGCGGAGAGATGATGTTGAGGTGACCGACAGGGCGAATGATCAAGCCTCGCTTCTGAGCTTCTGCAGCGACCCTATCCCCGACACGTGCTTCCAGTGGCAAGAGCTCACCGGTTGTCTTGTCTGCCACATTTTCCAAGCACATCATGAAGTTACTGCCGCGAACGTCGCCAACGGTAGCGTGATGCTTCAGGGTTTTCAACTGCGCCTCAAGATAGGGGCCGACTCGCTGGATGTTTTCGCACAGCGCTTCTCTTTCCATGATCTCGATGTTCTTGAGCGCGGCGGCACAGCTGACCGGATGGCCTGAATAGGTAAACCCTGTGCTCAATACACCACCTTTACCCTGGGGGGTACCCAGCACCTCATAAAGGGAGTCTGAAATCAGCGTTGCGCCAAGCGGCACATAGCCAGAGGAAAGTCCCTTGGCGCAGGTAATGATGTCCGGGCTGAGACCGAAGACCTTTTCGCTGCTGAAGAAGTGGCCGAGACGTCCGAAGGCTGTCACGACTTCATCGACGATCAACAGGATGTCGTGCTGGCGGCAGAGGGCCTGCATGCGAGTGTGGTAACCCTCGGGAGCGACGAGAACACCGCCTGCGCCCATGATGGGCTCCATGATGAAAGCGGCGATATTGTCAGCGCCCAGTGTTTCGATTCTGTTCTCGAATTCATTCACCAGTTGGTCGCAATAGTCAGCTTCACTCATGCCCTTCGGACGACGATAACAGTTGGCTTCGCTGAGATAGCTGACATGGGAGTCCAGGGTATCGAACATCCAGTTGTTGCTTTCGATGCCTGTCAGGGTAGCCGCCATGTAGGTGGTACCGTGATAGGCATTCTTGCGGGAGATGATCTTCTTCTTCTGCGGCTTTCCGATACGGTTGTAGTAGTAATGCACCAGACGAATGGCGACATCATTCGCGGTGGAGCCTCCACAGGTATAGAAGACGTGGTTGAGGTGTGCCGGTGCCAGACTGGCAAGCTTGGCCGATAATTCCGCTGCCGGGATATTGGTCAGATTGTTGAAGGTAGAGAAGTAGGCCATGCGTGTGGCCTGTTCCGCCATCGCGTCACCGATTTCCTTGCGACCATGCCCCACGTTCACGCACCACAGCCCCGCAATACCATCGATGAAACGGTTGCCTTCGATATCTGACACGTAGATACCGTCGCTATCACTGATGATGTCGCAACCCTGCTCGTGGAAGGTCGAGAAGTCAGTGAAGGGGTGGATGAAGTGATCTCTGTCCTTCTCCCAGACAACCTGAGCATCGCCGTTCAGGCCATGGGCAGAATGTTCGGATGGTGCATCGATAGATGAGGTGTGATCCAGAGTGTTGGTGGTCATCAGTGTTGTCTCTTGTTGTTGGTGATGGCGGAGAGCCAGCGATTGTCTGGGGTCTGGTGTCATGCAGCGTGCCAAGCGCTCTTCACTGTCGCTCTCGCTGCAATCGTTCACTGGAACCAGCGTATCCAGATCGGATAGCCGCCCGGTATATCCCAATGGGGGTATTCCGCTCCGGGGGCGTGAGTTTCTAAGGTGACGGTCTACTCGATGTGACGGCGGGGTGCTGAGTGACAGGTCGGTACACGCCCATCGACATACGGACACAAGAACAAGAGGACGCAAGCATGCAGGCAGTTGCACAAGAGGTTCAGCCGCTCAGGATCGACCAGCAACGTCTCTGGGATAGCCTGATGGATATGGCGAAGGTCGGGGCCACGGCCAAGGGCGGCTCCTGTCGTCTTGCGTTCAGCGAGGAGGATACCCAGGGGCGCCGCCTGCTGATGCAGTGGTGCGAGGCACTTGGTTGCGAGATGCGTGTCGATGAGGTCGGAAACCTGTTCATTCGTCGTGAGGGCAGCGAGCCGTCGCTGGCCCCGGTCTCGACCGGCAGCCACCTGGACACTCAGCCCAAGGGCGGACGTTTTGATGGCATTCTCGGTGTGCTGGCAGGACTTGAGGTCTTTCGAGTGCTGGATGCGCAGGGCATTGTCACGCGCCGGCCGCTGGAATTGATCGTATGGGGCAATGAAGAAGGCAGTCGCTTCTCCCCGGCGATGGTGGCGTCCGGCACCTATGCAGGCGTCTTTGAGCCAACTTATACCCTGGCGCGTGAAGACAGCGAAGGCATTACCTATGGCGAAGCGCTGGCGAGCACCGGACTGCGCACGCCAGGTTTCAAGGCGGGCCCCAGGTTGGACAGTTATTTTGAGCTTCACATTGAACAGGGGCCGGTGCTGGAACAGGAAGGCAAGTCACTGGGGGTTGTCACCGGCGTTCAGGGAATTCGCTGGTTTGATGTCACGATTTCTGGTGTCGCGGCGCATGCAGGGCCGACGCCGATGCGTTATCGCCGTGATGCGATGATGGCGGCTGCGCGCTTGATGGATCAGATCCACCAGCATGTGCAATCAGACCCGACGGGGAGTGCACGTGTCACGGTGGGCACCCTGAATATTCCCTCCGCCTCGCGCAACGTCATTCCGGGTGAGGTCAGCATGACGGTGGACCTGCGCCATGTGAAAGAAGCCGAGCTTGAGACACTGGAAGCCACGTTCATGGCGATGCTTGAGAAGGTGTCAGAGGAATATGGTGTCAGTGTGACGCAGGAGCGCATCTGGAAGTCAGAAGTCGTCGACTTCGATGAGGCATGCATCGAGGTCGTCAGGCAGGCCGTCGCCAAGCAGGATGCGCCCTCACGAGAGATGATGAGCGGTGCTGGCCATGACGCCGTCTATGTTTCGCGCGTGGCGCCGACGGCAATGATCTTCGTGCCGTGTCTCGATGGCATCAGCCACAACGAGGCGGAATATGCTTCACCTGAAGACTGTGCCCTCGGCTGCCAGGTGCTGCTGGAATCCGTGCTGGCGCGTGCGGGTCGCTGATTTCTCCACCGTTGCCATCTCGTTCTCACGTCTTTTCCGCCGCAGTCCTCCCTCGGAGCCATACCATGCCACTCACTCATGCCCAATGGCAGCAACGTGCCAGCCAGCTGTCCTTTGAAACTCGCGCCTATCTCGATGGCGAGTTCACCCACGCCGCCAGTGGCAAGACCTTTCCCTCTATCAATCCTGCGACGGGCGACACTCTGGCACAGGTGGCCTGCTGCGAGGCGCCCGAGGTAGAACGCGCCGTGGCGTGTGCCAGAGCTGTCTTCGACAAGGGCGATTGGTCGCGGCTGGCACCGGCAGCCCGCAAGCGCACCTTGCTGCATCTGGCAGAACTCATCGCCGAGCATCAGCAGGAGCTCGCACTGCTCGATACACTCGACATGGGCAAGCCGATCACCAGTGCGCTGGGCGATGTGGCCTCTGCCATTGAATGTCTACGCTATACCGCTGAGTCCCTGGACAAGCTCTATGGTCAGGTCGCGCCGACCGGCGAAGAGGCGTTGGGACTGATCGTGCGTGAACCCCTGGGCGTGGTCGTCTCCATCGTGCCCTGGAACTTCCCGCTGATGATGACGATCTGGAAGATTGCTCCAGCCCTCGCGACTGGCAACAGTGTCATTCTCAAACCCTCCGAGAAGTCATCGCTCTCGGCGCTGCGCCTGGCGCAACTGATCGCGCTGACGGAGATACCCAAGGGAGTCTTTCAGGTATTGCCAGGCTTCGGGGCAGATGTCGGTAGGGCCCTGGCGCTTTCGATGCAGGTCGATGCCATTGCCTTTACTGGCTCGACTCAGGTGGGCAAGCTTCTGACGCAATATGCGGGTCAGTCGAACCTGAAGCGGACTTTCCTCGAGTGTGGTGGCAAGAGCCCGAATATCGTGTTCGAAGACTGTGCTGATATCCCGGGCGTCGCACGTCAGGCCGCTGCCGCCATCTTCCATAATCAGGGAGAGGTTTGCATCGCAGGTTCCCGCCTGTTGGTGCACAACCGTATTCGCGAGCCATTCGTTCGTGCGCTGTGTGAAGCTGCCAGGAGCATGCAGCCGGGGGACCCGCTGGACCCGCAAAGCTTCATGGGCGCCATCGTCGATCAGGAACAGTACGACAAGATTGCCAGCTACATCGCGCTCGGTGAGCAGCAAGGGGCAAGACGTGAGGCGATCATCACGGACGACAATCGCCAGGTTGAGGGCTGTTTCATAGCGCCGACCATCTTCACTGGCGTGACGGCAGACATGGCCATTGCCAACGAGGAGATCTTTGGCCCGGTTCTCTCCGTCATGGGGTTTGATGATGAGGAAGACGCGATTGCGATCGCCAATGACTCTGACTATGGGCTGGCAGCAGGGCTCTGGAGTCAGGACGTCAACCGGGTGATTCGTGTCGCGCGCCGATTGCAGTCTGGACAGGTCTATATCAACAACTGGGCAGGGCCGGACATGACGATGCCCTTTGGTGGTGTGAAGCAGTCCGGCAATGGCCGCGACAAGTCACTGCAGACACTCGGTGAATATACCGAGACGAAGTCCATCTGGTTGGCCATTACCTGAATGGTGGTGGCGGGAATGAACCGTGCTGGACGTTCTGACACGAACAAGCGTCTTGCAATGAAAGCGCCAGGCTCATGCCTGGCGCTTTCATTGGCGTTCGGGGCGTGATGGCTCCGGATGCGCCAGCGTTATACCTTCGTTGGCTATGCTAGGATGTCTCGATACGTCACCAGGGTCGGCTCATGATTCACAAAGAGTTGTTGTGCGCTCCAGAAATATCGAGCTGGCATTGCGTGCTGGCGAAGCTGATGACATCGGCATCTTCGGCGGAATTCCCTCGCTTGCTGCAGGACGTCTTCCACGACATTCTGCCTTTTGACACGATACTGGTCAGCACCTACAAGCAAGGGTGCGCACCCATCCTGATCTACGACAATTATCCTCCTGAGCGTCGGCAGCAGGGGGTAGAGCGTTATATTGGCGATGCCTATATATTGGATCCCTTCTATACCTCGACCCAGCAAAGCTGTCGTCCCGGCGTCTACCGCCTGAGTGAGCTGGCGCCTGATTGCTTCGAAGACAGTGAGTACTACAAGCATTATTACGGCGCGTTGGGGCTCAAGGATGAAATTGGCATCTTCATACAACTGCCCGGCGACATCGTGATGGTATTTTCGCTGGGATTGCATGAGACCTCTCTGCCGCTGACTCGAAAATCACTGCTGGCGCTCAAGAACCTGCAACCGATCATCGAGCCCCTCGCGCGCGAGTATTGGAAGTGGCAGGGCGTCAGTTTCGTGGATTGCCTGGAGCATCATGAGCCGGTAGAGGCCGCCTTCGATAGCTTTGGTGATGGTCTTCTGACGCAGCGTGAGCAGGACATCGTCAAGTTGTTGCTGGCCGGACACTCCACCAAATCTGCCGCGCGTGAACTCGCTATCAGCGATGGCACCGTCAAGGTACATCGCAAGCATATCTATCAGCGTCTGGCCGTTTCGAGCCAGGCCCAGATGTTCCGCCTGTTTCTGGATCACGTCTCGCTCGTCTCACGCCAGAGCGGGGCACTGACCCAGGTCGGGCCTTGATAGGTGTTCTCGAGCGCCGGATTATCGCTACTTGATGGCTAAATGACGGCTACTCAACGACGAAAGGCTGCCCATGGGCAGCCTTTCGTGTATTCGAGAGCTTGAGAGAGGCGTCATCAGCTCAGACTGTATGACGCCCCGAGCCTTCAGGCGTGGCCGACGTGCTCACGAAGGTGCGTGCGATAGGCCTGGGTGTAGGCTGCCAGGTCAGGGTTCTTGATCACATCAGTGGCCAGGTAGGTCGGCAGGGCCGTCATGCCGAGGAATTCCATCGCCTTGTGCACCGGGAAGTAGACGCCATCGATGCCCTTGCCCTCGAAGAAGTTGCCTTCTTCATCAAAGGCTTCAAGTGGTGCATTCCAGGTCAGTGACAGCATGTACTGGCGGCCCTGCATCAAGCCGCCAGTGCCGTAGCCCTGGGTCGGGCTGGTGCGATGACGACCATCGCTGGCATACAGCGAGCCGTGGCCCTCAGTCAGGATGTCATCGAGATACTTCTTCACGGTCCACGGCAGACCCATCCACCAACCTGGGGTCTGATAGATGATCAGGTCCGCCCACAGCTGCTTCTCGATTTCCACCTTGGTCTCGAAGCCTTCCTCGATGACGGTTTCACGCACTTCATGGCCCAGCTCGGCCAGCTCACCGCGCGCCAGTTGATGCAGCGTCGCGTTCAGCTCGCCATTGGAATGGGCAAAGGCCTTGCCGCCGTTGATCAGTAGAATCTTCATGCCGGGTACTCCACAACTGTTGGCTTTTCAGCAATGGCGCACAGCATGAGCGTTCGCAAGTCATTGATAAAGCGGCGCTGGCGTAAAACACCTTTGCTGTGGGTGCAACAATCCGATCAGATTACGCGCGATATCTACGCATTCACTCCCTTCATGCCTTCTGCGGTATGAGCGCCGAGGAAAGGGATTGTATTGCTGATGGTTGTGGCGGTCGAAATTGCGCTCAGAGCTTTCGGCCAAGCCCACTAACGCAACCGCTTCAATTCCTGCCAGTTGGTGGTGTAGCGGGCGCTGCGGTGGGCGCAGCGCAGTTGCCAGGCGGCGTCGGGGCGTGCGACGCCGAGGCGCACGGTGCCGCGGCCCATCTTCTGATTCATGGCGTCCAGTGTCGCCATCAGCTGCTGACTGCGTTCACGCCTGGCGATATCCGTTTCGTCGTCGAGCAGCGAGAGTTGCTCGCGTGGCTGATCGATGAGATCGAGCAGCATCACGCCAGCCTTCATGAAGCGATAGCCGCGCAGGTAGATACGCTCCAGCGCCTGTTGCGCGGCGGCGAGTATCTCGCGGCTGTCATTGGTGGGGGCGGGCAGCTCGATAATGGTGCTGGGTGAGTATTGCGGCAGGTCGGGCCGGTGGCGATTGCTCTTGAGGAAGACCAGCACGGCGCGTGTCAGGCTGCCTTGATGGCGCAGTTTCTCTGCGCCGCGCTGGGCATGTTGGCGGATGGCGTCCCTGAGTTCATTCAAGTCACCGGTCATGCGCCCGAAGGAGCGCGAGGTCATGATGCGCTGGCGGGCGTCATCGGCATCATTCATCTCGAAGCAGGGCGTGCCTTGCAGTTCGCGCGCGGTGCGTTCCAGTACCACGGAATACCGCTGGCCGATGGCGCGCGGGTCGGCGCAGCGCAGGTCCCAGGCAGTGTGCAGGCCTTGCAGTGCCAGGCGTTCGACCAATCGTCGGCCCACGCCCCAGACATCGCCCAGTGGCGTATCGGCCAGCAGGCGCTGGGTGCCGACTTCATTGGGCTCCAGCACGCAGACACCGCCGAATTCCGGACGCTTCTTGGCAGCGCGATTGGCCAACTTGGCCAGCGTTCGAGTTGGTGCGACCCCGACACACACGGGAATGCCGGTGAACTTGCGGACATTGCGGTGCAGGGTGCGGCTCAATGTCAGCATCGAGTTGCGATCAAAACCATCGAAACGCACGAACATCTCATCGATGGAGTAGGGCTCGACCCCGGCGGAATATTCCTCCAGCACCTCACGCACGCGCGCCGACATGTCACCATACAACTCATAGTTGGAGGAGAGCAGGTGGATGCGCCCCTCACGGACGAGTGGCTGTAGCTGGAAGGCGGGGGTGCCCATCTCCACGCCCAGCGCCTTGAGCTCGTTGGAGCGCGCGATCACGCAGCCGTCATTGTTGGACATCACGCCGACAGGGCGGCCCTCCAGGCGCGGGTCGAACACCCGCTCGCAGCTGGCGTAGAAGTTGTTGCAGTCGACCAGTCCGATCATCGGCGTCTTCATACCGCGTATTCGTGGATGACGGAACGCACCACCCCCCAGACCTGGCATTCGAGGTCGAAGATCGCGACCGGCGGATACAGGGCATTGCCGGAGCTCAGATAGGGGCGCTGACCGATCAGCTCATAACGCTTGACCACCACCTCACCCTCGACCAGTGCCACCACGATATGCCCGGGACGGGCATCGATGGAGCGGTCTACCACCAGGGTGTCGCCCTCATAGATGCCGAAGCCTTCCATGCTGTCACCCGCCACCGTCATGAAGAAGGTCGCTGCCGGGCGCTTGATCAGCCGCTCGTTGAGGTCCAGCGTGCGCCCCGCGTAATCCTCGGCCGGCGAGGGGAAGCCGGAAATGCCAGCGCGCCCCGTGATGTGGGGGTGTGGCAGTGCACAGGGCTCCGGCGCTGGATGAGGGCGAGCCAGCGAGGCGTGGGACGGCTGAGCGGCAGATACGGTCATGGGTGGGGTCTCCTTTCGATACTGTATTCATATACAGTATCGGCGCTGAGAAGCCCTCAGGCAACCGATAATCCCTGCGAGTGCTGCACATTCACGAGACGCAGATCAGATGAGGTGCACCTGTGTTCAATGGTGGGCGGCAGGTAAAGCTGCTAGCGGAAAAAATTTCCCGGTAGGCCTCGCGTTTGCGTTTGCCTGATATCCGCCTTACCTTCGTTATTTCTTATATAACAATATTAGAGGTGGAAAATGCGGCTTCCGATGTTGGCGGTGGGTTTGGCATGCGGTATGTGCAGTGCCGGTGCGCAAGCGGCGGACTATCAGGATGTGCAGGATGCCGTCGAGCAACAGCGAGCGCCTCTGCTGGAGACGCTGGAAACACTGGTCAACGTGGATTCGGGAACGGGCTACCGTGAAGGCTTGAATGACGTTGAGGCAATGCTGACCCAGCATCTCGAAGCGCTTGGCGCACAGGTGGAAACGCACCCTGCCAAGACCTATGGCGGCAATACGATTGTCGGTCGCCTGCAGGGAGATGGCAGTCGCAAGATCATGTTGATGATTCACTACGACACCGTCTTCGATGAAGGCGCCGCCACGGAGCGTGCCTTCCGTATCGAGGATGGGCGTGCCTATGGCCCGGGCGTGGGCGATGCCAAGGGTGGCGCAGCCGTTATTCTGCACAGTCTCGAGGCGCTGAAGTCGCTCGGGTTTGATGACTATGGCCAGGTGACGGTTGTCTTCAATCCTGATGAGGAGAAGGGCTCGCCGGGCTCGCATGACCTGATTCATGAGCTATCGGCAGATCAGGATGCCGTGCTGGTATTCGAGCCTACCTTCGCTGACCCGGGAGTCGATGCCGTCACCGTCGTCACCAAGGGCATCAACTATGCGTTTCTCGAGGTGAAGGGCCGTGCCTCCCATGCCGGTGGCGCACCAGAGGAAGGGCGCAACGCCATCATGGAGTTGTCTCATCAGCTGCTGCAGTTGAATGAGCTTGATGATGCGGACAAGGAGACGACGCTCAACTGGACGATCGTCGAGGGCGGCGTCAAGCGTAACGTGATTCCGGAGCATGCCAGGGCGGAAGGTGATATGCGCTACTTCGATAGCAGCGAGTATCAGCGTGTCCTGGAAGAAGCGCAGGCTATCACGAAGAACCAGTTGATCGATGATACCGAAGTGGAGTTCCATCTCGAGAAGGGGCGTCCGCCGCTGCCTGACAATCCGCAGAGTCAGCAGCTGGCCGAGCAGGCCCAGAAGATCTATCAAGAGTTGGGGCAGACACTGCAAGCGGTCGAGATCGGTGGCGGCACCGATGCAGCCTACGCCTATCATGCAGATTCCGATAAACCGGCAGTGCTCGAATCCCTGGGTCTCGTCGGCGGCGGCTATCACAGCGATCAGGAGTTCGTGCTGGTCGATAGCGTCGTGCCACGCCTTTACCTGACGACACGAATGATCATGCAGTTGTCCGAGGATCAGCCGCAGGAGTGAAACCGGGGCTGTAGCGGTAAATGATATGCCGTCATGGCAGCAAACCCGATAAAAAAGCCCGGCCTCCTGGAGGCCGGGCTTTTTGGGGCTTTCCCAATGCTGTTCTGTCTATCAGCCCGCCGGGCTCAGAATGCGGATATCGCCATCGGCGATCCAGTCACCGGCGTTGTCGCGGAAGCGCTGCATGTGTTCGGTCTCACGGTGGGCCTGCAGCGCATCGTGGGATTCCCAGGCTTCCACCACGGTGATGGTGTCGGGGCGTGGGTCGTTGTCCTTGTCGGCGGCGCGTTCGGAGTCCAGACACGGGTGGTAGGCGTGGCAGCCATCTTCCTCGCGCACGGTGGGCGCGACGGCGCAGAGTTCATTGAAGACATCTTGGACGTGGCCTTCCTTGGCGGTAACGGTGGCGATTACCCAGATCATCTTGGCTCCTTGTGACGGTGCTGACCGCCGGTGTTGTCGGGATTCTCGTGATGAGATGTCCTGACTATGTGGAGCCGTTTCTGGCCACTGCAAGGGGCAGGGGCTGACTGCCGGCATGACCCTGCATGATGAGCACATGAAAGCGCCGGACAGCAGGGCTGTCCGGCGCAGTTGTCATCAGGCGATGATCCGCGTTCGTGATGGGTCAGAAAGCGAAGGCGATGGATCAGGACGGGAAGGCGAACTGGGCGCCTTCACGCAGACCGGCGGAAGGCCAGCGCTGGGTGATGGTCTTGCGGCGAGTGTAGAAGCGCACCGCATCCGGGCCGTAGGCGGACAGATCGCCGAACAGCGAGCGCTTCCAGCCGCCGAAGCTGTGATAGGCGACCGGTACCGGCAGCGGCACGTTGATGCCGACCATGCCGACCTGGATGTGATCACTGAAGTAGCGGGCGGCTTCGCCATCACGGGTGTAGATGCAGGTGCCGTTGCCGTATTCGTGATCATTGATCAGCTGCATGGCGGCTTCCATCGAATCGGCGCGCACGACCAGCAGCACCGGGCCGAAGATCTCTTCCTGGTAGCAGGTCATCTCCGGGGTGACGCCATCGATCAGGGTGCCGCCGACGAAGAAGCCGTTCTCGCCGCCTTCGACCTGCGGATTGCGGCCATCGACCACCACCGTCGCGCCTTGCTGCTCGGCGCTGTCGATGTAGCCAACCACCTTGTCACGATGGGCCGCGGTGATCAGCGGGCCGAAATCATTGCCCTTGTCGCTGTAGATGCCGACCTTGAGGCCTTCCATCTGCTGCTTCATCTGCGCGATCAGCTTGTCGGCGGCGTCATCGCCCACGGCCACCGCGACGGACAGTGCCATGCAACGCTCACCGGAGGAGCCGAAGGCGGCGCCATTCAGTGAGTTGGCCACGTATTCCATGTCGGCGTCCGGCATCACGATGGCGTGGTTCTTGGCGCCACCGAGGGCCTGACAGCGCTTGCCGTTGGCCGCGGCGCGGCTGTAGATGTATTCAGCGATCGGGGTGGAGCCGACGAAGCTGACCGCCTGGATGCGCGGGTCGTCCAGCAGCGTATCGACGGCTTCCTTGTCGCCATTGACGACATTCATGACGCCGGCCGGCAGACCGGCCTCCATCAGCAGCTCAGCGATGAACAGCGTGGACGTCGGGTCGCGCTCGGAGGGCTTGAGGACGAAGGTATTGCCGCAGGCGATCGCCATCGGGTACATCCACAGCGGTACCATGGCCGGGAAGTTGAACGGCGTGATGCCGGCAACCACGCCCAGCGGCTGGAATTCGCTCCAGGAATCGATGCCCGGGCCGGTATTGCGGCTGTGCTCGCCCTTGAGCAGTTCCGGGGCGCTGCAGGCATATTCGACATTCTCGATGCCGCGCTGCAATTCGCCCAGCGCATCGTGACAGATCTTGCCGTGCTCCTGACCGATCAGGCGGGCGATCTCGTCGGCGTGTTCTTCCAGCAGCTGCTTGAAGCGGAACATCACTCGGGCGCGCTTGATCGGCGGCGTGTTGCGCCATTCCGGGAAGGCGGCCTCGGCGGCCGCGATGGCTTCCTCGACCGTCGCCTTGCTGGCCAGGCGCACCTGACCGCCGACTTCGCCGGTGGAGGGATTGAAGATGTCCTGGGTACGGCCTTCGCTGTGATCGATGTTGCCGTTGATGAGGTGTCCGAGCGTCTTCATTGGGTGGGCTCCCTGAGATGGCTTGTGAAATGAATGGCGATGAATGAAGTAGTGTTGATCGTCAGTTCTGAATGTTGATGGTCAGTCTTGAACGTCGATCGTCAGCCTTGAGCGTCGAGCGTCAGTCCTGGGCGGCGAAGGCATCGCCGAGGGCATTGATCAGACGGTCCAGCTCGTCGTGTTCGGTGATGAACGGCAGGCCCAGCTGGATGGTGTCGCCGCCGTAACGGACATAGAAACCGGCCTTCCAGCAGTGCATGGCAATCTCATACGGGCGCCGCGCCGGCTCGCCGGGATAGGCCTCGACCTGCAGCGCACCGGCCAGACCGTAGTTGCGGATGTCGCTGATGTAGCGCGTGCCCTTGAGCTCGTGCAGCTTCTTCTCGAATACCGGACTCAGCTCGCGGACGCGGGAGATGAGCTGGTCGTTCTCGAGCACGTCGAGGGCTGCCAGCGCCGCGGCACACGCCACCGGGTGACCGGAGTAGGTGTAGCCGTGGGGAATCTCCATCATGTAGTCGGGGCCGCCGTTGTCCATGAAGGTCTGGTAGATGTCGCCCTTGACGACCACGGCGCCCATCGGCACCGCGCCATTGGTGATCTGTTTGGCGACGTTGAGGATGTCCGGCGTGACCCCGAATTCCTCGGCGCCGCTCATGGCGCCCATGCGTCCGAAGCCGGTGATGACCTCATCGAAGATCAACAGGATGTCGTGCTGGTCGCATATCTCGCGCAGGCGCTTGAGATAGCCTACTGGCGGCGGCAGCACGCCGGCGGAGCCTGCCATCGGCTCGACGATGACAGCGGCGATGTTGGAGGCATCATGCAGCGCGATCAGCTCCAGCAGCTCATCGGCGCGCTCGGCACCGGTTCTGGGCATGCCGGGCGTGAAGACATTTTCCTTGAGCAGGGTATGCGGCAGGTGATCGGCATCGACCCCCTGACCGTAGAGCGAGCGGTTGGCCCCGATGCCGCCGACGCTGAAGCCCCCGAAGTTGACGCCGTGGTAGCCCTTGCTGCGTCCGATCAGCTTGGTCTTGGTCGGCTTGCCTTTCTTGCGCCAGTAGGCACGCGCGATCTTCAGTGAGGTGTCGGCACTCTCGGAGCCGGAGCCGGTGAAGAAGACGTGATCCAGCCCCTCGGGCATCAGCGTCTTGATGCGGTGCGCCAGCTCGAAGGCCTTGGGATGGCCGTACTGGAAGGCGGGCGCGTAATCCAGCTCGCGCAGCTGTGCGCTGACCGCCTCGGCGATTTCCGGGCGGCAATGGCCGGCACCGCAGGTCCAGAGACCCGACAGGCCATCGAAGATCTGACGGCCCCGGGAGTCCGTGAAGTAGGCTCCCTGCGCCTTGGTGATGATGCGCGGGTCCTGCTTGAACTGGCGGTTGGCCGTGTAGGGCATCCAGTAGGCATCGAGCTGCTCCTGGCTCAAGCCTGCCTGGGCGGAAGGGGATGTATCGAAGGCGGTCATGATGTCTCCCACAGAGTGTGTTGTTGTTGGTTCTCGGCTCCTGTCCAACGAGATTAGGAAGTCCTTTTGGTAAGATAAATGCCATTGTCTTTATCTTCAGGAAAGCATTTACTTAACTTTCCGCTGGCGTTCGCTACGCCATCTCGGCGCAGTCAGGCGCCGTGTGGCGCGGAACCGTTCAACAACAGGAGGCGCGGGCCTATGCGAGGCGAGGTCATGCGGGGGCAGCTCGGCGATACCGACCTGCGTCTGCTGCGTATCTTTCGCAAGGTGGTGGAGTGCGGTGGCTTCTCGGCGGCCGAGATCGAGCTCAACATCAGTCGCTCCGCCATCAGCATGGCGATGAGTGACCTGGAGACGCGGCTGGGCCTCAAGCTCTGTCAGCGCGGGCGCAGCGGGTTTGCTCTCACCAATGAGGGGCGGGAAGTCCACGAGGCCGCGATGCAGATGCTGGCCGCGGCAGAGGGCTTTCGCACACGCATCAATGGTCTGCATGCCTGGCTCAAGGGCGAGCTGAACATCGGCATCACCGACAATCTGGTCACCATGCCCGAGATGCACATCACGGATGCGCTGAGTGCGCTGAAAGGGCACGGCCCGGAGGTGATGATCAACATCCGCATGATTCCCCCCAACGAGATTGAGCGCGCCGTGCTGGATGGCCGCCTGCATACCGGGGTGATCCCGACGCTCAAGACGCTGCCGGGGCTCGAGTATCGCTCGCTCTACGAGGAAACCTCCTGCCTTTACTGCGCGCGGGGCCATGTGCTGTTCCGTGAACCTCGGGCGGGCGATACCCTCGCGCGGGGGCGTCCGGTGGGCGAGGAAGAGATTCGCCAGCATGATGCGGTGCTGCCGGCCTACGCGCAGACGCCTGCGATCAAGGCGCTGCATGAACCGCTCAAAGCCGCTGCTTCCGCGACTGACCGCGAGGGCATCGCTTTCCTGGTGCTTTCCGGGCGCTATCTCGGCTATCTGCCCACCCACTATGCCGAGCGCTGGGTGCGCGATGGCCAGATGCAGGCGCTCAGCCCGGTGGCCAACTCCTATGTCACCTATTACAGCGCCATCACGCGCAAGAGCCGCCCACCCAATCTGGTACTGGAGCGTTATCTGACGGAGCTGGATGCCCTGCGCCAGGCGAAACCGGCCCGAAGAGCGCAGGCGGCGAGGGAGAGCAAGCCATGAACAAGCCCAGGCGTGCCGGGGTCAGGGAAGTCGCCCAGCTGGCGGGGGTGTCGGTCGCGACGGTCTCGCGGGTGCTCAACAATCCCGAAAAGGTGGTGAAGAAGACGGCCGACAAGGTGCTGGCGGCAGCCGACGCGCTCGATTTTCTGCCCAACAATGCCGCGCGTGTGCTGTCTCAGCATCAGTCGCGCACCCTGGGAATCGTGATCCCGACCTTCGAGAACCCGATCTACGCCAAGTTCATCGATGCATTGGAAGGCGCGCTGGCGCGGGCGCACTACAGCCTGCTGGTGACGACCACCCAGAAGGGGCGGGTGACGGAATTCGACAAGGTACGTGAGCTGGTCAACATGGGGGTGGACGCCGTGATTCTGCCCGGAGGCAGTCATGCCGCCGAGACACTGGACTACCTGTCACGCTTCTCGGTGCCGGTGGTCTTCAACAGCATCTACCTGCCGGATTCGCCGTTGATCACGGTGGGCTATGACAACTACGGCCTGGCCAAGGCACTGGCGGAGTATCTGATGTCCTTGGGCCATCAGCGTATCGTCATCCTCTCCGAGCCGCTGGCGCACAACGACCGTGCGCGCCTGCGCTACGACGGCGCCGTTGCCGCGCTGCAGGCGCTGGAGAGTGCCAGCGCCGATCGCGAGCATGATCAGTTCGTCGATGTCACCACCGCCGGGGCGAGCGCCGCGATAGGCGAGCTGTCTTGTGAGCCTGGGGGGGCGCTCGATGGCGAAGGGCAAGGCGGCCTGCGGGATGGCATCACCGCCGTGATGTGCCTCAATGACGTGCTGGCCAGTGGTGCCATGCTGGCGCTGCAGCGGCGGGGAATCCGTGTGCCGCAACAGGTCTCGGTGGTGGGATTCGATGACCTGGAAATGGCGGAGTTCCTCAATCCACCGCTGACGACGGTAGACCTGCCGGTGGAAGAGATGGGCGAAGTGATCGCCCAGGCGTTGATCCGCCATCTCGAGGACGACGCGCCCTTGACGTCACGCCTGCTGGACGCGTCGCTGGCGATTCGCGGTAGTGCAGGCCCGGCGCCCAGTCAGGGCTGAGCACCTGTTCGCGGGGTCTGATTCACACGGCCTGACTGATAGCGCCTGACTCACAGCGCCTTGTAGTCGACCCAGCCCGGGCCGTAGATCGGCTGCAACCAGGCGCGATGCAGGGAGTTGTCCAGCGACTCGGCCTGAAAGCGCACGTACTTCCAGTCGCCGTCCAGTTCCAGCTCCCACTCTGCAGCAGCGGTAGGGGCCGTGATCTCGATCAACTGCGGCGCGTTTGGCTCGCCGGCGCCTGTGGGGGCCATGCCTCGCTGCACCATCGCCTTCCACTTCACCTTGCCCTGTGCGCTGACGCGCAAGGTGTAGCGTCCCTGCTGTTCAGACATTGCCAGTGGCGTATCGGCCAGCATCACCCCGGTGCTGGCATAGAAGCGGTTGCGCTTCACGTTGCGCAGGATATCGGCCTCGTTGAGCGCCGCGGCCACCATGATGAAGCCCAGTGGCGCGTAGTTCTCGTAGACATATTGCTCGCGATAGAACTCGTCGTTGCCGGCAAAGCCTGCACAGCGCACTCCCTCACACAGAAGATCATCCCAGCAGGGCTCTGCCATGTGTGGCGCATAGGGCCTGGCCCCCATGTGTTCCTCCAGGATGGAAAGGCCGTTGTAGACCTCCATGCCCATGATGTTCATCTCCGCGAGGCGCGCACACGGGTTGAGGAGCGTCTTCTTGATCTGTGTCCATTCGCCGCCTTCGCGTGGGCGGGTGGTCTCGAAGAAGTTGGGATGGGCGCAGATCGACAGGCCGCCGACCTTGCCCATGCTCAGCACATGCAGATATTTCGAATGCTCGCCGGCGAAATAGCCGTCGAGATAGCCGCCATCGTCGATGGTGTCGTTCTGGATCTCGCGCCCCGGAATCACCACGAAGTCATCACGCTGCTCACCACGTGAGAACAGCTCGATATTGTTGAGGTAGGGGTGAACCGATGTGCACACGAAATCGAAGTGGAAGGGAGCGGCCTGTGAGCGCCGGATCACTTCGTCATGATCCTCGCCATGAATCCGGTCCATCGAAATGCTCTCATCGAGCGCTTCGCGGGTATGCACATGGATATTGCCCTTGAGCCAGCGCGTGCCGGGCTGAGGCTCTGTCTCGCTCAGCGGGGCGTAGGGATTATGGACACGATGGGCGGCTGGCCTGGCGGCGCTGGGGGAAGTCGGTACTGCTCGGGTCATGTGAGTCATCCTTGTCATGACGGCGTGCCGGAGAGAACTCTGCTGATCAGTCAGCGGGTGAAGAGATCACAAGCAAGCGGCAAGCCAGGCACCAGGGGCGGTGAAATGGCTCGTGGCAACGACAAGCCCCGAGCCACTTCCTGTCTTTACGGTCCTGGTGATCCGGTGTCGCTCAGACAGCCTTCGAGGCCAGCGCGATACTCGGCTTGGCGGCGTCCGGGAGAGCGCTTGCGGCGTGTGACTCGGCACCATCCCAGTAATAGGCCGCGACATCCTCGCTGGGGCTATGGCGGGTCAGCTTGCTGACGACCACCAGCACGACCAGCGAGGTCAGGAAGCCCGGGTAGGCGGGGTCGATGCCAGTCGACAGCAGTGGCCAGAGGGCGGTGACACTCAGGGCGCTTGCCATGCTGCTGATGCAGCCCCGGGACGTCGCATGCTTCCAGAACATCACCGCGAAGAACGGGAAGATCAGCGTGGTGGCCGAGATGCGCAGCGCCCATTGATAGGCCGAGATGATGTCGGTCATCAGGAAGGTGACACCCAGTCCCAGCACGCTGATGATGACGACACTCAGGCGCGCCGAGGCCATCTTCTGCTTCTCGTTGGCGTGACGATTGATGAAGTTGCCATAGAGGTCATGCGCCAGATTGGAGCTGCCCTGCAGGATGTAGGAATCCGCCGAGGTCATCAGGGCGGCCAGCAGGCCGACGATGACCAGCCCGCCGATGGCCGGGTGCAGCAACTGCATGGTGACGTAGGAGAAGACGAGATCGGCCGAGGTATCCAACGGCACGAATTGGCGTGCCAGCACGCCGATGCAGTAAGGAAAGAAGGAAATCAACATCACGATGGAGAAGCCTGATACGCCGGCCTTGATGGCCACGTCTTCGCTCTCGGAGGCGAAGATGCGTTGCCAGGTGCACTGCCAGACGAGGTAGAACGGCGCCACCGTCAGCGCGAAGGTCACCACTTCCATCGTCTTGCCCTCG
Organism: Cobetia sp. 2AS; assembly: GCF_029846355.1. Lineage (NCBI taxonomy): Bacteria > Pseudomonadati > Pseudomonadota > Gammaproteobacteria > Oceanospirillales > Halomonadaceae > Cobetia > Cobetia sp. 2AS. The sequence continues at coordinate 1,042,802 of NZ_JARWKQ010000001.1, forward strand.
GGCAGCGGGGCGAGAAACTCGATCGGCGTATTGAGCAGGGCATGTTCCAGCCCTCCGGCATAACTCAGGGCAGTGAAGCCCAGCACCATGATGCCGGCGATCAGCAGGATGCTCTGCAGGGCATCGGTGACGATGGCCGCTTCAAGGCCCCCCAGAATGGTGAAGCCGAGAATCAGCGCAAAGGACACGAAGATGGCGGTATTGAACTCCAGCCCCAGCACCACGGTGAGAATGGTGCTCATGCCGATGATCTGGATCGCGGTGGCAGGCACCGAGTAGACGAAGGCCGAGAAGAAGGAGGGAAACAGACTGGCCTTGCGGCCGAAACGGCGCCCGAACAGATCCGCCAGGGTATAGAGCTTCTTGCGACGCAGCGGGCGACTGAAGAAGATGACCAGCATCAGGCTCGCGATGATACCGGGTAGGGCGAACATGAAGTAGCCGGAGAGCCCCTTGGAAAAGCCCATCCCCATCCAGCCGATGAAGGCTGCCGCACCACACCAGGTGCTGATGGTGGTGCCGGTGATCTTCCAGTAGCCCATGTTCCAGCCGGCAATCAGATAGCTGTCAGAGGTCTTCACCTTGCGGAAGTAGTAGTAGCCGATCGCGAACATGATCACGAAATAGCCAATGATATAGGAGTAGTACCAAGCCATTGTCGAGTCTCCGTTTATTGTTGATTGTTCTATGAAGGTCATGCATGGAGCAGGGCGTACGTGGCGTAGCAGGGACTGAAGCGACCCTCTGATTGTTGGGGATGACGCAGTGGGGCAGGTAGCGGACATGGCCGGGGCAACCATGTCTTGTCTTCGAATGTAACCCGTTACATCGACTCAATCTAGCCGAGAAAAAGGCACTGTCAAAAACATATTTCACCGGCGGACGAAAGTCTCATGCCGGCGCGATGGCAAGATTCTCGTGGGGAGGGGAGTCATGCAAGAGGCGTCATCCTCATGCCTCTTCGGGCAGAAAACAGGTGCCGTAGCTGGAGGAAACGACGACAACTCTGCCGCCATTCAGACGATACGACTGCCAGAGGAATGAAGGGCTATACAGGTCGCGTCTCGCAACGCTGTCATGGCAGGCGATTTTTTCTTCGGCCTGCAGGGCATGGCAGGGCATGAAATCGGGGCGAGCTCAGTCAGGAAGGCGGGCAGAATCACGGGGTCATCTGAAAGACGCACTGTGTCTTGGCCAGAGTAAAGCCGCAGGCGGCATAGAATTTCCTGGCGATGTCGCGCGCCTCATGGGTGCGAACCCGCAGGGTCAGCGCCTCGTCGGATGCCCAGGCGATGGCCTGCCTGGCCAATGCCCGCCCTGCGCCTTGTCGTTGCGCCTCCTGTGCGACGGACAGGCCCAGTATCTCGATGAAATCGGCTGAAGCGACACGAAAGACATGCTGGGCATGCAGCCAGCCAATCACTTCACCTGCCTGTTCCGCCACCCAGATGCGGTCATGGCGTGACGCCAACAGGTGCTCCAGTCGCTGCAGGATCAACGCATCATCGTCGTGGGGCAGATAGCCCAGTGCGGACGCAACGCGTGAAATTCCCTGAGCATCCTTGGGTGTGGCAAGGCGAATCTTCATTGATGTTGTCCAGTCCCCATGACGATGATGATGGATGTTCGAGGGTCTCATTCGTCAAAGAAGCTCATTCATCGTCGTAGTGAATGATCGACAGCAGCTGAATCGGCACCTCGTTCAATTTCTCGGGACCATGCGGCACACCGGCATCGAAGGCCAGGCTGTCACCGGGCCCCATGTCATAGAACTTGTCACCATGACGGTAGGTGAGGTTGCCGGAAAGCAGGTAGATGAATTCATGCCCGGCATGACAGAAGTTGGGGAAGACTTCGCTGGCGTCATCCATGGTGATCAGGAAGGGTTCGTAGCGCTTCTTGGGACCCTGCTTGTAGCTCAACAGTTGATAGGCATGGCCGACTTCCGTGCCGGTGCGCACCACCTGCATGCCTTGTCCGGCCTTGATGTGCTGGGCACCACGCCCATTGACATCGTAATCGCTGAACAGCTTCGAGATCGGCAGGCTCAAGGCATTGCACAGCTTGTTGAGGGTATCGAGGCTGGTGGACACCTGGGCGTTCTCCACCTTGCTGATCATGCCCTGGCTGACACCGGCGATACGCGAGACGTCGGAAATCTTGTAGCCCTGCGAAACTCGCTGCTGCTTGAGCGCGCGCGCAATGTGCTGCTCGAGTCCCAGGCGTGTCTCGTCGGCTGCCGCGGTGATGGTCTCCTTCACCTCGGACTGCGCGGCAGGTTCCGCGGCCAGCGAAGGCGCTTTCGTGTCAGGAGCTTTCGTGTCAGACACTTTCGTGTCAGGCGCTGTCGGTTGAGGTGTATTGGAGGAATGGGAGGATTCTCGCGGCATGGATAACTCCTGTGGCGGAGGTGAATGCGATAAGGACAATGATCAGGCGGGGTGAGAATACGCGTCCTTGTGGGAGTCGTTGCGCGTCACCCGCGTGCGAATATCGGGTGACATTATCAAGTTTACCGCCAACCCTCATCCACGTTTGTGGCCAGTCCTCGGTCTGACTCCATGGCATGTGATGCAAGAGGCCTCCTCGACGCCATGCCGAGGAGGCCTCTCAGGTTTCACGCTATCCAGCATCACGCGATTCGCGCTGTCGCCGCGGGGCTTGAGCTGTTGCCTCGTGGCTGTGGCGCGCGATCAGCCGCGAGCCAGACGCTTGGCCTTTTCCGGGTCATCGAAGGGCAGGGAATGGCTGATGGCCGAGAGGCTGGTCTCGCCGTCAGTGCCGGTCTTGAGGGTCAGCGGGGTGCCATGCTCGGCATAGCCGGGTTCGAGACGTGCCAGCGCCATGGAACGATCGCTCAGGCGCGAGTACATGCCCTGGGTGATGACACCGACACACTTGCCGTCGGCGTAGACCTTGTCACCGATCTGGGCGACGTCTTTCGAATCCAGCAGCACGCCATAGACCTTGACGCGCTCCTTGCCCTGCAGCGCGAAGTGTTCGCTGGCGCCACGGAATTCGGTCTTGCCCGGCGAGACGGTGAAGTCCAGTCCCAATTCCCACAAGGTGTCGCCCACCGGCTGGTCGGGGTACGGGTAGGTTTCGGAATTGTCCGCCGGGTAGAACAGCAGGTGGCTCTCGACCCGCAGCCAGTCAAGGGTGCCGAAGCTGCACGGCTTGATGCCCATGTCGGCACCCTCCGCGAGAATCTGTTCCCACAGAGAGGGGGCGTCCTTGGCCTTGCAGAAGATCTCGTAGCCACGCTCGCCGGTGTAGCCGGTGCGCGAGATCATCACGTGGCAGCCGAACAGCTGGGTCTGCAGATGGTGGAAGTAACGCAGCTCACGGATACCCGGCACGTGACGCTCCAGGAAATCCACCGCGACCGGCCCCTGCAGTGACATGTCATGCATGTCGTCATCGAAGGTCAGGCTGACGGCGCGTCCCAGGGCACTCTTGGCCAGCATTTCATTCGCGGTGCCCGTGCCGTGCACCACGAGGTAGGAGTTCGGCGCCAGGCAATAGACGATGCAGTCGTCGACGAACTTGCCGGCCTCATTCAAGACGCTGGCGTACACCGACTTGCCCGGATACAGCTTGGACATGTCCCGCGTGGTGACGTAATCCAGCACGGCCTGAGCATGCGGGCCATTGCAGTGGATCTTCTTGAGCCCCGAGACATCCATCAGACCGGCGCGGGTGCGAATGGTCTCGTGGTCATCGGCCGTGTCCGAGACGGCGTAATTCCAGGCGGTGCCCATGCCATTCCAGTCTTCAAGCTCCGCGCCCAGCTTGCGGTGTTGTTCGGCCAGTGCCGAGATGCGCCATGAATTCGCCATGCGTCCCTTTCTCCTGTGAGTCGTGCTGCCTAGCGTAAATGGGGGTGCCGTAGTCCTGCTGATGCTGGCGAAGATGGCGCGCAAGACGCGCATCCGCCGCAGGAGGTGTTGTTTTTCTTTCGCCTTTTCAGGCGCCTCTTCAGGCGCTTCACAAGGGCTTGTACCTGCTGCTTGCCTTGCCTGATCGCACGAGGAGCGATTCTTCAAAGGAAAGAAACATTCCTCATGGTTAAGCAAGGGGCTTGCCAATTCCGTCAAAGGCCATGGCCACGGCAGCCCTTGAGCGAGTCAGGCGCCGATTGTCAGCACGAATCAGGGCGTGAATATTAGCGCTTCGCGTCATGCTGGTGCGAAGAGAGGGCTTTGGGCACCGAAATGATGCCTATTTCGAGAAACGAGCAGGAACTCACTCAGGATCACTTGGCGTTTCCTGTTGGGTAAAACGAGCTTGGAAAATAAATTTCCATGCAAAACAGGAGGTTGGTGAAAAGTTCTGGGCGGCAACTGGTGAAATGGCATGCTGCATGCTTTTCTTTAGGGGAAATAAAGTTGACCAGCAGGAATCACAAAAACTCGTTTCATCCGCTATCTTGACGTGGCGAGTCACCACAAGGGGTCAGGTTTCCCGGGGTGGCAGACAGTGTCGAGGGAGATGGAACCCGGTCCGCTCTCAGAGGAAACCCAGATGTCACCCGAAAACGCGCAACAGTTCATCAAGGATCACGACATTCGCTATCTGCTGGCGCAGTTCGTGGATATTCATGGCGCTGCCAAGACCAAGTCCGTGCCGGCCAATTGCCTGATGGATGTGGTCGAGAAGGGCGCCGGCTTTGCCGGCTTCGCCGTCAGTGGTCTCGGCATGTCGCCGGAGGGGCCGGACTTCATGGCGCGGGGTGATCTGAGCTCGTTGTCGCTGGTGCCGTGGCAGCCGGGCTATGCGCGCATGGCCTGTGATGGCTACGTCAATGGGCAACCGTTCGCCAACGACAGCCGCGTGGTGCTGCTCAAGCAGCTGGAGCGCCTGAAGGAGAAGGGCTGGACGCTCAATACCGGGCTGGAGCCGGAATTCTCGCTGTTCCGCCGGGGGGAAGCGGGTGAGCTGTTGCCGGTGGACGAGAGCGATACCCTCGCCAAGCCCTGCTACGACTACAAGGGCCTGTCGCGTTCGCGTGAATTCCTCGAGCGTCTGGTCGAATCGCTGCAGGCGGTGGACTTCGACGTCTATCAGATCGATCACGAGGACGCCAACGGCCAGTTCGAGATCAACTACACCTACAGCGATGCGCTGACTTCGGCAGACCGCTTCACCTTCGTGCGCATGGCCGCCGGCGAGATCGCCAATGACCTGGGCATGGTGTGCTCCTTCATGCCCAAGCCGCTGGCGGACCGCCCGGGCAATGGCATGCACTTCCACCTGTCCGTATGTGATGACACCGGACGCAACCTGTTCGGCGATGATTCCGACGCCCAGGGCATGGGCCTGTCGCCGCTGGCGTACCACTTCCTCGGCGGACTGCTGGCACATGCCCCGGCGCTGTGTGCCTTTGCCGCGCCGACCGTCAATTCCTACAAGCGTCTGGTCGGGGGTGGCAGCACCAGCGGCGCGACCTGGGCGCCGGTCTTCATCGCCTACGGGGACAACAACCGCTCGGCCATGGTGCGTGTGCCCTATGGTCGCCTCGAGTTCCGCCTGCCGGACGCCGGCTGCAACCCCTATCTCGTGCACGCCGCCATCATCGCGGCGGGGCTGGATGGCGTGGCACGCAAGCTGGACCCGGGCACGCCCCACAACATCAATCTCTACTCGCTGACCCCGAGCGAATGCGCCGAAAAGGGCATCGAGAAGCTGCCGCAGAATCTGGCGCTGGCCATCGATGCGCTCGAGGCGGACAGCATTCTGCGCGAGAGCCTGGGCGAGGGAATCTGCGCCGAGTTCATGCGCCTCAAGCGCGAGGAATGGCTGGATTACAACGCACAGGTCAGTGCCTGGGAAGTCCAGCGCTACGCCGAATTCTTCTGATCTCATCCGGCGGCGCTCGCGGGTCTCGCGGGTCATGCCAGACGAGGGTCGCCACTGTCACCACCACGTTCAAGACATCAGGCAGGAGACGCCTCCTGCCCGTGAGAGGACATCACCATGTGTGGAATCGTAGGGCTTTATCTCAAGAACCCGGCGCTGGAATCGCGCCTGGGGGAGCTGTTCGAGCCGATGTTGATCGCGATGACCGATCGCGGCCCGGACAGCGCCGGCTTCGCCATCTATGGCGACGAATTTGACGCTGGCATCAAGCTGACGCTGCAAAGCGATGGTGCCGATGAGGATTGGGAGGCGATCGCCAAGGGCCTGGGCGAGCAGGTCGGCACGGTGGCGGACTGGTTCAGCAATGCCAGTGTCGCGGTATTCAAGATCGCCGGAGAAGAAAGTGCCGTGCGCAGCTGGCTTGCCGACAGCGCCCCGCAGATTCGCGTGCTGAGCGTGGGGCAGAGCATCGAGATCCTCAAGGCGGTGGGCCTGCCGGCTCATATCGCCAGCCTCTATGGCCTCAAGGGCATGCAGGGCAGCCACATCATCGGCCATACCCGCATGGCGACCGAAAGCGCCGTGACCCTGCAGGGCAGCCACCCGTTCTCCACCGGGCGTGATCTGTGCCTGGTCCACAACGGCTCGCTGTCCAACCACAACTGGCTGCGCACCAAGCTCAAGCGTGAGGGCATCAGCTTCGAGACCGACAACGATTCCGAAGTCGCCGCCGGCTACCTGACCTGGCGTCTGGAGCAGGGCGACAGCCTGGAAGCCGCGATCACCGGCGCCCTGAAGGACCTTGATGGCTTCTTCACCTTCACCATCGGCACGCGTGATGGCTTCGCCGTGGTACGTGACCCGATCGCCTGCAAGCCAGCCGTGATCGCCGAGACCGATGACTACGTGGCCATGGCCTCGGAATACCGTGCCCTGGCCAGTCTGCCGGGCATCAAGGATGCCCGCGTGTGGGAGCCGGAACCCGGCCGCCTGTATCTGTGGGAAAAAGACACCGCCCGTTCGGAGGCCGCGTAATGATGAAGACACACGATCTGGCCGTTGAAGGGCTGCGCGAATTGAACCAGGCCCTGCACGATGCCGACACCCTGAAGGACGCGCGTGAGTGGCGAGTGGTCAATTCCGACGGCGCCCACAACATCGCCTGCGGCATCAATGACGACATCAGTGTCGATATCGATGGCCATGCGGGCTACTACTGCGCGGGCATGAACCAGAAGGCCAGCGTCACCATCCACGGCAACACCGGGGTCGGGGTGGCGGAAAACATGATGTCCGGCTGCGTGCGGGTCAAGGGCGATGCTTCCCAGTCCGCGGGCGCGACCGCCCACGGCGGCCTGCTGATCATCGAAGGCAACGCCTCGGCGCGCTGCGGCATCTCGATGAAGGGCGTGGATATCGTCGTCAAGGGCAACATCGGGGCCATGAGTGCCTTCATGGGCCAGGCGGGCCGCATGGTGGTCTGCGGCGACGCCGGTGAAGGTCTCGGCGATTCGCTCTATGAAGCGCGAATCTACGTGAAGGGCACGGTCGCATCGCTGGGCGCGGACTGCATCGCCAAGGACATGCGTGCCGAGCACCTGGAAGAACTGGCGGAGTTGCTGGCGAGTGCCGGAATCGATGAAGACCCGGCCAGCTTCACGCGTTATGGATCTGCGCGTCAGCTCTATCACTTCAAGGTCGACAACGCCTCAGCCTACTGATCAGGATGCTCAACATGACCGACGAGACTCAAACACAGCCCTACAACCCGGCACTGCGGGAATCTGCGACCTTCGGCCGCGATGTCATCCATGAGATCCAACGGGCGGCGGAGACGGGAATCTACGATATCCGTGGCTGGGGCGCCAAGCGCAAGGTGCCGCATTTCGATGACCTGCTGTTCCTCGGCGCCAGCATGTCGCGCTATCCACTGGAAGGCTATCGCGAGAAGTGCGAGACCGAAGTCGTGCTCGGCACGCGCCATGCCAGGAAGCCGGTCGTGATCAGCACGCCGGTGACCATCGCCGGCATGAGCTTCGGTGCCCTGTCCGCTCAGGCCAAGGAAGCGCTGGGGCGTGGTGCCTCGGAAATCGGCACCTCCACCACCACCGGCGATGGCGGCATGACCCCGGAAGAGCGCGGCCAGTCCTCGCGCCTCGTCTATCAGTATCTGCCGTCACGTTATGGCATGAACCCGGACGACCTGCGCAAGGCCGACGCCATTGAAGTCGTGCTCGGCCAGGGCGCCAAGCCCGGCGGTGGCGGTATGCTGCTGGGCCAGAAGATTTCCGAGCGGGTCGCGGGCATGCGTACGCTGCCGCAGGGCATCGACCAGCGCAGCGCCTGTCGCCACCCGGACTGGACCGGCCCGGATGACCTGGCGATCAAGATTGCCGAACTGCGTGAGATCACCGACTGGCAGGTGCCGATCTACGTCAAGATCGGCGCGACCCGCACCTACTACGACGTCAAGCTGGCGGTGAAGGCGGGCGCGGATGTCATCGTGCTGGATGGAATGCAGGGCGGCACCGCCGCCACCCAGGATGTCTTCATCGAACACGTCGGCATCCCGACCATGGCCGCCATCCCCCAGGCCACTCAGGCACTGCAGGAGATGGGCCTGCACCGTGAGGTCCAGCTGATCGTCTCCGGCGGGATTCGCAACGGCGCCGATGTGGCCAAGGCGATCGCGCTGGGTGCCGACGCCGTGGCCATCGGTACCGCCGCCTTGATTGCGCTGGGTGACAACCATCCGCGCTATGCCGATGAGTATCATAAGCTGGGGTCCGCCGCCGGTTTCTATGACGACTTCCAGGATGGCAAGTGTCCGGCCGGTATCTCCACCCAGGACCCGGAGCTGAGCCAGCGACTGGACCCGGTCGCAGCCGGCAAGCGTCTGGCCAACTACCTGCGCGTGCTGACGCTGGAAGCCCAGACCCTGGCACGTGCCTGTGGCAAGTCACACCTGCATCATCTGGAACCGGAAGACCTGGTCGCCCTGAATGTGGAAGCGGCCGCCATGGCACGTGTTCCGTTGGCGGGCACCAACTGGGTGCCGGGACAGGGCGGTTACTGATGGCACGATCTCTCTTGTGAGTGTGCCATTGCGCATGATTGTCATGGCAAAGGTGCAGAGACTTTTGTCAGCAAGCTCGCCGCAATGTTGTCCTGGCAAGCTGTCGCAGTGACAAGAACTCTGCTCCGGTTGATGTAGAAAGATTTGACCTGATTCCATCGAGTCATTAGAGCGCCTCACCCCTTCGGTGAGGCGCTTTCTTTTGTGCTGAGTCCAACCATGGAATCCGGCCGATATCATGCAAGCGAAAGCGCGTCATAATGCTGATGATTGAGATACACATGGTGTCGTGTCGATGGAGGGGTCGTGATTTTCTCAAGGCAGAGTTTTTCCATTCTTTCAGGGTCTTGAAGATATTCAATGAGAAATATGTCAAGCGTAGCAATTGGCTTATGAGGTGAGATTGGGTCAGGGCAATAATGGTGAATGCAAGCCGATATTCATGAGCTTTGTGTTCTGTTTTGGTGCGTGAATACCTTCATTGATTGTTCATATGTGAAGTGGGGATTTCAGACGATTTTGCCGAGCATGTGGGGCAATGATTTTGCCGTCAATGGCACGAAATATGCTCAAGAAATGGAGTGGTAGTCGGATGCACGTCATCGTCAAGACGGCGGCATTACAACAAGGACAATTTCTCAGAGCAGGGTCGTGTCATGAAAAGCCCGCAATCATCCTCTGTCACTGCCGGGATTCGAAGTCGGCAACACTATCCACGCATCGAGGCGCTGCCCGATGCCCAACGCTATCTGGTGGCGTGCCAGTCTCCCGAGAGCCTGCCAGGCACTGGTGAGGCGGCGGGCAACGCCCGTCAGCAGCTGCAGATGCATTGTCAGCTGATCAGTACGCTGCTCGATCAGCTCGGCTGCCACGAGGTGGGAGGCGCCGTGCAATCCGCCCCGGCAACAGAGGCGTTGCCCACGGGGCCCGCCGACAACGCCCGCCTGCATCGCTGGTATGACGTCGATGACCGCCCGAAGGCCTGCGACGCACTGGTCGGCGCCATCAGCGAGATCGGTGTCGCGGGGTGTCTGGTCATCATCGGCAGTGAGCATTTCGTGTGGCAGGTCGCCAATCTGGCTCAGCAGCAGGGGCTGCTGCTGGATGACATGGTGATGTTGCCGGTCGCTGCCCTGGGGCGGCATGTGTTCTGCGTGCACTGTCAGCAGGTCAGTGAGCATGTCATCCACTCGCCGGCAGCCTGTGATGGCTGCGGTTTGATGCTGGAAGTGCGTGATCATTTTTCCAAGCGTCTCGGCGCCTACATGGGCGTGCGAATCGATGCGGAAGCCCCGGGAGAGATTCCCCCACAGGAGGAGGTGGCACCATGTCTCGCTTCATGAAGGCGCGGGTCACCGCGGTCGATCAGCTCAGCAGCAGCGTGCGCCGTCTCACTCTGGTGCCTGCCGATGAGGCTTCCCCCTTCACGCCGTTCTCGCCGGGCAGTCATGTGGTGCTGGGCATTCCGGGAGAGGGGCGGGTGTGTCGCAACGCCTACTCATTGATCAGCCCGCCGGATGATCCCTCGCATTACTGCATCGCGGTGCGTCGTCAGCCGGTCTCGCGTGGTGGCTCCGAAGCCATCCATTCCCGCGTGCAGGTCGGCGACGAGCTGGAACTCAGCCCGCCGGCCAACCTGTTTCTGCCGCACTGGCAGGCGCGCCATCACCTGATGCTGGCAGGCGGCATCGGCATCACGCCGTTTCTCTCCTACCTGCCGGAGCTTGAGCGGCGTGGCGCCAGCTGGGAGCTGCACCTGCGCAGCCAGGACCTCGACGTCGCCCGCTTCCCGGAGGCCGCGCCCTATCTGGCGAGTGGCAACATCACCCAGCATCGCCTCGAACGCCCGAATCTGAAGGCCTTGCTGGCGCGTCAGCCCGCCGGCACGCACGTCTATCTCTGCGGCCCGCAGGCCATGATCGATGCCGTGAAGGAAGCGGCACGCGAGCTGCACTGGAGTCTCGCGCGCATCCACCACGAGGTCTTTGCCGCCCCGGAACCGGGGACTCCCTTCACGGCCGTGGCGCGCACCAGCGGCGTCGAAGTGGCGGTCGGCGCCCAGGAGTCGATGCTGGAAGCGCTGGAGCGCAGCGGTGTCGAGGTGACGAGCCTGTGTCGTGGCGGCGTCTGCGGGCAGTGTCGGGTCGACATGCTGGAGGGGGAGGCGGAGCACCGTGACGCCTTCCTCGATGAACAGGAGCGGGCCAGTCAGCGCTGCGTGATGCCCTGCGTTTCCCGGGCACGCAGCCAGCGGCTGGTGCTGGATCTCTGAATACGTCTTTCGCGAGATGGACCCCCAAGGAGCAGGAACATGCAATTTTCCCCGCGAGATGACCAGGCGTTCCATGGTCTGTTCACCTTCAAGAATTCCGATCACGCCATCCAGCGTTTTCCCTTCCCGTTCCCGGAAGATGAGTACCGTTACTCGGTCAATATCGAGCCGCATACCTTGCCCGGCAAGCCGGGTTCCATCACCGAGCACATGCTGGATATCGATGAGCACTATCTGAGCGAGATCGCCGAGCGTGAGCGGGTGCTGGCCAAGGACCCCAGGCGCTGCCTGGTGATGCCGCACATGCAGCCGGCCGCCTGGGACTTCCTGGAATTCGTGATGACGCATTACGCCAGGGACTATCCCGAGGCCTTCAGTTTCGAGCGCGACGGCGATGACTGCGTTTGGCGCAACCATCTGCTGGGGCTGGAGCAGGCCTTTTGCATGGGTGATGACGCCAGCCTGCCATTGCCACCGCTGGACTATATCGGCCGTCAGATGCAGGGCGATATCGCGCTGCTCGACCAGCGCGACGGTGACCTGTTCATGGATGCCGGCATGATCACCTGTCCGGCGGACTGGTCACTGGCCTTCGATGCCGGCATGAGCTTCAAGCAGTGGCATGGCCCGGTGCCGCTGGCGCATGAGATGGGCGTGTTCGATCGCGCACTCAAATACCTGTGTGCCATCCAGGTCGGCGGGCCGGTGCGGCGCCTGAACTGGACCATGACCATCCATCCGCGCATGGACAGCTCCCCGGAGACCTACGCCGAGTGGGGCAGTGATCGCACCACCATCACGCCGGAAAACGCCGGCCGTGATGTGCATCTGCGGGTCGAGCTGCAGACGCTGGTGCGCATGCCGCGCAGTCATGCGCTGTTCTTCGGTATCCGCACCTATCTGATCAGCCTGGAAGACCTGTGTACCAACCCGGTCTGGCAGACGCGCCTGTTGAAGGTGCTGAAGACCCTGCCGCCGGAGCTGATCGACTACAAGGGACTGACGCGTTATCTGCCCAGCGTGCTCGAGTGGCTGGAAGTCCGCGAGGCGAGTGTCGCGACCAACACCGAAGCGACGGCGCAGGCAGCGGTCTAGACCCCGCTCTCGGCAAGCTGCTTCTGGCAAATAGCTTCTGGCAAACAGCTCCTGATAAGAGAGCTCCTGATAAAGAGCTCTCGGCAAACAACTCTCGGCGCCGAGGGCGTGACAGGGAATGGATCGCAAGCCACTGACCATAGCGCTTGCGGATAACAACAAAGGGGAAACGCTGGTGAATATCGATGTGCTGCAACTCAGCTACGCGCTGGATACGTTCTACTTCCTGATGTGTACCGCGCTGGTCATGTTCATGGCCTGCGGCTTCGCGATGCTGGAATCCGGGCTGGTACGCTCCAAGAATACCGTCGAGATCCTGACCAAGAATGCGCTGCTCTACGGCATCGCCTGTCTGGTGTTCCTGGTGGTGGGCTACAACGTGATGTATCCCGGTGACAACGCCATCAGCAGCGTGATTCCGGGGCTGTCGTTCATGCTCGGTGCTGACAATAGCCTCAGCGACATCAGTGCTGGCGAAGGCGCCGCCTATTACTCCAGCATGGCGGACTTCATCTTCCAGGCGGTGTTTGCCGCCGCGACCATGTCCATCGTCTCGGGGGCCGTGGCAGAGCGCATGCGCCTGTGGCCGTTCCTGATCTTCGCGGTGGTGATGGTCGCGGTCATCTATCCGGTGGAAGGCTACTGGAAGTGGGGCGGCGGTTTCCTGGATGCGATGGGCTATCAGGACTTCGCGGGCTCGGTGGTCGTGCACATGGCGGGCGCGGCGGCGGCATTGGCGGCGGTATTGCTGGTTGGTCCGCGCAAGGGGCGCTATGGCGCGGACGGCAAGGTACGTGCCATCCCGGGCGCCAATTTGCCGATCGCCATGCTGGGCATGTTCATCCTGTGGATGGGCTGGTTCGGCTTCAATGGCGGTTCGATGCTCAAGATCGCCAGTCTCGATGATGCCAACAGCGTGGCGCGTATCTTCGTCAACACCAATGCCGCGGCCTCTGCGGGCATGGTGGCCGCGGCGCTGCTGTCACGCGCCATGTTCGGCAAGACCGACATGACCATGGTGATGAACGGTGCCTTGGCCGGTCTGGTCTCGATCACCGCGGAACCGCTGCTGCCGTCTGCCGGCCTTGCGGTGCTGGTCGGCGCGGTGGGCGGCATCATCGTGGTGCTGTCGGTGGTGGGGCTTGATCGCCTCAAGATCGATGACCCGGTCGGCGCGATTTCCGTGCATGGTTCCGCAGGCCTGTGGGGCATCATGGCGGTGCTGTTCTCCAATCCGGAGGCGGATTTCGGCACCCAGATCCTGGGCACGCTGATCATCTTCGCCTGGATGTTCGGCGCAAGCTTCGTGGCGCTGCTGGTGATCAAGAAGGTCTGTGGTGGCCTGCGTGTCAGCGAGGAAGAAGAACTGGAAGGCATGGACATGCACGAATGCGGCATGGGTGCCTACCCGGAATTCGTCAACATGTCCTCGCCGTCACAGGGGGAAGGCAATGTATCCGGGCACGCCGGCAAGGCGAGCACAGCGGCCTCGGCTGCGGTACTCAAGGGGGCGACGCGTTGAACCCGCACCCCAGGTGCTGGAGTCTCAGGGTCTGATGATTCAGAGGCGCAGAATTTGATGACCCAGAGCGTGATGCGCCCCGCCAGCATCTGATACGAGAAGGCCCGCCAATTGGCGGGCCTTCTCGTGTTCCAGGGCGAACGGAGGGCGAACGGAGGGCGAACGGAGGGCGAACGGAGGGTGAATGGCGGGGGAAAGGTGGGGAAAGGATAGGAAAAGCAGGCGGAAACAAGAGAGATGATGAAGGCCCCTGGATGAACAAGCCGCGATCAGACGGACACGGCGTCAGCGGCGGTGCAGGCCACCCAGCTCATGATTGATATGGCGGGCGCAGTCCATCAGCGCACCGCGCAACAGCAGGCGGCGGCGCTCATCGGCCATCATCGCATCAGGGCCCGAGATATTGATGGCGCCGACCAGATGACCGGTGTGGTCATACAGTCCCGTGGCGATGGCGGTGGCGTAGTCGGAGCGACTCTCCACCCATCCCTGGCGGCGAGCTTCCTCGATGGCATCCTTCAGGGCAGGCAGATTCTGGGGCGCCGGCGGTGGGTAGTCATCCAGGCGAATCTGGCGGTAGAGCTGCTGCAGTTCATCCTCGCCCAGTACCGTGAGCAGAATGCGCCCCATGGCGCTGACATGGCACGGCAGACGGGAACCGATGGGGATGTTGACCGACATGCGCTGTGCGGCGAAGGCGCGGTAGAGATAGATGGCGTCCGTGCCCTCGCGAACGCTCAAGTGGCACGACATGGTGGTCTGGTCGCGCAGGGTGTCCAGGTGGGGTGCCACCACCTCGACCAGGTCACGACTGGCCAGATAGCTGAAGCCCAACGAGATGACCTGTGGCCCCAGTTCATAGGTATTGCGGGCGATCTTCTTGAGATAGCCCATGTCGGTGAGAGTGATGACGATGCGGTAGATGGCCGAGTTGCTGGTGCCCAGCTCCTCGGCGAAGTCGTTGGTGGTCAGCACCTTGCGACTGCTACTGAACATCTCGAGGATTCTCAGCCCGCGAAACAGCGCCGGCACGGTGTAATCGTTCTCGCGTGATGCCGCGAGCGAGGAAAGTGCTGTCGGGGCGCTCGCGACATCTTGCCCGCTGGAAAGCGACACTTGGGAATCGGACATACCTGGATCCTTTGGCAACGTACGACAGGCGGTTGGCGAAACGCAGCGTCCCCGTCGCGGCCTGTGGGTCAGGCAGCGACGGGGAGCGGGTGATAAAGCGAGAGGCATCCGCGGGCGGATACCGATGTCGCGCCGCAATCGCTAGCCGTGATGATGGGCCAGCAGGGCAGCGGCTGTCACTTTCTCGCCGGAGTATTCGCGCATGGCATCGAGCATGACGCCCCATAGATAGTGGCTGGAGGCGATGTCGAACAGCAGGTGGAAGCAGGGACACGCAAGGCTACCCGCATTGATGATGATGGCATTGGTGCGTGCCACCGAGGTCTGGGCGACGCTTCCCGGCGGGAAGGCTTCGCCGCGCAGATCCACCCCGCACAGCTTGGCCATCAGGGCGGGCAGGGTGCTGCCACTCAGGCTGAACCAGGCGTGGGAATCACGCCGTGGCAGGGAGTGCACGCGCATGCCCTGGGCCAGCGCTTCATCCGCCTGTGCGATGAGCGGCAGCTCGGCCACGCCCGCCTGTGGGCTGATGGCCGGCGCCAGGTGCAGAAACTCCCCCACTGACAGCCTGACCAGCCAGCTGCCATCTGACTGAAGCGTTGCCGCATTGGGCGTGCCCGGCACCGTGAAGCCCAGCGCGGCCAGCCAATCGGCAGCATCGCGGCCGCGCACGCCTGCGCGTCCCAGAGCGCTCATGTCGGCGAGCGCACAGTGGCCGAGGGCCGCCGTCGAGACATCTGCCGTCGCGGTCGTCATCGGGCTGACCAGGCTCTCGGGCAGTGGACAGCGTGCAAGCGGGAGGGCGCCGCCCAGCGTGTACGTCATGGTTGTCGTCATCTCACAGCTCCTGGCGGGCAGACTCGGGATCGAAGAAGGGCAATGCGACGACGTCGGCCTGGACCAGTACGTCGCCCTGCGTGCGGATGGTGATCTTGCTGCCGGGCGTGCTGCTGTCGAGTCCGGCGTAGGCCAGGCCGATGATGGCACCCAGCGTCGCGCTGTACTCGCACGAGGTCACGTTGCCGGTGATGTCGCCGCCGGGCTTGGCGGCGTCTGCGCTCTGCTCACCTCCGCTTAGCACCAGCTGACCTTCCAGCGGTTGCGGGCTGTCCTTGGGCAGCATGAAGCCGACCAGCTTGCGGGTCTTGGGCTGGGCGGCAAGGATCTCGATCGCCCGCCGTCCGACACAGAAGGGCTTCTTGTGGCTGACCGCCCACTCAAGGCCGATCTCACCGGGATGGCTCATGCCATCGGTGTCCTGACCGATGATGATATGGCCTTTCTCCAGACGCAGCAGACGCTGGGCCTCGACACCGAAGGGGCGGATATCGGCCTGCTCGCCTGCCAGCATCAGCAGGTCCCACAGCGCTTCGCCGAAACGGCTCGGCACATGGATCTCGTAGCCCAGCTCACCGACGAAGCCGACCCGCAGCAGGCGTGCCGGTATGCTGCCGGTGGTGCCCAGCAGTTCTGTCTCGATGTAGCCGGTGCGCAGTTCCAGATAGGGGAAGGCCTGGGGGCTCAGGTCGATATCGCGGCACACCTTGCTCAGCACCTCGCGGGCTCGGGGGCCGGCCAGATTGACGGCGCACCAGGCCGTGGTGACGTTGGTGATATCGACATCCAGCCGCCACTGGGCATTCCACTTCAGCATCTGCTGGTAGACCCGGTCCACGCCGCTGGTGGTGGCGGTGACATAGAAATGTTCCTCGCCGAGGCGACACGACACGCCGTCATCGATGATCACGCCTTGCTCGTTGGCCATGGTGGCGTAACGCGTGCGCCCCACCGGCTGCTTGAGGAAGGCGAAGGTATAGAGACGGTTGAGCAGTTCGGCGGCGTCCGGCCCGCGCAGCTCGATGCCCCCCAAGGTCGAGACATCGATCAGGCCCACGCCATTGCGCACGGCCAGTGCCTCGTTCTGCATGGCGTCATTGCGCTCCTCCGGGCGGCCATAGAAGGCCGGGCGCGCCCAGTGGCCGGCCGGCATCATGGTGGCGCCCAGATCCAGGTGGCGCTGATGCATCGGTGTCTGGCGGTAGGGGTCGAAACTCCGACCGGCCAGCAACGGCAGCGGTTCGGCCACGAAGGGCGGGCGCGCGGTGGTCACGCCGGTCTCGCTGACGGTGCGCTGGGTGGCTTCGGCGACCAGACGCGCGGCCGGCAGTGCCGAATGACGGCCCTGGGACGGGCCCATGCCCAGCGTCGAGAAGCGCTTGACCAGCTGGATGTCGCGATAGCCGTGGCGGGTGGCATTGAGGATGTCGCGAATCTGCAGGTCTTCATCCAGATCGACGAATTCCTTGCCCTTGGGGTGCGCGAACAGCGGCCAGCCATGCTGACGGAAGGGGCGTGACGGCGTGATGGCCGCCGGCTCACTCGCCTCAGGCGTGACATCCACGATCTTGCCTGCGGCGGCCAGCCCGGCCAGTGCAGACCTGGCGGCACGCTGGCCATCGGCCATCACGTCCTTGAGGTGATAGAGGCCATTGGCGGAGCCCGCCATGTGCAGGTGTGCCGGCAGGCCGCTGAGGCTGAAGCGTGCATCGTCATCCAGATAGGAGAGCTTGGCACCCGCCTGGCAAGCCAGCTGATAGACCGGCATGTAGCCCGCCGTCATGCAGACCAGATCACAGGGGATCACATCCCCTTCGTCAGCCAGTTCGCCGCGCGCGACGATCCTGCGTACCTCGACGCCCGTGACGTGATGCAGCGACTTCTCCGCCTGCGCTTCATAGATGGCGTGCTCGAGCTTCAAGGCGATGCCACAGTGACGGACGGCATCGGCCAGACTTTCATCATCCGGCTGGGCGCGCATGTCGAGCAGGGCGACGATGTTGACGCCGTGCTCCATCAGGTCCAGCGCCGCCAGATAGCCATCATCGCTGCCGGTGATCACCACCCCTTGCTTGCCCGGCAACACGCCATAGTGCTGCATCAGGCGCTGGGCGGCACTGGCGAGCATGATGCCCGGCAGGTCGTTGTTGCGAAATACCACCGGCTGGTCGAAGGCACCGCTGGCGAGAATGCACTCCTTGGCCCGCACCTTGTAGAGGCGCTTGCCGCGGATCACCGGCAGGTAGTTGTCCGTGAACCAGGCATTGCAGGTCGCCTCGGTCATCACGTCGATGCGCGGATGCGCCGTGACGGCCGCGCCGAGACGCTCAAGCGTCTGGCTGGCCTCATGTCCTTCGGCATCGAAGCGTGCGTAGGTCAAGGCGCCGCCGAGCAGACGGCCCTGTTCGACTAGCAGCACGCTCGCGCCACCCTCGGCCGCCTCAAGCGCGGCCGTCATGCCGGCCGGGCCGGCGCCTACCACCACCACGTCGTGGAACAGATAGGCCTTGTCGTGATAGTCGCCGCGCACGTCCAGATTCAGCGTGCCGAGCCCGGCCTTGCGGCGAATCAGCGGCTCCCAGTACTTCCAGACGCCCTTGGGCTTGTAGAAGGCGCGGTAATAGAAGCCCACCGGCATGAATTTCGAGAACTTGCCCAGCCGCATGTCGCGGTCGTTGTCCAGGCTGCCAGAGACGTTCTGGGCGGTGACTTCAAGCCCCTGGCTGATCTGGCGCTCATCGCCCAGCACGTTGGGCTCATCCGGCAATTGCACCAGGGTGTTGGCATCCTGGCCGGCGAAGGTCAGGGCGCCACGCGGGCGGTGATACTTGAAGGAGCGCGACAGCAGCCAGCGGCCATTGGCGGCCAGGGCACTGGCGATGGTGTCGCCGGCAACGCCCTGGTAGCTCTTGCCGTCGAAGCTGAAGGTCACGGGCGTGTCACGGTCGATCAGTCGGCCCATCGGGGCCGGCAGACGTGCGCCTCGGGTCATGGGGACTCTGGCGTTCATGCGCGTTCTCCCGAGCTATCCGTGGTGTGCAGTGGGAACTCCACGCGCTGGGTGAAGCGCTCGGAGGGGTCGAAGGTGCGCAGGATCTCGTCGGTCACGGTGTGACGCTCGGCGAGGAACCAGTAGCTGGAGGCCGCGTGCATCCACCATTCGGTGACGACACCGGCGGTGTTGTCGCTGAAGAAGACGTAGTCGGCCCACTCGCGATCACTGCAGGTATCGGGGTCTGGCATGTCGGCAAGCTCGCCGCCATACACGAATTCGCTGATATTTCGGGGCCCATTGAGTGGGCAGGGCATGATCTTCATCGCGGAAATCCTTGACCGTTGTTCTTGTACATCCAGCGTGGGGTGCGCATACCCGGGCAGTCATCGAGCCTTGTCGGTCGAGCCTTGTAGGTCGAGCCGCTGCGAGCCGTCGCGAGGCATCAGTGGCTGGCGGCAGTCGCGCCCATCTCGTTGACCTGACGGAAGCGTGCGAAGCGTTCCAGCGCGAAAGGGGCAATCAGGTCCGGAGTCTTGCCGCCGGAGGCGACCAGCTCGGCCATGGTCTTGCCGCAGATCGGCGTCGCCTTGAAGCCCCAGGTGCCCCAGCCGGCATCCAGGTAGTAATTCTCGACGGGACTCTCGCCCATGATCGGGCTGTAGTCCGGCGTCATGTCGGTCGTGCCCGCCCATTGGCGCATCAGGCGGGCCTGGGACAGGAAGGGGAACATCTCCAGCGCTGCGGCGATCAGGCTTTCCTTGAGGTCCAGCGTCGAGCGGGTGTTGTAGAGCGGGTAGGGGTCGGAGCCACCGCCGAACACCACCTCGCCACGGCTGGTTTGCTGCACGTAGCAGTGCAGGGCCGAGGAGCTGACGAGTGGATCGAGGAACGGTTTGAACGGCTGGGTGACCATCGCCTGCAACGGGTAGCTGATGATGGGCATGGTGAAACCGGCCTTTCTGGCGAGTACCGAGCTATGCCCGGCCACCGCCTGCACCACGCAGCCGCACTGCACGGTGCCGCGATTGGTCTTCACGGCGCGGATCTTGCCGCCTTCGACTACCAGGTCCTGCACCTCGGTGAGCTGGTGGATCTCGACGCCGCGCTTGGCGGCTTCCTTGGCGTAACCCCAGGCGACCGCATCATGCCGCGCGGTGGCGCCATCGATGTGCCACAGGCCCGCCATGACCGGCAGGTGGCCGGGGTCCAGATTCAGGGTCGGTACCAGCTCGCGGATCTGCTGGCGATCCAGCATCTCGGTGCGCCCGCCGAAGTGGGTGTTGACCTCGGCGCGCTGGCGGAAGGCGCGCACGGTGGAATCGGTGTGCGCGAGGGTCAGCTGGCCGCGTTCCGAGTACATGATGTTGTAGTCGAACTCGTTGGACAGTCCCTGGAACATGCGCACCGATTCGCTGTAGAAGCGCACGCCTTCCGGCGTCAGATAGTTGGAGCGAATCACCGCGGTGTTGCGCGCGGTGTTGCCACTGCCCAGGTAGGCCTTCTCCAGCACGGCGATATTGGTGATGCCGTGATACTTGGCCAGATAGTAGGCGGTGGCCAGGCCGTGCCCGCCGCCGCCGATGATGACCACGTCGTAGCGGGACTTCAGCTCCGTGGGCGGGGGGAGGTCGACTTCGGCCGGATACTCGGAGGACAGGCCGTACTTGAGCAGGGAAAAGGGCATCGGTGACTCCCGGTACGCGCAAACGTACCTCTAGTGGTTCAGGCCGACTGGCGACGCGCGGCAGTCAGGGTGTTGGCGAGCAGGCAGGCGATGGTCATCGGGCCGACGCCCCCCGGGACAGGCGTGATGGCGCCGGCGACCTTGCTGACCGCAGCGAAGTCCACGTCCCCGACCAGGCGGGTGCGTGCCTTGCCGGTGGGGCTTTGCTCGGCGGACTGCGCGATGCGATTGATGCCCACATCGATGACCACGGCGCCGGGCTTGATCCAGTCGGCGCTGATCATGTTCGGGCGCCCGACCGCGGCCACCACGATATCGGCCTGGCGACAGAGTTCGGCGGGATTCTGGCTGCGCGAGTGCAGCTGGGTGACGCTGCAGTTGGCGGCCAGCAGCAGACTGGCCATCGGCTTGCCGACGATGTTGGAGCGGCCGATGATCACCGCGTGCAGCCCGGAAAGGCCACCGCCGCGCTCGGCAAAGGTGTCACGCAACAGGCGCATGCAGCCGGTGGGCGTGCAGGGCGCCAGGGCATCGGCGCCCTGCACCAGCGCCCCGACGTTCATGCGATGGAAGCCGTCGACGTCCTTGGCGGGGTCGATGGCCTCCAGCACCGCGTCTTCCTGGATATGCGCCGGCAGCGGTAGCTGGACGAGGATGCCATGCACCTCGGGGTCTGCATTGAGTCTGGCGACGAGGGCCAGCAGCTCGGCTTCGCGGGTCTCGCTGGGCAGCACGTGCTCGAAGGACTGCATGCCACACTCGACGGTGCGCTTGAGCTTGTTGCGCACATACACCTGGCTTGCCGGGTCTTCGCCGACCAGCACGACGGCAAGCCCCGGTATCACGCCCTGTTGCGCGAGGCTTGCGACCTCTGCCGTGACTTTCTTGAGCAGTCGCGCCGAGGCGGCCTTGCCATCGATCACGGCGGCGGTGGGCTGTGCGAGTGTCTCGTCCGCGCTCGCGGTGGGTGTCGCTTGGGTATTCATGACTGCGCTTCCTCCCTTGGGTGACGGCCGATGATTCACGCGTGGTCTGTCTTGAAGGCTTGTGCGACGCCTTGCTTGAAGACTTATTTGACGCCTTACTTGAAGACTTACTTGAAGACTTACTTGAAGATCACGGTGCGATCATTGGCGAGGAAGACGCGGTGTTCGATGTGATAGCGCACGGCATTGGTCAGCGCCTGGGTCTCGGTATTGCGGCCCGCTGCGACCAGATCTTCCGGGGCGAAGTTGTGTTCGACCCGCTGTACGGCCTGATCGATGATCGGCCCTTCGTCGAGATCCGCGGTGACATAGTGAGCGGTGGCCCCGATCAGCTTGACCCCGCGGGCGTGGGCCTGGTGATAGGGCTTGGCGCCCTTGAAGCCCGGCAGGAAGGAGTGGTGGATGTTGATGGCACGCCCGGCCAGCTTCTGGCACAGCTCATCGGAGAGAATCTGCATGTAGCGCGCCAGCACCACCAGCTGAGTGCCGGTCTCGTCGACGATGTCCATCAGAGCCGCTTCCTGGCGCGCCTTGGTGTCCTTGGTGATCGGCAGGTAGACGAAGCGGATGCCTTCGCGCTCGACCATCGGGCGCAGGTCGAGGTGATTGGAGACCACCGCGGTGATCCGCATGTCCAGCTCACCCTTGCGGTAGTGATAGAGCAGGTCGTCCAGGCAGTGATCGAACTTGGAGACCATGATCAGCACCGGCATCTTGTCCTGGCCACCGTGGATCTGCCATTGCATCTCGAAGGGAGCCGCCACGTCCTCGAAGGCCTGACGCATCTGGGCGATATCGCCTTCGACGCCTTCATTGAAGCGGAAGCGGGCGCGGAAGAAGAACTGCCCCTTGTCCTCATCATCGTATTGCGCCAGCTCACTGATGTAGCACTCATGGGTGGTCAGGAAGGTGGTGATGGCTGCCACGATGCCGGACGTCGCCGGGCAGCTAATGGTGAGAATGAAGTGATCGTCTGAGGTGCAGGTCGCGTGAGGCATTCTGGGCTCCGATGTCGGCAGAGAGGCATTGTTGTTGTGATGTGAAGAATTTCATTCACTGACGTGGCTGTGGCTCGGTTATTTCCTGTCAGTGACTTAATTTTCTTCTCAAGTAAATAACAATGTTTTTCTGGCGCTGGGTCAAGCCTGATCGACGCACCAGCCGGCGTTAGAGCCCATGAAATGAAGACAATCATTCACTGATGAATTTTTACCGCTTTGGGAGAGTGCGGCGCAGGGTGAAATCATGCGGCGGATGAGGGTGGGACAGGTGTCAGATGAGACACGCTCGTCTCGGGATGGCTACAACTTTCGGATAAGGTGAAAGAAATCGTCATGTCAGGGATCGACAATTGCGAGCTTGAATATCAACACGTTAGTGTCTGCTCATGACAAACCTCGAGGGACGCCCTCCAGGACCCGGTATTCATGCAAGATGACGAGGTAGACACGATGCGCAAGTTGACGATCGCAGCACTGATGGTGGCCAGCATGGCCGGTTCCTCCGTGGCACTGGCCGGCAATCCGACGCTTGAGGCTCACAAGGACAGCGCCAAGACTCAGTACTCCCAGTCCAAGAACAGCGCCAAGTCCCAGTACAGCCAGTCCAAGAACAGCGCCAAGTCGTCTGCCAAGTCTGCCGCCCAGTCCCACAAGGCCACGGCAAGCAGCAAGGCGTCGGCCAAGACATCACACGCCAGCCAGGCGGCCAAGTCAGCCAAGTCCAGTGCCAGCAACAAGGCGAGCGATACCCAGTCTCGTTACCAGAAGAAGAACTACGCCGACGTGCTCAAGAACGAGCGCCACTGAGGCATGACATCGCTGCCTGATGGCAGCTGAGTGCCCCGGATGATGAAAGCCCCCCGCAGCCTTTGGTTGCCGGGGGCTTTTGCGTTTCGGCCTCTTTTGTTCAGATCCTGTCTCCAGACGCTGTGGCCAAGCCCTTTGCGTAAAGCCCTCGGGTCCAAGCTCTCGGGGCCAGCGCCTTGGCTACTTGCTCACGACGACAGGGCGTAAAGAGCGAGTGGATCTCCGCGTTCTCGAAAGCGCGACCTTCACGCCGTGCTGGGGGTCTGTCAGGCAAGACAGCTTCATCGCGTGGCGAAGTGCTCAGCTCGCCATCTTCAAATGAACGTCAATCAGCGGGGGAGCAGGCCACGATAGCGGGGCATCATGGGGCCTGGCGGCCTCGGCGCGGACCGTTATCGGAAAATATATATGGAGATTCATATTTTCAGATAACCATGAAAGTCGCCTCTTCACGCTCGCTCCAGGGCGCTGTCTTTGGACTGTCATGCGAGCGCATCACGTTCGCAATGCAAGCGTCATCCAATCTTCATACGAAGCGCCTACTTTACATCCGCAGCTGGATCTCGGTTCGAACGAAAAAAACTCAAGGGGCAGGGAATATGAAGACGCTTGGCTTGGTGGTAGGCGCGATGATGCTGGTTCCTTCGATGGCACAGGCGGCGTTCAGTCTGGATAGCCGTTACAACGACGCCGATGGGGATCTGGTGGCGGATATTCCGACGGATGCCTCACAGCTCAAGGACCCGAGCACGCTGGTATTTGCCTATACGCCGGTGGAAGACCCGGCGGTCTATGCCGATGCCTGGTCTGACTTCCTGGATTACCTGGCCGAGAAGACTGGCAAGAAGGTGCAGTTCTTCCCGGTGCAGTCCAACGCCGCCCAGATCGAAGCCATGCGTGCGGGTCGTCTGCATATTGCCGGCTTCAATACCGGTTCCAACCCGCTGGCCGTGGCCTGTGCCGGCTATCGCCCGTTCACCATGATGGCGGCGGCGGATGGCAGCTACGGCTACGAGATGGAAATCATCACCTACCCGGGGTCCGGCATCGACAAGGTCGAGGACATCAAGGGCAAGGAAATGGCCTTCACCTCCGAGACCTCCAACTCCGGCTTCAAGGCACCGTCTGCCATCCTCAAGGCCGATTACGACATGGTCGCCGGCACCGATTTCACGCCGGTGTTCTCCGGCAAGCATGACAATTCCATCCTCGGCGTCGCCAATCACGATTACGTCGCTGCTGCCGTCGCCAATTCGGTGATGGGGCGCATGGAAGATCGCGGCGTGATCGAGGCGGACCAGATCAAGACGCTCTATACCTCGCAGACCTTCCCGACCACCAGCTATGGCGTCGCCTACAACCTGACGCCGGAGCTGCAGGCCAGGATCAAGGACGCCTTCATGAGCTTCCCCTGGGAAGGCTCCTCACTGGCAGCGGAGTTCTCCGAGTCCGGTGAAGCGCAATTCGTGCCGATCTCCTTCCAGAAGGAGTGGGAAGTCATCCGCAAGATCGATGACGCCAACAACGTTCAATACAACTGCCGTTGAACCCCGCAAGAGGGATCAGGCAGTGACATGACGGGCGTAACGCGACCTCCCGAATTGATGCCATATGTGGCCGGCCGGGAGGTCGTGAAGGGCCTAGATCGTGAAGGGTCTAGGTCGTGAAGGGCCAAGGTCGTGAAGGGAAAGGTCGTGAAGGGCCAGGCCCCTGAACGCCAGTGCCGCCAGTCTGAAATATTTGCTTATATGGATCAGTGAATATTGTTGGGTGGCGTCGCCAGCTGATGATATCTGTCCCTCGTGCGAGGCGGGGGGCAGATCAAAGAACACACGGGAGAAGGGAATGAAGCGTCTTGGATGGTGGTTGGGGTCATTGCTGTTGGTGCCGACGCTGGCGCAAGCGCAGTTCAGTCTGGGCGAACGCTACAGCGATGCCGATGGCGATATGGTGGCGGATATCCCTACGGACCCCGCCGAACTGAAAGACCCCGCCACCCTGGTATTTGCCTATACCCCGGTGGAAGACCCGGCAGTCTACGCAGACGCCTGGTCTGATTTTCTGGAGTACCTGGCCGAGAAGACCGGCAAGAAGGTGCAGTTCTTCCCGGTGCAGTCCAACGCCGCCCAGATCGAGGCCATGCGTGCCGGCCGTCTGCAGATCGCCGGCTTCAATACCGGTTCCACCCCGCTGGCGGTGGCCTGTGCCGGTTTCCGTCCCTTCACCATGATGGCCGCGGACGATGGCGCCTTCGGTTACGAGATGGAAATCATCACCTATCCGGGCTCCGGGATCGACAAGGTCGAGGACATCAAGGGTCGCGAGATGGCCTTCACCTCCGAAACCTCCAATTCCGGCTACAAGGCACCGTCGGCGATTCTGAAGTCCGACTACGGCATGGTCGCCGGTACCGACTTCACCCCCGTGTTTTCCGGCAAGCATGACAACTCGGTACTCGGTGTCGCGAACAAGGACTACCCGGCCGCCGCGATCGCCAACAAGGTCGCCCGTCGCATGGAGCAGCGCGGTGTGATCAAGCCCGAGCAGCTCAAGACGCTGTATACCTCCCAGACCTTCCCGACCACCAGCTACGGCATGGCGCACAACCTGACGCCGGAGCTGCAGGAGAAGATCAAGGACGCCTTCAGAACCTTCCCGTGGGAAGGCTCGTCACTGGCAGAAGAATTCACGCCGGTGGGGGAAACCCAGTTCATCCCGATTTCCTTCAAGAAGGAGTGGGAAGTCATCCGCAAGATCGACGCGGCGAACAACGTTCAATACCACTGCCGTTGATCGGCAGGGGCGGGAGTCAAACGTGCTGAAACTAGAGAAAGTCACCAAGACCTACAAGACAGGCGATCTGGCGCTCAATGCCGTCAGCCTTGAGGTACCGGCAGGGCAGGTGGTCGGGTTGATCGGCCCGTCAGGGGCGGGCAAGTCGACCTTGATCCGCTGCATCAACCGGCTGGTCAAGCCGACCTCCGGCGAGATCAGTCTGGCCGGCGAGTCCCTGACGGGCCTCAAGGGGAGCGACCTGCGCCGCGTCCGTCGGCGTATCGGGATGATCTTCCAGGAATATGCACTGGTCGAGCGTCTGACGGTGATGGAGAACGTGCTGTCAGGCCGACTGGGCTATGTCTCGTACTGGCGCTCGCTGTTGCGTCGTTATCCGGCGGCAGACGTGCAGCAGGCGTTTGCATTGCTGGAGCGGGTGGGGCTTGCGGGGCGTCACGACAAGCGTGCCGATGAGCTGTCGGGCGGGCAGCGTCAGCGAGTCGGCATCGCACGGGCACTGGAGCAGAATCCGGAGCTGTTGCTGGTCGATGAGCCGACCGCCTCACTGGACCCCAAGACCTCGCGCCAGATCATGCGTCTGATCCAGGGCATGTGCCGCGAGCGTGGCCTGCCGGCGATCATCAACATCCACGATGTGATGCTGGCCCGCAACTTCACGGACCGCCTGATCGGGCTGCGTGCCGGGGAAGTGGTCTTCGATGGCCCGCCGGACGCACTGACCGACGAGGTGCTGACCACCATCTATGGTGCCGAGGACTGGACGCAGCTCAATCCGGAAGAGGGCGCCGAGGAGGCGGCAGATGAACCGGCGGTGCGCCCGCAGGCACCGCGCGAGCAGATGGTGGCGGCGACATGACAACGCCAGCTCCCTCTTCCTCCACCATGCCGACCCGCTGGCAGCGTCCGCCGGTGATGTTCAAGCGTCGCTGGCATGCCTGGCTGTTCATGCTGTGTGCCATCGCCTATCTGGTGGTGGCAACCTCGACCATCGAAGTCGACTGGGCACGGGTCCAGGAAGGCATGATCCGCGGCTGGCGCTTCCTGCAGGGCTTCCTGGTCCCGGATTTCACGTCGCGCTGGCGTGATATCCAGCAAGGGCTGATCGAGAGCCTGACCATGACCTGGACCTCGACGCTGGCGGGCATTCTGATCTCGATTCCCATCGGGATCGGCGCAGCACGCAACCTGGCTCCGGCGCCGATCTATTTCCTGTGCCGCTCCATCATCACGCTGTCGCGCTCCTTCCAGGAAATCATCATCGCCATCCTGCTGGTGGCCATGTTCGGCTTCGGCCCCTTCGCGGGCTTTCTGACGCTGACGTTCGCCAGCATCGGCTTCGTCGCCAAGCTGCTGGCCGAGGAGATCGAAGCCTGTGAGGCGGTCCAGATCGAGGCGATTCGTGCCACCGGCGCCGGATGGTGGCAGGTGGTCAACTATGCCGTGCAGCCTCAGGTCATGCCGCGCCTGATCGGCTTGTCGCTCTACCGTCTCGACATCAATTTCCGTGAGTCCTCGGTGATCGGCATCGTCGGCGCGGGTGGGATCGGCGCGACACTCAATACGGCGATCGATCGCTACGAATACGATTCCGCCGGCGCCATCCTGATCATGATCATCGCCATCGTGCTGGTGGTGGAATATTCCTCTTCCTATATCCGTCGGTGGGTGCAATGACAGTCATGACAGACAGTTCCTCGTCTCACGCCCCTGTCTGGCAGCGTTCTTCGTCGCGTCAGCGCCTGGTGAAGTGGGTTGGCCTGTTCTGGCTGGTGGCGTTCAGCGTCTACTGCTGGCAGGTGATGAATGAAGACACCATCTGGGCCTTCGTGGAGGATGCGCCCGCCCAGGCGGCCGATATCGGTGGACGCATGTTCCCGCCTGAGTGGAGCTACCTGGGGCGCCTGTGGCAGCCGCTGTGGGACACCCTCAACATGGCGACGCTGGGTACCGTGCTCGGCGTGATCATGGCCGTGCCGGTCGCCTTCCTCGCCGCCAGCAACACCACGCCGAGCGTGCGCTTCATCCGTCCGCTGGCGCTTTTGATCATCGTGGCCTCGCGTTCGATCAACTCGTTGATCTGGGCGCTGCTGCTGGTCGCCATCATCGGCCCGGGGCTGCTGGCGGGGGTGATCGCCATCGGTCTGCGCTCCATCGGCTTCGTCGCCAAGCTGCTCTACGAAGCCATCGAGGAGATCGATGAGCGTCAGGTCGATGCCGTGCGTGCCACCGGTGCCTCGGGGCTGCAGGTGATGAACTACGCCGTGGTACCGCAGATTCTGCCGGCCTTCTGGGGCATCAGCGTGTTCCGCTGGGACATCAATATCCGCGAGTCGACGATTCTGGGGCTGGTCGGGGCCGGTGGGCTGGGGCTCAATCTGCAGTCCTCGCTCAACGTGCTGGCGTGGAACCAGGTCAGCATGATCTTCGTGGTGATCCTGTTTACCGTGATCGCCTCCGAGTGGGTCTCGGCCAGGGTGCGCCAGGCCGTGTTGTAACCTGGCCCATCCCCGGATCCAGATCCAGGCCCAGACCTTGAGGCATGTCCGCAACACGCGCAAAGCAAGACGCCAACACCTCTGTCGCGCGCAATGCGTACAGAGGTGTTGGCGTTCTGGTTGCGGCAAATGTCTCGCCAGATCGACAGACGACGGGCCGGCAAATGACGAGGCGGCTGTGTCCTGATCAGGCCGGTTCGCTGAAGGTCTCGACCAGGTGCTGGGCAAACGCCTGCACGCGACGCGGTTGGGCGCGCGCCGGCGGAAACAGCAGCTGCAGCGGCGAGGGCGGCGCGGCATGTTCCGGCAGCAGCTCGATCAGGCGTCCCGCACGCAGATCCTCCTTCACGTCGACTTCCGATTTCAGGGCGATGCCCAACCCTTCCAGGCACCACTGGCGTACCAGTTCGCCGTCATTGGCGATCCGGTTGCCACTGACGGTGACGATCTGCGGCACCTTGTGACTGCCGAAGCGCCACTCGTTGTCGAGGCTCTTGCCGAAGCGCATCACCAGGCAGTTGTGGTGCTTGAGGTCTACCGGCGTCAGCGGCGCAGGATGCTGCGCCAGATAGGCGGGGGAGGCGCATATCAGGCGGCGTTTCTGGCCCAGATGCCGCACGCGCAGCGTGCTGTCCATGATGGTGCCGAAGCGCAGGGCAAGATCGATTCCCTGGCCGACGATATCCACGTAGCTGTCCGACAGCAGCAGTTCTATCTCGATGGTGGGGTGCAGATGCTGGAATTCGGTGATGGCGCGTGACAGGGCATTGCGGCCCAGGTCGCTGGGCGCACTGACGCGGATGCGGCCGGTGAGGGTCTGCGCGCCCAGGCGGATGCGGGTCTCCAGTTCCGACACGCTGTCGAGCAGGCTGCGGGCTTCCTCCATCAGTGTCCGGCCTTCTTCGGTCAGGCTGATGGCGCGCGTGGTGCGATTGAGCAGCACGACCCCGTAATGGGCTTCCAGCGCGGCGAGGCGCTCGGACACGGTGGTGGGCGACAGCCCCGTCTCGCGTCCTGCGGCGGTCAGGCTGCCTTTCTCGATGATGGTCAGGAACAGGGCGATATTATCCAGCAGCATTGTACGGTTTTTCCGAATTATCTTTGCGTAAGTTGGATGTTTATACGGATGAGGCTTGTGGCTAGGATGACCACATCGCTTGCGCAACTCAAGCTTCCCGATCACGCCACGGAGTATCCTTCATGACCCAGCTGACCATCATCGCCAATATCCATGCCAAGCCGGACCAGATCGAGCAGGTCAAGGCAGCGCTTCTGGCACTGGTGCCGATCACTCGTGCCGAGGAAGGCTGCCTTGGCTACACCCTGCACCAGAACAACGATAACCCGGCGCATTTCACCTTTCATGAGAATTGGGCCTCGCGGGAACTCTGGCAGCAGCACATGCAGGCCCCGCACCTGGAAGAGTATATGGCAGCGACGGAAGGCGCGGTCAGCGAATTCACCCTGCATGAAATGACCGCCTTCGACTGAGGGCGGGCCTGGGCCCTGGCTTTCCTGGGCGGCCATGCAGGCCTGCTCGCCTTCTTTCCCCTTCAAGAACCTAATTGAGGCAGTCATGACAGACCCCATCCGTATCGGCCATATCGCGTTGTCCTTCCATGAGGCCAGTGCTCGGGAAGTGGCGCGTGTTCTGGAGAGCCACGGCCATGAGGTGACCTTCGCCTCTGCTCCCCACGAAGAGGCCTTCGCGATGCTGGGGCGAGGGGAGGTCGACATTCTGGCCTCCGCCTGGTTGCCGTCGAGTCATGAGGCCTACCTGGCCCCCATGCTGGAGGACGTCGACAAGATCGCTGTCATCTATGAGCCGTATTGCATCTGGGGAGTGCCGGATTACGTGCCACAAAGCGCGGTGGCAAGTGTCACGGACCTGCTGCTGGAACCGGCGCTCAGCAAGATGGAGCTGATCATCCAGGGCATCAATCCGGGGGCCGGCATCAGTCGCTTCTCGGCCGAGATGATCAAGCAATATGGTCTGGACGCCGCCGGGTATGTCTTCCGCACCGGCAGCGAAGCGGACTGTTTCGATCGTTACGAAGCAGCGGTGGCGCAGGGGCGTTGGGTCGTGGTGCCGCTGTGGCATCCACAGTTCCTGCATCACCGCTACCGGATTCGCGCCCTCAAGGAGCCCAAGGGGCTTCTGGGCACCCAGGATGACGCCACGCTGGTGGTGCACAAGGAGGCTCGCCTGCGCATCGGCGCCGCGGCCCTCAAGGACCTCTCTCAGCTCTACATCGGCAATCCTCGCTTGAGCGAACTGGAAGACGACCTGCGTCGCCGCGCCTGAATCTTCTCGCCTGAATCTCGACAAACCCTGGGCGATGGCCACGTCACCGCCCAGTCTCTTCATCTCATCATCATCGACCCTGCTGGTGCAGCGCGCAGCGCCAACCGGCGGGCAAGGAGCCCCCATGCCATTTTCTCGCCTCAAGACTGCCATTCTCATCGCCTCGCTGGGCGTTGCCACTGTCGCCAGCGCCACTCAGGCGGCCGCTGACAGCACGGCCGTGAACCCCCAGAATGCGCAAGCCGCCTCCCTGCGTGACGGCACGCTGACCACCGTCGCGGAATATTCGGACACCCGCCCCGGCAACATCACCTTCACGCCGGATGGCCGCTTGATCATGTCCCAGCAGCCACTCGATGCACCGGCGCTGCGCGTGGTCGAGATCACCCAGGACGGCAAGCGTGTGCCGTTCCCGAACCTGGACTGGGCCGATGGCCCGGAAAAGGGCGAGGTCGGCATCGCCTCGATCATCGGCGTGCACTCCGACAGTCAGGGCGTGGTGTGGATGCTCGACATGGGCAGCCAGGACAGTGCGCCCAAGCTGGTGGGCTGGGATACCCGCAGCGATTCGCTCAAGAAGGTGATTTCGCTTGCCGGTGACAGCGTGCTGCCGATCTCCTTCCTGCAGGATTTCGTCATCGATGAGCAGCGCGGCAAGATCTATATCGCTGACATGACCTTTACCGCGCCAGCCTCCAGCATGAAACCGGCCTTCGTGGTGGTGGATATCGCCAGCGGCAAGACGCGTCGCGTGCTGCAGAGCGATGAAAGGCTGATGCCGGTGGAACACGACATGGTCATCAATGGCCATCTGATGGCGGCCAAGGGCGACAAGAATGGTGAGCCGAAGCCCTGGTACCTGGGCTTGAATGCCATCGCCTTCGATCCGACGGATGACGTCGTCTATTTCGGTGGCGTGAACGGCAGTGAGATCTATCGTCTGCCGGCGGCTGAGCTGGCCGATGACACTGCCACGCAGGCGGAACTGGCTCGCGCCATCACGCCTTACGCTCCCAAGCGCCCCAATGATGGCTTCATCTTCGATGCCAAGCGCGGCGGCATCATCGCCGGTGACGCGGAGCACAACGCACTGACCTTCTCATCGCCGGAGGGCATGTCGGTGATCGCCCAAGATGACGAGCGTCTGCGCTGGCCGGATGGCTTCGCCTTCGCGCCGGATGGCAGTCTCTACCTCACCACCAACCAGCTGAACGCCCATCCGGCACTCAATCAGGGCGTGGATGGCAGTGACAAGCATTACTACCTGCTCAAGCTGACACCCGCCAACTGACCCTTGCTCCCTTGGGGCTTGGGCAACTCATTGCCTTGGCGCCATGGCTGCCTCGCTAGCCTGTGATCTGCGCAGGACGTGTCTCACGACCGTCCTGCGTTGTCGTTTTTGTGTCTGGCCGGCGCATCTCGCATCGCAAGCTGATCACCCGTCGGTGTCTCCTTGCACGCAACACGCAAACTCGCCATACATTATCCGCTTTATCCGGATTAACCTTGCGGGTGAGGGATGTTTTTACGCCAAGGCCAGAGAGTTAACATGCAGTCATCGCATCACGGCAAGGCCTTTCAGCGCTGCCGTGACTGACATGATCTTTAGGAGAGACTCTGATGAAAGCCATTGGTTACTACGCTGCCGGTTCCGTTGATCGTGACGACGCCCTGGTCGATATCGAACTCGAGACACCGGTCGCCACCGGTCACGACCTGCTGGTCAAGGTTGCCGCGGTGTCGGTGAATCCGGTGGATTACAAGATTCGTGAGAGCCGCGAGCCGGCCGACGGCGAAGCTGCCGTCATCGGGTGGGACGCCGTGGGCGAAGTCGTCGCCATCGGTGACCAGGTCACGGCCTTCGCCCCGGGCGACAAGGTCTGGTATGCCGGTGATCTCACCCGCGCCGGCACCAACAGCGAATTCCACCTGGTGGATGAGCGCATCGTCGGCCATGCGCCCAAATCCGTGGCGGCCCATGAGGCGGCTGCGCTGCCGCTGACCACGCTGACCGGCTTCGAGATGCTGTTCGATCGTCTGCGTGTCACCGAGCCGGTGCCGGGCGCTGCACGTGCCATCCTGATCATCGGCGGGGCCGGTGGCGTGGGCTCCATCACCATCCAGTTGCTGCGTGAGCTGACCGACCTGACCATCATCGCCACGGCGTCACGTCCCCAGACCCGCGAGTGGGTGAAGTCACTGGGTGCGCATCACGTCATCGACCACAGCCAGCCGCTGCCGGCCCAGATCGAGGCGCTGGGCATCGGGGCACCGGCCTTCGTGTTCTCGACCAACTTCTCCGAGCACTACGCGCCGCAGGTTGCCGAATTGATCGCGCCGCAGGGCCGTTTCGGCATGATCGATGACCCGGAGACCCTCGATGTGGTGCCGTTCAAGCCCAAGGCCGTTTCCATCCATTGGGAGCTGATGTTCACTCGCTCACTGTTCACCACCGCCGATATCACGCGTCAGGGCGAGATTCTCACCAAGGTGGCGGGTCTGCTAGACACTGGCAGAATCACCTCCACCGCGACGGAAACCTTCGGCACCATCAACGCCGAGAACCTCAAGCGCGCGCATGCCTTGCTGGAAAGCGGCAAGGCCAAGGGCAAGATCGTCCTCGAAGGCTTCTGATCGAAGCCACTGTCGAGGCGGTGATGTGAAAGGAGTGCGGCCGGGCAACCGGTCGCACTCCTTTTCGTGAAAGACACTCTCATTGCCATCCAGCACTCGCAAGCCGCCTTGTCTGCTGGCGAGTGCCGGGTGGCTGATACAATGATGGAACCCTGTCATGGGCATACAGCGCCTTGATCATGTGAACCTGCGAACCGGACAACTGAGTGCCATGCTCCAGTGGTATGGCGATGTGCTGGGGCTGCACAGCGGGCCGCGACCCGATTTCCCCTTCGCCGGTGCCTGGCTTTACGCCGGGGAGGTGGCGGTCATCCATCTCATCGACATCGGTTGCCTGCCAGCGATCAGTAGTGATGCCAGTCTCCGGCTTGAGCATTTCTCGCTTGCCGCCACGGATATCGAGGCATTCGAGGCGCGCCTGGCGGCGTCCCGTACGCACTATCAGCGGATCGCGCTCGCGGGTGGCGGGCTCGTGCAACTGCACATGCGAGATCCGGACGGCAATCATCTGCATCTCGATTTTGCCACCGCACCCTGCCGCGCCGTGGCCTGATCTGGCTCTTGGAGGTCATATCTGGCTCTAGGAGGTCATATCTGGCGCCAAGTGGCTGCCAGACTTGAGTAAAGCGTGTAGATCGTGCGTTATCCAACCGCAAATTGCGCCGCTGACGCGATAAGCTGATGGTAGGGAATGGCGATCTGGAACGCAGGGTGTCCAGCCGTCAGCAAGATGGCCTGAGCTGGACTCAGCACATCGCACGCATACGCAATCAGCCGAGGAGGCCAACATGGCGAAGCGGTCATTTGCGGTACTGACCCTGATGTTGTCGTTGCTGGGTGCTGGCCTCGTGCAGGCTGACTCGGCGGGTGATGGCAATGATGACAAGGACGAGGAGCGTCTGCGCCAGAAGCATCATGATCTGGAAGGTCAGGTAAAGGCGCAGCGCGTTCAGGCGCAACAGATGCGGGAATTGAAGAAGATTCAGCACCAGGAAAAGCTGGCTGAGAAGAAAGCGGTGGCAGAGGCTTCGCCGGCTCATGTCTGGAAGCGGGGCGGCAAGGTACCGGACACTGTCGCCCGGGATGACGGCCTTCGGGTCGAGAACTGGCAGCAGCACAAGCTCTCGGAACCGGGCGCCAACCAGCGCTGGCTGCAGCTCAAGAATGCCTTCGTGCTGATGAATACCGAAAGCCATGTCATCGATGAGATCGTGCTCGAGCAGTGATGCCCCGGGCAGCGATGACATTACCTATCTCTGATGCAAGCTGTCCTCATCTGGCGACGCTCTGATGGGGCGCCCACCCCCTTGCGACCATGGAATGCGCAGGCACCAATGCTTGCCACGCACCATGGCGTGCCATATCAGCCATTACGAATATCTGCTTCTCGATGTCGTCATTGCGCAACAAGGATGCGTCAACTGGCGACAAGTCATTGCGAATTGTGCGCAAAAGTGGAGGTTGGCGCGCTGGCTTGCCGTGGCGAACACGAGACGATAGTGTTCTCTCATACCGTTTGTTAACACTGTTTCTTAACTCTGTCTCATGACTCCGTTTCATGACCCCTGATTCACAGCCTCGGCATTCCTTGATGCCGAGTACGACGAGGAGGCCAGACATGCGCAATCGCACCCTGACCGTAATGATGATGATCTTCACCCTGATGACCGCGTCGCTGGCGCAGGCATCGCCCAACGACCGCGATAATCGTGGCGGTCAACACAACAGCCAAGGCAACCAGCACAACAGCCACGGCAATGGCCATCAGAAGAAAAAGCAGCAGACGCGTCACGACCAGTCTCAGCGTCATAATCAGCAAAAGCATCAGGCGCAGGCCAGGCATCAAGGTCAGAAGTCACACAACTGGCGTCGCGGCGACCATGTGCCGCGCAGCTACTACTCCAACAAGCGTTACTGGGTGAGCGACTGGCGTGCTCACAAGCTGTCTGCGCCGTCGCAGGGGCATCGCTGGTTGAACATCGATGGTCGCTATGTGCTGGCGGCCGTGGCGGGCGGTGCCATTACCGCGATCATTCTCAATCATTGAGGACAGTCAGACTGTCCGCGTCATGAAAAAGGGGCCTCCATCTGGAGGCCCCTTTTGCGTTTTTGCGCTCGGCCGCTGCTGAGCTAAGCCATTGCTGCGGTCAGCCGTTGCTGTGGCAGCCATTGCTGCACTCAGCCGGCACACCACTATTGCGCGAGCAGTGTCTCCAGCGCCTGGGCGACGCGCAGCAGCGCCACATCCTGGCCCTGAGGGCGTGACAGCATCAGGCCCAGCGGCTCTTCGTTCACCGCTGCTGGCGCCGGAATCGAGATCGAGCTGGCATCCAGGTAGTTGAAGACGCTGGTGTTGCGCAGCGCGCGCTTGTTGAGCTGGGCGAAGAGCGCGCCATCCTGCTCCAGCAGGTCACGACGCGGGGCACGCATGGCAACGGTCGGCATCAGCACCGCATCGACATCCTGCACCTGCTGGGCGAAGCGTTGCTGGATGGCGGTACGCGGCCACAGGCGCGCCAGATATTCGCTGGAGGTGATGTCGCGCCCGCCGTTCAGGCGTTCGGCGATCAGCGGATCATACTGGGCTTCGTGGGTGGCCAGCAGTTCGTGATGCACGGCGGCCGCTTCCGGAATGACCAGGCCGCCGCGCTGATTGATGGCGTAAGCGGCCTCGATGGCCTCGACCGGCGCACGCTGGAGGCGAACCCCCAGACTCTCGAGCCGTTCCAGCAGGGCGGCGAAGTCGGCGGCCACATCGGCGTCCACTTCACTGACCAGCTCGCTCTCCGGCACCAGCAGCGTCAGCGGTCGAGTGAGCGGCGTCGGGTCAGCGACCTCACCGCTCAGGACTTCCCACAGGCGGCGACAGCAGGCGACGCTGGGCGCGATGGGGCCGATGCAGTCCAGGCTCGGTGACAGCGGGAAGGCGCCATCTCCCGGCACGCTGGCCTGTGACGGCTTGAAGCCCGTCAGGCCACAGAAGGCCGCCGGAATCCGCAGCGAGCCGCCGGTATCGCTGCCCAGGGTCGCGGCGGCCAGCCCGAAGGCGACGGAGGCGGCACCGCCGGAGGTCGAGCCGCCGGTAATGCGCTCGCCGTCAAAGGGGTTGGGCGGCGTGCCGACATGCGGGTTCAGGCCCAGGCCAGAGAACGCGAACTCGCTCATGCTGGTGCGGCCGGCATGCAGGATACCAGCGGCTTTCAGGCGGCTCAGTGCCGCAGCGTCCTGATCGGCTGGTTGGCTTGCTGCCAGTGCCCGCGAGCCCGCCAGCGTCGTCATGCCGGTCTCGTCGAAGAGGTCCTTGATCGAGACCGGAACCCCCCCCAGCGGCAACGACGTCGCAGCCGCCTTGAGTTGCTGCTGAGCGGCGGCCTGCACGCTCATGCCTGCATCATCGCGGCTGATGATGCTGTGGCTGGCGCTCTCGCCCAGGGCCTGATGGCGCTCGGCAAGCACCGTGGCGGTCTGCTCGGGGCCGAAACTGCCTGTCTGATAGGCGGCCAGCAACTGCGTCAACGCGCGCTGGCGGGGCGGGCGCGCCCAGAATGCACGCGCCTGCTCAAGGCGCTTGTTCTCATCACTCATGCCACCACCTCAAGTTCTTCCACCTCATAACGGTGCTCGATGCGACGACCGGTCTGCGGGTCGATCAGGCGCATGGTAAAGCTCGGGCTGGGGCGGATGCCACCGATTGCCGGTACGGTACCGCACAGCAGCACGCTGTTGGGGGCCAGGCTGCCGTCCTTGGCGATGCCGGCCGGCAGGCGCTCCATCAGGGTGGCGACCGGCAGCAGCTCAGCGAGAGTGCCCTGCTGATAGCGCACGGTCTTGCCGGCGTCTTCGATCTCGCTTTCGATCTCGAGGCTGTCCCAGTGGTCGATGACCTCACTGAGCTTCCAGGCATGGCGGGCAATCGGCTTGGCGCACAGCTGCTTGGACTCGGCGACGCCGACGGCTTCGAGTTTGCGGTCGGTATGATCCGAGGCGATCGTCACCCACAGGGTGCCTTCGGCGTCACTGACCAGACAGGTCTCGACCTCACCGGAGCCTTCGCCGCCGAGCATCGCGACCTGAGAGGCCTGGGTCAGGGTCTCGCGGGTCACGCGGTAGAACAGCGGGGTCTGGGAGGGCGGCGCCACGCCCAGCAGCTTGAGCTCGTCGATATGGTGCTGCACGCCCGCCTGGTCGCGTCCGGCCCAGCCGGCAATCGCGACGCGCTGGACATCAAGGGTGAATTCGCCGTTGTCATGGGTAAAGATCAGCATGGGAATCGCTCCGTTATCGGGGGTTGTCGTTGTTCTGTGCAAGAAGTCTTGAATGAACGGTGTTGCGCCAATGACACCTGCCGGCTTGCCAGCAGGTGCCACGCAAAAGCGGCTTTACAGTGCCGAAGGCAGCCACAACGCGATCTGCGGGAAGGCCACCAGCAGCGCGGCCATCACCAGCATCGCGCCCAGATACGGCAGGGTGCCGATGATGACGTCGGCGAAGGCTTCGCCACGCCGCGAGGCCTGCACGATGTAGAGGTTCAGGCCGACTGGCGGGGTGATCAGCGCCAGCTCGACGAACAGGATCATCACGATGCCGAACCACACCTTGTCGTAACCGGCCGCCGCGATCAGCGGGGTGACGATGGGAATGGTGATGACCATCAGCGACAGGGTCTCGATGAAGAAACCGAGCACGATGAACAGCGCGATCACCGCCATCAGCAGCGCGAAGGGTCCCAGGTCATAGGCTTCGAGCAGGCCGGTGACCTGCTGGACCATGCCGGAGGAGGCCAGTGCGAAGTTGAGGAAGGAGGCCGCCATGATGATGAACAGGATCATCGAGGTGGTCTTGACGGTGCCGTCCAGCGCGCGGCTGATCATCGACAGATTCAGCGAGCGGTTGATGGCGGCGAGGCCCAGCGAGGCCAGCACGCCGATGGCCGCGGCTTCGGTCGGCGTCGCCCAGCCCAGATAGATGGAGCCGACGATGACGATGAACAGCACCAGCAACGGCAGCAGGAATGACAGGCTCTTGATGCGTGTGCTCCAGCTGGCGCTCTGGCGCGGGCCGCCCAGTGACGGCTTCCAGACACACAACAGCAGCGAGGCCAGCATGAACAGCGCCGCCAGGCCGAGGCCCGGCACGAGGCCGGCCATGAACAACTTCGGGATGGACGTCTCGGTCAGGAAGCCATAGACGATCAGGTTGATCGAGGGCGGAATCAGGATGCCCAGGGTGCCGCCCGCGGCGATGCTGCCGCAGAACAGCTTGGCGTCATAGCCGAGCTTCTTGCCCTGGGGCAATGCCACGGTCGAGACCGTCGCCGCCGTCGCCACCGAGGAGCCGGAGGTCGCCGAGAACAGTGCCGAGGTGGTAATGTTGGCGTGCAGCAGGCCGCCCGGCAGCCACGACAGCCAGTGGTCCATGGCGCGGTAGGCCTTCTCGGCGATGCCGGCGCGCACGATGATCTCGCCCATCAGCACGAACAGCGGAATCGCGATCAGCAGGAAGGAGTCCGCGGCAGACCACAGGTTCTGGCCCAGCGCCTTGGTCAGCGGGAAGAAGGAGTAGAACTGGTCGATCCCGAAGGCGAGCAGGAAGAGGGTGACCGCAACGGGAATGCCGGCCAGCAGCAGGGTGAGGATACCCACCGAAAGAAAGCCCAACATCAGCGAGTCTCCTTGGTCGTGGAGGCAGCCTGGGCCAGAGCCCCTTCGCTTTCTCCGTGATCGGGGCCGGCCAGTGTCTCGAGCGTGGTGGTATCACGCAGACAGGCGGCAACGAGAACGCGCAGTCCCAGCACGCTGGTGGTGATCGCGAACCAGGCATAACCGGATAGCCACAGCAGCTGCGGAATCCACAGCGGTGTCGCCAGCGGGGTATTGGCGGTGGAGCCGTTGCTCAACGACTTGCCGAGTACCGGCCAGGCATTGATCAGAATGACCCAGGCCACCAGGTTCAGCGCCAGCATCGCGAGGATATCCAGGGTGTGGCGCGAGAAGGCCGGCAGCTTGCCGTGCACGACATCGATACGGATATGGGCGCGCTCCATCAGGGTGTGGGAAAGGCCCCACGCCGAGAGCATCGCCAGCACATACCCGGCATATTCGTGCACGCCGGGCAGCGGATGATTGAACAGTTGGCGCATCAGGATTTCGGCGCCGATGAAGACCACGACAGCCAGCAGCAACAGGCCCATCAGGCGTGCGGCGTGGCGTGATATCGCGCGTGTCAGTGACACGAGGACATCGAGTGCGTGAAGGAAGGAGTTCATGAGTCGGGTCCTGCTGGGGCGCTGAACGAAGGCCGCTTTCTCGGAGCACGCTTTTTCAATCCACGCTGTCTGAAAGCGTGATTATTGAAAGTCTGCTTTTGAAAGCTTGCGCTTGAATACACAGGCGCGAGTCGTTCAGCGCTACGTCTCTGGGGAACATGTCTGCCACGTCGGGACAGGGCGGGGCTATCGGCACCTGCTCGCGAACAGGCTTCGGTGAGCAGGTGCCGCTGGATCACTCCGCGCTAGCGGTCAGGCCGACGACCTTGCCGACGCTCTCGCTCCAGGTCTTGCGCGTCTCGGCATCGACACGCGCCGCCCAGGCAGGCAGGACGGTGTCTTCGAGCGCCGCACGTGCGCGCTTGGCATCGTCATCGCTGAAGTCGACCAGCGTCATGTCGGCGCTCTTGCCCAGCGGGCAATCGCCTTCACCGGTCAGGCAGGCCACGCCACGCGCGGTCTCGCCACGCGCGTTTTCCCACACCGGCGCGGTGAACTCGCTATCCACCTGCTGCTGGATCAGGGTCTGGGTCTCGGCGCCCAGGCCCTGCCACTTGTCCTGATTGATGGCGGTGATCACGTAATCCCAGCCACCCAGCGGCAGCGGCATCAGGTGGCTGGACACTTCATGCCAGCCGGCGCTGTAGCCGGAGAGCGAGCCGGTGACGGCGCAGTCGATGACGCCACGCTCCAGGGAACCGGGCACCTCGTTGAAGGCGATGTTGAGGCTCTGTGCGCCCAGCGCCTCGATGAACTCACCGGTGGAGCGGCCGCTGGCACGCACCTTCTTGTCCTGCAGGTCATCGAGCCCTTCGATCGGGGTGTTGCAGAACAGCACCTGAGCCGGATACGGCACGATCGCCAGCACGTGGCTGTTGAAGCGCTTGTTCATGGTGGACTCCGCCAGGGGGCGGAAGGCCTCGGCGACCTGCTGCGCTTCCTCGGCAGTGGGGGCCATCATCGGCAGATCCAGGCCTTCGAGTTCCGGCGCATCGGACACGGTGTAGTCGGCCACGGTCATGCCGACATCGAAGACACCATCGCCCAGATAGCGATAGACGTCGGAGCCGGGGATACCCATCTGATCGAAGGTGGTCACCTGGGTGCTGAGATCGCCATTGCTGGCGGCCGGGAGGGTCTCGCTCCAGAACGGCTTCTCGAACTGACGGTTGAGCTCCAGGCTGCTCCAGCTGCCTACCACGTTGAGGGTGTCGGCAGCATTGGCGCTACCGGCGGCGGCGAGTGCGATACCAAGGGCGGAGAGGGCAAAACGTGTCTTCATGGGAATCACCATTGTTGTTGTGCATCTGGTGTTATCGGAAAAGCTTGTTGGCTACATCTTTGCGGGGTGTGTCTTTCCCGCTGCTGTCCTGTGTGTTGCTGTGCTGTGTTTCGATTCGCGGTGCGTCCCTGCACTGCGCCGAGCGTGATGAGTGCGGATTTCTCTCATGCCCGGCAGTACGCTCGGCAGCACGCTTGGCAGCAGGTCATCCGTACTTGAGACGATGATTGGGAATGTCGGTAATCAGCATGTGTCCCGGGCTATGCGCGATCGCCAATGGCAGTCGGGCATTCTCCAGCGCCAGTTGTGGCGTGACGCCACAGGCCCAGAACACCGGCATGTCACCTGTCTCAAGCGTAGGCGCATCGCCGAAGTCGGGGCTTTCGATATCGGAAATACCGATCAAGGCGGGGTCGCCCAGATGGACGGGCGCACCGTGCACACGAGGCATGTCGGTGGTGATCTGGATCGCGCGAATGGCGTGCGCCGCCGACATCGGGCGCAGGGATACCACCAGGTTGCCGTGGAAGCGCCCGGCACTGATCAGCGGGATATTGGTGCGATACATCGGCACGTTGCGCTTCAGGCGCGCATGGCGAACCTCGACACCCTCGTTGAGCAGCGCCTCTTCGAACGAGAACGAGCAGCCGATGGAAAACGCCACGAAATCGTCCTGCCACAGGGCGGCGATATCCTCGCGCGTTTCCTCAAGCTTGCCGTGACGGTAGATGTGATAGGCCGGCAGGTCGTGGCGCAGGTCGATGTTCTCACCCAGCCCTGTCGGGGCGGGAGAACCGACGGCCGTGACATCCAGCAATGGGCAGGCCTTGGGATTGGCCTGGCAGAATTGCAGAAATTCACCGGCAGCCTCGGCTGGCAGGATGATCAGGTTGGTCTGGGCGTAGCCGGCAGCGATACCGCTGGTGTGGCTGGCCCAATGACCGCTGCGGATCTGCTCGCGCGCCTCGCGGGGGGACGACGCGGCACTGAGAAGTGTCTGGGGCATCGTGGGAGCTTCTTGTGAAGTTGTTGTTGTCTGTCTTCACCATAAGAAGCGCACCGGGATAAATCCAATCGATTTTTATCGACCAGCGCGATCGGAAATTCCTTTCATGTGGAGCAAGTCAGTAGAGACATTCTGGTCGAAAGGGAGGCTATGCAGGGTATGAAAGCCCTGGAAGATCAGGCGATTCGTGAATGCGCCTCCTGATCCTGGCGGGCGATCTCGATGGCGAGTTCACACACGCCTTCGGCGAGGGCGCTTTCCATATGGGTCGGCCAGGAGGCGGTGAAGGTCAGTTCGGGCAGGTCGCAGGGCAGGCTGAGCAGGGTGCCCTGGCGGATTTCCTCGGCGACGATGCGTGGCGGGATGGCGCCGACGCCCAGGCCATCCAGGGTCATGCGCACGATGGTCCACAAGGAGCTTGAGCAATGAAGCTTCACGTCATCCAGTCCCATCTGATGGAGCAGGGAGCCAAGTTCATGGTGGGGCCGGCTGTTGCGGGCAAACGAGATCAGCGGCAGAGAATTCAGGCGCCGCAACGAGAAGTTGTCTTCGGTGAAGCCCAGCGCGGGGCTGATCACGAAGCCCATCGTGTAGTTGCAGAGAAAACGATTGAGCACACTCTCTGCCGTCACCGGCCCCATCAGAAAGGCGAGGTCGATATCGCCGGCGGTGAGCATGGCGGCAAGTCCCGGGGAGCTGTCGACCTCGAGTTCCAGCGTGAGGTCCGGGTAGCGGCGCGCCAGTTCGGCCAGAAAGCCGGGCAGCCAGCTATGCGCGACGGTCTCGACGACGCCCAGTCGCAGCACTCCCTGGAAGGGCGTATTCAACTCCATCATGGATAGCGCTTTCTGGCGCGCTTCCAGAAGCGCCTCGGCGTGGCGATAGAATTCGCGCCCCTTGAGCGTCGGCTGTACCGGTCGGCGAGTGCGCTCCAGCAGGCGGGTCTCCAGCGTGGTTTCCAGCTTGTTGATGCGTTCGGAAATCGAGGGCTGGGTCAGATGCAGGTGCTGGGCGGCCAGCCGGAACGACCCCAGGCGCGTGATCCACACGAAGGCTTCCACTTCCTTGAAATCGAACATGGCCAGATCCTGTCGTGATTGATGCCGCAAGCTTGAGGCTCACATTACCACTCGTTGATAAATTGCGTTCTCGATGGCGCGTATTACGGTACGATGTGAGGCATCGAGACATGTGTATTTTCATGAAAAGGAATGATGATGAAGTCTAGCGTGCGAGTTGTCAGTCTGGTGATGCTGAGTGCCCTTTTCATGGCAGGGTGCAGTTATACACCGGCGCGGATCGATGCCGAGCCTATCATCGAGATCGGTGATGGACACCATGATCACAAGCGTGGAGGCGGTGGCTTCTGCCCGCCGGGGCAGGCCAAGAAAGGTAACTGCTGATCACGTCGAACCAGAAGGAGCCGCTCATGCGGCTCCTTTTTCGTTGTCGACCGCTTCCCGATATGGGCCTCTGGAGTCGCTTGATCTGCAAGGATATCCTGAGTGATTCGAGTCTTGCCTCTTCCTCCACTGCTGCTGGCGGGTATTGTCTCCATGCTCAATCCCAAGGCGCTGACGGCGCTGAATGAAATCATCCGCCGGGGCTCACTGCGGCGCGCGGCGCGGCATCTGAATCTCGACCCTTCAGCGGTGAGCCGCCAGATCAAGCAGCTGGAAGAAGAGGTGGGTGTCGCGCTGTGCGAGCGCAGCGAGACGGGCATGCGCGCTACCCAGGCCGGGGTGTTGCTGTTGGATCACTTTCATCGCCAGCAGGCGGCGGAGGCGGCAGCGCTCTCGCAGCTGAGCGCCTTGCAGGGCCTGCGCAGCGGTGAGGTGAGAATCGCGGTGGGCGAAGGCTTCATTGCCGATCTGATCTCGCTGCCGTTGCAGAGCTTCATGGCACGTCATCCCGGCATCGAGGTCGTGGTGCGCATGGCGGGGGTGAATGAGGCGACTGAGCTGTTGCGCGACTTCGAGGTGGATATCGCGCTGCTCTACGCCCCGCCTGTCGATCCGATTCTTTGCTGTCATGTAGAGACCTGTCAGCCGCTGGATCTGATCGTGCCGGCGGAGCATCCGCTACTCGAGATTGCAGAGCCGTTGACGCTTTCGCAGGTGGCACAATGGCCGCTGGCGTTGATCGATGAATGCACCGGTATGCGTCAGATGGTCAATCAGGCGGCGCAGCAGGAGCGCGTCTCGCTGCGCGCGCAGTTGCGCACCAATTCCGTGTCGGTGCTCAAGAATTTCGTGCGTTCGGGGATCGGAGTGACCTTCATGCCGGAGTTGAGCGTGGTGGAGGAGCTGCGGCGTGGCGATATCTGCCTGTTGCCGATGCAGCACCCCGCGCTGGCGACGACCCGTGCGCAGATGTGTACGCGGCGTGGGCGCGAGATGACCGTCGCCGTCGAGGCCTGCGTCACCCATCTTCAGCAGGGCCTGCGATTCTTTACCGCGGATGCACCACGCCTGCTGAGCAAGTGACGTTCGACAAGTGACGTTCGTCACGTGATGTGTGCCACGTGACATTCAAGCAGCGTCGCTCGACGCACAGGTCAGGGTATCGGTGCTGACGGGCGCTTGTTCAGCTCTATCTCCTCACACGGCTGTCCCATTGCACAGGCCATTCTCTCGCTCAGTGCAGCATGTCACAGAACATCCCGACTGCCCCGTACAGCCCATGCTGGCGGGGCAGTCGTCGTCAGGAAGGGCACTATT
This sequence comes from Cobetia sp. 2AS, assembly GCF_029846355.1. Taxonomy (NCBI): domain Bacteria; kingdom Pseudomonadati; phylum Pseudomonadota; class Gammaproteobacteria; order Oceanospirillales; family Halomonadaceae; genus Cobetia; species Cobetia sp. 2AS. Next base: position 1,087,570 of record NZ_JARWKQ010000001.1, read on the forward strand.
CAGGCGCTTTTTCAGGTGTGGACGAAAAAACAACACTCAGGCGATTGATTAGTCTACAGCGGCAACGCTACTTTCGATGTGTGAAGGCGAAAGTCCCTCACCTTGACTGGCCGCAGGGCCACACTGACAAAGGCGGCGTCACTCCCGCCGCATACAACGAATATTTACAACAACAAAAGGGAATCCACATGTCCTTGTCCAAGACATCTCTGCTGCGCAAGACGCTCACCGGTTCCACTCTGGCGCTCAGCCTGCTGGCGGCCAGCGTGCAGGCCCAGACCATCAACCTCAGCTACAACGGTGCGCCGGATGCCGACAAGAATGCGGTGCATGTCTTCGCCAGCAATCTGAAGACCCTGGTGGAAGAGAAGACCGACGGCGAGCTGGAACTCAAGCTCTATCCCAACAGCATGCTGGGCGAGGAGCAGGAGCGCATGGAGCAGGTGATCAGCGCCCCGAACCTGAATATCGCCTCCTTCGCGGGCATGGCCCCCATCGTGCCGGAAGTCTATGTCAGCGCGACGCCGTTCATGTTCGACGGCTTTGATGAGGCGCGCCGTTTCTTCGATGAGGGTCAGTATTGGCAGCAGGTGCAGCAGCTGTTCAGCGAGCGCACCAATGGCGCCGAGATTCTGGCCGTCGTGGAGGAAGGGGGCTTTCTGGCCTTCACCAACGACAAGCGCCCGATCACCAGCCCTGATGATTTCGAAGGCCTGCGCTTTCGCGCGATGGACCCAAGCCAGGTAGCGCTCTACGAGGCCTTCGGTGCCTCGGGCACGCCGATTCCGTGGACGGAGGTCTACATGGCGCTGCGCACGGGGGTGGCGGATGGTCAGATGAACCCGCCGATGTACATCCTGCTGGGCAGTCTGCAGGAAGTGCAGAAGTACCTGACACTGGCCAACATCCAGTATTCCGATCAGTTCCTGGTGGCCAATGGTCAGCTGCTCGAGAGCCTGTCGGACGAGGAGCGCACGGCACTTCTCGAGGCGGTCCAGGAAGCCAATGCGCAGGCCCGTCAGGACAACCAGAGCCAGGTCGAGTCACGTATCGCCTCGCTGGAAGAGCAGGGCATGCAAGTGATCCGCCCGAGCGAAGCTGATCTCGAGGCATTTCGCAGCAAGGGCCAGCCGGCCTACCTCGAGTGGCTCAAGAGCCAGGACATCGCGCCAGAGCTGATCGATACCGCCATGAAGGATGCCGGCCTGTCCTCGTGATGGTCTGTTGCGATGGTCTTTCGAGATGGCTTGTTGCGATGGTCTGTTGCGATGGCCTTTCGAGATGACCTGACACGCTGACTCGGTGAAAGGCGAGTGACGCTCAAGCATCAGCGAGCATCCCGCTGCGGTACCCGGTGCCCGGGCAATGACAGTCCGGGCATCGAGGCTCTGAATTTCCCTCCTTGCTGGTGGATTGCGGTAAATGACTTCCATGACTCCTTCACGACAGCCTTCCCTGCGGGAAGGCCTGCTGCTTGCCTGTGGCCGCGTGACACTGGCGATAGCGGCAGTATTGCTGGCTTCCACGGTGCTGATCATGCTTTACGGCGTAGTGATGCGCTATGTACTGGGCGGCGCGCCCATCTGGGTCGATGAGCTGACCCGCTATCTCATCATCGCCAGTGTCATGCTGGCGATCGGCGTCGTCTGGGTAGAAGGGGCGCACATGCGCGTGGCGCTGCTGGAACGGCGTCTGCCTCCGCGCATGGCCAAGGCGCTGATCCATTATCAGTGGTGGCTGACGCTCGTGCTGATGGCGGGCGCGACCTGGATGACCTGGCACTACGCCATGTCGGCGAGCATGTTCCGCACCATGGGACTGGGCGTCAGCCGCAGCGTGCCGATGCTGTCGATGCCGATCGGTTTCGCGCTGATCACGGTGCAGGTCCTGCTGCATGGCCCACGGCCGCTGACATCCCCGACGCATGAGATCTCGCCGGACGAGGAGGTCGACGAGCCTGCGACACACGATGACAGGACAGGAGGGCCACGCACATGATCTGGGCAATGTTGGCCATCTTCGTCGTGCACGTGCTGCTGGGCCTGCCGCTGTTTCTCTCCCTGCTCGTCACCGCCGTGACCGGCTTTCTGTTCGTCGATATTTCGATGCTGGAGCGCCTCGGGCCGCAGCAGTTCTTCGGCGGCATCAATGCCTTCTCGCTGATGGCGATTCCGCTGTTCATTCTCGCCGGCAACCTGATGAACATCAGTGGCCTGACCGAACGCCTCATGCGCCTGGCACGCCTGATGGTCGGACATCTGCGCGGTGGCATGGGCCATGTCAACGTCGTCTCCAGCGTGTTCTTCGCTGGCGTCAATGGCTCGGCGGTCGCCGATACCTCCGCGCTGGGCTCGCTACTGGTGCCGGCCATGCGCAAGGAGGGCTATTCGACTTCCTTTGCCGCAGGTCTGACGGCGGGCAGCTCGTTGATCGGGCCGATCATTCCGCCCAGCATCTTCATGATCCTCTACGCCTCGCTCACCAACACCTCTGTGGGCAGCCTGTTCCTGGCCGGTGTCGTACCCGGTCTGGTGCTGGCGGTGGCATTCATGGCGATGAATGCCTGGTATGCCCGGCGTCATGGTCTGCAGGCACGTGGCCAGGCACCGGCGCGTCGCGAAGTGATCGCGGCGATCATCGGGGCACTGCCTGCGCTGGTGGCACCGGTAATCATCGTCTCCGGCATCGTGCTGGGCATCGTGACCCCGACCGAATCCGGCGCCTTGATCGTGGCCTATGTGCTGCTCTGCGGCTTGTGCCAGGGGCCGCTCAAGCTTGTCGAGGTGTGGGGTGCCATCAAGGACACGGCGCGCCTGACCAGCGCCATCTTCGTGATCATGGCGGTGTCGTCCATCGTCAGCTGGCTGCTGTCCTATGCCCAGGTGCCCAATCAGTTCGTGGCATTGCTGACACCCTATATCGACAGCCCGATCCTGATCCTGCTGCTGCTCAGCGCCATCACCTTCGTCACCGGCATGTTCATGGAGGAAGTCTCGGCCTTGATGCTGTTGACGCCGATCTTCGTGCCCGTGGCCATGGCCGCCGGCATCGACCCCGTGCACCTGGGGGTCATCATCACGCTCAATATCACCATCGCGCTGATCACGCCGCCGATGGGCGCCTGCGTGTTCGTGGCCGCCGCGGTCAGCAAGCTCGAGATCACCTCGCTGTTTCGCACCATCTGGCCGTTCGTGCTGGTGGCGGTCGCGGTGCTGCTGATGCTGATCATCTTCCCGCCTCTTACCCTGTGGTTGCCGACCCTGTCTGGATAACAACTCATGACGTCAACATTGAATCGCCCAATTCCCCCCATCCCGAGTCATGACGAGCCGGACTGGACGCAGGTCACCCGAATCCCCGTGAAGGGATGTGGCAGTACTCTGGTGCCGACCAGCCTCGGGCCGTCATGCCTGAAGGTCTATCCCGCCTACGCGCGCCTCGGTATCCCCGGGGCGGTCAATGAATGTCTGGTGCGGCGTGCGGTGTATCAGCGCTTGTTGCAGGCCGCGCGCGCCTTGCCGCAAGGGCTGTCGTTGGTGGTGATGGATGGCTGGCGTCCCTGGCGGGTGCAGCAGTATCTGTTCGAGACGCTGTATCAGTCGCTCAAGACGCATGACCCCGAGCTTGATGAGGCCCAGCTGCTGGCGCGTACGCGCGAATTCGTCTCGCTGCCCAGCCGTGACCCGGACGCGCCGAGTCCACATCTCACCGGCGGCGCCGTCGATGTCACCCTGTGTGACGCCGATGGCTTGCTGCTCGAGATGGGGACGCTGTTTGACGAGGCGACCCCCGAGTCCCACGCCGATCATTTCGAGCGTCATCCGCCTGCCAGCGATACGCCCCAGGCTGAGGCGCGCGACAACCGGCGTCTGCTCTATCACGTCATGACCGAGGCCGGCTTCACCAATCTGCCCAGCGAATGGTGGCACTTCGATTTCGGTGATCAGCTCTGGGCCTGGTACCGCGGCGAACCCGAGGCGCTGTTCGGCCCGGCGGAAATGGACAGCATCGAGAGTCTCTGGAAACGCTCACTGGCGTGAAGGTGTCGGAGCATGCCTGACAGCCGCTGGCCTGCAAGACACGAAAGCCCCGCTCGATGGCGACTCGAGCGGGGCTTTCGTTTCAGCAGCTTATGCGATCAGCGTTCAGCGGGCCGTGCCTGATGCTCAGCTGACGATCTCGGCCTGATCGAGCATCGCATGGAAGAGCACGTTGCAGCCGGCGTGCAGGTCCTTGGGCGCGGCGTTCTCGATCTCGTTGTGGCTGATGCCGCCTTCGCAGGGCACGAAGATCATGCCGGCGGGTGCGATACGGCCCATGAAGATGGCGTCGTGGCCAGCGCCGCTGACGATGTCGAGATGCGAGTAGCCGAGCTGGCTGGCGGCATTGCGCACCGCGTTCACGCAGTTGTCGGCGAAGTGTTCCGGCACGAAGTCGGCGGTGGGGGTGAGCTCATAGGTCAGACGATGACGCTGACTGACGGCTTCGACGACTTCTTTCAGCTCCGCGACCATCGCGGTGAGGGAGTCGGGTTCCAGCGAGCGCAGGTCGATGGTCATGTTGACCTGCCCGGGGATGACGTTGCGCGAGCCCGGGTGGACCTGCATCACGCCCACGGTACCGCGGCCATGCGGCGCGTGATCGATGGCGATGCGATTGACGGCGACGGTGATCTCGGCCGCGCCAAGCATGGCGTCCTGGCGCAGTGACATGGGCGTGGGGCCCGCGTGCGCCTCCTGACCGGTCAGGGTCAGATCGAACCAGCGCTGACCCAGCGCGCCCATCACCACGCCGATGGTGGTCGCTTCATCTTCCAGAATCGGGCCCTGCTCGATGTGGCTCTCGAAGAAGGCGCGCACGTTCTCGCGGGGGATCTCATCGCTGCCGCGATAGCCGATGGCGTCCAGTGCCTCACCGGCGGTCACTCCGTCGCTGTCCTGCTGGGCGAGCATCTCATGCAGTGACAACTGGCCGGTATGCACGCCGGACCCCATCATGCAGGGCGCGAAGCGACAGCCTTCTTCATTGGTCCAGACCACCACTTCCACCGGGCAGCGGGTCTTGATGTCGTGCTGGTTGAGGCTGCGCAGGACCTCAAGCCCGGCCATCACCCCGAAGCAGCCATCGAACTTGCCGCCGGTCGGCTGGGTGTCGATGTGGCTGCCGGTCATCACCGCCGGCGCGTCCGGGTCGGTGCCGGCGCGACGCGCGAAGATGTTGCCGATGGCATCGATACGGATCGTGCAGCCCTCGGCCTTGCACCATTGAATGAAGAGGTCGCGTGCCTGGCGGTCCAGCTCGGTCAGCGCCTGGCGGTTGACGCCGCCCTTGGGCGTGGCGCCCAGCTCGGCCAGGGTCATCAGTGATTGCCACAGGCGATCGCTGTCGGTGCGCAGCTCGCTCAGGGTATTCGCGGACGAGGTGTCCATCTGGGCAGTGGTCATCGGCTTCATCCTCTCGTGGATATTGTTGTTGTGCTTTCGGTCTCGGTCCCGCTCTTGTTTCGGTCCAGGCTTCGGCTGCGGGTCAGGTTCTGCTGTCGGCCATCAGCTGCGCGGGGGTCACGAGCAACTGGTCGGCCATTTCCACCTCGAGTGCCGTCATGTGGTGCTCGGCATCCTGCATGTGTTCTGTCATGAGCTGTCTGACCTGCTCATGGTCCTGGTGGCGAAACGCCGTGATCAGGCCCGAGTGGTAATGCTGATTGGCCTGATCAAACTGCTTGCGTTCCGGCAGGTAGGCCTTCTTGATGACGACCAGCTCATACAGCATGTCGTTGAGGAACTGGCACATGAAGCTGAGCAGCGGGTTGGGGCAGGCGCGGGCCAGCACCTGATGGAATTCGATTTCCAGGAAGCGCTGGCGCCGCTGGTCCTCGTCCTGTGGCTGGTGGCAGCTGCAGTCATGGACATTGTTCTCGAGCGCCACCAGGTCCTCTTCGCTGAGCAGGCCCACCACCGAGACCGCCATCTCGACTTCCAGCAGTCGGCGTAGCTGATAGACCTGGGCGCCATTGAGCGTCTTGAAATGCAGGAAGCTCCTCAGCATGCGGCTGGCCGGTTCCATGCTTGGCGCATTGAGCACGGCGCCGCCATTGGGCCCCGTCTTCAGGGTGATCAAGCCCTCGACCTCGAGAATCTTGAGGGCTTCGCGCAGCGTGCCCTTGGCGCAGCCGTACTGGGCCATCAGCGCCTTCTCGTTGGGCAGCCGGTCACCCTCGCTCAATCCATCGCGCACGATGCTGCGCCTCAGGTCATCACTGATCAGCTCGGCCAGCTTCTGCCGCTTGGGCAGGTGGGCGCCGGAGGCGTTGGCACGTGAAGTGTCCAGGGGGGAGGGCGTTGTCGGCATGCGATGTCCTGAGCGGCAGCGAGTCAGTTATATTTATTCGTATAAATAAGCTTTAGTCGCGGACTCGAGCGCTGTCAAACCCCATGGTGGCCTCAAGCGTTGCGCGGGCGATCACGCCAATGATGCGTCGCACCAAAGGCAGCGCATTGGCGAAGTCATGTGTGTCAGTCTTGAAAAGCGCCTGGTCTGACATAAGGTTTCTATATTCGACCCCGCTAAAGGAGGCCTCTATGGAAACGCATGATCCTCAGCGAACGCGCGACGCCGATATCGTCATCGTCGGTGGCGGTGCCGGCGGACTGGAGCTGGCGGTTCGCCTTGCCAAGGCAGGCCACAAGGACGTCTTGCTGATAGACCGCGACACCAGTCACGTATGGAAGCCACGACTGCATGAGATCGCGGCGGGCCTCGGGCGGCGACAGGTCGATGAGCTGGGGTATGCCGGTCTGGCCGAGCAGTGGGGGTTCCGTTATGAGTGCGGCACACTCGAAAGCGTGGACCCTGAACAGCGCCAGATCACCCTGGCCGCGATCCCGGGCAGGGAAGATCATGCGAGCGCCGAGGTGCCGGCGCGCGTCAGGGGCTATCGTCAGCTGGTGCTGGCCCTGGGCGGTGTGACGCCGGACATGGGGGTCGAGGGTGTGCTGGAGCATGCCTGCCTGCTGGATTCCCCCGACGATGCCGAGCGCATCGCCCAGCAGTTCTCGCGTGGCCTGCTGGCCAACCATGTGGCGATGGAAACAGCACCGACAGGCAATGCTGGTGTGTCAGCCAGCCAGGGCGGCGCTCAGGTTGGCACTGAGGGAGGCACGCAAGATAGTGCCAAGGATTCCCCGGGGCGGCCGTATCAGGTGGTGATCGTCGGCTCCGGCGCCACCGGTGTCGAACTGGCCGCCTATCTGCATGAGGCGCGTGGCATGCATGACGCCCCTGCACCCAAGGGCGCGAAGGTCGAGATCACGATTCTCGAGGCCACCGAGACCTTCATGCCCGGTGTTTCACAGGAACTGCGCGTGTCGATCCATCAGCGACTCGAGGAGCAGGGCATCAAGATCGAACTGTCGCGTCAGGTCGCCAAGGTGTCTCCCGGCAGTGTCGAGATCAGTGAAGGCGACGAGTCGGTGACGCGTGACGCGGATCTGGTGGTCTGGGCGGCAGGGCGCGTCGGGCCCGCGATCGTCGAGGAAATCGACGCACTGGAAAGCAACAAGAAGCGTCAATTCAAGGTCACGCCCGGGCTGCAATGCCTTGGCCACGACAGCATCTTCGCGCTGGGCGATTGTGCCAACCTCGACGAGGCGCCGCTGCCGCCCACCGCTCAGGTGGCCAGCGAGCAGGCCGAGTTTCTCGCCGATGAACTGCTGCGTCGCCAGCAGGGTGAGCCGGCTCAGGCCTTCGAGTTCAAGGACCGCGGTACCTTGCTGTCACTTTCCAGCGCCGGCAGCGTCGGTGAGCTCAGCGGCAAGTTGAGTGACAAGCTGGGCAATGCCCAGGGCAGCAAGGGCAATGATGATCTGCAGGTGAGAGGGCGTTTCGCGCGCGCCGCCTATCAAGGGCTGCAGCGCCAGCACCAGTTCCTGCTGCTGGGGCCGCTGAAGGGCTCCGCCGAGGTGGTCAGTGATGTGCTGCGCCGTAGCATGGGGCCGCGTCTCAAGGTGCACTGAGTCTTGAGCGGATCTTGAGTGATTCTAGAGAGACTCTTGAATGAGCCCTGAGAGAGTCGCCAGCCAGTGATGATAGGCCGACATGCGCCGTGGTGGATTCCACTGGTGCATCTCGGCCTTGTGCTTTTCAGGGCGTTATTGCTGCGCCGTCGTGTTCAGGATGTCGTGTTCAGGAGGTCGTGCCCAGCGCGTCATGAGGTTCCCTGCGGCGTGATTCTCGCCCTGCTCCGCTCTGCGAGCTGGCCAGTGGATAGGTGCCGGGCCTGAGAATCCGCGTGTCCACGTCGTGGATATCACGCAGTCCGCACAGGGCCAGCGTGGTGTCGAGTTCCTTGTGGATGATCTCCAGGGACTTGGTCACGCCTTCTTCGCCCATAGCGCCGAGCCCATAGAGGAAGGCGCGCCCCAGATAAACGCCCTTGGCGCCCATCGCCACCGCCTTGAGCACATCCTGTCCGGAGCGGATACCCCCGTCCATATGGACCTCTGTCCTGTCGCCGACTGCCGCGAGAATGTCCGGCAGGGCGGAGATGGAGGAGGCGGCACCATCCAGCTGTCGTCCGCCGTGGTTGGAGACGATCACCGCGTCGGCGCCTGCCTGCACGGCCAGCTCGGCATCTTCCGGTTCCATGATGCCCTTGATGATCAACTTGCCGCCCCAGCGGTCCTTGATCCACTTGATGTCATCCCAGCTCAGGCTCGGATCGAACTGGCTGGCGGTCCATTTCGAGAGGGAACTCAGATTCTCGGCATCCTTCACGTGGCCGGCGATATTGCCGAAGGTATGGCGCCTGGTCTTGAGCATGCCGGCACACCAGCGCCACTTGGTGGCCAGATCGAGCACGGTCGCCACGGTAGGGCGAGGGGGCACGCTTAGGCCGTTGATCAGGTCCTTGTGGCGCTGGCCGATGATCTGCAGGTCAGCGGTGAGTACCAGCGCGGAACACTCCGCGGCCTTGGCGCGATCGATCAGTCGTCCGATGTAATCCTTGTCGCGCATCACGTAAAGCTGGAACCAGAAGGGCCGTGAGCTGACCGACGCGACGTCCTCGATGGAACAGATGCTCATGGTCGAGAGCGTGAAGGGGATACCGAAGTCACTCGCCGCGCGCGCGGCCAGCATCTCGCCATCGGCATGCTGCATGCCGGTCAGGCCAGTCGGCGCGATCGCCACCGGCATGGCCACCTCCTCGCCCAGCATCTTCGTGCGCAGAGTGCGATTGTCCATGTCGACCATCACCCGTTGGCGCAGCCCGATCGCGGCGAAGTCGGCCTCGTTGGCCCGATAGGTGGACTCCGTCCACGAGCCGGAATCGGCATAGTCGTAGAACATCTTCGGCACGCGGCGTTTCGCCAGGCGTTGCAGGTCATTGATGCAGGTGATGGTCATGCGGGTCTCCATCCGTGGTGGGTCGCGCGGGGGCTGGCAGGGTCGCTTGCGCTACTGTCACCGAATCCGGTCTTGTCCAGCTATAGGCGATACGTCTAGGGGGAAGCGTTCGGGTGGTGGAATTCAATGAAAAAACCGCGCTCCAGCCCGGCCGACCACCCACAAGACAGTCGATTCCTCCAGCGCGTGTCGCGGATTGTCATCTTTGCGTGGAATACTATGGCATTGGGATGATTTCCGAGTGGATGGAGAGATGGCATGGATCAGGCCTGGCCTGAAAGCACGCGCGACAACCTTCGATTTCTGTGTTCGGAAGTGGATAGCCAATATGGCTGGCTGCAGGCGTTCGTGTCCGCGCCGACGGCGGCCATGGCGCGCAAGCTGCTGGAGCGCCAGGGGTACGCCGAGAACCTCTGCCAGCGTATCGAACAGGCATGCCCTGAAGCCCGAAACCACAAGCGCTCGCACGCGCGGGCCCGCTTCCAGCAGAGCCTGGTCGAGGTCGCCAGTGGTCTGGCACGGCTCAGTGAGCTGGCGCGCAGTTGTCTGGAGCAGCTGATTCGCGTCGATGATGTCCAGCTGGTCGATGATGTCGTGCTGGTCAAGTCGCTGCGCCGTGTGCGTCGCGGCATTCTGCGCAGCGAGATGTCGCTGGAGAACGGCTCCCTGTCCCTGGCCCTGAAGCTCGCGCGCAGTCGCGAGAAGCTGAAGCGGGACAGTGAAGGCCGCATTCGGGCACTCACCGGCCAGCTCAAGAAGAAGAGCGCTCCCGCCGAAGACCTGACACACCTGCTGTTCGTGGCCCGGGAAATCAGCCAGATGGGCGAGGTGCTGGGGCAGCTGGGTGAGGCGGTCATCTCGGCAACCCTCGGTCAGTCACTCAACTTCGAGCGCTATGCCTCGCTGACCCACCTGGTCAATGAACTCGGTGATGGCAGTCAGACGGCGGGCGAGATGCGCGTCGACACCCTGGCCGAGACACGTTCCGGCAGCCGGATCTCGGGGATTGCCAGCGAGAAGCCCAGTGAGAGGGCTGTTGAGAAGGTCAGTGACAAGGGCAATGACAAGGGCAAGCCGGCCAACGACAAGCAACAGGGCAGCAAGGCTGGCGAGTCAGGGGGCAGCAAGACCAAGGCGAGCAAATCCAAGGACAGCAAATCCAAGGACCGCAAATCCAGGGGCTGCAAGCCAACCGGTGATCTGCCGCTGACCTCGCCGGAGTATCTGGCCATCTTCAAGGATGGCCTGGGGCGCAAGGTCGAGGAGGAGCGTCAGGGCGTCGAGCGCTGGCACGATATCTATCCCGGCATCGCCCCCCGCATCCTCTCGCACCATCAGCAGGGCGACAGCGCGGCACTCTTGATCGAACACCTGCCGGGCATGACCCTCGAGCATCTGTTGATCAACGAATCGTCACGCCTCAATCGTACCGCCCAGCAGGCGCTGGTCGAGACGCTACACTCGGTGTGGACCACCACCCGCCGCGACAAGCCGGTCACTGCAGGGCACATGCGCCAGCTGCTCAAGCGGCTGAGTGATGTCTATCAGATCCATCCGGAGTTTCGCCACTGCGGTGCCTCGCTGTGTGGGCGCGAGATGTCCTCGCTGGAAGCGTTGATCGAGCAAGCCGCAGGTCTGGAACGTTCGCTCGAGGCTCCCTTCGCCGTTTATATCCATGGCGACTTCAATGTCGACAACATCCTCTTCGATCCGGCGAAACAGAGCATCCGCTTCATCGATCTTCACCGCTCGGCCTATCAGGACTATGTGCAGGACGTGTCCGTGCACATGGTGTCCCATTACCGCCTGCAATTGACGGATGCGGCGCTGCGGGCTCGTATTCTGGCGCTGGCCCTGAGTTTCGGTCAGCAGATGCGTCGCTTTGCCCATGAGCAGGGCGATACCACCTTTGAATGGCGTCTGGCACTTGGCCTGGCGCGCTCCTTTGCCACCTCGACACGTTTCATCCTCGATGCCGGGCTGGCAGGGCGCATGTTCAACCGCGCACGTTTTATACTCGAGCATGTGCTTGGCGCCGACCCTGAACGGCCGGCCGATTACCGTATTCCCCTGGAGGAGTTGTTCGTTGACTGATTTCAAGATTGGCGTCGTGGGTATTCCCGGCAAGTGGTCGACCGAAGTGCTGGCGGATGCCATCGAAGCACGGACGGGCTTTCGTCTCGTGATCGACATGGCGGCCGTCTCGCTGGACCTGACCCGCAACTGCCTCGAATTCCGTGACTCTGCCGGGGTGCGCCATGACCTGACCGAGCTGGACGCCCTGATCGTCAAGAAGATCAGCGCGGAATATTCCCCGGGCAGCCTGGACCGCCTGGAGCTGTTGCGCGTCGCCAAAGCCAGGGGCGTGCGTGTCTTCAGCAGCGCGGAGAGCATGATTCGCCTGATCGACCGCCTGAGCTGCACCGTCACGCTGGCCAATGCCGATATCCCGATGCCGGCCACGCTGGTCACCGAAGACGTGGCGGCGGCCTGCGAGGCCGTCAAGCGCTTCAAGGCCGCCGTCTTCAAGCCGCTTTTCTCCACCAAGGCACGGGGCATGTGCATCATCGAGGACACCGGCGATGATGCCGCGCTGGAAGCTGCCGTGCGTGAGTTCGCCGCCGAGCACCCGATGATGTATCTGCAGCAGCGCCTCGACCTGCCGGGGCAGGATTACGGCATGGTCTTCGTCGGTGGCCGTTATCTGTGCAGCTACGCCCGTGTCAGTGGGGGCGATGCCTGGAATACCACCATCCACGCCGGTGGCAAGTACGCACCCTTCGAGCCCTCCGAGGAGCTGATCGCGCTGGCGCAGCGTGCCCAGGCGCCGTTCAAGCTCGACTTCACCACCGTCGATGTCGCGCTGACCGACGATGGCCCGATCATCTTCGAAGTCTCGGCCTTCGGCGGCTTTCGCGGGGCGCTGGAAGGCGCCGGTGTCGATGCGGCCACCGCCTATCTTGATCACGTGATGGAGTGTCTGGCATGAGCGCGACGACCTGTGACAGCCCGGCCAACCTTGCCTCGCTGCCCTTTGCAGAGTGGACGGCCGCCGCCTGCTTCACGGCGCTGACGCCGTCGCGCCAGTGCCTGAGTGAGGCGCTGCTGTTCGAGGTGGATGACTTTTGCCTGTGCGTGATGACGGACATGCCACGGCTGCTGCAACGTCTGGCGACATATTTTCGCCATTGCGCGCGCCTCGTGGCGCTCGACAATGTGCCGATAGAAGTCAAGATCGTACATGTGCTCAAGGCACCGGTACTCAAGGACACGCCAGCGGCAGCGAGGCTCGGCATCGTGCCCGAGGCCTTCGTCGACTGGATGCCGGAACCTGGCAAGACACGCCGCAAGGACGCCATCATCGACCTGGCCGACGGGCGCCTGATCCACAAGGTGCGCACGGGCATGGCCTTTCTGCGCAGCAACGACCACAACCTGGCGTTCGGGCCCTGTGAAGACAACGAGAGCCAGGTGATCAACTTCCTGCTCAATCTGCACATGTCGCATCTGCAGCAGAATGACGGCTTGATCTGTCACGCCTCGGCGCTGTCGAAGGGCGATCGCGCGGTGGCCATCGCCGCCTTCTCGGGCGGCGGGAAGTCCACCACCATGGTGAAGGCACTCGACAATCCTGAGTTCGACTTCATCAGCAATGACCGGCTGTTCCTGGACCGCCCCGGGCGGGAGGGAACGCTGCGTGCCCGCGGCGTGGCCAAGTTGCCACGCATCAATCCCGGCACCATGCTCAACAATCCGCGTCTGCGCCCGCTGCTGGACCCCGCACGTATCGCAGGCTATGAAGCGATGCCGCAAGAAGCGCTGTGGGACCTGGAAGAGAAGCACGATCTGATCATCGAGGACGTCTACGGGCCCGGGCGTATCCGCGCCAGCGGCGAGCTTGCGGCCATGGTGATACTCAACTGGACGCGCGGCAGCGAGGCACCGCTCGAGGTGCGCGAGGTCGAGGTCAGCCGCAGCGAAGCGCTGATGCGCGCGGTGATGAAGACACCGGGGCCCTTCCACCAGCAGCGGGATGGCCGTTTCGTGCCCAATGGCGCAAGCCTTGATCCCGCGCCGTATCTGGAGCGCCTGGCGGGAACCCGCGTGCTTGAGGTGACCGGGCGCGTGGACTTCGCCGCGCTGGTCGAGAACCACCTGACCCCCTTGCTGGAGGCTTGAACATGCGTCGTGAACTGCTGTTGATGCGCCACGGGAAGTCGGACTGGTCAGTGGCAGCTGACGACTTCCATCGACCCCTCAAGGAGCGCGGCAAGCGCGGCGCCCAGCGCATGGGGGCCTGGCTTGCCCAGGAGGCGCTGGTACCGGATGCCATCCTGAGCTCGCCGGCCCTTCGCGCGCGCGCCACGGCGGAAAAGTGCGTGAAGTCGATGGGCCTCGGCGTCGACATGATCGAGCTCAAGCCTGCGCTTTACTGCGAGGACGAGGCGCCGCTGCTCAAGACGGTGCGCGCCTGCCCGGACAGCGTGCAGCGACTGATGATCATCGGCCATAACCCGGCATTGGAAGATGCGCTGGTCTGGCTGACCGGCAAGCGTCCGCGCCCGCCCAAGGAGACCAAGTTGCTGCCGACGGCGGCGGTGGTCAAGCTGACCTTCGAGGGGCGCTGGGAAGACCTGCGCTCCGGCCAGATGAGCCTGGAGCTGATCCAGCGCGTGCGTGCCTTGCCGGATGGCTTCCCCTGGCCATTCCCGGCCGGTGAGGAGCGCCGCGAACGCCCCGCCTATTACTACCGCCAATCGGCCGTCCTGCCCTGTCGTCTGCAGGGGGAAGGCGACGATGCCCAGTGGGAGGTGCTGTTGATCGGCTCTTCCTCCAACCGTCACTGGAGCCTGCCCAAGGGGATCGTCGAGCCGGGCATGAGTCCGCTTGAGTCCGCGCTCAAGGAAGCCCGCGAGGAAGCGGGCATCGAGGCGGAGGCGCTGGACCACGCAGCGCTGGAATTCAGTTACGAGAAGTGGGGCGCTCCTGTCGCGGCCAGTCTGCACGCCGTGAGAGTCGTGCATGAGCAGGAAGAGAGCGAGCGGGAGGAACCGCATCGCAGTCGGCGCTGGGTGGCGGCGGAGGTCGTGCCGAGCCTGTTGAAGAACCACGAGATGGGGCACGCCGCCATGGCGCTGCTGGCACGGCTTGAGCAGTCGCGCCAGGCGACGTGAGTGCGGGAGACTGGCGCCATTAGCGCCACTAGCACCGTACGAGGCGACGCATGGCGAGGACCGCCAGCATGAATCAATACCGAGTGAAGACGGGAAGAGCGACGGCCGATGACTGATGAACCGACAATCCGACGTGTGGCATTGATTCGTCATGCCGACTATCACCAGCAGATTGATACCCCGAGCGCGCTGCAGCCGTTTCCCTTGACCCGTCGCGGTGAGCGTCAGGCGCGTGAGGGAGCCGAGGAAGTGCTGGCGCTGTGTCAGGCACATGGCTGGCAACCGGCCAGCACGGTACATGCCTCCAGCCTGTTGCGTGCCTGGCAGACGGCGCAGGTGATGAACGAGGTCATGGGAGACAGGACAGAGCGTGAGTTCTCGCTCATGGCACATGATGCCCTGTGGGAGCGCAGTCTGGGCAGTGCCGCCAATCTGACCACGGCACAGATCGCCGAAGCGGTGCGTCATGACCCGCGCGTGGATTTCCTGCCGGCCGACTGGAAATCCAACAGCCACTTTCGCCTGCCGCTGCCGGGGGCTGAATCCCTGATGCAGGCCGGTCAGCGGGTGGCCGACTTCATTGCTTCGCTGCCGGCTTCCCCATCACCTTCTGTCTCGGCTCCCACATCAACCCCCACATCGGGCGCCACGCTGACGCTGATCGTCGGCCATGGCGCGGCGCTTCGGCATGCGGCGCATCTGCTGGGCGTGCTGGACTTCGACCAGATTGCCGGGCTGAGCATGCACCATGCACGGCCGGTGGTCATCGAGGAAACCTCTTCAGGGTCATGGCGGCATGTGGCTGGCGAGTGGAAGGTGCGCCAGCGTCACGAGCCCGCGCAGGACTGAGTTGGCGGCTAGCCGGCGGGGTACTGAAGTGCCGGGAGCGGGCGGGGTGCTGGAGAGCTGAAGAGCCGGACAAGGGCGGGGGTGCTGGAGAGCAGAGAAGCAGGCCTGCGCACCAGGGTGATACGGGCCTGTCATCTTTCTGTGATCAAACGGTCATAAGCTTGTCGCCCTGTGCTCGTGAGCTCACCCACATTCCTCATCCCCGGATGGGCCCCAAGGAGCGGCAAGGCGCTTGCTTGCCACAAGCCGGTAGTTCAACGAGGCAAGCAGATGCCACAAGGAGATAGCCCAATGACCCTCAGTCCCCCCATGAGCGACGCCGTACCGCGTTACCGAGGCCCGACGCGTTATCTGAAGGCGCTGCCCAGTCACGCGGCTCAGTGGCCCGAGACACATCAGCACCTGCGCGCCGGTGACAAGGTATCCCGCGCTGCTCGCAAGCTGGGCAGCAAGGACTGGCCACGCCGCGATGTCATCTTCATCTCCGATGCGCATGCCGACGCGGAAGCCTTCATCGCATCTCTGGTGGCCAGTGGCGGTGTGCGCCTGACCTCGCGGGACAACCTGGTGTTGACGGCGCGGGGCAAGCGCAGTGTCTTCGTCATCGGCGGTGACTGCCTCGACAAGGGCCCCAGCAATCTGGAACTGCTGGAAGCCCTGCGCACCTTGATGCGCAGCGGGGCACGTCTCAAGTTGCTGGCGGGCAATCACGACATGCGGCTGATGCTGGCGCTGATGCGGCTGAGTCATGATGATTCGGCGCGTACCGATCATCTGTTCGTGCGCATGGGCGCCAAGGGACTGGCGCTGCTCAAGGAAGTCTTCGATCACTATCTCGCGGACAGACCGCGGGCGATGAAGAGCATTCCCTCGCGAAGTGAATGCCGTCGGCGCCTGTACCCGGGGCCGGACTGGGCGGAGCAGTTTCGCAAATCGGCAGGCCATGTGCTCAAGGGGGAGGCGCTGGAGAAGGAGATCACTCGCCTGAGCGCCAAGGCCGATGGCTTCGAGCATGCCTGTGAGAAACACGGCCTCTCGTTGCGCCAGACCTATGCCGCCGCGCTCAAGGCCCACGAGCTGTTTCTCAAGCCCGGCGGGCGCTTTGCCTGGTTCTTCGACGAGATGCGCCTTGCCTATCGCAGTGGCGCCTTCCTGCATGTTCACGCAGGCGTGGATGATGCCTTCGCCAGACGACTCGGCCGCCAGAAGGTCTCGCAGGTCAATCAGGAATTCCGGCGCATCCTGCGCGAAGACCCGTTCACCTTCTATTACGGTGAGCTGGCCAATGTACTGCGCACCAAATATCGCAAGAGCGACATGGTGCTGAGCGCCGCGGGCGTCAAGCGCCTGCACAAGGTCGGCATTCGTGCCGTGATGCATGGCCACGTCAATCATCAGGCGGGCCAGCAACTGGGCTGGCGCCACGGGCTTTTGCATATCGAGGGCGACGTCACCCTGGATCGCAATTCACGCCGCAAGGAAGGGCTGGATGGCGTGGGCATGGGGGCGACGCTGATAGAAGCCTGTGGACGCATCGTCGGCATCAGCAATGACCATCCCGAGGTCAAGGTCTACGCGCCCTGAAACATGCACAGGAGAGGCAGGTGAAAGACGACAAGCAGGACAAGTCGCTGTTCCGACATGAATCATTGCAGTCCATCGATGGCGTTCAGGACATTCTCAAGGCCATCATCAAGGGGCTGGGCAAGGGACTGCTGTCATTTCGCGATGAGGACGGCGAGATACGGCTGGCACCGCGCGGCCTGATGACCCTCAAGGTCACGGCGCGGCGAGAGGATGATCATCATCGCCTCGATATTCGCCTGTCATGGCATGCCAAGCCCGGCGCCAAGCGCAACAAGACGCTCAAGGTTCTCGATGAGTGAGGGCAGCGTGCGCTGGCGTTGACCCAGATCAAGTCTCTGCCAGACCGCGGCCCGCGGTGAGATGGCCGACATGTCCGCGCTTACGCGACTATGGTACATGTAGCATGCTGCATATTGGGTCGTGTCTTGCGCCACGGCCGCTCCCCATGATCAGGACATGTCATTGATGCCTTCAACTCCTCAGCGCCGGTGCGGTGCTGATCACCCCTCGTTTCGCTTGCACTCTGCCAGCCTCGCAGCACAGCCTGCCGTCAGGCCCTCAAGGCGCTGGCAGCAGTGGCTGGCGGCCGCCGCGCTTGCCTGTCTACCGCTGGGCGCACAGGCCGCAGACGATGCGCTGGCCGCTGACAAGCCGCTCTCGGCGTCGGCCATTCAGGCCATCGAATCAGAGGTCGGCGCGCGAATCGGTGTCACCGTTCTGGATACCGCCGATGGCACCCGTTTCAGCTGGCGGGGGGATGAGCGCTTCCCCATGAGCAGTACCTTCAAGGTGCTGGCCTGTGGTCATCTGCTCTCCCGAGTGGACGAAGGTCAGGAATCGTTGTCACGCAAGGTGGAGATTCGCCCGGCGGATCTCGTGACCTATTCCCCCATCACCGAGCACCACACCCGGGATGGAGGCCTGACGCTTGAGGCGTTGTGCCATGCCACCATCACGACCAGCGACAATACCGCGGGCAACCTGATTCTCGACGCCCTGGGCGGCCCTGCCGCACTGACGGCCTATCTGCGGCGCCTGAATGATGACAGCACACGGCTGGACAGACGTGAAACGGCGCTCAATGAGGCCACCCCCGGTGACCCGCGCGATACCACCACGCCGCACGCGATGGCGGCCACCCTGCAGCGACTGCTGGTGGGGGATGCGCTGAGCGAGCCATCGCGCCTTGCTCTGCAGGGCTGGATGCTGGCCAACACCACCGGCGATGACAAGCTGCGGGCGGCCTTGCCCGATGACTGGCAGATCGCGGACAAGACCGGCGGTGGGGGATATGGCACCAACAATGACGTTGCCATCCTGTGGCCGCCGTTGCGTGCCCCGTTGATCGTGGCGGTCTATCTGACCGAAAGCGAGGCGGATCTGGCAGCGCGCAATGCCGCGATTGCCGATGTCGGGAGTCTGCTGGTCAAGGAAGTGCTGGAGGGCAAGGCGAGTCGCTGATGGTGGGGCGCTGATGGTGGGGCGCTGATGGTGGGGCGCTGATGGTGAGGCGCTGGTAGGGCGTGCGTGAAGCATGGGCAACTCAGCGTTGCCGTCATCACGGCCAACTTGCGCTTGTGGCGCCTGTCCGGTGCCCGCATTGTGCTTGCACTGCATTGGCTTTGGCAGCACGGACCTTCTCGTCATGTTCGCGCCTGCGCCTTACCGAACCCGCCCTGTCAGCCTCCAGAGGAACTCCATGTCCACACTGTTTTCACCGCTCACCCTCGGCCCGCTCACGCTGGACAATCGCATCATCATCGCGCCCATGTGTCAGTACTCCGCCGAGGAGGGCCAGATGCAGGCCTGGCATGATCAGCATCTTGGCAATCTCGCCCAGTCTGGGGCTGGGCTTCTGATCTTCGAGGCCAGCGCCGTCGCCCCGGAAGGGCGCATCACCCATGGCGATGTCGGACTCTACGATGAGGCATGCCAGCAAGCCATGCAGGGGGTCGTCGAGCGTATCCGCCGCTATTCGCCGATGCCGCTGGCGGTGCAGATCGGTCATGCGGGACGCAAGGCTTCCTGCCAGAAACCCTGGGAGGGCGGTGCTGCCATCGCGCCAGGCAACGACAATGGCTGGCAGGTGCTTGCCCCCAGCGCGATTCCCTTCAGCGAAGACGGGCCGCTCCCCGAGGCGATGAGTGGTGAGCAGATCCGCCGCACCATCGCGGACTTCGTGGCGGCGGCACAGCGCGCCGTCGAGATTGGCCTGGATGGCATCGAGCTGCATGCGGCGCATGGTTATCTGCTGCACGAATTCCTGTCGCCGTTGAGCAATCAGCGCGACGATGACTACGGTGGCTCGCTCGAGAACCGCATGCGTCTGACGCTTGAGGTCTTTGACGCCGTGCGGGCCGCTATCCCGCAGCATGTGATGCTGGGCATCCGGATCAGCGCGACGGACTGGGTCGAGGGCGGCTGGGACCTCGAGCAGAGCATTGAACTTGCCAAGGCGCTGGACCGTCGTGGCTGCCACTATCTGCATGTCTCCAGTGGCGGGCTCAGCGCGCAGCAGCAGATTCCGGTAGCGCCCAATTATCAGGTGCCACACGCCGAGGCCCTGAAGGCGCAGGTGAAGATGCCGGTGATTGCCGTTGGCCTGATCACCGAGCCGCAGCAGGCCGAAGACCTGCTGGCGAACGAGCGTGCCGATGCCATCGCGCTGGCGCGTGGCATTCTCTACGATCCGCGCTGGCCGTGGCACGCGGCCGCTGCGCTGGGGGATACCGTCAAGGCCGCGCCCCAGTACCTGCGTTGCCAGCCGCATGGCCTGAAGTCGCTGCTGGAGAATCAGCAGGACTGACCTTGACCGCAGCTTGGTAACCATCTTGAAACGCCCGTGACAGGCCGTCTGCTTCAGTGAAGCTGCGCGGTACTTCACGGGCGTTCTTGCGTCTATTGCTCGTATGACTGCCGGAGCGGGGTGAATTCACGAGTGGAAATTTCTTCAGGGGGTGACGCTGAGGACATTGCACAGTAGACTGAGGACTTGTTGTTATACGATCGAGTAACAGCGGCCCGCCACGAGCCGCATAACCCATGGGCCATCGCCACAGTTTTTTCAGGAGTCATGATGTCTAGCCAAGCCCCGATTCTGGGTGTCTATCTGAGTGAATCCCTGGACCTGGACAGCGTCTACGGTGAAGCGCTGCGCCAGCTGGGCGACGATGTCGTGCTGCGTCATCCGCATGAGATCGAGGACCCGAGCGCGGTGCGGTTCGCCATCTGCTGGCAGCCGGGGGAGGACGCCTTCACGCCGTACCCGAATCTTCGGCTTGCCATGTCGATCGCGGCAGGAGTGGACGCCCTGCTGGGGCATTCTGGGCTCTCGGCCGAGGTTCAGGTCGCACGGGTGCGCGACCCGCATCAGGCGTATCTGATGGCCGGTTTCGCCGCTCACGAGGTACTGCATCGCGAGCGCCAGTTTGCCGTCATGGCCGACAATGCCACGCGTGGCGAATGGCAGCCGTTGGCAATGCGTGCGCCAGAGAAGGCACAGGTGGCAGTGCTGGGCCACGGCAGCATGGGGCGCGCCGTGGTCACTTCGCTGGCGAGCCTGGGATTCTCGGTGACGGTCGCCTGTCGCAGCGAACCGGCTGCGCCGGTGCCGGGTGTGCGTTACCTGACCGGTGAAGCTGCCGTCATGGCGGCGGCTGACGGTGCCGATTACCTGATCAATATCCTGCCGCTGACTCCGGTGACCGAGAACGTGCTGAACGCTGCCTTGTTCGCCCGGCTGCGCCGTGGCGCCTGGCTGGTGCAGATCGGCCGCGGCGAGCACCTGGTGGAAGCGGACCTTGAAGCCGCGCTCGATTCCGGACAACTGGCAGGCGCGACGCTGGATGTCTTCCGCGAGGAGCCGCTGGCGCCCACTCACCGCTGGTGGCAGGACCCGCGCCTGCGCATCACGCCGCACGTGGCCAGTGACTCGCTCCCCGAGGTGGTGGCCGAACAGGTGGTGGCCACGGCGCGTGAGTTGCGCGATGGCCTGCCGCTCATGCTGGGCGTGGATCGTCAGCGCGGCTATTGAGGGCCGCAGCGCTTGAAACCCGCAGCGATTGAGACCCGCGGCGCTTGAGCCCCGAAGGTGGACGCTTCAATGCTTATCAAGGCTCAGCCGAACCTTTCCCGACCCCAGACAGCGACATTGTGACCACAGGAGACAGCACATGCCGGCATCGACCATGAGTGACGCGGAGTGGCAAGCACGCCTGGACCTGGCGGCCTGCTACCGGTTGGCAGCGCACTATCGCATGACCGATCTGATCTACACCCACATCACTGCGCGGGTGCCGGATGAGGAAGGGCATTTTCTGATCAATCCCTACGGCTGGCGCTGGGAGGAAATCACGGCGTCCTCGCTGGTCAAGATCGACGTCAACGGTCAGAAGGTCGATGACAGTGCCGCGCGGGTCAATCCGGCCGGTTTCACCATTCACTCGGCGATTCATGCGGCCAGTCACTCAGCCAGCTGGATCATGCATACCCATACCCGCGCCGGTGTGGCGGTGTCGAGCCTGGAAGAAGGGCTCTTGCCCCTGAATCAGATCGCCCTGCAGTTCCATGGTCGCGTCTCCTACCACGATTACGAGGGTATCGCGCTGGATCTGGATGAGCGCGAGCGCATCGTGGCGAGCCTTGGCGACAATCCGGCGCTGATCCTGCGCAATCATGGCCTGCTGACCACCGGTGCCTCTGCCGCCGAGATGTTCAACAACATGTTCTATCTCGAGCGCAGCTGCGAAATCCAGGTCGCGACCCTGTCCATGGGCCAGCCGGTGCGCCGCCTCTCGCCCGAGATCTGTGAGCATGTGGTCGGTCAGTACGACATGGCCATCCACGAGGAGGGAGATCTGGCGCTGGAGTGGGAGTCTCATCTGCGACTGCTGGATAGCCTTGGCTGTGATTATCGTTGTTAATAGCAGGCGCGCTGTTGAAAGCATCGTCGTTCGAGAGGCCATCGCGTGCCTGATGCGCGGGGCAGCGACCGGACGGGAGACATCACGATGAGTCGCAAGGCATTCCAGCGGCTTTCCCAGGATCAGCGTCGTCGCGACCTGCTGGAAGCCACCTTGAGCTGTGTCGCGCAGCACGGTCTGGCCGGTGCCAGCGTGCGCCGCGTGGCGGAGGCGGCCGGGGTCTCGCCCGGACTGATTCGCCACCATTTCGGCACCAAGGACGACATGGTGCGGGCCGCCTACGCCTACATGATGGGCCAGTTGACCTCCGATATCGCCGATGCCAGCCCGGCCAGTGATGAATCCCCGGCGTGTCGTCTGGCGCGCTTCATCGCGGCGAGCCTCACGCAGCCCAACCTGGCTGCCCACAAGATCTCCCTGTGGGCGACCTTCATTGGCCGGGTGCGCCACGATGCCAGCTATTCGGCGGTGCACCAGGAAACCTATCGCGAGTTTCTCGATCTGCTCGCACAGCTGGTTCAGCCGGTGCTGAGCGCCCACGCACTCCCGGCCACCGAGAGCGATTGTCAGGAGCAGGCGATCGCCCTCAATGGCTTGATCGATGGGCTGTGGCTGGAAGGCGGGCTGGAACACGGCCTCTATCCGGTCGAGCGGCTGCCCGCGATCGCCATGCGGGCAGCAGAGGGCATTCTGCGGCTGCCACAGGGCGCCTTGCTTGAGCACGTCGCTATCACGACATCACCCCCACCTCACAGGAGTTGAGCATGCGCTACGCCACCATTACCGAACGACTGAGTGATCTGGGCGGTGACAAATGGGCCGTTCACAGCGCTGCCCGCCAGCGTATCCAGGCCGGCGAGCCGATCATCGAGCTGACCATCGGCGAGCCGGATATCGCCACGCATCCGGCCCTGGTCGAGCACTGTGTCGAGGCGCTGCGCGCCGGTCGTACCCGCTACTCCGATGGCCGTGGCGAACCGGGGCTGGTCGCGGCACTGGCCGAGCGCTACGCCGCGCGCATGCCCGAGATCAGCGCAGACAACGTGCTGTGTTTCCCCGGCACGCAGACGGCGCTGTTCGCGGTGATGCTGGCACTGGTGGAGGAGGGGGCCGGCGTGCTGACCGGCGACCCCTACTACGCCACCTATGAAGGCGTGATCCGCGGCGCCGGCGGTGACCTGCAGCCGGTACCGCTGCGCATGGAGCATGGCTTCGTGCTGCAGCCGGAAGATCTGGCCGCGGCCATCACGCCGCAGAGTCGTGTGTTGCTGCTCAATACGCCGCACAACCCGACCGGGGCGGTGATGGATCGAGCGACCCTCGAGCACATCGGCGCGCTATGTCGCGAGCATGATCTGTGGATCGTCTGTGATGAGGTCTATGAAGCGCTGATCTTCACGGGCGAATTCGTCTCGCCGCTGGAAATCGAGGCACTGCGTGAGCGCACCGTGGTGGTGTCTTCCATCTCCAAGAGTCACGCCGCTACCGGCTTTCGCAGTGGCTGGGCCATCGGCTCGGCGGAATTCTGTCGTCGGCTGTTGCCTGTCTCGGAAACCATGCTGTTCGGCAACCAGCCCTTCATCGCCGACATGACCGAGGCCGCGCTGCGCGGAGATTTCGATACCACCGAGCGTCTGCGCGACTCTCTCGGGCGTCGCGCGCGTCTGGTGCATGAGGCGCTGGCGGCCATCCCGCAGCTGTCCTCCAGCCTGCCCCAGGGCGGCATGTTCCTGATGGTCGATGTCTCACGCACCGGCCTGAACGGTGAGCAATTCGCCTGGCGGCTGCTGGAACAGCAGCAGGTGGCGGTAATGCCCGGCAGCGTCTTCGGTGATTGCGGTACGCCGCTGGTACGTGTCGCCCTGACCGTGCCGGACGACAGCCTGCTGGAAGCGGTGCAGCGCATGGCGCTGCTGTGTGACCAGCTGGAAACCGAGGTCGTGGCCTGAGATTTTTTCTCAGCGCCTTGCAGTCAGTCTCAAGGCCAGCCAAGGCCAGGCAAGATCAGGCTTCAATCCGTCTCATCCTCTGTTCCGTAGACGCAGAAACGCCGCCCTCGGGCGGCGTTTCTGCGTTCAGCGATGTTCATGTCAGGTCATCATTTCCAGCCCGTCATTTCCAGCCCATCTGCCAGACATCATCTGCCTTGAGCTCGCGCCAGGCGAGGGTGTAATCCCTGCGTGTCAGCACCGCCTGCAACACGACCTCGACCACATGTTCGTCCTGCTCATCGCGGATCAGGCGCGTGACGATGAAATGGCGCTCACGGTCCCGGGGCGACACGGCGGTCCATTTGCTCTGCAACAGCTTGTCGGGGTTGATGCGATTCATGCTGGTTCCTCAAGAAACGGTTGGCAGCTGCGTACTGGTCCTGTCAGTGCCAGCCTAGCGAGTTCTGGTCCAGTCAGTGCTGGTCAAGTCAGTGCCCGGCAGACAGGTGAGCGCCAGGTGGGCCTACACCGAAGGTGGGCTCTCGTTGAGCAGTTGCCACAGCGACTCGGTCGCCGCGCTGTGCTTGCCACGACGACAATAGCAGGCCACTTCGAGGGTCGGGCCGCCCAGATCATCCAATAGCGAGACCAGTCTGCCGCTCTCCAGATCATCCTCGATCAGGCCGTGGGGCAGCCAACCGACTCCCAATCCGGCCATCACCAGTTCACGAATGCCCAGCGTGAAGGACGTCTCGCAGATGATGTCGATGTCCTGGGCGCGCTGCAGGTCCATCAGGTAGGGCGAGGCCAGAATCTGGCCCAGGAAACTCTCCGGATCATAGGCGATCAAGGGCAGGCGCTGGTCACTGCGCGGCAGGTGCAGGGGGCGCCCCTGGGCGTCCGGGGCACACACCGGCAGCAGCCGTTCCAGCCCCAGTGAGATGCGCTGGGTGTCGCCGTTGTCATCGAAGATCGGCGCCCCCTGCAGTTCGGAGCACAGCAGCAGGTCTGCCTGGTCATGCTCGAACAGTTGCAGGCATTCGCTGCGATCCAGTGATTTCACCTGCAGTCCGGCTTCGGGGGAGTTGTGCCGGAAATAGCGCAGCAACCGCGGCAGGTAGCTGACCGTGAGGGTGTGCTGGGTGGTGATGATCGCCTTCGGCCCCTGGCGGGCCTCGCTGCGCAGGCGGCTGCGCAACGTGTAGAGCCGCGCCAGCCATTCCCGCATTTCCTGCTCATATTCCAGCGCGTGCTCGGTGAGGATCATGCGCTGCGACTGACGATAGACCAGCTCGACGCCCAGCCACTCTTCCAATTGCCGTATCCGGCGCGAGAAGGCGGGTTGCGTCACGTTGCGTCGCTCGGCTGCCAGCGAGAAGGTTCCGGCCTCGATCAATGCGAGAAAGTCTTCGATCCATTCGATCTTCATGCGTCGCCTGAGGAGATGTCGGTTATTGTTGGAGGTCGGCCATCATGCACCGAGTGCTTGTTGGGGTGAAGACCGCACGCACACCCCCGGAGCATGAACCATCCATGGTTCGTCAATGGTGGGGCAGCGCCGAAGGGTCAGGGGCGACAGGCACTGGATATGACTGCCGGTCGGCGTCGCGGGCATGACGATCTTCTGGATGCCTGAGTCGGACCAGAGCAAAGAACTGGCCATGCAGAAAAGTAACAAACTTTGAGAAACATGGCATTGGGACTGGCGAGAATCGCGGCTTACTGTTGAGAAGACCGCTCGGCGGCGTGCCGGAGTGATGTCACACATTCGACGAACGTCGTTATGAGAGTAACCCCCTATGACAACAATGACTCGCCTGGAGGCTCGTATGCATCTGTCCCGTTTTCCCCGTGTTCGCCTTGGTCACCTCTCGACTCCGCTGGAGCCGATGGACAACCTGAGCAAGCTGTTGGGTGGGCCGCGTCTCTGGATCAAACGTGATGACTGCACCGGGCTTTCCACCGGTGGCAACAAGACCCGCAAGCTGGAATTCTTGATGGCGGACGCGCTGGAGCAGGGCGCCGACACCATCATCACCCAGGGCGCTACCCAGTCCAACCACGCGCGTCAGACCGCTGCCGCTGCCTGCAAGCTGGGCCTTGAGTGCCACATCCTGCTGGAAGACCGTACCGGCAGCGACGACCGCAGCTACAACTACAACGGCAACGTCTTCCTCGACCAGCTGCATGGCGCGACGGTCGCCAAGCGTGAAGGCGGTGCCGACATGGCCGCCGAGATGGAAGCGCTGGCCGACAAGCTGATCGGCAAGGGCAAGAAGCCTTACATCATCCCGGGTGGTGGCTCCAACGAGATCGGCGCGCTGGGTTACGTGAATGCCGCCCTCGAGCTGCTGTCCCAGGCCAACGACATGGGCCTCAAGATCGATCACCTCGTGCACGCTACCGGCAGCGCCGGTACCCAGGCGGGTCTGGTGACGGGCCTGACCGCTTGCAACTCCGGCATTCCGGTACTCGGCATCGGCGTGCGGGCACCGAAGGACAAGCAGGAAGGCAATGTCTTCGCGCTGGCACAAAAGACCGAAGCCAAGCTGGGCCTGTCTGACGTGGTCAAGCGTGAAGATGTCGTCGCCAACTGCGATTACGTCGGTGAAGGCTACGGCATTCCGACAGAAAGCATGGTCGAGGCCGTCACGCTGCTGGCTCAGCAGGAAGGCATCCTGCTGGACCCGGTCTACTCCGGCAAGGGCATGGCCGGTCTGATCGACCTGGTGCGCAAGGGGCACTTCAAGGAAGGCGAGAACGTGGTCTTCCTGCACACCGGCGGTGCCGTGGCCCTGTTCGGCTACCCGGATGCCTTCAACTTCGCGGATTACCAGGCCTGATAGCGTTTGCGGCCAGTGATGCGTCCCGCCTGACGACAGCGGCGTGACTGACGCATCCCGTAACGACACGCTCCCCGGCCCAGCTGGCAAGGGAGCGTGATGATCACAGCAGTTTTCGGGGAATCACAATGACAATCAGACACCTCAAGCTGGCTGAAGCAGCCGACGGCGTGGCAGAGGAAGATCAGCGCACCACGGCCATCGTCCAGGACATGCTGCAGGACATTCGCGCGCGTGGTGAAGACGCCGTGCGCATGTATGCCGAGAAGTTCGACAACTGGAGCGGCGATTTCGTCCTCAGCGAGGAAAAGCTGGCCACGCTGATCGAAAGCGTGCCGCAGAGCGTCAAGGACGATATCGATTTCGCCCATCGCCAGATCCGTCGTTTCGCCGAAGCGCAGCGCGACAGCCTGACGTCCTTCGAGATCGAGACCGAGCCGGGTGTCGTGCTGGGGCAGCGCGTGCTGCCCATCGATGCCGCGGGTTGCTACGTGCCGGGCGGACGCTACGCGCATGCCGCCTCGGCGCTGATGAGTGTCGCCACGGCCAAGGCCGCCGGCGTCAAGCACATCACGGCCTGTTCGCCGCCGCGCGGTGACAGCATCAATCCGGCGGTGGCCTACGCCATGCACGTGGCCGGCGCCGACCGCATCCTGGAGATGGGCGGCGTTCACGCGGTCGCCAGCATGGCCTTCGGCCTGTTCGGCGGGCGCGAAGCCGACATTCTCGTCGGCCCGGGCAACGCCTTCGTGGCCGAAGCCAAGCGCCTGCTGTTCGGGCAGGTCGGCATCGACGTCTTCGCCGGCCCCACCGAATCAGCGGTGATCGCCGATCACACCGCAGACCCGATGACCATCGCGGTGGATCTCGTCTCCCAGGCGGAGCACGGCCCGAACTCGCCGGTCTGGCTGTTCACCACCAGTGAAGAGGTCGCGCGCCGCGTCATCGAGCTGGTGCCGCTGGTCGGCAACGACATGCCCAACGCCGAGGTCATCCACGCCGCCTGGCGCGACTACGGCGAAGTCATCCTGTGCGACACCCGCGAAGAAGTGGTCCAGGTCAGTGATCAGTACGCCTGCGAACACCTGCAGGTGCTGTGTGAGGACCTGGAGTGGTGGAAGCAGAATCTCAGCAACTACGGTTCTCTGTTCTTGGGCGAAGGCAGCACCGTCACCCACGGTGACAAGTGTTCCGGCACCAATCACATCCTGCCGACCAAGCGCGCCGGTCGCTACTCCGGCGGTCTGAATGTCCACAAGTTCATGAAGGTACTGACCACGCAACAGCTCAGTGCCGAAGCCAACCTCAAGTTCAGTGCCATCGGTTCGCGCATCTCGCGCACCGAAGGGATGGAAGGCCATGCGCGTGCCTGTGACTGGCGCCTCACCAAATACTTCCCCGAGCAGGATTGGGATTTCCCCGTCTATGCCCAGAAGCGTTATTGAGGAGGCCACATGCGTCGTTTTGCCAAGTCATTCACCCAGCAGGAAGCCATCTCCGACACCGCCATCGAGGCTGCCGTCGCCGTGATGCGCAGTGGTCGCCTGCATCGCTACAACCTGGCGGAAGGCGAGCAGGGCGAAACGGCGCTGCTGGAACAGGAATTCGCGGCGAGTCTGGGCATTCCCCATGCGCTGGCCTGTGCCTCCGGCGGCTACGCCCTGCAGCTGGCGCTGCGCGCCTGTGGACTCGAGGCCGGTGACAAGGTGCTGTGCAATGCCTTCACCCTGTCCCCGGTGCCCGGCAGCATCGTCGCCGCCGGTGGCGAGCCGGTGCTGGTGGATATCCTCGAGGACACCACCGTCGATCCGGAGGATCTGGCACGCGCGGCCGATCAGAGCGGGGCCCGCTTCTTCATGCTCTCGCACATGCGCGGCCATATCGGCGACATGCACGCGATCATGCAGGTCTGCGACAGCCGCGGCATCACGGTGATCGAGGATTGCGCGCATACCATGGGCGCGAGCTACGACGGCAAGCCCAGCGGCACCTTCGGCAAGGTCGGCTGCTACAGCACCCAGACCTACAAGCACGTCAATTCCGGTGAAGGTGGCCTGCTGGCGACCGCCGATGATGAGGTGATGCGACGCGCCATCATCCTGTCGGGCTCCTACATGCTGTACGACCGCCACCTGGCGGCGCCGGCCGCGGAGAGCTTCGCCGAGACGCGCCTGCAGACCCCCAACATGAGTGGTCGCATGGACAATCTGCGTGCCGCCATCCTGCGCCCGCAACTGGGGGAGCTGGCAGAGCGTCGTGAGCGCTGGAATGCCCTCTATGCCCGCATGCAGGACCGGCTCGCGGCCATGGAGGGCGTCACGCCCATCCTGCGTGGCCCGCTGGAAGGCTACGTCGGAAGCTCCATCCAGTTCACGCTGGTGCAGTGCTCCCACGAGCAGATCGCCGCCTTCATTGCAGGCTGTGAAGCGCGTGGGCTGCCGGTGAAATGGTACGGCAAGCCGCTGCCGGAGGATTACACCAGCCGCTACGACAGCTGGGCCTATCTGGGCAGCCATCGTGCAGTGCCCAATGCCGACCGGGTGCTGGCGACGCTGTGTGATCTGCGTCTCCCGCTGACCTTTGACGTGCAGGACTGTGAGGTCATCGCGGACTTGATCCAGGACGCTCTGCACAGTGCACGACCTGTCTCGACCGTCGCGTGACTACGCCCGGCGGCAGCACGTGACGGGGATGAACCCATAACGATAACGCTTTGAAAGCCACATGATCTTCAATCCGCATGTCCTGGTGACAGGCCATGCGGACCCGCAACCAGTGGAGTAATAACAATGTTCAATAAAGCTCTCTTGGCAACCGCAGTGATGTTGGCGATGTCAGCGACCGCCCAGGCAAAGACCTTCAAGGTCGGCATGGGCGATCCGATGGATTCGGATCAGGGCGCGCTTGCACAGCGCTTCGAGGAACTGGTCGAGGACCTTTCCGATGGCGAGATGCAGGTGGAGTTGTTCCCGGGCGGTCAGCTGGGCTCCGAGACCGGCATGATCCAGGACACGCGCATCGGCAAGCTGGACTTCGCGCTGATCGGCGTCGGCAACCTGACGCCCTACGCGCCGCGCCTCGGCGCGCTCACCATGCCCTATGCACTGCGTAGCCATGCGGATGCCGTCAAGGCCACCACCGGCCCGCTGGCGGATGAATGGAACCAGATCGCCGAGAAACAGGCCGGCGTCCACATCGTCAGCTGGCTGTATTCCAACTTCCGTTATCTGACCAACTCCAAGCGTCCGGTGACGTCGCTGGAAGACCTTGAAGGCATGAAGATCCGTGTGCCGCAGAACAAGATCATGCTCGCCACCTATCAGGCCTGGGGCGCCAGCCCGATCAGCATGTCGTGGCCGGAAGTCTTCACCGGTCTGCAGCAGGGCGTGATCGATGGCCAGGACAACCCGGACATCGTCAACTACACGATGAAGTTCCAGGAAGTGCAGAAGTATCTGACCGAGGTCCACTACCAGTACTCCCTGCAGCCGATCGTCATGGGAGTGCGTACCTACAACAAGCTCTCTGACGAGGAGCGCGAGATCATCGATCGCGCCGGCCTGGAAGCCCAGCTCTATGCGCTTCAATTCCAGCTGACCGAGGCCTCTCAGGCGCGTGCTGCCATGGAAGCGGAAGGGGTGCAGTCCGCCCAGCTGACCGACGAGGACAAGTGGATCAGCATTGCCAAGGAAGAAGTCTGGCCGCAGTTCTATGAAGAGATCGGCGGCAAGGAATCCTTCGACGAATTGCAGAAAGCATTGGGCCACTGAGCCCGAGTGGGCGGGATCGCTCGCGGCGTCAGCGTGAATGACGCCTGAGCGACCCCCGCTGCGTTCAATGCTATCGAGCAGGGATACCAGACAGTGCTGGTATCCCTCTCACAGTTCATCGTGAAGGAGGCTCGCATGTTGGCCAGATTGAACAATATCGAGGATTACGCCTGCCGCTTTCTGCTCGCGGTCTTCGTACTCCTGCTGTTTTCCCAAGTGGTATTGCGTGTCGTGTTCGGTATCGGCATGGCATGGATGGAAGAGCTGGCACGCTACGCCTTCGTCTGGTTCGTCTTCCTGGGGGCTGCGCACGCGGCTCACCTGAGTGCCCACAATCGGCTGCAGACCCATATCAATCTGCTGCCGCGCAAGGTGGCCAACGCCATCCTGCTGTTCGTCGACCTCATCTGGGCGCTCTTCAGCCTGATCATCGCCTACAAGAGCCTGGATCTGATCGGGCTTCTCACCGAGTTTCCCTATGAGTCACCGGCGCTCGGCTGGTCGCTCGCCTACGTCTATTACATCTTCCCCGTGGCCTTCACCTTGATGGCCTTTCGCGTATTGCAGGTGCAGTTCCTCAAGCTGGTCAGAGGCATCGAGCCTGGCAACGTGGACGACGAGGAAGTGAAGCGCATCACGGAAGCGGCCCCGGATGCCGCCGATGACACCCGCACCGCCAAGATGGGAGGCTGATGCCATGGCCGCGACTATTCTGTTCTCTCTGTTCGGTGCACTGCTGTTTCTGGGCTCACCCATCGTCGTTGCCCTTGGGGTGGCGTCCATGGCGGTCTATGTCGTCAGTGGTGATGACATCACCTCACTGGTGGAGCTGGCGTTCTCGGCGATCAACTCCTTCCCGCTGATGGCACTGCCGTCCTTCATTCTGGCGGGCGCCCTGATGGGCGACGCCGGCATCGCGCGGCGTCTGATTCGTATCGCCGAAGAGCTGGCGGGGCCGGCCGCAGGTGGCCTGGGGGCGGCAGCGGTGATGGCCTGCATGTTCTTCGGCGCCATCTCCGGCTCGGGTCCGGCGACCACGGCGGCCGTGGGCATGCTGGTGATTCCGGCGATGATCGAACGTGGCTACGGCCGCAGCTATCCGGCGGCGATCACCGCCACTGCTGGCGGACTGGGCGTCGTGATTCCGCCCAGCATGCCGTTGGTCATCTACGGGGTGACCGCCAACGAATCGATCTCGGCGTTGTTCATGGCGGGTGTCATCCCGGGCATCATGCTGGGGGCGGCCCTGATGATCGCCAACTACATCACCGCCAAGCGCAACGGCTATCAGGCCCAGGGCGAGCCGTACGACAAGGCGCGTGTCTTCAAGGTGCTCAAGGAAGGCTTCTGGTCATTGATGGCACCGGTGGTCATCCTCGGCGGCATCTACAGCGGTCTCTTCACGCCGACCGAAGCCGCCGTCGTCTCGATCTTCTATGCGCTGTTCGTCGGTGTCTTCATTCACAAGGAGTCCTCGCTGCTGGGCTTGAATGAAGCCTTCCAGAACACGACCTGGCTGACCGGTCGCGTGCTGATCATCATGTTCACCGCCACCGCCTTCGGTCGCATCCTGGTGGAGCATCACATTCCGGCCATGATCGCCCAGGGCATCCTCAACATCACCGACAGCCTGTGGCTGGTGTGGGTGCTGGTGATAGCTTTCCTGCTGATCGTCGGCATGTTCATCGAGATTCTGGCCACCATCATGATCGTCACGCCGGTGTTGCTGCCGGTGATGGTGGAGCTGGGCGTCGACCCGGTGCACTTCGGGATCGTGCTGGTGGTGAGTCTCGGGATCGGCTTCTCGACCCCGCCGCTGGGCGAGAACATGTTCATCAGCTCCAGCATCGCCAACGTGTCCATCGAGAAGATCTCGGTGCGTGCACTGCCGCTGGTCGGCACCATGGTGCTGATCGCCTTGCTGCTGGCCTTCGTGCCGCAGCTGACGATGTGGCTGCCGGACATGATGGGCTTCTAGCGGCGCAGCGGAGGGTGAACACAGCCCTTCGTGAACAGTGCCTCATGAAACAGTTTCTCGAGAGGATGCCGGCCACGTCGCCATCCTCTCGAGCCTTGATCTTCAGTGAGAGTGTTGTCGGAGAACGACCAATGAGAAGCTCGCATGACGCCTCGGGCGCAGAACATATCGTCGTGGGCGTGTTGGGCGGCATGGGGCCGGATGCCACGGTGGCCTTCATGCAGCAGGTGATCCAGGCTACGCCGGCCGAGGACGACATCGACCATGTACATATGGTGGTCGACAACAATCCCAAGGTGCCGTCGCGCATCAAGGCGCTGCTGGAAGGGGGCGATGTCTCTCCGGGGCCTGCCATCGCGGAAATGGCCCAGCGACTGGAGCAGTCCGGGTGTGATTTTCTGGTCATGCCCTGCAACACCGCCCACTACTACTGGCAGGATGCGCAGGACGCCGTCTCGATTCCGGTGTGGCATATCGTCGAGCGCACCCTGGACCGGGTGGCGGCGCAGTGGCCGGGCGCACGTGTCGGCATGCTGTGTTCCCCGGCGCTGCGCAAGATTGGCCTTTACGAAGGCTTCATCGAGTCGCGTGGTCTGTCGCTGGCCTATCCCCAGGATGAGGACGCGATGCTGGAGGTGATTCGCAGCGTCAAGAAAGGCCAGGTGAGTGATGACGCCGTCGGGGGAGCCTTCCGTCAGGCAGCTGCTGACCTGGTGGCGCAGGAAGCCGATGTGCTGGTACTGGCCTGCACGGAGCTCTCCATTATCAGCCATCTGCTCGATGACCGGCTGCCGATAGTGGATTCCGTCGAAGCGTTGGCCGTCAGCGTGGCGCAGGCGGCCACTCAGTAAGCGTCGCCGTCACGCGCCGCCCATGCCACTGCCCGAGCGGCGTTGCTCGCGTTCCTGCAGGTAGCGGGCGGGCGTGGTACCGAGCAGCTTCTTGAACATGCTGATGAATGCGTTGACGGACTGATAGCCGACGTCTTCCGAGACGCGCTGCACGCTCATGCCCTCGGCCAGCAGGCGAATCGCCACCACCAGGTGCAGTTGCTGACGCCAGCGGCTGAAGCTCAAGCCGGTGTCACGCTGGATAAGTCGGGCGAGGGTGCGTTCGCTCATCGCCAGTTCGCTCGCCCACTCGGCCAGGGTGCGTCGGTCGTCCGGGGTCTTGATCAGGGCATCGCTGATGCGGGTCAGCCGCGGGTCTTCGGGCAAGGGTAGATGCAGACATTCGCTTGGCATGCAGGCCAGCTCTTCCAGCAGCACGCCGACCAGCCGCGCTGTCGGCCCCTGTTCAGGATATGGCTGGGGTAGCTCCGCCAGGCGCAACACCAGCTCACGCAGCAGGGGCGAGATCGACAGCGTGCAGCTGTGGCTTGGCATCTCGAGCGCACCGGGCTCGATGAACAGGTGGCAGACGCGGCCGCCACGGGTCAGATGATTGCTGTGGGGCAGGTTGCCGGGAATCCAGACCCCGCTGTGCGGCGGCACCATCCACAGACCTTCCGGCACGCGACTGGTCACCACGCCATGCAGGGCGATCACCAGCTGTCCCTTGCGATGCTGGTGGATCGGCACCTCCATCACCTGCTGGCCGGTCTCGACATGCAGGGCGCTGGCCGGAATCTCGTAGATGTCCGGGTCGTGCTCGCAGACGCTGCTGGAGAAGGGCACCTGATCGGGGCCACGGGTGCTGACCTCGGGCGATGACGGTAGGACGGGTATGGTCACTGACATGGCGGCTCGCAGATTGTCTGATTTCAGTGATCTGATGTCATGATGGCTCAATTCTGCAGTGGGCGAGGGGATTAAGCTAGCCTCACTCTGTGCGCGGACTCATCTCTTGGGTGTCCTCCCGCCATTACCCCGTTTCACGATCGCTGCGAGCGCCTCATGACTGAACTCTGCCACTCGTCTCCTGTCCGGCGACTGAGCCATCCGGCCGTGTTGATCGCCGGTATCCTGTTGATTGCCATGAACCTGCGTGCGCCCTTCACCAGTATCGCGCCACTGCTGGAGCGCCTGCAGGCAGCGCTGGGCTTCAATGCCACGGCGGCTGGCCTGTTGATGATCCTGCCGCTGCTGGCCTTCGTCGTCGTCTCACCCTGGGTGCCGCGCCTCGCCAGAGGTCTCGGGCTTGAACGCAGTCTCTTCCTCGCCTTGGTGGTGATTGCCGCAGGCATCGCGCTGCGGGTGCAGGGCAGCATGCTGGCCCTCTACCTGGGTATCGGCCTGATCGGGGCGGGTATCGCCGTGGGCAATGTGCTGCTGCCCAGTCTGGTCAAACGCAGCTTTGCGCAGCATGTCGCGCTGCTGACCTCCTGCTATGTGCTGACCATGGGCATCATGGCCGCCATCGCCTCGGCGCTGATGGTGCCGTTGGCCCAGGGCAGCAGCGCTGGCTGGCAGTACGCGATGCTCATAGTGGTCGTTTTGCCATTGGTGACGATGGGGGTGTGGTGGCCGCAGTTGTCACGTCGCTCCCTGCCGGCGGCGGCGAAGGAAGCCGAGAAGGAAGTCGAGAAGGGGGCCGCGCGGCCGGTGCGTCAGGCAGCGGTGTGGCATTCGCCACTGGCCTGGCAGGTGACGCTGTTCATGGGCATCAATTCGCTGCTGTTCTATACCGTCAACAGCTGGCTGCCGAGCATGCTGGCGGACAATGGCTTCTCGGCCGAGAAGGCGGGCTCGTTGCATGGTCTACTCCAGCTGGCTTCGGCCTTGCCGGGATTGATTCTGGTGCCCCTGATGCCGCGCCTGAAGGATCAACGCCTGATCGCCTTCGCGACGCCCTGCATGTCGCTGGCGGGGTTCATCGGGCTATGGCTGATGCCGGAGTGGGCACTGGTGTGGGTGCTGTTGCTGGGCGCGGGCTCCGGGGCCAGCTTCATTCTCGCCTTGTCATTCATGGGGCTGCGGGCGCGCGATGCCATGCAGTCGGCTTCACTGTCGAGCATGGCGCAGACGCTGGGCTATCTGCTCGCGGCCATGGGACCGCCGCTGATCGGCGCGCTCTACGACATGCAGGGCAATTGGCAGCTGGCACTGATGGTCTGCGCCGTCCTCAGTGTGCTGATGGCAGGTGTCGGCTGGCTGGCGGGCAGGGACCGCCAGTTGCCTGAGGCGTCGGCATCTGAATAATGGAGCGCTGCCCCCAAGGGGCACTGGCACATCCCCCCATGACAAGGAAGTGAGAGATGGCGAATGCTTCATCGGCTAGCGAAGATCAACGGGCGTCTGACACGCCAGCTGTTGCGCAGCACCCCGGGCGTCAACGCAAGCAGCGTCTGCGGGCAGCCATCCTTGGCCTGGCCAGTCTCGGAGGTATCTTCATGATCGCTCAGCCAGCCAATGCCGCGACGCTGTCACTGCGCGTGATCGAGACCACCGACATCCACGCCAACGTGATGGATTACGACTATTACAAGGACCGGCCCAGCGTGCGCATCGGCCTGGTACGCGCGGCGAGTCTGATCAAGCAGGCGCGTGCCGAGGTGGCCAACAGCGTGCTGCTGGATAATGGCGACCTCATCCAGGGCAGCCCGATGGGCGATTACATGGCGGCAGAAGGTCTCGAGGAGGGCGATGTCTTCCCGGCCTACAAGGTCATGAATCAGCTTGATTACGATGTCGGCAATATCGGCAATCATGAATTCAATTACGGGCTCGAGTATCTCGAACGGACGCTGTCCGGCGCGCAGTTCCCCTATGTGAACGCCAACCTGCTGGACGCCACGACAGGCGAGCCGTACTTCACGCCCTACCAGATCACCGCCCATGCCTTCACCGACAGTGAGGGCAACGCTCAGACATTGAAGATCGGCTATATCGGCTTCGCACCGCCGCAGGTGATGACCTGGGACCGCAAGCACCTCCAGGGCCGCCTGACGGCCGAGGACATCACCGAGAGCGCCAGGCGCTGGGTGCCCGAGATGCGCCGGGCGGGCGCGGATGTGGTGATCGCCATTCCGCACTCCGGCATCTCGACCGACCCCTACCGGGTGATGGCCGAGAATTCGGTGTATTACCTCTCGCAGGTCGAGGGCATCGACGGCATTGCCTTCGGGCATGCCCATGCCGTCTTCCCCAGCGAGGAATTCGCCGAGGTACCGGGGGCCGATATCGCCAGGGGCACCCTGAATGGCGTGCCGGCGATGATGCCGGGGCACTGGGGCAGCCATGTAGGCGTGATGGATCTCGAACTGAGCAATGCCTCGGGCCAGTGGCGGGTAGTGAGCGGTCAGACAGAAGCCCGACCGATTCAGGTGGGTGGCGAGGCACAGGTGGCGGAAGATGCCGAACTGGCGGCGCTGGTCGATCATGAGCACGACGCCACGCGCGAGTACGTCAATCGCAGCATCGGCCGCGCCAGTGCGGCGATGAAGAGCTATCTGGCGCTGGTGCAGGACGACCCGACGATCCAGATCGTCAATCGCGCCCAGGCCGATTACGTCAAACGCTTCGTCGAAGGCGACCCGGACCTGGAAGGCTTGCCGATTCTCTCGGCGGCTGCGCCGTTCAAGGTCGGTGGCCGTCACAATGATCCGACCCAGTTCACCGAGATGGAGGCGGGCGAGCTGAGCTTCCGCAATGCCGCCGATCTCTATCTCTATCCGAATACGCTGGTGGCGCTCAAGGTCACCGGCAGGGAAGTGCGGGAATGGCTCGAGTGCAGCGCCGGCCAGTTCCATCGCATTGATCCGGATCTCGCCACGCCCCAGGCCTTGATCAACTGGGAAGGTTTCCGCAGCTACAACTTCGACGTGATCGACGGCGTCGACTATCGGGTGGATGTCACGCAGCCGGCGCGTTACGACGGCAATTGCACGCTGATCGAGGCCGATGCCCACCGTATCCAGGGCCTCACCTACCAGGGCGAGCCGGTCAAGGACGACGATGTCTTCCTGCTCGCGACCAACAATTATCGCGCCTACGGCGAGGACTTCCCCGGCACCGGTGAGTCACATGTCGCCTTCGCGTCACCGGATGAAAATCGCAGCATTCTGGCCCAGTACATCTCGCGCCAGACGCAGCAGCTGGGCGCGGTGGACCCGGCAGCGGATCACAACTGGCGGCTGGCCGCGATCGACACCGATACCGCGCTGGACATTCGCTTCACCACCGCCCCCGGCTCGGATGCGCAGCAGTTCATTGATGCCCAGGCGGTCTACCCGATGACATTGGTGGATCAGGACGAGATGGGCTTTGCCCGTTATCGCGTCGGGCTGGACCGGATGGAATAGCCGAGGCAACACATTGTCGAGCCCGTCGTTCCTGGCCTGGATTCAGGTGGGAAAGAACGCCAGTCAGCGATTGCTGACTGGCGTTTTTTTGTCACTTGGCGCTACCCGCTATCTGTCTCATTATCCGCTTTTGGGTCAGGTTCTTGAGCGCAGTTTCGTTGCGGGTCAGCGCCAGGGCGCGTGCAAGGCGATGCTCAGCAGTACGCGTTTACCGCGCTCGATGCGGCTGACGCTGTGTTCGTGAAGGTCGGGGCGAAACAGCACCACGCGGTCCGCGAGGCGAAAGAGGCTGCCATCGGTCTCGAAGACACCGCCCTGGCGGGGCTTCTTGAGCACGATATTGAGCTTGTAGTAGCTGCCGCTGCCCATCGGGTCGTTGTGGCGCATCACGCTGTGGCCTTCGGGGTAGGTCACCAGGTTGATGGTCAGACGGCGAAGATCGAGCAGACTGCGGTTGATGACACGGGCCATGGGCGTTTCCCTTGAATTTGATGGGGCCATTAAAGCGTATTTTGAGCAATCAATCAAAATCGTGCTTGAGTGATCGCTCAGGAATCCGTAAGGTGGTCCCACGTTCACGGTAACACCGCGATATAGCACTGTTTCGCCAGGCCGTGATTGAGTATTCATCAAGCGAAGAGGTCAGCAATGAGCCACGACAACGTGACAATGGAAGCCCTGGAAACCCGTTATGCGATGATCGAAGGTCACCGCATCGCCTACAAGGAAATGGGTGAAGGTCAGCCGCTGTTGTTGATTCACGGCATTCCGACCAACAAGCTGATGTGGCGTGATGTGATGCCGGAATTGGCCAGGCATTATCGAGTCATCGCCCCGGACATGCTCAACTATGGCGAGTCGGACATGCCGGTGGATGCTGACGTTTCCATCAATGCCCAGACACGCATCTTCATCAAGTTGATGGATTCACTGGGTGTGGCGAGTGCGGATGTCGTCTCGCATGATATCGGTGGGGGTATCGGTCAGCTGATGGCCGTCAATCATCCCGAGCGTGTTCGCCGTCAGGTACTGATCGACAGCGTATGCTTCGATTCCTGGCCGATCCCGGAGTTCAAGCAGCTGTTGGAGCCGGGCGTCGAGGAAGCGACCAGCGTCGAGGAATTCATCAGCACCATGCGCGGCTTCATGCCCAGTGGTGTGCATGATCCGGCCGTCGCGACCGAAGAGATGGTCGAGCGCTATGTGTCCCAGTGGAACAGCGAGCAAGGCAAGGCGGCTTTCTTCCGCAACATGCGTCGTCTCAACAAGGAATACACCCAGGCCATCGCCGGTGAGCTCAAGAATATCGAGATCAAGACTCTGGTGCTGTGGGGCGACAAGGACAACTTCCAGAAGCCGGATTACGCCCCGATGCTGGCAGATGCCATTCCGGGTGCCGAGCTGATCTGGGTGAAGGATGCCGGTCACTGGGTGACGGATGAAAAGCCGCAGGATACCGTGCGCTATATCCTGGACTTCCTCGCCCGCTGAGGAGGAGCCCATCAGCCATCAGCGCAGTAAAATCTCACCCCATGATGGTGAATGAGCCCTGAACGACAATGCCCGGTCCTATGACCGGGCATTGTCGTATCTGGCGGAAATCGCGCACGGGAAATCGCCTAATGATGCGCGATATTCCGCGCGGCCGGAGGGGACTGTCGCTTGCGCTTGGCGGTGATCGTCAAGGCGTCTTCCTCGGTAAGGTCGTCGATGATCGTGTCGAGAGAGGCATTGCCCGACAGGGGCAGGGGGGCGTGATCACCCCGCGGGGCGAGCGTCGGCGCTGTCTGGAAGGCGAGGGGTCTTTCCAGTGCCATGATGCTGCCACTGCGCGTCGGGGTGCACTGCTCATTGACCAGGGTGAAGCCGTGGCGCTGGTAGAGCGCCAATGCCGGGCTGTCGGAGAAGACTCTCAGGCGCAGCGCGCGCGGGCAGGGCTGAGCGCCCGGGGAGAGCTCGGAGGCGCGGTCTTTCATCAGCGACTGGCCGTACTCCTGCTGCGTTGCCAGCTGGATCAACCAGTTCAGGCAGGCGGAGCCGACACCACGGCCTTGCCAATGTGGCACCAGTTGCAGGTCGCGCAGATACAGGATGTCCGGCAGGGCCTTGAGGCTGATGAAGCCGACCCATTCGCCATTGATACGTATCGCGTAGTTCTCGTTGTCCCGCCAGCGCTCGCTGAACAACTCCTCGTCCCAGCTCATGCCATGCCGTTTGTAGGTCGCTAGCATGTTGCCGCAGCACAGTCGCCGAGCCGCGGCGCTCAGATAGCTGCTGCAAGCCGAATCGCTGATAGGGGTAATGCTGAGATCATCCATGATCCTGTCGCTTATTGTTGAGGGTAGGGGCACAGATGCGCGGACTGATGACCATTCGTCCAGAATAGCGGACCAGTCGGTTAGCGCATACTAATGTAGTTTGCCATCTATCATCGGATGTTGGG
The DNA here is from genome assembly GCF_029846355.1 of Cobetia sp. 2AS. Classification (NCBI taxonomy): domain Bacteria; kingdom Pseudomonadati; phylum Pseudomonadota; class Gammaproteobacteria; order Oceanospirillales; family Halomonadaceae; genus Cobetia; species Cobetia sp. 2AS. The sequence goes on from NZ_JARWKQ010000001.1 coordinate 1,127,714, forward strand.
TTGCCGCTGACAAGTGAATGCCTGTCCAGTACTTGTTCAGCATCTCTGAAGCACCTCGCAAGTGCCTCTCAAGTGCCTGTCCAGCCTTGCCCAGTCGTAGAAGATGAGTCGAGAGTTGCCAAAACGTAATGGTTACACTATAACATTGCGTTTTTGTTCGTCGGCGCCGGTTGCGCGTCGGCATCCATGCTCTTGCTCGGGACGCGCGATATCGATGGTCAAATTTCTCTCAAGGCTTCGGTGGCAATACCGAACCTTCCTTCACGATCGCAGGCAGCTGGCCGTCGCCAGCGTCGCGCTGAGCCTGGCCATGGTGCAGCCCAGCCATGCGCAAGATGCCTCAGCGGCGCAAGCGTCTGCGGCTGACACACGACGTCTGGAGATTGTCGCACCCTTCGACATCAAGGGGGCGGACCCGCTGCTCAGCGGCATTCTTTTCCAGCGCATGCAGATCGTCGAGACACTGGTCGAGGTGGATGCCACGGGAGAGCTGCAGCCGGGATTGGCGACCGATTGGGAGGTCTCGGATGACGGCCTGGAGTGGCGCTTCACGCTCCGCTCCGGCGTGCAGTTCCATGATGGCAGCCAGCTGGATGCCGAGGTGGCGCGTCAGGTGCTCGAGATCGCACGTGCCAAGCCGGGCCTTCTGAAGTCGGTGCCGGTCGAGCGGATCGTCGCCGAAGATGCCCAGACGCTGGTGATTGCCCTCAGCGAGCCCTTCGCGGCATTGCCCGCCTATCTGGCCGATTATCGCCAGCAGATACTCGCGCCGGCAGCCTTCGATGAGACGGGCACCGCCCAGCAGGTCATCGGCACAGGCCCCTATCGCATGCTGCGCATGACGCCGCCCTTGAGCCTGGAAGTCACCGCCTTCGAGGACTACTGGGGCCCGCAGCCCGAGGTGCGCCAGGCGCGCTATCAGGCGGTGAGCCGCGCCGAGGGCAGGGCATTGATCGCCGAGAGCGGAGATGCCGACTTCACCTACGGGCTGGACCCCGCCAGTCGCCAGCGTCTCTCCCAGTCGCCGCGTGTGACTCTGGCGGCGGCCGCGACGCCGCGCACGATGCTGTTGAAGGTCAACGCCAATCATCCGGCCTTTCAGGACCCCGCTGTACGGCGTGCATTGAGTCTGGCGATCGATCGTACCGCCATCGCGCAGGTCGTGCTGCGCTATCCGCGTGGCGCCAGCCAGCTGTTCCCGCCGATGGTGGAAGGCTGGCATGACCCCGCACTGCCCGAGCTGCATCAGGATGTCGCCGAGGCGCGTGCATTGCTGGACGCCGCAGGTTGGACCGTCGGCGAGGAGGGCATCCGCCACAAGGATGGCCAGCGTCTCGCGATCAGCCTGATCACCTTCTCGGACCGCCCGGAGCTGCCGCTGGTCGCCACGGTGCTGGAGCGCCAGTTCCACGCCATCGGTATCCAGACGCGTCTGGATATCACCAACTTCTCGGCGATTCCGGCCGGCCATCATGACGGCAGCCTCGACATGGCGCTGTTCGCACGCAATCTGGCCATGGTGCCGGACCCCATCGGCAACGTGCTGAGCGATTACGCGGGAACCCCCGAGTCCCCCGGTGGCGACTGGGGCGCGATGGGCTGGTTCGATGCGGACTTCACCGCCGAGCTTGAGCGCATGGCGCGCGAGGGCTATGGGCCCACGCCGGCAGGGCAGGACCCGCGCGCCCAGGCCAGCGGCGTGATCCAGCGGGCGCTGCCCGTGATCCCCATCGCCTGGTACTACCAGAACCTGGCGATCTCCAATCGACTGCAAAGCGCTCAGGTAGACCCCTGGGAGCGTAGTTTCGGCCTTTCAGAATTGCGGTGGGCACAATGAATCTCCCTTCACGTCTGTTGCAGCTATTGATGGTGGTGCTGATGGTTGGCGGCGCCAGCTATCTGATGATGCAGAGTCTGCCCGGCGATGCCGCCTGGCGTATCGCGGCCGGCCGCTATGGCTATGATGCGCTGGATGCGGCCGCTGCGGCCTCGGTACGCGCCGAACTGGGCCTCGAGGCACAGGGCGGCTTGCACTTCCTTTACTGGCTGGGCGATATCCTGCGCCTGGAGCTTGGCACCTCGCTGATTTCCGGTGAATCGGTGTGGGTTGAGATTCGTCATCAGCTGGGCAACTCCCTGTCGCTCGCCGGCGCGGCGCTGGGCATCTCGCTGCTGATCGGCCCGCCGCTGGGGCTGCTGGCTGGTCTGCGTGCCGGTGGCTGGCTGGACCGTAGCCTGCTGGCCGTCTGCAGTCTGCTGCGTGCCACGCCGCAGTTCCTGCTGGCGCTGGTGCTGATCCTGCTGATCTCGGTGGAGATGGGCCTGCTACCGGCCGCCGGCCACGGTGAGCCGCAGCACTTCATTCTGCCGGCGATGACGCTGGCGCTCGGGCTGGCAGCGGTATCGGCACGCCTGGCACGTGATGCCATGGCCGCCGTCACCCAGACGGCCTTCCATGATTTCGCACGCTGGAAGGGCCTCAGCAACGCCCAGACCTTCTGGCGTCACGGCCTGCGCCATGTGGCCTTGCCGCTGGTGACCTACCTGGGGCTGCAGTTCGTGACCCTGGTGGAAGGGGTGGTGGTGATCGAGAGCATCTTCGGCTGGCCGGGCATCGGCCATGCGCTGGTGCACGCCATCTTCTCGCGCGATGTGCCGATGGTGCAGGGCACCGCCCTGGTGCTGGGCGTCGGCTTTGTCTTGATCAATCTGCTGGTCGATCTGCTGGGTCGCCAACTGGACCCACGGGGTGTGAAATGAATCAGGTGGTGGAAGGGCTTGCGCCGCAGCGCGTGGAAGCCGTGCGTCGTCCCCGTCTTGACTGGCCGTTGCGCCGCGTGATCGGGGCCGCGATGGTCGCCAGTCTGGTGCTGCTGGCCTTGCTGGGCAATCTGGTGATACCGGGAGACCCGTTGGAGCAGCATCTCTATCGTGCGCTGCAGGGCGCAGATGCCGTTGGTTTCTCTGACGCCGGCGAGGTGATCACCAGCGCCCCGCTGGGCTATGACCACCTTGGGCGCTCCCTGTATCACCGCCTGGTGGCGGCGCTTGGGCTGTCGCTTTCCATTGCCGCGGGGGCGGTGATTCTGGCCGCATTTTCGGGCATCTCGCTGGGCCTGCTGGCGGCGGGGCGCGGTGGCTGGGCCGAGCGCCTGTTGAGCCTGGTGGCAGACAGCCTGCTGGCATTGCCGGGGCTGCTGCTGGTGCTGATGGTCAGCGTCATTCTGCCGTCGACGCCGCTGGCATTGTGGTTGGGTCTGTCGCTGGTGCTGTGGGTGGAATTCTTCCGCCTGGCACGCGCCACCGGTCGCAGCGTGCTGGCGAGTCCCGGTGTGGAGGCCAGCCGTCTGTTGGGCTTCGGGGCCTGGTACCGTTTTCGTCATCACCTGTGGCCGGAAATGGCGCCCGTGATGATGACGGCGATGGCCTTCGGCATGGCCAACGCCCTGATGGCGATTGCCGCGCTGGGCTTCGTGCACGTCGGCATTCCGGAGCCCACGCCAGAGCTGGGCACCATGATGGTCGAGCTGTTGCCGTACTGGCGTGAAGCACCGTTCGCGCTGCTGACGCCGGTGCTGGTCACCTTCCTGCTGTTGCTTGGGCTGTTGCTGATGTCCGGTAGCAAGGCCAGAACGTCAACCGCCGCGGACACCCTCGAAGGAGCGCGCCCATGAATGTCGCGACAATGACTACGCCTGCCTCTCACACGCGGCATGGGGCAACGGCGGATGATGTGGTGCTAAGTGCCGAGGATGTGAGCGTGCGGGTCCGGGGCGCGCAGACGGCGCTGCTGGAGCCTGTCTCGCTTGCGCTCAAGGCGGGCGAGCCGCTGGTGGTGATCGGTGAGACGGGGTCCGGCAAGAGTCTGCTGGCTCAGGCACTGCTGGGCACGCTGCCCCGGGAGCTTGTGGCCTCCGGCAGCCTGTGGCTCGGCGGCGAGCAATATCCTCTGCACACGCCAGAGAATCGTCGCCCGCTCTGGGGTCGCCGCCTGGCGGTATTGCCCCAGGAGCCCTGGCTGGCGCTGGACCCGTTGATGAAGGTGATTCGTCAGGTCGGAGAGGCATATCGACTGGTCGCGGGGCGTTCGGCACAGGCCTCCCACGCGGCCGCGCGCAGTGATCTGGAGCAGCTGGGGGTCGCCGCGGCCAGCGAGCAGTTGCCGGGCAAGTTGTCCGGTGGCATGGCGCAACGTGTGGCCTTTGCCGCTGCCCGCGCCGGCGGCGCACCGCTGTTGATCGCTGACGAGCCGACCAAGGGGCTGGACGCTGCCCGCGTCAGCGAGATCGGCGAGCTGCTGCTCAAGTCACTGGCCGAGACACCGCGTGCCGGCTTGATGGTCATCACCCATGACATGGCGCTGGCGCACCAGATCGGCGGCCGCCTGATGGTGGTACGCAGGGGCCAGGTGATCGAGCAGGGCGCGACGCGTGACGTGCTGGCCGCGCCGACACATGCCTATACCCGACGCCTGGTGAATGCCGCGCCGCAGGCCTGGCCGGCGGCCGCCTTCAAGCCGGTAGCCGACAGTGCAAGCCGTGATGGCAAGGCGGCAGGCGAGACCATCATCCGCGCCGAGAATCTGACCATCGCGCGCGGGGACACCACATTGCTGCGTGACGTGGAACTCAGCGTGAAGGGCGGTGAGATCATCGGCGTCCAGGGCGCTTCAGGCTGTGGCAAGTCATCGCTGGGCGATGCGCTGCTCGGCCTGTTGCCACCGCATTCAGGACGCGTTGTCCAGCATGCCGAACGCCTGGAGTATCAGAAGCTCTATCAGGACCCCGTGGCGACCTTCCCGCCACGCCGGACACTGGGGCGCCTGTTGAAGGATCTCAGCGCACGCCATCGTCTCGACGACAGCCAGCTGCCGCAGCTGATGGAGCAACTGAGCCTGGCGCCGGAATTGCTCTCGCGTCTGCCGGGACAGGTCTCGGGTGGCGAGCTGCAGCGTTTCGCGCTGTTGCGTCTGATGCTGATCAAGCCGCGCTTCGTGTTCGCCGATGAGCCGACCTCACGCCTCGACCCGCTGGTCCAGCAGGAGGTGATCGCCTGCATGGTGAAGATGGTGCGCGAGCAGGGCACGGCGCTGGTTCTGGTCAGTCATGATGCGGCGTTGCTGCGCAAGGTCGCGGATCGCGTGCTGGTAGTAGAGGAAGGTCGCTTGAAGGCGCGTCAGGCGATCTGATCGCTCACCAGTTCCGCACAGCGGCATCAGTGGAACGTGAATAGTCGCACCAGCAAGACGACACTTGATACGACAACGCCCGGCCGAGACTCTGCAGGAGTCTCGGCCGGGCGTTGTCGTTTGGTGTCCGCGAGGGATGTTCTGGCGTCGGGGCCCGAGTGCTGGCCGCTCATCTGCCGTCAGGTCGATCGTTGCCGGTTTACCCGCCCAGCAGGGCCGGATTGGCTTGCCAGACGGACCAGGTCAGCGCACTGGCCAGCGTCACCCACGCCAGATAGGGCAGCATCAACAGCCCGGCCAGGCGACTGATACGCCAGAAGGCGACCAGGGTGACGGCGATCAGCGCCCACAGCACCAGCACGTCGATGAATGCCGCCTGACCGAGATGCCAGGCGAAGAACAGCCAGCTCCACAGGCCGTTGACGACCAGCTGCACCACGAACAGCCCAAGCGCCAGATGATGGCGCCAACGGAAGCCATTGCTGGCATGCAAGCCATCGCGCGCGACACGCCAGGCGGCGAGCGCCATCATCACGAACAGCGCCGTCCACACCGGCCCGAAGGCACCCGCCGGCGGGGCCCAGGCCGGTTGGGTGAGGCTTGCATAGAAAGTCTTGGCGTCAACCGAGGCCAGCGCGCCGATGGCGGCAGTGAGGAAGCTCAGCCCGAACCACACCACCATTTGGGCGGTGGAGCGCGCAGCGGAGGGTGAGGAAGACGCGGAACGTGGTGATGTCATCTGGCGGTCTCCTGTCTCGAAAAGCGTGATAGAGGAAGACACGATATCCCACGCTGCGTCTTGATTCACCGTCCCGTTCTTCCTGAAAGGTGCACCGGAACGGTTCAGCTGAGAGGTACGTCTGCACGGTTCAGCTGAACGGAACATCTGAACGGCTCAGCTGCAGACGGCAGCGCCATCCTCAATCCGGCACCGGTCCATCGAAGACTTCCTTGCTGCGACCGGTCAGCGTCGTGCCCACCGAGGCGGTGATGACCAGACCGATGGCGAGCCACTGGAAGATGCCCAGCGTCTGACCGAGGAACAACAGGCCGGAGAGCGCCCCGATGGCGGGTTCCAGGCTCATCAGGGTGCCGAAGGTGTGGGTCGGCAGGCGCGGCAAGGCCACCATCTCGAGGGTGTAGGGCAGCGCGGTCGAGAGCACCGCGACGGCCAGTGCCAACGGCAGGATATCGACCGAAAACATGGCGCTGCCGGCCTCCATCAGCCCGACGGGCGCGACGACCACCGCCGCGATCGTGATGCCCAGCGCCGCGCTCTGGGTGCCATTGCCTGCGCCGGCCTTCTGGCCGAACAGGATATACAGCGCCCAGCAGAGGCCAGCGCCGAGGGCGAAGGCGGCACCGACGGGGTCGATCGGCGCGGCGGTGTCCTCACCCAGCAACAGCAGCAGTACCAGCCCGGTGATCGCCAGCGCCACCCAGCCAAGGTCGATCCAGCGGCGCGAGCTCAGCAGCGCCACGGCCAGCGGGCCGGTGAATTCCAGTGCCACGGCGATGCCCAGCGGTACCGTCTTGAGGGCCTGGTAGAACAGCAGGTTCATCACGCCCAGCGCCACGCCGTAGATGGTGATGGACTTCCAGGCCTTGCGCGTCACCGGCTTGCGCCACGGGCGCAGAATGGCCAGCAGCAGAATCGAGGCGATGATCAGACGAATCGCTGTCGCGCCCGCCGCGCCGATCATCGGGAACAGGGAAGTGGCCAGCGAAGCACCGCTCTGGATCGAGCACATGGCGACCAGCAGCATGGCGACGGGCCACAGACGAGAAGAGGAGGCGGCGACGGCAACGGACATTGAAGTCTCCTTGAGCGATCCAGTGGATGACGGGCATGGTCAGTCAAGAACACATGCGGCATGATTCAGGGACATTGAGGTAGCAAGGAAAGGGAGCTTGAGGCCAGTAAGATGCCGGCTTCCCTCATCGTCAGCGGGATTGTACGGATGCGCACTATATTGCACAACAGTAAAGATCGACCCGATGTTCTGGTCCATGTCGCGGCCAATGTTCGCCGTCTGCGTCTGGCCGCCGAGCTGAGCCAGCAGGCACTCGCGGATCAGGCCGAAATCAGTCGCCGCATGCTGGTGAACATCGAGAAGGGCGACGTCAATGTCAGCCTCGGCACGCTCGACAAGCTCGCCGAGGCGCTTGGGGTGCTCTTCTACGCGCTGGTCCAGCCCCCGGAAAGCGAAGACTCGGCACGCATCAATGAGGTGGCATGGGTCGGGCAGGCGCCCGAAAGCCGCGCGGTGCTGCTGGCCAGCAAACCGGCGACCCAGGAAGTCGAGTTATGGGACTGGACTCTTGCCCCCGGCGAGCACTATGACTCCGCGCCCGATGATGCCGGTTGGCACGAGATGCTGGTGGTCACGCAAGGCGAGCTGACCCTCACGCTGGAACACGAGGAAATCGTCATTCACGCCGGGGATTTCCATGTCTATCCCAGTGATCAGGCCTACCGCTACCACAACACGGGCACCGGGATGCTGCGCTTCATTCGCAATGTACTGCACTGATGGTGATTGTGGTTCAAGGTCTTCAAGTGGTTAGCACGAACTCAATCCCGCATGGCCTGTCCCACTGTCATGACGTTTCATTTCAAGGAGCCATGCATGGCGAAGGTACGTATCACGCAACAGGGCACGATCCATTGTTTTCCGGCCGGCTTGAAGGATGAGGAGGGAAAGCTGGTGAACGCCGAGATTTCCGCCGTGGCCTATGACGGCGAGCGTCTGTTGATGGCGAGTGACAAGCCGATTCCGGGCGAGGGACGCTCGGCGGTCTTCTCCTTGCCTCTGGATTCGCAAGGGCCCGATGACAGTCAGCTTGAGTATCTGACCACGCCGCTTATCCGTCAGGCGGTCAAATATGAAGACTTCGCGTTGACCACCGATGGCCGTCACATGTTGGCGACCACCGGGTTTGATCGCATCGACAGCGAGAGCCATGCCCTGAATGCCTACAACCACCTGTTGATCTGGCCGCTGGGCGAGCCGGACAAGGTGCAGGTGGTCGACCCGGACCCGCGTGACGGGGTCGAGGGCTCACTGGAATTCCGTCAGAAGCTGGAAGCGGCCATTGGCCAGCCGTACTACAAGATCGAAGGTCTGGCGGTCGTGCCGAGTGACAAGGGTGATGGGCTGATCCTGTTCGGGGTGCGCGAACAAGGCAACTCGCATGATGACTTCGCGTACGTGCGTCGCGTCATCGGGGCGCGCTATGCCATGACTGACAGCGACAATATCGAGTTCATCGAGGACCTTCACGACGTCTATGCCTTTGACCCCGCCGAATATGAGGGCGTGAATCACGAGTGTGGTCTTTCGAGCCTGGAATATGATCCCTATCACGCACGTCTCTATCTGGTGACCAGCTTCGAGACCGAGCAGGGCAGTGAAGAGGTGATCGGGGGCTATCTGTGGGTGCTGTCGCTTTCGGACTTCCATGCAGGCAAGCCCCCTACGTTGGTGACGCATGAGGATGGTCGCGTGCTGGAGTTCGAGCACAAGGCGGAAGGGCTTGCGGTACTGGATCGCGAACGGCTGTTCGTGGTCTATGACAATGATCGCAATCATGAGCTGGGTAGCGTGGATGAACGCGATGAGCGCCACTCCTGTGAAGCGCCTTATACGATGCTGGCACTGGTCTGACGGCAGCTCGCTGGATTAGAGATCGGTTCACAGGCCGGGGAAACAAACTCACGGCTTTTGCACCGAAATGGGGGGCTGACTGTCTTCGTGATGGCCTCCCTGATCTTCTCTGTTAGCACTTCTGTTATCGCCAGCGCGTTGCTGATTGAGCTCCATTATGAATCATCATTTCCCCGCCGGGATTGATGACGACAAAGCCCCGACATGCCTGTGCATGTCGGGGCTTTTCATGATCGCACCTTCCCTGTGTCAATGCGCTTTGTCACACGACATCGAGTGGTGAATCCATTCTATTCAAGGCTTGAGATTACATGGCCTTGTAGAACAGATAATCGGCCTGGTACATCACGATTTCGACCTTGTCCTTGTGGGCTTCATCACAGGCCATGTCAGGTGCGGCACCGCCCTGGGTATTGAGGCGCTGAACATAGGTGACGCCCTGCATATGCCCTTCACCTTCGGCCGGATTGGCCTCGACCAGCTGCAGCGGAATATTGCCCTTGCCGTTGGGCTCAACCGCCAGCTGTGTGCCGGTGATCTTGGAGCCATCCATGGATTCCCAGGTGGCGGGCGGACCATAGTATTTGCCGACCTGCTTGCCATCGGCATCATTCAGAGCGGCATCCGGACCCTTGAAGACCCAGCCCATGGTGCCATCGTCCTTGGCTTCGCAGGCCCATTTGATCTTGCCGACACCGACGGTTTCCATGGCGACTTCATTGCCTTTTGGCACCGTGACGCTCTCGGGAACCTCCATGGCTTGAGCCAGCGGGCTCAATGCGAGGGCAGCGAAAATACCAGAGATACAGGCGATTGTTTTCATCTTGACGACTCCGTAGACAGATAAGGTTCAGCTAGCGGTTGCAGGTGTGTCGTTGTCTCCCTTGCACTGTTCATAACGCTGGCCTTTCTCGTCTGGATGTCACGGGATCAGATTTTTTTCGTGGTTTTTTCGTGGCCTGTTTTCAGCGCCTATCAGCGGCGTCATGAAAAGAGACCAAAAGCGCAAAGCGGGCGAGGTGAAGGCCAGGTGGCAAGCAACAGGCCCAGATACACAGACGCCCCGCAGCACGAGGCTGCGGGGCGTCTGTGTGACGGCGTGAACCCTGAAGGATTCAGTCGTAATCGCGGGTGCCGCGAATCGGGTAGTCGTTATCCGGCTTGCGGATGAACTCGATGCCACCCATGAGGGTATCCAGATCAGGGCGCACGAAGGGCGCGTTGGCGATCTCCTGAATCTGGATCTTGCCTTCGCCATTGACGATGAAGAAGGCAGGCTCCGGGAAGTCGTGATCGGTTTCCTTTGCGCTGCGCGGCGTCGAGATGAATAGTCCCAGCGATTGCATCTGTTCGAGGGTCAGCCCATACGCGAGCGGGAAGTTGACCTCCAGCGACTCGCGATGCTGCGTGAGCTGCTGCTCATCATCGGCAGACACGGCGACCAGATCGACGCCCTGGGCGCTGAAGCGCTCGCGATAGCTCTCCAGCTTGTTGAGAAACTTGGTGCAGATCGGGCAATGCTTGCCGCGATAGACCACGACCAGCTGCCAGTCATGCTCGCCCTGGGGCTTGCCGAGGGTCAGTGCCTCACCGTCGCTGCGTTTGACCTGGATGGCCGGGAATTCACTGCCTGGATGAAGCTTGCGTGTATACATGCAATCTGGCTCCCTTTGGAAGATCACGGCGTTGACTTTCATGTCACAGCTGATCAGGCGGCGGATATCACGTGTCTGGATATCAAGCGCCTTGAATGACCAGCGACAGGATACGCCATGTGTCCCCCTTGAATGACGCCATTGTCAGGGTTTTCAAGGGCCCCTTGGCGCAACACGAGGGTGCGTCCGTCGCCAGGGGCCGCCACGGGGCCGTTCGGGGCGCTTTTCAGCAGAGGATCAACCCAGGTAGCCGGTGTGATCCAGCAGGATGGTCGTGCCGATGCCGATCAGCACCAGGCCACCGATGATTTCCGCGCGCTTGCCGACCATCTTGCCCAGCACGCCGCCCAGCATCACGCCGGTGGTGGCCATCACGAAGGTGGCGGTACCGATCGCCAGCGCAGTGGTGACGATGTTCACGCCCGCAAAGGCAAGCCCGGCACCCACGGCCATGGCATCGATACTGGTGGACAGCCCGGTCAACATCAGTCGGGGCAACGACTGCGGCGTGGTGCAGTCCTCGTCTTCCTCGTCCTTGGAAAGCCCCTCATGAATCATGTGCAGACCGAGCAGCAGCAGCAGGGCGAAGGCGATCCAGTGGTCCCACTGTTCGACATGGACGGCCAGTGAGCGACCGATCAGCCAGCCGATCACGGGCGTGATGGCTTCGATGACCCCGAAGATGAGGCCGATGCGCAGGGCGTCTTTCAGAGAGGGACGACGTATGGCGGCTCCCTTGCACAGGGCTGCAGCAAAGGCGTCGCAGGACATGGAGAAGGCGAGCAGAAATGTCGGTAGCAGAGGCATGAGTCAGGATGTTCCAGGCCGGTTGCGAGTCAATAACAGAAAGACACCACCGGCCGGAAGCGTCTGACTGTCATTGGTCTCGCCGAACCTCGTCCTGACTGATCACGGGCATGATCGGATAGGTGGGTCCTCGGTGCCACGGCAATGCCTGCCGACCATGTTGACATCCGAGACTCTCGTTGGGTGACGAGAGCGGGCTACTCCCCAAAAACTGGTGGCATACTAGCAACAAAATCTTGTCATTTCATCCCCTTGTGTCACGAGCGCTTGACCTTCATAACTTGTCTACCGAGTCAGAGCGGCACCACGCCGACGTGTCTGACGTCACCGAAGTCTTGAAGCGTCAGTCTTGAAGCTTCAACAGGATGCCAAGGAGTCAAGGGTATGAGCGACAGTTATCAGCCACCCAAGGTCTGGACATGGGAAAGCGAGAGTGGCGGCAAGTTCGCCAGTACCAATCGGCCGATCGCGGGCCCGACGCATGACAAGGAGCTGCCGGTCGGCGAGCATCCCTTCCAGCTCTACTCCATGGCGACACCCAACGGCGTGAAGGCCACCATCATGTTCGAGGAGCTGCTGGCGCTCGGGCATAGCGGCGCCGAATACGATGCCTGGCCGATCCGTATCGGCGAGGGCGATCAGTTCGGCAGTGATTTCGTCGCGATCAATCCCAATTCCAAGATCCCCGCGCTGATGGACAGAAGCGGCGAGACGCCGATTCGCGTGTTCGAATCCGGCTCCATCCTGCTGCATCTGGCCGAGAAGTTTGGCGCCTTGATCCCCAAGGACCCCGCCAAGCGTGTCGAAGTCATGAACTGGCTGTTCTGGCAGATGGGCTCTGCGCCTTACCTGGGCGGTGGTTTTGGCCACTTCTATGCCTACGCCCCGGAGAAGCTCGAGTACCCGATCAACCGCTTCGCGATGGAGACCAAGCGTCAACTGGACGTGCTGGATCGTCAGCTGGCCGACAATGCCTACATCGCCGGTGACGAATACAGCATCGCGGATATCGCCATCTATGCCTGGTATGGCGCACTTGTCGAAGGCAAGCTCTATGATGCCGCCGAGTTCCTTTCCGTGCAGGACTACACGCACGTGCAGCGCTGGGCCAAGTCGATTGCCGAACGCCCGGCGGTCAAGCGGGGTCGCATGGTCAATCGTTTCTGGGGAGAGCCGCAGGAGCAGTTGATCGAGCGCCACTCGGCGAGCGACTTCGAGACCAACACCGAAGACAAGCGTAGCGACTGATTATCGCGATACGTTCGTCAGACAGAGGTCGTCTGGCAGTGACCGTCAAGCAATGACCGTCAAGCAATGCCCGTCGAGTAATAGCTGCCGAGCAATGAGCGTTCAGTCACAACAAGGGCTACCCATCGGGTAGCCCTTTTGCATTCTGGCCAGTCGCGCGGGCAGGGCGCTTTCAGTCCTGACGGACCTTGAGCACGACCTTGCCCACGTGACCTTTCTGCTGGAAGACCTCCTGGGCGGTGGCTATCTCGGCTAGCGCGAAGGTGTCAGCGACCAGCGGCTTGATGTTGCCTTGCTCGATATGGCGCACGAGATTGGGGAAGACCTCCGGTTCCAGCACCGTGCAGCCGAAGAAGCTCAAGTCCTTCAGGTACAGCGTGCGCAGGTCGAGTTCCACCATCTCGCCACCGATGGCGCCCGCGACGGCGTAGCGCCCCTTGTAGCCCAGGATATCCAGCAGTTGCGGCCATTGCGGGCCGCCCACCAGATCGATGACCACCTCGACACTCTGGCCGTTGAGCGCCGCGTCGAGTGGCTGATCGCGCAGCACGATGTCATCGGCTCCGAGATCGCGCAGGGCATCGGCCTTGGCCGCGCTGGTCACGGCGATCACATGGGCACCACGGGCCTTGGCGAGCTGGACGGCCGCGGAGCCGACCCCACCGGAGGCGCCGGTGATCAACACGCGCTCGCCCTTGGCAAGCTGTGCGCGAGTCAGCATGTTCTCGGCGGTGGAGTAGGAGCAGGGGAAGGAGGCGAGTTCCACATCGCTGAGTGAGCTCTCGACGCGCAGGGCATGGCGCGCCGCTACCCGGGTGTATTCGGCAAAGCCGCCATCGCATTCGGCGCCGATATACCAGGCGGACTCCAGCGTCTGGCCGTCGTGCTCCCTCAGGCAGGGCTCGATCAGCACACGCTCGCCGAGGCGCGCCTGGCTGACGTCTGAGCCGACCGCGACGATCTCGCCGCAGATATCGGCCCCCTGGATGCGCGGGAAATGGATCGGCTGCCCGGACCAGCTGGCATCCTCGGCCTCGCCATCGCCCTTGGAGTACCAGGCCAGCCGCGTGTTGAGGTCGGTATTGTTGACGCCAGCCGCGCCGACCCGCACCAGCACGTCACGCGGGCCGGGTGTCGGGCGAGGAATGTCGTCACGCACTTCCAGCATTTCCGGGCCGCCATGGCCGGTCAGGTAGACGCCGTGCATGCTGTCTTTGCTTGTGGCAAGTGAGCTCATCGGTGGGGTGCTCCCAACAGGGTCAGTGTGGTGGAAAGTGCGGCCTCGATGGCCTTCTCGCCCAGCACCAGCCAGGCGGAGGAGGCGCCTTCATGGATCAGGAACAGCTCGGTGGCGAGGTCCTCGCGGCGGCTGCGTTGGCCGAGCCACTCGAGAATCTCGTGCTTGTGGCGATCGACGGCCTCGCGCACCTGAAGGTTATCGGGAAAGGCCGCCAGGGCATTGACCGACATGCAGCCGTTGGGTGCCTCGAACGCCATCCAGTGACCCAACCGCTGGTAGAGGTGACTGAGCGCCGCAGCGCCATCCTCGGGCACTCCCTCTTCGAGGAAGGCCATATAGCGCTCGTGGCGATGCTGAAGCGCACCGATCACCATGCTCTCCTTGGAGGGGAAGTGGCGATAGAGGGTGCGCAGACTCACGTCTGACGCTGCCTTGAGCTCGGCAACACTCGGTTCTGCGAAGCCGCGCTGGCTGAAGAGCGTCTCCAGGCGGGCGGCGATATCGTGCTGGATCATGTCGGTGCCATGGTCGAATCAACGAGGGAGAGTGTTCGTTCTACCTGTGCAGGGTAGAGCGCCCATTCTCCCTGTGTCAATGCAGCGTTTCCCAAGCCTTGTGTCGTTGCTCCCACGTTCTGACGTCGCGCATTGCGCGTGTGTCGGTTCGATGTCAGTACAATTACGCAAATAGAAGTTTGCTGAGCGTTAAATAAGGCAAAGCTCAGGTCATTCCGCGGAAAAATCACGCACTTTTCGTTGCGGTAGCATTTGATAAAGATTAGCATTCGCGACTCATTTACTGGCGCGGGGGGCGTCAGTCATGGCCACTTTCTGCTCATCGAGCAGATGAAAGGTGTGGTTCAGCAGGACGCTGTCGCATCGCGTACAAAGGGTTTTCAGGTGCCAAATCATTCTCGGGATAGCGCTGCAAGCACGAACAAGGGACATTTCTCCTGCCTGATCTTCAGCCTGATGGCATTGCCGGGCACTTCGCTGGCGGCAGAGGGCACCACCTCAAGCGAGTCGCCAGTCGCGAATTCGGTGATCGTGGTGACCGGAGAGCGTGAAGGCGAAGTGGTGCCGGGCAGCTACCGCGCCGAGGCCTCGAGCCTGGCCAACAAGCAATCGGTGGACTTCCTCGAGCAGGCGCGCACCATCAATGTCGTGACCCAGCAGGTCATGCATGATTTCAATCTGGATGATCTGGAAGAGGCGCTGCAGCCGGTCGCGGGTATTCAGTTGGGCAACACCCTCGGGGGCACCGAAGACGGCTTCGTCAAGCGGGGCTTCGGCAGCAACAGCGATGGTTCGATGCTGATCGATGGCATCCGGCAGCCACGCCGTACCTACACCACGGCGACCGTGGACCGCGTCGAGGTGCTCAAGGGACCGTCATCGCTCTTCCAGGGCCAGCAGAACCCCGGCGGCGTGATCAACATGGTCACCAAGCGTCCGCAGTACGAGACGCACACTGAGATCAGTGGCGAAGTCAGCTCCTTCGGTGGTGGCAATACCACCCTGGACACCACCGGCCCCATCGAGGATACCGGCCTGGCCTATCGCTTCATCCTCTCCCATGAGGATGAGGACTCCTGGCGTGAGTACGGCAATGATCGTCGCACCACCATCGCCCCGTCACTGCGTTGGGAAGGCGAGCACAGCAGTGCCCAGATCAGCTACGAGTACCAGGACTACGAGCTGGATATCGATCGTGGCACCGTCTTCTATAACGGCAGCGCCGCCAACGTCACGCGTGGCACGCGTTTCGATGAGTCCTGGAACCGCGTCTATGGCCATGACGAGTCCGTCAATGCCTGGTGGAAGCAGGAAGTCACCGACAACTGGGACATGAAGCTGACCTACGGCTGGACGCGTCGCCAGTACAGCGATGCACGCGCCAATGTCACCGACGTCAGCGACAGCGGCGATGTGACCGTGCGCGCCGAAGAGAACCAGGGCTATGATCGCAGCGAGCACTACACGGCGCTGGACGCCATGGGCGATGTCGAGATCGCGGGCCAGCGTCACCAGCTGGTCATCGGGGCGGACTACGAGACCACTCGCGACTATCTGGATGAGCGCTATTTCGGCGATTCCGTCACGGTCTCCACCGTCACTGACGTGAACCACGGCCAGCTGGCCCAGGTGTCCTCCGACGACATCAACACCTCGCGCAGCAATCGTCTCGACGAGACCCAGGCCATCGGGGTCTATGTCAGTGACCGCTGGTATCTGACCGACAAGTGGATTCTGGGCCTTGGCGGGCGCTACACCTGGTTCGATCAGCAGAGCGGGCAGGGCGAGGACTTCGTGTCTGACCCCGACTACAGCGACGACCTGTTCCTGCCCTCCGCGAATCTGCTCTATCGCATCGACGATGCGAGCTCCGCCTACATCAGCTACAGCGAATCCTTCGTGCCGAACGGCAGCGACAGTGACAGCGGCGAGAGCCTCGACCCCGAGCTTGGCAAGGGCTACGAGATCGGCTACAAGCGTCAGTGGAATCCGCGTCTGGCGACCTCCGTGGCGCTCTACCAGATCCGCAAGGAAAACGTCGCAGTCACTGACAATGGTGTGACTCGCACCATCGGTGAAGCCGGCTCGCAAGGCCTGGAATTCAGCCTCGAAGGGGCCCTGACGGATCGCACTTCCTTGCTGTTCAGCTATGCCTACACCGATACCGAAGTGCTGGAGGATACCGAAGGCACCGAGGGCAACCGTCTGCCGAATGCGGCGCTCAACGCGGCCAGCCTCTATCTGGCACATGATCTGGCGATCGATCCGTCCTACGGCGAGTGGCGTGTCGGCGGTGGCGTGCGCTATGTCGGCGAGCGTGAAGGCGATGACGACAACAGCTTCTCGATGGATGCCTACACCGTGGCAGATGCCTTCGTCGGCTGGCGTCATGACTTCTTCGGCCCGGACACCGAATTCAAGTTGAATGCAAAGAACCTGTTCGATACTGGCTACTACTACGGCAGTGGCGGCGATACCCGCGTGCTGGTGGGTGACCCGATGGAAATCACCTTGTCAGCCAGCGTCGGCTGGTAATGTGGCTCCCTCTGGCAGGCTGACTCGCCAGGGGCGGCTAGATGCCAGGATAGCCACGGCATATAGACAGTCACGGCATCCAGACAGGCAAGACGGACGATATAAGCCAGTTTCGGAAGTCGGGTGATCTGGTGACCTGATCATAGACTGGTGATCTGGTCATAAGCTGGTGATCTGGTCATAAGCTGGTGATCTGGTCATAAGTTGGTGATTTAGAAATAGACTGGTGATCTGGAAATAAAAAGGGGCGCTCATCAGCGCCCCTTTTTGTATACGTTATCTATCGGCAAGGATCCCTGTGCGCCATCTGTTGTCGGGAAGGCCTTGTGATGGAAGCCTGCGCTGCCGCTGAAGACGTCGATGCGGCTGGTAGACTGCTGGCATGATGCTCTGTCACTGACTGTCTTCGATTGCGTGTCTGCGGTCGAGTATCTTCGATTGAGTGTCTTGGCGTGCCTGCCTCTGTGTTCCCTCTCGACATCACACCTCTGGAGAGCCCCATGCTCGAGTCGCTTCCTCTGGCCGATATTCGTGCCTTCGTCATGACGGCGGATCATGGCAGCTTCACCCGCGCCGCCGAGCAGTTGGGCGTGTCGCGGTCGCAGGTCTCCAAACAGGTGACTGCGCTTGAACAGGCACTGGGCGTGTCGCTGATGCAGCGCTCGACACGCTCGTTGCGACTCACCGAGAGCGGTCATCTGCTGCATGCCCAGTGTCGTAGTGCGTTGGGCGACATCACCCAGATCGTCACGCTGGTACGTGAGGAGCGCAATGCCATGCGCGGGAGGCTGCGCATCAACAGCGTCGGCGGGCCGATCGGCGAGCGGCTGCTGGCACCCGCCGTGCACGCCTTCATGCAGACATGGCCGCAAGTGCAGGTGGAGCTGGATTTCAGCAGTCATCGCGTGAACCTGATTCGTGATGATTTCGATATCGCCCTGCGCATGGGCGCCCTCGAGGATGCCGACTTTATCGCGCGTCCGCTGATGACATTGCCCTACGTGGTGGTGGCCAGCCCCGACTATCTCGCTCGCCATGGCGCGCCAGACACGCCCGGCGAGCTGGTGGATCACCGCTGCCTGGTCGGCTCGGTCTCGCGCTGGTCCTTCACCGCGCGCGGGGCAGAGACTCGCGAATTGCAGGTGGACGTCGGTGGCCAGCTTGAATGCCGCAACGGGCATGTACTGGTCAGTGGCGCCATCGCCGGCAATGGCATCATTCGCGTGCCTAGGCTCTACTGTGAATCAGCCATCGCGCGAGGGGAGCTGCAGGAGTTGCTGAGTGACTGGCAGCCGGCGGATGTGCCGTTGTCATTGATCTATCATCGTGAGCGCCATCGCCCGCTACGCACGGTGCGCTTGATCGAGCATCTGCTGGAATGGTTCGCGAGATGATATGCGCGCGTCTCT
Source organism: Cobetia sp. 2AS (assembly GCF_029846355.1). Lineage (NCBI taxonomy): Bacteria > Pseudomonadati > Pseudomonadota > Gammaproteobacteria > Oceanospirillales > Halomonadaceae > Cobetia > Cobetia sp. 2AS. Next base: position 1,145,979 of record NZ_JARWKQ010000001.1, read on the forward strand.
GAGCGCGGAATGCATCATTGTTGCAATACGAATAAGGTAAAGATTTGATGAAGGAACATTGAGATACGTCATTATTATCGCCTAATATTCACCAGGTACCTTTTATCACGTGCTTTCTATCAAGAGCTTTCTATCAAGTCCTTTTTAGCAAGTGCAGGGTCTTGGAAGAGCTGGTCTTCAAAAACGGATATGAAGGTCCGAGCTTGCGAGACGGATGTGAAACACAAATCTAAAAATACGAACGAGAAATAGGCGTTCGTCATTCCGGGCTGATGCGACCCTATCTGGCGCATCGATCATGAGCCCCCTGATGACTCACGACCCTTGATAGGCAGATTGAACAGGGAGGCTCCATGGAAGATGCCCCGCGCGCGATGCGATTCGCGCATGCCGGTGATGCCCCCTTGCCGGATTACCTCTTCAAGCCGCCCCCCGGGGCGAAGACGCTCGAACCCGGAGTTCTGGCCCTGGCGCGCCTCCTTCATCGTCATCATGGCGATACCCTGGCGCATTCCTGGCGGGTGGCGGGGCTGACGGTATTTCTCTACGCAAGGCTGTTGCCGTCCGGTCAGCGCAAGGTGCCACTGCATGACCTGCATAGCGCGGCCCTGCTGCATGATATCGGCAAGGTCGGCATCTCGACGGAGCTTCTGAATGCCCCGCGTGCGCTCAGTGATGAGGAGCGTGTCACGATGCGCGATCATGCCAGTCACGGCGGGCGCCTGTTGTTTACGCTGCGCGGCCCCCTGAGAGCGCTCGCCAGCCTTGTGGCGATCACCCACCACGAGGGCTGGAATGGCCAAGGCTATCCTGCCGGGTCCGCCGGGGGTGCCTTGCCACTGCATTGTCAGGTGGCCGCGATGATGGATGTCTTCGATGCCCTGGCCTCGCCGCGCGCCTACAAGCCGGGCTGGTCGCTGAAGCGTCTGGTCGGATTGTTCAGCGAGGAATCCGGCAAGCAGTTTGATCCTCGCTTGATTGCCCGCATGGCGCCGCTCTGGACATCGCTGCACGCCGAACATCGCCGTTTGTTTGAGCAGACAAGCCAAGGGTGAGGCGGCGATGTCCGCACAAAAGGCAAAGCCCCCTGTCGAGAGTCTCGGCAGGGGGCTTTGTTGCATCAGTACCCGCTAAAGGCGATCAGCGTGTCAAAAAGCCGCATCAGCAGCAGCGTTCACGCTTGATGGCGGTCCAATCGGTGGTGGGGTGCTGGCGGCCGTGGTTGCCGGCGTAAGCCGCGACCTTGGGCGACTCCCAGCCTGCGAGAACATCGGCTTCCAGTCGATAGATCTCGACACCGAGCGGGTTGCAGGTCTCGAGCGGGTCGCGCGCATCAGGGCCCCACAGGTCCACTGACAGATCGCCACCCGGGCAGCAGGACATCGCGCACAGCAGGTCCGTCTCGGCGAAGAACTCCAGGTAATCGCCCTTGCGTGCCGGGCAGGCCTTCATGAAGTACTTGTCGTCATTGTTGAGGCCGGTGCACTGGAAGATGTTGAGCACATCGTGGATATCGAATTCGGTCAGGCCCCAGGGCTCCACTGCGCGCACCAGGTTGGAGTGACAGTGGTGATCGAAGTCCTCGCCGGTCAGCAGGCGATTGACGTAGGGGTCGCAGCGCGTGCCCAGCAAGTCATGCACGCGACCGCCTTCTGCATCGACGCCATAGTCGGCGAGGGTGTCATCGATGATGGTCGCCATCGGGCGCAGGTAGGGCAGTGTGGACCACAGGCGATCATAGGTGCTGACATGCGCGCGCTGCAGCTGGCGGGTGCGAGACGCCCACATGCGCTCACGCGGGTTGTGCAGGTTCCACATATTGAAATCGCCGACCTGTGAACCCTCGGTGATCTTGATGCGCAGCACGTGGCCCGCCGGCACTTCCCACGCCAGGCCATCGCGCAGCGGCACGGTATGGGTCGCGACCAGGGTGCGCTCGGCCTTGCCTTCGGTGAGGCTGTCGTAGAAGTCGCGATCGACGTCCAGAATCGAACCCTTGCTGGCTTGATAGGCGGCAGGTACATCCCTCATGACAGAACTCCTCGTAAATCGAAATTGGATCTGATGACCAGGCCGGACTGCCTGGAATTCGCTGCCCGGCCGGGGCTTTCGTGCACTGCCGGCAAGTGTCATGGCCGGCAGTGGCGGTATCTGCAGGGCACAGGGAGAAATTCTTGGTCCCCCTGCGCGGGGTCATGCCTGTTCGCGGCGCCAGTGCTTCATCAGACGGTCGAAGCAGGCGCTGGCGGCAGGTTCTGCGTTCATGCGGCTGACGAGGACGACGGCGATCAGGGCGAACAGGAAACCGGGTACGACCTCGAACATGTCGAATATCTCCAGCGGGCCGCCGCTCAGCGGCTTCCAGATCGCGACGGTAAGGGCACCGACCAGCAGGCCGGCGATGGCGCCATTGCGGGTCATGCCACGCCAGAACAGTGACAGCAGGATGACGGGACCGAAGGCGGCGCCGAAGCCACCCCAGGCGTAGGACACCAGGCCGAGGATGCTGCTGTCACGCTCGCTGCCCATCACGGTGGCGAGCAGTGCGATGCCGATCACGCTGGCACGGCTCAGCCAGACCAGCTCTTTCTGCGTCGCCTTGGGGCGAATCAGGCCACGGTAGATGTCTTCGGCGATGGCGCTGGAGCAGACCAGCAGCTGGGAATCGACGGTGCTCATGATCGCGGCCAGGACGCCGGCCAGAATGAAGCCTGCCACCCAGGGGTTGAGCATGATCTGGCTCAGGGAGATGAAGACACGTTCGCTGTCCGTGAGACCGCCACCCAGCTCACCGCCGAACCAGTAGTAACCCAGCACGCCCACTGATACCGCAGCCGCCATGGTGATGGCGGACCACAGCAGGGCGATACGCCGCGACACCTTGATATCTTCGCGCTTGCGAACGGCCATGAAGCGCACCACGACGTGTGGCTGGCCACAGTAGCCGATCGCCCAGCCGGCCAGCGACAGCATGCCCAGGAAGGTCACGCCTTCCATCAGGCCACCGATGGGGGCGACATCCTGCGCCGCTGCCGGGGCAGCTGCGCCATCGCCGAACAGCGCCACTGCCGTCATGGCAGCCACGGCACACAGCGAGGCGGCCATCATCAGGCCCTGGATGAGGTCGGTCCATGAGGCGGCGAGGAAGCCACCGAGGAAGGTATAGCCGACGATGACCAGCGCGCCCAACCACAGTGCGACACGGTAATCGATGTCGAAGAGACCTTCGAACAGCACGGCACCACCGACCAGACCCGCCGAGACATAGAAGGTGAAGAACACCAGCATGACCACGGAAGACAGGGTACGCAGTACGCGTGAGCGGTCTTCGAAACGCGCTTCCAGATAGTCCGGCACTGTCAGCGCATTGCCGGCCGCTTCGGTGAACACGCGCAGTCGCTCGGCGACCAGGGTCCAGTTCAGGTAGACGCCGACCAGGGTCCAGACCGCGATCCAGGCTTGCGAGAGGCCACCACTGAAGATGGCGCCGGGCAGGCCCATCAGGGCCCAGCCGCTGAGATCGGAAGCGCCGGCACTCAAGGCCGCGACGCTTGGCGGCAAGCCGCGTCCCCCGAGTATGTAATCCGACAGATTGTGGGTGATGCGATAGAAGTAGATGCCGATGCCCAGCATCAGCAGCAGATAGAGCCCGAACGACAGCAGGACAGGTAAGTTCATCCTAGGAGACCTCATGGTGACGCCGAGGCGTCTTGTTATTGTTCACCAGTGGTGTCGTGTTGCAGCAGGCTTGCGCGGAACAAGCAGCGGGGAGCTGGCAATATCACTGACACCTTCACCTTAGCCATGAGGTAGATTGCAGAAAACTGACCATTTTTCGTTTAACCTATGACTCAATATCATGGGTTGCCGTCATATGCTGGTTGACGCCTTTCTTCTATCAGGGCGCTCTCGCAAGCACTCAGCACAGCGATTGGCACAGGAACTCGGCACCCAGTTTCTGGCACCCGGTTTCTGGCACCCGGCCAGACCAGTCATCAAGGACATCCCATGCGACCCAGTCTGTCATCGCTCAATGCCTTCGAGGTCGTGTCACGCCTGGGGAGCATCACCGCGGCTGCGGATGAGCTCAACATCACCCAGTCGGCGGTGAGTCACCAGATACGCCGCCTGGAGGCCACGCTGGAGGTCAGTCTGCTGGAGCGGGCCGGACGCGGCGTGGTGCTGTCACACGCCGGGCGCCGACTGGCCGATGGCCTGCAGGCCGGCTTTGCCAGAATCGAGCAGTCGGTGGCCGAATTCGAGGTCGACCCACAAGGCGTGCATCAGCGGCGTCAGCTGCGCGTCAGCTGTCTTCCCTCGGTGGCGGTGCGCTGGCTGATCCCGCGGCTCAACAGCTTTCGCGAGCAATGCCCCGATATCGCGGTCAGTCTGCAATATGCCGGCATCAGTGCGCGGGGGCTGCTGCCGGAGGTCGATGTGATGATCACCTGGCAGGACGAACTCCCGGACAAGGCGTCACAGGCGTTCCGCTTGTTCTCGGGGGCCACCCAGCCGGTGGCGAGCCCGCTGTATCTGGAGCATCACCGCCGCCCGACCCAGCCGGCAGACCTGTTGAAGCTGGAGCTGATCCACGATCAGTCGCGCCAGCCCTGGCATGACTGGTTCAACAATTGCGGGCTGTATCCCTCCCAGCTCGACAAGGGAGATCTCTATCAGGATTTCAGTCTGCTGAGTGCTGCGGTGGTCGCGGGGCAGGGGGTCGCGCTGTGTCCGCCACGCCTGATCCGCAAGGAGCTTGAGGACGGCACCCTGGAATGCCTGTTCGAGATGGCCGCCAATCCCCAGCGTGCCTATTGGCTGTTCCATCACCCGCAGCCCGCCAGACATGTGCAGCAATTCTGCGACTGGATGCGCGCGGAGATCGCCGCCGAGGGAGAAGCGGCCGACAGCGGGGTCATCGTCAGCCGCCGCCAGCCCTGACGGCGGACATCTCTATCTCGGGCAATGACGCACGCAACGCAAAAGCCCCGCCGGGATTCGGCGGGGCTTTCTTGTGCAAGCGCTCATGTCATGACGGCATGTGTCATGGCCTGAGATATGACCTGAGCCATGGCCCTTGGCCAGGAGATGGCGGGCCTCTCAGCCGTTGAGCACGCCCAGCCAGGCCCACAGGCCGAGCAGGGTGGCGATCAGCACCGGCGGCGTCAGCACCAGGCCGACCTTCATGTACTGCCCCCAGCTGATGTGATGGCCTTTATGATCGAGCACATGCAGCCACAGCAGTGTGGCGAGACTGCCGATCGGGGTGAACTTGGGCCCCAGATCATTGCCGATCACGTTGGCGTAGACCATCAGCTCACGCGTCGCGTCATTGACCTGCTGTGCGGTGAGGTGGTCGATGGCCAGCGCGCCTATCAGCGTGGCAGGCATGTTGTTCATCACCGAGGCGGTGACGGCGGCCAGCACGCCGGTGCCAAGGGTGGCGACCAGCTCGCCTTGACTGGCAAGCCAGGCGAGGATGTCGCTGGCGTGATCGGTCAGGCCGGCATTGCCCAGCCCGTAGACCACCAGATACATGCCCACCGAGAACAGCACGATCTGCCACGGCGCACCGCGCAGCACCGGGCCGAGTTCGATCACGGCATCACCGCTGCCCAGCCAGCGCCCGGCGATGGCCAGCAGAATCAGCGCGGCGCTGCCGGTGACGACGGCGAGCGGAATGCCCAGCGGCGCGGTCACGAAGTAGGACACCAGCAGCACCCCCAGCAGCGGGAAGGCTGCGCGGAATACCTGGCGGTCCTTGATGGCGCTCGACGGTGCCTCGAGCTTCTTCAGCGCGTAGTGCGAGGGCAGCTCCTTGCGGAACATCAGCCACAGCACGATCAACGTGGCGGCCAGCGCGATCAGATCGACCGGCACCATCACGGAGGCGTAATGCGTGAAGGAGATGTCGAAGTAGTTGGCGCTGACGATGTTGACCAGATTCGAGATCACCAGCGGCAGGCTGGTGGAGTCGGCCACGAAGCCGGTGGCGATGATGAAGGCCAGCGAGGCCGCCGCCGAGAACTCCAGGCGCACCAGAATCGCGATCACGATCGGCGTCAGCAGCAGGGCCGCGCCATCATTGGCGAAGAAGGCCGCGATCACCGCGCCCAGCAGCACGATGAGCGGAAACAGCTTGCGTCCGTTGCCGCCGCCCCAGCGCGCGACATGCAGTGCGGCCCAGCTGAAGAAGCCCGCCTCATCGAGGATCAGCGAGATGATGATCAGCGCCACGAAGGTGAAGGTGGCGTCCCAGACGATATCCCAGACCACCAGCACATCCGGCAGATTGACCACGCCGCAGGCCAACGCGACCACGGCGCCGCCGAGGGCGCTGGTGCCGATGCCCAGCCCGCGTGGCTGCCAGATCACCAGTGCCAGCGTGATGGCGAAGATTGCCAAGGCAAGCATGACGTCTCCTTGTCGAGGGTGAAGAGTAAGTGAGAAGCCGCGTGTGCGACCGCGGATTGCGTCAGATCGTGCTCTGATTGACGCGACGGGAGACCTCTTCGGCGCTCTCGACACGCTCCGAGTAGCGCTCGGTCAGATAGGCGCTGCGGTCGCGGTTCATCCAGGTGAACTTCATCAGCTCTTCACAGACATCGACGATGCGCAGATATAGCGGCGACAGGCGCATGCGGCCATGCTCGTCGAATTCATTGAAGGCCTTGGGCACGGATGACTGGTTGGGGATGGTCAGCATGCGCATCCAGCGGCCCAGAATGCGCAGCTGGTTGACGCTGTTGAAGCTCTGGCTACCACCACTGACCTGCAGGATGGCCAGCGTCTTGCCCTGGGTGGGGCGCACGCCGCCCAGTGACAGGGGAATCCAGTCGATCTGCGCCTTCATGATCGAGGTCATCGCGCCGTGGCGCTCCGGGCTCGCCCACAGCATGCCCTCGGACCACTGGGCCAGCTCGCGCAGCTCCTGCACCTTGGGATGATCGGCCTCGCAGTCATCCGGCAATGGCAGGCCGGCCGGCGAGTAAAGGCGCACCTCGGCACCGAAGGCACGCAGCAGGCGCGCCGCTTCCTCGGCGGCGAAGCGCGAGAAGGAGCGCTCACGCAGCGATCCGTACAGCACCAGAATGCGCGGCGCGTGACGCGGGGCATCCGGCCCGACCAGACGATCGATCTCCAGCGGTCGCCAGTGCTCGGCATCGATATTGGGCAGGTCGGCCAGTGCCGCTTTCATCTCGTCGGTCATGGTGTCGCCTGTGGGCAGGTGAGACGTGTCGGGAGTGTGTGCGTTCATGATTCAGGTCCTGGGGGCGTGGACGACGTCGCCGTCTTCCTTGGTGTATTGCGCGACCGGATTGTCCAGCAGCTCCAGTACCGCCTCCGACGGGCGGCACAGGCGCGTGGCCTGCGGCGTGACCACGATGGGGCGATTGATCAGGATCGGGTGGGCCATCATGGCGTCGATCAACGCTGCATCGCTCAAGGCCGGGTCATTCAGATTGAGCTCGTCATAGGGCGTGCCCTTGCGGCGCAGCAGCGGGCGCGGGCCATCTCCCATGGCGGCAATCAGGGATTCCAGCGTCTCGCGCGTCGGCGGGGTGACCAGATACTCGATCACCTCCGGTGTCTCGCCGGAGGCCTTGAGCATGGCCAGCACATTGCGTGACGTACCGCAGGCCGGGTTGTGATACATCGTGATCTTGCCGGAAGAACGGGCGGAATCAGTCATCGTTGCCAGGCTCCTGAGAAGCACAGGGGGTGGAAGAGGCGCTGCAGTCGGGCACGGTGAGCGAGGCCAGCAGTGGGTCGCAGACCACCGAGGAGCCGGCGCAGCAGTCGCGTACCAGAAACTGCACGGTGGCGAGCATGTGCTCGAGGTTGGCGCGGTAGATCAGCGAGCGGCCTTCGCGCTGGGAGTGGATCAGCCCCGCGCGGCTCAATACGCCCAGATGGGTCGAGAGGGTGTTGTGCGGCACCTCGAGACGACGGGCGATCTCGCCGGCAGGCAGGCCTTGTGGCTCATGGCGGACCAGCAGGCGAAACGTGTCCAGACGCGTGGCCTGGGACAGCGCCGCGAAGGTGTCCAGCGTGGCCTGCGGGTCGGGCAGGCTGTCGGAGTCACTCATTTGATCTGTCCATATGTCGAGACTTGTCGAAATGACGATGATGCGATGATAGATCAGCGTGCCGCGAATGGGAAGATGCACGAGACGATGCCGGGGCGTGCATTCCGGTCAGGCATTTGCCCGGCAGTATTGGTAGCATGTGCGCCATTGATTACCGCACAAGGGAAGATGGCACGATGATGATGGTATTGCAGATTCTGGGCGGCTTCGTGCTGACAGCAGGGGTACTGCTGGCGGCAGTGCCGGAGCTGGTCAACCGCTTCAAGGGCCCGAACGATACCCCGCAGACCGTGCCGAAGGAGACCGGCGCGGCGATCTCGCGGCGCATTCGTTGGGGCTGGGTCATCGCGGTGGGGTATCTGCTGATGTATCCGCCGATCGGCCTGGGTGTGTTGCCGGTGCTGGTGACGCTCGCGGTGGCCGGTATCGCCGGCATCATGACGGCCCGTCTGATGGGACTGATGCTGGATGGCATCGAGATGCGCCATCTGTTCCGCTTCGCCGCCGAGTCGCTGATTCTGGGCGGCCTGTGGACCTGGTTCGTCAGGCTGTCTGCCTGACGCCATTGCCGCGCACACTGTGCCGTCAGATCGCCAATTACTGCATTCCGGGAGTCGTCCATGCCGCTCAATGCGTCTACGCAAGCTTCATTGGCAGGCCTGGAGCGATCGCGCCCGGTACTGGTGACCGGGGCGACCGGCTATGTGGCGGGGCAGCTGATTCGTCGCTTGCTGGAAGAAGGCCTGACGGTGCATGCCGCAGTGCGCGATCCTGGCAATAGCGAACGTCTGGCGGCGCTCATGGCGCTAGGCGAGCGCTTACCGGGGGAGCTACGTGTCTTTGCCAGCGATCTGCTCAAACCGGGCTCCTACGCTCAGGCGATGGCAGGCTGTGCGGTGGTCTTTCATACTGCCTCGCCCTTCGTGGTCAGTGTCCAGGACCCTGAGCGCGATCTGGTGCGTCCGGCAGTGGAGGGCACGCGCAATGTGCTGGAAGAGGCCAATCGTCAGGCCAGTGTCGAACGGGTGGTGCTGACCAGCAGCTGTGCCGCCATCTACAGCGACAATGCCGATGCGCAAGACACCCCGCGCGGCTGTTTCGACGAGAGTGTCTGGAATACCACGGCGTCGCTTGAGCATCAGGCCTATTCCCATTCCAAGACGCTGGCGGAACAGGCCGCCTGGCAGATTGCCGAGCAGCAGTCGCGCTGGCGGCTGGTGGTGATCAACCCCTCGCTGGTGCTCGGCCCCGCGATCAGCGATGACACGCGCGGCGAATCCTTCAGCCTGATGACGCAGCTATGTGATGGCACGCTCAGGATAGGCGCGCCGGATTACGGCATGGGCGTGGTGGATGTGCGGGATGTGGCCGAGGCGCATCTGGCGGCAGGATTTCTGCCTACGGCCAATGGGCGTCATCTGGTCGCCGGGCACTCCTCAAGCTTCATTGCACTGGGGCGGACCTTGCGCCGTCACGCCGGCTCGCAGTACTCGATTCCCACTCGCCAGCTACCCAAATGGCTGGTGTGGCTGGCGGGTCCGCTGGCCAACAAGGCCGTGACCCGCAAGGTCGTCGCGCGCAACGTGGGCCATCCCTTCGTCTTCGACAATACCCGCAGCCGCGAGCAGCTGGGCCTGATCTATCGGCCCCTCGAGACGACGCTGCACGACATGTTCGATCAACTGGAGGCCAGCGGCCGTCTGTCGTGATTCCCACTCGCTGGTATGTCAGCGACGCTGCGGCTTGTGCAGCTCTTCTGTATCTCACGACCTCAGCGTCTTAGTCCCTCAGCGCCGCCGCAGCGGCTCCAGCAGCGCATTCAACCCGTTGTGATCAATCTCGTGCATCAGCGCGAGCAGGCGACCGATCTCGCCCTGCGGAAACCCCTTGCGCGCAAACCAGCCCAGATAATCCCCGGGCAGGTCGGCAATCAGGCGTCCGGCATACTTGCCATAGGGCATCTGGCGGGTCGTCAGTTTCTGCAGGTCTTCAGGGCTCATCCTTTGACTCTCATTCGGTTTCGGTAGGGGGAGGCTCTCAGTTGGCGGTGCCATTCTGGCATAGCTGAGTTGCGGTGGTTGGGTTTTGCCACACTATCGCCATGTCTCCTGTAACCCCATAGCACGGAGAGACTCATGCCTCGCGATTACCAGAACCTGGAGCAGCTACCTCTCGCCGGTGAATGGCGTGCCGGACGAGCCGGCAAGACGCTCGAGGTGGTGGACCCCTTCGATCAAAGCTCGCTGCTCTCGATTTCCATGGCCAACGCCGAGGATCTCGACGCCAGCTATCGCAAGGCGCGCGATGTTCAGCCTGACTGGGCCCAGACGCCGGCAAGCGAGCGCGCGGGCGTGATGCACAAGGCGGTGGAGCTGATGGACGAGCGACGCGAAGAGCTGCTCGGCTGGTTGATTCGTGAGTCCGGCAGTACTCGCATCAAGGCTCAGGCGGAGCTGGCCGCGGCCCGCGCGATTACGCTGGAATCTGCCGCGATGGCCAACCGCGTGGCCGGGATGGCGATGGAGGCTCAGGTGCCGGGCAAGGAGAGCCGTGTCTTCCGCAAGCCGCTGGGTGTCATCGGTATCATCAGCCCGTGGAATTTCCCGCTGCATCTGACCCAGCGTTCCCTGGCACCGGCATTGGCACTCGGCAACAGCGTCGTCATCAAGCCGGCGAGTGACACGCCGCTGACGGGTGGCCTGCTGCTGGCCCGATTGTTCGAGGAGGCGGGCCTGCCTGCCGGCGTCTTGAGCGTGGTGGTCGGTTCAGGCAGCGAGATCGGCGATGCCTTCGTGGATCACGAGGTGCCGAGGCTGATCTCCTTCACCGGTTCCACCCAGGTAGGCAAGGGGATCGGCAAGCGCGCCGTCGGTGGTGATCACCTCAAGCATGTTGCCCTGGAGCTGGGCGGTAACAGTCCCTTCGTGGTGCTTGATGATGCGGATATCGAGCAGGCGGTGGACGCCGCTCTGGTCGGCAAGTTCCTCCATCAGGGGCAGATCTGCATGGCCATCAACCGCATCATCGTCGATGCGTCGGTCCATGACGCCTTCGTCGATCGCTTCGTGGCGCGTGCCCGTGAGCTGAAGGTCGGCGATCCCGCACAGGACGATACCGTCATCGGGCCGATCATCAATGCCAAGCAGCGTGATGGTCTGCTCGAGATGATCGAGACGGCCAAGGGCGAGGGCGCCCAGGTGATGCTGGAGGGCGAGACACAGGGTCAGCTGGTGCCGCCGCATGTGTTCACCGAGGTCACCAATGACATGAGTCTGGCGCGCAACGAGATCTTCGGGCCGCTGGTAGGCATCCAGAAAGCCCGTGACGAAGCGCATGCGCTGGAGCTTGCCAATGGCACCGAATATGGCCTCTCGGCTTCCGTCTTCACCGCGGATATCGCACGCGGCGAGCGCTTCGCGCGCCAGGTCGAGGCTGGCATGGTGCACGTCAATGACATGCCGGTGAATGATGACCCGCGCGCACCCTTCGGTGGCGAGAAGAACTCCGGCCTTGGGCGCTTCAATGGCGACTGGGTGCTTGAGGAATTCACCACCGACCAGTGGGTCAGCCTGCAGGTCGAGCCACGCCAATATCCGTTCTGATGTCTCTGACCTGCAGTTGACGCATGACAAGCAGCGCCCCGCTCAGCCTGATGCCTGAGCGGGGCGCTTTTGATGGTAGGTAATGCTGACGCGTCATGATGGGCGGAACAGGCAACAAGGCCAGCTGAGCGTCCGCTGATGGCCCGATGCCGAATTTTAGATTATGTTGATGGAGAAGTTTCGCGAGCTGAAGCCCAAAGCCGCCCTGCTGGCAAAGGCAGTAAGCGGGTTTATTGGTGTTATATAGTCACGTCAACGGGAATATGCTAGAAAAATCTATCGATTGGCGTGCCGGCATAATAAAGTTCCACGCGCGTGCTCGTTCAAGTCAATAAACGAGCTAGTGGTCTAATACCTCCTAGATATTAAGGATAGATATGGAGATCCGTTCATTTTCTGATTTTCATGAAGCTTTTTCAAAATATCGGTCTGACAATCGATGGATGTTTCGTGGTCAAGCCGATTCAAGCTGGCAAGTAAAGCCAAAATCAGGCCGTAGCCCGTACTGTGAAAAAGATGACCTAGATTATTTTGCTAGCTGGAAAAGGAAGGCTTCTGAATATATACAGAGCAAGCCAGATAACGACTGGGATTGGATGGCAATTGCGCAACATCATGGTCTGCCTACGAGGCTACTAGATTGGTCATACAATCCGCTTGTAGCTGCGTTTTTCGCATGTCTCTCCGAGCCAAAAAAGGATGCAACGATTTTTTGCCTGTTTCCACATTGGATAATATCCCCTGAAAAAGATAGTCCAAACAACTTAACTAAAATAGCTAAATACAAACCTAACATGGTGGCATCTAGAATTGGTCGCCAAAGCGGGCTTTTCACAACTCATCCTAATCCAGAAACAGACCTTAAAGATGGGATTAGTGAGAAAGACAAGCTAGAAATCCATACGATTAGCTCAGGTTATAAGTCCCAATTGCTATTTGAGCTGAATCATTATGGGGTAAATCGATTGACGCTGATGGATGATCTAGATGGTTTATCTTCTCATATGTGTTGGACGCTTGAAAACAGGCGCTACTGGTCAGATCACGACGAATATATGCGGGAGCTGGCTGGTGAAACTGCTAATAAGTAAATTCAGCCAACGCGTAGAAGCTCTCTTCGGTATTTGAGATTTTGTAAGTTTTCAACTTGCGCTTGGTGCGACCGGTGTTTGTCGCTCTACCAGTCTTAGCGGCAGCGAGAGCGAGAGCGGAAATACTGGGCGAGGACATAGAGCAGGCCGCCATGATGACGCATGTGCCGCCTGGCAGGCACGCAAGGCTATCGTGACAGAGAGGATCTGCCCATAGAGATATGAGGATCGAGGGCTGAAGTGGGTGCGCTGGCCATGCGCATTCACACACACACTCTCTGACCATCGGCATGCACTTGCATAAGGGGCATGTTACCTCAGCCAGCACTGACGTGCCCCCCGCAATAATGTCGCGCCCCCAGACCCTGTCTGGCGGCGGATCAATGACTGATCAGAGAAGCGCTACCCAGCCAGGCAAGCCTGAGCGCCAGCAATGACAGCGCCCATTTGAACAGGCCATCGAAGTGCCGGTTGGAGACGCGATCCAGAAAGCGCAGTCCGAGGCGGGTGCCGATCAGGCCCGCGCCGATCATCAGCACGATCAGGGGCAACCACTCCTGGAAGAGAAACCCTGCCATGCCGAAGATGAACGCCTTGGTCAGGTGTTGCGCGACCATGCAGGCCGCGAAGGTCGCCACCTTGGTATGACGCTCGCCGCCGCCTTGCTTGATGAAGCTCGCCACCAGTGGGCCGCTGGCACCGATCAGACTTGAAAGAAAGGTGGTGATGGCACCGGCGATCAAGGTGCCCGTGCGGCTCAAAGCTCGCTTGGGCAGTGCCGGCCCCCAGCAGGTGAACAGCACGAACAGCGCGATGGAAAGCTCCAGTACCCCTTCAGGCAAGCGGATCAACACCCAGGCCGCGACCAGCGCACCCAGCGCCACGCCGGGCAGAAAGGCCAACAGACGGCGCATGTCGATATGGCGCCACGTCATCGCCATGCGCCCGCCGTTGGAGCCCAGCTGCACCATGCCATGCACCGGGATCAAGGCAGCGGCGGGCATCAACTGCGCCATGAACATGATCAGCAGGGTGCCACCGCCGACCCCGACAGCTGCAGACATGGCTGACGTCAGCAGGGCAAGCAGCAACAACGCGCAGACGATAGGCAGCGAGAGCGGGAAATACTGCGCGAGGCCATCAAGCAGGTTTGCGAGGTAGGGAATATCGGCGGGATTGGCGAGCATTGCGGGCATCCTGTGGAGATAGCCAATAAAGATGGATAGGGATTCAGGCAGCCGACATGACGCATGACCTGCCTGACAGGCGTGCAAGGCTACCGTGACCAAGAGGCGCTATCCAGCCAGGCGTGCGTGGCTGAATAGCACATGGGAGATTCGAGCGGCTTCGCGTGGTGGTGAGATTGTGTATTGCTGTCTTTTCAGCCAGTGATCAGCTTTCCCCCATAGGATGGTGAGGCTTACCATGACATGTTGGTTTAGCCCTATGCCGCAGTGTTCAGTGGGTATTTTGTGGATCAGGAGAAAGCTGGCATGAAGCTGTTGTTGCTTGAAGATGATGACCTGCTGGCGGAAAGCCTGGCCGAGCTGCTTGAGGATAATGGTTATCGGCTGGATGTCTCCTCGAATTTGAATGATGCGCAAGCCTTCATGGCAACCGAGCAGTACGCGCTGGCCATTCTGGATCTGGGACTGCCTGACGGCTCCGGGTTGGATTTGCTCAAGCGCTGGCGTCAAGGACAGGTGGATATTCCGATACTGATTCTCACGGCCCGTGACACGTGGGAAGACAAGGTCGTCGGTTTGCGCAGCGGGGCAGATGATTACCTCACCAAGCCATTTCATGAAGCAGAGTTGCTGGCACGGCTTCATGCGCTCCTTCGGCGTCGCCAAGGGGCAAGTCATGGGTATCTTCAGGTGAGCGGAATTCAGCTGGATGAAGAGGCGCAGCGTGTGTGCTGCGATGGAGTGCAGTGGGCGAGCTTGACGGCCACCGAATTCCGCCTGTTGCGCTACCTCATGCATCATCCAGACAGAGTGCACTCCAAGGCACAGTTGCTGGATCAGCTATATGCCCTGGAGCAGGACGCCGCGGCGCCCAATCTGGTAGAAGTCTATATCGCTCGCCTTCGCCGCCGCCTGGGCAAGGACTTGATACAGACCCGCCGCGGACAGGGGTATCTGCTTGTTTCACATCGATCGTCGTAGCCTTCGTTTTCGCCTGCTGACCCGCCTGGGAGGAGCATCTCTCGCGGTGGTGCTGTTTGCCTGGTATCTGCATGGCTTCTTTCTCCACGAGCTGGCGAAGGACTTTCTTGGCGAGCGTCTCAAGGATGAGGCATCGCATATCGTCACCTTGCTCAAGAAGGATGAGCGACCTGTTGCCCAGCTCATGGCAGCGGCCCGAGAGGAGTCCCTGAGCTTTCATCATTTCTATGTGTTGCGAGTCGGGGAGAAGGTCAGTACTTCGCTGCCTGCCTTGCCGACGCAGATGCTCCCTTTGCTTGAGGGCAAGAGGGATGCGTTGTTCATGCATCAGTTTCAGCAACAGCCACTGTTGGTCTATCGGCACGTCTTCGATATCCGCGGGGACGCGGTGCAATTGCTGATTGCCGAGAATTTCTCGCCAGTGGAGCAGGGCTTGACCCGAGTTCACTGGTGGATCGCCGCCAGCGCCATCCTGTTGTGGGGAATTCTGATCTCACTCAATCTGCTGGCGGTAAGGCGGGGGCTCAGGCCGTTGAGTGTCCTGCGTCATCAATTGAGTGAACTCCAGTCCGGGCACCGAAAGCGGATTGTGCTTGAGGCCCCTTCCGAGCTTGATGCGTTGGTATCACAGCTCAACACCCTGCTGGATGAGTTTGATCGTCGGTTGTCTCGTTCACGAGAGTCTGTCGCGAATCTGTCCCATGCGCTCAAGACACCTCTGACGGCACTGACACAGGTGCTGCGTGGCAAGCGACCGATCAATGAGGTACGTCGTGGCAAGATGCTGCAACGTGTAGAGACGATTCATTCCCAGCTGGAGACAGAGCTCAGGCGAGCCCGCATTGCTGGCCCGCGCGCCGGTCAGACAACACGGCCGGTTGAAGAGGCCCAGCGCTTGATCGAGATGTTCCAGGGGATCTATCCGCAGCGTACCTTCTTGCTGGAGTGTCTGGGCGTATCTAATCAGCATGCGGATAGCTGGGTGAATGTCGAGACACAGGATTTCACCGAAATGCTCGGCATATTGCTGGATAATGCGGGCAAGTGGTCTGTCAATCAGGTGCAATGCCGATTGACGATAGAGAGAGACCAGATCGTGCTCTGCGTCGAGGATGATGGTCCGGGGGTGCCGCAGGCACAGTTGGCCCATCTTGGCGAGCGTGGGTGGCGGCAGGACGAAACTCACCCGGGGTATGGGCTGGGGCTCTCCATTCTTGCGCATCTCGTCAAGCATTACGCTGGTTGCGTGAGCTACTCAACAGCAGCCGCAGGGGGATTGAGAGCCGAGGTGCATCTGCCCACCCGCAAATAGGCACTCCATTCAGGTTCGTTTCAGCTTGCCGTGGCTTCATCCATGTCATGACTCATCATTCATGACTCGGGAGCAGCTACGGCCATGGCACCAAAACCGTCTGAATTTTCTGTATCACGTCGTCAGTTGCTCAAGGGAGGTTCTGCCCTGGGGCTGGGCGCAATGGTGTCAGGCGTGGCACCCGCCTGGGCCAACCCCTGGGGGCGCACATCAGGTTACTCCCAGGGGGTTGAGCATGGGCCCGAGATCTCTCTTGTCATTCGACGTGAAGACATCGACATTGCCGGGCAATTCGCTCGTCCCATCAGCATCAATGGCAGTAGTCCCGGGCCCATGGTGCGCTTGAAGGAAGGGCAGGATGCTGTCATCAAGGTGACAAACCTGCTCGATGAGCCAACCTCCATTCACTGGCATGGCATCATACTTCCCCCGGAAATGGACGGTGTGCCGGGTATCAGCTTCGCAGGGATAGCACCGGGCGAAACCTTTACCTATCGGTTCCCTGTCACTCAGAGCGGTACCTACTGGTATCACAGTCATTCAGGCCTCCAGGAGCAGGAGGGCCACGCAGGTCCATTGATCATCGACTCCGCAACACCGGAAGCCTTCACCTATGATCGTGAGCATGTCCTGCTGCTGACTGACTGGACATTCGAAGACCCCAAGTCCGTATTTCGCAATCTCAAGACCATGGAAGGCTACTACAACTATCAGGAGCGTACCGTCGCTGATTTCTTTGCGGATGTACGACGGGGTGGTTGGGTGGACACGATCGAGTCGCGCAGCATGTGGGCAGAGATGCGCATGAGTTCACGGGATATTGCCGATGTCACCGGCAGTACCTATACGTATCTTCTCAATGGTCATTCACCAGAAGAAAACTGGAGCGCGCTATTCAAGCGCGGGGAAACAGTGCGTCTGCGTGTCGTCAATGGCTCGGCAATGAGCTACTTCGATTTACGCATTCCCGGCTTGAAGATGACCGTGGTAGCGGCAGATGGACAGCCAGTGCAACCTGTAGAAGTGGATGAGTTCCGTATTGCCGTGGCGGAAGCCTACGATGTACTGGTGACACCGGAAGATGACAAGGCCTACACCATCTTCGCCGAAGCCATGGACCGCAGTGGCTACGCGCGAGCCACGTTGGCACCCCGCCCTGGAATGGAGGCGCCCATACCTGAACGACGGCAGATCGCTGATCGCGGGATGGAGGCCATGGGCGCTCATGCTGGAATGGATCACTCGCAGATGGCAGGTATGGATCATTCGCAGATGGCGGGCATGGACCATTCGCAGATGGCAGGCATGGACCATTCGAAGATGGCAGGTATGGACCATTCGCAGATGGCGGGCATGGACCATTCGCAGATGGCGGGCATGGACCATTCGCAGATGGCTGGCATGGACCATTCGCAGATGGCAGGCATGGACCATTCGAAGATGGCAGGCATGGACCATTCGAAGATGGCAGGTATGGACCATTCGAAGATGACTGGCCTGCAAGCCGATGCAGCCCAGGGCGGCATGCTGATGGCGGGTGCTGTTCAGCAAGGGGCTCGTTATGACCAGGCGGGAATCGGTCTGGACCAATCGCTGCGTCGTGTACTGGTCTATCAGGATCTCAAGGCCTATTCACCATGGCCGGACAGACGCGGCCCCATGCGCGAGATGGAGTTGCATCTGACCGGCAATATGGAACGTTATATGTGGTCCTTCGATGGCAAGAAGTTCAGCGAAGTCAATGGCCCTATTCATTTTCATAAAGATGAGCGCCTCCGTCTCATCTTGATCAATGACACCATGATGGAGCATCCCATTCATTTACATGGGATGTGGATGGAGCTCGAGAATGGCCACGGTGACCTGATCCCTCGCAAGCACACCTTGAATGTCAAACCCGGTGAGCGCGTTTCAGCGTTGATCACTGCCGATGCAGAAGGTAGCTGGGCTTTCCATTGTCATCTTCTATACCACATGGATGCAGGTATGTTCCGTGTCGTAAAGGTTTCCTGAGGAGTCATCATGTCAATCAGTCAGCATTCATTTCGTCTTGCCTGCGTGACGGTATGTCTATTCTCCGGTGCTGGTGTCTCCCAGGCATTTGCCCAGGACGGATATGATGCCCCGGCGTCATGGCCATCGCCCATGGCCGAACATCTCCAGTGGAGTGCAGTCTTCGATCGCCTGGAATATAGCCTTCCGGACAAGGGCGAGGACTCCCTGGTGTGGGATTTTCAGGCCTGGTACGGCGGAGATACCCACCGCGTCTATCTCAAGTCAGAAGGGGAGAATGTCCAGGGCGATGGGGAAGAAGCCGAGTTTGAATCCCTTGAGCTTCTCTACAGTCAGCTGGTTGCCGATTTCTGGGAGTTCCAGATCGGCGCTGGCTATCAGGGTGGTGTGTTCAACGATGATCATGATGAAGGCGTGTATGGGGTGTTCGGCTTTCAGGGAACCGCCCCCTACCGGATCGAGACGGATGCCGCAGTGCAGTACCGAGAGGAAGGTATCGTGACTGCCAGCCTGGAGCTTGAACATGATGTGCGCCTGACCCAGCGCTGGTATCTACAGCCACGTAGTGAAATGGTCTTCGCTGCCAATGAGTCCAGGCAACAGGGGATTGGGACGGGCCTCAACTCATTACGAATCGGCTTGCGTGCTCGCTATGAGATAACTCGGCGGGTAGCGCCTTACGTCGGCATGTACTGGCAGAGAGAGTATGGCGAAACCGCCGATATGCAGCGTGAAGAAGGTGAGGAGGTTGAGGATACGGCTGTCGTGATCGGTGTGCGCTTGATGTTCTGAATCTCGATGGCTGTCGTGTGTTGGCTGATGGTGGTCGAAGTCATTCTCTGGAGGTGTTCCTTGAATGATGCAGAGACAGCTCAATGAAATCGGACAAGCGTTTCAGGTGCCAAGGCGCTGCCCGATGCATCGCGTCATGTCGCTGGTATTGTTGGCCGTCAGCCACCGGCTTTTTTACATAGCGGTCTGGGCGTTGAATCATGTTGTTTCATCAAGGGGACTGACATGAAAAAAGTACTGGTAGGGATGTGTCTGGCATTCCTGGTGCTGCTGGCAGCCGGGGCTGGAGTCACTTACTCCGGCGTCGTCAGTGTCGCGGCAGATGATCCGCATGGGCCATGGGTCTATGGAATTCTTGAAACGGCGCGTGATCGTTCGATCGAGAGCCACGCGAGTGATATCGCAACGCCATCCCTCGATGATGAAGCCATGAAAGTGGCGGGGGCCGGTAATTATGCATCGATGTGCGCCTCCTGCCATCTCGCGCCAGGCATGCAAGAGACTGAACTCAGCAAGGGGCTTTATCCCAGTCCACCGAATTTTGTGACTTCGGATATCCATGGTGAGCCTAGAGAGCACTTCTGGGTCATCAAGCATGGGATAAAAGCCAGTGGAATGCCGGCATGGGGCAAGAGCATGCAGGATGAATATATCTGGCAGATGGTCGCTTTCATGCAAGAGCTACCGGGCATGAGTGCTGCGCGTTATACA
The DNA here is from genome assembly GCF_029846355.1 of Cobetia sp. 2AS. Classification (NCBI taxonomy): domain Bacteria; kingdom Pseudomonadati; phylum Pseudomonadota; class Gammaproteobacteria; order Oceanospirillales; family Halomonadaceae; genus Cobetia; species Cobetia sp. 2AS. The sequence continues at coordinate 1,165,758 of NZ_JARWKQ010000001.1, forward strand.
GCTCTTGTGGCAGCAAGTGATGGTCATCAACATGGCGGAGGGGAGACTGCACAATCACCGTCATCGCATCATGACGATGACACCCGCCAACCACATCACGCTAGGGAAGCTGATGGGCCTGCTGATTTACAAGACAGCCATGAGCCGGAGGGCAGTCATGAGCCGAAAGAGAATCATGAGCCGAAGGACAGTGGCCGGGCTGAGGATCATCCTCACTCATCACATGATGCAGAGCATCAACATTGAGGCCAGGGCCAGCATCAGGCATCGGAAGTGACGTACACGGCCAGCCGCAAACAACATGACCTGCCTGACAGGCGTACGATGCCAGAGCCGGCCTCAGCTTGAAGAGGTGGTGCACGGCGACATTCTCGATGTGCTGGCCGAGACGCCGGCATCCTGCGTGGCGATCAGCTGTCGCATCAGTGCCAACTGGCAGCAGGGCGAGCAACTCGCGAGACTCGTCGAGGTGATTCTTCGTCATCCACGCCTGCGAATCGTGATCGATGCCTGTGATGTCGAACGTCTGCCGTTGTCCACGCGCATCGTGTCGGGCAGCGGTCGCCATCAACTGGCCTGGCAGACCCTGTCACGTCACATGCTGGAGCCGGAATGGGGCATGCATGCCGTCCATTGGCGGGGCGAGAAGCCTGATAGGCCGGCATGGGTCAGCGCCTTTGAACCTGCGACGCTGACCCGATGTCTTTCCCGCCAGTTGCCCGGTCATGAGGTGCGTTGTCTGCCGCCCCTGATCCCGCAGGACCCCGGCTTCACGCTCGTCATCACGCCACGCACGCCCTGATTCCCCGCACGTCCTCATTCTCATGTCGGCCATCGGCGTGAGCAGAGGCACGACGAACCGAATCACACCGCCTGGGTGGCTTCCTCGACCCGCTCGGCGCGTTCGGCACGCTTGAGCATGCGATAACGAGAGCGCACTTCGTCACGCTCCAGGTAGCAGCCCTGCAACCAGCGGCTGCCGCTGTCGCCCTCGAAGGCATCGCGGGCGTGCAGCAGGCGGCGATTGTCGAAGATGACCATGTCGCCAGGGGCATAGGTGAAACGCATGGCGAAGCGCGGCTCACGCAACATGCGCTGCAGCGTCATCAGTGCTTCATAGGCGGTCTCGGTCTGCTCGAACGGGGCCATCATCGGCCCGCGCAGGAAGTCGGCGATCCGCACCTCCAGCAGTTCTCCTGCCTGACCCAGCACGATCATCGGCGAGTACCAGACATGATCGGTATTGCGCGAGGTATTGGCGTAGCGCCAGTGCACCGTGGTGAGTGTCTCGTAGGCCTCGGGGTGTTCCTCCTTCAGCGCCGCCGCGATGGCGAAGCCGTCCATCATCACCGCCATGCCGCCTTCCACGGTGTTCTCGAGACAGTAGAGGCACTGCAGGCCCGGCTGATATTCCCGGGTCGGCAGGTCCACATGCGGCGGCAAGGCGATGGAGGTATAGGCGTTGGAATCCGGGTTCTGGATCGCGCGGACATTGAAGAGGTGGCCGAAGTTGGTGGTGCGGATCGAGCCGATGCGCTCGGCGACCTTTTCGATGGCGCCTTCTTCCGTCGGCAGGTTGCGCAGGCGCACCAGTCCCTTGCCGAGCAGTTCGTGCAGGGTCGCATACAGAATCTCCGCCTCCTGCGCGCTGCCATGGTCGGCCTCGGCCAGGCGGGCGGCATCGATGGTCGGCGGCTGAACCAACTGCTCACCGTGCCAGAGCGTCAGCGGCGGCAGTTCCGGCGGCAGCGCGTCCTGGTTGTCATAGTCATTGGCGCGCAGGAAGCCCGGGTGGAAGCGCAGGCGGCGGTCTTCGGGCGTGAACAGCACGCTGAGTGCGCCGTCCTCATCGATGCTGGCCTCGGCGATTTCCGGCCAGGCGGGAATCTGGGAGAGGTCCAGAATGCGTTCGCGCGTCGCCGGATTGACGGTGGTATCGTCCGCGGCGTTCTCGCGCAACCAGACACTATGAAAACGGCTGACGCGGCCATCGCTCCAGGTCACGCTCAGATAGCGTGCTTCGTGAATGACCTTCACGAGAGTCTCGTCAATTGGCCAGCTGTCGTAATCGGGTGTGATCGGGAGCGCCATGGAGAGTCCTTCCTTCTGTCAGGTGAGCGATTCCCCGACAGAATGGCAGCCCACGGCGCTCGCTACTGTGCCCAATTCGACACCGACTGTGCCCAATTCGACATTGCGATGCGGATAACGGGTGTGGATCAACCCAAGGGGCGCGGTGGCTGGCGGCGTGCCTGGGTCGGGGTGATGCCGAAGCGACGGCGAAAGGCGCGGGTGAAACTCGAATGCGAGGTGAAACCGCAGGCCAGGGCGATATCGGTGACGCCATGGCGGGTATCGTGAAGCAGGCTGCGTGCGTGCAGCAGGCGACGCTCCCCATGATAGGCGCGAGGCGTGCAGCCGAGCCCTTGCTGGAAGCGGCGCTCCAGCTGGCGCCATGAGAGGCCGAGCTCCTCGGCGAGTGCCTCGATGCTGAGCGGGGCCTCCAGGGTGTTCTCCATGCGCGTGATCGCACGCCTGAGCAGCGGGTCGGCCAGATCGGCCGTCTGCTGACTGATGCCGCGCTGGCGGCTGGCCGGCAGGCGACCCTGATCGAGAATCAGCTGTTCGCGTACTGCCTGATAGAGCGCCTGACCATGCTGGCGGCGAATCAGCTCCAGGCTCATGTCCAGCGGGGCGCTGCCGCCGGCGCAGAAGAAGCCATCGTCACTGATTTCATACAGTGACTCCACGGCGTCCACCTCATCGAAGCGCTGGCTGAATTCCGGCAGGCTTTCCCAGTGCAGCGTCACCGTCTTGCCGGTGAGCAGGCCGGCACGCGCCAGCACGAAGCAGCCGGTGTCCACGCCGCCGAGCTGGCAGCCGCTATGGGAGCGCTCCTGCAGCCAGTGCAAGGTGCGGTCTTCCAGATAGGCTTCCGGGGCAAAGCTGGTGCACACCACCAGCGTGTCCACTGCGGCGAGGTCATCACGTGCGGTATCCACCGGCAGCACCATGCCGTTGGAGGCCTTGACCGACGCGCCATCCTGGCTTGCGAGTGTCCACTGATACAGGCGTGTTCCGCGCAGTCGATTGGCGATGCGCAGCGGCTCGATCATCGAGAACAGCGCGACCATCGCGAAGCCCGGCAGCAGGAAGATGCCGAGTTGGTGACGGTCAGTGGGGGCAGGCGAGGCAAGGGTGGCGGTCAAGGGCGCAATGCTGGTGGGCTGGTCAGACAGCACGCCGTCTTCCGGGAGGCCGAAGGCATAGGACGCATCGGGCGGCGTAGCGCTGGAATCGTGTGAAGGCATGAGGATAGGCAACGACGACGTCGGGTGGCTCGGCAGAAGGGGATGGGCCTGACCTTAGCGTGTTCGCCACCTGAGTGCGAGAGGGGTGATGGCGGGGCGCGAGGGCTTCTGTGAGCGGGCTTTGGTGAGAAGGCTCCGTCCTGCTTGTGGCTCCTGATCAGGACAGGCAGGACGGAGCAATTCACGCATCATTGCGTTACAGCATCCTGAGACAGTTGCGTCCTTCTTCCTTGGCCGCGTACATGGCTTCATCGGCGCGTGCGATCAACTGCTCGCGGGTGGCGCTGTCATCGGGTGCCAGGCAGGTCATCCCGATGCTCAATGACAGGGGCAGACGTTGGCCAGCGTATTCCACGACACTGTCCTTCATGCGTTGTCGCAGCAGGTTGATGCGCGTGGCCGAGTCACTGAGCAGCGAGTCAGGCAGAATCGCCAGGAATTCCTCGCCACCCCATCTGGCGAGGGTGTCGCCGGGCAGCAGAATCTCCTCGGCGAGCACGCTCAAGTGTTGCAAGGCAAGATCACCGGCGTCATGGCCATGATTGTCGTTGATCTTCTTGAAATGGTCGAAATCCAGCAGTGCCACGCACAGGGGGTGGTCAACCTCGGCGGTGGCCAGTGCCGCGATGCTGTCATCCAGTACCTGCTGGGCATGACGGCGATTGTAGAGACCGGTCAGCGGATCGGTGATCGCGATCTTCTCGAGCGCCTGATGCGCTTCCTTCAGGGCATTGATGTCATTGGCACGCGCGACTTCGTGGCCGGCCCACAAGGCGATGAGACGTACCAGCTCGATGTCCTGAGCGGTGAAGGGCGGCACCGGGTCAGGGCTTGAGAAGTTGAAGGTGCCGTAGCGCTCACCATCCACGATCACCGGTGCCCCGATGTAGGCTTCCAGATTGAAGTTGGCATAGCAGGGATGGTTGCGGATCTCACTGCTGGCCACATGATGGAAGGCCTGGACGCAGTCGGCCTTGTAGACGTGATCGCAATAGGTATCGCTGAGCGAGAAGCTCAGTCCCGGTTCCAGCAGGTCTTCCGGGTGACAGGCGCGCTGGACGACGTATTCGCCGCCCTGGATGCGGCTGAAGATACCGATCGGCAGGCCGAAATGGGCGCAGCCCAGTTTCAGCAGCTCATCGATGCGCTCATTGAAGTTGAGTTCACGTGATGAGGTGATGGCATGCAGGCTGTGGAGAGTATGTTCCGCCGTCACACGGCGTGAGACATCGCGGATCAGCCCGAACATGAAGATGTTGTCGCTGGTGGGGTCCTTGATGGGGCCGCCGAGCGTCTCACCATAGAAGTAGGTGCCATCCTGGCGACGGTAGCGGATGACCCGGCCTTCCTTGGCGGGCTGGGCATCGACACGAAAGCGCCTCTGCCCCTGGCGCTCGAACTCATCGCTGGAGGCATACAGCATACGTGTCTGCTTGCCGATCAACGCTTCACGCGGGTAGCCGAATGCCTTCACCGCGCTGTCATTCAGGTAGGTGATATGGCGCTGATCATCTGCAAGCAAGATGATGTCGTCGATCTGGCCCAGCATCTGGCCCAGCAGGGTTTGAATCATCTCAAAGCGTTGCATGATGCAGGCTCCTTGTGGGGTGCCGCTATCTCGGGAGAGGCATTCCTTGCCGCAGACATCCATCCTGTCGCCGGGAAGGCACGGTATTTCCGTCGTCAAGCTCAGGCTTCACGCCGGATGTTGTACGATACAGAATTCATATTATCGTATGAGGATGCAGACGCGTCTTGCTCTCATCCTGCCCGGCATTCGTATATTCAACGTAAAGGTAATGCAGTGCCAGAGGCCGCATCCGAAGATTCCCGCCACGCTCCTGTTGAACTTCATGGCTTCGTGCTGACCCGTCATTGGCGGGACACGCCCGAGGGGGTGGTGATCAGCTTCTGGGTCCGCACTGACGAAGGCGCCGTACGTGTCGAATGTGCGCCCCAGGAAGTCGTCGCTTTCCTGCCCGCCGAACAGCAGGTACTGGCTCAGGCACTGGTGAGCTTTGAGGCCGGCGCCGAGCTGCGACCGCTGGCACTGGAAGACTTCCATCATCGCCCCGTGGTGGGGCTCTACTGTCGTGAATATCGCACCCTGGGCCAGCTGGCGCGCCGTTTGAAGGCGATTGGCGTCGACGTCTATGAAGCGGATGTGCGTCCGACGGACCGCTACCTGATGGAGCGTTTCATCACGGCAGGCGTCACGGCACGCGGCGAGCGCCAGCCTGATGGCAGCGTGAGGAATGCGCGCCTGACACCGCTTGCGGGCTATCGGCCACCGCTGCGCTGGGCATCGCTGGATATCGAGACCGATGCGCGGGGCAATCTGTATTCCATCGCGCTCGAGGGCTGCGGACAGCGTCAGGTCTACATGCTGGGCCCCCCCAATGGCGAGGAGGACACCAGCCGCGATTTCTCGCTGGAGTACCGCGATAGCCGGCGTGAGCTGCTGCAATGCCTGCTGGACTGGGTCGCAAGGCATGATCCGGATGTCATCATCGGCTGGAACGTCATCCAGTTCGATCTGCGCATGCTGGTGCGGTTGTCAGAGGCCAAAGGCCTGCCACTGCGACTGGGGCGTGACGCCAGCGTGATGCAGTGGCGCTCTCATTCCCGCCAGGCCGAGCACTTCTTTGCCGAGATCGCCGGGCGTTGGGTGGTGGATGGCATCGAGGCGCTCAAGTCGGCCTTCTGGCATTTCGAGTCGTTCAGTCTCGAGAATGTCTCGCGTGAGCTGTTGCAGGAAGGCAAGGCCATCGATGACCCCTACGGCCGGCTGGACGAGATTCTGCGCATGTTCGCCGAGGACAAGCCTTCCCTGGCGCGCTACAACCTCAAGGATTGCGAGCTGGTCACGCGTATCTTCGCGAAGACGCGGCTGATGGAGTTTCTGCTCGCGCGGGCGGCAGCCACGGGGCTCGAGGCGGATCGTAGCGGTGGTTCGGTGGCGGCCTTCACGCATCTGTATCTGCCGAGATTGCACCGGCTGGGCAAGGTCGCGCCCAATCTGGGAGACGTGGTGGGGGAGGACAGCCCCGGCGGCTTCGTGATGGATTCCCAGCCCGGGCTTTATGACTCGGTGCTGGTGCTGGATTTCAAGAGTCTGTATCCCTCCATCATCCGCACTTTCCTGATCGACCCGCTGGGCCTGATCGAAGGGCTGCGTGGGTCGGAGAACGGCTCGGATGATGCCCCTGAGACCGGTGTGCCCGGCTTTCTCGGCGCGCGGTTCTCGCGTGACCGACACTGTCTGCCGGGCATCGTCGCCGAGATCTGGCAGTCACGTGACGCCGCCCGCGCGGCGGGTGACGCCCCGCTGACCCAGGCGCTCAAGATCATCATGAATGCCTTCTATGGCGTGCTGGGGTCACGCGGCTGTCGTTTCTTCGATCCACGGCTGGCGTCCTCGATCACGCGGCGTGGCCATCAGATCATCCAGCAGACGGTGGAATTGATCGAGGCGCAGGGCTACCGCGTCATCTATGGCGATACCGACTCCACCTTCGTGTGGCTGGGCGCTGCGCATGAGGAAGCCGAGGCCAGCCGGATCGGCCGTGAGCTGGCGGCGCATGTCACTGACTGGTGGCGACGGCATCTCAAGGACAGTCTCGATCTCGACAGCGCGTTGGAGCTGCAGTTCGAGACCCACTATCAGCGCTTCGTGATGCCGACCATTCGCGGGGCCGAAGAGGGCAGCAAGAAACGCTACGCCGGACTGCAACAGACAGGCTGCAGCGGCCAGACGGAACTGGTGTTCAAGGGACTGGAGTCGGTGCGCTCCGACTGGACGCCGCTGGCCAAGACCTTCCAGCAGGGGCTCTATCGTCGCATCTTCGAAGGCAGCCCCTATCAGGAGTATCTGAAAGGCTACGTGCAGGATTACCTGCAACGCCATGCCCATGGCGCGGCGGACACCACGGATATCGAGGCCTTGATCTACCGCAAGCGACTGCGGCGCAAGCTCGACGATTATCAGCGCAACGTGCCGCCCCATGTCCGTGCGGCGCGTCTGGCGGATGACGAGAACCGCCGGCGGGGCCTGCCGTTACGCTATCAGCGCGGCGGCTGGATTCGCTATGTGATGACCACCTCCGGCCCGGAACCCGTCGAGTACCTGCGCTCGCCCATTGATGTCGAGCACTACCTGAGTCGCCAGCTCAAGCCCGTCGCCGATGGCATCCTGCCGTTCGTGGACGATGATTTCGATCGCCTGCTGGATCGTCAGATGACGCTGTGGTGATTCGCACGCTTAGGCGCTCCAGCTCCCGTCACCACAGCGCCTGCACCCGGTTATCGAAGCTCCAGATGCCTGCCTACATCAGCGCCAGGTGATTGTCCCAGTGGGTATTCGCCAGCCGCACCGGGCCAAGCGCCGGCAGCCCCTCCTCATCGATCAGCAGCCACTCGCCGCGACCATTGCTGACCACGAAGCCTGCCGGCGTCTGCTGCGTGGCCGGCACCGCCAGCACGCCTGCACAGTCGGCGAAGTCCAGGGTAGTGTCCAGCTCTCCCGTCGCGAGATTCCAGAGCGTGATCAGATTGCCGCGTGGGGCGGTCGCCACGGCCAGTCGCCCATTGGGGGAGACGGCGACGCTGGCGATGTACTGCTTGAACTGTGGGACGTATTCCCGCGGTAACGGCAGTTCCTGCAAGCGGTCACTGCTGGGGTGCTTCATCACCACCAGCGGGCGGTGGTCCGCCGCGGGGCCCTGATACTGATAGCCCGCGACGATGGTGCCCTCGCGGCTGACGTCCAGGTGGCGCAATGACAGCTGGTGATGGGAGGGCTCGCCTTGCCAGCGAATCTCGCCCGAGACACGGTCGAGCAAGGTCAGATTCGACTGCATGCTGTCCAGGTTGAGCTTGACCCGACCGGTTTCGGGCCGCGTCAGAATCCCGCCATTGGCGATGATCAGCTGCTGGCCATCCGGATGCAGGCGAATTTCATGCGGGCCGATCCCGTCACTGGCGAACTCGCCGATACGCGCGAAGTCGCGATTCACGTCGTAGATGCCGATGCGGCCTTCTCCGGGCGCGATGGCATTCTCGGTGGTGTAGAGCAGGCCGCCATCCGGGCTGAACACGCCATGCCCATAGAAGTGACGGTCCGGTGCGGCTTCGATGCGTGCGATCCGCTCGCCACTGTCGAGGTCGAAGACATTGATTTCCGTCCCCGGACGCCGTGAGAAGATCAGCGCCCACGGCTTGTGAGGATGTCGGGTGGCGCCGTGGGCGCGCTGGCGTATCGGCTGGCGCCAGCGCTCCACTCCCTGATAACTGGTGCAGCTGGCAAAGTGCTGCCCCGTGTCATCATCACATGCCGAGATGGCCACCCCGAGTGGTTCGCGCCCCTGGGCGCTGGCGGCGTTGTTGCCGCCTGCCACGGCCATGCCGCCGGGCAGCCCCATCAGGGGCGTGCAGGCCAACGCCTTGAGCAGCCGACGTCGCTGGCGGGCGTCGGCTGCGTGTGTGTCTGTCATGCCGTGAGGCATCTCGCCTGGCCCCTTGTCAGTTGTCATTCGCCGCTCTCAATTCCTCAGTCGCCATTCGCCATTCGCCACTCACAATTCCCCCGTCCTTGTCAGTCGCCATCGGTGCTGTTGAAGCCCAGTGACAGGCCCAGCGCCGGGTTGAGCGTGTCGGCAAAACCGGCTTGCAGGGTCTCGACATGGATCATGGCCTGCTGCAGCTCACCATTGCGCGGGTCATCGCGCAGTATGCCGGCGAGGTCATCCGGCAGGGCGGCGAAGGCCTGGCGCGCATCGACGAAATCGCTTGTGGTGGAGGCCACCATGCGCGGGTCGACCTGGCCATTCAGGTAGCCTTGAATGCCTGCGACATCGTCATTGCCGAGCCAGAGGCGTTCCATCATCGCCAGGGTCGCCGCGATGTTGGCAAGCCCCATGCCGCCACGCCAGGACTCAGCCGCATAGGGGTTGGCCGTGCCGCCGTTGTCGAGGCCGATCGGCCGGCGCAGTTTGCGGTCCTTGATGGCTTCCAGCTGCACGGTCAGCGCGCGAACCAGAGACAGCACGGCGTCACGTGAATCGCTGAAGGCGCCAGTGCCTTCGGCCAGTTGCGGCGCGAACTGTTGCCACTCATCACGCAGCGTCTTGCCGGTATTGGCGGCGTAGGCGGTGTTGGCCGTCATCAACTCGCAGCGACGTGAGTCGGCCGTCAGGGGCGAGTCGGCATAGCGGGCATCGAACAGCTGATACTCCACGCTGCCCAGGCCCTGCATGACGATGGATTGCTCCGCCAGACTCTCGACCGTGATCGGGGCATCACCGGCGAGCAGGGCGCGGGTCTTGCGCGCGACCAGATCCTTCTTGTCCGGCCAGAAATACAGCTGCCACTGACGCGAGTTCTGCAGGATCGGGCCCATTTCCACCCAGTTGACCTGATTCAGCCCCAGCATGGCGCTGCGCCAGTCCTGCTTGAGGGTGTCGAGGGTGACGTCACCCTCGGCGGAGCAGAACGCCTGAGTATGCTGCGCGAGCTGTTGCAGGCGGCTGGCAAGTTGCTGGTGCGCCTCGCTCAGCGTGTCAGCGGCAAACTGGCTTACGGCCTTTGCGCTGTTGGTGTCAGTGGTGGCGGCGTCTGTGTTGGCAGCAGGAGAGTCCGTCGCCGCCAGTGTGCTCGTCGAGAACAGCGCGGCGCCCAACAGTGTCATGCCACAGGCCATCAGGGCCAGGGGCGAGGTCTTGCACTGTGCAGGTTTCATCGGGGTTGCAGCTGGGGTGAAGGTGTCGCGGGGCATGAACGGGTATTCCTTGTCAGAGAGTCTCGAGGAAGCGCAACAGGGCTTCACGCTGGTCAGTCGGCAGGGCCACGACGGCATCGCGGCTGGGCTGGGCTTCGCCGCCATGCCAGAGCACGGCCTCGAGCAGGGTGCGTGCACGGCCATCATGCAAGAAGCCCGTGGCAGGGTTGACCGTCTGGGCCAGGCCGATGCCCCACAGGGGCGGCGTGCGCCATTCCTGGCCGCTGGCCTCGAATTCGCGGCGATCATCTGCCAGTCCTTCGCCCATGTCATGCAGCAGCATGTCGCTGTAGGGCCAGATCGTCTGCTCGGCCAGTTGTTCCGCCACGCCGCCGGACTGGGTGGTCAGGCGTGGGCGGTGACAGCTGGCGCATTCAAGCTCGCGGAACAGGTGCTCGCCTTGGCGCACCGTCGGGTCATCGATATCACGCCGGGTGGGCACGGCCAGATTGCGCGAGTAGAAGGCCACGTTGTCCATCACGTTGTCGTCGACCTCGATCTCCCCCCCATCGGGCAATGCCTCGCACTTCTGGAGCGGGGTGCAGTCGGTGGAGCTGACCAGATTGGAAGTCAGCCCCATGTCACCGGCGAAGGCCTTGGCGCTCTGCTGTCGCACATCGGGCTGGCCGGCCTTCCAGCCGAAACGCCCCATGACCTCGCGTTGCTCGGCAAGTGACCAGACAGTATTGGCGCGCCCGCTGATGCCGTCGCCATCCGCATCCTGCGGGTCGGCCCACTCGAGCAAGGTCTCGTCGCTGACCGCCTCGAGCAGCCCCAGCCCCACCATGCCAGGGGCGAGACGCGGGGAGAGCGCGATGGCGCCCGGGTCACCGAAGCCGGGTTCGACAATGGAATAGCGCGGCTTGCGCAATGCGATCACTTCCCCGTCCGCCAGGGTCACCGTCACTTGCTCGTAATCCACCTGCATGCGGCCTTCGCGCTCGATGCCGGGCACGGCGGCATTCTGCAGCTGGGTGCCATAGACAGGATGCGGCATCACCCCGGCGATACGCCGGAATTCACGCTCCTCATCGCTCCAGCTGTCCTCGTGACTGTCCGGCAGACCCAGGCGCAGGAAAAGGCCCACCGAGGGATCGCCCTCGGCCGGCAGGCTGCCGCGGCCATCCTTGACGTGGCAGTTCTGGCAGGCGTTGGTGTTGAACAGTGGGCCGAGGCCATCGCGCGCAGTGGTGCTGGCGGGCGCGATCACCCAGGGGCTCTTGAAGAAGCTGTTGCCGACACTGAAGGACAGGCGCTGATCGAAGCTCAGGTTCTTGGCCGGCAGTGAATAGGCATTGGTATCGTGCTTGGGCACGCTGCCGTCGCCACCGCTTCTGTCGGTGTCCTGCAATGGCAGGGAAGACAGATAGCTCATCACTGTCATCGCGGAATCTGCCGTGGGCTTGGGATGATCGGCCGATGCCGACTGAGCAGGCAGACACGCCAGGGCGATGGCAAGTGGGAGGGAGCGGGTCAGGGAGGGACGCAGCATCATGTCGTGGTGCAATATTGGCATACAGGGTTTTCCCGGCTTGCGCGGTCAGGCTGCTCGAAGAGTCGCCTCTCAGGACTCTATCGGCAGACGCGCATCAAATGCTGGCGCGAAAAGCATCAACGCCCGAACCTGTGCGTAGACGGGTTCGGGCGTGGGGCTGCGCTGCATGGGGAGGATCAATCGTCACCCCATGGACTGGCAATCTCGAGCGTGTGCTTAGAACTCATGGTCCGCGGTATCGGCCTTCATGCCGCTGATGCCGACATCGTCGGCGATCTCTTCGATCAGGCGGGTCTGGGCGACCAGATCCTGAATGCTGGCATTGATGATCTCGGCGCCTTCGGCATTGCCCGGGGCGATCATCTGGTCAAACTTCATGCCGCCCTCGGCTTCTGCCGTGTCGACCATCACCTGCAGCTGGCCCATGGTGGTGTCCAGCGCCTCATGCATCTTCTCGGCCAGTTCCGGGTCATTTTGGGCGACGAGTGCATGCAGTGACGGGCCTTCGAAGGTGCGGCCGTCCAGGGTCACGTACTTGCCTTCGTAGACGTTCTGGATGCCCTTGGCATTGTAGAAGTGCGAGTAGTGGGTGTTGTCGGAGAAGCAGTCGTGCTCGTCTTCATAGGAGTTGGCTTCCAGCGCGACCTTCATGCGCTCACCGGCCAGCTCACCCAGTGACAGGGAGCCCATGCCGAACAGCATCTTCTCGAGGCCTTCCCCGGCCGGCAGCGAGGTCAGTTCCGCACGGTAGTTGTCCTTCTCGCCCTGTGCCCACTGGCCGACCATGTATTCCAGGTCGCTGATCAGCAGGTCGTTGGCGGCCAGCAGGTAGGCGCCACGACGGTCACAGTTGTCGGCGGTACAGGCATCGCCCTTGGCGAAGTCTGTTGCCGGGCGCTCGCCGGCACCGGCCTCAAAGCCGTGCATGTCCTGGCCCCAGAGCAGGAATTCGATGGCATGGTAGCCGCTGGCTACGTTGGCCTCGAAACCGCCCAGCTCGTTGAGGGACGCCAGCAGCTCCGGGGTGATCTCGGTGGTGTCGATCTTGTCGGCACCGATCTGCACGCTGTCGCTGGCGATGATGTTGGCGCTGGCACCCGGGTTGCCCAGTTCGGCCTGATAGCCGTCGCCTTCGACGTAATCGATCAGCCCTTCATCCAGCGGCCAGGCGTTCAGCTGACCTTCCCAGTCATCGACGATGGCATTGCCGAAGCGGAACACTTCACTCTGCTGATACGCCACGCGCGCCTGCTTCCAGGCGGCACGTGCCGCGGCCAGCGTATCTTCGGACGGAGACTCGATCAGTGCGGCATTGGCGGCGCGCAGAGCATTGGCACTGGCCAGGGCATCGCTGTAGGTGGCATGTGCGACGTTGGCGTACTGGGCGACGACAGCTTCGGCCGTCAGCGCCTTGTCATGCGCGTCGCCATGATGCTCTGCCAGAGCGGCACCGGTGAACATGGAGGCTGACAATGCGATGGCAGCTGCCAGCGGCTTGCGTGAGGCAAAACGGAAAGAGGCAGTCATGTGGATCCCTTGATCGGTCTGTTGTTATGCAGTGCGCGCAGAACGGCAGTGCGTGGGGCCGCTCGAGAGGGGGCGGGAAGTCATTACACGGTCTCTCGATGGTCGGCCCGCATCTCACTGGATCATATTGAGAACCTTTATTATTTGCAATCGACAAAACGTGCGTCTTGCAACGCAGGGGTGCACTGACTGCAATGCGCCAACGCCCTGCTCATCATCTGTGGCTGCCCGAGCAGGGCGATCGGCATGCTATGGCAGAGCAGGACAGAGCAGGTCAGGTCAGCCCAGACCAACAAGCTCTGGTCAGGCCATGGCAGAGCGTGTCAGGCCAGACCCGCGGCCTGTATCAAGGCACGCGTATAGTCCTCGCGGGGATTGCCGAGCACTTCTGCCGTCGTGCCCGTCTCCACCAGGCGTCCTTCACGCAACACCATCACCCGATGGGACAGCGCGCGTACCACCGCCAGGTCATGACTGATGAACAGATAGCTCAGGCCTCGGCGTGTCTGAAGTTCACGCAGCAGGGCAATCAGCTGTTTCTGCACGCTGCGGTCCAGTGCCGAGGTGGGCTCATCGAGCACCAGCAGTCTGGGCTCGAGGATCAGGGCGCGCGCCAGAGCAATCCGCTGACGTTGGCCGCCGGAGAACTCGTGGGGATAGCGATCGGCACACGCCGAGGGCAGTTCGACTTCCTCCAGCACCTGCGCCACACGCAGGCGAACCTCGTCTTCACTGAGCGTTGGATGATGAAAGCGCAGACCTTCACTGATGATGTCCGCCACCGGCATGCGTGGCGACAGCGAGCCATAGGGGTCCTGGAAGACGATCTGCATCTGGCGGCGACGCAGGCGCAGCGTATTGCGATCCAGCGTATCGATGCGTTCGTTCTCGAGGTGGATCTCGCCCTTGGCGCTTTGCAGCTTCAAGAGCGCCAGGGCGAGTGTTGTCTTGCCGGACCCCGATTCCCCGACCACGCCGAGCGTCTCACCGCGCGCCAGCGTCAGATCCAGCGGATGAACGGCGACGAAGTCAGCGGGGCGCTTCTGGAAGAGCTTCTTGCTGCGCGCGAAGCGCACCTCCAGCTTGCGCGCGGCGAGAACCGGTGTCGCGGCGTCCTCGGCACTCAAGTCGCTGGCGAGGCCTTCGGGTTCGGCGGCCAGCAGCTCGCGGGTGTAATCGGCCTGTGGCGCATCGAATACCTCGTCGACGCGCCCTTGTTCGATGCATTCCCCGTCGCGCATCACGATCACGCGGTCGGCGTGACGGCGCACCAGATTGAGGTCATGACTGATCAAAACCATCGCCATGCCCTGATCGCGACGCAGGCGATCCAGTAGCTGGAGTATTTCCTGCTGCACGGTGACATCCAGCGCCGTGGTCGGTTCGTCGGCGATCAACAGCGGTGGCTGATTGGCCATCGCCATGGCGATCATCACGCGCTGGCGTTGGCCGCCAGAGAGCTGGTGCGGCCAGGCATCGATCAACTCCTCGGGGCGCGGCAGCTGCACCTGGCAGAGCAGTTCCAGCACTCGCTGGCGGGCGGCATTGCCACGCAGCCCCTGCTGGAGGCGCAGGCTTTCACTGATCTGTTCGCCGACACGCGTCAGTGGGTTGAGCGAGGTCATCGGCTCCTGGAACACGAAGCCGATCTGACCGCCGCGCACCCGCTGCCATTGGCGTGGCGTCAGCGCGGCCAGATCCAGCGCCTTGCCGTCAGGGCGCGTGAATTCGCGCTGCCCAGTGACATGGGCATGGCCCGGCAGCAGCCCGAGACTGGCCAGCAGGCTGACGGACTTGCCTGAGCCGGACTCACCGACGATAGCCAGGCATTCGCCACGCCTGACCTCAAGCGAGAGGTGCTTGACCACCGGTGTCTTGCCAAAGCGGATGCACAGGTCATCAAGGCGCAGCACGCAGGGAGTGTTGCTTTCATTTTCCGCGCTCGGGGATGGCGTCGGGGGGATGGAGGAATGACTCATGCGTTCTGCTCCCGGGCGCTGATATGACGTGGGTCGAAGGCATCGCGCAGCCCTTCGCCGATGAAGACCAACAGCGTCAGCATGATGCCGAGGCTCAGGAAGGCGGTCATGCCCAGCCATGGTGCCTGCAGGTTGTTCTTGCCCTGTGCGACCAGCTCGCCCAGCGAGGGTGAACCGGCCGGCAGGCCGAAGCCGAGGAAATCCAGTGCGGTCAGGGTGGTGATGGCGCCCGTGAACAGGAAGGGGATGAAGGTCAGGGTGGCGACCATCGCGTTGGGCAGCACATGACGCCACATGATCAGGCGCGAGGGCAGGCCCATGGCGCGAGCGGCGCGCACGTATTCCAGATTGCGTGCGCGCAGGAATTCGGCGCGTACGATATCGACGATGCCCAGCCACGAGAACAGCAGCATGATGCCGGTCAGCCACCACAGGTTCGGCTCGACGATGCTGGCGAGAATGATCAGCAGGAACAGCACCGGCAGGCCAGACCATACCTCGATCAGACGCTGGCCGATCAGGTCGACCTTGCCGCCGAAGTAGCCCTGCACGCCACCGATCAACACCCCCAGCACCAGCGACCCCGCCGTGAGTACCAGCGCGAAGATCACCGACAGTCGGAAGCCATAGATGACGCGCGCCAGTACGTCACGGCCTTGATCATCGGTGCCCAGCCAATGACGGGCATTGGGAGCCGACGGCGCCGGAGAGCCCAGATTGAGATCCAGGGTGTCGTAGGAGTAGGGAATCAAGGTGTTGAGCATGAAGCCCTGCGCTTCAATGGCCTCGATCACATAGGGGTCGCGATAGTCGGTGGCGGTGGGCAAAAAGCCGCCGAAGGTGGTCTCAGGATACTCGTGCAGCATCGGCAGGTAGGTCTCGCCCTGATACTCGACCAGCAGCGGGCGGTCATTGGCGATCAGCTCGGCCCCCAGCGAGAGCAGGAACAGCACGCCGAAGATCAACAGCGACCACCAGGCGCGACGGTTGTCACGAAAGGCCGCCATGCGCCGTCGGGTGATGGGCGACAGGCGAGAGGCGCGCGGCCGATGCAGTGCCTGCTGGCTGTCGTCGCTCTTGTCGTGAGCGGGTGTCTCGTGAAGGGTTGTCTCATGACGCATGTCAGGCCTCCCGTGTCGCGAAGTCGATGCGCGGGTCGATCCACACATACATCAGATCAGAGACCAGCTTCAGGATCAGGCCGATCAGGGTATAGAGATACAGCGTGCCGAAGATCAGCGGATAGTCGCGCTGCAGGACAGCCTCGAAGCCGAGCAGCCCCAGGCCGTCGAGGGAGAAGATCACCTCGATCAGCAGCGAACCGGTGAAGAAGATGCCGACCAGCGCCGCTGGCAACCCGGCGATGATGATCAGCATGGCGTTGCGGAAGACATGCCCGTAGAGGATACGGTTCTCGCTGGCGCCCTTGGCGCGTGCCGTCAGGACGTATTGCTTGTGGATCTCGTCCAGGAAGCTGTTCTTGGTCAGCATCGTCAGGGTCGCGAAGCTGCCGATGGCGGAGGCCAGCACGGGCAGGGCGATGTGATGGAAGTAGTCCAGAATCTTGCCGGCGGTGGACAGCTCATCGAAGTCCGGCGAGGTCAGCCCCCTGAGCGGGAACCAGTCCAGATAGCTGCCGCCGGCGAATACCACGATCAACAGGATCGCGAACAGGAAGCCCGGAATGGCGTAGCCGACGATGACGACGCCGGAGGTCCAGATGTCGAAGCGCGAGCCATGCACCAGTGCCTTGCGGATACCCAGCGGGATCGAGACCAGATAGACCAGCAGCGTGGTCCATAGCCCCAACGAGATGGAGACCGGCAGCCGCTCCAGCATCAGGTCGATCACCGGCCGATCACGGAAGAAGCTGTCGCCGAAATCGAACTGCGCGTAGTCGACGACCATGTCGGTGAAGCGCTCCCAGACCGGCTTGTCGAAGCCGAACTGCTGCTCCAGCTCCGCGATCAAGGCCGGGTCGACCCCTGACGCGCCGCGATAGGTCGAGGAGCCCCCGCCACCGCTGGTGACGCCATCACCGCCGCCACTGTTGAGGCGGGTGCTGGCACCGGCACTCATGCCGTCCAGACGTGACATCAGTTGTTCGATCGGGCCACCGGGGGCGGCCTGAACGATCAGAAAATTCAGCAACAGGATTCCGAGCAGCGTCGGAATCATCAACAGAATCCGGCGCAGAATATAGGCACCCAATGGCAATCTCCCTGCGTGCCCCTCATCGCCGGCATCTGATGTGCGGTGCAAGGGACATCGGTTATTGGTGTCGTGGACGCATCAGCAAGGCGTCAGTCCCGCCAGGCGTCTATGTCTGGCATATGCGCCGAGCGTGTTCTTCAGGCTTGTTGACCAGGCTTGCTGAGCAGGCATGTTCACCCGGCTCATTCACCTGGTTCATTCTCCCGGTTCGAGTGATGCATCCTTGTCGGGCTCGATCCACCAGCTGTCCAGGCTCAGCTGGTATTCCGGGAAGGGCTGCGGATAGCCGAACTTGTTCCAGAGCGCGATGCGCGTCGCCGCCAGGTGCCACTGGGGCACGACATGGAAGCCCCAACGCAGTACGCGGTCGAGTGCCCGTGTCGCGCTGAGCAGGTCTTCGCGGGTCTGCGCCTGAATCAAGGCATCGGTGAGCGCGTCCACCACCGGGCTTTTCAGCCCGATCAGATTGCGTGAGCCGGCCACGTCGGCATAGTCGCTGGTCCAGTATTCACGCTGCTCGCTGCCGGGGCTGTTGGACTGCGGATAACTGCCGACCACCACGTCGAAGTCGAAGCTGCGACGGCGGTTGATGTACTGATTGACGTCGACGGTGCGAATCCGCGCCTTGATGCCGATGCGCGCCAGATTGCGAATCCACGGCTGGATGATGCGCTCGAACTGGGTGTCGTAGTTGAGCACCTCGAGCGTCAGCGGCTTGCCGCTGCTGCGGCTGACCAGCTGGCCCTTGACCACTTCATAGCCCGCTTCGCGCAGCAGCCCCAACGCCTTGCGCAGGCGAGGGCGCAATTCCTGTGGCTCATCGATCGGCAGTGGCTTGTCGAAGACCGCGCTGGGCAGCTCATCCTTGAAGGGCTCAAGCAGCGCGAGCTCCTTGCCGGTGGGCATGCCGTCCGCGGCCATGTCCGAATTCTCGAAATAGCTGTGGGTCTGCTGGTAGGCGCCGTAGAAGAGGTTGCGGTTGATCCAGTCGAAGTCGAAGACCAGCGCCAGTGCCTCACGGACCCTCGGGTCCTGGAAGCGCTCGCGGCGCTCGTTGAGCACGAAGCCCTGCATGCCCGCCGGGTTGCTGTCCGGGACTTCCAGCTTCTTCAGGCGGCCCTCGTGCAGCGCGGGAGTGTCGTAGGCGGTCGCCCAGTTCTTGGCGCTGCTTTCGACGTGCAGATCGATGCTGCCGGCCTTGAAGGCTTCCAGCGAGACGGTCTGGTCCCGGTAGTAGTCGTAGACCAGTGTCTGGATGTTGTGGCGGCCCTTGTTGACCGGCAGGTCCTTGCCCCAGTAATCATCGACACGCTCATAGCGAACCTGGCGGCCGGCATCCAGAGACGCCATGCGATAGGGGCCGGAACCCAGCGGGAGTTCCAGGGTGGCGCGCGTGAAGTCGCGGCTCTTCCAGTAGTGCTCCGGCAACACCGGCAGCTGGCCGATGATCAGCGGCAATTCGCGCGCCGCGCCTGGCGCCATCTCGAAGCGCACGGTGTCGGCATCGATCACGCTGACGCCGGTGACATCGTGGTAGTAGCTCTTGAAGAACGGCAGGCCTTCATCCTTGAGCAGGCGATAGGTGAAGACGACATCTTCGGCAGTCACCGCCACGCCATCGTGAAAGCGCGCCCGAGGGTCGATATCGAATTCGATGGCGCTGCGGTCCTCTGCCAGGCGGACGCCACTGGCCAGCAATCCGTATTCGGTGAAGGGCTCATCGGCGGAGGGGATCATCAGGGTGTCGTAGATCAGTCCTCCGAAGTAGTTGAGTCCTGCCACCGAATTGCCTTTGAGGATGAAGGGATTGGTGGAGTCGAAACTGCCGATGGCGGCGCGTGTCATGCGACCGCCGACCGGCGCCTCTGGATTGACGTAAGGGAAGTGCGTGAAGCCGGGCTTGTGGGCGGGCTCGCCGTAGATGGCCAGGCCGTGCACGGTCGGGACGTCCAGCGGCGTCTGCACGTCCGAGGTGGGGATACTGGTCGCCTGCGCGCTGGTTGTCTGCGTGCCCGACGCCATGTCGGCGCTGGGGCGTGAATTGGCAGATTGCTCGCTATTCGCATTGGACCCGGCTGCATTGGGCTCAGCCGCGTTGGCCGTGGCCGTGAACGAGCCGCTCACCATCAGCGCCCCCAGGCATAGCGCGCGAAGCGCGGCCCAGCGACGGTGGGTGAGTGAAGAAACACGCTGCATCGAAGACTTCCTTGACTGAATGACCCGGGCCTCGCGGCCGTGATGAAATGACCGGCATCTGGGAAGCGGCTGATTTGCGCCTGACTCGGCATCAACTCCGCTGGCTTGGGTGGCCTCAGCGGCTGACTGCACAGTTGTCGACCGTGAGCTGCGATGAGCTGATGGAGAACTGCAGAAGCGGTGCAGCAGGTGCACGCCACGCGCCGGGCTGCGGCCGGTCTCCTTGCATCGACCCCGCCAAGAGTAACGAAGTTCCTTGTCAGCGGCCATGCTGCGGCGTTTGAATCGCAAACGCCCCCACCATCACGGATGGCAGGGGCGTTGAGGAATCGCCTATCAAGCGTCGTGCAACGACGCGTGAATCGACTGACTCAGTTGGCGCTGTATAGGGTCAGCATCTGACCGGGGCGCAGGTAGTCCGCAGATGACAGCTTGTTCCAGCGCGCGAGCTGGCGAGTGCTGACATTGTGGCGTGCGGCGATCAAGGACAGGGAATCGCCACTCTTCACGCGCACTTTCTTCTCGCCGTTGGCCGAGGCCAGCTGGGTGGCCACCGAGGCGCCGCGGTCAGGCACCATCAGTGCCTGGCCGATGCGGATGGTGTTGCCCGAGAGGCGGTTCTTCTGCTTCAGCTCGGAGAGCGTCAGACCATTGCGGCGCGCGATGACGGACAGGGTGTCGCCGCGCTTGACGCGATAGCTGGCCCAGCTCTGGCGCGCTTTTTCAGGCAGCGTGGCCAGCTGGCTGAGGAAGGTGTCGCGGGCGGTGGCGGGAATCACCAGCGAGCTGTCACCCGGCGTGGTGGCCCAGCGCTTGTAGGCCGGGTTCAGGGCGCGCAGCTCGTCTTCACTGATGCCGGCCAGCTTGGCGGCGGTAGACAGGTCCAGTTGTCCGCCTGTCTCGACGGCCGCGATTTCCGGCTTGTCGTCAATCTTCGGCAACGAGAGCCCATATTCCTCAGGGTCGCGAATCACCGCGGCCAGTGCCAGAAGCTTCGGCACGTATTCCATGGTCTCGTTGGGCAGCTTGATGTTCCAGTAATCCTCATCGCCACCGGCGCGGCGGCGTGCACGATTCACGGTGCCGGCACCGGCATTGTAGGCGGCCAGCGCCAGCTCCCAGTCACCGTCATACCAGCGCTCGCCCTGGGTCTCCAGGTAATCCAACGCGGCATCCGTGGACAGCAACACGTCCTTGCGACCGTCATACCAGCGGTTGCGCGTCAGCCCCATGGCGTCACCGGTGCGCGGCATGAACTGCCACATGCCGGTCGCACCGCCCGGATGCGCGGCATCCGGATCGTAGGCGCTCTCGATGAAGGGCAGCAGTGCCAGCTCTGCCGGCAGGCCGCGTGCTTCGGTGCGCAGTGTCACGTAGCGAATCCAGGGGCGGGCCTGTTCCGCGATACGCTCCACGTGGTGGGGGTGCTCCTGATACCAGCTGATCCATTTGCGCACGCGTGGACGACCGGTGTCCTGCTGCAGCTGATAGCCGGCGCGCAGGCGCTCCCAGACGTCGTCGTAGTGCGCGGGAATGGCGTCGACGGCCTCCATGAAGTTCAGCGGGGCGCGCTGATATTCACTGGTGGGCGAGACCCCGGACACCATCGCTGAGTTGGCGCTGGCGGTCAGCGGCATCAGGCACAGGGTAGCACCCAGAGAGGCGAGGCGAATCAGGTGACGCAGTCGAGCCGGACGGAAGGGGGCCTGGGTCGGAGTGACACGACACGGCGTGTCGGCGGCCATCTGGCCGTCGGTACGGAGGTCTTGCTGATGCATTGACGAAATACTCTCTGGCGAGCCGCGGCTGGATGGGGCAGCAGCGGCTCGGCTGGCCGGTCATGCCGGCACGAATCAGTGACTGCGGGGGCTGATCGAGATCAGGAATGTTCTCGACCCGCTGTCACGCGAAATGCCATTCACGCCGCGCTCCAACCGCTCACCTGAGTGGCGTCGGAACGGGGGCAATGGCACGCGGGCAGCAGGGCTAGAAGTTGTCCTTCCACTGACGCAGTGCCGTGAAGGCCGCCAGTGGGGAAGCTTCCTGACCCGAGGGTGCCGAGAGGCGTCCTTCCTGCTCGAGGTGGCGTTGCAGCGCGACCTCATCACTGCGCAGGAACGGATTGATCTGCTTTTCTCGGCCGATGAGGGTGGGCAGCGTGGGGCGGCCCAGTGAACGCAGCTGTTCACATTCTGCGTTGAGGGTGTCCCGCGCCGGGTTGTTCGGCTCGGCGGCACTGGCGAAGGCCAGATTGGCCAGCGTGTACTCGTGTGCCGGGAAGACGAGCGTCTCTTCCGGCAGGGCGGCCAGGCGCGACAAGGAGTGATGCATCTGCTCCGGCGTGCCCTCAAACAGGCGACCGCAACCGCCACTGAACAGGGTGTCGCCGCAGAACAGCAGCCCCGGCATGCCGGAGCTGACGAAGGCGATGTGGTCCAGCGTATGGCCCGGCACTTCCATCACCTCGAAGAGGCGGCCCTGCAGGCGGAAGCTGTCGCCATCGCCGACACGCTCGTCGATACCGTGGATGGCCGGATTGTGCGGGCCAACCACGCGAGGCTGATAGCGTTCGATCAGCTCCGGCAGGCCGCCGGTGTGATCCTGGTGGTGATGGGTGATGAGGATGGTGTCGAGGGTCAGGCCTCTGGACTCCAGGGTCTCCATCACCGGGCGTGCATCACCGGGGTCGACGACCGCCACGCGGGGGTTGTCGTCGCTCTGTATCAACCAGATGTAGTTGTCCTGAAAGGCCGCTATGGGCGTAACGCTCATCATGGTGGTCAGGTGCTCTTGATGTCTTGCAGTCGTCGATCGAGGCAATGACAGGCCAGTGACGCGAAAAGTGGCTTCATACGTCCTCGCCGAGGAATCGGCCAGGCTGAAGCAGATGAACATGGCATGTCATCGTCGCCTGCAATGCTGATGGGCAGGCGGTTCCATCGACTCCTTACTGAGAGTTAGTTGTCGAAAGCAGCATAAAGTCATGCTCAGAGACGGCTCAGGACGGTCGTGCTCCTGGCGCTCCCCTGGCCGCGTATGTGGGCGGGAGGGGCAATCCGTATGCTCTATGATCGACAACGCATATATATGGGTCATTCGCAGGATGTTGGGCAACACCTTGCTTCACTCTATCCTGAGTGTCGGGCCGGGCGTGTCGAGACGCTCGGTGCCCGCAGTCCTGTTCAAGACTCGCTTGTCGGGATTTCGTTCCCGGTCAGACTCGCCGTGTGCGATCAGGCGCCGAGTGGCTGACGCAGAGCCCAACAAGAAGAGTCCAGCAGGAAAAGTCACGACTGGCCGCCGGTGCCAAAGTCCATGAGCGCCATCAATCGCAAGGCCAATAGCCAGCACGATGATGCCCAGTGGATTGATTCGTGGCGGGAATCTGAATTTTCCGGATAACAAGCCTGACGAGCCAGCAGGTAAGTGTCAAACCTCTTATGGTGTGAGAATGTAGACAAGTGTCAAAGCCTGTCTATGCCGTGGGGAGTGTCTCCCCGCCTGAAGCCCGGGAGATGCAAGATGTGGAAAGGCCCCTTTGGTGTGAATGACTCCGGTGCGGACAAGGCCAGCGCGTCCCTGACCGCCGAGGAGCGCCAGCGCCAGCATGCGCGCCAATTGAGTGCCCATGTGCGCGCCATGCGTGCCTTTTTCGAGGGCCCGGATGGGCAGGACATCCTGACGGCGGAGCGCGAGATGCTGTCACCGCTGTTCGAGCGCTGCTTCGGTTTTCACAGCCTGAACTTGGGCCCGGGCGGCAATGACCTCCTGTCACTCTCCGCCATCCGCCATGCCATCCAATGGAGTCCCGAGGCAGCGCTTGCCGAGTCACCTTCCACCTTGATCTGCCCGCTGACGCAGCTGGCTTTGCCGGACGAGAGCATGGATCTGGTGATGCTCCACCATCTACTGGAGGTCGCGCCGGAGC
This sequence comes from Cobetia sp. 2AS, assembly GCF_029846355.1. Lineage (NCBI taxonomy): Bacteria > Pseudomonadati > Pseudomonadota > Gammaproteobacteria > Oceanospirillales > Halomonadaceae > Cobetia > Cobetia sp. 2AS. The sequence goes on from NZ_JARWKQ010000001.1 coordinate 1,189,183, forward strand.
CGCACCGACTGCTGCGTGAGGCGGCCCGCGTGCTGCGCTCCAGTGGCTGTCTGGTCATCGTCGCCTGGCAGCCGTTCTCCGGTGAGGGGCTGCTGCGTCTGGACCCGCGGCGTCGCCACATCACTCCCTGGGAGGGAAGCTGGCGGACGCCGGCGGCCCTGCGCGATTGGTTGGCCTTCGTGGATTTCGAGATCGAGCGTATCGACTATGCCGGCTTCCATCTGCCGGGGTTACGCCTGCGACACGGTTGGCTTGAACGCATGGGGCGCCGCTACAACCTGCCGCTGGGCAGCCTGATGTTGATACGGGCGCGGCGCAATGTCGGGTACGTGCAACCCTTGAATGCCAAGCGACCGCGAGTCGCCATCCCCGGTGTCTCCATCGGCCAGGCCACGCGAGTGCATTCCCGGGATGGGCATGTGAAGCGTGAGTCGCGCAGAGATCTGTCCGAGCACGGCTAGCTCGAGGGCTCGCTGCAGGGCTCCCTTTTCTTCAAGGCTTCAGTCTGGCGGAAGCTGTAAAAAAACACAGGGACTTTGGCCATGCTGCATGCGAGTGGGTAGAATGACGCTCATTGTGGCGAGGCCTGCTGTTGCCGCGGGAGGGCTACCGGAGAGTGATTGTCAGGGGGCGGTTTCCAAGCCCCGCCTCTGCGAGCCAGGCTTGCCCCTGTCGTGACAGCCAGCGGCGTCGCACTTGCCCGTCTTCGTTTCCTTTGTCGAGAGTGCCGTTTGTGAGCCAGAGTGCATCCACGTCCGAACCCCAGAATCCCTCCGCTGCTGCGACGTCCGAATCCAAGGCGGCGCCGACTCGCGTGGTCATCCACACCGATGGTGCCTGTCGTGGCAACCCGGGTCCGGGTGGCTGGGGCGCGATTCTGGTCAGTGGCAAGCATCGCAAGGAACTCAATGGCAGCGAGGCCCAGACGACCAACAATCGGATGGAGATGATGGCGGCGGTCGAGGCGCTGACGGCGCTCACCAAGCGCTGTCAGGTGGTGCTGTGGACCGACTCCGAATACGTCAAGAACGGCATCACCAAGTGGGTGCATGGCTGGGTCAAGCGCGGTTGGAAGACGGCAGCCAAGCAGCCGGTCAAGAATGAAGATCTGTGGAAGGCACTGCTGGCCCAGAGTGAGCGTCATGATATCGAGTGGCGCTGGGTCAAGGGGCATAGCGGCGATGAGGGCAACGAGCGCGCCGATGCGCTGGCCAACGAGGCCATCGACGAGATGCAGCGCCGCCGCTGAGTGCCTCGGCTGGCAGGCACGCCGAGCGCGGTGGCCAGCCGTGTTTGAGCACGGACATGCAGGATCCGATATTGAGGCACCCTGATGCGCGGCCCGAAGCTTGAGGCGGACCGATCAGGGAGCTGTCACTGTTTACCAAGAGGTCTGAGATGCGTCAGATTATTCTCGATACCGAAACGACAGGTATCGATCCGAAGGAAGGCCATCGCCTGATCGAGATCGGCGCGGTGGAGATGATCAACCGCCGCTTGACCGGACGCACCTACCATCAGTACGTCAATCCAGAGCGCTTGATCGATGCAGAGGCGATCGGAGTTCACGGCATCACCGATGAGCGAGTCGCCAACGAGCCGGTCTTCGCCGAGATTGCCGATGCCTTCTGGGACTTCATCAAGGGTGCCCAGCTGGTCATCCACAATGCGCCCTTCGATGTGGGCTTCATCGATCACGAATTCGGGCTGATCAACCCTGGGCGCGCCAACCCGCTGGGCCCGGTCGCCGATCACTGCGCCATACTCGATACCCTGAAGCTGGCCCGAGAGAAGCACCCCGGACAGCGCAACAACCTGGATGCGCTGTGCAAGCGCTACGATATCGACAACGGGCATCGCGTGCTGCACGGCGCCTTGCTGGATGCCGAGATTCTCGGCGACGTCTATCTGGCGATGACCGGTGGCCAGACGGCGCTGGGCCTGGACGTGATAGAGGAAGGCGATGGCGAGGAGGGCGGTATCGTCGGGGTTCGTCGCCTGCGTGCCGATCGCCCACGTCTGGTCACACCCGGGCTTTCCGCGCTGGAGCTTGAGCGTCACTCGGCCTGGTGTGAAGAGATTCGTGGCAAGGCCGATGAGTGCCTGTTCGATCGCCTCTCGATCAATGCACTGGGCAGTATTGATAGTGCCAGTCTTGATGGCGCCAGTCTGGACAGCCGAGGCAACCGCGGAGACGACGCCTGATGTTGATTCGTGATCTCTCGCGTGTGACCCAGCGCCATGGTTATCTGATTCGTGTGGGGCGTGATGGCGTGGCGCCTGCGCCGGATGGCGGCATCATCCAGCCTATCGCTGACTGGCCCAGCGGCGCCGTGGCCCTCGGGGAATGGCAGGGCGCACCGATTGCGGTGTTCGGTGAGAATGGCAGTGCCGATTGGCCCGCCGCGCGTCAATGGCTGCATACGCTGCCACGTGATCAGTTTCCGCTGCTTTCCAGTGCGTTGCAGGTGCTCAAATGGCTGCGCGACCATCGATTCTGTGGCCGTTGTGGCAAGCGCATGAAGCGTCTGGAGCATGAATTCGCCATGCACTGCACCGGTTGTCAGCATCGCAGCTACCCGCGTATCTCGCCGTGCATCATCACGCTGATCACCCGGGGCCGCGAGATGTTGCTGGCTCGCAGTCCGCGCTTCGGGCCGGGCATGTATTCGACCCTGGCGGGCTTCATCGAAGCCGGTGAAAGTGCCGAGGAAGCCGTGCGGCGTGAGGTGCACGAGGAAGTCGGTGTTGAAGTCGGGCGAGTCAGCTATTTCCAGAGCCAGTCGTGGCCGTTCCCACACTCGTTCATGCTGGGCTACTACGCGGAATATGCCGGTGGCGACATCACCATCGATGGTGTCGAGATCGAGGATGCCCAGTGGTTCACGCCGGAAGACTTGCCGGGGCTGCCACCGAAGTTCTCGATCTCGCATGCCTTGATCGACAACTTCCTGCGCTCGGTCGCGACGGGCCGCTGATATTGCAGGCCTCTCCCCAAAGAAAACGCCCCGACCATTGGCCGGGGCGTTTTCTTTGGCTGGTGCATCAAGCGAACCTTTCCATCGGGCTTGTTCGCAACGATGCACCTGCTCAAGCAGACGCTTACTTGTTCGGGAACAGAGACGTCAGCTTGGTGGCCAGCATGATGTTGCCGGTGGCTTTCAGGCGGCCTGTCATGAAGGCCTGCATGCCGTCGACTTCGCCCTTCATCACGCCCTTGAGGGTGTCGCTGTCGGTGCTCAGGGTCACGGAGGGGTCATCGTGCTCACCTTCGCCGACGTCCAGAGTGCCGTCCTTGACGACCATGTAGTAGTCATCGCTGTCGGTGATGTTGAATTGAAAGACCTCATCCATGCCCTTGGCGGCTTCGGGGTTGAAACGGCTCTTGAGCATGTCGATGACGGCGTTGGCGTCGGCCATGGTGATATTCCTTGTCAGTGCTAGCGGTGGAGAAAGGTCAATGATCGCGCGGAAAGATGACGTGCATGGCGAGGGGTGGGGTGTCATTCATCACCTTGCTCACCATGAAGTGATCACGCTGCTGACCTTCAAGACTGACATCAGACTATTTCAAACGAGCGTTCCAATCAAGTCGTGTGATCGATCTGGCGTGTTCCGCGCTTCAGCGCTCAGCTCTGAACCTGCAGAAGTAACGTGCAGAGGTAACGTACAGATATAACGTACAGATCGCGACCAGGTCACCTGGAGAACTCGCACAGGCGGCACGCCAGTCCCATGACAATACGAGCAGTGTGAAAGATGCCCAGGCGCCAACCAGCCTTGCAGGCGGGCAAGCTTGCCCCCATATCGAGTACCATCCCGCACCGGCCCTTTAGCCGGTGATTTCGTTATGGGGTCCAGGTCGTGTGGCAGATGCCTTGACCTTCTGCCTGAGAGCCATGCACTCGAGAGCGAGCGATCGTCGCTCACGTGCTGGCGAGAGATCAGACACCTTCTTCAATGTTTCAGGAGCAAGTGCATGCAATGGATTTCACAGTACGGCCTCTTTCTGGCCCAGGCGATCACCGTAGTGGTCGCGATCGCGGCCATCGTGCTCATCATTGCACGTGCACGACAGGGGGAAGCGGGAGAGCGCCAGGCCAAGCTGAAGATTCGTCCCTGGCATGAGCGCATCAAGGGCTATCAACGCGAATTGAGCCACGCCGGACTGGAAGAGGCCGAGTACGCCGCCAAGGAGAAGGCGCGGGCCAAGAAGCACAAGCAGGAAGCCAAGGCGCTCAAGAAATCGCTCAAAGCCAAGGCGAAAGCCAACAAGGGCGGCAATGCGGACAAGGACGATGCGCCGGCCAATACGCGTGGGCGTCGGGTCTTCGTGCTCGACTTCGTCGGCGACATCAAGGCCAGCGGTGTGGAAAGCCTGGCGGAGCAGATCACGGCGCTGGAAGGCGTGCTGGGTGAGCAGGATGAGGTCGTGCTGCGACTGGAGTCCGGTGGTGGCCTGGTGCATGCCTATGGCCTGGCCGCGGCACAGCTGGACCGCCTGCGTGCCAGTGGCGCGCGCCTGACGATCACGGTCGACAAGGTCGCGGCCAGTGGCGGCTACATGATGGCCTGTGCGGCGGACCACGTGGTGGCAGCGCCCTTTGCGGTCATCGGCTCGATCGGTGTCGTGGCTCAGGTGCCCAATGTGCACCGTCTTCTCAAGAAGCATGATGTGGATGTCGAGATTCTGACGGCGGGGCGTTACAAGCGCACCTTGACCATGCTCGGCGAGAACAGTGAAGAAGGGCGTGAGAAGTTCCTGTCGGACCTGGCGCGCACCCATGAGCTGTTCAAGCAGCATGTCGGCAGCCGTCGTCCGCAATTGGACGTCGAGGCAGTGTCCCAGGGCGATATCTGGTATGGCAGTGAAGCCATCGATATCGGTCTGATCGACGAGGTCGGTACCAGTCAGGCGTTGCTGGCGCGCTATCTGAAGGAGGAGGTCAAGATCTTCGAGGTGAGTCTCGAGAAGCCGCGCCGCGTGATGGACCGTTTCGGCAAGGGCGTGACATCGAGTCTGGATCGTGTGCTGGATCGTGTGCTGGAGCGCAATGCGGAGTCGCGCTGGCATCAGCAATAAGCGACAGATTGCCGTCGCGGGCGAAGAGAAGAGGCTTGGAAGGCCATTCCGTGGCCTGCCCGATCTTGTTGGAGTCGGCGAGTGATACAGTTGTCTAGCGGGTCACGATCAGCGTGACTCAGCGACATTCCCCTCAAAGGGCGTCAGTCACCGGCTGGCGCCCTTTTCAGTTATAGAGGTCCTGCAGGGCACGAATGACACCTGCGGCGTTGGGGCCTTGCAGCGAATAGTAGATGGTCTGCGAGGCGCGGCGCGTCCGCACCATGCCTTCACGACGCAGAATCGCCAGATGCTGCGACAACGCGGACTGCGACAGTTCCAGGCGCGAGTTGAGCTCGCTCACCGACATTTCACTGTCGCTGAGCAGGCACAGGATGCGCAGGCGGTTCTCGTTGCCCATCGCCTTGAGCAGGGCAGTGGCTTCTTCGATGACGCGGTCACCGGCCTGGTGCAGGGTGATGGCATCGCTGGACACTGGCATGGGGTTATTCCTTGCAGCTGTAGAAAGTGTTGCGTTCATGCGGTATCTCCCGGTCGGTCTATCTTGGTGCATCCCGAGGGACGCAATGGGCCATTGGCATGTTGTTATGACCTAACCTTGTTTTAGTGAATGATCAATAACTCCGCGTGCTACGTCCAAGACAATCTTAAACGATAAATCATCGACTTTGTCGTTCTCAGGCTTTGACTTTTTGTCGCATCTGCTGTGAAGCCGCATTCAAGCGTATGTTTTATTACGCGAATGACGCCTTTCACGCTGTCAGGCCTTCTGCGACCAAGGATTGAGTATAAGACCATCAGACGCTGAAAACGGTGAGCCGAGCGCGTTTGAAGGGCGATTTTTGGCCTAAGGTTTCAACGTAACTATCGGTTCAGGCATCTCTGTCCTGCCTGTCCTTCCTCCATCGTCGTCTGTCGCATCGCCGTTGGCGAGCGACATCATTGACGACATGAAAAGAGGTCCGGTCAACGGGCCCCGGAGACAAGGTCTTGCGTCAGGACAGGCAAGAGATGCCCACAAAGCCATTCGTGGATCACGAGGTACGCCATGCCCGACGCCAATCACTCCTGTGCACGCGAGCGTTATCTAGCTCTGACGGCAAGAGCCATCGAGACGCCAGAAGACTTCTGGGCTGAGCAGGCGCAACGCATCGCCTGGTTTCGCCCGCCGCAGACCATTCTGGCCTGGGATGAGCAACAGCATGCGCGCTGGTTCATCGATGGCGAGATGAACATCTGCCATGCCGCGCTGGATCATCACGTCGCCAATGGGCGCGCGGATCAGGTCGCGTTGTACTGGGATTCGCCGGTCACCCAGAGCAAGCGGCAGTACACGTTTCGTGAGCTGCGAGATGAGGTGGCCCTGCTGGCGGGGGCGCTGCGCAATCTCGGGGTGGAGAAGGGCGACCGTGTCGTGCTCTACATGCCGATGGTTGCCGAGGCCATGATGGCGATGCTGGCCTGTGCACGCCTCGGGGCGGTGCATTCGGTGGTCTTCGGCGGCTTTTCTCCCAAGGAGCTGGCGGTACGTATCGATGACGCCGCGCCCAAGGTGATCATGGCGGCGTCCTGCGGGGTGGAAGTCGATCGCATCATTCCCTACAAGCCCTGGCTGGATGAAGCCATCGAGCTTGCCGAGCATACCCCGCAAGCCTGTCTGATCCTGCAGCGTGAACAGCAGCGGGCGACACTCGGGCCGCGTGATCATGACTGGCGTGAATGTCTGGCCAGCGCCCAGGCCACCGAAGCGGTCAGCATGCTGGGCAGCGAACCTCTCTATGTCCTCTATACCTCCGGCACCACCGGCAAGCCCAAGGGAGTGGTGCGCGATCACGCCGGTTACGCCGTGGCGCTGCATTATTCAATGGAGCTTCTCTATGCGACCCGCCCCGGGGATACCTTCATGGCGGCCTCGGACATCGGCTGGGTCGTCGGCCACTCCTATATCGTCTATGGCCCGCTGCTGATGGGGGCCAGTACCGTCATGTATGAAGGCAAGCCGGTCAAGACACCGGATGCCGGAGCCTTCTGGCGCTTGATCGAGGAATACCGCATCAACTGCTTCTTCACTGCGCCGACGGCATTTCGCGCCATGAAGAAGGAAGACCCGGAAGCCAGTCATATGGCCGATTACGACCTTTCCAGCCTGCGCAGTCTGTTCCTGGCCGGAGAGCGACTGGACCCGCCGACCTATCACTGGCTCGCCGATCTCCTGCCGGTGCCGGTCGTCGATCACTGGTGGCAGACCGAAACCGGCTGGCCCATCGCCGGCAACCTGCTGGGCCTCGACATGTTCACCGAAGGCAGCCGCGAGGTGAAGGCGCCGGTCGAGGCACGCGCCGGTAGCGCCACCTGGCCATTGCCGGGCTTCAATGTGCAGATTCTCGATGGCATGGGGGATGAGGTGCCCACGGGAGAGCAGGGCAATGTCGTGTTGCGCCAACCGCTGCCGCCGGGCTGCCTGACCGGACTCTATCAGGACCCCGGACGCTTCCATTCTGCCTATCTTGCCGCCTACCCCGGCTATTACCTGTCCGGTGATGGCGGCTACTTCGATGAGCAGGGCTATCTGTTCGTGATGGGACGCATTGATGATGTCATCAACGTGGCGGGGCACCGTCTGTCGACGGGTGAGATGGAGCAGGTACTCGGTGCACACGCTGCGATCGCGGAATGCGCGGTGATCGGCATCGAGGATTCGCTCAAGGGCGAGATGCCGCTGGGACTGGTGATTCTCAAGGATGGCTGGCAGGGGGATGGAGCCAGCCTGTGCGCCGAGCTTGCCCAGCGGATACGCCAGGAAATCGGGGCCTTTGCCTCGCTCAAGGAGGTGCTGATCGTCGAGCGCCTGCCCAAGACGCGCTCCGGCAAGATACTGCGCAAGATGATCCGTCAGATCGCCGCAGGCGAGCAATACCAGGTGCCCTCGACGATAGATGACCCCTCAAGCCTGGAAGATGTACGTGAGGCGCTGAGCGAGGCCGGCGTCGGTCAGGCCAGTGAGGCACGCAGCGCATGAACCGAAGCGCATGAACCGATGCAGTGATATCGCGGACGCCTGACGCGGCCCGCGCTGCTCCAATAATGAAAAAGCCCCCGCCATGAGACATGGCGGGGGCTTTTTTCAGCAAGGCAGCATTTATTGCATCACGTGCGTGCCACGACCGGATTGGCCATCTCGCGACGTGCAAGCCAGGCGATGCTGATGACCAGCAGACCCGCCAGGCTCAACCAGCCGAACAGGGTGCTGTCGGTCAGGCCCATCACCAGGTAGGCGATCAGCGAGATCGCGGCACCCAGCAGGGCGTAGGGCAGCTGGGTCATCACGTGATCGATGTGATGGCAGCTGGCACCTGTCGAGGACAGGATGGTGGTGTCGGAAATCGGCGAGCAGTGATCCCCGAACACGGAGCCGGCCAGCACCGCGCCCATCATCGGCAACATCATGGCGAGCTCGGTGGCGGCCGCCATGTCACCGGCGATGGGCAGCATGATGCCGAAGGTGCCCCAGCTGGTGCCGGTGGCAAAGGCCATCAGGCCGGAGAGCACGAACAGCAGCATCGGCAGCCAGGTCGGAGACACGACGCCCTCGACCAGCGTGGCCAGGTACTGTCCGGTCCCCAGAGAGCCGATGATGCCGGTCAGCAACCAGGCGAAGACGAGGATATAGACGGCCGGCAGCATGGAACTGGCGCCCTGGGCGATGGCGCTCAGGCTGCGACCAGCGCCCATGCGATGACGCAGCAGCATCACTACCGCGGCCAGCAGGCCGATGGCGCCGCCGATGATCAGCGACTTGGCGACATCCGTCAGCTCGAAGGCGCGAATCAGGCCGAAGGCCTCGCCCTCGGCGGCCAGTGCGCTGGCGCCGGTCTGCACGATCATGAAGAAGGTCGCGATGACCAGCACGATGATCGGGATCAGCAGGTCCATGGGGCGGCCACGCTCGGACTCTTCCACGTGGGTGTTGCCCGGCGGGTTGCCGCGCTTGGCATCGAAAAGCTCACCGTCGCGCGCCGCGATGGCATGACGGCGCATGGCACCGAAGTTGATGTCGAACCAGGCCGAGGCGATCACCAGCACCAGCGCCGCAATCGCGTAGTAGTTGAGGGCGGACAGCTCGAGGAAGGCTCCGAACGGGCTGACATCCGTGATGTGGTGGGTCGCCAGGATACCGGCGATCAGGCTGATGATGTAGGCACCCCAGCTGGAGATCGGCGTCAGCACGCAGACGGGCGCGGCGGTGGAGTCGATCAGATAGGCCAGGCGCGCGCGCGACAGCCCCTGACGATCGGTCAGCGGACGACAGATGTTGCCCACGGCCAGGCTATTGAAATAATCATCGATGAAGATGAATACCCCCAGCAGCACGGTCATCAGCTGCGAGCCACGACGGGTAGTGACTCGCGCCCGCGCCCAGTTGCCGAAGGCACGGGTGCCGCCTGCCAGCGTGATCACGCCGACCATGGCACCCAGTGCCAGCAGGAACAGCAGGATATAGACATTCCAGCTGTTGAGGCTGGCCTCGGCAAGCTGACCGCTGTCCGGCATCTCGATGAAGACGGCAACCAGCTGCTGCCAGAGATAGTGCAGCGTGACGAGCGGCGAGAAATCATTCAGCAGCAGGGCGCCTGACACGATACCCAGCCCGAGGGAGAGCATGACACGACGTGTCAGTATTGCGAGACCGATGGCTATGATCGGGGCGAGCAGCGAAAGCGGGGACGCCGCGTAGCTGGTCAGTTCCATGTATCACCTGTAATCAAAGGCAGGCGCCGGGACAAAGCGCGCTACCGGGTGCCGTTATGGCGGTTATGGTGCGTGGGTGTCAGGGAGTTGCACCGCCTGATCGCAGCGCACACTCGCGGGATCGCCGTTGCGCAACGGCAATCGATGAGTCGCGAGCCTGCGCCCGACAAGTCCTGGGCCGCCACTGGCAGGCGGCGACTTCCGGAAGGGGGCGCATTATGCCCGAGCCAAACAAGACGTGAAACATTACCGTGTTCACCTAAAGTCTAGGTCGCAGTGAAAAACACCGCCATTGCGCTATTTTTCCCCTAGAATTCGGGCGTAGAAGACCGCTTTACAGTGGGCTCTTCTTGCTTATCCCCGTGGGATATGAAGAATGGCGCTCACCAAAGCATGTCGAGCAACCCCATCGTAGTGGTTGCTCGCTGTCAGTCGCAGGAAAGTCATGGGCTTTCCGTTGCCCTGGCAGCGTCGACAAGACCAAAAACCCGCCAAAGCGAGACCGACATGTCGGAAACAACGTCCATCATTCCAGCGCCGATTCTGGCGTTGATCGATGCAGGCAATGGCCTGCTGTGGGGCAGTGTATTGATTTACCTGCTCATCGGAGCGGGTCTCTTCTTCACGGTCATGACCAAGGGTATCCAGTTCCGCTATTTCGGACACATGTGGAAGCTGCTGGCCACGTCTCGTCAGGGCAGCGAAGGCGGCATCTCTTCCTTCCAGGCACTGGCCACCTCTCTGGCGGCGCGCGTCGGTACCGGTAACCTCGCCGGTGTTGCCGTGGCGATTTCCCTGGGCGGCCCGGGCGCCATCTTCTGGATGTGGATGACGGCGCTGGTCGGCATGTCCACCAGCTTCATCGAGTCCACCCTGGCGCAGGCCTACAAGGTCTCCCACGATGACAACACCTTCCGTGGTGGCCCGGCCTACTACATCGAGAAGGGCCTCGGTCAGCGCTGGATGGCGATCCTGTTCTCCGTGTGCCTGATCATCGCCTTCGGCCTGGCCTTCAACTCCGTGCAGTCCAATTCCATCGCACTGGCCATGGAGCAGGCCTTCAGCGTGCCGCCGTGGATCATGGGCGTGGTGCTGGTCGTGGTCATGGTGCCGATCATCTTCGGTGGCATGAAACGCATCACGCGTACCGCCGAGCTGATCGTGCCGATCATGGCGCTGCTCTATCTGCTGCTGGCCATCTTCGTCGTGGCCATCAACATCACCGAGCTGCCGGCGGCGCTGGGCACCATCTTCCGCAGTGCCTTCGGCCTTGAGCAGGCCGCAGGTGGCGCGCTGGGTTACACCATCGCCCAGGCGATGATGAACGGCATCAAGCGGGGTCTGTTCTCCAACGAAGCGGGTATGGGTTCTGCCCCGAACGCCGCCGCGATGGCGACCACCAAGCACCCGGCGTCCCAGGGCTTCGTCCAGATGCTGGGCGTGTTCATCGACACCCTGGTCATCTGCACCGCGACTGCGGCCATCATCATCATGAGCGGCACCCTGGGCAACGATGGCGGCAATGACGGCATCCAGATCACCCAGGCGGCACTGTCCTCACAGGTCGGCAGCTGGGGTGGCGGCTTCGTGGCCATCGCCATTCTGCTGTTCGCCTTCACCTCGCTGGTGGCGAACTATTCCTATGGCGAGTCCAACATCGAGTACATCGCCGGCAAGAAGAACGCCAAGGCCGTCATCATGGTCTACCGCTTCGCCGTGCTCGGCATGGTCATGCTCGGTGCTGTCGCCAGCCTGAAGAACATCTGGAACTTCGCTGATCTGTCGATGGGCGCGATGGCCTTGATCAACTTGATCGCCATCCTGCTACTGTCGCCGTTGGCCTTCCGTATCTTCAAGGATTACGACCGTCAGCATAAGGCCGGCAAGGAGCCGACTTTTGATCCGGAGCAGTTCCCGGAGCTGAAGGGCAAGGTCGATGCCAGCATCTGGAAGAAGTGACTCTGACACTCGCTTTCATTGCATCGCTGTCTTTGCCACATAAGGGGCGCCGGGGGAGACTGACGGCCTGACCATCTGGCCAGATTTTCCCCGCAGGTACCTGTCAATGGCCGTGCATCGTGATACGATGCGCGGCCATTTTGCGTTCTGGCGACGTGCAAGTCTCACTGCGGTTGTCAGTGACGCATGCCTGCAGCGCTCAATCGCTGCGACAAGGCGTCAAGGCCGATGTCAGGCCATGGCAGCTGATGTCAGAATCGACGACGCAAACCTCAACACGCTCGTGACAGGGTTCCCTCACCCCTGGACGACGGCTTTGATCCAAAAAGGACCTGCAATGCTACTCCTCTCGTCTGCCCAGACGCAGCGCGCACTCGTCGCCCTGGCCCTGTTTCACATCCTCATCATCACCGCCAGCAATTACCTGGTGCAGTTGCCGATGACCCTGTTTGGCTTCCATACCACCTGGGGAGCCTTCAGCTTCCCGTTCATCTTCCTGGCAACGGATCTGACGGTGCGTCTGTTCGGCAAGCATCAGGCGCGGCGCATCATTGCGCTGGTCATGCTGCCGGCGCTGTTGGTCAGCTACATGGTCTCGGTGATGTTTCAGGCGGGCAGCTTTGCCGGGGTAGAGGCACTGGCTGACTTCAATCTGTTCGTGGCCCGTATCGCGCTGGCAAGCTTCATTGCCTACGTAATCGGTCAGTTGCTCGACATACAGGTGTTCGATCGTCTGCGTCGCAATGCCCACTGGTGGATCGCGCCGTTGGCGTCGACATTGTTCGGCAATCTTGCTGACACCTTTGCCTTCTTCTCGGTGGCGTTCCGCAATGGGCCCGATGCATTCATGGCGGCTCACTGGGTCGAGATCGCCTGGGTGGATTACGCGATCAAGCTGGCCATCTCGATATTGCTGTTCTTGCCGATGTACGGATTGTTGCTCAATCGCCTCACGAATCAGTTGCTCAAGCGCGGCCTGGTCGATGAGCGAGAGCCTGTGTGACATAAAACTGTCATATCATTTTCTCCCGTTTCGCCGTTGTCAGTCAGGGATATGGCGCCGGATTGTGCTAACGTTGCACAAACTGGAATGACGGGAGGGAGCCATGAAAATCGCTGCGGTGTACAGCATCAAAGGGGGCGTGGGCAAGACTGCTTCTGCCATCAATCTGGCGCATTGTGCCGCCAACAGTGGCCTGCGTGTGTTGCTGTGGGATCTTGATCCGCAGGCCGCTGCGACCTTCTATGTGCGTACCAAGCCCAAGCTGAAGGGCGGGGTCGAGAAACTGATCAGCGGCAAGCAGGACATGTCCCGCGTGATTCGTTCCACGGATTATCAGAACCTGGATGTTCTGCCGGCGGAATTCTCCTACCGCAATCTTGACCACATACTCGAGGAAGAGAAGCGTACCCGACTTCGCAAGGTCCTCAAGCCGGTACGCGATGACTACGACCTCGTCATCCTCGATTGTCCGCCGAGCATTTCCAGTCTTTCCGAGCAGGTCTTCGCCTCTGCCGATACCCTGCTGGTGCCGATCATTCCCACGGTTCTGTCACTGCGTACCCTGGAGCAATTGAACGCCTATCTGGCCGAGATCGATCTCGATGTGCCCGTTTGGCCGTTCTTCACTCTGGTGGATCGCCGCAAGACATTACACAAGGATGTGATGGAATCGCTCAAGCAGGATTATCCATTGCAGCTCAGTGGCTTCATCCCGTATTCCAGCGTGGTCGAGCGCATGGGGATCGAGCGCAAGCCCATCGGGACTTTCTCGCGCAACAGCTCACCGGCGGTCAGCTATCGCAGCCTGTGGCAGGAAATCGGCCAACGCCTGAGCCTGCTCAAGGAGCCGACGGTGGCGCCAGCCGCTGCCAAGGCCTCTGAGGCTGAATCAACCGCCACCGCGCCTCAAGGTGCTGCCACCGGCAAGGCCAGCGCCAAAGGGGAGGCGGCCAGCAAGCCCGCCGCCAAGCCCGCAAGCAAGGAAGCTTCGAGCAAGCCAGCGGCCAAGCCTGCCAGCAAGGCAGCTTCAAGCAAGAAAGCGCCCAGCGCTGACAAGAAGCCGGCGAGCAAGGACTCTGCCAGCAAAGATGCCAGCAAAGACAGCAGCAAGGCGACCAGCAAGTCGGCTGCCAAGGGCAAGAAGAAGGGCGGTAACCTGGGCGATTGATGCCGAGTGCCAGCCAGAAACACAGAGCCCCGCCAATTGGCGGGGCTCTTGCGTATTGCAGCGGCAGTCTGTCATTAAAGTTATGTCATGAAAGTCAGGTCATGAAAGTCATGCCATCACCGCCGCGTCACTACAGTCCTGTATGTGAGTTCTTCACTACAGCCCCGGCAGCCCTGAACTGGCATCGGCCTCTTCCAGCAGGCGCTTGAGCGGAGCATGCAAGGCCGGTGAGGCCACCACGATATTCTCGCCATAAAGCTCATCGGGAATGCCGTCCGGGCAGCGATACAGGTGCCCCGTGCGTGCGCCGGCTTCACGCGCGATCAGAAGGCCCGCCGCAAAGTCCCAGGGGGAAACGCTTTCGTAGTAGGCATCCAGACGTCCGCACGCCACATCACAGAGATCCAGCGCGGCACTGCCGTTGCGGCGCACATCCTGACAGACCAGCAGCATGGCCGAGAGGCGCTTGAGCAGCGGCGGACGGCTGTCACGGTTGTAGGGGAAGCCGGTCGCGACCAGTGCGCGGCTCATCTCATCGGTCTCGCTGACCGAGATGCTCTCGCCGTTGAGCCAGGCCCCCTTGCCGCGGATGGCGGTGAAGGTCTCGCCGAGGAAGGGCGCATGCACGACCCCCATCTGGATCTTGCCGCGCTCGCACCAGGCGATGGACACGGCGACATGGCGCAAGCCATGGGCAAAATTGACGGTACCGTCGATGGGGTCGATCACCCACAGGCCACCCTTGGTGCCGATCACATCCCGCTCAGGTGACAGCTCTTCGGTAAGGCGCGCATCCTCGGGAAATTCGGCTTCGAGCGCTTCCGCCAGGAAGGTATCGATCGCCACGTCGATGTCGGTGACCAGCTCATCGCCTTTCTTGTAATGGTGCGCGAAACCCTGTTCCTCGCGCGCTTGCACCATGCGTTCACCAGCCTGTCTGGCCAGTTGTGTTGCTCGTTCCAGGCGTTGTTCCAGCGTCATGTGGCTCTCCGGCAGCGATGATCAGGTCGGATGAGGCAACCCTCACTCATCCGATGCCTCCTTGTATAACAGACTCATGTGGCGAGTTCAGCCTCGGGCAGTGAGCGCCGGCGCATGAAACAGGTAATGAAAGCGTCGATTCAGCTCATTCATGCCCCGTCATGGTGCCTGGCAGGCAAGGCATGCACTGTCAGAGCGACATCGTTCAGTGTGGTTAGCAAGATTATAGCGTTATCTTGTAGCCATGCCGTCTTTTACCGGGCTGCCTTTCTGTCACTCGGTTATCAGAGAGCCTTTTGCCTCGATGCGCACACCATGGCAGGGGGAGTTCCCGTCGAATACATCCGCAATTCAACATTTGTTTCATTTCTTAAATTCTGGCGCACTTGTTGCAGTAGTCTGGGCATGAGGCTCGGCGAGTTGGCGAGTCATCCCGCATTCCATGCCCTGCTGCACGAGGAGCGACCGTGAGCCCGACCTTTGACCAGATTCATCCTCCCCAGCGCCTGCTGATGGGCCCCGGGCCGATCAACGCGGACCCGCGTGTATTGCGAGCGCTTTCCGCTCCCTTGATCGGTCAGTACGACCCGGCGATGACGCACTACATGAATGAGACGATGCAGCTCTATCGCGGCGTCTTCGAGACCACCAATGATGCCACCCTGTTGATCGATGGTACCTCGCGTGCCGGTATCGAGGCGGTGCTGGTCTCGTTGATCCAGCCGGGGGAGCGTGTGCTGGTGCCGATCTTCGGCCGCTTCGGTCATCTGCTGCGCGAGATCGCCGAACGCTGTGGTGCTGAGGTGCATACGTTGGAATGCGAGTGGGGCCAGGTGTTCCGACCGGAGCAGATCGAAGCCGCCATTCGCGAGGTCAAGCCCAGCGTGCTGGCACTGGTGCAGGGCGATACCTCGACCACCATGTGCCAGCCTCTGGAAGACATCGGCGCCATCTGTCGCCGCGAAGGCGTGCTGTTCTACAGCGACGCCACGGCCTCTCTGGCGGGCAATCCGCTCAAGACCGATGAGTGGGGGCTGGACGCCGTCACCGCAGGCTTGCAGAAGTGTCTGGCGGGGCCGTCAGGCAGCTCGCCGTTGACGCTGTCGCCGCGTGCGGTGGAGGTCGTGCATGCCCGGCGGCATGTCGAGGCGGGCATCAGCAGCGGCAGCGATCGTCTGGCCGAGCCGGGCGCGCGCATCCGCTCCAACTATTTCGATCTCTCCATGGTGCTCGATTACTGGGGAGAGCTGCGCCTCAATCACCACACCGAAGCCACCAGCATGCTGTATGGCGCACGTGAGTGTGCGCGCCTGTTGGTCAATGAGGGCATGGACAACGCCATCGCGCGTCATGCGTTGCATGGCCAGGCGATGGTCGAGGGCTTGAAGGGGCTGGGACTTGCACTGTTCGGCGATCAGGCCCACCGCATGAACAACGTCAGCGCGGTGATGATTCCCGACGGCCTGGATGGCGATGGCCTGCGCCGCAGCATGCTGGAGGACTTCGGCATCGAGATCGGCACCAGCTTCGGCCCGCTGCATGGCAAGGTCTGGCGTCTCGGCGTGATGGGCTACAACGCGCGTCGCGATACCGTGCTGACCACGCTGGCGGCGCTGGAGCAGACTCTGCGCCGGGGTGGCGTCAAGACAGTGGCCGGCGGTGGCGTCGGCGCCGCGCTGGACTTCTATCAGGAGCACCAGGATCAGGCGGCCAATGGCCGTGCCAATCCCGGCACGGGAGGCCAGTCATGAGCGATGCCGGATCCATACCCCCGGACGCCACCGCGCCGCTGGAAACGGCCGCCGATGTGCTGACCGCCTGCGACACCCTGGCGGCGATCTCGCGCAGCGACAGCGGGATCGACCGCCGCTATCTGACGCCGGAACACGCCGCCGCCAATGCCACCACGGCTGGCTGGCTCAAGGCTGCCGGTCTGCGCAGCTGGCAGGATGGCGCCGGCAATCTCTGGGGCCGCTGGTGTCCACCCGCTCTCACCGCTGCCGCTGACAGCGAAGTCGGCGTGCCGCGACTGGTGATCGGCTCGCATCTGGACAGCGTGCCGGACGCCGGCCGTTATGACGGCATTCTTGGTGTCCTGCTCGGGGTGGCCGCCTTGACACATTTCAGGCAGCGCGCCGATGCGGGCGAGCAGAGCTTGCCCTTCGCGCTGGAAGTGGTCGGTTTCGGTGATGAAGAGGGCACCCGCTTCGGTGCGACTCTGCTCGGCAGCCATGCCATCGCCGGACGCTGGCAGTCGGACTGGGAGCGGATAGAGGATGAGGACGGCATCCCGCTTGGCGATGCGCTCGAACGCTTCGGGCTTTCCGGGCAGACGGCCGCCAAGGCCAGCCTGCAGGAGGATCCGCCGCTGGGTTATCTGGAAGTACACATCGAGCAGGGCCCGGTGCTGGAAGCCGAGAATCTGGCGCTGGGCACCGTGACGGGTATCGCCGGTGCGCGACGCTTTGCGGTCAACTTCGTCGGCCAGGCGGGACATGCCGGCACCACGCCGATGGCACTGCGTCAGGATGCGCTGTGTGCGGCGGCGGAGTGGACACTGGCGGTGGAATCGCTGGCGCGTGATGTCCAGGCGGGCAAGCGCGCTGATATGGCGGACCACTCGCTGGTCGCGACCGTGGGTTGTTGCGAGCTGCGTCCCGGGGCGGTGAATGTCATCCCCGGGGGGGCGGCACTGAGTCTGGATATCCGCGCGCTGGACGATGCGCAGCGGGATCGTGCGCTGGATGAACTCTTGAATGAGGCACATCGAATCGCAGCGCGACGTGGCCTCACCTTCCACTGCGAGCAGACGCATGCGGCCGATGCCGTGGCCTGTGACGAGGGATTGATGCAGGCCGTCGATGCCGGTATCGCGGCTACCGGTCAGGCGCCATTCCGGCTGCCGAGTGGTGCCGGGCATGACGCCATGGCGGTCAGTCATCTGTGTCCGGTGGGCATGCTGTTCCTGCGCTGTGAGCGCGGTATCAGCCACCACCCGCTGGAGGCGGTGACCGAAGACGATGTCGCCAAGGCCCTGGCGGCACTGATCGCCAGTATCGAGGCCGTGGCCGCCAGGCACGTGTAGGACAGCACGCATGAGGCAGAACGCGGTAGACAGCACGCCTTGGCGGCCGCAGGGGCGCTCGTCACTAACTGGCCTCGAGCAGCCCCGGCAGGCGCACTGCGGCAATTGCATTTATCTGGGCCAAAGCCTCCTGGTATTCCGCCTCGGTGGATTGCGGCAGACGGCGCTCCAGTTCCTCGAGAATGCTGGTGGCGCTGTGGCCCTTGACGCAGATGATGAACGGAATGCCGTGGCGGGCCTGGTAGTCGGCATTGGCCGCCAGGAAACGTTCACGGGTGGCGTCATCGAGCTGATCGAGGCCTGCGCCACGCTGCTCGCCCTGCGAGGCGGGCGTCAGGGTCTCCAGCTTGCCGGCAGCCAGCTCAGGATGGGCCAGAATCAATTGGTGGCGCTCGACATCACTGGCCTGGCGTACCGCATTGGCACACGCCGTCAGCAGGACTTCCATGCTCGCGAACGGACGCTCTGCCGCGGCGCGTTCCACCACCCAGTCCGAGTGCTCATAGAGACCACTCAAGCGTCGTGCCAGCGCCTCGGGTGGCAGGGCGTTGAGCGTGTCCAGCATCACCAGATAGTGCATCGGGGTCTCGATTGGCATGCGCCTTGCTCCAGAGAGGGGGATAGGTTTGAAAAGCTCAAGGAATCATCAGCTTGCAAGGCGCATGCCGTCGCTGGCAACGCGTCTGACCAACGCTGTGTCACACGCTGCATCGCCATGCCAGCGGTTGACGACAAGGCTGTATCGCCACTGACCTGCCTGACGGCGCCGAGCGGCGTCTGTCATGGGGCGATACGGCCTGCACCTTGACCGATCGGTCAGAATGCAGCAATGCACTCATCGGGTGCAATACCACCAACCGCTGACGGCAGGCCAGAGCAGGACAAGCCAGAACAGGCCAGGCCAGAAAACCGAAACACAGTCTTCATTCGTACAGCTTCCATCTGCCCAGATTCGAGTCGTACCCGCCACATCCACACAAGAACAGGAAATCGCCATGCCCAGACTGACGACGCATGTGCTCAATCAGGCCGAAGGCATCGCTGCCAGCGGTGTGCATATCACCCTGGAGCGCCAGGATGCGCAGGGTCACTTTCACGAGATCGCGCAGGTCACGACCAATGCCGATGGGCGTCTCGATGCGCCGCTGCTTGAGGAAACCGACGCTTCCGCTGATCTCTCCGGCGTCTATCGTCTGACGTTTCAGGTCGGGGATTACTTTGCCAGCCGCACGGTGGGCCAGGGCATGCTCGGCCGCGTGCCGGTCGAGTTCACCCTCGAGGCCAGTGGCCATTATCACATTCCGCTGCTGGTCACTCCGTGGGCCTACAGTGTCTACCGCGGCAGCTAAGGAGCCGGCATGAGCGCATATCTTCTCGATTGGGCGATGCTGCTGACCCGCTGGCTGCATGTCATGGCGGGGATCGCCTGGATCGGCGCATCGTTCTTCTTCATCTGGCTCGACAATCGGCGAAAGCCGGCCACTCATGCGGTGGATGGCCGCCCCGGCGGCGAGCTGTGGGCGGTGCATGGTGGCGGTCTCTATCATCTGTTTCGTCATGATGGGGTCAGTGAAACGCTGCCCAGCGAGATCCACTGGTTCAAGTGGGAGGCCTATGTCACCTGGTTGTCCGGGATGGGGCTGTTCACGCTGATCTACCTGCTGCAGCCGCACGCCTACCTGATCGACCCGCGCGTGTTCGAGATGAGCGGCCCCCTGGCCGTGTGCAGCGCTCTGGGCGTGCTCGTCGGCGGCTGGCTGGGCTACGAGGCGCTGTGCCGCAGCCCCTTCAAGCGCCATGCCGGGGCGCTGTTCGTCGCCGTCGGTGTGTGGCTGACGCTGGCGGCGTGGGTCGCGACCGAACTGTTCTCGGGGCGTGCCGCCTTCCTGCTGATGGGCGCGCTGATGGGCAGCATCATGGCGGGCAACGTCTTCAATGTGATCATCCCGGGTCAGAAGGCCCTGCTGGCTGCTGCCAAGCGTGGGGAAACGCCGGACCCGATCCACGGCCAGCGCGCAAAGCAGCGCTCGGTGCACAACACCTTCATCACGCTGCCTGCGGTGCTGATGATGATCAGCAACCACTACCCGCTGCTGTATGCCAATGACTATCGCCTGGGCGTCATCCTGCTGTTGCTGGTGACGGGCGGTCTGATCCGTATCGCCACGGTGGATCACCACAAGGGCATCAAGCGCCTGTGGGTACCCGCGGGGGCAGTGTTGGCGCTGATCGGCGTGATCCTGCTCTGCGCGCCGCGCTCACAGACGGCGCCCGCGACTGTCGAGACAAGCGCGCCTTCAGCGTCCATTGCGGCCAGCAGCGCCGCTGACAATGAGGCCCCGGGGGAGAATCAGGCCTTGCGAGACAAGGTCACTCATATCGTCGAGCAACGCTGCGCCGGCTGTCACAGTGATACGCCGAACTTGATCGGCTTGACGGCTCCGGCAGCCGGCGTGGCCTTCAATGGCTGGGATGACATCCAGCGTCAGGCCATGCGTATCCATCAGCGCACGGTGGTCGACAAGAGCATGCCGCTGGCCAACATGACCCAGATGACCGATGCCGAACGCCAGCTGCTGGATAACTGGTGGCAGGCGACACGCTGAGGGGCAATGGATGCGAGGGCAATGAATTAGGGAGCGATGGCTGAGAGAGTCATGAATGAGGGCGTCCTGACCAGCGGCGCTCCAAGTCGCCGCTGGTCTGAGTCCAGTCGTCAGAACTCGTCAACACCCACTCGTCAGCAGCAACGCTACAGTTCTGAGTCCGGTGGCCGATAGACGTGATACTTCTCTCATGGATCGATCGGGGTATCGCGTAGTGATGACAATAAAAAAGCGTCTGGCCCGCGCCAGTGTCGGCAGCAAGCTCGCCTTGCTGGTATTGCTGTTGATGATGGCGGCCTTCACGGCGCTGGGCCTGGTGTTCTCGACGGCCAGCAAGATGCAGGTAGAAGAGGGCACCGAACGCGCTCTCGCTCAGCAGCAGCAACAGATCACCAACACCATCGAGCTGTTCGACACCACCATGCAGTCCAGCGTGACGCGCATGCTCAATGCCTTCCTGGCGACCATTCCTGACAACTTCACGCTGATCGAGGACCGACGTCTGCCGATCGGCGAGCGTGATGCACCGGCGCTGCTCAATGCCGGCTTCATGCTCAACAATCAATCCGGTTATCTGGCCGACTTCGCCAATCGCACCGGTGCGCCGGTCAGCTTCTTCGTGCGCGATGGTGAGGATTTCGTGCGCATTGCCACCACTCTCAAGACCGAAGATGGCTCAAGCCTGCTCGGGCTGACGCTGAGTGGTGGGGTCAAGGATGCGCTGAATGCCGGCCAGCCCTATACCGGCATGCTCTATCTGGCGGGCCGTCACTACATGACGCGCTATCGCCCGATCACCGACTTCAATGACAACCTCATCGGGGCCTCGTTCATCGGGGTGGATGTCGGCGAGCAGATCGATGAGCTGTATGCCACCATCACCAATATCCAGTTGCATGAGAAGGACTTCAGTCTGGTGGCGAGCACGGCGCCGGGCCAGCAGGGCAAGGTGCTGACGACGGGTCAGTGGCAGGGCCGCTCGCTGATGGACTTCAAGAATGCGCAGGGCGAGCCGGCCTTCGCGCCGCTCTTCGCCGCCGACAGCGGTCAGATCGATTACCGCCTGGCGGGCGAAGACAGTGACCGTATCACCAGCTTCCAGCACTATCCGGCGTGGGACTGGGTGGTGGCGACCACGATCGACAAGCAGGAAGTGACGGCGGGCATCACGCAGGTTCGCAATCAGGTCTTCGGGCTGGCACTGCTGTTGGCGCTGGCCGTGGCCGGCATTCTCTACTTCCTCGAGCGTCGTCTGATCAGTCGTCCGCTGGATGCGCTGGTGTCACTGGCTCAGGCGCTGGCGCGGGGCGATCTGTCCCAGCGCATCACCAGTCAGCGTCAGGATGAGATCGGCAAGCTGACCGCGGCCATGAACAGCGTCGGCGAGGACCTGAGTCGAGTGGTGGGTCAGGTGCGGGGCACCACGGGCGCTGTCAATCAGGCCGCCGGCGAGATTGCCCAGGGCAACGAGGAGCTTTCGGCGCGCACCGAGCAGTCCGCTTCCAGTCTGCAGGAAACCTCGGCCTCGATGGAGGAGATCACCACCACCGTGCAGCACAGTGCCGATTCCGCCCAGCAGGCCAGTCAGCTGGTCAATTCGACCTCCGAGCAGGCGCGCCGTGGCAATGACGACATGCGCAAGGCGCAGGCGAGCATGGAAGATATCAACCGCTCTGCCGAGCGCATCAGCGAGATCATCAGCCTGATCGACGGCATCGCCTTCCAGACCAACATCCTGGCGCTGAATGCCTCGGTGGAAGCGGCGCGGGCCGGTGAGCATGGGCGTGGCTTCGCGGTGGTCGCGCAGGAAGTGCGCACCCTGGCGACGCGCTCAAGTGATGCATCCCGCGAGATTCGCGGCCTGATCGATGAGTCGATCTCGCATACGCAGCAAGGCGTGGCGCAGGTGAAGGACGCCAGTCAGGCGATGGCCGAGATTCTCTCAAGCGTCGAGCGCGTCAACGACATGATCGCCGAGATCAGTGCCGGCGCGCGTGAACAGAGTGCCGGCGTCGGCCAGGTGAATACCGCGGTCAGCGAGCTGGATGCGATGACGCAGCAGAACACCACCCTGGTCAATCAGGTCAGTGGCGCGGCGCGCAGCATGAGCGCACAGGCCCAGGCACTGGAGCAGCTGATGGCAGGCTTCAAGGTGGCAGGTGGTCAGGGCATGGCAAATCCGTCCATGTCGCGCCAATCCGTGTCGCACCAGTCCATGTCGCACATGAACACTCAGCCGATGGCGGATGCCGAGCAGACAGCTTACCCGACGCCGGCAAGCGCCACGCGCGGGTCCCAGCGCCGCGAAGAGGAGGAGTGGGAAGCCTTCTGAGCCGCTCGACCCTGTGATCAGGGCTGGCTCGAGCGCCAGTGAACGTGACAGTTAGCCGTTGATGTTTCTGCCAAGCCCTTGCCGACTGCCGTCGGTGAGGGCTTTGTCCTTTCAGGCCGGGTGTCGGGCCGCGAAGCGTGCCAGCTCCTGAGGCTCGCAGCGCTCGCCGACGAAGACCTCGACATACTCGGCGACGCGGCTGATGCGCTCGCTGACGCTTTCCTGAGTGCGCATCGACAGATAGCCGATCTGGGTCAGGTAGGTGGTGCGCGCTCGCACGTTGGCGAGTTGCTCGGGCTGGCCGTAGCGCATCAGCATGCTGGTCAGCGCCTGAATGCGTGCCTGATCGGCGCGGGCGACGGCAGCGGCGACCTCCGCGTTCTGAGAGGCCCAGTTGCGGATCGCCAGCTCGAAGCGTGAATCGAACAGTGACGCATCCAGCCAGCAGTCGAAGACATTCAGCATGGCTTCCACCACCGTGGCGGCGTATTGCTCGCAGCGCCCGATCAGGCCGGCGGTATTGTGGGCATCCCAGCGCGCGAGCAGCGCGGTGAGCAAGGCGTCGCGGTCCTTGAAGCTCCAGTAGAAGCTGGTACGTGACAGGCCCAGCGTCTTGGCCAATGTCAGGACGCGCACCGAATCCACGCCGCCCAGCAACAGTTGCTGATAGGCGGCTTCCAGCCAGTCCTCGGCCTTGCCGCGCCCGGCAGCCTGAGCGCCGTCACTTGCCGGGGGGACGCATGGGGACTCTGGCATGGGCGGTCTCCTGAAAGGCGGGGGATGGTGAGGCTCATGTAAGGTCGATCGCGCGATGACAGCATGAGCATGCTGTTTGCGACAGCGACGAGTCTGGCTGCGTCAGGCGGGCGAGAACGGCGTGTCCGGCGACGCATGGCCTGAAGCCTAGGACTATAGTCAGCGTATGTACATAGGTGTACTCAATAAAGACACCCCTGTTCTCGCTGTCTGCTCATCAGGAGGCCACATGGCTCAGGACCCGCTGCTCACGCCGTTCACGCTCAAGCATCTGACCCTCAAGAATCGCTTGATGATGACCTCCCACGAGCCTGCCTATCCGGAAGATGGCATGCCCAAGGCGCGTTACCGCGCCTATCACGAGGAGCGGGCGCGTGCCGGTATCGCGCTGACCATGACGGCGGGCTCTGCCTCGGTCGCCAAGGACAGCCCGCCGGTGTTCAACAACATTCTGGCGTATCGCGATGAGGTGGTGCCGTGGCTCAGCGAGCTGACGGATGCCTGTCACGAGCACGGCACCGCGGTGATGATCCAGCTCACCCATCTGGGGCGCCGTACGCGCTGGGACAAGGCCGACTGGCTGCCGGCGGTTTCGGCATCCCATCGTCGTGAGGCGGCGCACCGCGCCTTTCCCAAGCGGGTCGAGGACTGGGATATTGCACGGCTGATCCAGGATTATGCCGACGCCGCCGAGCGCATGCAGGCAGCCGGTCTCGACGGTATCGAACTGCAGGCCTATGGCCATCTGATGGACCAGTTCTGGTCGCCGCTCACCAATACCCTGGAGGGCCCCTACGGCGGCAGTCTCGAGAATCGACTGCGCTTCACCATGGAAGTGTTGAGCGCCATTCGCGCACGGGTGGGCAACGAGTTCATCGTCGGCGTGCGCTACACCGGAGATGAGTGTCTGAGTGGCGGGCTGGATGCCAGCGATGGCCTGGAAGTCTCGCGACTGCTGCGCGATAGCGGTCAGGTAGATTTTCTCAATGTGGTGCGCGGCCATATCGATACCGATGCGGGCCTCACCGATGTCATCCCGATCCAGGGCATGGCCAGTGCGCCGCATCTCGACTTTGCCGGACAGATTCGCGAAGCAATGGATTTCCCGACCTTCCACGGTGCCAAGATTCAGGACATCGCCACTGCACGTCACGCCATCGCCACTGGCAAGGTCGATATGGTCGGCATGACGCGCGCCCACATGGCGGACCCGCACATCGTGCGCAAGCTGATGGCCGGGCAGGAGGAGACCATCCGCCCCTGTGTCGGGGCCAACTATTGTCTCGATCGCATCTATCAGGGCGGCTCCGCCTACTGTATTCATAACGCTGCGACCGGGCGGGAGCTGGAGCAACCGCATGACATCACGCCTGCCGAGGTCACCCGGAAGGTCGTGATCATCGGCGCGGGCCCGGCAGGGCTCGAGGCCGCACGCGTTGCCGGTGAGCGCGGCCATCAGGTGGTGGTGCTGGAAGCGGCGGACCAGCCGGGTGGCCAGATTCGCCTCACCGCCCAGAGCGAGCGGCGACGCGAGATGATCGGCATCATCGATTGGCGCATCAGTCGCTGTGAGGCGCTCGGCGTCGAGATGCGCTACAACGTCTTCGCCGAGGCCGAGGATGTGCTGGCGGAGCAACCCGATGTCGTCATCGTGGCCACCGGTGGCTACCCCGAGGAAGACATGCCGCAGGTCGGCAGTGAGCTGGTCGTCTCCAGCTGGGACATTCTCTCGGGCCATGTCACGCCTGGCCGCAACGTGCTGCTGTTTGATGACGCGGGTGACCACGCTGCGCTACAGGCCGCCGAGATGATCGCCAACTCCGGTGCCAGGCTCGAGATGATGACGCCAGACCGCACCTTCGCGCCGGAAATCATGGCCATGAACCTGGTGCCCTACATGCGCAGCCTGCAACGTCTCGCCGTCACCTTCACGCCGACCTATCGCCTCGGCAGTGTCACGCGCAGTGAGGATGGCCAGCTGATCGCTCATATCGGCAGTGATTATCTGGATGACGCCGTGGCGCAGGGCAAGGGCACCGGTGCCTACGCGGATCAGCGCCTCGTCGATCAGGTAGTGGTCAACTACGGGGCCCGCCCGATGGAAGATCTCTACTTCGAACTCAAGCCTCACTCACGCAATGGCGGGGCAGTGGACTACGACGCCCTGATCGCAGGCCTCGTCCAACCGGAGGACGGCCCGAGCCCGGAACACACCGAGCGCGCAGCAGAGGGCAGCTTCCAGCTCTATCGCATCGGCGACGCCGTCGCGACCCGCAATACCCATGCGGCGATCCATGACGCGTTGAGGCTGATGAAGGTGGTGTGAGGGGGATGACAGAGAAGGGGCGCCACTGCAGAGACATGACATGGGCTGGGGAAGTCTCACAGGGTGGCGTGAAAAGTCTCACATAGTGCTTTGAGAAATGGATCGAATTACCCGCCCCTGGATCCACTCGCGCCTCATCAAGCCCATCTTGTCAGTAGAGGTACTGTCAGGATGGGTGCCTTCCAGCCATAGCATGCCGTCTGGTTGTATTGCGCGGACACGCTTGATGATACGGCCGAAGTGGGGGTGCTGTGCCACCACGATATCGCCTATGCGATAGCGCGATTTCCAGCGTTTCAGCGTCACGACATAATCTCCCGGCGCAAGGCCGGGAGACATGCTGAGTCCATTGACGCGATAGAGTCCGATGGGCATCCGTTCACTCTTGATCAATTCACGCTTCATCTGTTCTTTGGCGCGTCATGTTGTTGCCTCAATCCAGCTTCGGATAGACGACAGTTTCAGACGGGGGATACGGGCAGGTCGCGGTAAAGGTCGTGACACCCTTGGTATCCCAGAAGGCGGCCGCGAATTCATTGATGAGGGTCAGCAGCTTTTCCCCCTTGTCGCGCTCGATACCCTGTTTGCAGGCAGAACCAGCCAGCATGATGCTGTGCACCAGCGCATCGATGTCGGGATAGGCATCCCGCTGCGGTTGCTTGATGTAATCGCCCCAGATGATGCGGATCTCATGCTTGGTTTTCTCGGCGTGGCTTTCCTTCTGCTCCACCAGGCGCGCCAACAAGGCCTGGTCTGCCAGCGTCAGGCTGTCCTTCTGACCCAGCTCATTGATGAGGTCCATGAAGCGAATCACGCTGAGTGCGGCGATCTGTGCAGCAGATGGATCGTAGATCTTGCAGGGAATATCACAGTGCGCGGAAGCCGCAGGGACTGATACCAGGCGGTCAATGCCGCGAAGCAGGGCGTGAATCATGCTCAATCCTCCTTTTGCTGAGTGTTCTGGCGCTTGTGACGCGACTGACGAATGACGAAGAAGGCGGTACCGATGACGGCTGCGATGGCGCCATAGAACAGGGTGTGAACGAGCGGGCTGCTCCAGTCACTGTGGTCATGTCCCGGGTGGGCCAGGGCCGTATTGGCGGCGGTCAGCAACAGCAGTCCGCTCGCGGTGAGGATTTTCTTCATTCCGTATCTCCTGTGGGGGGGAGTGTCAGTGATGGACCCGCGTCGTGGAGCGTCCCGCGGGGTTCGTCTGGTGAGTCCGTCGCGTGGTAACGCCGAGCCATTGCACGGTGTTCATGATCTCCATGCGTACCTGGCCGCTGCCGCGCAGCAAGGCCTGTTGATGGGCATGGCACAGACCCGGGGCGGAGAGCGCATGGGAGAGGCGAGCATGGGCAGCCTGCAGGGAGCGCATCGCTTGCGGGTGTTGGCCCTGGGCGCGGTAGAGCTCCGCCAGATTCTGGTAGCTCACGACCAGTGCCGCGACGCCGCCATCCGGGTCTGCACAGGGCATCAGAAAGATGTCGGCAAAATGGCAGGCGCTGAGATAGTGCTGCTCTGCCATGGCGTAGTCGCCCTGTTCGAACAACGCATTGCCTGCCTGTGTTTCACGCTTCCATTCGTCCATGAGGCCCTCCTGTGATCGGATATCGTCTTCTTAAGCAAATCGCCATGATTATGATAATCATTATCATTCAATAGTGGTGCAAAGCCTCAGCGACTGCAAGAGGGGATGGCAAATCAGGGGGAAGGCGGCTTGGCCCCGAGTATTGCGCGCAAGATCAGACGCTAGCTGTCAGCGCACAGACTGGCGGGCGACGCGGTGCTGGTGAGCGTTCTACGTTCAGAGCGGTTGGCTTGCGAGGCCCGGGCCCGGCGAGAGCGAGGTGGTGTCTGGTGAGAGTTCCGCTGGCTGTGGCGCTTGCTCGGGCGAGGAATAGCGCTGTTTCGCCGTGCGCATGATGGTCTCCATGCTGGCATACACCATGTAGAGATCTCCCAGGTTCTTGTCAGTCCTGAGCGTGGCATCGTGCAGTGGCGTCAGGCCGAAACGCTTGAAGATCTTCATGTTGGCGCGTTTGCACAAGGCCAGGATGCCATCGCCTTTTCGGGATCTGACATGACGTGCCGCAGCAGCCATCAGCAGATTGCCATGGGCAAATCGCTTGGCCTCCGGGGCCATTACCAGCCGGCTGAACTCATAGATGGCGCCCTCCGGGATGGACACCGCATCGCTGTCATCGAAGAGCGTGCGCGACTCGAGACTCCCGGGAGTGACGCGAATGCTGCCCAGTACGGTGTCGTGCTGGGTGTCCATCAGGCAGATATGCTGGCTGTTGCTGTCGATCACATCATCGTGATCACGGTGCTTCTTGAGGTAGGCCTTCGAGGCGCTGTGGTGGTCTTCACGTAGCGTGCGCACCTGGCGGAAGAGCGGGTGATTGCGACCAAAGAAAGACACTGTCTCTCGATGGGTCTGATACGTGAAAGAAGCGGTGAACTGCTGGATGACGGCAACGTCCTGAGTGTCTTGCATTCCCTTTCTGTCTCCTCGTGTCATGAGGTTGGTTAGTTTTCTCATGCTTTTGGGATGGAAAAGCTAACACTTAATTAGTTTTAGTGCATGTTTGTTGCAGCATCATGACGCGGAGTTGGCTATGGCGAAGATGGCCCAGATAGCATGATTGGCAGCGCACCGACGAAATGAAACCGACGTGGTGGATGATGTCCATATGTCACGATAATCTCGATATATGCGGCTAACATGAGGCGAAAAGAGATTAAGTTGCGCTTTACTGCATTGTCTGAGGCGGGCTTGTGGATGGCCTTGAGGCCTTGGCCCCATGAGATACGAGTTCGGTATTGTCATGAGAAATGGCGGGGCTGCTGACGCAACGACAAAGACTCCGCCACGCTACCTTCGCAGAGGGGCATCAGTCGCCAATTGCAGATACTGAGGGTGATATGGTTCATGCCAGCAGGTCATGACTCTGCGGGGATTGGAAGGGTGCTGGCGCAGCAAACAAGGAGAGAATGGGGAAGGTGGCAAAGTCGCAGGCAAGAAGTTCATGGCAGAAAATTCATGTAAGGGCATGCATGGCTGGGAATGTACATTCATGATCTGTATCAGGCGCAAACTGAAGATTGATGCAGTGTCTTGCGATGCAGCGCATCGGTGTTCAGAGTTCGGGATATGATGCAATGCTAGAGCGAATATCGAGCACAGGAATCCACTTCATGTGGCTCGCAACAAGGAGAGAGCAATGGCACTGAAGATTCTGGTCTTTCTGGGGTCGGTGCGGACCAGCACACCCCCCGCACCTGCACGTCTTGGGGAAAGGGTCGCCAGGTGCTGCGTCGCACAGCTCGAGGAAAGTGGCCATGAGGCGGTATTGATCGATCCACTCGATTACGATCTGGCAGACCCCTTCAAGCCGCTGTTCTCCTATGCGCAGCGCAATGCCCCCCAGGACTTGCTCAATCTCGCCCAGCAGATCGAAGCGGCGGATGGTTACGTGATGGTCAGCCCCGAGTACAACCATTCCATGAGTCCGGCGTTGGCCAATCTCCTGAATCACTTCGGCAGCTCGCTTTACTCCTACAAGCCCTCGGTGATCGCGACCTATTCCGCAGGGCAGTGGGGCGGGGTACGCGCAGCAGTCAACATGCGCACCTTCCTTTCGGAGCTGGGCTGCTTGCCGGTCTCGGCGATGATTCACGTGCCTCGAGCGCAGGAAGTGCTCAATGAAGATGGCGGCTACGCCGAGAATCAGGATGCCCGGGAATGGGGCGGCTATCTCGAGCGCGCCTTCGAACAACTTGCCTGGTGGGCGAATGCCGCCAGGCGTTATCACGAGAGCGAAGACGGTGAGAAGCGCCCCGGCGCCTTCACGCGCAGCCCCTCGCAGCGCAACGCTCCTTGAAGGAGTGCTAGCGTTCCTTGCCTCGATAAATGAGTGACGCAGCAAAAAGGGACTGCCTGAGCAGTCCCTTTTTGCATTGATAGTCAGTCACGTTTCGTCATGAGACTGCCGGCTCACTCGAAGTAGCCACGCACCTTGTCCATGTCATCGGTCTCCGTCAGCGCCAGCGAGAGCAGAATGCGCGCCTTCTGAGGATTGAGGGCGCCACTGCCGATGCCTTCTTCCTTGGCACTGACGATACCATTGCCGGTACGGGTGCTGCGCACGACCGGGATACCATCCGCCATGGCCTGCTTGACCAGCGGCTTGACGGTCTCCGGAATCGAGCCATTGCCGCTGCCGGCGATCACGATGCCCTTGGCACCGTTGTCGAGGGCGGCGGTGAACAGCGCCGGGTCCATGTCCTGGTGGGCGTAGATGATATCGACCTTCGGCAGGCCATCGAGGGACGTCACGTCAAAGTGAGGCTTGTCGGTCGGTGTCGCCGGTGTGTAATAGAAGTGCGGCTTGCCGCTGATGAAGGCACCGAGGTAACCCTGCTCGGTCGCCTTGAAGGTGTCCATCATGATGGCATTGGTCTTGGTGGTGTAATACGCCGAGCCGATGCGGTCATTGAGCACGATCATCGCCCCACGTCCCTCCGCGCCTTCATCGGCTGCCAGGGTGACCGCCTCCAGCAGGTTGAACGGGCCGTCGGCGCTGATGGCAGTCGCTGGACGCATGGCGCCCACCATTACCACCGGCTTGTCACTGTCGACGGTGAGATCCAGGAAGAAGCCGGTCTCCTCCAGCGTGTCGGTGCCGTGGGTGATGACCACGCCGTGGGTGGCGTCCGTCGCGAGCTCTTCATTGATCGCCTTTGACAGCTTGAGCAGGATTTCCTGATCGATATTGCTGCTGCCGGTGTTGGCGATCTGTTCACCGGTCACCTCGGCGACATCGGCCAGTTCCGGTACGGCGTCCAGCAGCGCTTGCACCCCCAGGCTGCCGGATTCGTAGTTGGTGGTGTCCGTGGAGGAGGCAGAGCTACCCGCAATCGTGCCGCCGGTGGCATAGATCTTCACTCCCGGGTGTTCCGCGGCGTTGGCCTGAATGCCATAGGCCAGAGAACAGGCGGCGATCGAGATGGCAGCTACAAGGCGGCGGGGAGTCATGAAGTCAGCTGTTGTCATTGTGGTGAGTCGCTCTGTCGTTGTTTTGAGTGCAAATGAAGGTCGTGTCTCAATCTTTCATTATTCATGAATAAGGAATATCTAAATTTAGGAGGTCAGTTCTCCTTGTCATCTTGTGTGGCGATTGATGCTCAGCATGGGGCGGAGGCGGGAGTCAGGCGGAAGGCTTCATCCCCCATCGAGTCAAGCAAGAAGCCGGCCAGTTCGTGACATGACACTGGCCGGTTTGCATCACGTCAGTGCCGCGCCACCATCACTGCGGGGGTCGTGGGCCGCCTCGACCTGACCGTCCGGGTGGCGCATCACGGCACCGGCGTGCCCCAGGGTGTCGCTGAAGGCCTCATCGAGGACTTCCACTTCATGGCCCATGGCCGCGAGTGTCTGAGCCATTTCGCCCGCGAGGCGCGATTCGAGCTTGAGGCTGGTGCTGACATCGCCCCAGGTGCGGCCGAGCAGCCAGCGCGGTGCGCTGATCGCGGCCTGCAATGACATGCCGTGGCGGGCGATGCGCGTGAAGACAGCCGCCTGAGTCTGCGGCTGGCCTTCACCGCCCATGGTGCCGAAGGCCATCACGCGGCCATCATCGAAGCAGGCCAGTGACGGATTGAGGGTATGGAAGGGCTTGCGGCCCGGTGCCAGGCTGCGCAGTCTGTCCGGCGCCAGGTCGAACGCCAGCCCACGGTTCTGCCACATCACGCCGCTGCTGGGCAGCACCATGCCACTGCCGAATTCCCAATAGACGCTCTGGATGAAGCTGGCGGTGGTGCCGTCACTGTCCGTCGCGCCCATCCAGATGGTGTCGCCTTCGGCGGGCTCGTGCGGCCAGCCAAGCGCGGACTGCATGTCGATCATCTCGGCCTGGCGGGCAAGGGCCTCCGGAGAAAGCTGTGCCTGTTGCGTGGCGATGCTGCCTTCGAGGTTATCCTCGAGCGCCCCCTCGATGCATTCCGGCGAGGTGATCAGGCTGTCGCGTACCAGGAAGGCGCGCTTGGTGGCTTCGATCAGCGCATGCAGGTGACGCGGGGTGTTACCGTCCGCTTCGCTGATGCCATGCGTCGCGCTCAATGCATCGTAGAGCCCCAGAATCATCAGCGTCGCGAGGCCCTGGGTCGGGGCGGGCAGGTTGTATACCTCACTGTCGCGCAGGCGGACCTTGAGCGGCGTGACGCGCTGGGCGCGATAGCCGTTGAGGTCTGCCAGGCGCAGCGGGCTGCCGGCGGCTTCCAGCTCCTGTGCCATGCGGGACGCGAGCTCGCCACGATAGAAGTCATCGAGTCCGGCATCTGCCAGACGCGAGAGCGTTGCGGCCAGCGCCGGCTGACGCAGTCGCGCACCTTCTTCCAGCGCGATCGGCTCACCTGACTCACTCTGACCCAGATAGCGCTCAGCGAAGCCGGGCTGATGCGAGAGCACGGCCAGGTGTTTTTCGCTGAGTGCCTTCTGGCTGGCGCTGACGGCCACGCCATCATTGGCATGCCGGATGGCATGACTCAACAATGTCGAGAGCGGCAGGGGCGAGCGCTCATCCGCCGAGGTCTCGGCAGAGAAGGCCAGCGCCTCCTGCCAGCCGCCGATGGTGCCGGCCACCGTCAAGGCCGACAGCGGTCCGCGGGTCGGGATGCTGCTGCCGTTGGCCAGAGGAGCAGCCCCCTCACTGTCAGCCGCATAGCCATGGCCGTGCTCGGCATAGAACTCGCGGCTGGCAAGCCCTGCCGCCGGGCCACAGGCATCGATCGCCAGCGGCGCCAGTCCCGGACGCTTGATCAGCCAGAAGCCGTCACCGCCGATGCCGTTCATGTGGGGGTAGACCACCGCGATGGTCGCTGCCATCGCGACCATCGCCTCGATGGCGTTGCCACCATCGCGCAGGATATCGCGGCCCGCTTGCGCCGCCAGATGATGGGGCGCGGCGCAGGCACCGCCAAAACCACGTCGAGTATGAATCATGGCGTCTTGCTCCTGAGGATTCCGTTGTTGTTATTGAGCGTCCAGTGCGTCTCAGCTACCGGTGAACAGGTCGTAGAACATGCGCAGTGCCGTGAACATCAGGAAGATGGCGAAGACCTTCTTGAGCTTGGCGGCGTCCATCGCGTGGGCCAGCTTCGCGCCGATCGGGGCGCACAGCATGGTCGCCGGCACGATGGCGGCGAAGCCGAGCAGATTGACGTAGCCGATGGAGCCCGGCAGCAGGTTCGGTTCGTCGATGCCATTGAGCAGGAAGCTGGCGGTGCCCGGCAGGCTGATGACCAGACCCAGCGCCGCGCCCGTGCCGACGGCCAGGTGCATCGGGGTGCCCAGGGTGCTCAGGGTTGGCACGCTCAGGGTGCCGCCGCCGATGCCCATCAGCGTCGAGACGCCACCGATGAAGGTACCCAGTGCGCCGCTGCCCAGCGGGCCCGGCAGGCCAGAGCCCAGCACGGTGGACTGACGGCGGAACATGTTGAGCGCGACCAGGAAGGCCACGGTGGCAAACAGCCCCATCAGTACCGCACCGCTGAACAGGTTGGATAGCAGGCCGCCGATGATGACGCCGATGATCACGCCCGGCAGCAGGCGCTTGAGAATCGCCGGGTCCAGATTGCCCTTGGCGTAATGCGCCCTGGCCGACATGATCGAGGTGGGAATGATGGTCGCCAGTGAAGTGCCGACGGCCTGGTGCATGCGCACCGCATCATCGACGCCCAGCAGGCTGAAGAGGTGAAAGAGCACGGGCACGATGACGATGCCGCCGCCGACCCCCAGCAGGCCGGCCATCACGCCGGCAATCATGCCGGTGACGATCAGTGCGGCGATCAGGCCGAGAATCCAGTGCAGTGGATAGGCTGAGAACAGTTCCATGGTGTTTCCTTGTCGTCCCCGTATGGCGCGGGGTGGTTCATTGCTGATGAAGGTTGCCGATGAACGCCATCGGCAGTCGATGCATGTCCCTGGAGCGCTGGCAGTTGTGCTGTCTCCAGGGAGGCGAGCCGGTGGGCAGGCCACAAGACATTACGCGTTGCTGAATTACCTTTCCAATGGCCTTTGCGCTGAATCACCACTCAAGTGTCTCGAGCCGCGCCGGTAGATGGCTGGCCGGCTTACCAACCGATCGCCTCCGGCAGCCAGGTAGCGAGCCCCGGGAAGCAGAACAGCAGCACGACTGCCGCAGCCTGCAGGCCCACGAAGGGCAATACACCGAGATACAGATGGCGGGTGGTGACCTCTGGCGGAGCGACGCCCTTGAGGAAGAACAGCGCCCAGCCAAAGGGCGGCGTCAGGAAGGACATCTGCAGATTCATCGCCACCAGCACGCCCAGCCACACCATGTCGGTGCCATAGCCGATGAAGACCGGCAGGAACATCGGCAGCGCGATATAGCTGATCTCGATCCACTCGAGGAAAAAGCCGAGCACGAACAGTATCACCATCAGGAAGATCAGCGCGCCCAGCTCGCCGCCCGGCAGCAGGTTGAACAGATCATGCACCATGTTCTCGCCGCCAAGGCCGCGGAAGGCCAGCGAGAAGGGCTGCGCGCACAGCAGGATGAAATAGACCATGGCGGTGATGGTCAGGGTCGAGTGCAGACAGGCCTTGAGCATGGTGAAGTTGAGTCGCCGGGCCAACAGCGCGATCAGCATGCTGCCCAGCGCTCCCATCGAGGCCGCTTCGGTGGGAGCGGCCACGCCACCCAGAATCGAACCGAGCACCGCAAACACCAGCATCAGCGGCGGAATCACGCTACGCGCCAGATCACGCAGCAATTCCTTCATGCCACCGGCTGCGGCGCGCTCCTCTTCCGGGATGGCCGGGACGAGGTCCGGCTTCCACCAGCCCAGCACCAGCAGATAGACGATATAGATGACGGCGATGGCCAGCCCCGGCACGAAGGCGGCGGCAAACAGGGTGCCGACGGATTCGCCGAGAATTTCCGAGAGCAGGATCAGTACCAGACTCGGCGGAATGATCTGACCAAGGGTGCCGGAGGCGCAGATGGTGGCCGAGGCCACGCCCGGGTGATAGCCGCGCCGCAGCAGGGTCGGCAGCGTCAGCATGCCGACGGTGACCACCGTCGCGCCGACGATGCCGGTGGAGGCACCCATCAGCACGCCGACCAGAATGATCGCGATGCCCATGCCGCCATTCACGCCGCCCATGGCGCGCCCGATGGTCTCGAGCATGTCCTCGGCGACCCGCGATTTCTCGAGCATGACTCCCATGAAGACGAACAAGGGGATCGCCAGCAGGGTGTAGTTGGTGACCACGCCATATAGACGGGCCGGCATCAGACTGAACAGCAGCGGGCCAAAGCCCGCCAGCCCCGCCACGAAACCGGCCACGGCCAGGGAAATCGCGACCGGAATGCCGATCAGCATCAGGACCAGAAAACCGCCGATCATGGCCAGCGCGATCCACTCGTTCGGGCTCATGGCGTCACCTCGCGTTCCAGGTCACCGTCGACGGGCTTGCCCGACAGCACCAGCAGCGCGCGCAGGCAATCTGCCACGCCCTGCAGCGCAAGCGCGGCGAACCCGAGGGGAATGAAGGCCTTGAGCAGATAGCGATAGGGCAGGCCGCCGGGGTCGGGCGAGCCTTCCATCAGCTGCCAGGACTGCTCGGTGTAGCTCAGGCCCAGCCAGGCGATGGCGGCGCCGATGGCGATGGTCATCAGCGCACCGATCAGATCCACCAGCGCGCGGCCCTTGAGGGAGAAACGGTCGTAGAAGACATCGACGCGAACGTCGGCGCGATGCTTGAGGGCGTAGGAGATGCCCAGCAGCGCGATGGGAGAAATCAGGTGCCACTCGAATTCCTGGAGTGGCACGGGGCTGATGCTGAAGAAGTGACGCAGCAACACGTTACCGGCGACCAGCAATACGAGCGCCAACAGCGAGTAACGGGCGATGACGCCCAGTCGCTCGATGATGCCCTCGAGAAAATGGATGACGTACAGCATGGCATGGCCTCATGAACGCCACGACGGGACAGGTCGTGGCGTTGGACAGGGAAGCAGCAAGACGGAAAAAGGCGTTTGCGCTCGGGGCTTGTACCTTGAGTTCGCCCCCCGCAGCGCAGCGAAGGGCGAGTTCATCGGGCGACGGGTCTGAACGCGAGGCGTGAGCCGACAGATACGAGACCCGAGACGCGAGGCCCGAGACACCAGGCGTCAGAGCGCCAGGAAGGTTTTCTCGCTGACGGCGGCCCATTCCTTGTGCTGGTCGCGGAAGGCCATGAAGGACTCGTGCACGCGCGCGGTGTCCGGATCGGCCGCCGCCATGTCGGTCAGCGTCTTCTCGGTGACTTCCTTGAGACGCGCTACCACCGCGTCCGGCAGCGGCTGGGCGGTGACGCCTTCGTTGTCGACCAGATCATTGAGCGCCTCGGCATTCACCGACTCGCACCAGGCCTGGCTCTCGACGTTGCACGCCTGGGCGGCGGCCTTGACGATGGCCTGCAGGTCTTCGGGCAAGCCCTCCCAGGCCGCCTTGTTGATCATCAGCTCGGTGACATTGGTCGGCTCGTGCCAGCCGGTGGTGTAGTAATACTTGGCGGCCTTCTGCAGCCCCAGACGGCGATCCTGATAGGGGCCGACGAACTCGGCGGCATCGATGACGCCACGTTCCAGCGCCGGGAAGATCTCCCCGCCGGGCAACAGACGCACGGCCACGCCCAGTTCGGCATAGACCTTGCCGGCCAGCCCCGGGATACGCATCTTCAGGCCCTTCAAGTCCTCGACCGTATTGATCGGCTTGCGGAACCAGCCGGTCATCTGCACGCCGGTGTTGCCCATCGGGAAGGCGATCAGCCCCTTGGGAGCGTAGAGCTCATGCCACAGCTCCAGACCGCCACCGTGATACAGCCAGGCGTTCATGCCCTGGGTGTTCATGCCGAAGGGCACGGTAGTGAAGTACTGGGCGGCGGGAATCTTGCCGGCCCAGAAGTAGGCATTGCCGGCGTTCATCTCCACCACGCCACTGGCGACGGCATTGAAGCCCTCCAGAGCCGGAATCAGCTCACCGGCCGCGAAGTGCTGGATCTTCATGCGCCCACCGGACATGGCCTCCACCTTGCGGCAGAAGTCGGTCGGACTGCCCGGGCCCTCGACATAGAAGGGCGAGCCCGGACCATAGGCATTGGTCATCTTCCATTGATAGGTCTTGTTGGATTCCGCGCGCACGATGGCGGGCGCACCCATCACGAGTCCAGCGGTTGAGGTTGCCAGTGCGGCACCCAGGAACTTGCGACGATCGAATGTCATGGGAGGATCTCCTGCGGACGGATGACCAGTAATGCCCTTGCGACAGACTGCTTTGAATGCTCTGTGTGAAAGAGTCTTCTGTCTCAAGGGGCGCCTGTACGGCATGCCGACATCGAGGCCGGCGATCTTGTTGTGTAGGTGTTTCTGCATGTTCTTGAGTAGCGTTGCCTGTCATTTGTTAGCCAGGAGGCTGCCATTTGTCAGTGGGCTACACGGATGACTCTGCAAGGCGTGTGCCATTTGGCGCGCAGGGAGATTTATTCTTTATTTTCAATCTTTTGCATGGAGATACTGGACGCTGTGTTGCGCTGATGGAGCGTGAGTGCGCCCCTGGCGTTGCCCAAGTGAGGCCGTGGAAGCACTGATTGGCAAAGTTCAGGGCCTGACAAATGTCAGAAGATGACGCCTATCGCGGCATTTGTTCACCGATAGCGACGGGGAGGGTGACATCTGGCTCACGAATGTGGGGTGGAGATGATCAATTGTCATGCTCGCGACCTGATGGTGCGTGCGATCGATCATGGTGCACCTGGTTAGGGGCGCTCAGAGTCGGTCAATCAGCGTCGGTCAATCAGAGTCGCCAAATCAGAGCCGGTTCGACCACCTCTAGTCTTCATGCGAGGCGCCACAGACGACAGTCTGACGGGTCGGTGGCATCATGCGGCTTTGTCCTGATGGAGCGTTAGATGTCACCTCATGTGCCTGAAGAGCCTACCGCCCGCTCGGAGTCTTCGCCTGCCGCCGCATCTACATGCGTGGCGAAGGCTGCCGGGCCTCGCCTGCCCGTCACGCCCGGGGCGCCAGGAGAGGCACAGGTGCCGCGCATCCTGCTGGTCGCCATCCTGGTGGTGATGGCGGTGCTTGCCTGGTGGGAAATGCCGCAGCAGTGGGCGCTGGATTTCCTCGACGCCACTCTGGGCCAGGCATTCAGCGCCTTTGCCATCGCCAAGGGCCTGAACGCGACCATCTCGGTGCTGCAGTCCTCGACCATCGACCTGCAGGTGTTTCAGGTCTCGCCCGGAGAAGCGCTGGACCCCGCCAATGACATGATCGAGCGCTTCTCGTGGGTGATGTTCGCGGCGACCGGCTCGCTGGCGCTGCAGAAGCTGCTGCTGGGCATTTCCGGCTCGCTGATCATCAAGGCCTTCGCCAGCGGTGCCTGCCTGCTGGCGGCTCTCGGGCTACTTACCGGCAATCGCCAATCGGTCGATGGCGTGCATCCCCGTCAGCACTGGTGGCAGGTGGCCATTCTGCGCGTGGCCCTGTGGGGCATCGCACTGCGCTTCGCGGTGCTGAGTGTCGCGCTGGCCAGCGGCGCCGCGGGTCAGGCCTTTCTCGATGACAGTCGCGATACCCAGATGGCGCAGCTGAGCGTGACGCAGCAGCAGCTGGCGGAAGTCGCCGACAAGCAGGTAGGTGGCGCGCACGAGGAGCGCAGCTGGTGGCAGCAGTTCAAGGGCAGCATGGAAGGCTGGGTCGGTGGGCCGATCACCAGTGTCACCCAGGGCTTTGATGCGATGACCGACAAGGTGATCGATCTCACCATGCTGTTCATCACCCAGACGGTACTGTTCCCGCTGGGCTTTCTGTGGATCGCGCTACGGCTGCTGCGCGGGCTGGCAAGGTTGCAGTGACGCTTGCAGTGATAGTTGAGGTGTCGAGTGAAATGACGGCTCCGGCGCCGTCCGGGGCTGCGGCGTCAGAGGCAGAGACAGAGACGTCATAGCCGCGCACCGCCACGACGGTGCTTCACGCGGGTCATCAGCGACTTGCAGTCGACCGAGAGAATCTCGTCGCGATTGAAGATATGCGCGCGCACGAAGGCATCGAAGGCCTCGTAGCTGTCGGTGAGGGTGTGGATGTGCAGGCTTTTCAGGTCGCTCATGATATAGAGGCTGACCACCTCGACGCAGGCGGAAAGCTCCTCGGCGATGCGTTCGATGGCACTGGGGGCGACGGTCAGATCCACGAAGGTGGAGATGCCCTTGCCGAGCTTGTCGGGGTTGATGACGGCGGTGAACTGTTCGATCACGCCGCTCTCGACCAGCGCCTGGACGCGGCTGCGCGCATGGGCACGCGAAATGCCGAGCTTGCGGGCGATATCGGCGTAGGACATGCGACCGTCCTTGATCAGCAGGTTGAGCAGCTCACTGTCGGTGCGGTTGAGGTTCATGGGCCAGGGTCTCGACGGTCTTTGTTGTAGTGGTGCGCATGTCTTATCAAACCTGTGCGATCCGCACTTGTATAGTCCGATTTCCGCCTCTGGCGAGGATATTCCGGCTCTGGAAACCAAAACGGGACGCCAATGCGTCCCGTTGTCATGTGCATGTTTAGAGCAGAAGCCTCAAGCGTCACTGATAGACGATCTCGCCCTGGGGCGCGTATGCCGCGACGTCGATCGGGCTCTGCTCGGCAAGGTAGGCCTTGAGCACATCGGCATCGACGAAGCCGGTATCCAGGTAACCCGGCAGGTCAGTGACCTTCGGATAGCCATCCCCGCCGGCGGCATTGAAGCTCGGGACGGTGAAGCGATACTGCGCGTCCATGGCCAATGGCTGGCCCTGAATCATCACCTCGGAGACGCTGCCTTCCTCGCGATTGACGCGCAGGCTGACGCCGGCGAACTGGGCATAGGCGCCGGAGTCCACCGGTTGGGTGGCCACCGCCTCGAGATACTCGAGCACCTCGCTACCTGACATGGTCACGACTCCCACGGTGTTGCCGAAGGGCAGCACGGTCAGCACATCCTTGTAGGTGATCTCGCCCGCGGGCAGGGAGGCGCGCACGCCACCTGCGTTCATCACGCCGAAGTCGGCCTTGCCGGCCTGCATGGCGGCGGTGGCGATCAGACGTCCCAGGTTGGTCTGGGCAAAGCGCACCACATCGCGATCACCTTCCAGCTTGCCGTTGCTCTGTGCGACCGTGACGTTGAGCTGCGCCTGACCCTTTTCCTGATAGGGGCGCAGGAATTCGCGCAGTTCGCTGTCCTCGGCAATTTCCTCTGCGACCAGCACCTTCCTGCGCTCGCCATTCTCCTCGACGGTCTTCTTGAGATTCACCGGAATCAGCTGATAGTTGACCATGGTCAGCTCGCCATTGCGGAACTCGTAATCGGCGCGCCCCACGTACTTGCCCCATTCATGCGCCTGCACGATGTAGGTGCCGTTCTGGCGGTCCGGCTGGCAATCATCGCCGGGCGCGAAGTCCGCCATCCGGTTGGCGCCCTCCATGCAGACCGGCTCCTGGGAGTGGCCACCGACGATCATGTCCAGTTCGCCGTAGGGCAGATAACGCGCCAGAGAGACATCGCCCGGCGCATTGATGCCATGCTCGGCATTCTGATAGTGGCCCATGTGGGTGACGGCGAAGATCAGGTCCGGCTGCTCATGCTCGTTGAGCTCCTCGATGGCCTTGCGCGCCTCTTCCTTGGGGTCACGGAAGTCGAGATTGCTGAAGTATTCGGGGTTGCCGATACGCACTGTGTCTTCGGTGGTCAGGCCGATCACCGCGATCTGGATGCCATGCTCATCGAAGATCTTCCAGGGCGCGAACAGGCGCTCGCCGCTGGTCTTGTCGTAGATGTTGGCGGCCAGCATCGGGAAGTCGGCCCAGTCGCGCTGCTTGAGCAGCACCTCCAGCGGGTTGTCGAATTCATGGTTGCCCACCGCCATGGCGTCGTAGCCGATGCGGTTCATGCCCTTGAAGTCGGGTTCGGCCTGTTGGAGATCGGATTCCGGTACGCCGGTATTGATGTCGCCACCCGACAGCAACAGCACGCTGCCGCCTGCGGATTCCACCTCGGCGCGGATGCGGTCGACCAGCGTCTTGCGCGCCGACATGCCGTATTCGCCATCACTGCTTTGCCAGAAGCGACCGTGGTGATCGTTGGTATGCAGCACCGTCAGGTGATAGGTAGTGTCGGCCTGCCATTCATGGCCCGCCTGGCTGGCACAGGCACACAGCGTGCTGAGCAGTGCAGCCCCCAGCAGGGCCTTCAGCGCCATGCGCGAGCGGTGGGATGCGCGCAAGCCCGGCGCATTTGATGAGGTGAGTCGAGTATTCAGCATGAGCGATACGTTCCTTGTGTCTGGCTCCGAGGCGCAATGGCGCGTTCAAATCTGTGAGTGCTGATTGTCAGGGTGCTGATTGTAAGAGTGTTGATGGTAAAACTGCTTGAAGGGTGGGGACGGCATGAACAACCCCATGCAGTCTGCCTCATTGCTGTGGAGATTGGATGACCGACACCCGAAGTGCGAACTTTCTAGACCGACATGAAAAAACCGGCCAATGATGCGCCGGTCTTTTCATGTCTCATTGCTGCGCCTGCGGGTCAGGCGTGTTCCTGGTCCGCGCTGATGCTGTCGGTGGACTCACGCTCACTCGCTTTGGGGTTGAACACCTCGGCGTCTTCCATCTTCGGCAGCAGCAGCTCGGCGATGATGGCGGTCAGGCCGCCCATGGTGATCGGCGAGCGCAGCGCATCGGCGAAGGCGCCCGGAATGGCGTTCAGCACATCCGGCACCATGCCGACGCCAAGCCCCAGCCCCAGGGCCAGCGCGATGATCATCATCTCGCGGCGCCCGATGGGCTGCGCCATCAGGATGCGGATGCCAGACACCGCGATCAGCGCGAACATCAGCGTGGTGGTGGCACCGAGCACCGGGCGCGGCATCT
This sequence comes from Cobetia sp. 2AS, assembly GCF_029846355.1. NCBI lineage: Bacteria > Pseudomonadati > Pseudomonadota > Gammaproteobacteria > Oceanospirillales > Halomonadaceae > Cobetia > Cobetia sp. 2AS. The sequence goes on from NZ_JARWKQ010000001.1 coordinate 1,231,199, forward strand.
GGGTCAGCAGGGTGGCGATGAAGGGCGACAGGCCCAGCAGCAGCAGGAAGCCTGCCACGTAGCGGCCCACATGGCGGCTGGCGATGCCGGTCAGCTGGATCACGCCGGTGTTCTGGCTGAAGGTGGTGTTGGGGAAGGTGCCGGCCAGCGCGCCGAGTGCGGAATTCAGGCCATCCGCGAGTACACCACCGCGTAGACGCTTCTGATGCGTGTCATCATCCACGGCGAGCCCCGAGGCGCGTGCGCTGCCGGTGAGATCACCGACCGTCTCGATGGCAGTGATCACGAAGATGAAGGCCACCGGCAGGAAAGCCGCCAGCGAGAAGTCGAAGCCGGTGCTCAGCGTCGCCGGATGCGGCAGGGCCAACAGGGCGGCATCGGCCAGCTGCGGTGCATCATAGAGGCCGCCGATGGCGGCGATGATGCAGCCGATTGCCATGCCGATGAAGATGGAGGCGATTCTCAGCCACGGATGGCGCGAGACCTGACAGGCCAGCACCGTGATCAGCACACAACCGGCCAGTGCCAGATTGGCGGGTGCACCGAAGTCCTCGGCACCAAACCCGCCGCCGATGTCCGTCATGCCCACCTGGATCAGGCTCAGGCCGATCAGCATCACCACCACGCCGGTGACCACGGGCGTGATGACCCGCTTGAGCCACGGCAATACCGTGCCCAGCGCCATCTCGATCAGGCTGCCCGCCAGGCAGGTGCCGAACAGTACCGCCAGTACCTGTTCGTCACTGGCATTCTGGGAGCGTGCGATCAACCCGGCGGTGATCAGCGCGGACACGAAGCTGAAACTGGTGCCCTGGATGCTCAACAGCCCCGAGCCGAACGGTCCGATGCGCTGGGACTGGATCCAGGTGGCGATCCCGGAGACCACCAGTGCCATCGACAGCAGGCTGGCAGTATAGGCATCGAGCGACAGTGCACTGGTGATGATCAATGTCGGTGCAATGATACCGGCCAGACTGGCCAGCAGATGCTGGGCGCCAGCCAATGCGGACACTGGCACCGATGGGCAGCTATCGAGGCCGAGCAGTGGCTCATCTATCCCCTTGGAATGGGAAGAGGATTGGGTCATGGGACGCTCCTTGTTCTGCTCGCGATGCAATGGCGATGGCGGGAATGGTGTCAGGCACTGGAGTGTTCAGCGCGGGCAGGCAATTATAAGCAAGATATGAACCAAGTTCAGTGATTCCCTCTGGTTTTCCTTGGCTTGCTTCGCTATTTCTAAGCATCAGGCATTAACCCTGTCGAAGCCCGTATTCCAGACACGCAAATCCCCGCAGAGCGTGACGCCCTGCGGGGATTTGCGTAAGAGCTTGCTGAGCCATGCGGCAACGAGGGCGCAAAGAAGGCGCAGCCGTCAGGAGCAGAAGGCGGCCGCTCAGCAGGATGTCGTTACGGGTTGAGCAGACGCTGGATGTTGAGTGTCATCTCGCCTTCGCCGAAGGCACTCAGGAAACCCTGGAAGTGATCGCTGGCGACATGTTCATTGAGAGCTTCTTCATCCCACCATTCTTCGAGAACCATGAAGTCGCCTGCCGGTACCGGCTCACCTTCCGCGACGTTCTTGTCGATCGCGAAGAATTCATACTGCAGGCAGCCCTTGTCGGACTGGCTCTTCTCGACCAGTTCGGCGAGAGCATCGCGTGCCTTGTCCTGCTGGTCGGCGGGGAAGGTCAGTGTCGCGATAAGCTTGATGGACATGGCATGAATCCTGTCGTGGGCGTAAGAAGTGGACGTAACAGATGGGCGAAACGAATCAGGCACGCAAGCCGGACATCGCCGCCGGGAATGCACTGCGCTGGCCTGCCTCGAAAAGGTGGCATGTCCGCCATCGGGATGCAATGCGGCGGGCACGGCGGCGACTT